>CAZCLY010000004.1:0-310707 GCA_964499635.1 uncultured Gemmatimonadota bacterium | reverse complement strand
CCGATCGTCCCCACGTTCACGTGCGGCTTCGTTCGCTCGAATCTCTGCTTCGCCACCCTTCGCCTCTCCTGGGTCTCGTTGGACTCGTGCGTCAGCGATGTGTGCGTATGGCTCGTGTTGACCGCGAAAATGGTGGGGGGAGGATTCGAACCTCCGAAGGCATAAGCCAGCAGATTTACAGTCTGCCCCGTTTGGCCGCTTCGGTACCCCACCGTCGGCCCCCGATTCCGACGGGGTCGTAGCGAGCGTCCGTCGTACCCGGGCGTTCCGGTGCCGGCTCGACCGAGCTGGCGGTGGGACTCGAACCCACAACCTTCGGATTACAAATCCGATGCTCTACCGGTTGAGCTACGCCAGCGACCCTTTCGCAAATAGACGTCTAACATATCGGAGGTGTCGCGGAGCGTCAACACATGACGGCACCCTTCCTGCAGGGCCTCACGGGTCTCCCGCGCTCGCGGTCCACGGCCGGTCGCGGGTACCGCGTCCAGGGCCGTTCACGAGCCCGCCCCGACGGGTTCCTTCGGCTTCCAACGCGTCCCCTGCGGAGTGTCCTCGAGCACGATGCCGCGCTCGAGGAGCTCGTCCCGGATGGCGTCGGCGCGCGTGAAGTCGCGCGCCGCGCGGGCGCCTTCGCGGTCGGCGATCCTCGACTCCACCCACGCCGCGAGCTCGTCGTCCACCCCCGCTGCCTCGCGATCGTGCAGCGCCAGCACCCCGAACACGCGCTCGAAGTCATCCAGCACGGCGAGGGCGTCGGCCACGCCGTCGGGGATCCGCGGCGCCGCGCGGTCGAGCTCCTGGTTCGCCGACCGCACGAGCCCGAACACGGCGGCGAGCGCCTCGGAGACGTTGAGGTCGTCCTCCATCGCCGCCTCGAAGCGCCGCCCCGCCTCGGTCGCCACGGGTCCGAGATCGCCGGCGTCGGTGGTCGCCTGGCCCGACGCGGCAAGCTCCCGCAGGCGCTGGCGGAACTCGTGCAGCCGCGCCACCGAGCGCGCGGAGGCCTCCAACCCGTCGAACGTGAAGTTGAGCTGCGACCGGTAATGGCCGCTCAGGAGCAGGTAGCGGATCGAGGAGGGGGCGATGCCACGCGCGATCAGATCGGGGATCGTGAGGAAGTTCCCGAGCGACTTGGCCATCTTGTGCCCCTCGACGAGCAGGTGGGCCGCGTGCAGCCAGTACCTCGCGAACGGCTTGCCGGTCGCCCCTTCGGACTGGGCGATCTCGTTCGTGTGGTGCGGAAACAGGTTGTCCACGCCGCCGGTGTGGATGTCGAGCGTCTCCCCCAGATAGGCCATGGCCATGGCCGAGCACTCCAGATGCCACCCCGGCCGACCCGGGCCCCAGGGCGAGTCCCAGCTCGCCACGCGCCCCTCGTCGTCCCGCTCGCCCCCCTTCCACAGGACGAAGTCGCGCGGGTCGTCCTTGTCGTACTCCTCGTCGCCGGTCACGCGTCCCGCTGCGCGCAGCGTCCGCGGGTCGATGCCGGCCAGACGGCCGTAGCCCTCGAAGCGCCCGATCGCGAAATAGACCGATCCGTCGCTCTCGTAGGTGAGCCCGCGCTCGTCGAGCGCCTCGACGAGCTCGATCATGTGGTCGACGTGCTCGGTGGCGCGCGGGTAGCGCTCCGCCTCCTCGAGACCGAGCGTCCGCCAATCCTCGAAGAAGCCCTCGATCACGGGCTCGGTCACGTCGCGGAGCGAGACGCCGCGCTCGAGCGCGGCGCTGATCGTACGGTCGTCCACATCGGTGAGGTTCATCACCTGCGTGACCTCGAAGCCCTTCCAGCGGAGCGTGCGCCGCAGGAGGTCCTCCCACAGGAACGTGCGGAAGTTCCCGATATGGGCGCGGTCGTACACGGTGGGGCCGCAGGTGTACATGCGCACGACGCCGGGCTCGAGCGGCTCGAAGGGCTCGAGCCGGCGCGAGAGCGAGTTGTAGAGCTGGAGGGTCATCCGCCGACCGGGTTGCGGTTCATGTCGGTCCCGCCCGCGACCGGACGACGGGCGCAGGCGGCGCGCGGGGATCACGAGGGCCCGAAGGCGCTGTCCTTCCGCCACGCCGCGTACCGCTCGACGGCGGCGGCGTGCTCGTCCCTCCACACGGAGAGGCACCCGCCCAGCTGGCGGTCGGAGCTCGCGGCGACGTACCCCTCGAGCACCGCGGCGGATCGGGCGAAGGCAAGCTCATCGAGGGGCTCGTACGCCGGTCCCCCGAACAGCGTGCGCGCCACGATCCACCCGTCCACGAACGCGTCCACGGCGTCCATCTCGCGACCGAACAGCTCGTCGCAGGGCACGTCGGGGTCGTCACGCACCGAGCGCATGCGGAGCACCGCGTAATTGTAGTACGCCCTGTCGGCCTCGCGCAGGTTCCCCGGCGTGACGACCGCGGCGATCGAGTCGGTGACCACGTCGACGGCGTTCCACGGCAGCGCCAGGTCGCCCTGGTCGGACGTGAGCTCGGGACCGTACGACGTGTAGTACAGGACGAGCGGATCCTGTTCGAGCTCCTGGTACAACGCGTCGGATCGATCGCGCATTGCGAGCAGCGTGTCGCGCGCGAAGTCGAGCGTGTCGCCGGCCGCGGAGACGAGTCGGTACTGGGCCGCGGCCGGGAGGGCCGCGAGCAGGGGCGCGATCAGAGTGCCGAGGAAGACCGCCCGGCGACCCGTGTCAGCCGGTCTCGAGCGCGATCGGGGCGAACGCACGCTCGACGACATCTTCCGAGGCGCGCGCTTCGCGCGAATCGAGGAGACCCGCGAAACGGAGCACATCGTCGCCGGCATCACCCAGGAGCTCCTGTTCCCGCGCGATCACGGTTCGCGATACCTCCGCCGCGGACCGCTCGCCCGTCCAGCCTTCTTCGACGACGTCCCAACCCAGTTCCTCTCCGATCTGCTGTGCCACGTAGGCGCAGCAGAAGATGTCGTCCAGGTACCCGTACGGCCCGACCTGGTCTTCGGGGATCACGTCATCCGGGCTGACCAGATAGGCGATCGCCGCGTCCACCCACAGGCGTTGCTCGCGTGACAGGCGCGGGTCCTTCATGAGGTGGAACATGAGCACCCCGTACACCGGGGCCAGCACGATGACGTCGCGCAGCGTTCCGGCGTACTTCGCGACCTGCTCCCGAACCATCTGGAGGTATTCGGTCGGCATGCCCTTCGACTCCCCATCCTAGGAGACCGCGTGCCAGCGACGTCGGCCCTGTCCCGGCGTCGCCACGGGTCCAACATATACCGCGGCCCCGTTCCTGTAACCCCCCGCGGGGCGGAAGGTCCCGGCTCGCCGGGGTCGCCCGCTACTCGACGGTGACGCTCTTCGCGAGGTTGCGGGGCTGGTCCACGTCGCACCCTCGAAGCACCGCAATGTAGTACGCGAGAAGCTGCAGGGGCACCGCGTTCAGCACCGGCTGGAGCAGGGGCAGCGTCTTCGGCACCCGGATCAGGTGATCGACCTTGTCGATGAGGTCGTTGTCCCCGTTCGTCACGAGCGCGATCACCCGCCCGCCCCGCGTCTTCACCTCTTCGATGTTGAGGACGACCTTGGCGTACACCGAATCGCGGGGCGCGATGAACACCACCGGCATCTCGTCGTCGATGAGGGCGATGGGTCCGTGCTTCATCTCCGCCGCCGGGTACCCCTCGGCGTGGATGTAGCTGATCTCCTTCAGCTTGAGAGCCCCCTCGAGCGCGATCGGGAAGTTCGGACCCCGCCCCAGATAGAGGAAGTTGCGGGCGTCCTGGAACTGCCGCGCGATCTCTTCGATGCGGGGCTCGCTGTCCAGGACCTCCTGCATGAGCTCCGGGAGCCGTCTGAGGGCGTGAACGACCTCCCGTCCCTCGAGAATCGACATGCCGCGGCGTCGGCCCAGCATGAGGGCGAGGAGCGTGAGGGCCGTCACCTGGGCGACGAACGCCTTCGTGGAGGCCACCCCGATCTCCGGACCCGCGTGGGTGTAGATGCCGGCGTCGGTGGCACGGGCGATCGTCGAGCCCACCACGTTGACGATCCCGAAGGTCGTCGCCCCGAGCTCGCCGGCCTCCCGGATCGCGGCCAGCGTATCGGCCGTCTCGCCGGATTGGCTGATGCCCCCCACGAGCGTCCGGGGAGGGATGATCGGGTTCCGGTAGCGGAACTCGGACGCGTACTCCACCTCGACCGGGATGCGCGCCAGCTCCTCTATCATGTACTCGCCGACGAGCGCCGCATGCCACGAGGTGCCGCACCCGGTGAGGATGATGCGCTCCGCCCGGTTCAGTTCCTCCGAGATCTCGTTCAATCCCCCGAGCTTCGCGGTCCCCTCTTCCTCGAGCAGCCTCCCGCGCATGGCGTCACGCACGGTGGAAGGCTCCTCGTGGATCTCCTTGAGCATGAAATGGGGATATCCCGCGCGCTCGATGCGCTCGAGATCCCACGCGACGTGGCTGATCTCCTTCTCGATCGGGCGCATCCCTCCCGGGGCACCGAGCGACTTGAGATCCATCATCTCGTAGCCGCCCTGTCGCAGCACGGCGAGCTCGTCGTCCTCGAGGTAGACCACCTGCCGCGTATGGCCCAGCACCGCGGCGACGTCGGAGGCGACCCACATCGCGTGGTCGCCGTTCTCGCCCACGCCGAGAAGCAGGGGGGCGGCCCGCCGGGCCACCACGATCTTCCCGGGGTCGGCCTGGCTCATGACCGCGATCCCGAACGTCCCCTCCACCTGGGTCAGCGCGGCTGCCACCGCCTGCTCGAGATTCCCCTCGAACGTCTCCTCCACGAGGTGCACGAGCACCTCGGTGTCGGTCTCGGTGGCGAACTCGTGCCCCAGCTCCTGGAGCTTCAGACGCAGGACGTCGCAGTTCTCGATGATTCCGTTGTGGACGATCGCGACCTGTCCGGCCTCGTCCGTGTGCGGGTGGGCGTTGACCTGGTTGGGAGCCCCGTGCGTCGCCCAGCGGGTGTGCGCGATCCCGGTCTGGCCGCTAAGCGGACGACTCGTGAGGAGCGCCTCGAGGCTGGCGATCTTCCCGGGGGACTTGCGAACGTCCAGCCCCGCCCCGTTCTGGACGGCGATCCCGGCGGAGTCGTATCCGCGGTACTCGAGCCGCTTGAGCCCCTCGATGAGGAGGGGAACGGCGTCCTTCTCGCCTACGTAGCCGACGATTCCACACATCCGCCCGACCGTCGCTTTCTATCGCGTGGCACCCCGGACCCGCCCCTCCACCCAGTCGGCGAGCTCGGTCGCCCGTCTCTCGTGTGGCGCCTCCGCCACGATGCGCAGGATGGGCTCGGTCCCAGAGGGTCGCACGTGGACCCACGACCCATCCGGCCACTCGAGCCGGAGGCCATCCTGTCGATCGCGTTCCACGCCGTCAGGTGATGCCCCTGCAACGCGTTCCAGCGCTTCGGCGACCGCCAGCCCGCCGCGGTCCAGCTTCCGCTTGACGATTCGATACCCCGGACGCTCCCGGACGATCGCACTCAGCGGAGCCTCGACGCGCGCCATGAACTGCAAGATGAGCGCCGCGGCCAGCGGGGCGTCCCGCGTCAGGTGGAGCCCGGGATAGATCACGCCTCCGTTCCCCTCCCCCCCCACCGTCGCCCCGACCTCCATCATCCGCGCGACCACGTTGGCCTCCCCCACCGGCGCCAGGTGGAAGGGAACGCCGGCCCGTTCGGCCGCGTCCCGGATGGAGCGGCTCGAAGACAGGTTGGTGACCACCGGTCCGGGCTCGAGCTCACCGACAAGCTCGGTGACCAGGGCGAGGGTCCAGTCCTCCCCGATTGGGCGGCCGTTCTCGTCCACGAGCGCGAGGCGGTCCACGTCGGGGTCGACCGCGAACCCCATGTCGGCCTCGTCCCGCAGGACGAGGTGCCCGAGCGCCTCCAGATTCTCGGGGACGGGCTCGGGCTTGCGCGGGAACCTCCCGTCGGGCTCCAGATCGATCCCCCTCACATCGCACCCCAGCCGCTCGAGGAGGGCAGGCACGATGAGGCCTCCGGCACCCCGCACGCAGTCGAGGGCGATGCGGAATCCCCGGGCCGCGATCAGGTGGACGTCGAGGATGGGGAGCGCGAGGATCCGCTCCAGGTGCCGCTCGTTCGCCCCTTCCACCGCGTTCCGCGAGCCGACGCGATCCCATGCGACGTAACGCGGGCCTTCGTGAAACAGTGCCTCGACGCGGCGGCCGGCCTCCGGGGTGAGGAAGCGTCCCTCCGGCGCGACGAGCTTGAGGCCGTTCCACTCCGCGGGGTTGTGGGACGCCGTCACGAGCAGGCCCCCGGCCGCATCCGCGGTCTCCTCGACCGCAAGCAGACCGGTGGGGGTCGAGACGACCCCCATGTCCCCCACGTCGAGCCCCACGGCCCGCAGCCCCGCGCTGACCGCATCGAGCAGGAGCGCGCCGGAGGTACGGCTGTCCCGTCCCACCAGCACCCGGCCCGCCGCGGCCCCGGAAGCCGACCGGTCGTCGGCGAGAAGGGTCCCGAACGCCGCGCCGTAGCGCGCCGCCACATCGGGGGTGAGGCCCTGTCCCACGATGCCCCGGATGCCCGAGGCGGAGATGATCAACGACTCGCCCACCGTGCCCCCCATCGGTCTGTATCTCCTCCCGACGCGCGCACGTCGCACCCTCGTGCACGTCGCATGCTCGGCGACCCCGGAGGGGGTCGCTGGCGGAGAGTATAGGGCGGGCGGGCCCGCCCCCGTCAGCCCCGTCTACCCCGGCGGCGCCGGAGGCGCGGGCGCCGCCGCGGCCGGTCCGTCCGGGGGCGGGCTACCGGCGGCTCGTCGGGCAGCCCGAGGGACGCCAGGCGGCGGCGAACGCGGCGGACCTCGGGGGGCGATACGGTGATCGCCGCGAAGCCCGTCCCCCAGCGGACCACGCACCCGACGTCGGCGAGCAGCTCTTCGACGATGCGTCTGACGTGGGTCGCCAGCTCGTGCACGCTGAGCACCGCCGGGAGGCTCGCGAGGAGGTGCACGCGATCGGCGAGCACGCACACCTCGATCGGCTCGGCCCCGATCCAGCGACAACCGGCCAGGATGTGGCTCTCGATGGTCGCCCGCCGGCCTGGCGTCATGGCGGCGATGCCCGGCGGCGCGGGCCACGCGAGGTGCACGTAGAGGCGGTGGGGGGCGCGAGCCGCGGGCATGATGAACGATGCGGCCGAGGCTCAAGCCGGCGTCAAGCGGGACCGCATGACGCGCCGGCGATCGATTCGCGCGCCCCGAACGCCATCCGTTACTATCGGGCGGCACGCGATCCGGGAAGGCCGGCGAAGGAGCGTCGGGACCTTCCAGCCCCACGATCCCGCAGCAGGAGGCCGACCCCGAGTGGGCCACGAACCGCAGCGCTTCGGAACCCGCGCCGTACACGCGGGGCAGCGGCCGGACCCGTCGACCGGCGCCATCATGACGCCGATCTTCCAGACCTCCACCTACGTGCAGAAGGCGGTCGGCTCTCCGATCGACGGGTACGATTACGCGCGCGTCAAGAATCCGACCCGCGAAGCCCTCCAGGACAACCTCGCCGCGCTCGAGAACGGGCGCCACGGCGCCGCGTTCGCCTCCGGTCTGGCGTCGATCGACGCGCTGATCAAGGCGACGCTCAGCGGCGGCGACCACCTGGTGTGCGGCGCCGATGTGTACGGGGGCGTGGATCGGATGCTCCGCCACGTGTGGGCGCGTTTCGGGGTCGAGTTCGACTTCGTCGACACCACCGACGCCCGGGCGGTGCGGACGGCGGTGCGACCGGAGACGCGGCTGATCCACGTCGAGACGCCCTCGAATCCGATGATCACCGTGTCGGACATCGCGGCCTGCGCCGAGATCGCGCACGAGGCGGGCGCGATCCTCTCCGTGGACAACACGTTCGCCACCCCGTTCCTGCAGCGTCCGCTCGATCTGGGGGCAGACGTGGTCATGCACTCGACCACCAAGTTCCTGAACGGCCACAGCGACATGATCGGCGGGGCGCTCATCACGAGCTCCGACGAGCTGGCCGAGCGCTTCCGCTTCCAGCAGAAGACCACCGGCGCCGTGCCCGGACCTTTCGACTGCTGGCTCGTGCTGCGCGGGACGAAGACGCTCCACCTGCGCATGCCGGCCCACTGCTCGAACGCCGCGGCGGCCGCGCGGCTGCTCGATGGGCACGACGAGGTCGAGCGCGTGCACTTTCCCGGGCTGGCCCATCACCCACAGCACGAGCTCGCGAGCCGACAGATGGACGGGTTCGGATCGATGGTGAGCGTCGATCTCGGATCCGCGGAGCGGGCGAACCGCTTCGCCGCCTCCACCGAGGTGTTCCAGCTCGCCGAGAGCCTGGGCGGCGTCGAGAGCCTCGTGTCCGTGCCCTCGTCCATGACACACGCCTCGGTGCCCGACGAGAAGAAGCGGGAGATCGGCCTCACGCCGGGACTCGTGCGGCTGTCCGTGGGCGTCGAGGACGAGCTGGACCTGCTCGAGGACCTCGAGCGGGCGCTCGACGCCCTGTGACGCGGCCCGTGACGGGGTCGTGCCATGAAACAGGCCCTCCGGGCCGGTCGTACATCGGGGCGGAGCGCGGAGCGTCGCGCACACCCCCGACCCCGACATCACCGACCCCGCCCGGCGGGAGGAATCGATGAGTGAAAACGAAGGCGTCCAGCGCAGGATCCTCACCCAGATCAGCCCCGTGGCGTGGGAGCACCCGGCGGACCGCGCGGCGCTCAACGCGCTCCGCAAGGTGCCGGGCTTCGACCTCGCGCTGCGCAAGATCTTCGGGCTGTTCGGCGAGCGCGCCCTGCGGCTGGCGTTCAAGGCGAACGCGGTGCGGGTGTCCGCGAACCAGTACGGCTGGATCCAGGAGCGGCTCGAGCGCGTGTGCGAGGTGCTCGACGTCGAGAAGCCGCCCGAGGTGTACGTGTCGCAGACGCCCGTGGTCAACGCGGGCGCGGTCGGCATGGGCGAGCCGTTCATCGTGCTCAACTCCTCGATGCTCGAGATCCTGTCGCCCGACGAGGTCGAAGCGGTCCTCGGACACGAGGTGGGGCACATCCTGAGCGGACACGTGCTCTATCGGACCCTCCTCATCCTCATGCTCAATCTCGTCCTGTTCCGCTACACGATCATCGGGCTCGCGATGCGCCCGATCCTCATGGCGCTGCTCGAATGGTACCGGAAGAGCGAGCTGTCGTCGGACCGGGCCGGCCTGCTCTCCGTGCAGAACCCCGAGGTCACGATGTCGTCGCTCATGCACATGGCGGGCGGGATGCGGGGCCAGACGCTCGACCTCGACGAGTTCATCGCCCAGTCGGACGAATACCGCGAGGGTGGCGACCTGCTCGACGCGGTGTACAAGGTCCTCAACGTGCTCGGGCAGACGCACCCGTTCGCCGTGATCCGCGTCGGTGAACTGCGCGACTGGATGGAGACGGGCACCTACGACCGCATCCTCGCCGGCGAGTACCAGCGCCGTGACGAGAAGGACGAGCGCCCCTACCGGCAGGACCTCGCCGAGGCGATGAAGGGCTACAAGGACGCCGCGCGCGAGCTGCTCGATGAAGTGGACGCCACCGTGGACCGCCTCAAGCACAAGATCGGCGAAGCGTTCCGGGGAGCGCGGCGCGAGTGAAGGTCCTCCGCGAGTGAAGCTGCTCGTCGTCGGGAGCGGAGGACGCGAGCACGCCTACGTCGACAAGCTGTGGCGGGACCTGCCCGACGCGACGCTGTACGCCGCACCGGGGAACCCCGGGATCGCGACGCTCGCCGAATGCGTCGACATCGGGGCCGGAGACGTCGAAGGGCTGGCGCGCTTCGCGCGGGAGCACGACATCGACCTCACGCTGGTGGGGCCCGAGGCCCCGCTGGCCGCGGGGATCGTGGATCGCTTCGAAAGCCTCTCGCTGCCGATCTTCGGACCCACCCGGGCCGCCGCGCGTCTCGAATCCTCGAAGGTGTTCGCCAAGCGCCTCATGGAGCGGCACGGCATCCCCACGGCGCGCTTCGCCTGCTTCGAGGATGCGGACGAGGCGAGGGCCCACATCGCGAGCCACCCGGAGCCCCTGGTCGTCAAGGCGAGCGGGCTCGCGGCCGGCAAGGGCGCGCTCGTGTGCGACACGCGCCAACAGGCGCTCGACGCGATCGATCTCCTGATGGTCGAAGCCCGCTTCGGGGACGCCGGGCACGAGGTCGTGGTGGAGGAGTTCATGGAGGGGATCGAGCTGTCGGTCTTCTTCCTCGCCGACGGTGCCCGGGCGGTCCCGCTGCTCACGTCGCGCGACTACAAGCGGATCGGGGAGGGCGATGTGGGACCCAACACCGGGGGGATGGGCGCGTACGCCCCGGCCGCGCCGTGCAACACCGCCTTTCTCGACGAGGTGCGCACCCGGATCGCGGAGCCCGTCCTCGAGGCCATGGCCGCGCGCGGCACGCCGTACCGGGGGTTCCTGTACGCCGGTCTGATGCTCACCGACGAGGGCCCGAGAGTGGTCGAGTTCAACTGCCGGCTCGGCGATCCGGAGACGCAGGTCGTCCTGCCTCTCACCCGTGCCTCGCTGCCCGAGCCGCTCATGGCGGTGGCCCGGGGGGAATCGCTCGCCGGGTGGCATCCGGAGGCGATGGAGGGCGCGGCCCTCGTCACCGTCCTCGCCAGCGCCGGATACCCGGGCTCGAGCGATCCGGGGCGGCAGATCGAGCTGCCCGGGTTCGATCCGCAGGAGGTCCGGGTGTACCACGCGGGCACGGCTCGCTCTGATGAGGGTCTCGTGACCGCCGGCGGGCGCGTGCTGGGGGTGACCGGACTCGGCGAGGACCTCGAGGAGGCGGCGCGGCGCAGCCGGGAGGCCGCCGCGCGGATCGGGTTCGAGGGGAAGCAGTGGCGCCGCGACATCGGCTGGCACGAGCTCGAGCCGACACGTGTCGATCCGACGCGCGCCCCGCTGCTCGCGCGTCGCTGAGACCCGGCGCGGTCGTTGCCCGAGCTCCCCGAGGTCGAGACGATCCGCCGCGAGCTGGCGCCCGAGATCTCCCACCGCCGCATCCGGTCGGTGCGCATCCACCACGACGACCTCGTGCTCGGACCGGGATCCCCGGCGGAGTTCGCGGCCGCCGTAGCCGGCCGTCGCCTGGGCGAGCCCGCGCGTCGCGCGAAGTACCTCCTCTTCCCGCTCCACGACGCTTCGCGTGCGGCGGATCCGGCGGAGTGCCTCATCCGCATCCAGCTCCGCATGAGCGGACGCTTCTGGCTGGGGAGCGAGCCCCCCGACCCGTCGGAGTTCCGGCACCCGGGGATCGACCTCGAGCTCGACGACGGGCGCACGCTCTACTACGACGACGTCCGGCGACTGGGCGGCTTCGAGGTCCTCTCTACGGACGCCTGGGAGGAAATCGAGCGCCGCCTCGGCCCGGAGCCGCTCGAGCCCGGATTCACGGGGGCGCGGCTGGCGGAGATCCTCGGAGGCCGACGCGCCCCGATCAAGAACGTGCTCCTCGACCAGCGAAGCGTCGCGGGGGTGGGGAACATCTACGCGAGCGAAGCGCTCTTCCGGGCCCGCATCGACCCCCGCCGGCCGGCCGGCTCGCTGTCGCGCGCCGAGGTCGGGCGTCTCCACCGCGCGATCCGCGCCGTGCTGCGCGCGGCGCTGCGCGGATCGGGGACGACCGTGCGGAGCTACCGGGCGGTGAACGGTCGCAGCGGCAGCTTCCAGAACGAGCTCCGCGTGTACGCGAGGGAGGGCGAGCCGTGCCGCGTGTGCCGGCGTCCGATCGAACGTCTGGTCCAGGCCGGACGGAGCACGTTCCTGTGCCCGGGATGCCAGCGCGGACCGTGGTCCGCGTAGTTTGTTCGCGTCCCGCGGGTCGGCTATCCTCCAGCCGGCGGAAACGCGGCCGAAACCGACGTACACGACCCGACGCGCTCACGCCCGTCGCGCCGAGTTCGGCCCCCGGAGCGTGACGGCGAGCCCGTGGGATACTCCGACGACAGCGACCAGACCCTGGTCGAAAAGTGCCTCGACGGCGACGAGCGAGCGGCGCGCGAGATCGTGGTGCGCTTCGAGAAGCCGGTATTCTCGCTCATCTACCGCATGGTGCGCGACCGGGAGCTGGCGGAGGACCTGGCCCAGGAGACGTTCGTCCGCACCCTGAACAACCTCAAGCGGTACGATCCGTCCTACAAGTTCTCGTCGTGGCTGTTCAAGATCGGCTACAACCTGACGATCGATCACCTGCGCAGGAAGGAGCTCGACGTCGTCTCGATACAGGGCGCGCCCGATGCGATCACGCCGGACCGGCAGGCCGCCACCCGCATCACGCTCGAGGCCGGGGACGAGCGCCCCGACGAGCTGCTCGAGGCGCACATGATGGGCGAGGAGATCGAGCGGGCGATCGACGACCTGCGGCCCGAGTACCGGACGGCCATCCTCCTCAGGCACGTGGAGGGCTACGCCTACGAGGAGATCGCGGAGGTGATGGACGTGCCGCTGGGCACCGTGAAGACGTACATCCACCGCGCCCGAAACGAATTGAAACAGGCGCTCGTACACCTGCGGGAGCCTTGACTTCTCTGACGATTCCCGCTCTCGCGGCGCTGAAACCCGCACCGGTCGGGGCACGTACGAGAAGGCGACGCTTCGCGCGTGGCCGCGAAGTCACGGGAGAACGGAATCGATGCACCTGACACCACGAGAGATCGAGCAGTTCGCGGAGGGATCCGCCGACTCGCTCCCCGCCGACCGGGTCCGGCACCAGGAGACGTGCCCCCGCTGCCGGGAGGAGATCGAGGATCTGCGCGCGCTCATCGGATCCGTGGAGCGTCTCCCCGGTCTCTCGCCGCGTCGGGGGTTCGCGGACGCGGTGATGGCTCGCGTGGAACTGCACGCTCCGTGGCTGGATGCACTGCTGGCGTCCCTCCCCGTGATCGAGCCCTCACGGGGCTTCGCGGACGCCGTGATGGCCCGTGTCGATCTCCCGGTGCCGTGGCTCGAGCGGGTCCTCGCCGGGCTTCCGCGAGTGGCGCCGAGCCCCGGATTCGCGACCGCCGTCATGGCGCGCGTCCGGCTGCCGGTCCCGTGGCACGAGCGCTTGTCCAGCTTCGTGATCCGGCGGCGGATGGCCCTCGCCGCCGCTGTGGCCTCGCTCGTCGGCGTGATGGGGACCGGCGCCGCGTGGCTGTTCGGCGTCCAGGGCGTGACTCCGGCGCAGCTCGGTCTGTTCCTTTGGGGCGGCGTTCGGGACCTGGCGGTCCGCGGGCTCCTGAACCTGGGCCGGGCCGGGTACGAGCTCGGGCTGCTCGACGGAGGGACGGCGATCACCGATCGCATCAGCCCGACGCAGGCGCTCGGCGGACTCGGTCTCGCGAGCCTCGTCGGTCTTCTGTCGATGTGGGTGATGGTGCGCCTGATGCGGTCCACACCGCACGCGTTGCGGCTGGGTCGGGCCGCCTGAGATGACCTCGACGGTACGAACCCTGGTTGAGATCGAACGTGGAGATGGCGAACTGAGATGAAGAGCACGCTTGTTCGACGAGCCCTGCTGGCCACTCTGTGGGCCGCGCTCGGCGCCCTTCTGCCCGGTGCGGGCCAGGCGACCGGGCAGGAGGTCCGGATCGAGCGGAGCGCGGTGACGCTCTCTTCGGGGAGCGGCGGGCGCGCCGCGCTCGAGCTGGAGCTCGCGGGTGGCGCCGAGCGCGTGATCGCGTTCGCGGACGGAGCGATCTCGCTCGATGGCGACCGCATCGGCGGCTACGAGCCCGGCGGGACGCTGGTCACGGCGTGGCGCGCCTTTCTGCGCGACCAGGCGGGGACCGAGCCCGCCACGCTGCGGGAGGGGCTGGAGGCGTTCATCGGCGAGCTCGAGGGGGTGGGACGCGAGCTCGGGGGAGCGGAGGGCGAGTCGTCGAGGGCGTTGGTGGACGCCATCGGCGGGCTGCTCGGTGTGGAGCGGACCTCCGAGACCGACGAAACGACCACGCAGGTCGAGGGTCCGGGGGGCTCGCGGCTGTCGATCGCGCCCGGCGGCGTCCGGTTCGACGAGCTTCTCGGACAGCTCGATCGGCTGCGGGGCGCCATGGGTCGTCTGGGTGGCGCGGCGGACGGGGCCGCCGAGCGTCTGGCTCTCATCGTGCACGACGACTTCACCATCCCGATGGACGACGTGATCGATGGGAATCTGGCGCTCCTCGACGGCGCGCTCCACCTCGAGGGCCGCGTGTCCGGGGATGTGCTGATCCTGGATGGTGATCTGATCGTCGCCGACGGGGCCCGGATCGACGGGAACATCCTCCAGGTGGGCGGCGATGTCGAGCTCGCGGAGACCGCCGTGCTGACGGGCGAGATCCTGTCCGACTTCCCGTCCGGACCCTCGGCGGCGGCCTCGGTCTCCGAGACCCCCGCTGCAGGCGTGACCCCGGCGCCGCCGGCCCCCGTCGTCGAGACGCGGCTCCGCGACCGACGCCCCTCCCGCGGGCACGGATTCCTGGGCCGCATCGCGCGCAACTTCGGGCACGCGACCGAGGAGTTCACGGGCGCTCTGAGCGCGTTCATCGTGCTCGGTGTCCTCGGCCTCCTGCTCGTCTACTTCGCACACGCCCGTCTGGAGACGGTCGCCGATACGGTTCGCCACGAGTTCGCGCGCTCGTTCGCCATGGGGCTCGCGGGCGAGGTGCTGTTCTTCCCCGCCCTCCTCATCCTGGCCGTGCTCGTGATCACGTGGCCGATCGTGCCCTTCTTCGTCCTCGGGACGGGTCTGGCCATGGTGATCGGCTACCTGGCGGTGGCGCATGGGGCGGGCGAGATGTTCGCGCAGCGACGCTACCGCTACCAGTGGCTCGAGCGGCTGCGGCGCTCCAACTCCTACTACTACGTGTTGAGCGGTCTCGTCCTCCTGCTGCTGCCGTTCGCGGCCGCCGCGGTCCTGTGGGTGGCGGGCGGCACGCTCGACTTCTTCCGCGGCATCCTGGCCTTCGTGGCGTGCGTCGGGACCTGGATCCTCGTGACCTCCGGGTTCGGGGCGGTGCTGCTCACGCGCGCGGGCTCGCGCAGCGTGGTGGTGGACTGGCGCTCCGAAGGCGGAGCCTCGCTCGACCCGCTGGCCGACGCCGAGCCCTCGATGCGCACCGGCGCCGGCCCATCGGACCCCGGGCCCCAACCGGCCGGCGCGGACGAGACGCCGCGCGCGGAGGCCACCTCCGGGACGGAGGGCGAGGGCGCGACCGGGCCGGGCGCCGACGCCGGATCCGAGGCGGGGGAAGCGGGAGATGATGGAGGGTCGCATGGGTGATCCCGGCGGCGCACGGCATGCCGCCGCCGCGGGCCTCGGCCTCGTGGCGGGGCTCCTGTCGATCCAGCACCCGCTGGCCGCGCAGGATTGGCGGCACTTCCGTGCGGCGCGGCAGGCGGATGGCATCGGGTCGCTCGAGGTCGAGCTGATCTACGGGGCGGGGCGACTAGAGGTCTCGCCGTCCGACGCCCCGTTCCTGTACGACGCCCGTGTCCGCTATGACGAGTCCCGCTTCCAGCCCATCCGCGGCTGGAGCCTCGAGGGCGATCGAGGCCGGCTCCGCCTGGCCGTCACGTCCGTCGATGGCGCCGAGCACCCGGAGGCGATCCGCCTCGACGACTGGAACGTCGATCTCGATTTCGACGACCTCCGGCGGCGCGGCGACCAGCTCGGCAGCGTCGAGCTCGGACTGCACCCCGCCGTGCCCACCGATCTCTCGATCAAGGTGGGCGCCGCCGAAGTGGACCTCGATCTCGGGGGTCTGTCGCTGCACTCCTTCGAGTTCCTGACCGGTGCGAGCGAGACCGACATCTCGTTCGACACCCCGAATCGCGTCCGCATGGAGCGCCTGTCGCTCAAGGCGGGCGCCGCCCAATTCGAGGCGCACGACCTGGGGAACGCGCGCTTCGACCGCCTCGAATTCGACGGGGCGATCGGCGACGTGCTCCTGGACCTGAGCGGCGCCTGGGACCACAGCGCCACCGCCGCGATCAAGATGGGGATCGGCGAGCTCAAGCTCCGGGTGCCGCGCGACATCGGGGTCCGCATCGAGCGATCCTCCGTGCTCATCTCGCTCGACGCGCCCGAATTCGAGAGGACCGACCGCGTCTATCTGAGTCCCAACTGGGACTCGGCCGCCGTCAAGCTCGATATCCGGCTCGAGGCCGCCTTCGGAACGGTGAGCGTCGAGCGCATCTAGCCCGACGGGCGCCGGCGCGCCCCCACCTCACGGGGTTCGACTCACCTGGGCGCCGCCTCGACCAGTACGGTATCGCCCCGCTCCGCCTGGAGCTCCCTGTCGGCACGCCCGTCCCGGACGGACACCTCGAGGGTCCCCACGGAGCCACGTGTGAGCAGCGCCGTGCCGGGCGCCACGTCGGCGTACGAGTCCGCGAGGCCGCTGACGGTGGCCGTGCCGACCCGTACCCTGGGCTCCTCCCCGAGCCACTCGACGGGGAGATCCGTGACGAGGTTTCCGAACCGATCCACGTGGACGATGATCCCCGCGAGCCCCTCCGGGCCGCGCTCGGCGGGCGGCACTGCGAGCCGGGCGAGCGAGGCGGGCGCGAGCTCCTCCCCCAGTGCCTCGTCGAGCCGTCCACGCGCGAGCGCGGCCGCGGCAGGAGCGAACAGGTCGCGTCCGTGGAAGGTGGACGACACCGGGGCGCCGACCGGAGGGCGCAGACGCCACACGCTGCGGACGGCCTCGATTCCTATGATCTCGTGGTCGAGGAACGTCAGCAGCCCGTTGTCCGGTCCCACGAACCACCGCTCGCCCGCACGGGCGGCGATCGCGCGGCGCCCGCTCCCCACGGTGGGGTCGACCACGCACAGGTGGACCGTATCCACCGGGAACCGCATCCAGATCCGGCGCAGCGCCCAGGCTCCGGCCCAGATGTCGCCCCGCGGCAGCTCGTGCGTTATGTCGATGACCGGGACGTCCGAGCCGGAGAGGATGACGCCCTTCATCTCACCCGCGTAGCTGTCGGCGAGCCCGAAGTCCGATGTCAGGGTGACCGGCGGCATGATTCCCCCGCGATCCCGCGAGCGGCGCCCGAGGTGACCGCCACCCCCCTGCCGCGGCGAGGCCGGCGTCCCGAGCCCGGCTCGCCGGCGGGGCGCTGGCTCACGTCGCGGCGGGCTCGGTCGCCAGGGCTTCGAGACCGGCCGCCGCCGCCTCGGCGACTGCCATGAACGCCCTCGCCTCCGGCGTCTCCGGGCGACCCACGACGGTCGGCAGCCCCCGGTCGCCCTCCTCGCGCACGGCCGTCCCGAGCGGAATGGCGCCCAGGAAGGGCACGTCGATCGAGGCGGCCAGACGCTCGCCGCCGCCCGACCCGAAGATGTCGTGGGTGGCGCCGCAGTCGGGGCATGCGAACCCACGCATGTTCTCCACGACGCCCACGACGGGCACGTCGAGCTTCTCGAACATCCGGATCCCCCGCAGCACCCCTCCCACCGCCACGTCCTGTGGGGTTGTCACCATCACCGCGCCGTCCACACGCACGAGCTGACAGAGCGACAGCTGCGCGTCGCCGGTCCCCGGCGGCAGATCCACGACCAGGTAGTCGAGCTCGCCCCACGCCACCTGCTGCAGGAACTGGCGGACCACCCCCATGATGATCGGGCCCCGCCAGATGGCGGGCGTGTCCTCGTCGATCAGGAACCCGATGCTCATGAGCTTCACGCCGTGCGCCTCGAGCGGAACGACCTCCTGATTCGCGATGCGCGGCTTGTCGTGCACACCGAACATGGTCGGGATGTCGGGGCCGTAGATGTCGGCGTCGAGAAGCCCCACACGAGCGCCCGTCCTGGCCCAGGCGGCCGCGAGATTGGTCGAGACGGTGGACTTCCCGACCCCCCCCTTCCCCGAGCTGACCCCGACGACGTAGCGCACCCCCACCATTCGGGGGGCGTCCGTCGGGTGCCGGCTGGCCGCCTCCCGATCGGAGGCGGGACGACCCGGACCCGCACCGCGAGCCGCGGACCCCGCGGAGTTGCCCGGAGGCCCCATCACGGGGAGTGGACGCCGTGCATCTGGCTTGTCTGACATCGGTGTCGAGCTCGTCGGTTCGTCGAGGAAAAGAAGTGTCGGAGGGGGCGAGCGCGTGGGGGGGCCGGTCTCCGCCGGCTACTCGACGGCGGCGACGGAACGGACCGAGGGGACGGAGAGACGCAGGCGCTGCTCGATCCCCGCCCGCAGCGTGGCCATCGACATCGGACACGCGTAGCACGCCCCTACCATGCGCAACTCGACGCGCCCCGCGGCCTCGTCGAAGCCCACGAGCTCGATGTCCCCGCCGTCGGCGCGGATGGCCGGGCGGATCTGGTCGAGAACGTCTTCGATGCGGCGCAGCGCGGCGCCCTCGGTGGCGGTGCCCATCGCGTTGGTGGCTTCCTGCCTCGTCGTCCTTCGGTCCGGCCTCGTGTGGCCGCGGCAAAGCTACCCACGGACCAGAATCAAGTCAATGAGAATGCCCTTCGATCGGCCCACCGATCGGGGTCCACCGAGCCACCGGCGGAGGCGTCGTGCCGGCCTCCTGCGCCTCGATCTCACGGTACCGGCTCGAGACGCAGGCGGGCCTGCTCCCGTGCCCGCTGGGCTTCCCGATCGAGCGATACCTCGATCAGCGCTCCCCCGGTCCATACACGCGACATGTCCCGATAGTGCCGATCGAGCGGGTTTCCCGACTGCCCCGTCGGGAGGAGGAAATACCCGGCAGGCGCCTCGGGATCGAGGTGGGCCACGAAGCGCTCGCTGGGACCGTACTCGGTCGTGATGGGGAGCGACCACGACGTCGAGTCGAGCGCGGACCGGCGGTGGTAGTCGTCCGGGCGCACCGTGTGCCGTCCACCGGGGGCCGGATACGGACCCACGTCGAAGCGGAACAGTCGATCCAGCCAGCCGATCTCTCCGAGGGGGTGCACGGAGCGCTCGCGGTGCACCGCGCCCCATGTCCGTCCGTCCGCCGCGCGGACCGCCGTTCGCACCGCTTCGTCCTCGAGGTCCGCGAGGCGCTCGGAGGCCGGGGTCGTCACGTCGTCGATCCACGGTCCCTCGCCCCGTTCGAGGACGCGCTCGAGGGCGATGTCGGGGAACCAGCCCCCTTCGCCGTACTCGTCGGCGGCGATGAGCTGGCGCAACCGGTACAGCCACACGTAGAACAGGGTCGCCTCGCGGGAATCCACGCCGGCCGAGCGGTCCCACCCCGCCAATGCCCCGGCGGCATCGGCGGCCCCGATGCGGCGCGCGGAGGCGATCATGCGCGGGAGCCAGCGATCGGCCCACAGGCTCCGCGTGTCGCGCTGCAGGGCCAGCATGTCCCCCACCGTCCAGTCGTGCGCGCCCTGCACCCGGTCCACGATGCGGCGCACGCGATACGGGAGCGGATAGTCCACACCCACGACCCCGAACGATGGCCACGACTGGAGGTTGTTCGCGCTCGCCAGGTAGTCGGAGCCCGGATCCTCGAGTGCGGGCATCGAGTCCACCGGCACGTACCCCCTCCAGCCATCCGGCAGCCGCGCGGCCGCTACCGGCACGCTCGTCTCGACGCCGCCGCGGTGCGGGATCGAGCCCACCAGGCGCGCGCCGAGATCGCCCCCCGTGGTGGCGTAGATCACGTTCTGGTGGGGAGCCTGGAACTCGCGGGCCGCCGCCTCGAACGCCGTCGCGGTCGCCGCCCGGTTCATCCCGAACAGCCCCTCCGCCGCGCCCCTCGATTCGCGCCCCGTCCACAGGAGCGACAGCGTCGCCCCCCCGGCAGGCACGACATCGGTGATCACCGGGCCACGCGTCGTCGAGCGGACCCGTAGCTCGGCCGGCGCATCGCGCCCGTGCACCGCGATCTCCTCCTCTCGGACCGCGAACGGACGCCATGCTCCGTCATCGAGGTAGCGCGATCCGTCGGGGGAGATGCTCTCGACCAGGAAATCGGCGTCGTCGAGCATGGCGTTCGTGAACGCCCAGGCGAGCGTGCGGTTGAACCCGACGACCACGCCCGGCGCGCCGGGGATCGACAGCCCGGCCACGTGGAGACCCACGTCCTCAGCGTGGAGCGCGTTCAGGTACCACGTCGACGGCGCGCGCAGCGCGAGGTGCATGTCGTTGGCGAGCAGCGGATGGCCATCGGAGGTGCGGGATTCGCCCAGCGCCCAGGAGTTCGAAGCGCCCAGGCCGAACGCGGCCAGGGTGGCCAACGGGTCCCACGAGTCAGGGTCGCTCGCGCCGGATGCCGGACCTTCCGATGTGCTCGCGGTCGGGACGCCCCCGGAGGGCTCCCCGCTCGCCCAGGGCCGAGGGGAATCCGCCCCGGGGTGCAGACGCGCGCCCCCGGCGGGTGGGGGTCCATCCTGGAGGATCGTCGGCCCCCAGGCCGGATATCCGGGATCGAGCACGGCGCGGAGCGACTCCGGCAGCCGGGCGAGCGCCCTGGTCCGGGACAGCTCGGTCTGCCAGCCCGACAGATCGAGGGCCATGATCTTCTCGATCGCGATCGAGGCGCGCGCCGACCAGGCCTGCGGCTCGATCCCGAGGAGAGTGAACTCGATCGGCCACGGCCCCCGCCACGTGTCGATGCGCGCGTTCACGCCCGCCGCGTAGGCCTCCAGAAGGGCGCGCTCTCGCGTCGGCAACGCATCGAGCGTCGCCCCGGCCGCGCCCCACAGGTCGAGCGTACGCACCAGTCGGTCCGTGTCGAGCGCCGGCTCGCCGAACAGCTCGGCCAGCCGACCCCGGGCCATGCGCTGGAAAAGCTCGAGCTGCCACAGCCGCTCGGAGGCGTGCAGGAACCCCTGGGCGCGGTACACATCCTGCTCCGTGTGCGCGAACACCGAGGGGATGGCCCACTCGTCGAAGCTGACCTCGACCGGTTCCGCGAGACCCGGGAGCGTTTCGTCTCCCCGCCGCGGCTGGATCGACCGGCCGAGGTAGAAGTAGCCCGCCGACACGACCGCGCCGGCGAGCACGATCGTGGCCGCCAGGACCGCCGAAACGCGTCGCCGTGCGCTCACCCCCCGCCGCTCCGACGCGCGTCCTCGAGCGCACGACCGAACGACAGGTACCGGTCGCCATCCCGGATCACGAGGCGGCGCGCATCGAGCTCGTCGAGCAGCCCGCCCACCGCGTGCTGCGACACCTCCAGCCGCATGGCCAGGGGACCGGCGGCCACCAGCCCCAGCTCCCAGATCTCCTTCCACGCCGCTTCGACGCCGCGCTCGATGCGTCCGATGAGCAGGGGATGTCCGTCCACGCTCTCGCCCGCCGCCGCCAGACCCTGGCGCGTGAGGGCACACTCGATGGGCTCGAGGTGGTGCTCGGCGATGCCGCGGAAGAGAAAGAAGCGGCGCGGGCCGGGGGCATCCTCGGAGCCGTGGACGAGTAGCTTGGCGACGACCTCGTCGGCGCAGGAGAAGTCGATCACCGGCACGTGACGCATGTCGAGGACAGCCAGCACGGCGCCGTCGAACCGCGACAGCTCGCGCTCGATACTCGATCGCACCGCCCGTCCCGTGTGGCGCGTCACCAGGTAGCTGAACAGCTCCGTATGTGCGACCGCCGGGGCCATCACCCCGCGTCTCCGGCATACTCGGGAAGCACGATGAGCACCTGCGCGCCGGGAAACCACGGCAGATCCGACTGGAGCTCGGGCGTGTCGTCCCAGTCGGGGACGCGGGCGATCATCGCGTCGCCGCTCCGGATCCGCACGGCGCCGTTCCACTTGATCACCTGACGCCGGATCGCCTGCAACCCCTGCCCGCGCCCGGGATCGCGGAAGCGGGACTCGCCGTTGAGGAACGCGGCCTCGAGGGCCGCGGCGGCGGACCACGACTCTCCATACCGGCGCGCGTGCTCCGCCCCCAGCGATCCCTCGAACCCCACACCCACATCCATCACCGCCAGCACCACGACGTCCTTCCCCAGCCTCCGCTTCCAGTGGTAGCGCTGCGCGCATACCCAGCCGATCGAATCGGCGTGCTCCAAGATATTCTGGCACACCTCCGAGAGCATCACCGAGAAGTGGATCACCGACGGCCGCGGGTACTGGAGCCGGTTGATGAGGATGCGCTGGGCACGGTCCTTCACATGCTCCACGACCCGGTGCACGTCCTCGTGGGAGCGGATCGAAGTCACCTCGAGCAGCTTGTCGACCTCCCCGTGCCGGCGGGCGGAGGGCGCGTCCATCTCGAAGATGTCCGCAGCCGCGGTCCAGAAGTCCATCCGGTCGATGTAGGAGCGTACCTCCGGATCGTCGGGGGGCTCGATGAGGGGCGCGAGCCCCGTCCGCTGGCGAGCCGCCTGTCCGATCGCCAGGAGCCCGATGAGCCCGTAGGGGGACACCCACGTCACCTGACGCGCGTCGAGCAGGAGGCGGGCCGCACCGTCCTCCAGCTCTCCGATCCCGGCCGTGCGGACCAGCGTCTCGAACCCCGTCTCGTCCAGCGTTGCCGGCACGTCGATCACTCGACTCACGGGGTGGCGCGTCCCTGCCGTTCGTCCCCTCCGCCCGTGACCAGCCCCGAGGGGGAGCGCAGGTACTCGTGGAGCCCCGTGGCACCACGGTACGCCGCGTTCCGCCCGGCGGCCCGGTTGGCCCGCCGCATCGCCTCCTCCAGCCCCGCACCTCCGAGGAGTGCCGAGAAACAGGTGGCGCCCCACACATCGCCGCACCCGGTCGGGTCGGGGTCGTCGAGCTTCGACTCGACTCCCACCCGCCCACTCAGGAGGGGGCCCGGCGGGGTGCGGAGCCCGACGACCCGGCCCCGGGCGGGCACGGGGGACTCCCAGAACGCGCGTGTCCCCACCCAGGCGGCGCCGCGCTCGCCGAGCGTCACGAGGAGCGCCCCCGGACGCTCGCCCAGCGCGGTCGCCACGAGGGCCCACGGGTCCTCGCGACCTTCGGCCAGCGTCGTGAGCTCGTCCTCGTTGAGCTGGACGATGTCGAAGCACGCCAGCCACGCGCGCCAGTCGTCGAGTGGCCTCAGTGCCCGCACGCCGTCGGGACCCACGTCGAGGAGGAGCGAATGGACATCGCAGTACAGGGGACCTTCGAACGACGTGCCCAGGGCGATCGAGGCCGCGAGATCGAGCTCCCAGCCAGCGATGAAGTTGACGTACAGGGCGTCACACACCCGCGCGAGGGGCAGGAGCTCCTCGGCGGTCCACCCGGGGACGCCCCCCGTGAGCTTCTCGCAGCGACGCTCGGCGCGCCGATAGAAGAGCTCCACGCGGTTGTTGGGCTCCGGGACCGTGCGCACGCCCTCCAGGCTCTCGATGCGCACCAGGGTGCCGAAGAAGGCGCTGGCCCGCTCGCGCAGGTCGCGGCCGACCTTGACGATGGGAAACACGCTCCACCCGTCGTCGAGCGCCGCGTCGGCGGCGGCGAGCGCGTACGCGATCCCGCCCCATTCTTCGACGGGGACCTCGCGGCCCACGTCGCGGGCGTGGATGGTGTCCCACACCATCGTGCCCAGGACACCCAGCCTCGGCACGGTCAGGAGTCTGCGGAGGACGTGCGGTGGGTCGCGAGATCGCCGAAGCGGACGACCCGGAAGGTCGCGGCGGCGCCGATCACCCCGGCCATGTCGCCGAGCTCGC
Organism: uncultured Gemmatimonadota bacterium; assembly: GCA_964499635.1. Taxonomy (GTDB): domain Bacteria; phylum Gemmatimonadota; class Gemmatimonadetes; order Palauibacterales; family Palauibacteraceae; genus Palauibacter. Next base: position 287,141 of record CAZCLY010000004.1, on the reverse strand, counting down.
TCGACACGATCCGGCAGCGGTCCGCTGCCCCCCGGAAGGCGCGACGACGGACCTCGGCGCGCAGCGGCCCGAACAGGTGGTCCCCGGCGCGGGTGACGCCGCCGGAGATGACGATCATCTCCGGATTGATCACGTTGATGAGGTTGGCGACTCCCGTCCCCAGGAACTTCGCGGTCTCCCGCATCACCTCGGTGGCGTAGGCGTCACCCGCCACGATCGCCTCGTAGACGGTCTCGGCGGTCACCCGGTCCAGCTCCCCTCCCACCATGTCCGGGAGCAGGCTGGAGGCGCCCGCCTGGAGGCCTTCGACGGCCCGCGCCGCGATCGCCGGACCGGAGGCATACGCCTCGAGACAGCCGTAGTTGCCGCACTTGCATTTGCGGCCGGTCGAGTCGATGGTCATGTGACCGATCTCGGCCGCCGCGTCCGACACGCCATGGTAGACCTGTCCGTCGATCAGGATGCCGCCTCCGATCCCGGTCCCCAGCGTCACGCCGATCAGCGTCTGGACGCCGCGCCCGGCGCCCATCCACCACTCGCCGAGCGTCGCGGCGTTTGCGTCGTTGTCGAGCTCGGCCTCGAGACCGACCTGGTTGGAGATCAGGTCCCGGAGCGGGAAGTTCCTCCACCCGAGGTTGGGCGTCTCGAGCACGGTTCCCGTGGCCCGGTCGAGGGGTCCGGGGGAGCCGAGCCCCACACCGATGAACGCGTCGTCCCCGAGGTCCGCCTCGCGCGTCGCATCCCGCATGGCGTCGCGGATCATGCCCACCATGCGATCGACGACCGCCTTCGCGCCCCGCTGAGGCTCGGTGGGCAGGGAGCGCATGCCGAGCACCGTTCCGCCTCCGAACGGGACCGCCCCCACGTTGATCGAGGTGCCGCCGAGGTCCACGCCGATGATGTAGCGACCGTCATCCACCAGGTCTCAACGCCTTGTTGAAGTGATCGCGCGATGGCAGCGGGACCCGCGTCCCGGGAAGGACCCGCCGGAAGATCGGGCGCGTCCCGGCCCCCGCGGCTGCCCGAATGATAGACGCGAGCCGGCCCGCGGCAAGTTCGAGGACTCCACGCGCCCTCGTCGGGGGTGGAGCACGGCTCGCCCGACCGGGGGGCCGGTACACTAGCTTGTTCGCCCGGCGACAGGGCGGGATCGCCAGGGTCGAATCGCAGGACGAGCGAGGGGAATGGACAGGGCATCGCGAAAGGGGATCAGCGAGCCGAAGCGCGCGGGCTACCGATACAAGAAGGGCTTCTACCGCGACGAGGCGGTGGCCGCACACTACGACCGCGAGCGCTTCGCGGGCCCGTTCCGGCGCCGCCGCAATCGGCGCAAGTGGCGCACGCTGCGTCGGGGCCTCGCGTCGCTCGACACGCGTGTGCGCCGCGTGGTGGATCTCCCATGCGGGACGGGGCGCTTCACGGGCGATCTCGGGGGGCTCGGGATCGATGTGGTGGGGTGCGACATCTCGAGCGAGATGATGCGGGAGGCCGCGCGGACCGCCGCGGGCACCGATCGTGTGCGCGGGTTCGTGCAGGCCGACGCCGAGGCGTTGCCGTTCGCGGACGACGCCTTCGATGCGGTGGTCTCGATCCGCTTCATGTTCCACGTGGACCCGGCCACGCGCGTCGAGATCCTGCGCGAGTTCGGCCGCATCGCCCCCTACCAGGTCGTGGACTACCGCCACCGGTACAGCTATCGCTACGCGAAGTGGCGTGCCCTCGGTGCGCTCGGGCTCACCCGACGCGCGCTCGAGCGCGTGTCGCGACAGGGACTCGAAGGAGAGCTGCGCGACGCGGGGCTCGTCCTGCGGGACGTGTTTCCCGTGGCACGCGTCCTGTCGGACAAGTGGATCGTGGTCGCGGAGCGCGCGTGACGACGGCCGGCGGTGCGGACGCGTGGGCCGAGGCGGGTGATCGGGCGTGGGCCGACGCGCGCGCGGAAAGGCTCCGCGGCTCGCGCCCGCTCGGCTTCGCACCGGGGACGGGCGATGCCCTCGAGGAGCGAGGCTCGCTCGAGGTCGGGCCGCGCATCGCGCGCGGGCTCGTGACCACGGTGTACCGCGCGCGTCTGGAGGGGCGCGACGCGGCGCTGAAGGTGTTCCGGCCCCGCTCGGTACGGCGGCACGCGGGCCGGCACGAGCTCGACATCGCCGAGTTCGAATACCGCCGCAACGTCGCCTTCCACGTCGCCCCGGGCCTCGCGCGCTACGTGGCCGAGCCGTTGGGGTTCGTGACCCGGCGGACGGTCTCCGCCGTCGTTCAGGAGCTTCTCGCGGGCGAGTCGTACTACGCCGCCACCCTCCGGCGCGGCGCCGCGCCGCCCGGCGTGTTCGACCACTTGGAGCGCATCGTCCGGCGGGCGCACGCCGCCGGGCTGTACGACCTCGACCTGCACGCGCTCAACGTGCTCGTGGTCGACGACGGAGGGGAGGACATTCCGCGCCTGTTCGACTTCAACCGCATCCCGTTCTACGAACGGCCGCGGAACCCCCTGGAGGCCCTGGCGCTCCGGCTGGGGGTGCTCGACCGAGGCTCGCGGGATCGCCGCAAGCTGCGCCAGTTCCACGATTTCGGCCGCCTCGATCACCGGATCACGGGCGGATCGTCGACCTGAGGGGCTACTCGTCCCCCACCTGGAGGACGGCGAGGAAGGCCTCCTGCGGGATCTCGACGCTTCCCACCTGCTTCATGCGGCGCTTCCCCTCCTTCTGCTTCTCGAGGAGCTTCCGCTTTCGGGTGATGTCGCCTCCGTAGCACTTGGCCGTCACGTTCTTGCGGAGCGCCTTGACGGTGGTGCGCGCGATGACGTCGCGGCCGATGGCGGCCTGGATGGCGACCTCGAACAGCTGCCTCGGGATGAGCTCCTTGAGCTTGCTCGCCACCTTGCGACCGTACTCGTAGGCGCGCTCCCGGGGCAGGATCACCGAGAGCGCGTCCACCGGATCCCCGTTCAGCAGGACGTCGAGCTTCACGAGATCCGACACGCGGAGGCCGGCGACCTCGTAGTCGAGCGAGGCGTAGCCGCGGGACACGGACTTGAGGCGGTCGTAGAAGTCGAGCACGATCTCGGCGAGCGGGATCTCGTACACGATCTCGACCCGCTGCGGATCGAGGTAGTGCATGTTGACGTACTCGCCCCTCCGGTCGTGACACAGCTTCTGGACGCCACCGATGTAGTCCGCGGGGCTCACCATGCGGATGCGGACGTACGGCTCCCTGACCTCCTCGATCCGTCCGCGGTCCGGCATCTTGCTCGGGTTCTCCACCCGGACCTCGTCGCCGTTCGTGAGCCGCACGACGTACTCCACGTTGGGGAGCGTCGTGATCAGGTCGAGATCGAACTCGCGCTCGAGACGCTCCTGCACGATCTCCATGTGGAGCAGCCCCAGGAATCCGCACCGGAAGCCGAACCCGAGCGCCGCGGACGTCTCCGGCTCGTAGTGAAGGCTGGCGTCGTTGAGCTGGAGCTTCTCGAGCGCGTCCCGGAGCTCCTCGAACTGGTCCGAGTCGGTCGGATACAGCCCGGCGAACACCATCGGCTTCGCCTCCTGGTAGCCGGGCAGGAGCTTCTCGGCACGGTGGTCCGCGTCGAGCAGCGTATCGCCGACCTTCGTGTGGCCCACGGTCTTGATCTGGGCGGTCACATACCCGACCTCGCCCGTCTCGAGCGAGCCGGTCGCCTGGAAGCCGAGCCGCATGAAACCGACCTCGTCGACCTCGTACACGGACGAGTGGCGTCCGAACCCGATCCGCATGCCGGTCGTCACGCGGCCATCCACGATCCGGATCATGGGAACGGCCCCGCGGTAGCGGTCGTACTGGGAGTCGAAGATGAGCGCCCGCAGGGGGGCCCCGGGATCTCCTCGCGGCGGCGGCACCCGCGCCACCACCGCCTCGAGCACGTCCTCGATCCCCGTGCCCTCCTTGGCCGAGGCGAAGATGACCTCGCCGGCATCCACGCCGATGAGCTCGGCCACCTCGGCAGCCACGCCCTCGGGATCCGCTGCCGGCAGATCGATCTTGTTGATCACCGGGAGGACGTCGAGGCCGGCGTCGATGGCGAGAAACAGGTTCGCGATCGTCTGGGCCTCGATCCCCTGCGAGGCGTCGACCACGAGGAGCGCGCCCTCGCAGGCCGCGAGGCTCCGGCTCACCTCGTAGGTGAAGTCCACGTGCCCGGGCGTGTCGATCAGATTGAGCTGGTACGTCTCGCCGTCCCGGGCCCGGTACGCCATGCGGATCGCGTTCAGCTTGATCGTGATACCGCGCTCGCGCTCGAGGTCCATCGAGTCGAGCACCTGCTCCTTCATCTTGCGCGCCTCGACCGCGCCGGTGCGCTCGAGAAGCCGGTCCGCTAGGGTCGACTTCCCGTGATCGATGTGCGCGATGATGGAGAAGTTGCGTATGTGCCGGGTGCTCAAGGGACCGCCTGTCGGGGTTCGCGCGGCTGCGGCGGGTCACCGGAGCGCTCCGGCCACCCGTGTCGGCCGGCGGCGATTATACCTCCGTCCGGGGGCGGCGATCCAGCGACCCGCGGCCCGATGACGGTGCGGTCCAAGGCGCCGCTCAGACGTCGATCACCAGGCCGTCGTAGGCAGCGAACGCGCCGTCCGGAAGCCGCTCCTCGATCTCCGCGTGGGTGGCCCGGTGCGCCAGGTGGGTCAGGTAGGTGCGCTCGGCGCCGAGCCGCCGCCCGGTCTCGACGGCCTCCTCGATGCTGAAGTGTCCGGGGTGCGGATCCCCGAACCATAGGGCGTTGATCACGAGCACGCGCGCGCCACGGAGCAGGGCCTCGGCGTCCGCAGGGACGCTCTTGGCGTCCACGATCACGGCGAGATCGCCCGACCGGAACCCGTAGCTCCGGTACACGCCGTGCGGAAAGGCGATCGGCATGAGCGGGAAGCCTGCTGCCTCGATCACCTCTCGATCCTCGAACGGCATGATCTCGAGCCGCGGGACCACCGACCCGGGCTGGGGCTTCGCCGTCCCTCCCCACACGTACGAGAAGCGCGACGTGAGCTCGTCCACGAACTCACGCGCGACGAAGAACGGGAGCGGCCGGCCGGTGCGGAGCGTGAAGATCCGCAGGTCGTCGACCCCGTGCGTATGGTCCGCGTGCTCGTGCGACAGAAAGACGGCATCGACACGCTCGACGCGCTCCCGCACGAGCTGCAACCTGAGCTCCGGAGGGGTATCGACGAGGAGCCGGCGCGGCCCCTCCTCGATCAACAGGCCATGGCGGGTGCGCGAATCCCGCGGGTCGGCGGACCGGCACACGCGACACGAGCAGCCGATGACCGGCACCCCGAACGAGGTACCGGTCCCGAGGAACCGGACGCGCACCTAGGCGACGGGTGGGGGATCGGGGCGGGTCCGCACGGACTACAGCTCCTCGATCCGCATCATGTTCGTCGTGCCGGGGACGTGGAAGGGGACGCCCGCCGTGACCACGAACCGCTGTCCCGGCTCCCCGACACCCAGCTCGAGGGCGGCGGAGCGCGCCCGTTCGAGCATGTTGCGGTAGTTCACATCTCCCCGGAAGAGGACGGGCTGCACCCCCCACACGAGCGCCATCTGGTTGAAGGTGCGCCACTGGTCGCTCAGGGCGAGGATGGGGACGGCCGGTCGCTGCGCCGACACGATGCGCGCCGTGAACCCGCTGCGGGTGAATGTGACGATAAACGGGGAGTCCAGCCGCTCCACGGCCTGCATGGAGGCGGCCGCCACGGCCGCCGACGTCGTCTGCTGGATCTCGGTGACGCCCCGGGGCCGCTTGCCCGCCCGCCCGAAACGGTCGATGCGCTCGTGCTCGATGCGCCGGATGATCCGGTCCATCGTGCGGACGGCCTCGATCGGGTACTCGCCGACCGCCGTCTCGGCGGACAGCATCACTGCGTCCGTGCCATCCAGAAGCGCGTTCGCCACATCCGAGACCTCCGCCCGGGTGGGCCGCGGGCTGTGGATCATCGACTCGAGCATCTGGGTGGCCGTGATCGCCGGGCGCGCGCGCTCCTGGGCGAGCCGGATGATCCGCTTCTGGATCATCGGCACCTCCTCGTACGGCAGCTCCACGCCGAGGTCGCCGCGCGCGACCATCACGCCATCGCTCTCCGAGAGGATTTCCGACAGGGAATCCAGCGCCTGGGACTTCTCGACCTTCGCGATGAGGAGGGTGCCCCGGTCCATGGCCTGCCGCGCCTCGCGGAGATCCTCCGGCCGGCGCACGAAGCTGAGGGCGAGAAAGTCGAGGCTCTGCCGATTGGCGAACTCGATGTCCTCGAGGTCCTTGTCGGTCAGGCTTGGCGCCCCGACCCGCACCCCGGGCAGGTTGATCCCCTTGTGCGCCGCAAGCTGGCCGGCGCTGTAGGCGCGGGCAGTGACCCGATCCCCTTCCACCCCCTCGACCAGGAACTCGAAGCGCCCATCGTCGAGCAGGATCCGGTTGCCGCGCTCGACCTCCTCGGCGAGCTCGGGGTAGGTCGTCGGGATGCGGTGTCGCGGGTCGACGGACTCCGGCGGGGTCGCGTCCTCGGGGAAGAAGCAGTATTCCGTCTCGGGCTCGATCTCGAGCGGCCGAGCAAGATCGCCGACCCGGATCTTGGGCCCGGCGAGGTCGCCGATCGTGGCGAGCGGACGCCCGGTCTCGCGCACCGTGTCCTTCGCCATCTCGACGATGTGGCGCGCACGTTCGTGCGTGGCGTGCGAGAAGTTGATCCGGATGGCGTCGGCCCCCGCCTGGACGAGCTCCCGGAACGACCCGGGCTCCCAGGTGGCGGGCCCGATGGTGCAGACGATCTTGGCCCTTCTGAATCCCGCGCTCATACGTGGCTCAGGCGAACCTCGGCCGGCCACGCCGACATCATACGTGCGGTCGCGCGGCCTCCGAGAGATCCGGTCGGTGTGCGGCGATCCACTGGTGCATGGTCTGGAGTTGGCCGAGTGGAAGGCCTTCGAGAGACTTCACCTGCAAGCCGGGGATGATACAGGCGGCCGCACGTCGGAGAAAGTACGCGCGCTGCATGGCGCGCTGTTCCGGGTTCAAGCTCGTGCCTCCCGGCACATCCGGGATCGGCTCCATCAGGCGGTGGTAGCTGTACACCTCGCGAGCGGAGAATTCGCTGGGAATGAAGTAGGAATGCCCCTCGATCTCGAAGGATCCATCCCCGGCGATGGCGATCCCGACTGCCATGTCGCAACTCCTTGTTCAGGAGCCAAGGGACTTCGGCCGGCCGGACGATCGTGAGGGTAGGATCGCCCGCACGGTGGAGCTTGACACACGCGGAGTATAGGCGCCGGGATGCCCGGAGCGCAAACTTTCGCGTGTTGCCCGCGAGAGAGTCTCGTGGCATGATTCCGGGGTGCGGAAGGGCGGATGCGGGGGAAATCGAGGGGCGGTTCCAGGACCCGGCATCGGTCGTTCTCGATGGGGTCCTTTTTTCATTTTGGAGTGCGGATTCTCGGGAGGGAGAATGTCGAGAGAGAACGGTCGCGTGAAGTGGTTCTCGAGCGAGAAGGGGTACGGATTCATCGAGCGCGACGGCGCCGAGGACGTGTTCGTGCATCACTCCCAGATCACCATGGAGGGCTTTCGCACACTCGACGCCGGCGAGCGGGTGGAGTTCGACATCGTGGCCGGCGAGCGCGGGCCGAAGGCGCGGGATGTCCATCGCCTCGATGCGGAGGCGGCGGATGGCCGGCCTGCGGGCCGCTCGAACGGGAGCGTGAGCGAGGGCTCCGGCGGCTCGAACGAGGGCGGGTCCATCCCGCTCGTGGAGCAGATCCGGCGGAAGCTCGGGGGGCGGTTCTTCGACCACGGCTGACCCAGCCGCGATCCGGTTGACGGAGGCGCCCGCCTGCCGGTAGTTTTCAAGGCTGAACCCGGTTCCGGGAGGTGGACCACTTGCAGTATACGCTACGCGAAAACGAAGAGCTCGATCGGGCGCTGCGGAAGTTCCGACGCAAGGTGCAGCGTGCCGGCATCTTCAGGGACATCAAGAAGCACCGGTTCTACGAGAAGCCGAGCGAGGCTCGCCGGCGGAAGATGAAGGCCGCCGAGCGCCGTCGGCGCCGCCGACGGCGGAGGCAGCAGGCCAAGAAGTAGGCCGGGACCCGCGCCGCAGCGGGTCGAACACCGAGGGTTGGACGAAGCGCGCGGCACCCCCCGGGGTCGCGCGCTGGCCGTTTCAGGACCGGCAGGCCACGACCCCGGCCGTCCCGGCATACGCCCGCGGCGGATTGGCGGACCCCACGAACAGCGCGCACTCCACCGATCCCGCGCTGGCGACGGCCGAGAAACCGGTCGTCGTCGCCTCGAGAACCGCGAGGTCGACACCCGGGGACGGCTCCACGCCCAGCGCGGCGACGTCGTAAGCGTAGGAGCCGCGCTCCGCGAGACGATCGGACTGGGCCCGCCGCAGTGCATCGAGATCCGAGCGGGCCGCCGATTCGAGCTGTCTGCGGGTCTCGGTACCGCCGCGCGGGTCGGACTCCACCACCGCCTGTCGGCCGGCACAGCCGGCGAGTGGCGCGCACACCGCTCCCAGCAGGAGAGCTCGCCACGCCCGCCGCCGTCCCCCAGTTCGCCGATCGCTCATCTCGGCCTCCAACCTCGCGTCGTTCGAGTGCCCTCTGCGCCGGCTCACTCCGGCGCCGCCGAATCCGCCACCCGGACCGCGGCGAAGCGCTCCTCGACGTATCGATCCAGGATGTCGAGGAACTCTTGCACGATCCCCTCGCCACGGAGCGTCGTATGGTGCGCGCCGTCGATGTACACGGGGGCGCAGGGCTCCTCGAAGCTGCCGGGAAGCGAGATGCCGATGTCGGCGTGCTTCGACTCGCCCGGACCGTTCACCACGCACCCCATGACCGCCACGGACAGCTCCTCCACCCCCGGGTACGCGGAACGCCAGCGCGCCAGCCGCTCCTCGATGTGGCCCTCCACGTCGAGCGCCAGCTCCTGGAAGAATGTGCTCGTCGTCCGACCGCAGCCGGGACATGCGGTGACCTGTGGCTGGAAACTCCTAAGCTCCAGGGACTGGAGCACCTGCTGGGCGATCCTCACCTCCTCGGCGCGCTCCGCGCCGGGAGCCGGGGTGAGGGAGACCCGGATCGTGTCGCCGATCCCCTCGCTGAGCAGGATGGCGAGCGCCGCCGATGAGGCGACGGTCCCTTTCCGACCCAAGCCGGCCTCGGTGAGACCGAGGTGCAGCGGGTACGCGCAACGGGCCGCGATCTCGCGGTACACCCGCGCGAGGTCCGGGACGCGGGACACCTTGGCGCTCAGCACGATGCGATCGTGCCGCAGACCGAGCCCCTCGGCGAATCGGGCCGAGGCGAGGGCGCTCTCGACGATCGCCTCCAGCATCACCGCGTGCGCGTCGCGCGGCTCCTCGCGCCCGGCGTTCTCGTCCATGAGTCGCGTGAGCAGCATCTGATCGAGCGAGCCCCAGTTCACCCCGATCCGCACCGGACGGTCGTGCTCGATGGCGCACCGGATGATGGACGCGAAGTGCTCGTCCCAGCGCTTCTTTCCGACGTTGCCGGGGTTGATGCGGTACTTGGCGAGCGCGATGGCGCACTCCGGATGGGCCGGGAGCAGCAGGTGCCCGTTGAAATGGAAGTCGCCGATGAGGGGCACACCGACCCCGCGGTCCCGGAGGGCCGCCGTGATGCGGGGGACGGCGTCGGCCGCCGCGGGCGTGTTGACGGTCACCCGCACGAGCTCGGAGCCCGCCCGCCACAGCTCCTCCACCTGGCGGGCCGTGGCCTGGACGTCCGCCGTGTCGGTGTTGGTCATCGACTGGATGACGATCGGGTGTCCGCCGCCGATCGGGACCGACCCGACGCGAACCGTGACGGTCTCCCGTCGGGGGGGCACGCCTTCGACGAGATGCTCGGAGCTGCTCAAGGGCGTCGTTCCGCCTCCCGTGGCATGATGGAGGGCCCGGGGCGGACAAGCGCCCGCGGGGACGATCCGTCGGATCGCCGTTCCGCGGGCAAGATATGCGCTCGCCGGGACGCGAGCAGGGTAGACGCGGTCGGGCGGGGCCGGACCCGCGGCACCCGGCGCGCGAAGCGACGCAGGGATCGCGCACAACTTTCGCGTCAGGTCGTCGAGTCCCGCCTGCGCCAGAAGCGGCGCAGCTCGTGGTTGAAGCGCTCCCGATGACGCTGCATCTCGTCCTCGAAGGCGAGACGGTTCGATTCGACCGCCGTCTTCAGCCAGCGCGGCGAGATGCGGGGCTGCCGCGACTGCCCACCGTCACCGTTCCGACTCCCCCCCTCCACACCACCGCCACCCACGTCGTCGTGTGTGGCCATCTTCCACTCCCTGTGGGGTTTGCGTCCCCCGGCGCCGATCCGTCCGGCACCTGTTTTCCACGAGCTTTGCCCGGGGAATCCCCACGACCGGGCGTCGTTTCCCACATGTTATCCACAACATGTGGGGGCATGTCCACGAACCCATACTACATGTGGTAGGTCGTGGACCGATGCCTCATGGTAGGCAGGTGACGTCCGTACGAGCAACCCCGGGCGCGATCCGATCCGGGTCCCGTCGGCCGCCGGCCCGCGCTCCGCGGGGCGGTCCGGACCGGCGGACCCGGCTCAGCCGCACTCGCTGTGACCGCAGGCGTAGCACTTCGCGCAACCTTCCTCGAACGCCAGGCTGCTCCCGCACTCCGGACACACGCCCATGAAGATCCTCGCCTGCGACTCCTCGTAGCGCTCGATCACGGGCCGCTGCGCCGTCTGCGTGCCGCCGTTCGATGTCTTCGCGTGACCCACCTCCCGGATCGGGAGCGCCTGCTGAACGCCCTCTTTCTCCTCGAGGTACTTCTCGATCACCTGGGCGATCGCGTCCGGACCCGACATCACCTTGTTGGGCCCCAGACCCACGGCGCGGTCCGACGAGATGCCCCGCAGTTGCTTGTGTACATCGCGGAGCGAGATCCCGAACCGGAGGGCGAGCGAGATGAGCCGCCCGATCGCTTCGGCATCGGCCATCGCCGCGCCGCCGGACTTGCCGAGCGCCACGAACACCTCGAACGGCCGCCCCTGATCGTCCTCGTTGATCGTCACGTACATCGTCCCCAGGGGCGATTCGATCTGGCGTGTATGTCCCCGGAGCACGGCCGGCCGCTGCCGCTTGCCGACCTTCTTGATCTTGCCACCTTCGAGCTCCGCGATGCGGTGCGCGCGGCGCTCCGCCTCGTCCCCGAGCTCGCGGTTCTCCTGCTCGAGCTCGCGATTCTGGACCTCGAGCTCGTCGAGGCGCTCGAGCATGGCGGCGAGCTCGGCCGTCGCGGCCGGATCCAGCCCCACCGGCTCCAGCGCCGCTCCCTCGAGCGGGGCCGAGCCGCCGTTCTTCCTGGCCTGCTCCTGGACCGCCCGCGCCGTGGTGCCGGTGGACAGCACCTGCTCGTTTCGCGACCCATCCCGGTACACCGTCACCCCCTTGCAGTGGAGCTCGTGTGCCAGCTCGTAGATCCGTCGCACGTCGTCCTCGGTGGCCGATGACGAGAAGTTGCACGTCTTCGAGATCGCCGAGTCGGTACGGGCCTGAAAGGCGGCCTGCATCCGGATATGCTCCTCCGGAGAGACATCGTGCGCCGTGACGAAGATCCCCTGCACGTCCGCCGGCACCTCATCGAAGTGGATGTGGCCCTCGTCGGCGATACGTTCCATCAACGCCTCGGAGTACCAACCCCCCTCCTCCGCACGGCGCACGAAGTCCGGATTGACGTCCGGCATCAGCACGCCCGCTTGATTCCGCATGAACGCCACCGCGAACAGCGGCTCGATCCCGCTCGAGCAGCCCGCGATGATCGAGATCGTCCCCGTGGGGGCGACCGTTGTGAGGTTGCAGTTCCGGAGCCGACGCATGGGGCGGATCCGGGCTCCCGACTCGTCGCGCGCGGCACTCGCGTCCGGTCCCCAGATGGAGCGCTCCCATTCGGGGAACACGCCCCGCTGGGCGGACAGCCGCTCCGACTCGACCTTTGCCTCCTCGTCCACGAACCGCATGAGCTCGCCGCCCAACTCGACGGAGCGCTTCGAGCCGAACGGCTCGCCCACGCGGACGAGCATGTCGGCCCACCCCATGACGCCGAGGCCGATGCGCCGGATGCGCTTCGACAGGTCGTCGATCTGCTCGAGCGGGTAACGGTTCGCGTCGATGACGTTGTCGAGGAAGTGCGTGGAGTCGTGCACCGCCTCGCGCAGCCCGTCCCAGTCGATGTGACCCCGGTCGCCGACGAACGCCCCGACGTTGATCGAGCCGAGGTTGCAGACGTCGTAGGCGAGAAGGGGCTGCTCGCCGCACGGGTTGGTGGCCTCGTACGCCCCCAGGTGCGGGACGGGGTTGTAGCGGTTGGCCTCGTCGATGAAGTACACGCCGGGCTCGCCGTTCCGCCACGCGCCGTAGATGACCTTCGAGAATACCTCGGCGGCGTTGAGCCGCCCCACGGCTTCACCGGTGCGCGGGTTGACGAGGTCGTAGTCCTCGCCCTTCCGCACCGATTCCATGAAGGCGTCGGTGACGCCCACCGAGATGTTGAAGTTGGTGATCTTGTGCGTCTCGGCCTTGCAGTCGATGAACTCGAGGATGTCGGGGTGGTCGACACGCAGGATCCCCATGTTCGCTCCCCGGCGCGTGCCGCCCTGCTTCACGGCCTCGGTGGAGGCATCGTACACCTCCATGAAGCTCACCGGCCCGCTGGCCACACCCATGGTGGACTTCACGACATCGCCCTTCGGCCGCAGCCGGCTGAATCCGAAGCCGGTGCCGCCCCCGCTCTGATGGATGAGCGCCATGTCCCGTAGCGTCTCGTAGATCCCGTCGAGCGAGTCCGGCACCGGCAGCACGAAGCACGCGGAGAGCTGGCCCAGGGGCCGTCCCGCGTTCATGAGGGTCGGGCTGTTCGGCTCGAACACGCCTTCCGCCATGAGCTGATAGAAGCGGCGCGCGGTGGCCTCGACCTGTTCATCGGTGGCGCCGTAACGTCGATCCTCCCTCGCGATGACGTGCGCTACCCTCCAGAACAGGTCGCGGGGCGCCTCGATGGGCTCGCCGGCGTCGTTCTTCTTCAGGTAGCGCCGCGCGAGGACGGTGCGCGCGTTGTCGGTGAGCTGTGGGTCGGGCAAGTCCGTCGGCGTGGCATCGGGTCCCCTCACCTCATCCTCGCCCCGCGCCGGCTCGGCCGCCGACGCGCGTCCCTTCACCGCCACGTCCGGTGGGTTCATCACCTTCCTCGTCTGGTCTGGAGGACCGGGTTGGTCGCCGCCGCGCGGGCGGACCCTCTCTCTTTATACCCGAAGACCGGGACGAGGTGGCACATCCGAGGACAAGACCGGCTTCGGCCGGGACCCGACGACCGCGCGAGTCGAATGCCGGCCTACGCCGGTCTGCGTAGCGGCCACGGACACCTCGCCCGTGACAGTACCTCGGAGATGGATGTCGCCCGCGGCTGGGGCTCGCCGCCGTTTTCCACAAGTTGCCGACGGCTCCCGCGTTTTCCACCGTCGGTTTTCCACACAAACCGCTATATGTTGTGGCGAACCCATACTAATACCACCACATCTTGTGGTCAAGCCGAATCGGGCCCGGACGCCGGTTTCTCCGGGTTCCGCGTTCGCGCGCCGCTTCGGTGGCACGGGATGGGCCCGATCCGGCGGGGCGAAACCGGATGTCCGGCCCCGAGCCCGCCGGTCGAAAAAACGACGAATGGGGTCGTCACGGCGCGATCGGCGGAAGGAGGAAGAGAGACCGGGGGCACGCGGGTTTTCTCGGTGACCACCGCGCCGGCCGCGTCGCTCACCCGGCGCCCCCGTCGGCGAGCTCACCGGCGATGTCGGCGAGGAAGCGTCGAATGCCCTCCAGCACGCCACGCGCGTAGCGATCCCGGAACTCGGCGGTGCGGAGGGCCGCCTCGTGGCTCGGAATGATCATGAAGGCGCCTTCAGCGAGCACCGACGGCATCCAGGGCTCGCGGGCGACCGCGAGGTCTCCCCACAGGACGCCCAGATCACGGAGACCCATGCTCTCCACCATCCCGTTCTGCACGGCCCGCGCGAGCGCCGCCGAGTGCGGATGGTAGTAGTACGTGCCCGTCCCGGCTCGCTCCTCGGGCCGGATCCCGTCCGGGAGGGCGTTGTTGTGGATCGAGACGAACAGCTCGGCGCCCGCCTCCCGCGCCCTCCGCGTCCGCTCGTACAGCCCCACGGCGCGCTCGTCGGGGCGGATGAGGATGGGGTCCGCCCCGGCCGCTTCGAGGAGCTCGACCAGCCGGCGCGCGATCGCGAGGTTCGCATCCCCCTCGAACAGACCGGTCGGTCCGGTGCTCCCGGCTCCCGGGTGCCCGGGATCCACCGCGATCCGTCTGCCCTCGAGCGGCGCGGCACGGTGGATCGGAGGTGGGCGGCGCACCGACAACCGCAGAACGACTCCGGAGCCCGTGTCCCGCTCGCTTCCTCCCCGCGGCCCTTCGTACGCATGCGCGTCGCCGGGCTCGACCGCCACGCGGTGCCCCCACACGGGCCAGTCGAACGCGAGCTCGATCCTGAGGGCGGGGCCCGGCCCCTGGCTCCAGCGCACCGAGGCCACGCCGGTCCCCGGGCCGTGCGCGATGCGCGTGATGTCCCCGTAGGTGTCGAACAGGGTGAGCGCGAGCGACCGGGGGCCCGTGACCTCCACGTCGACGGGGACGGGGCGCGATACGCCGATGCGGAAGTCGACCTCCCCCGAGTCGGTCGTCGCGCGCGCGTCCCACGCGCGGGCCGGCTCGCGGGTCCCCTGCCCGGGGGCCCACACGGCATCCTCGGCCAGCACCCACGCCTCGAGCCCCCCCTCGAGGGCGATCCGCAGACGCGAGCCGATCCGCCCCGTCACGGGGGCCACCGTCCCGTTCGGGAAGCGCCACCGGTACGGGCCGAAGGCCGTCGGACGGGCGACCACCACGCCGCTCTCGCCGTTCGCCGAGTCCGCCGCCTCGACGAGCCGGATCGTGCCGGCGCCGCCCTCGGGGAGCACGGCGAGCGGAAGATCGAACCCCGCGCGCGTCGAGCGCCCCTCCCTGTCGGCCACCAGCGCGAGAAGGAGCGTGTCGAGCTCCACGGGCGCCGCGTGGTCGGGGGAGGACGGGCGCGGGCCATCGGAGGGACGGCTCCACCCGCGGCGACAGCGCCCGGCCCGACAGGCGGCCACGCGCAGGCTCGCGAGGTCGATGCGGGCCCCGTAGCGGTGGAGGGTGCCGCGGGCGACGCCACGATCCTCGAGCGGAAACCGGACCGCGCCGGCCATGAGCCGTACCGAGGCTCCGCCCTCCCCCTCGACCTCGAAATCGAGATCCTCCTCGGGTCGGATCCAGCGCTCGGGCCGGCGCTCCAGCGGCGCGCCATCGATCCACGGGGAGGGCGCCCCGCGCGGCGGAGCCTCGGGAGGCCGGAGGATCGGGAGCCGCCGGGAGACAGTGTCGCCGCCGACGCGCCCGAACAGGTAGTAGAAGGCGGTGTCGCCGCGCTCGGGCGGTGGGACGGGGAGCCAGGCGAGAAACGCCCCGTTGTCCTCGACCGGGACGCGTGCGCCGTTGATCTCGAGGCTGCCGCCGCCCCGCCCGAGCTGGCCGAACAGGAAGTTCGAGTCCGGCGCGATGCGCTGCCCCGGCTCCGGGTAGCGAACGGTGAGCTCGACGCCCTGGGCCGCCACCCCCGAGACCGCCGCTGCGGCCCACAGCCCGGCGAGCAGCACCGACCCCTGCCCCCTATGCCGCATCCACACCCTCCCCTTCCCCCGACCGCGCACGCCGTGCGGCCCATACGAGACCCCATGCGCCCGCCAGTCCAACGATCAGCGCGGGGATCCATGTCCGCGGCTCCAGCAGCAGACCCCCGCCGAGCGCGAACATGGCCCCGAACAGGAGCAGCGTGCCCGCCGCGGTGCGGAACAGCGCCGCGCCGAGCCCGTGATCGGGCCTCGATCCGGTGCGCGCGCGCGCGCCGGCCCACCCCGGCCCGGCCGGCCGCACGCGCCGATAGAACGCATCCAGCGTCTCGGGACGCTCCGGCCGCGTGAGGAACATCACGGGCACCCAGACCGCCGCCGCGCCGAACGCGGTCCACGCGAGCCGGGTCCCGAACTCGAGCCCCTCGAACGCCGGAAGATACGAGGCGAGCGCGATGCCGAAACCGGCCAGCATGGCGGACAGCTCGGCCCACGCGTTCACCCGCCACCAGAACCAGCGCAGGATGAGCACGGCGCCGGGGCCGGTGCCGATCGCGATCATGAACCGGAAAAGGGCGGAGATGTCGCTTGCGTAGAAGGCGGCGGTGGCCGACAGCGCGACGATCACCACTGAGGCCAGGCGGCCGAGCCGCACCTGCTTCTCGGGCGCGGCCTCCGGTTCGACGAAACGACCGTACAGGTCGTTCACGAGGTAGCTCGCGCCCCAGTTGATCTGCGTGGAAACGGTGGACATGAACGCCGCCACGAACGAGGCGACGACGAGACCGAGCAGACCGGCCGGCAGATAGCGCAGCATGAGGAGTGGATACCCCAGATCGGGGTCCTGCAGATCCGGAAACAGGACGACGGCCACCAGACCCACGAGGATCCACGGCCAGGCGCGGATCACGTAGTGGAGCCACGCGAACCACCAAGCGGCCTTCTCGGCGTCCGCCTCGCTGCGGCTGGCGGACAGACGCTGCACGAACTCGCCGCCTCCGTCCGAGCGCCGGAAGGCCCACCACTGGATCCCGAGATAGGCGAGGAAGGTCCCGAACGGGAGCGACTCCGAGCCCGGCCGGGGCACCATGCGGAGGGCGTCGGCTCGGCCGGCCTCGACGAGGAGTCGCTTGAGCTCGGTCACGCCGCCGATCTCGACCAGCGCGAAGCCCGCCACCAGAATGGCGCCGCCGAGGGCGAGGAAGAACTGGAAGAAGTCGGTCGCCACGACCCCCCACAGCCCCGCCATCCCGGCGTACACGAGGACGAACGCCGACAGGGCGATGACCGCCCACAGACGCTCGTCTCCCGGCAACCAGCCCGGCAGGTCGGGGAGGAGGCCGAGTGCCTCGACCACCTTGCGCATCGCGAGCATCACGAACGCGATCGAGATGCAGTTGATCGGGACCGCGAACAGGAAGGCGCGCGTGCCACGCAGGACCGCGGCCGGACGGCCGCCGTAGCGGAGCTCGGTGAGCTCTACATCGGTGACCACCTCCGCCCGCCGCCAGAGGCGGGCGAACAGGTAGATGAGCACGAGGTGCGAGAGTCCGAACGACCACCATTCCCAATTCCCGGCGATCCCCCGACGCGAGATGAGGGCCGATACGTAGAGCGGCGTGTCGACCGAGAACGTGGTGGCCGCCATCGAGGTCCCGGCCAACCACCAGGGGAGCGACCGGCCACCCACGAAGAACTCGACCAGACCGCCCCGCGCGCGCCGGGCGAGCCACAGCCCGACCGCCAGCGTGAGCGTCATGTAGAGCCCTACCACCGCCCAGTCGAGGGCGGTCACGTGGAGCCCCCGGCGTGGCGCTGGATCCACTCGGCGGCGGCACGCTCCATCACGGTCTCCGTGGACCACGCCGCGATGCCGGGCACCGAGAGCGACTCGAGCGCGCGCGCCGGACCGAGGAGGACGAGCAGCCCGCGCCCGGCCCCGGCGAGCGCGTCCCGCACGGCCTCCGCCGCCCCCGAGGACACCCCGCCGTGCCCCTTCCAGCCGCGCGGCGTCGCGGCGAGCACGGCGATCACCTGGCTCGCGTTCACGGGGCGGCCGCTCCCGGTCCGGGCACCCGGCCGGCTCTCCGGCGCGGCCGGCTCCGCAGGGGCCACGTTCCACCCGCCCGCCCGCAGGGCCGCGCGCAGCGGGGCCCCCAGGGGGCCCGCACGGCCCGCAGGGGGGCCGACTTCCGGATCGTCGGACACGGCGATCACGACCGTCGGCGCGTCGGGACGCCACGCCTCCAGCCCTCCGGAGCGATCGACGATCGTGTCGAGCGCGAACGCGACCTCGTCGAAGCCCTCCGTCGGCCGGGGCACGGCGGGCGCGGCATCCGCCGGGGGGGGCGAGGCGAGGGCCGCGAGCGCCCGGGCCGACGTGGCCAGCGCCTCCCCGACGCGGTCCGAGAACCCGACATCGGAGGCGGCGGCGCGGCGGAGCGCGGCCACCGTTGCGGCCGCATCCGACGGATACAGGACGAGGTCGCAGCCGGCACGCACGGCCTCCACGGCGGCGGCCGCGTCGTCCTCGCCGATGCCGCCCATGATCATCGCGTCGGTGGCCACCGGTCCCCGGAAGCCGAGCCGGTCGCGCAGCAGACCGCCGACGATCGCGGGGTCCAGCGTGGCGGGACGCCCGCTCCCGAGCCCGGGGTAGGCGACGTGAGCGACCATCATGGTGGCCACGCGCGGCGCGAGGGCCGCGAATGGGCGCAGGTCGTCCTCCAGCTCGGCCGGGCTCGACTCCACCAGCGGGAGCTCGACGTGCGAGTCGGCCACCGTCCTCCCGTGCCCCGGAAAGTGCTTCGCGCACGCGAGCGCGCCGGTCGCCTGACACCCGGCCACCCAGCGGAGGGCGAGCGCGGTCACGCGGACCGGATCGGCCCCGAAGCTGCGCGTGGAGACGATCGGATTGCGGGGCTCGACGTCGAGGTCGACGACGGGCGCCAGGACCCAATCGACCCCCACCGACCGCGCCTCGCGCCCCGTGACCCGTCCTGCCCGCTCGGCGGCCTCCCCGGGCAACGCGGCGGCCGCGAGGGCGGCGGGGGGCGGGAGCTCCGTCAGGCCCCGGAACTGTTGTCCCGCGCCGCGCTCGAGATCGGCGCCGATCCACAGCGGGCGCCCCGCATCCCGGCGGGCGCGGGTCGTGAGATGCGCCACCTCCTCCGCCTCGCCACCGAACAGCACGAAGCCCCCCACCCCCAGATCGAGCGCCCGATCCAGCCGCCGGTCGACCTCCCCGGCGTCCCACCGGTCGAGGCGCAGTGCCTCGACGACGAGCCGCCCGGGAGCATCGGTCACGCGGGGGTCCAGTGGCCCAGCAGACGCCGGCCCGCGGCGCCCGTGGCCCACGGCGCGTTTCCCGGGATGCCGAGCACGTACTGGCGCGCCAGCAGCGCGAAGGCCACGGCCTCGCGGGCGTCCGGGTCGAGCCCCAGAGCGGACAGGTCCTCGACGCGGCGGGGGGCGAGTCGCTCGCGCACGCGCGCCACGAGGGTGGGGTTCCGGGCTCCCCCGCCGCACAGGTAGCACGCGTCGACGGGCGTCTCGACCCAGCGGAAACCGTCGACGATCGAGCGGACCGTGAGCTCGGTGAGCGTGGCGGCCGCATCGGCGAGCCCGAGGGCGGCGTGCGCGTCGAGCCACGCATCGAGCCTCTCGACCGAGAACCGCTCGCGTCCGGTCGAGCGAGGCGGCGTCATCGAGAAGAACGGATCGGCCAGCCACTCGGCGAGCGCCGCTTCGTCCACGGAGCCGTCCGCGGCCAACCGTCCGTCCTCGTCGAACCTGAGCTGGCCGCCCGTTCGCCGCTCGACGGCGGCGTCGAGCAGCGCCACCCCCGGGCCCGTGTCGAACGCCTGCGGCCTCCCCTCCGACCCGTCGGCCGGGAGGACGGTGAGGTTCCCCATGCCGCCGATGTTCTGGATGGCGCGGCTCTCCGGCCCGGCGAACAGGAGCCGGTCGGTGTATGCCGTGAGCGGCGCCCCCTGCCCTCCGGCGGCCACGTCGCGCGCGCGCAGGTCGGAGACCACGGCGATCGCCGTGGCCTCCGCGATCGCGGCGGCCCGCCCGAGCTGGAGCGTCGAGCCGGGGCGGCTGGCCGACGGGGGCTCGTGCCACACCGTCTGGCCGTGGCTCCCGATCGCCCGTACGTCGCCCGGGGCGATCCCCGCGGCGCGCAGGGTGTCGGCCACGGCCTCGCCCATGCGCCGCCCGAGCTCGAAGTCGAGCTCGCAGATCGCCTTCGCCGTCCCCGTCTCGATCGCCGCGCGGATCCGGTCCCGCTGGCCGCGGTCGTAGGGTAGCGTGCGAAACGCGGCGACCTCGAACGCCTCCGGCCGCTCCTCCTCGCCCTCGAATGCCACCAGCGCCACATCGATGCCGTCGAGCGACGTCCCGGACATCAGGCCCGCGTACAGGGTCACGGGCCCTCCTCGACCGCGTCGGCGATGGGTCGCAGCAGGGCGGGGTGGACGCGCTCCGCGATCCTGGTGACATGCGCCCCGTCGTGCTGGCCGATGCCTCGCAGGAACTGGTACAGGGTGGGTCGCTCGTCCCCGAGAATCGCCCGCCGGCCCCACACCTCGGTACCGCGGTCGCGGAGATGAGCCAGCGTCCCGGCCCGCGCGCTCCCGAGCCGCTCCACGAGTTCGGGAAACGGCTCATCGCCGCCCGGAGGTTCGGGATCTGGCTCCCAGTGCGTGAACTCGGGCTCGTCCTCCTCGACGAAGCGCCGCACGCGCTGGCGGATCGATTCGCTCTCGAACTGGAGCAGGTGGGCCACGTGCTGCGCCGGCGTCCACCCATCGGGGCTCGCGCGCTCCAGCCGTCCCTCGCGATCGCTGGCTTCCGCCGCCGCCAGGGCTCCCTCGAGCTCCGCGGGGACCCGCGCGAGCCGGCGGGAGAGCTCCTCCGCATCCGGCCACCCCGGGGCGGTCGGATACGCCGCGTAGTACGGGCAGCCGCCATTCCCGTAGCGCTCGACCGCCGTGCGCAGGAAGCCGTCCACGGTGTCCAGACAGCGCTCCGCCATGCCCCTATCGGTGTCCAGGAGGTGCATCGCGAGCGCCGTCTTGACCGATCCGCCGGCACCGACCAGCAGGCGGCGCGCGGGCTCGCGCTCCAGCGCGCACACGTAGGACACGATGCGGATTCCCCGGTCGACGAGCTTCGCGGAGCGCGCGCGGAGATCCACCATCAGGTTCCCGTACACGCGCCCGGAGCGGATCATGGCGCCCGTGGTGAGGGTGTTGAGCACGAGCTTCGTGGCGGTCCCCGCCTTGAGCCGTGTCGAGCCCGCGATGACCTCCGGCCCCACGAGGGGGGTGATGAGCAGGGGCTCGAGGGCCAGGACCCCGTCCGGGGGCGGCGTGCAGCTCAGAAAGCCGATCTCCGCCCCCCGTCTGCGGGCTTCCACGAGGGCCCCGTGCACGTAGGGGGTCGTCCCGGAGGTGGCGATCCCGAGCACGAAATCCGCTCCGCCGACGTCGAGCTCGGACAGGCTCCGGGCCCCGGCCTCCGCGTCGTCCTCCGCCCCCTCGCTGCTGCGTGCAAGGGCGTCCTCGCCCCCGGCAATCACCCCCCGCACGAGCTCCGGATCGGTCCCGAAGGTGGGCGGACATTCGGCGGCGTCGAGCACCCCGAGCCGCCCGCTCGTCCCCGCCCCCACGTAGATCAGCCGGCCGCCCCGGCGAAAGCGCTCGGCCACGCGCTCGATGATCCGGGCGAGGGCGTCCGCCTGCGACCGGACGGCACCCGGCACGGCCCGATCCTCGGCCTGCATGAGGGCCACGATCGTCCCTGCATCCGCACGGTCGATGGCCTCCGTCCGTGGGTTCCGCGCCTCTGTCAGCCGCGGATCCCACCCGGCGCCTTCCGTCGTGGCCTCCCCTTCGTGCGTCGAATACATTTGTCGCGTTCCGTCGCCCTTCCGCCCGAGCTTCCGCGCCAACGCGCCGCGCCAAGCTAGATGCGGCCGCGGACCCTCGACAACCGGTACCCGGCCCGCACGGAGGAGGACTACGTGTCACTCGAGGCAGTGGGTGTTCTGCTCGCCATCGCGATCGTGTGCAGCGCCTTCGCGCAGGGTCTCACGGGGTACTCGATCGGCGGCTTCCTCGTGAACACGGGAGTGGGAATCGTGGGTGCCCTGATCGGGATGTGGCTCGTGAGGGCCTTCGAGCTCCCCCAGGGGTTCACGGTCGCGGTCGGTGGGACGGAGTTCCCGCTCGTGTGGGCCACGCTCGGGTCGGCGGTGCTCGTGGCCGTGCTCGGGGCTCTCAGCGGCTCGAGGCGCGGGTAGCGGGCGTCCCGTCCCCGACCGACGTTCCCGACCCGGGGCTCGTCCGCGAGCGGCTCGAGGCCCGCTTCGGTCCGCAGGGCAAGCCGCGTCGCCCGCCACTCGACGAGCTCGTCCTCACGATTCTGAGCCAGTCCACCACCGACGCGAACCGGGACCGGGCGTGGGCGTCGCTGCGCGCGCGATTCGCCGACTGGGACGCCGTGTGCATCGCGCACCCCGACGACATCGAGGAGGCGGTCCGCGTGGCGGGTCTGGGAGGCCAGAAATCGCGCGCGATCCGGGCGGCGCTCGAGCGGCTGCGGGATGAGCGTGGCGAGCTGGCGCTCGATCACCTCGCCGGGATGCCGGATGAGGAGGCCCTGGCGTATCTGGTGAGCTTCGACGGGGTGGGGCTCAAGACCGCCGCCTGCGTCCTTTGCTTCTCGCTCCGGCGGCCCGTGCTCCCGGTGGACACGCACGTCCTGCGCATCGCCCGCCGGCTGGGGTGGGCGTCGGCCACCGGCGGCGCGACCCACGCCCATCGGGAGCTCGAGACGCGCGTCCGCCCCGAGGATCGGTACGCGCTCCACCTCCTCATGATCCGCCTCGGACGGGAGGTGTGCCGGGCGCGCGCGCCCCGCTGCCCGGAGTGCCCGCTCGCGACCGTCTGCCCCCGGGTCGGAGTGGCCGCCCCCGAGCGCGAGTCGCCCCGTCGGGACAGGGCTGGCTAGCCGCCCATTGGATCGGGGACGGTCACCGTGAAGGGCTCATCGATGCGGAGCCTCATCGTCGATCCCTGCGGCAGCACGGCGTCGACGTCCTCGGTCCCGAGCGTGATGGCGGTGCCCGCCGCGGCGCCCACCGCCGCACCGATCACGGTGCCCTTCGCATTGCCGCCGATGATGCGACCCAGGATGGCACCGGCCGCGGCGCCCGCGCCGATGCGCGCCGCCTTGTCACCCGTGGAATACCGGCCCTGCGTCTCGGGGTTTGCCTCGACGACCGTGGCCGAGATGGGCCACGTCTCGCCGTCGAAGGTGACGTCGAGGAAGGTCACCTTGATGATCGCGGTCTGGCCCTGCCCGCCCGACTTCTGCACGGCCGTCACCTCGCCGCGGACGGTCGCCCCGTTGGGCAGGATCACGCGGCTGCCGTCGATCATCGGGGACACGACGGACGCGGTGAAGCGGTCGCCCGGCGAGTTGTTCTTCGTGCTCAGCTCCTGTCGGAGCTCGATCTGGAACTCCGCCCCGGGCCGTGCCGTGAGGCTGACCATGCGCGGACCTTCGTCGGCCGGGGGCTCGTCCGCGACCTCGGGCTCCGACTCGGGGGCCGCGGCCAGCGGCGGGGTCGGGCGCGGCGCGGGTGCCGGCGGAGGCGTCGGCCGGGGTCGCACCGGCTCGGGCTCCGGCTCGCTCGCCTGACCGCCCTCGTCGGTCGCCTGCCCTACGTCCGCCAGCTCGGGCTCGACGCTGTCCCCCTGAAGGGCCAGCTCCATCTCCTGATCCACATCGGCCTGATCGTCCGGCACCGCCTCGCCCCGACAGCTCGCCGACGCCACCACGAGGCTCGCGAGCGCGAGCGCGCGGAACCGCATCCCCATGCCGCCTGATCCCCCCCGTGTCCCCATGACGTCCCTCCCCCTCGAGTCAAGGCCCCGTCGAGGCCTTCGATGTTTGTTCGGCCACCGGGCCCCGCGTACGTTGCCGCGGGAACACCCGGCGATGCATACCACAGACCGCGAAGCGCGTTCCTGCGTCACCGCCGGGATTATATGCAGTGTAACCCCGCCGGCCCGGTCCGCCAGACGCGCGACGGGCGGCGGCCTTCGTAACGCGATGACCGAAACGCCCCCGGGGATGAGATCACTGCGGACGCTGCTTCCGTACTTCCGGCCTTACCGGACCGGGATCGCCGTGGGTCTCTTTCTGGTCGTGGTCGGCAATCTTTTCACGGTGGCCGGCCCGTACGTGCTCAAGGTAGCGATCGACGCGCTCGAGCAGGAGCTGCGCTCCGCCCTCATCGTGCGCTACGCGTTCCTCATCGTGGGAATCGCCGTCCTGGGGGGCGTGGCCCGCTACGGGATGCGCGAGCTCCTGAACGGGATCAGCCGCCGCATCGAGACCGATCTCCGAAACGACCTGTTCGACCACTTCCTGCGCCTCCCGCCCCGGTTCTTCGACGCGTGGCGCACGGGCGACCTGATGAGCCGCGCGACGAACGACGTCCAGGCCGTCCGCCAGGTATCGGGGCCGGCGATCATGTACGCCGTGAACACCGTGGCCATCTCGACCATGGCGCTGGGGCTCATGGTGTGGATCGACTGGCACCTCACGCTGTTCGCGATGATCCCGATGGTCCTCATGCCGCCGGTCGTGTTCGCGTTCGGCAAGCGCATCCACCAGCGCTTCGAGCGCATCCAGGCACAGTTCTCCGAGCTGTCGAACTTCGCGCAGGAGAACCTGGCCGGGGCGCGGATCGTGAAGGCGTACGCCCGCGAGGACGCGCAGGCGGCGCGCTTCCAGCGCCTGAACGCCGAGTACCGGGACCGGAACCTGGCGCTGGCGAAGATCTGGGGCGCGTTCCACCCCAGCCTCATTCTGCTCACCGGCGTCGGCACGGTGGTCGTGCTGTGGTACGGAGGCGGACAGGTGGTCCGGGGGGAGATCACGCTCGGCGACTTCGTCGCGTTCTCGTTCTACCTGACGCAGCTCACATGGCCCATGATCGCGCTCGGGTGGGTGACGAACCTGTTCCAGCGCGGCGCGGCGTCGATGGGTCGCATCAACGAGCTGTTCGACATCGAGCCCGCGATCCAGGATCCTGCCCGGCCGACCCCGCTGCCGGCCGCGCGCGGCGCCATCGAGTTCGACGGGGTCGGCTTCGCCTACGCCGGCGCCTCGACCCCCGTCCTCGAGGACGTGTCGTTCCGTGTGGAGCCCGGCCAGACCCTGGCGGTCGTCGGTGCCACGGCGAGCGGCAAGACCACGCTGGCCCGGTTGATCCCGAGGCTGTACGACGCGACCCGGGGCACGGTGCGGGTGGATGGGATCGACGTCCGCGACCTGAGGCTCGAGGACCTGAGGGACGCCGTCGCGATGGTGCCCCAGGAGCCCTTCCTGTTCAGCATGCGGCTGCGGACGAACATCGAGCTCCGCTACGACGGCGACGAGGCGGCCGGCGAGATCCCCCCCGAGCTGGGACGGGCGATCGATGTGGCGCAGCTCCGAAAGACGCTCGCCGTCCTCCCGGACGGCATCGACACGCGGCTCGGCGAGCGCGGCATCAACCTGTCCGGGGGCCAAAAGCAGCGCGCCACGCTCGCCCGCGCCATCCACCGCGACGCCCCGATCCTCATCCTCGACGACGCGCTGTCGGCCGTCGACGCCGAGACCGAGACGGCGATCCTGCGCGGGCTGCGCGAGTACATGGCGGGCCGCACCTCGATCATCATCTCGCACCGCGTGTCGGCGGTGCGCGACGCCGACCTGATCCTCGTGCTCGAGGACGGGCGGATCGCGGAGCGCGGCGTGCACGACGAACTCATCCGGTCCGGGGGGGTGTACGCCCGCCTGCTCGAGCGGCAGCTGCTGGCCGAGGAGCTCGGGGAGCCGGATCTGGATCGGGCCGTCGCCGGCTCCTGAACCCCGGGCCGGGGTGCGGGAGCGGGCTCACGGCCGCGTGCGAAGGCCGATCATCTTGTAGACGAGCTTGGCGGCCAGGAACGCCGACGGCTCCTCGCCGCGGCGCGGGGCGAGCTCGACCACGTCCGCGCCCACCACGTTCCGCTCGCCGAACACGGCCGAGAGCAGGTCCATCGCGTCCCACCAGCTCCCGCCCCCCGGCTCGGGGGTGCCGGTGGCCGGCACGAAGGCCGGGTCGAAGAAGTCCACATCGAACGTGATGTAGACGTTCCCTCCCAGCGCCTCGACGGCCCGCTCCACCCAGCCGGGGCGACGCATCTCGTGGGCGAAGATGGTCGCGATGCCGCGCTCGCGGATCACGGCGCGCTCCTCCGAGGTCAGCGCCCGGATGCCCACGGCCGAGATTCGATCCGTGCGCTCGAGCACGCGGCGCATCACGCACGCGTGGTTCCACCGGGTGCCGTGGTACTCCTGGCGGAGGTCCGAATGGGCGTCGAGTTGGAGGATCGACAGGTCGCCGTCCAGCCGGTCCACCCAGGCGTGGACCGGGGCGCTCGAGATCGAGTGCTCGCCCCCCAGCCCGATCACGAACCGGTCGCCGGCGGCCTCGAGCAGATCGTCGTACAGGGCGCGGAGCTCTCGCACGGCCGCCTCGGGACCGGCGGAGGTGAGCTGGATCTCGGGCAGGGTGTGGATCCCCGCCTCGCAGGGCTCGCGGTCGAGCTCCTCGTCGTACCACTCGACGTACTTCGAGGCCTCGATGATCGCGGCGGGGCCCTCCCTGGCGCCTGCCCCCCAGCTCACGGTGGCCTCGTAGGGGATTGGCAGCACGACGGCGGCGGAGTCCTCCCACGAGGCGAGCTCGGGAGGCAGGTCCATGAAGTTGACGGCGTTGCCCCAGGCGTGGCCGTCGAGCGCGGGGGGGACGGCGCGCCGGCGCCGGCTGTCGGGCGCTCGTCGGCTCAGTGGACGCAGTCCGGGCAGTAGCCCTGGAACTCCAGCCGGTAGCCGACCACGTCGAAGCGGGTGAGGTTCGAGACGCCCTGCATCCACTCGGGGGGGTGCAGGCCCTCGATGTCCTGAACCCGGCCGCACGACAGACACCGGATGTGCTCGTGCTCGTCGGTGCGGCTGTCGTACCGTGCCGGCCCCGTTCCCATGGTGAGCTTGCGGGCCATGCCACAGCTCACGAACGCCTCGAGCGCCTTGTACACGGTCGCGAGGCTGATGTCCGGCACATCCTCGCGCACGGTGGTGAACACGTCGTCTGCCGTGGGGTGGGCGGTGGTGTCGGCGAGCACGTCGTACACGGCCTCGCGCTGCGTGGTGAACCGATGGCCCCGGGATTCGAGGGCCGTTCTGAGCTGGCGGGCGGTGGCGCGCTGTCGGGTGCTGTCGCTGCTCACGGTCTGCTGCCGGTGGGTCCCGCGTGCGGGCCACCGGACGTCGATGGACCGCGCGCACGGATCGCGTTCAACGGTCCATCGAGTCTAACGGTCGCGGGCGGGCGGATCAATCGAGCCGGCCCGCGGGATCACGGGGTCGCGGCCGGGGTGTCCAGCTCCGGCGGGCGCGCCGACCCATTGGAACTCGTCTCCCCGCGCGCCTCCTCGATCAGCTCCCGCCAGCGCTCCGGCTCGCCGTCGATCTGCACGTGCCGGGCCGGAGCATCGTGCCCCAGGCGACGCTGGAGGTTGCTCACCAGCCGCGGGACCCGGTCCGCCGGGGTCGTTCCGTGCTCGACGATCACCTGGTGCGCGGGTGTCCCGTTGGCCGGGACCATCCGGGCGCTGAACAGCGAACGGGTCTCGGGGTCGAGGATGCGGGTGAAGAGCAGGAACACAGAGGAGCTGACCACATCGGGGAGGGGCGGGAAGAGCCACACATCCGCGATCTCCGGAGGTGGGACCCGCCGCTCGAGCGCCGCGAGACGGGTGGCGAGCACCGAACCCCCGGCGTGTCCGCCGGCCCCATCCCCATTCACCGCCTGCCCCTCGTCCGCCCCGACCCGGGGCCCAGTCGCCTGAGCGTCCATCTCGCCTCCCGACACCGTGTTCCCCCACTCGCGGGCGTGCGGCCCGCGTCCCACAGACGCTTACGGGACCCCTCGAAGATACTGAACATCCCCCGAATGCGGCAATCGCGCCCCGCGCGCGGACCCAGCCTCGATGGGCTCGCGACGGACCGACCGGCGTTCGCCTCAGCGGGCCCCGTCGCCGGCCGCGTCGCGAGCCGCGGGCCGCACGCGCTCGACCACCGTGCGAATCGCATCCTCGAGCCCGAGGTCCAGCACCGCGCCGGACGCCTTCACGTGCCCGCCGCCACCCAGGTCGTGCGCGATCTCGGAGACGTCCACCTCGCCGTTCGAGCGCAGCGACACCTTCGTGCGGGTGGAGGACAAGGCCCGGAAGAACAGCCCCACCTCGATCCCGGTCAGCCGCCGCGGGTAGTCGACCAGTCCCTCGAAGTCGTCCGAGCGAGCCCCGAGGTCACGCTGGATCTCGTGATCGACGGCCACCCACGCGACCGGCGACAGCGGATCGACCTCCAGCCGCGAGAGGGCGTGTCTGAGGAGCGACAACCGCGCGCGGCTCAGCCTGCCGTACAGCTCGCGGTACATGACGGCCGGGGCCACCCCGGCTTCGATGAGCGCCGCCGCGATCTCGTGCGCCCGCCCCGTGGTGTTGGAGAACTGGAAGGAGCCCGTATCGGTGGTGATCGCCACGTACAACGCGTCCGCCTCCAGACGGGAGAGCGGGTCGCCGTCGAGACCCAGCAGGTCGAACACGAGCTCGCCGGTCGCACACGCGGCCGGGTCTCGGATCGACGGCTCGAGGATCGGGTCGCCCACCGGCGGGTGGTGATCGATGAGCACCCCGCCAGCGCGGTCGAGCGATTCTGCCACGGCGCCGATCCGCGACCGCTCGTCGGTGTCGAGCACGGCGATGGCGTCCGCCCCGTCGAGGGGATCGCGGGCCGCGGGGTCCGCGGCCGAGAACACCGGCAGATCGCCGTACACGAAGGCGAGCGATTCGGGGGTCGCGCCGGGGGTCACGATGGTGGCCTCGATCCCCCCCCTCCTGAGCCGGCTCCCGAGGGCGACCATGCTCCCCACTCCGTCGCCATCCGGGTTCACGTGCGTGGTGAGCACGACGCGGTGCGCGCTCCACAGCCGGTCTCGAATGTCTGTCAGGGCGGAGAGACGCTCCGCGCGGGCGGCGGAGACGCTCAGAGGACGATGTCCCGGTCGGGCCCCTGCAGCTTGCCTCCGGGACGACCGCCGCGAGCCGGCGCCGTGCGGCGACCCAGCACGAACCCCAGCGCGAGCGTGGCGACCCACAGGACGACACACAGGACGACGATCATGGTGATGTTCATGGCGATGCGCGCAGCCTAGGCGCGCCGCGATTCCCCGTCAACCGGGGCCCGGCGCCCGGAGCGACGCTCGCGAGCCCGGTCGTCGAGCTCGAGCCACACGGCATCCGCGGCCCGCGCGAGCGCCGTCTCGTCCCCGTCGTTGCGAATCACGAGATCCGCGCGCGCCACCTTCTCGGCCGCGGGGGTCTGGCTCGCTTCGATCGCGTCGAACTCCTCCGCCGTCCACCCCCGCGTCTCCATGGCGCGGCGGCGGCGGAGGTCGGGAGCCGCGTCGACCACCACGATCGCGTCGAACTCATCCTCCAGCCCGACCTCGAACAGGAGAGGGATCTCGTCGAGGACGACGCGGGCGCCGGCGGCCTCCAGCTCCTCGTGTCGGCGCCTCCGGAGCTCGCGGACGCGCGTGTGCACGATCTCCTCGAGTCGCCGCCGAGCGTCGGGATCGGCGAACGCGACGGCCCGCATGGCGGAGCGGTCGAGCCCCCCATCCGGGCCGAGCACTCGATCGCCGAACTCCGCCCGGATCTCATCGAGCGCCGGCGAGCCGGGCCGCACGGCCTCGCGGGCCAGCTCGTCGGCGGCGATCAGCACACCGCCGCGCGCCGCGAGCAGGCGTCCCACGGTGCTCTTTCCCGCCGCAAGGCTCCCCGTGAGACCGACCCGCAGAGTCACGAATCCGGCTCCGACACGAGCGCCTCGGAGACGGCCGGGTCCGCGTCGAGCGCCACGAGGAGGTCGTCGAGCACCTCCGTCCGGATCTCGTCGATCTCGGACTCCGTCTTGCCGCGCAGATCGATCTGGCCACCGGCGAACGTCCCGTGCCCCCCGGCGGACCCCCGCTCGCCGATCGTCTCCCGGACCAGCGTTCCGGCGTGCGCCCCGGTGTCGTGCGCGCGCACCGAGATGAGCAGCCGGTCACGATGCCGGCCGAGGGCGATGGTCCACTCCACGCCCTGCATCTGGAGGAACAGGTCCGCGACCTCGGCCACCATATCCGGATAGGCGAGGACCCCGAGCGGGACCGCCACCACGCGGCCGTGCTTGCGGGCCACCCCCACCGCCTCGTGCAGGGCCCGGAAGTAGCTCGCCGGGACGCGCGCGTGCTTGATGCGCGAGATGCGCGCCGGATCCGATCGCGGGTACAGGAACATGCTGGCTTCCACGTCGCGCGCCGACGCCTCGCGCCCGAGGTCCATGGTCTCCGACTGGATGGCGTAGAACAGGGCCGCGGCCAGCCACGGCTCCGGCTCGAGGTTCGCGGCCCGCAGGTATTCGACCATCATCGAGCCGCTGGCGCCGAACTCGGGGCGCAAGTCCGCGAACGTGGCGGCCACGCTGTCGGGACGCGGCGGGTGGTGGTCGATCACCGCCGACACGATGCGGCCCGAGGCGAGCGAGTTGTTGCCGGCGCGCGGTTGCGTGTCGACCATGGCGACGGGGACGCCCGCCGGGATCTCGGTCTCCTCCATGCGGCCGAACTCGACCTCCATCTCCTGGAGGAGCACCCGGTTCTCCGCCCGACCCACGATGCCGCCGAACAGGACGGTGGGGGTCATG
Source organism: uncultured Gemmatimonadota bacterium (assembly GCA_964499635.1). Classification (GTDB taxonomy): domain Bacteria; phylum Gemmatimonadota; class Gemmatimonadetes; order Palauibacterales; family Palauibacteraceae; genus Palauibacter. The sequence goes on along the minus strand of CAZCLY010000004.1, from coordinate 256,558 downwards.
CCGGCCAGCTCGCGCAGCAGGAATGCGAGGGCCGCCGCCGAGGCGAGCGCATCGGGATCCGGGTTGTCGTGCGTGACCACGTATACGCGATCGCCGCCCTCGAGCGCGGCGAGGAGGCCCGCCAGCCGCTCGCGCGCCTCGCGCAGCCCCGCGATCGGGGCGTCGTGACCGTCCGGGCCGGCCGGTGCGGCGGCGGTCTCCGCGGCCTCGGCGGTCGTCTCCGGAGGTGCCCCGGCGGCCGCGCCGGGCCGGGGGGCATCCGCACCGGCGCGCGGAGGGGCCGCCCCCCGGGTCCGCTCCCCCTCCTGGTCGGGGCTCACGCGTCGGAACAGTCGCCGTGCGGGTAGGGGTGCCCGCAGTTGTGGCAGTGTCCCCCCTTGCACCCGTACAGACGGAGGGGCAACGGCGTCCCGCAGTGCAGGCACGGCTCCATCAGGGGCGCCAGGAACGGATTGCCGGCGGCCTCCGTCGCCGCGGTCGTCTCCGGGCCGTGTCCGGGCCACAGCGTCGTCTGCCCGGGGAGCGACAGGATCCGTGTGAGGATGGCGTCGAGCAGCGTGTCGGTGTCCCCCCCGGGGAGGTCCGTGCGTCCGATCGAGCCGGCGAACACGCAGTCGCCCACGAACGCCATCCCGTCGGTGACCAGCGTCACGCCACCCGGGGAGTGTCCGGGAGTGTGCCGTACCTCGAACGAGAAGCCGCCCACATCGAGCGTCTGCCCGTTCGACAGCTCCCGATCGGGTGGCGGCGGCGGATCGACCGCGATCCCGAACGCGGCCCCCTGCTCGGCGGCGCGCCCGTACAGCGGCAGGTCCGCGGGGTGGAGGTAGACCGGCATCCCGAGCTCACGTCTGAGATGCGCCACGGCCCCGATGTGGTCCAGGTGGGCGTGCGTGAGGAGGATGGCCGCCGGGGCCCCGCCCGTCTCCTCGATCGCCGAGCCGATGCGGACTCCCTCATCCCCCGGGTCGATCACGATCACGCCCCCCGATTCGGAGGGCCCGAGCAGGTAGCAGTTGGACTGGAACGGACCGACCGTGAGCCGGCGAACCCGCATGGCCGCGTCGTCAGACCGCGAACGACGTCCCGCAGCCGCAGCTCCCGGTGGCGTTCGGGTTCGAGAACGTGAACCCGGTGCCCTGAAACGAGCTGTGATACCCGATCGAGACGCCCGCCAGGTACTGCGCGCTGAACGGATCCACCACCACCCGGACGCCCTCGCTCTCGAAGGAGAAGTCGTCCTCGCGGACCTCGGTGTCGAGGTCGAGCCCGTACTCGAAGCCCGAACAGCCGCCGGGCACCACGCTCACGCGCAGCACCGAGTCCGGCGAGTTGTCGTTCTCCTGGAACTCGCGCACCTTGGCCGCCGCCTCGGGGCTCAAGGTCACCAGAGGCCGCGCGCTCACACCCGTATCGGTCATGTCGCTCATACCGTCTGTCGCTCCCGAGCGGCGCGCGTGACGGCATCCTCGGCCGTCTCGGCCCGCTCGTGCAGGTCCTGCAGGTACTTCTCCGCCGCGAACACCGCCGTGGTGGCATCGCCGACCGCGGTCGTGATCTGCCGCACGAGCTGGGACCGCACATCGCCTGCCACGAAGAACCCGGGCACCGAGGTCCGCATGTCGCGGTCCGTCACGATGTACCCTCCCGGATCGTGGTCGACGTGGAAGTCGAGCACGTTCACGTTCGGGGTGAATCCGATGAAGATAAACACGCCCGTGGCTGGAAGTTCCGAGCGCTCGCCGGTGTTCACGTCCCGCAGCGCGAGCCCGGTGGCCTGCTTCCCGTCTCCGACGATCCGGTCCACCACCGTGTCCCACACGACGCCGGTCTTGGGGTTGGCGAGGAACCGCTTCTGGAGGACCGCCTGCGCGCGGAGCTCGTCGCGCCGGTGAACCAGCGTCACCGAGCTTCCGTAGCGCGTCAGGAACTCGCCTTCCTCGACGGCGGAGTCCCCGCCGCCGATCACCGCGATCTCCTCGCCCTTGAAGAACGCGCCGTCGCAGATCGCGCAGTACGACACGCCCTTCCCCATGTACTCCATCTCGCCGGGCACGTCGAGCTTCTTGGGGGTCCCCCCGGCCGTATATACGATGGCCGGCGCCCGGTACTGCCCGCCCCCGTCGACCTCGACGCGGAACGTCCCATCGGCCTCGCGGCTCACCCGCTCCACGTGGCCCCGGGTCACATCCACGCCGAACTTCGCCGCGTGGTCGGCCATCTGGCGGGCGAGCTCCATGCCGCCCACCTCCTCGATCCCCGGATAGTCGTCCACCAGCTCGGTGAGGAGGAGCTGCCCGCCCGGGAAGCCCGCCTCGAGGAGCACCGCGTCCATCTCGGAGCGCCCGGCGTACAGCGCCGCGCACAGCCCCGCCGGACCGGCCCCCACGATGATCAGCTCGTGCTCGTGAATGCTCTCGTCGTTCGCCACGACCCTCGTTTCCCGTATGTCGTTCGCCATCGCCCCACCAGGCCCCGCGACCGCTCCCGCCGGTTCGCCCCGGACCGCCCCGCTACCCGCGGCAGCGCTCGAGGATCTCCTCCATCCAGCGGGCGGGGACCGGCTCGGTCCCCAGCTCCGACCGGCGGGTTCCCGGCCCATGGAAGTCCGAGCCGCCGCTCTCGAGTAGCCCGAGCTCCTTCACCAGCGCCCGCAGCCGGCTCCGCGTGGCGGCGGAGTTGGCCGGGTGGAACACCTCGATCCCATCCAGCCCCTCGGCCGCCCAGCGGCGCACTCGACCCGGCCCGAACATCCGTCCGGGGTGGGCGAGCAGCACCACGCCGCCCGCCCGGTGCACGACCTCGAACACCTCGGCAGGCACCACTTCCCGCTTTTCAACGAACGCGGGTCCGCCACGTGAAAGATAGCGCTCGAACGCCTCTTCTTCACGGCTCACGTGCGCGCCGGCCACCAGGGCCCGCGCCACGTGGGCGCGGGTGGGCGCGGCATCCCCGTGCTGCGCCTCGACGTCCTCGTACGACAGCTCCACTCCCTCGGCACGGAGGCGGTCCACCATAGCCCGGCCGCGGGCACGGCGATCCTCGTCGTATCGTGTGAAGAACGCCTGCAGGTTCCCGTCGGCGGAGTCGAACCCGTACGCGAGCAAGTGGACCGAGCTGCCGGGCTCGTTGGCCGACAGCTCCGCGCCCACCACGAACGCGACCCCTCGCCGCTGGGCTTCGCCCCGCGCTTCGTCGATCCCGGCCGTCGTGTCGTGATCGGTGAGCGACAGGCCGGCCAGCCCGGCCTCGGCCGCCCGGCGGACCACAGCCGCCGGCGTCAGGGTGCCGTCGCTGGCGGTGGAATGGAGGTGCAGATCGACGCGGGCGGGCGGCGCGGCGCGCGGACCGCGGGTCAAGGGCCGTAGGTCGGGTACTCGAGGGGGGCGCCCAGAGACGTCGAGGCCTCGAACATGGCCCGCAGGTCGTCCTCGGAGAGCCGCGCGAGCCCGGCGTCGGCCGAGAAGCGGCCCGACGCCACCCGGACCACCCGGTACGGTCGCTGATCCGTGGTCACGCAGAAGAAGAGGACGACGGGCTCGTCACGCGTCCCCCCGAGCCGCGCCCGCCAGCTGTCTCCATCCGCCTTCAAGGTCGGGCTCATGGTGGTCCGTCCGTGCCGGTCTCGTCGAGTTGCACGAACACCGACCGGGCGAGGGCCCGGTCGATCTCCGCCTCGGCGCCGTCCACCTCCAGACGGGCCAGGCCGCCGGAGACGCCGAGGAGGCGAATCCGGGTGCCCGGGAACAGACCGAGTGCGGCCAGGCGGCGCAATGCCTCGGCGCTGTCGTCCGACACCTCGCGCACGACCCCCGCGCCGCCCTCGCCCAGCTCCTCGAGCGGGATCCAGGGCGTATCGGCGATCACCCCATCGCGGGTCGGGATCGGCGAACCGTGCGGATCGACCGCAGGCTCCCCGAGCGCCCGCGCCATGCGGTCGATGAGCGCATCGCTCGCCGCGTGCTCGAGCCGCTCGGCCTCCTCGTGCACTCCCTCCCACGTGTACCCCAGCCGCTCGATCAGGTACAGCTCGATGACCCGGTGGCGGCGGATGATGCGGAGCGCCGTCAGCTCGCCCAGCGCGGTGAGATGGACCCCCCGATAGAGCGTGTGCTCGAGGAGTCGCTGCTCGGCGAGCGCCTTCACCATGTTCGTCACGGAGGCCGCCGAGCGGCCCAGCTCCTCGGCGAGCGCCGTGGTCGACACCGATTCGACGTCCTGCTGGAGCTTGTACACGGCCTTGAGATAGTCCTCGACCGCACGGCTGCGGGCGGGGGGCGTGAAAGGCTCGGCGCTCATGGCGGCGGCGCGTCCCGCGAGTCGAATGCGGCCGTCAGGCCACGAAGGCCTCGTCCGGATCGAGCCCGACGAGGGTCTCCGCGATCAGCTCGGCCGCCGCGTCGAGGTCGCGCAGGTCGACCAGCTGGTTGGGGCTGTGCATGTAGCGGTTGGGGAGCGACACCACCGCCGTGGCGACTCCGGTCCGGCTCGTGAAGATGCTGTCGGCATCGGTCCCGGTGGACGAGGGCGACGCCTGCCACTGGATGGAGATGTCGGCACGCTCCGCCGCGGCGCTCATGACCGCGAGCAGACGATGGTTGATCACCGCTCCCCGGCTGAGCACGGGCCCCGCGCCCAGCCGCACATCCCCGTGCTCCTTCTTGTCCATGTGCGGGTGATCGGTGGCGTGCGTGACGTCGATCACGATCGCCGCGTGGGGCGCCAGCCCGTAGCTCGAGGTCCGGGCCCCGCCGCCCGAGCGCAGGCTGATCTCCTCCTGGGCCGTGGCCACGGCCACCGGACGCACCGAGACCCCCTTCTCGCCCGCGCGTCGCAACGCCTCGAGCGCCACGGCGGCTCCCGCCCGGTCGTCGATCGAGCGCGCCGCGATCACGTGCTCTCCGAGATCGAGGGTATCGGAGCGGATCACGGCGACGTCTCCGACCGACACGCGCGAGCGCGCCTCGTCGCCATCGGCGGCGCCGACATCGACCCATAACTCCTTCAGCTTGACGGCCTTGTCCCGATCTTCCTGACCCATCAGGTGAATCGCCTTGCGGCCGACCACGCCCGGGATCGGGCCGTCCGCGGCCAGCACTTCGATGCGCTGGCCGACGAGCACCGACGGATCCCACCCGCCGACCGCGCGCACGAACAGGTATCCGTCGTCGTCGATGTAGTGCACCATGAGCCCGATCTCGTCCACGTGCCCGGCGAGCATCACCGTCGGTGCGCCTTCGGACCCGAGGGCGGCGTAGACGTTTCCGTGCACGTCGGACCAGACCTCGGTCGCGAACTCGCCGGCGATCTCGCGCCACACGGTCGCGGCCGCGGACTCGAACCCCGAGGGACCCGGCGCATCGAGGAGTCGGTGGAGCGTCGTTCTGAGGGTGGAGCTCATCGCGTGTCCAAATCGTGGGATCTTGGGGCCGCCGGGTGTCGCCCGACCGCCGTGCATTCGAAGGACGCCAAGCTAGATCGCGCGGTGAACGGCGCGCAAACCCGGTGTCGAGGCGTCAGGGACGGGGCGTGGCGAACAGCGAATCGGCGAGCGATGGATCGAGCTGGACGTCGTCGATGCGGAGCTCCTTGGTCGGCTTGCCGAGCGAGTCCACCCAGGTGCGCCGCATCACGTAGGTGAACTCGCCCACGTGCCCGAACCCGCTCCACACCGTGCGATTCCGATCGATCTCCTCGTGGTCCTGCTCGATGTAGTGTACCTCCTCCGGGAACGGGTCCTCGTCGAGGAAATAGTAGAAGTACCGGTCCCCCGGGTGCGCGCCGATGTCGTCGCCGAAGGTGACCGCCACCTCGTATCCCCCGTCGTCGAGCGCCCGGGCGCGGCGGTTCACCCCCTGGTCGTAGAGCTTGTACGGCAGCCCGAACCAGTACACGACATCGCGGCCGACGTACTCCGTCTCCTCGACCACCGGATCGCCGGGCGGGAGCGGACGGCCGTTCAGGGTGGCCCAGGCGCCGTTCCCCGTGAAGGTCTGGACGTACAGGCCCTCCCCTTCGGGTCGTTCGACGCGGGCCTGCTCGCCGTCCGCGGTCTTCCGCATCTCGACCCGCCTGGGCCGCATGCGTTCGACGTTTCCGAGCGAATCGAACCACACGGTCGTGATCGTGTAGCGCGCCGAGCCGATCGCCTCCCACGTGGACAGCCCGCCGGCGGCCTCGAGCCATGCGCCGACGAGCGAATCGGCCAGCACCTCCTCGGGCGTGCCCCCGGCCGCCCCGTCCGGCGGGCCCGATGTCGTGCATGCGAGACCCGCGAGCACGGCGATGACGGCGACCCGAAGGGGTTTCGTGTGGTGGTGCATGGGTTGGCCGCTCCCGTCCGTGGCCGGCCCCGGGCGAAGCGGAGGCTCAGGGTCGCCGGGCTCGTTCGATGCGGGAAACTATGGCACGCAGGGAATCCGATGCCACCGGAGCCGCCACGGTCACCCATACGCCGTCGATGAGCGCGCGCACACCCTCGACGGGGGTCGCCGCCGCGGCCCCCAGCCGGCCGACCTGACGCCACAGACCGGCGGCCCGGTCGTTGAGCCCGACCGCGGATGCGGGGCTCTCCCCGGACCGGGCCGCCGGCTCGTCGGCCCCCGCCCTCGCCCGGTCGGAGTCGGCGAACGCGGCCGAGGGCCGCTCGAGCACGATCTCGATCGGCTCCCCGCCCGGGAGCGTCTGGCGTACCCGTACCACCCGCAGGCCCTCCACCTCCGACACCGTGATCTCCGCGACATCCAGCGCGGCCACGGCGAGAAGCGGGCGGCCCAGCCAGGCCGCGGCCTCCTCGAGCGTGGCGGGGCGCCACACGGCGTTGGCGAACAGCTCGCCGCGGGCCTCGATGTCCTGGCGCGCGTCCACGACGCTCGACGCCACCGAGCGGAGTACCTCGGGAGTCACCGCCTCGGCCTCCAGCCGCACCGAATCGGCCTCCCCGGCCTCGACCCGCTCCTGCGCGGACCGGCTCGGCGGGCCCGATGCGATCGCGTCCTCCGCCGCCGCGCCCCGCGCACCACCCTCCTCGACCTTCGCGCTCTGGAGATGCGGCGCCTCCGCGGGCGCCGCGCCCCCCTGCCCGCGCGGCGCAGGCGCCCGCGGCAGCTCGTCGCGGGGGGCCGCCCCCGCTGCCCCCTCCGCACGACCGGCCGCCCCGCCCGGGGCCTCGTTCCGGCGGGCCTCGGACATCTCCTCGGGCACGTCCGCCTCGGCATTCGCGAGCCGATCGGCGGTCGCGGCCGGCCCCCCGGATACCTCCCCGGAGGCCGACCGGACACCGGGGACCGCCTCCCCCGTCCCACCGAGGAGCGCGTGACCGATCCACCCCGCCCCGACGGCGACCGCGACGCTCGCCGCCCACGCGAGGTGGCGCATCCGGGCGGCGTATCCCCTCCCCGGCCCGGCGCCCGCAGCGCCCTCGATCGCCTCGAAGGGCGGGATGTCGACCGTATCCGGCAACGCGACGGCCAGGAGCTCGGTGCTCCGGTCGCGCACCGCCCGCTCGCGCTCCAGACGCGCCCGGCAGTCGGCGCACCGCGCCAGGTGCACGGTCAGGCGCTCGGCCGCGTCGGGATCGATCGCGGACAGCGCACCGTCCAGGTACGCGTGCAGGTCACCCTCTGTGGCGTGTGACATCGGTCTCCAGTCCTTCGTATTCGTCCACGAGGCGCTTCCGCGCCCGCGCCAGGGTCGTCCCGATCGCGCCCACGGCCAGCCCCGTGATGTCCGCGATCTCCCGATAGCTGTTCCCCGAGCTCCACAGGAGGAGCACCTCGCGGTCCCGGTCGCCCAGCCGCTCGAGCGCCTCGCGTACCTCGCGCTTCGTCTCCTCCCGCTCGAGGCGGGCGGTTCCGGCCGGCGCGACCGGATCGCCCGCTTCGGTCTCGGTCTTCAGGAGCTGGAGGTGGCGGCGCCGCCTGACGGCACCGCGCGCCTCGTCTCGCGCCAAGTTGGCGGCCACCGAGAACAGCCAAGCGCGCGGGTTGTCGGGCTCGTGCCGCAGCGCCCGCGTGAACGTCTCCTGCGCCAGGTCGTGGGCCCGCTCGGGGTCCCACACCTTGCCGGTCAGGAACCGGTGCAGCTCCTGGTAGGTGTCCCGGTACACCGTGCTCCAGTCGATGCTCACGTCGCTCCCGTCGCTGGATCGCCGACCTCCGGCCCCGTCGCCACATACGACGACGGCCACCGCTCGTCTTGCACACGGACGAACGCGAGGGTTCGGGCAGGGTGTGGTTCGGGGATCGCCGGGCCGGGCTTCGTCCGGGCCCGGAGCCGGCCGGGCCTCGGGTCGGTCCGCCCTACCAGCTCGGATCCTGCTCGAACAGTTCGCGGATCTCGTCCGCCGGCGCCGGTCGCGCGAAGAAGAAGCCCTGGCCCGAGTCGACCCCGATCTCGCGCAGCAGCCGCAGCTGGTGCTCCGTCTCCACCCCCTCCGCGGTCACATCGAGCTGGAGCGCGCGCGACAGCGTCTCCACCGTCCGGATGATCGCCTCGTCCTCGGGGTGCGTTCCGAGCCCGTCAACGAACGAGCGGTCGATCTTGAGCGAGTCGGCCTCCACGTTCCTGAGATAGGAGAGCGAGGAGTACCCGGTCCCGAAGTCGTCGATGGCGATCTGCAGACCGAGCTTCTTGAGCTGGCCGATGCGCCCGGTGTCGCGCATCAACTCGCTCTCGGTGATCTCGATCCGGAGCTGCTCGGGCCGCGTCCCGGTCTCCTCGAGGATCGCCATGATGTCCTTCTCGAGATCGGGCTGCTCGAACTGCCGGGTGGATAGGTTGACGGCCATGACGAGCTCGCGCTTGTCGCCCACGATCTCCTGGAAGGTGTGCAGCGCCTCGAGCGCCCGGCGCATGACCAGGTAGCCGAGCGGCACGATGAGCCCGGTCTCCTCGGCCACCGGGATGAACTCGTCCGGCCCCACGAGCCCACGTTCCGGGTGCTTCCAGCGCACGAGCGCCTCGACCCCGGTGATGCGGCCCGTATGGAGCGAGACGATCGGCTGGTAGGTGTTGAACAGCTGCTCGCGGTCTATCGCCTGGCGCAGGTCGGTCTCCATCGCCAGACGGCCGGTGGCGCGCGAGTCGACCTCGGGATCGAACACCCTGTACTTCCCGGGGCCCTCGCTCTTGGCCCGGTACATGGCTACGTCCGCGTAGCGGAGGAGATCCTCGGGGTCCTCGACCTCCGAGGAGCTGAACGCGATCCCGACGCTCGAGGAGACGTACATCTCCTGGCCCGAGAAGGTGAACGGCGGCTCGATCTCGGCCAGGATGCGTTGCGCCACGGCCTCCGCGTCCGACTGGGAGATCCCGTACTCGAGGAGAACCCCGAACTCGTCGCCACCCAGACGCGCCACCGTGTCGCCCGCCCGCACGACCGACTGGACGCGTCGCGCCACGGCCTGGATCAGCCGATCGCCCGCTTCGTGGCCCATGGAGTCGTTGATGATCTTGAACCGGTCGAGGTCCATGAACATGACCGCGACGGTGCCGCCGGTGCGTTTCGCGCGGATGAGCGCGTGCGTGAGGCGGTCCATGAACAGGCTGCGGTTCGGGAGCCCCGTGAGCGGCTCGTGCAGCGCCTGGTGCGCGAGCTGGTTCTCGAACGCCTTCTGCTCGCTGATGTCGCGCGAGCTGGTCTGGATCTGGACGATGGCGCCCAGGTTGTCGTAGATGGGACGCACCGACATCTCGAACCACGTGTACTGGTTCGAGCTCGTGCGCAGCCGCAGGTCGGTCCGCGTGTGGCGACCGGTCCTCGCGGCGGCGAACGCCGCCTGCACGCCCTTCCAGTCGTCGGTGTTGCTGAGCTGGTACGGATCCTTGCCGACCAGCTCCTGCTGAGTGTAGCCGAGCAGCGTGGTGCACGACGGGCTCACGTACGTGAACGTGCCCTCCAGGTCGTGCACCCCCACCAGATCGCTGGAGTTGTTGGCCAGCATCCGGTACAGGTTCTCCTGCCGGCTGAGGTCCTTCTCGGTCGCCTTGATCCCCGTCACGTCCTGCCCCATGCAGGCGAGCTGGCCGCCGCCTTCCGCGGGCACGAACGTGACGTTCCACAGGAAGATGCGCTCGGACTCCGGGTCCTCCTCGGTGGGGGGGGTCGCCTCGAAGCTGCGGCGCTCGCCGGTCGAGAGCACCGACAGGAGCTGCTCCTTCACCCTCGCCTGCTCCTCGCGCTCGAACAGCTCGAGGAAGGAGGTACGGAGGACGCGCTCGCGCGGCCTACCGAGCTCGCGCTCGGCCTCGGGGTTCCACTCGAGGATGTGGAGGTCCCGGCCGACGAGGATGAGGGGGTTCGCGGCGCTGCTGACGAGCGACTCGAACCGCAACGGGTCGCCGTCGCCCTCGTCGGCGGCCGCACGACGGTTCCGCATGATGAACAGATATCCGCCGCGCACGGAGCTCACCGACACGTCGAGCGGGACGAGATCGCCGTGTCGCGTGCGCCCGCGCAGGGTGCCGACCCAGCGTCCCCCCTTCTTGAGCGTGGGGATCACCTGGGATTCCATGCGCGGCACGTCGGAGTCGGAGATCAGCGTGCGCCAGCTCTTCCCGAACAGCTCGCTGGGGCTTCCGTAGCCGAACAGCGCGGCCCCGGCCGGGTTGGAGAACACGCAGCGGTCGCCGCCGCCCGTGAGGATGAAGGCATCGGCGGAGGACTCGATGGCCTCCATGCGCTGCTCGAGCGTCTTCTGCGCGGACGCGTGCTCGTCGGCGCGGGCCGCGGCGCTCCGGGACCGGACGTACAGCCAGACGATCGCGAGGATGAGGACCGCGATGAGTCCCAGCTCGACGTAGTTCGTCTGCAGCCACCCCAGCACGTCGCCCATGCCCCCCCTTCCGAGCTACCTCTCGACGATGAGCTCCCTCGTCGCGAGCACCCTACCCACCCGTGCAGACTGCACTTGCAACGTCAAACGATACTGCCCCGGGGGGAGATCCGGGAGTTCGAGCCGGATCGCGCGCCCCCGCCCCACGACGGCGCCCGGGTCCGTCCAGCGCACGCCCGCCCGCTCGCCGCGATGATCCGCCAACCCCGTCCATTCCAACGCCTTGCGGAGGAAGCTGCGGTTCTCGCGCGTCAGCTCGACGGTGACCGAGGCGGCGCCGGGTGGAGCATACCACTCCCAGAACACCCCCACGGACTCGCCCGGTCGCACCCGATTCGAGCCCCGAACCACGTCGAGCGCTGCATCTAGCGTGCCGGGCAAGGCTTGGCCGGGCTCGAACAGCAGGATGTCGGACAGCCACGGCGCGCCGGCCGGCAGGGGACGGCGGGCGCGGGCCCGCCCCGGGCGCCCGGCGCACGCGGTCTCGACCCCGACCCATTCCGCCTCCCAGGTGGAGGGCTCCAGTGCGCGCAGCACGCGATGCTCGCCCTCGTCGCGGGCCACCACCGCATGCCGACTCGCCAGGTACACGCCCGCGTGCCGGGCGCAGTCCGCGGGCGGGTCGAGGGCGGCCACCACCAGTCGCCGGCCCCCGCGTCGAAACACCGCGATCTGTGGAGCGAGGGTGTCCGACACCACTCCCCCCGGCGGCGCCCACGCGCTGCGCGGCTCGTCATCCTCCAGCTTCCAGCGCGTGGGCTCGTCGGGCCGTGACACGTCGAGCGCCATGAAGCGCTGCGCGGACGCAGGGCGGTGCGCCTCGATCGAGCGCTCCGTGCCGAGACCGGGCTCGTGTCGCCAGTCGACGTCCCAGCCCGCCGGCCACCCGTAGCGGATCGTGAGCTCCTCGAGGTCGCGGCCCCACGGGACGCCGTATCCGGAGGCGGCATCCCGCTGGAGCTCCACCCGCACGCGCCGCGCGAGGTGCTCCGCGCGGCGCTCGAGACCGGGCGCCGCCCACGACGGGTCGGAGAGGAGCCACAACTCGCGCTCGAACGCGGCGCGCTCCGGGCTCCCGCACGCGAGGTCGCGGTATCGGCTCCGGTCGTCCCCCTCCAGCAGATCCGACACATCCCGCCACCGGCAGGCGGCGGCGGGTGGGAGCGCGGCCAGCGCCCGATCGAAGGCCGCCTCCGCGGCTTCGGTCCGCCCCTCGTGGTGGAGCACGTATCCCTCGAGCGCGGCGCACCACCACGGGCGACCGGCGCAGGAGTGCGCGACCGCCAGGGCCCCGTCCGGTTCGCCGGCCTCCACCCCGTAGCCCACCCGCTGTCCGATGATCCATTCGTCGCCGGGGAGCGTCCCCGCGGCCGAATCGAGCGTGGCCAGCAGACGCGCGCGGCCCTCCACGACGGCCGGCGGGTCCGGGACCGGCGTCCATTCGTCGTCGCCCTCGTGGGTCAGGCAGAAGCGGCCCACGAGCTCGTCGCAACGCCCGGAGTACCACGCACCGCGCGGGAAGGCCCGGCGTCGCTCGCGCTCGAAATCGCGCTGGGCGTGGTGCGCACGCTCGCGGGCCGCGTCCACCGCGCGCGGGTCCGGATCCTGTTCGTCCCGCAAGGCCACGCGCGAGCGGCCCTCGACGACCTGCGGCCCGAGGATGGCCGGGGCCGACGACGCGCGGGCCGAGACCCCCGGGGCGGGGACCGCGACCGCCGCGAAAAGCGAGACCAGCCCGGAGAGGGGTGCACGGCGCATGCCCGGAACATGTGCCCGCCGAACGGACGGGGCCAACATCGTCTACAGACGCTGGTCCAGCGCGCCTTCCAGCTTCCTCCGACGGCTGCGCGACAGCGGGAGCCGGGTGCCGTCGTCGAGGATGACCAGGTAGCCGCCGCCGGGGTGCGGTCGCAGCTCGCGGATGACGTCGACGCGAACGATGTGGGAGCGGTGGATGCGGACGAAGCGCGCGGGGTCGAGCCTGCGCTCGAGCTCCTTCATCGTGATGCGGAGCAGGTGCGTGGCCTCCTCCACGTGGAGCCGCACGTAGTAGTCGGCAGCCTCGATCCTGTCGATGCGGTCGACATCCACGACGGACGTGCGGCCGGCCCGAGTCACCTCGAGGCGGCTCAGCCGGCCGTTGGGATCGTGCACGTCCGCGTCCGGGGACGGACCCCCGTCGTTGCCGCCCGGGGGACCGTCAGGCACGAATCGTCCTGTGCGTGCGGGTCACGGTGTCGCTCTCTGCCCTCGATGTCGAAACCGGGACCGGTGTCCCGGGGAGGAGCCGCGCGGGGGACGCGCGCGCGGCGGGCCCCTCAGTCAACGTTCGAAGGGGCCGACTTCCACACAGCCCCCCACGCGTCGGCCGACGGGCGCAAACTTTTCGCCCGCTGCGCAAGCCGTTTCCCGCGGCTTTCGGGCTCCGGAATCGTCAGGTGGGTGGCGGGCTTCCACTTAGGCGGGGGCCCCGCGTCTGGCACGCTCCTGGCTCGGGGGGTGGCGGGGCCGTCGGCTCGCGCCGCGCGGCGGTCGCGCGGGCGGCCGGGATGGGGAACCGGGGAGGCACGCTATGACGGTGTCGTCAGACGGGATCGGGAGCCGCGCCCTGCGCGGAAGTGACGCGCGCGTCGCCGCGCTCGTCGCCGCGCTCGGGCTGTGCGTCGCGCTCGGCGCGCTGGCGCCGGGCGCGGCCTTCGCCCAGGGGGACGTCCCCGTGCGCGACGGCCAGTGGATCGCGGTGGGTCTTGGAGGCGGTCTGGACCAGGTCGCGTGCGGCGTGTGCGCGAGCACGCCGAAGCCGGGAATCGCGGGCCACGTCCGGTTCGGCGGCACGCTGAGTCGGAGGCTCCTCCTGGGAGGCGAGTTCGATCTGTGGACCCGCGGCGACGAGGGGGTCCGGCAGTTCCTCGCCTCGCTCGGTGCGGTCGCCCTGTTCTACGCCGATCCCGACGCCCGCTTCCACCTCAAGGCGGGCGCCGGCGCCGTCGGCTTCCGGGCCTCGGAGGAAGGGGACGAGCTCACCGCCCTCACGTTCGGGATCACCGGCGGGCTGGGCTACGACTATCCGATCACCGAGACGCTGTCGCTGACGCCGTTCGCGAGCCTCACGCTCGCGCCGTTCGCGGATCTGAAGTTCAACGGGGACCCGGCGGTGGGGGACGCCACCCTGGGTCTGCTGCAGGCCGGTCTCGGCCTGACCTGGCATTGAGCGGGGCCCGCCCGTCCCGATCGTCGAACCACGCAGGAGGGAGCATGCTCGATCGAAGCCCGCCCCGTCTCGCCCGGCTCGCCGTCGCGGCGATCGGCATGGGGGCCATCACCTGGGCCTGCACCAACACGCCCACGTTCAACAACCCCGGCGACGTCGCGCCTACGGGCCAGTTGAGCGCGGCGTACGGGACGTGGACGCCGGGGCCGTTCGACACGTGCAGCAAGGAGATCCACGACTCCTACTCGACGGTCGGGCCCGATGGGAAGCTCTACCCGACGTGGCACCCGCCGATCGACCCGGTCACCGGCTGCTCGTTCGGACACGAGCACGGCGCGGATCCGTCCGGGTCGGCCATCTTCGACGAGATCGGTCCGCTCCCGTTCGGATACGCGAACGAGCAGCTCGACATCTACGACCCCGGCATGTCGCGCCACGAGGACCACGTCGGCCACAAGATCGAGTACGAGAACGACGTGCGCATGAGCTTCGGCGGTCCGGCCGACGCGGTGTTCGAGGCCCGCTGTCACCTGCTTATCAAGCTGCACCAGGGCACGCACTCGAAGGACGCGTTCACCAACAACATGCACGAGATCATGTACCACGCACGCTGTTCGGACGGCTCGGCGGTGAGCATGGTGTTCATGACCAAGATCGGTGACGCCGGCGAGTTCGTGGACACGTGCACGGGGAACCACGTCCACGTGGGCACCCCGTCGCCGGCCACCTCGCCCGACGGCGGCGGGAAGCGGATCATCCCGACGCGCGCCTGCGCCGAGAGCCTGATCCTCGTCTCGGCCGGCGAGCGCTCGAATTTCGGCGGCCTCCGGGAGCGCTGGGAGGTGTCGGAGCAGCTGCGCACGACGAACAGGCGCTCCCTCGTGTCGATCAACCCGTACTTCAACGTGTCGCGCCCGTCCCGCTTCTTCGATCCATCGCTCAGCGACCTCACCGGACGGCCGATGGCGCTGTGCTACGAGACCGTGGGCGGGCTCCGGGCGCGCGGCGGCGACTGCGAGGAGGCGACCCGCGAGGGTGAGATCCAGGGCATCGCGTACGACGACCCGCGCTCGCCGTTCGACGGCGTGGCTCGCGACTTCGACGTCAACTCGCTCCGTATCTCGAACGCCGACGGGCCCGAGGTGTGGTACACGGATCCGCTGGGCGGCCACGCGCGGCCCGACCCCTTCCCCGGCTCGATCCGGCAGTGGATCGCGGTCATCGACAACACCCGCGGCGGCGCCGACATGCACGGCCCGCGGATCGGCAGGGAACGCGACCACGGCGCCCCGAGCGTCCACCCGCCGAACTGAGCGGGGGCGTCGCTCCGGCTTCGAGAGAGTCCCCAGGTCCCCCCCCGCCCTTGCGGGCGGCGGTGCCCCACCCGACGGGTGGCCGTGGCACCGTCGTCCGGGGGGGATCGTGATTCGTCGTACAGCGGCGCGGACGGCCGGACGGGGTGACCCCGCCGGCCGGCCCGATTCTCAGAACAGCCCCAACACCCCCCCCATCGCCGCGAGGGCGACGACGGCGTAGCCGACGTCGATGGCGATGAGCCGCAGCGGCCGCGCCTCGAAGGCCATGATCGACAGGATGTACATGGCGACGATCCCGACGCCGTACTCGAGCCCGAGGAGCATTCCGTCCATGAACCCCGACAGACCGAACGCGCTGAGGCTCGACGCCAGCGTGAAAGCGGCCATGAGCGACGCCAGACCGGCGAGCGCGTAGCCTCGTCCCGCGGCCGCCCGCAACGTCTCCTCGCTCTGTCCCACCGCCGACATCCACCCGCGCGCGAACAGGACCGGCGAGTACCAGACCGCCGCCACCACCATGTTGACGACGGCCGCGACGAGGACACCTACGACGTTCACTCCTTCACCCACGGCTGCCTCCCAGAGACCGGTTCACGAGGACGCGGGCTCCCGACCCGCGCGGATCCGGAGGAGGGTGTCGTCGCGGCCGACACCGCGATTGGATGAATCCGCCACGTGCGCCCCTCGGCGGGCTGGCGAGCGGCCGCTCGCGGGGCGATCGTGGCCGTATGGATTTGCACCGGCACGTGCCAGGCCCGCCCCTCGACGGCTTCGTGGACCACTTCTGGTACGTGGCCGCCCGGGATCTGCGGCACCCCCGCCAGGTGCTGTTCCCGGACGGCGGCGTCACCGTCCACTTCAACCTCGGGGACGCGCCGGGCCTCGTGCGCAACGACACCGGGGAGATCACGCGGTACGCGACCACCTGGATCTCGGGCGAGCGCGTCGAGCCCTACACACTCGATGTGCCGGGGCGAGTGCGGCTGCTGGGGATCCGCTTCCGTCCGGGCGCGGTGTTCCCCTTCCTCGGGTTTCCGGCGCGGGAGGTGGCCGGACATGTCGTCGAGCTCGACCACGTGCTCGGAGGGCTGGCGGACGAGGCGTGGGAGCGGGTGGCTGAGGCGGACGACCCGCTCGCGGCGTTCGCCGTGCTCGAGGAGGTGCTGCGGCGGCGGATGGGGGGCGGTCCCGACACACCGCCAGCCAGCGTGTGCGCCGCGCTCGCGGCCATGCAGCGGGCCGGACCCGGTCTGTCGGTGATCGATCTGGCGGCGGAGCTCGGGGTGAGCCACCGCACGCTGCTGCGTCTGTTCGAGCGCTGGGTGGGGGTGACGCCCAAGACGATCCAGCGCGTTTTCCGCTTCCAGCGGGTCATCGCCCTCGAGGATGTCGGCGAGGCGCTCGACTGGTCGCGGGTCGCGTACCGCTGCGGCTACTACGACCAGGCGCACCTCATCCGAGACTTCCGCGAGTTCACCCGCACGACCCCCACGGCATACCGGGCCGCACGGCTCGAGTACCCGAACTACGTGCCCGACGGGGCGTGAGGCGCCCGCGGTCGACCGGGCGCGCCCGTCGTGGCGGATTCATCCAATCTCCCGGCCTCCGTCGGCCCCCAGCGTGAGCGACAACCCGGGCGGCCGGAGAGAGCTTGCCAGGGCTACCCCGAACGGGAGGGAGCGCATGAGCCGCCGTCCATCCAACCGATCGATCCGCCCGGCCATGGCGGCCCTGCTGGCCGGCCTGTCGGCCGCCTGTGCACCCGGCGGGGACGACACGGCCCACGAATCCGGGCGTCCATCGGTCGACGCGGGGGCCACCGCCGCGCCCGAGCTCGTGCTGGCATCCGACCGTGACGGAGCGGACATGGACCTCTACCTGCACGTGCTGGGCACGGACTCGTTCACGCGCATCACGTCCGACTCCGGGGCCGACTACGGGCCCATGTGGTCACCGGACGGCGAGCGGATCCTGTTCGAGAGCGACGTCGAGGGGGACCTGGAGGTCTATACCGTCCGGGCGGATGGGTCGGACCGCCTGAACCTCAGTCGCAATCCGGGCCACGACGGGGGGGCCTCGTTCTCGCCGGACGGCTCGACGATCGTGTTCGTGTCGACACGGGATGCGCTCGCGGAGGGCCACTCCGCCCGCGACATCTGGCTCATGGACGCCGACGGTTCGAACCCCCGCCGGCTGACCAGGAACGAGTCCTACGAGGGGGCGCCGCGCTTCTCGCCCGATGGGCGCCGGATCGCGTTCTGCCGGCAGATCAGGAACGAGCAGCGCGAGCTGGACGGCGAGATCTTCGTGATGGACGCCGATGGGACGAACGAGACCCGGCTCACGCACCGCCCGGGGTTCGACTGCCTGGCGCACTGGTCGCCGGACGGCACCCGGCTCGCATTCCACGAGTGCGGCGAGGAAGCCTGTCACATCTTCGTGATGAACGCCGACGGCACGGGGGCCGCGCAGGTCACCGGCGCGCACGACGGCAATTGGCCCGTCTGGTCGCCCGACGGCGAGTGGATCGCGTACACCGCGACGGTGGACGATCAGACCGACATCTGGATCGTGCGGCCCGACGGGTCGGACGCGCGGGCCGTGACGAGCTGGGGCGGGCGCGACGAGGTGGCCGACTGGCGCCCGGCGGGCGCGAGATGACCGGACCTACCCTCAGTAGACCTCGAGGTCGCGTCCGAACGCGAGCCGGCCCGTGTACCCGGCGGCCCGGATCTCCCCCAGGAGCGCGTCGGGGGTGACGCCCCACAGGAGCTCGTGCGTGAGCACGAGGATCCCGGGCCGGGCCCGGACGGCGAGCCCGGCGAGCTCCACGGACGAGGTGTGCGCCTGCGCGTGGTACGCCCGCCACTCGGACGTCCGGCCGCGAAACGCGGCGGCCGAGTACACCTCGTGGACGAGCACGTCGCACCCGTCGCACGCCTCGACGACCGCGTCGCTCGGCGCCGTGTCGCCCGAGATGACGATCACGCGGTCGGCGGTCTCGAAGCGGTACCCGAACGCCTCCGCCCACCCGGTGTGCGGCACCCGGAAGGCGGTCACGCGCACGCGCTCGTCCTCGTACACGAGCCCCTCATCGACGTCCTTCGCCTCGACGCGCCACCCGTCTGGCGTGAACGGCTGCCGGCCCGAGCGGCGGTTGTCGATGTCGGCCCGGTAGGCGGCCGTGAGGTGCGCCGCCATGTCGGCCGTGCCGTTCGGTCCGTACAGACGGAGGGGCGACGCCCGCTCGAGCACCCACGGCGTGAGCATGAGATCGGGGAGCCCCACGGTGTGGTCGCTGTGGAGATGGGTGAGGAACGCGATGTCGAGGTTCGGGCCGTCGAGCGCGGCGCTGCCGTATCGGATGGCGGCCGCCGACGCCCGACGCACGACGCCGGGGCCCGCGTCGACCAGATAGGCGTGGCCATCCACCAGCACCGCCGTCGCCGGTCCAGAGCTTTCCGGGTCCGCGTTGGGCGTCCCGGTGCCGAGCAGCACCACGTGGGTGCCGGTGTCGAGGTCGGGGGTCGCGGCGCCGGCCGACGGCGGGGCGGCGGCGGGCGGCGGGCCCCCGGACGTCGCTCGGGCCCCGGAATCCGCCCCGTCGCCCCCCGCCCGGCAGCCGGCCGCGAGACACGCGAGCGCCCCGATGGCGATCGACGCGCCGACGCCCGCGCCGCCCGTCCGTGTCCCGATCCGTCTCATGCACTGCAAGATCGGCCGCGCGCCGGGACGCGACAACGCTTGACCGGGCGGGTGCGGCGCGGCCTTTTCGGTCCATGCAAGAAACGCGACGAGGCCCGGACGTGGGCGCCGGACCGCGACCGAACCCCCGGCGGGCGGACCGACACGGCGTGTACGTGGCCGTGGCGATCTTCTACGCGCTCCTCTTCCTCGCCGTCATCTGGCCCGTGTACCCGCTGTTCGCGCGTATCGAGCCCCGCATCCTCGGGATGCCGCTCTCGATGGCCTACGTGGTCGCCGCCCTGCTCCTGTCGTTCGCGATCCTCCTCGGTCTCTACCTGTGGGAGGGCGCCGGACGGGGCGTCGAGCCGGATCTGGGCGTCGAGCCGGATGTCGTGGGGACGTCCGATCTGGTCGGTGGACCCGATCCCCGCGGGGACGCCGGCTGATGGCCGCGTGGCTCATCGTCTTCCTCGTGACGATCGGCTACCTGATCGCGTCGCTGGTCATCGGGCTCGCCTCCGGCGGGCACGCCTCGAAGTCGACCGAGGGCTACGTGGCGGGCGACCGCTCGCTCGGCTTCCTCGTCATGTACTTCATCATGGGCGCCTCGATCTTCAGCGCCTTCGCCTTCCTCGGCGGACCGGGGTGGGCGTACAGCCGCGGCGCCGCCGCGTTCTACATCCTCGCCTACGCCACCGTGGGGCTCGTGCCGTGGTACTTCTTCGGGCCCCGCGTGGCGGCGCTCGGCCGCAGGTTCGGGTACGTGACCCAGGCCGAGCTGTTCGCGCACCGCTTCGAGAGCCGCGCCATCCCGGCCATCCTCGCCGTGCTCTCGGTGCTCGCCTTCCTGCCCTACCTGATGCTTCAGATGGAGGGGGCCGGGTACGTGTTCAGCGTGGTCACCGAGGGGCGCGTGCCCGAGTGGGCCGGCGCGGCGATCGCCTACGGCGTGGTGCTCATCTACGTGTTCCGGAGCGGGGTGCTCGGCGTCGGGTGGACCAACACCTTCCAGGGCATCTTCATGATGGCGCTCGCCTGGGGGCTCGGTCTCTATCTGCCGGCGAAGCTCCACGGCGGCGTGGGGCCGATGTTCGACGCCATCGCGAGGGAGCTCCCCGACATGCTGCGCGGGCCGGGGCTCGGGCCCGACGGGAAGCCGTGGACGTGGGGCGCCTATTCGAGCGCGGTGGCCATCTCGGCGCTCGGGTTCAGCGTGTGGCCGCACTACTTCATGAAGATCTACACGGCGCGCGACATCCCGACCCTGAAGAAGACGGTGATCGCCTACCCCACGTTCGCGATCTTCCTCGTCCCCATCCTGTTCATCGGGTTCGCGGGCGTGCTCGCCTTCCCCGGCGTCCAGCCGGCCGACGCCATCCTGCCCACCATCGTGACCTCGGCCGAGGTCGGGCTGCCGCCGTTCATCGTCGGGCTGTTCTGCGCCGGGGCGCTGGCGGCCTCGATGTCGACGGGGGACGCGCTGCTCCACGCGGCGGGATCGGTGGCGGTGAAGGACTTCTGGGACAACGTGCGTCCCGATACGCTCGATGATGCCGCCCGGCGACGCTGGATCCGCACGCTGGTGGTCGTGTTCGGCGCGCTCGCCTACCTGCTCGCGGTGGTGGCGCGCATCAGCCTCGTCGAGCTTCTCCTCCTGAGCTACGGGTTCATCGCGCAGCTCTTCCCGCTCACGGTGGCGACCTTCATGTGGCGCGGCGTGACGCGCGCCGGGGCGCTCGCGGGGCTGATCGCGGGCGGCGGCGTGACGATCCTCCTCAACCTCGCGCCCGGACTCGCGTGGGGCGGGATCCACCCGGGGATCTACGGGGTGGTGGCGAACGTCGTGGCGATGGTGCTCGTGTCGCTGGCGACGCCGCCGATGCGTCCGGCGCACGTGCGGGCGTTCGTCCCCGACTGAGCCACCGCGAGGGGCTCACATCCTCCTCACATCTCGAGGTCTTGTCGCGTCGGGCCGCTTCTCCGAGCGTCACGGTGGACCCCATGCAGGGAGCGGGACACGATGATGGTGACGAACGAAAGGCGGCGGGATTTCCCGACCCCGGATTCCTCGAGGAGGATCGCGCCAGGCTCCGCCGGGGGACGCCGACGGCGGGCCGGCGCGCTGGTGGCGGGCGTCCTCGGCACGCTGTGTGTGCCGAGCGCGGCCCTCCTCGCCCAGACGGAAGAGCCCACCCTCGAGGTCCTGCCGCTCGAGGAGGAGACGCGGCTCGCGTTGTCGGCCGCCCCCGAGCACCTGCGCGACGGCGCCGGGGTGGTCGCGCTCACCGCCGACGGGTTCGTGACCGTGCGGGAGACCCGGAACGGGTTCACGTGCGTGGTCAACCGGGACCATCCGCTCAACCGCAAGCCTACCTGCTACGACCCCGCGGGGACGGCCGCCATCCTCCCGAAGGTCGAGTTCGTGGGCCGGCTCCTGCTCGAGGGCGTCGCGCTGGACGAGATCGACCGGCGCGTGGAGGAGAAGTTCGCTTCCGGGGAGTTCGTCGCGCCGAGCCGGCCGGGCATCGCCTACATGCTGTCGGCGGAGATCCGCAACGTCGACCCGCGGACGGGCGAGGTGGGGACGTTCCCGCCGCACCTGATGTTCTACGCCCCGAACCTCACGAACGAGGACATCGGGGCGTCGTTCGAGGCCATGCGCGAGCACCCGTGGCTCCCGTTCGTGGGCTACCAGGGGCCGCACGGATTCATCATCGTCGTGGTCGGAGACCCGGCGCCATGAGCGCCGCCCGTCCGCTCGTCCTCGCCTGTGTGCTCGCGCCGCTCGCCGGGGGCGTCCGCGGGCAGGAACCGCTGTCGCTCGACGACTTCGACGGGTGGGAGGGCTGGCCCGTGACGGCGCCCGGCGAACTCGCGCTCCACGACGCCCGCCTCGTGCCGATCCGGCTCGAGTTCGACGGGCTGTTTCCGGGCCCCAACGGGTTCGGAGTGCCGCCGCTCGACAGCCTGACGATGTACATGGACGTGTTCGAGGAGGACTTTCACGGCGAGCCGGCCGTATGGATCCAGTGGACATCGAGACCCCCGCGGGGAGGGACTGGAGCTCCCGCTCTCGATGCGCTGCTCGTGGATCGCGCCACCTTCCGGCTGCTGTTCCGCGTCGGCGCGTCCGGCCGCGGGGAGTGGGCCGGGACCTACGAGGTCATCCAGGCGAAGCCCGAGCGGGTGCAGCAGGTCACCGTGGACGAGGAAGGCGAGACCGCCCGACACGTCCTCGACGGAGCGGGCACGTACTTCGACTTCGCCGCCTACCCGTTCCTGTTCCCCCTCCTCGACCTGCGCGAGGGCCTCGCGCTCCGTCTGTCCGGGTACGACTACCTCGACAAGGCGCCCGAGGTGCTCGCGGCGCGCGTGGTGGGGCGAACCCGCATCCCCGATGCCGCCGGCGTCGAGCACGAGGCGTGGCGCGTCGACGTGATGCCCCCGCATCGGGCGACGCTGATCACGTTCTACGTGTCGCCCGAGCCGCCGTTCTTCTACGGCTGGGATTACCGGCTCACCCGGGACGGGAGCACGGCGCTGCGTCTCAGGCTGCGGGGGTGGACACCGATCTCCACCCGCTGATCCGGGCGGAACCCGTCGCGCGCTCGCCGGTAGGCATCACCTCTCGAGCGCGGAGCGACGGATGGAACGACCGGATTCCGAGACCCTCCCCGGATCGAAGGCCACCGGCCGGG
This sequence comes from uncultured Gemmatimonadota bacterium, assembly GCA_964499635.1. Classification (GTDB taxonomy): domain Bacteria; phylum Gemmatimonadota; class Gemmatimonadetes; order Palauibacterales; family Palauibacteraceae; genus Palauibacter. Next base: position 233,811 of record CAZCLY010000004.1, on the reverse strand, counting down.
TCCGGTTCGCCGATTTCGAGATGGACCTCGCGCGCGGCGAGCTCCTGCGCGCCGGGCGGCCGCGGCGTCTCGAGCCCCTGCCGACGCGGCTCCTTACGGTCCTCCTCGAGCGACCCGGGCACCTGTTCCTGCGCGACGAGCTCCTGGAGCGCGCGTGGCCGGATGGTCAACACGGCAGCGAGCGGGGGTTGAACACCGCCATCCGTCAGACGCGCCGCGCGCTGGGGGACTCCGCCACGCGGCCGCGTTTCATCGAGACCGTCCCGCGCCGCGGATATCGGTTCATCGCCGAGGTGGCGGAAGGGCCCGACGAGCCGGCGCCGGGGTCTGGCGGGCCGGGGCGCGAACGTGCGCCGCGGCGGCGCGTCGGACGCGCGGTCGTCGGCGCCGCCACCGCGGTCGGGCTCGCCGCGCTGGTCGGTCGGGCCCTCCTGCCGGACGACCGTGCGGAGCTCCGCATCGCCGTGCTGCCGTTCGACGTGCTCGGCGCGCCCGCCTCGGGCGAGCTGCTCGCGGCCTCGCTCGAGGAGGACCTGATCACGGCGCTCGGGACGCCGGCGCCCGATCGCCTCCAGGTGATCGCCCGGACGTCTTCCTCGCGCTACGCGGGCTCGGACGCGTCGGTGGCCGACATCGCGCGCGAGCTCGACGTGGGGTTCCTCATCGAGGGGAGCCTGCGCCCCGGGTCGGACGACGTACAGGTCGTCGCGCGGCTCGTGCGCGCCGGGGACGCCGCGGAGGTGTGGTCGGAGATGTACGTGCTCGACGGGCCCGCGCAGCTCGATGCCGTGGCCGGGGCGGTGGCGACACGCGTCGTGGGAACCCTGGTCCCCGACTCGCCCGCCACCCCGGAGCTCGCCCGCGCCGAGCCTGCCGAAGCCGCCCGGCTCCCCTTCCTCATGGGCCGCCACCTGCTCCACGACGAGCGCTGGGAGAGCCGGGTACGCAGCATCTCGCCGCTCGAGGAGGCCATCCGGCTCGACCCGGGGTTCGCCCCCGCGCACGCCATGCTGGCCGAGGCCCTCATCCTCACCGACCGGATCGTGGACGCGGAGCCGCACGCGCGCACGGCGCGCTCGCTCGATCCGGATCTCCCGCTCGGCCACCTCGTCGACGGGTTCCTCGCGATGCTCCTCGACGGCGATCAGCCGCGCGCGGAGGCGTCGCTCCGACGCGCGGTCGCGGAGATGCCGGGGAACCCCCGCCCGATGCAGGTGCTGGCCTACCAGCTCCTCGTGCGCGGCAGGACGGTGGAGGCCCTGGGGTGGATGGAGCGGGCCACGCGGCTCGACCCGGTGTCGGCCGCGACCGTGGGGGACCTGGGCTACTTCTACTACCTGGCGGGGAGGCACGCGGACGCGCTCGAGTGGTGTGACCGGGCCCGCGAGCTGGACCCGGCGGCCGAGTGGCCGTTGCGTTGCGCGTTCGACGCGGCACGCGCCGCCGGTCACGCACGGGAGGCGAGGGCCGCCGCGCTCGCGCTGCTGGAGCGGAGCGACGCGTCGGGGTGGACGCCGCGTCCCGACACCGCCGGCCCGGAGAGCGACGCGGTCGAGCGCTGGGCGCGGGTCGAGCTCGCGCGCGCGCGAGCGGCGGTGCGCGCCGAGCAGCCCGCCCACTACTGGCTCGCGCTCGCGCTGGCCGATCTCGGACGGGCCGATGAGGCGGCGCTCGAACTCCGGGCGGCGGCGGTCGAGGAGCCCTCGCTGGGCACGCTCACCGCGGCCCGCGAGCCCCGTCTGGCCGCGCTGCGGGGCACCGAAGGCTACCGGGAGCTCCTGGCCCGCTTCGGGCTGTAGCCGGCCGCGGCCGGCGGGAGCGGATCAGCAGGGGGGGCCGTCCGCTTCCCGCCGGTGCCACGTATACGTCCGTCTCGGCACCCACTCGCCGTCCACGCCGTCGAAGCTCCGGCTCTCGTCGGTGTCCGCATCGGGCTCGCGCGTCTCGTGGCGCACCGACGCGGTCGCCCCGTCCGGGGTCCGGAAGACCTGCTCGGCGATCGTGAGTCCTTCCTCCGGCGAGGTCGCGTGACCGTTCCCCACCATCCCCCCGGGGCTCGCCTGGTACACCAGCCCCTTTCCCTCCACCGGGTCCCAGCCCATGAAGAACTTCCAGAACGGCCCCACCACCTCGCCGTCCCGCTCGCCCCACAGGCACCCCTCCGCCGCCAGACCGCCGGGGACCATGTCGAACCGCATCAGATACGCGTCGATCCCGCCGTCCTCCTCCTCGTACGCCGCGTTCGAGGTCCACCACACCGTGCCGCCCCGCGTGCGGAACTCGAGGTGCGCCTTCCAGCGCGCCAGCCCGGCGTCCTCCGCCCCCTGCGCGAGCGCAGCCTGCGCGCCCACGCCCGCGCCCGCGCCCGCCACGATCGCCGCGCGCAGCAGGGCCCGGGTCCGATTCCATCGCCTCATCGCGTCCTCCCGTATGCGGCGTCCGATCGGCGGTGCGGGTGGCGACCGCCGGCACATCGAGCCGTGAAACGACCCTCGTGAGCGACCAATGCGGCCACGCGGCGTCGGTGACAAGACGCGCGGATGTGAGCGGAGTGTGAGGACGGTGAGCCCGCCGGGTCCGCGCCATCCAACGGGTGCGAAACGGCCTCCTCGATGGGGCCGCCGGCCGGAGCCGACACTCGGGCCCTAGGCGCGGGGGGGCGGCTGCCGCTTCCGGTCACGCAGCGAGTGGAGCACCCCGGCGACCAGCACGGCGCCGAGACCGAGCGCGACCAGGGCCGCGAGCAGGATGGGAAGGCCCCAGAACAGCATGGACCGGTCCGGCTCGCCGATCTGGCCGATCGCGATGTCCCACACGTACCACTCGAGCCCCGCGAACCCGACCAGCAGGAGGCAGCCCGCCCCCAGCCCGATCGCGATGGCCCGCAGACGGCGGCTCACGGGACCGCCCGCTCAGCCGGCCGCGGCGTAGCCCGCGGGCCACTCGAGGGCCAGCGCCCGGTTCCCGCGCAGCCCGAGCGCGAGCTGGGCGATCGGCATGTGCTCGCTCACCGTGTGCGCGAGCCGGTCGTCACCCGGCCCGAACCCGACCACCGTGAGCCCGGCCTCCGCGAAGTGACCCCCGTCGGTGGCGAAGCGCCACACATCGACCGGCGGTTCGCCGCCCAGGGCGGCCGACAGCACCTGCGAGGCCGTGCGGATGGCGGGGTGATCCGCGGGGAGCGCGTGCGCCGGATTGTCGGCCGCGTAGGTCATCTCGTACCCCGCGTAGCTCACGCGGGGGTACTCGGGGACGAGGATCTCGGTCTCGGTCCCCTCGATCTCCGCCTCGCGCAGCAGCGGGAGGAGGCGCTCGCGGAGCGACTCCGCGGTCTGCCCCGGCACGGTGCGACAGTCGAGCGTGAGCAGCACCTCGCCGGGGATCACGTTGGCGCTCGACTGGTCGGTGCGCAGCAGCGTCGGAGCCAGCGTGGCCCGTCCCAGCTCGGGGTCCTCGGGGAGCTCGACATCGACGAGCGCGGCCAGGAAGCGGCCCATCACGGTGAGCGGGTTGCGGCCCAGCTCGGTCATCGAGGCGTGCGCCATGCGGCCGCGCGCGTGCGCGTGGAGCTCCACGCGGCCGCGATGCCCGCGGCGGAGCTCGTTGCGGCTCGGCTCGCCCACGAGGATGAGGTCGGGGCGCAGGGTGTCGGCCATGTAGCGCGCGCCCAGCCCGCCCACCTCCTCCTGGACGACCGCCGACACGTACACGTCGCCGGGTGGCCGCTCGCCCTCCGCGAGCAGCCCGGCGACCGCGTGCACCTGCGCGGCGAGCGGCCCCTTGATGTCGACGGCGCCACGGCCCCACACGCACCCGTCGTCGATGTCGCCCGAGAACGGGTGGTGCGGCCAGTCGTCGGGATCGCCCGCATCCACGTGGTCTAGGTGCGTGTTGAACATCACGCTCGGCGCGTCGGCGGCCCCGCGCACGAACCCGACCACGTTGCCGGCTTCGTCGACCCACACCTCGTCGTAGGCCAGACGCTCCATCTCGGCCACCACGAGGGCGGCGATGTCGCCCTCCCTGCCGGGCATCGAACGCGTGCGGATGAGGCGCTGGAGGAAGTCTACGCAGTCATCGACGTCGGACATGGCCGGCTCGGCGGTTCGGTTCGGGCGTGGGCGCCCGCCGAATGTGCGGCCCGGGGCCCTCCCCACGCCACCGACGTGTGGAGCGCGCAGACGCCCCTAGGCCACCGACGCCGCCTCGGGCGCCGCGCGCAGGAGCCCGCGCAGGGTGTCGAGCCCGCCGCCGAGGGCCGCCCGGTCCCGCACGCTGCTCAGACAGAGCCGCACGCGGGCCGGGACGTGCCCGCGGCCGGCCACGAACACATCGGCGGACGTGATCAGCACCCCCTCGCGGCGGGCGGCCTCGACGAGCTCGGAGGCCCGCCACGGGGCGGGGGGCGCGAGCCACACCTGATAGCCGGTCGGGTGGGCGTCGTACTCGAGCCCCTCGAGCCGCTCGCGGGCGATCTCCTGCCGCGCCCGCGCCTCGGCCCGCCTCGCCTCGAGCACGAGGTCCGCCGTGCCGTCGCCGATCCACGTCGCCGCGGTCTCCGCCAGCAGCGGCGAGGCCATCCACATGGTCGCGCGGATGGCGCTCTCGAGCCGCGGCACGGCCGTGCGGGGCGCCCGCAGGAACCCGATCCGGAGCCCGGGAGCGATCGTCTTCGAGAGGCTCGTCACGTAGTAGCTCAGGTCGGGGGCGAGCGCCGTCAGCGGCGGGCGCTCATCGTCCGCCAGGAGGGCGTGAACGCCGTCTTCGACGATCGCCACCTGGTAGCGCTCGGCGACCGTGGCGATCTCGACGCGCCTCTCCTCGCTCATGCTCACGGTCGTAGGGTTGTGGAGGACGGGCATGGTGTACAGGACGCGGGAGATCCCGGTTCGGCAGGCGGCGTCGAACGCCGCCGGGAGGAGGCCGTCCTCATCGGACGGGAGCCCGTGCAGGCGGAGCTGCATCCAGCTCGCCACGTCCTTGAGTCCCGGGGCGGTGAGGGACTCCGTCATGACCACGTCTCCCGGGCGCGCGACCACGCTCATCGTGCATGCGATCGCGTGCTGCGCGGAGGCGGTCACCAGCACCTCGTCGGTCTCGGCCCCCAGACCCGCGCGCGCCAGCCACTCGCCTCCGGCGGCCCGGTGCGCCGGGCTACCGGCGTGCGGCGCGTAGCCGAGCGCCTCGTCGAGATCCACGCGCCCGACGATGTCGGCCAGCCCGGCGCGCACCCGGCGGGCGAGCTCCCCGTCCCCGAGCCGCGGCGCCACCAGGAGGCTCAGGTCGATCATCGACGGGTCCGGGGTGGCGTCGAGCGCCCAGCGCGTGGCCCGCCGCCCGCGGTCGCGGACGAACGTCCCGCGCCCCACCTCGCCCTCCACCAGGCCCTGCCGGTGCGCCTCCGAGTAGGCGCGCGTCACCGTGCCGAGTGCCAGCCCGAGCGCCTCGGCGAGGGCGCGATGCGTGGGGAGCCGGTCGCCGGGCTCGAGACGGCCCGTGCGGATGTCGCGCGCCAGGACGTGGACGATGGCCGCGTACCGCGGGCGGTCATCGTCGTTGAGCTCGGGGATCCAGTTTGTCATGATACAATTTCGGTTCGTTGCGGGCGATTCCCCACGATTGTAGCATAAAAGACGCAAAATATCGAGCCGAACCGTTAGATTGTACTGGTACAATCTCGCGGCGGCGCTCGCAAGGCGCACCCGACGGTGCGAGATTCGGGAGACGCATGATGACCCCGTCCGCTCCATGTCTCACGGCCCTGATCGCCCTCGCCGGACTGGCCGCCGCCCCGGCGGTCCGCGCGCAGCAGTCCAACCCCCTGGTGGACGCCGCGTGGGTGCACCAGCACCTCGGTGATCCGAACCTCGTCCTCCTCCACGTGGGACCGGCGGACGAGTACGCCACCGAGCACATCGCCGGCGCGGTATTCATCGACCGCGACGACTTCAGCGACCCCGCCTCGCACGAGGAGGGACACCTGGTCCTCGAGCTCCCCGACCCGGCCGCCTTCCAGAGCGCGCTGCGCGAGGCCGGCGTGAACGACGACTCGCGCATCGTGGTGTACTGGGGCGGCGAGTGGGTAACCCCGACCGCACGCGTCGTGTACACGCTCGACTGGGCGGGGCTCGGCGACCGCACCACGCTCATGAACGGCGGGCTCAACGCGTGGAAGGCGGCGGGCTACGAGCTCACGGGCGAGGCGCCTTCCCCCGCCGCCGGGAACGTCACCCTCCATCCGCGATCCGAATTGGTGGTCGACGCCGCGTGGGTCGGGGCGCACACCGACCAGCCGGGCTTCCGGATCGTGGACGCGCGCGCCGAGGCGTTCTACGATGGCGTACGGGAGGACCAGGGGAAGGCGGGCCACATCCCGGGCGCGGGGAACGTCCCGTGGACGACGCTCGTGGACGAGGAGACCCTGCTCCTCGAGCCCCCCGAGACGCTGCGCGAGCGGTTCGCCGCGGCCGGGGTCGAGGATGGAGACACCGTGGTCGGATATTGCCACATCGGTCAGTACGCGACGCTCATGCTGTTCGCGGCGCGCACCCTGGGGCACCGCGTCGTGCTGTACGACGGCGCGTTCCAGGATTGGGCCCGGCAAGACCTCCCGGTCGAGTCGGGCCGGTGAGGGGACCGCTTCGCGGGGGGGCGACCGCCATGCTCCCGGCGGTCGGGGCCGCCCCGGCGACCGCCGCGGCGCCCCCGGACGCGGAGGGACATGGCGCGGCCCGACCCGGTGCGCGCGAGGCGCGCCCCTACATGAACCCCTACCTCGCCGGGGTGGGGATCGGGCTCGTCCTCCTCGCCGCGTTCGTCATCATGGGGCGGGGGCTCGGCGCCTCGGGCGCCTTCTCCTCGGCGGTCGCGGCGGGCGTGTCGAGCATCGCCCCGGAGCGCGCGCGCACGCTCGAGCCGTACGCGGCCTACATGGGCGACGAGCGGCGCGGGCCGCTCGCCGACTGGCTGGTGTTCGAGATCGTCGGCGTGACGATCGGCGGCGCGCTGTCGGCCTGGCTCGCGGGCCGTATGCGGCGCGGGATCGACAAGGGGCCTCGCGTCTCGAACGGGGGCCGACTCGCGTACGCGTTCGGCGGCGGGACGATCATGGGGATCGGGGCGAAGCTCGCCCGCGGGTGTACGAGCGGGCAGGCGCTGACCGGCGGCGCGCTTCTCTCGGTGGGGAGCTGGCTGTTCATCCTCGCCGCGTTCGCGGCCGCCTACGCGGCCTCGCCGCTGTTTCGGAAGGAGTGGACGTGAACGCGCCCCTGTACGAGATCGGCGCGTTCGGCGACACCGGGGCGCTCCTGTTCGCGCTCGGGCTCGGCCTCGTGTTCGGCTGGTTCCTCGAGCGCGGCGGGCTGGGGAACGCCACCAAGCTCGCGGGGCAGTTCTATCTCACCGACCTGACCGTGTTCAAGGTCATGTTCAGCGCCATCGTCACCACCCTGCTCGGCGTGTACTGGCTCTCGAAGCTGGGCTGGCTCGAGCTCCCCCTGGTGTTCCTCCCGCCCACCTACGTCCTCCCGCAGCTTCTCGGCGGGGCCGTGTTCGGGCTCGGGTTCGTGATGGGCGGGTTGTGCCCCGGCACGTCGTGCGTGGCCGCCTCCACCGGGAAGACCGACGGCCTCATGGTGGTGGCCGGGATGCTGTTCGGGGTGTTCGCGTTCAACGAGGCCTTCCCGCTCCTCGAGGGCGTGTACCGGGCGACGCCGATGGGGTCGGTGACGATCCCGGGGGTGCTCGGCGTGCCGTTCGGGGTGGTCGTGTTCGCGGTGGTGGCCATCGCGCTGGGCGCCTTCCGGGCGGCCGGGTGGCTCGAGGCGCGGGCGTGAGCACGAACCGCGTGCTCGCGATCGTGGCCGGCGTGCTCGGCGCGCTGGCGCTGTTCGGCGGCGACACCCCGGCGCCGGGCACCCCGGGCGCGATCTCCGCGCTCGAAGTGGCGCGGGCGCTCCGCGCGGATCCGGACGGCATCCGCATCCTCGACGTCGAGGACGAGGGCGACTACGCGCGCTTCCACCTCCCGCGCGCGGTACGCGCCCCCGCCGATCCGGCCGCGCTGCTGGCCGGGCTGGAGGACGCCGGAGCCGGGCGAGGCGATCTCGTGGTGGTGGCCGGCGGCGCGGACGACGACGGCCGGGCGGCGTGGCTCGCGCTGCGTCGGGCCGGCTACGTCCACGCCCGCTACCTGCCGCACGCGACCGACGCGTGGGTGGACGCGATCGTAAGCCCCGTGCTCCCGGCCGACGCGGACGCGGGCGCGCGCGCCGCGTGGGCGGAGCAGGCCGAGCTGTCCCGCTACTTCGGCGGCTTCCCGCGCGTGGGGAGCCCCGCCGACACCGCGACCGGCGACACCGCCGACAGGCTGCGGCGGGCGCGACGCCGCGGGTGCGCGTTCTAGATGGCGCCGCCGCGGATGCGCGTCGCGAGGGCCTGGTCACGGGTGTGCGTGCCGAGGCCGGCAGCGCGACCGCCCTTCCCGAGGCCGGCGGCCCCATGAGCGCCCGCGACTTCGCCCGGCTGCGGCACGAGGAGTACGGCCGGCTGGACGCGGCGGGCCTCGCCTATCTCGACTACACGGGGAGCGGGCTGTACGCCGACTCTCAGATCCGAGCGCACGCCGACTACCTGTGCGAGCACGTGCTTGGGAACCCGCACTCCGAGAGCGGCCCGTCCGCCGAGGCCACCGAGATCATCCACCGCACCCGCCGCGACGTGCTCGACTTCTTCGAGGCGGACCCCGACGTGTGGACCGTGTGCTTCACGCACAACGCGAGCGCCGCCGCCAAGCTGGTGGGCGAGGCGTTCCCGTTCGGCCCCCGGTCGCGGTTCGTCCTCCCGGCCGACAACCACAACTCGGTGAACGGGATCCGCGAGTACGCGCGCGCCGCGGGGGCCGAGGTGGACTACCTGGCGCTCGACGACGAGCTCCGTCTCCCCGCCGACGTCGACCTCGCGCCGGCGGGACCCGACCCGAGCCTGTTCGCCTTTCCGGCGCAGTCGAACTTCTCCGGCGTCCAGCACCCGCTCGCGCTCATCCAGACCGCGCGCGAGGCCGGATACGACGTTCTGCTCGACGCGGCCGCGTTCGTCCCCACCAACCGACTGTCGCTGGGCGAGGTGGAGCCCGACTTCGCCTGCGTGTCGTTCTACAAGATGTTCGGCTATCCGACCGGCGTGGGCGCGCTCCTCGCCCGCCGCGAGTCGCTCGGGCGCCTCAGGCGGCCGTGGTTCTCGGGCGGCACGGTGGAGTGGGTGACCGTGGGCACCGGCAGGCGGAGTCTCCTCCCCACCGCCGAGGCGTTCGAGGATGGGACCCCGAACTTCCTCGACATCGCGGCCGTATCGGCCGGGCTCGACCTGCTCCGGCGGGTGGGGATGGACCGTCTGCACGCGCACGTCGCGGGCCTCACGACGGCGCTCCTCGACGCGCTCGAGCGGGCGGGCCGGACGGCGGGTCGTCCGATCGTCCGCGTGTACGGCCCGACGGATCGGCACGACCGCGGCGCCACGGTCGCCTTCAACGTGCTCGACGCGGCGGGCGGCGTCCTCCCCTACGAGCGCGTCGAGCGGGCGGCGCGGGCCGAGGGGATCGCGATCCGCGGCGGCTGCTTCTGCAACCCGGGCGCCTCGGAGGCCGCGTTCGGCGTCGACCCGGAGCGGGCGCTCGGCTGTCTGGAGCGCGTCCCGAAGGGCGCCTTCCACCCGCGCCTGCTGGGCGACTGTCTGGATGGCGCGCCGGTGGGCGCGCTGCGCTCCTCGTTCGGGATCGCGAGCGACCGCCGCGACGTCGATCGGCTGGTGAGCTTCCTTCGCTCGGCGGCGACGGAGGAGCCCGGAGAGCGCCGCGCCGCCGGCTGAGCCCTCCTCAGGTCACGATGGGGGGGAACCCGATCGGCCGCTGGGCCTGGATGGCCCCCGCCACGGCGAGCGCGCGCGGCTCGTTGAACGGCGGCACGACCACTTGGAGCCCCACCGGCAGGCCGTCGCGATCGAGCCCCGCCGGAACCGAGGCCACCGGGACGCCCGGCAGCGAGAGCAGGAACGTGGGGGCCACCCAGTCGATGTAGGTCTCCATGGGCTTTCCGGCGATCTCCCGCGGGTAGTTCTCCTCCACCATGAACGGCGGCACCGCCATGCAGGGCGTGAGGATCGCCGCGTAGCCGTCGAACAGCCCGAGGAGCTGCTCGCGCATCCGCCGGCGCGTGTTCTCGGCCGCGCCCAGCTGCCGGGATGTCACCTCGAGCCCGGCGCGCAGGTTGGCGGCAACGTTCACCCCGTAGTCGTCGATCCGCTCGAGCCCTTCGTACAGCTGCGCCACGAACCAGTAGCCGCGGAGCGCGAGGAACGCGTCGCGCCCGTAGGACAGGTCGAGGTCGATCTCGTCGATCTCGACGCCCCAGCTGCGCACCACCTCGATCGCCTCGCGGCATACGATCTCGACCTCGGGGTCGACGCCGATCGAGGCGATGTCGCGGCAGTACGCGAAGCGGCGCTGGAACAGGTCGCTCTCCTCGGCCCACGTCTCTCCGCGCCGGCGCCGCGGCGGTACGGCGACCGGCGATTGCGGCGTCGGCCCGGCGAGCGCCTTGAGGGCGAGCGAGATGTCGGCGGCGCTGCGGGCCATCACCCCGGTCACCTGGAGGTCGTCCCACAGGTAGTTCGAGGGGTAGGTGGGGATGAGGCCGGCCGTGGGCCTGAGCCCGACCACGCCGCAGAAGGAGGCGGGGATGCGGAGCGAGCCGCCCAGGTCGGTCCCCTGCGCGAGCGAGATCATCCCGGTGGCGAGCGCCGCGGCGCCCCCGCCCGTCGAGCCGCCCGCGCTCCGGGTCAGGTCCCACGGGTTGCAGGTGGCGCCGAACACGTCGTTCCACGTGTTTCCGCCGGCCGCGTACTCGGGCGTGTTCGTCTTCCCCGCGATCACCGCGCCCGCCTCGCGGAAGCGGGTCACGACGAGGGCGTCCTCCTCCGGCACGTTCCGGGTGAAGCGTGTCGACCCGTAGGTGGTCCGGATGCCGGCCGTCTCGGTCACATCCTTGATGCCCACCACCAGCCCGGCCAGCGGCCCGGGGTCCTCGCCGGCCGCGATCCGACCATCGATGGCCTTCGCCTCGGCCCGTGCGCGCGGGTTCGGGGTCACGATCGCGTTGACCGCCTCGTCGTGGCGCCGGATGCGGGCGATGCAGGCTTCGAGGAGATCGGTCGCGGAGAGCTCGCGCTCGCGGATGCGGCGGGCCTGCTCGTGGGCGGAGAGGAGGGCGGGATCGAACGCGGCCGGGTCGGCCGGCCCGGCCGCCGCGTCATCCTCCCCTGCCTCGGGCCCGGCACTCGCACCCTCCGCCGGCGCATCCCGTCCGAACGGTCGGGCACGGGGGCCGCCCGCCTCGGGCGCGAGATCCTCGGGTCCGGACGCCGGGCTCACCGTCCGGCGCGCTCCGGGGGCGGCAGGAACATCTGGGCGATCGCCTCACCGCAGCGGGCCGAGTCGAACGGGAGCGCGTTCGCTTGCAGCGCGACGACCACGCCCTGGTCGACCCAGTCGCCGATGAACGAGCGCGTCCCCTTCACCGTCCCCGTGTGGCTCGGGTAGCGCCGCCCCGCCTGGTCGGTGCGGATCCACCACACGATCGCCTGCTCGTGGCCCAGTGGACGCGGCTCGCCGCCGGGCACGTACTCGGGCACGGACCGGTCGATCTGCGGGCGCCGCATCTCGGCCACCGTCCCGGGACCGAGGAGCGTCCCGTCGTCGATCGCGAGCGCGAAGCGCACCAGGTCCTCGGCGCTCGACAGGATCCCGCCGCCGGCGTACTTGTAGCTCGGATCCTCGGGGTCGGCGTTTACGAACGCGCCTCGCCGGTCGCGCTCGTACCCGTGTCCGCGATTGTGGACGACGCGTGACGGGACGTCGAACTGCGTCGCCATCATCCCGGCCGGCTCGAACACGTACGTGCGCAGATAGTCCTCGAACCCCATTCCCGAGGCCGCCTCCACGATCCCCTGCATGAGGTTCATGGCGTGCGAGGAGTAGAACCAGCGCGTCCCCGGCTCGAACAGGAGGGGATCGTCGCGCCAGATCTTCGTCGCCTCCTCGAAGCTCTCGAAGTGGCGGAAGCGGAGGAGCCCGTACTCGCCGAACTCGCCCTCCCGATAGTGCCGCGTCCCCGACGTGTGGGTGAGGATCTCGCGGATCGTGATCGGCCAGCGCTTCTCCGGATAGTACGGGAGGTACGTCTGGATGGTCGCGTCGAGGTCCACCTTTCCCTGCTCCACGAGCTGCATCAGGCCGACGACCGACAGCACCTTCGACACCGAGCCCACGTTGTGCACGGTGCGCCCGGTGGCCGGCGTCCGGTTGTCGAGCTCCGCGACCCCGACCCCGTCGGAGAACACGATCTCGCCGTCCACCGCCACGGCGACCGAGAGACCCGGGAGGTCGTTCTCGTCGCGGATGCGCTCCATGTAGTCGAGGAGCTGCCGGCGATCGACGGCGGGCGCGGCGGCGGCCGGGGAGCGCGCCGCGGCCTGCGCGACGAGCGGCGCCACCGTCGCGACCGCGGGGGACGTGGCCAGGACGGCCGCGACGAACAGGCGTCGGACGTCGGTGAGGGGTCTCATGCGCCCAAGGTCGACCGACCGACCGTGCGCGGCAAGCGGGATCGACGCCGAGCGTGGCCCGTCCGGCAGGCTGCTAGTGCCGCCAGTCGGGAGACGAGAACGACCCCTCGCCCGGGTCGATCGGGAGCTCCGCCCCGGTGTCGAGCGTGAGCCGCACGAGCCCCTCGTCGCGCGCGAACGCGAGCTCCCGGCCGTCGGGGGACCAGGTCGGGTCGAGCTCGTTGAACGGGGTGTCGGTGAGCTGGACGACGTTCGATCCATCGGCGTCCATTACGAACAGGTCGTGGCTCGGCTCCTCCCCGCTGCTGGCGAACGGGAAGCGCGTGAAGGCGATCCGGGTGCCGTCGGGGGACCAGCGCGCGCCCTCGTCACGCCCGACCGGCACCGTGAGGCGGGTCTCCGCGCCGTCCGCGAGATCCACGACCCACAGCTCGGTGCCCGTCGGAGTGATGCGGCTGAACGCGATGCGGGTCCCATCGGGCGACCAGTCCGGCTCCCGATCCGGCTCGTCGGTGGAGGTGAGCCGCTCGAGGTGCGAGCCATCGGCGTCCACCAGGTAGAGATCGCCCTCACCCGTCCCCGAGCTCGAGAACACGATCCGCCGCCCGTCGGGCGACCACGCCGGCGACTCATCGGGCGCCAGGTCCTGTCCGCCCGCGAAGTCGCCGTCGTATCGGGTCAGGTCGTTCAGATCGCCCGAGGAGAGCTCGACCGTCCAGATGTCGAACCGGCCGTCGACGCCAACGGTCTGAAACGCGATCCGCGATCCGTCCGGGGACCACGCCGGCCGGTTCCCCTCCATGTCCGCGACCTGGATCTCGTCCGTCCCGTCGATGCGAGAGGCGAACAGGAACACGCCGCCTGGATCGGCGGGCTTCACCGACGCGTACACGAGGCGGTGGTCCGCCGGTGGCGGGCCCGTGAGGCCGTCCGCGGCGCACCCGGCAGCGACCGCGGCGACGCAGAAGATGAGAGGGAGCCGATGTGTCATGGGCGCAGTCTACACGGATCCCGAGTCCCTCGCCCGCTCTCCACCGGATGACCCGCCGTCTGAACAGACACGCCCGGCCTCCCGGCGACAATGCCCCGGGAGCCGCTTGCCCCGTGTCGGCCTTCCCCTTAGCATCTTGAATATAGCTTCTTGAAGGAACGAAATTGCGCTTGCGGAACGGGGCGCGGGACGCGGACGCCGAACCTTCGAAGGGAGATGGCCGTGGAGCTCGTGCGGGGCACGCTGGATCTGCTCGTCCTCAAGGCGCTGTCGTGGGAGCCCGTGCACGGCTACGCCGTGACGCGCTGGATCCGGTCGCGCACCGACGGGACGGTCGAGGTCGAGGACGGGGCGCTCTATCAGGCGCTCTACCGGATGGAGCGGAGGGGATGGATCGCGGCGGAGTGGGGGATGTCGGAGAACAACCGCCGCGCGAAGTTCTACGCGCTCACCCCGCGCGGCCGGCGCGAGCTCGAGAAGGGGACGCGCGACATGCGGCGCTACGTGGACGCCATGTTCGACGTCCTCGAGGCCGAGACCGCGTGAGGAGCAGGTCATGAGCCGCTCCCCCGGCATCCGCCGTTTCCTCCGCATCCGGCGGTCCGTCCGAGAGCAGGCATCGAACGACGTGGAGCGCGAGGTCGCGTTCCATCTCCAGATGAGGATCGACGAGCTGGCGGCCGAGGGCCTCTCCGAGGACGAGGCCCGCTCGCTCGCGCGACGCGAGTTCGGCGACGGCGAGCGGATGCGCGCGCGGCTGAGACGTGCCGGGGCGAGGACCGAGCGCTCGCGGCGCTGGACCGAGCTCCTCCTCGGCCAGCGGCTCGACGTGCGCTTCGCGCTCCGCCGCCTGCGCCGCGAGCCCGGGTTCGCGCTCATCGGCGGAGCGACCCTCGCGGTGGGGATCGGCGCGACGGCGGCCATCTTCACGGTGCTCGACGGCGTCCTCCTCCAGCCGCTCCCCTTCCGGGACGGCGATCGCCTCGTCGCCCTGTCGCACGCGGCGCCGGGGCTCGACGTGGAGTCGGTCCCGCAGGCGACGGGGACGTACTTCACCTACCGCGAGGAGGCGCGCACGCTCGAGGACGTCGCGGTGTGGCACGCGAGCCGCGTGACGCTCGCGGACGCCCAGGAGCCCCGCGAGATCCCCACGCTCACCGTCACGGAGGGGTTCCTTCCCCTCCTGCGCGTCTCGGTCTCGCTCGGCCGCGCGTTCGGCGGCGAGGACGTGGAGCCCGGCCGGGCGCTCACGACGATCGTGAGCCACCGCCTGTGGCTCGAGCGCCTGGGCGGAGCGCGGGACGCCATCGGCCACACGATCCGGCTCGACGGCCGGGAGTACGAAGTGATCGGCGTCCTCCCGGCCGGGTTCTCGTTCCTCGAGAACGAGCCGGACGCCCTGCTTCCCTACCAGTTCGACCGCTCGAACGCCCGCATCACCGACTTCAGCTACGAGGGGCTGGGCCGTCTCGCACCCGGAGCCACGCGCGAGTCCGCCCTCGCCGAGCTCACGCGGCTCCTGCCGGTGTCGGTCGAGAGGTTCCCACGCGGGCTGAGCGCCGAGATGCTGCGGCAGATCGGGATGCGCCCCGTGGTCCGACCGCTCAAGGACGTCTGGGTGGGTCAGCTCCGTGGCGTCCTGTGGATCCTGTTCGGCACCGTGGGCCTCGTCCTCCTCATCGCGTGCGCGAACGTGGCGGGGCTGTTCCTCGTGCGGGCCGAGGGGCGGCAACGCGAGATCGCCGTCCAGCGCGCCCTCGGCGCCTCGCGGGCGCGCGCGGCCCGCACCTACGTGCTCGAGAGCCTCGCGTTCGGTCTTCTCTCGGGGGCGGTGGGGCTCGCGCTCGCGTGGGCGGGCGTGCGCCTCCTCGCCGCTCTCGGCCCGTCGAACCTGCCCCGGCTGCGGCACGTCTCGGTGGGACCCGCCACCATCCTCCTCACCCTGGCGCTCTCCGCCCTGGCGGGGCTCTGCCTGGGGCTCATCCCCATGGTCCGCTCGCGGGTCGGCGTGCTGTCGCTCGCGCTCCGCGAAGGCGGCCGGGGGAGCGGCGACGGGAAGCAGCGGCACGCCTCGCGGAACGCCCTCGTGGTGGCCCAGATCGCCATGGCGCTCGTGCTCCTCGTCGGCTCGGGGCTCATGGTCCGGAGCTTCATCGCGCTCCGCGACGTGGATCCGGGGTTCGATCGCGACACCCCGGCCCTCACCTTCCGGCTCGGATTTCCGCGCGCGATCGTCCCCGACATCGAGACCGTCGTGGACCAGTACCAGGCGATCGAGCGCGCGCTCGAGTCCCTCCCCGGCGTCGACGCGGCGGCGTTCGTCAACCGCCTGCCCATGGACGAGGCCGTGGCCCCGGAGGATGCCCTGTTCGTGGAGGATTTCCCGGTCCCGGAGGGCCAGCTGCCGCCGATCCGGCGCTTCAAGTGGGTGTCCGGCGACTACTTCGACGTCGCCGGGCTGCGACTCCTGGCGGGGCGCGCCATCGACCGCGCCGACATCGAGACGCGGGCCGGGGTCGTCGTCATCTCGCGGAGCATCGCGGACGAGTACTGGGACGATCCGCGCGACGCGATCGGGAAGCGGGTCCAGAACGAGTGGGAGGCCGAGCATCCCGAGTGGCGCGAGATCGTCGGGGTGGTGGCCGACGTGCACGACGACGGTCTCGACCGCGACCCCGTGGGGATCGTGTACTGGCCCGCCGTGGTCGAGCGGTTCTGGGGATCGGACGTGTTCGCGCAGCGATCCTCGACCTTCCTCGTCCGGACGCCGCGCGCCGGACGGCCGGGCTTCGTGGACGAGGTGCAGCGCGCCGTGTGGTCGGTGAACCGCTCGCTCCCGCTCGTGAACCTCCGGACGCTCGACGAGGTCGTGCGGAGCTCGACCACCCGCACGTCGTTCACGCTCGTCATCCTGGCGCTCGCGGCCGCGATCGCCCTCTTCCTCGGCTCGGTGGGGCTGTACGGGGTGATCTCCTACGCCGTGTCGACGCGGCGCCGCGAGATCGGCGTGCGGATCGCGCTCGGAGCCGGCGGACGCACGGTGACGCGCATGGTGCTCCGCGAGGGGCTCGCGCTCGCCGTTGTCGG
This sequence comes from uncultured Gemmatimonadota bacterium, assembly GCA_964499635.1. GTDB lineage: Bacteria > Gemmatimonadota > Gemmatimonadetes > Palauibacterales > Palauibacteraceae > Palauibacter. The sequence goes on along the minus strand of CAZCLY010000004.1, from coordinate 217,115 downwards.
CGTCGTCCTGGGCGTCGCGCTCTCGGTGGGCCTCACGCGGCTCATGACCGCCGTGCTGTACGGCGTCGCCCCCGTGGATCCCCTCACGTACGGGATCACGGCCCTGGGGCTGGTCGGGGTCGCGGCGCTCGCGAGCTGGGTGCCGGCGCGACGCGCCGCGGGGGTGGACCCCATGCGGGTCCTGCGGCACGAATAGCCGCCGCCCCCGGGGATCAGGCCAGAGGCAGCGTCACCTATTCGACCGCGCGACCCCCCGGCGCCGGCGCGCCTCGAAGGAGGCCCTCGACGCTCAGATCTTCGTCCAGATCGGGCCAGTGGATCCCGTATCCGCCTCCCGCCACGCGCCAGTTCTCGCGCGCCGCGGCCGACGCCCGCGAGAGCCGTGGGTACCAGCGCAGCGGTACCGTGATCGTGCGACCATCGGCCAGATCGACGCTCAGGTGATCGGCCGACAGCCGGACATCACGCACCTTGGGCACCCCCGGACCTTCACGTCTCGAAGTGATCACGCCATGACTCCAACAGACGGGTGCGGTTCATCATCACCAGCCGCGTCAGCCGTCGCAACTCCGGCTGCGGAAAGCCGGCGTTGAACGCCACGCTCACCGGCTCGAGCCACAGCTTCGCGCTGCGCGCGTCTCGGTCGACGTGCACGTGCGGTGGCTCGACCGCATCGTGACTGTAGAAGTAGAAGCGATATGGACCGTGCCGGAAGACCGTGGGCATGCAACCGACCGAGAAGGAGGCGTCGTGGTTGCCCACTTTCTCGGGGTCCGACAACGTGCAATCATCCCGCGCCCGGCTCCGGTGACCGCGACAGGTAGTCGGCGAGGACGAGCGCGTGGTTGCGCGTCGTGTCGCGGGCGCCGTACAGGAGCGTGACGGTCCCCTCGCTCGCCAGGCCCCGCAGCTCCGACACCAGCTCCGGCTCGTCCTCGAGCTCCCCGGTGTAGCGCTTCACGAACTCCTCCCAGCGATCGGAGTCGGCGTGGAACCACTTCCGAAGCGCGTGGCTGGGGGCGATCTCCTTCATCCACCGATCGAGGGCGGCCGCCTCCTTCGACACGCCGCGCGGCCACAGCCGGTCGACGAGGATGCGCGTCCCGTCGGCCGGTTCGGGGTCCTCGTAGATGCGCTTGACCCGCAGGTCGAGCTTCGGCTCCGCGCGGTTCATCCCGGGATCGCCGTCGCGGCCCCGGGCGAGCTGGACGCCGCGGATCGCACGTCTACCCCTCGACGAACGCCACGACCCGGCAGAAAGCCGCTTCCCCGCCCTTGAACAGCCACGGGAAGCAGCCGATCGTGAGCCGCCGGTTCTGGAGCTCGGGCGCCGCGATGTCGCCGCCCAGGTTCTCGATGTGGATGCAGTCGTGCGGGAAGAGCGCGTTGTGGGTGAGCTGGTAGTGCTCCTCGGGGAAGAGCTCGTCCACCTTCTCCGCCCCCTCGAACTTCTTCTCGGCCAGCGCGCGCACGCGGTCGCAGTGCCCGAACGATCCTTTCCCGAGGAAGCGCCCGATCGGGAGGTTCATCGGGTGGTCGGTCGAGATCGCGTCCACGCCCCAGATGTGGATCTTCTTCTCGAGCAGCCACGGCACGAGGTCCGGGTGCGGCCCCGGGTGCGTGTGCACGTAGCGCTCCTCGTTCGCCTTGTCGCCGAACTGCGCGAACCGGTGCCAGCCGGTGTGGAGGATGAGGAGGTCGCCGTCCCTCACCTCGACGCGCGACTCGATCATCCCGGGCGTGTAGGCGGCGAGGTCGTCCATCTCGTCGGTGAGGTCCACGATCACCCCGTCGCCGTACAGCCACTCGAGCGGGATCTCGTCGATCGTCTTCCCGTTCGTCACGAAGTGCCGCGGCGCGTCGAGGTGCGTCCCCATGTGGTTCGAGGTCTGGATGTACTGCGCGTTCACCCCGTGCTCGACCTTGCGCTTGATGTACTTGACCTCGAACGGCGGGTAGTACGGCCAGAAGAAGCAGTCCTGGTTGAGCGGCTGCGACAGATCGTAGAGCTTCATGCCTCGGGCTCGGGCTCGGGTTCGGACGACGCGCTGGAAGACGGTAGGATACCGACCGGAGAGGAAGGGAGACACCCCCGCGGAGCCGTCAGAACGGCGCCCGATTCACTCCGTCGTCGCCTCGCCCTCGATCCATGAAAGGACCTCCGCCGCGAGGCGCGGCATCAGCTCGAGCAGGCGCTCGCGCTGGGCGATCACCTCATCCGAGTGCGGTCGCGGTCGCGCCGACCGACGCGCGCATCCGCGAGGTCGGCTTGCACCACTTCCCACTCTGCTCCGAGTGCGCGCTCCACCATGCGGCGGGTGCGTGACGAATCGGCACACACGAGGACCGGCATAGCGTCCTCCGTCCCGCAAGTGCGAGGGCTCGCCTCCTGTAGATTAGGTGATGTGAGTCGTCGAAATCCAACCACCGCGTGCATGCCGGACGGACCCCCCCCCCCCCGAGTTCGCCTGTAAATCATTACTATATAATGAGATGTGGCACCACAGCGTCAACGGGTGAGCGTGAACGGTGTCGCCGATTGGCAGCACCTCAGACGAGCAATGCGTCTGACTCACGTCCGGGAGCCGATGCTCCCCCGCCCGGTCCGCAGATCAGGCCGGAGGTCGTTCCCCGGCCTCGAGTCCGGCGAGGAGGTCGAGCAACCCCACGGCCTCCCACACCCGATTCCGCTTGCCCTTCGAGAGCTGCCGCAGGACTCCGGCAGCCTCGAGCTGTTCGATTGCCTGATAGACCTGCGGCCTGGACCGGTCGATCGCGGCCGCCGCCACTGGCGCCGTGAACATCGGGTGGGCCGGCAGCACGTCGATGATCGCCCAGGCGGCGGCATCGGCTCTCGGTGCATCCGACGATGCCGCGAGTCGTGCCCGCCATCGCTCGGTCAACCGCTCTACCGCCAGCAGGTACGCGCCGGCCAGATCCGCCGCCGTGGCCGCGGCGCTGGCAAAGCGCTCGATCCACGCCTCGGTTCGGTCTTCGCGGTAGTCGGTGAGGCCCTCGATGTATCCATCCCGATTGGCCGCCAGGACCACGCTGAGCGGAGGCACGTAGGCGGGCGCGAGGCCGCGCCGGCGCAGAATCGCATGGATGAGGGCGCGACCGGTCCGCCCGTTCCCGTCGTGGAACGGGTGGATTGTTTCGAACTGCGCGTGGACCAGGGCGGCCTGGACGAGCGGGGGCAGAAGGTCGTCCTCGATCGCGACGCAGACGTCTTCCAGCAACTCGCCGACATACTCGGGCGGCGGCGGTACGAAATCCGCACTGCACGGATTGTAGTCGTTCCCGCCGATCCAGTTCTGCTCCGCGCGGATCTGGCCCGCGATCCGCGGGTTCAAAGATCGCTCCATGAGCCGACGGTGGATCGCGACGACCTGATCGACTGCGAACGGTGCTGCCGACGCCGCCTCATCGATGGCGAGCTCCATGGCATCGATGTTCGCCAGGATCTCGATGGCCGAGGATCCGGCGCGCCCACCGGACTCGAGACGGGCCTCGGCACGGGCGAGGTCGCGAACGTCGAGCTGCATGCCCTCGATCTTCGACGAGGCGATCGACTCGCTACGGAGCAGGAGCCGGGCAAGGGGCGCGAGCTCCGGGCGTGCGTGCGCGTTCAACTCGTGGATCGCGCCCTCGGCTTCCGAGATGAGGCCGGTCACCTCCGCGCTCAGCCGGAGATCTTGACCCATCAGCGGGTCCGGGATGAACGCCTCGTAGCGGCACGCCCGGCGGTACTTCGCCGGGGCGTGGATCGCCGGATCGTGCCGCCAGATCAGGGTTACTCGTCGTCCGGAGACCGGAGGCTCCTCGGGTCAGGTTCCCAAACTTGTTCGAGTGCTTAGTTAGGTTTAGCAAACATCCCTAATTATGGCAAGGAGCAAGGAAGGTCGGGATGCCGGCGGCACCGGCGTGGAGTGCTTTGACTCGGGCTGGAGGCGTCCGCCGAACACCTACTCGCTCCAGTCCAGCTCCTGGATCCCCGACCAGGGCACGATCTCCACATCTCCCCCCGTCTGCGTATCGTCGCCCCCGAACACGAGCCGTGGCGCGTATCGCAGGTGTGGCAGCTCGGCCGCGACTTGCGTTCCGAGCTCCTGGAGCGGGTCCGTGAACCCGGACGCCACCGTCGCGCCCGACTTCGCCTCGACGCCGAACAGCGTCTCGCCGGCCTCGATGATCAGGTCGATCTCGAGACCCCTCGTCTCGCGCAGGTGATAGAGGTCGGCATCGAGCCCCCGGGCGAGCCGGGCCTTGAGGATCTCCGCGGCGACCCAGCTCTCGAAGATCGCGCCGCGCTGGGGGTGGGTAGGGAGCTGATCGGGCTCGCGAATGCCGAGCAGGTGGCAGGCGAGTCCGGTATCGACGACGTGGATCTTGGGCGCCTTCACTACACGCCTCCGGAAGCTCCGGTGCCAGCGCGGAGTGCGGAGCGTGATGAAGCTCGTGTCGAGCACCGAGAGCCACGAACGGGCGGTGTTGTGCGTGACGCCCGCATCAGAGCCGACCGAAGAGAGGTTGAGCTCCTGCCCGGTCCGGCCGGCCACGAGACGGAGGAACGTGGTGAACGCGTCGAGGTCCGTCACGTCGAGGACCTGACGCACGTCGCTCTGCACGTAGGTCGCGACGTAGGTCGCGAGCCAGCGCCCGGGATCGAGCCCCTGGTCGTGGATGCGCGGATATCCCCCGGTCCACAGCGTGCGCCAGAGCTCGGTGGGCGCCGTGTCGAACCGCCGGATCTCGTCGAGGGAGAGCGGGAGCAGGTGGAGGATCGCGACCCGTCCGGCGAGTGACTGCGACACGGCCTCCGAGAGCCCGAAGTGCTGGGACCCGGTGAGGATGAAGCGGCCGGGCGCGGGATTTTCGTCGATCGCCCCCTGCAGATACGAGAACAGGTCGGGAGCCCGCTGGATCTCGTCGAGGATGACGTCGCCCGCATGCTGGCGGAGGAACCCGCGCGGGTCCTCGCGTGCGAAGTCGCGGACGTCGAGCGGCTCGAGCGACACGTAGGCGTGATCGGGGAACGCCATGCGGCACAGGGTCGTCTTCCCCGACTGGCGCGGACCGGTGACGGCCACCGCGGGCATCTGCTCCGCGAGCTCGTGGAGGACGGGCTCCAGGTTCCGCTTGATCATGCACCGATCGTAAATCCGATTTACAATCCGTGCAATCCTGCTCGGTTCCCTGGCGGTATGCCGGGTGCGCCCTCTTCTACTCCCGGTGCTCGAACATCTCGCGGACGGCCGCCTTCCGCACCTTCCCCATCGCGTTCCGGGGCAGCTCGTCCAGACACAGCCACTCGCGCGGCACCTTGTAGCCGGCGAGCCGGTCGCGGAGCCAAGGGTCGAGCACCGCGGCGGCCGATCGCGCCCGCTCGTGGACGCCCTCGGCTCCCGCCGGGACGAGGTCGGGGACGAACCACGCGCCCGGCTCGGTGACCACGGCGGCGGCGATGCGCTCGCCCCACTCCTCGTCGGGGAGCCCGACCACGGCGCAGTCGCGCACGCCGGGGTGGGCTCGCAATAGCTCCTCGATCTCGATCGCCGAGATCTTGTAGCCGCCGCTCTTCAGTATGTCGACCGAGCGACGTCCGAGGATGCGGTAGTAGCCGCGCTCGAGCACGGCCTCGTCGCCGGTCCTGAACCAGCCGTCCTCGAACGCGGCCTCGGTCTCCTCGGGGCGGTTCCAGTACTCCGGGAACACCATCGGGCCCCGGACACGGATCTCGCCCGACGCGCCGGGCTCGAGGCTCCGAGTGCCCTCGGCGAGCAGGCGCCCGCTGTCGGGATCGACGAGGCGGAGGTCGACCCCGGGGAGGGGCTGCCCCACGGTGCCGGCGCGGCGCTCGCCCGCGTACGGGTTCGAGAGCCCCATCCCGATCTCGGTCATCCCGTAGCGCTCGAGCAGCCGCTGGCCGGTGATCTGCTCCCAGCGCTCGAACACGGCCACCGGGAGCGCGGCCGAGCCCGACACCATGAGCCTGAGCCGCCGGGCGCCCTTGGACCAGCGCGCTCGGGTGAACTCGTCCATCTCCTCCCACGCCCGGAGAAGCTTCACGTAGATCGTGGGGACGGCCATGAACACGGTGATCTCGCGCGACGCGAAGCGCTCCCACACGGCCGCGGGGTCGAACCGGTCCGCGAACTCGACCGCGGCGCCCGCGTACAGCGCGCAGCCGAGCGCGTTCACGAGCCCGTGCGTGTGGTGGAGCGGGAGGATGTGGAGGATGCGGTCCTCGGGCTCCCAGGCCCACGCGTCGACCAACGTCCGCAGCTGGGCATCGAGGTTCGCGTGCGTCGAGACGACGCCCTTGGGGCGGCCGGCGGTGCCGCTCGTATACAGGAGCAACGCCCGGCGGTCGAGGGTGAGCTCGGGGAGCCGGGCTTCGTCGGCACCGCTCTCGACGGACGCGGCCTCGCGCTCCTCGGGCGCGACCAGTGGGAGGATGGCGCGCATCTCGTAGCCGGTCGTGGGGACCGCCCGGTATGGAATCTGCCTGACATCCGCCAGCGGGCGCAGGCGCTCATCGAGGGACTCGGTGGCGAGGAGCATCCCCACGCCCGCGTCCTCGATCACGTTCTCGAGCTCGGGATCCGGATGGCGCGGCGACAGAGGGACCGCGATCCCACCCGCGCGCCAGATGGCCCACTGCGTGACGACGTACTCGAACCCTGGCTCCATGAGGAGCCCGACGCGGGCCTCCTCGAGGTCCTTCGCGTCCCCGAGGAGCTGTGCGGCGCGGAGCCTCGAGCGCGTGTCGAGCCACTCGTAGCTGTGCTCGCCGTGCGCGTCGATGATGGCCGTCGCGCCCGGGTCGACGAGGGCGCGCTCGAACAGGGGGAGATCGCTCACGCCGTCGCGCCTCCGGCCTCTGCTTCGCTCCTGCCGGCGAATCCACTCGCAGCCGACGTTCCCGCGATCGCCCGGCGCGTGTCCCGCATCGCCCACGCATAGACGAGAAACGATACCGCGGCCGCCGAGAACCACGCCCCGTTGAACAGGAACGACACCGACGGGTGGAGCTTCCCGGCGAGCGCCACCGCGATCCCGGCGACCAGCGCGATCATCGCGGCCCGGTTGAGACCGTCGTGATACGCGTACACACCGTCTTCCGTGTACAGGTCGACGAGCTCGAGACGGAAGCGGCGCACCCACGCGTAGTCGCAAAGCATCACGCCGCCCACGGCCCCCAGAAGACCCGAGTAGCTGATGAGCCACGTCTGGTAGGCCTCGAGGAGCTCCCACGGGAAGAGGAGGATGCCGATGACCGCCGCCGTCATCCCCCCGGCGCGGAAGCTGATCTTCCGCGGCGCGAGGTTCGACAGGCTGTTGGCCGGCGCGACGAGGTTCGCCGCGATGTTCGTCGAAAGGGTGGCGAGCGCGAGCGCGGCCATGGCGAGGACGCCGAGCCAGCGGCTCCCGCCCGCGGTGAGCCGCGTGACGAGGTCGATCGGGTTCCAGATCGCCTCGCCGTACAGGATCACGGTGGCGCTCGTGACCGCGATCCCGATGAACGCGAACAGCGGCATCGTGGTGAGGAGCCCGATCCCCTGCCCCCACGCCTGGGCGCGCTGGCTCTTCGCGTAGCGGGTGAAGTCGGGGATGTTGAGCGCCAGCGTGGCCCAGTAGCCGACCATGGCCGTGAGCCACGGGAGGAAGAGCCCGAGCACGAACGCGGATCCGGTGGGCGCGTTCCCGGCGGCGCCGAGACGCCCGGAGCTCGCGAGGATGTCGCCGATCCCGCCGACGGCCCGGACGGCCCACACGAGAAGCGCGAGCCCGATCGCGAGCAGCACGGGCGCGGCGAACGTCTCGAGCCACTTGATCGATTCGGTCCCGCGCCACGCGAAATGGAGGTTCACGAGCCAGAAGAGGAAGAAGCCCACGAACTGGCCGAGCGAGTGGCCCATGAACGTCCACCCGCCGCCGAGCTCGGCCCACCCCGGCCACAGGAGCGCGAGCATGGCGTGGATCGCGAGCCCGCCGATCCATGTCTGGATCCCGAACCAGCCGCACGCGACGGCCGAGCGCAGGAGCGAGGGGACGTGCGCGCCCCTCCACCCGAACGAGGCGCGCGCGAACACCGGGAACGGGATCCCGTACCGCGTGCCGGCGTGCGCGCTCAGGACGAGTGGGACGAGGACGATCGCGTTCCCCAGCAGGATGGTGAGGAGGCTCTGCCACCAGTTCATGCCCGCGTCGATCATGCTCGAGGCGAGCATGTAGGTGGGGATGCAGACGCTCATTCCCACCCACAGGGACGCCAGGTGCCACAGGCCCCACGTGCGCTGTTCGAGCGGCGTGGGGGCGATGTCGGCGTTCACGAGGGGGCCGGCCGGGATGGGGTACTCCGGAACGACGAGTCCGCCGATCAGCTCGGCATCGCGCTCACCGAGCATCGTCACGCCGAGCCCTCCCGCTCGTCGGGTCGCCGGGCCCGTTCCGCGGCGCGGGCCAGGGTGCGCTCGGCGAGGACGCGGACGAGGTGGCGGCGGTACGCCTCGCTCCCGTGCATGTCGGCCGCGGGCTCGCATTCGTTCGCGGCGGCCTCGGCGGCCACGGCCAGCGAGTCGGCCGTCACCGGCCGTCCGCGCAGGGCATCGGCCGCGCCCACCCACAGACATGGCGTCGGGCCCGCATTGACGAGCGACAACGCCACGTCCTCGCACACACCGCCGGCGTCCAGACGAATCCAGGCGGCGGCTCCGACTATGGCATAGTCGCCACGCCGGCGAGCCACCTCTTCGAACGCGGTGCCCTCGTGCTCACCCATTCCCGGGACTTCGATGGACGTGAGAAGCTCCTCGGGCTCGAGCGCGGTGAAGAAGGGGCCGAGGAAGAACTCCGTCAATGGAAGCTCACGCTCCTCCCGGGCCAGGAACCCTCCCCCGTTCTGATCATCATTGTCGGCGTTCCGGGCGCCCGCCTTCGCGAGCGTCACGCTCGCGCCCAGCGCCAGCAGCACGGCGGGGAGCTCGGCCGCCGGATCGGCGTGCGCCACGGACCCCCCGATCGTCCCCCGCGTGCGGATCTGGGCGTGCGCGATCCACGGGGCCGTCTCGGCGAGGAGCGGCGCCCGGGCCGCGACGCGCGGGTCGCGCTCGAGGACGCGCTGCCGGGTCATCGCCCCGATCGACAGGCCGCCGTCCGCCCGCTCGTGGATGCCGGCCAGCTCGCTCACGCCGTTCAGGTCGACGAGGATCGCCGGCGCGGCGAGCCGGAAGGTGAGCATGGGGACCAGGCTCTGCCCCCCCGCGAGGGGGCGAGCCTCCCCTGGGTCCGCGGCCAGCGCGGCGAGCGCCTCGTCGAGGTCCGACGGGGCGACGTACTCGAAGGCCGGAGGCTTCATTGCTCGCCCTCCCGGGGAGACCGTGCGTCGCCACGCACGGGCCGGGTGGCCGCGGCCTCTGTCGCGGCCGATTCGTCGCGCGCTTCGAGTCCGAGCCCCCCGGTCTCGCGCAGGAGCTCGAACAGCTTCCCCGGTCCGAGCGGCATATCGAGGATCTCGAGGTCGGGCGCGTCGTCGGAGAGCGCGTCCTCGACCGCCTGGGCGAACGCGGCCGCCACGGGGATGGCGCCCGCCTCGCCCACCCCCTTCGTCCCCAGCGGGTTGAGCGGTGACGGCGTCTCGAAGTGCGCGGTCTCGATGTCGGGCACCTCGGTCGCGGTGGGGAGCAGGTAGTCCATGAACGAGGCGTTGGTCATCCCGCCCTCCTCATCGAAGACGAGCTCCTCGTAGAACGCGTTTCCGATCCCGAGCGCGACGCCGCCGTGGATCTGCCCCTCCACGATCATCGGGTTGATGAGGGTCCCGCAATCGTGGACCACGACGTAGCGGAGGATCTCGACCTGGCACGTGTCCGGGTCCACCTCGACCACGAGCGCGTGCACGCCGGCCGCGGTCGCCCCGCTCGCCGGCCCGAAGTACGCGGTCGCCTCGAGACCCGGCTCGGTGCCGGGCTTCACGGCCCCGCGGAGCGGGTTCGCGCGCCGCGCCAGCTCGCCGAGCGCGATCGACACGTCGGGGGCGCCCCGCACGCGGGCCACACCGTTCGCGAGCTCGAGGTCCGTCGGCGACACCTCGAGCGCCTCGCTCGCCAGCGTGAGGATCTTCTCCCGCACCCGGAGGGCGGCGGCGTGCATCGCGCTCCCGGCGACCACGGCGCCGCGGCTCGCGAACGTCCCGGTTCCCCAGTGGAACTCGCTCGTGTCGCCGGTCACGATCCGCACGCGGCCCGGATCGACCCCGATCTGCGCGGCCACGACCTGTGCGAAGGCCGTGAAGTGCCCCTGCCCCTGCGTCCCGACCCCGGTCGCCACGCTCACCGCGCCGCCGGGCTCGACGGTCACCCGGGCGCCCTCGTACGGTCCGATCCCGGTCCCCTCGACGTAGCTCACGATCCCGAGCCCGAGGCGTCGCCCCTCGGCCCGGGCGTTCTCGCGCTCGGCGTCGAACCCGTCGTGGCCGATGCGGCGGGCCGCCTCCTGGAGGAGCGGCGCATAGTTCCCGCTGTCGTACGTGAGCGAGGCGGAGTCCTGGTAGAGGATCTCGTGGTCGTGCGGGAACTCGTCCGGCGCGAGGAGGTTCCTCGCCCGGATCTCGACCCGGTCGAGGCCCATCTCGCGAGCCGCGGCATCGAGCAGGCGCTCCATGATCCACACGCCGTGCTGGCGCCCGGCCCCGCGCACGGGCGTCACGATCGGCTTGTGGGTGAACACGACGCGGAACTCGCTCTCGTAGCTCGGCACCCGGTAGGGCCCGAGGAGCGTGCACTGGCTGTTGATCGGTACCGTGAGCCCGTACGGGTCGTAGGCGCCCGAGTCGTGCACGAATCGGTCGCGCACCCCGAGGATCGTCCCGTCGGCCGCGAGCGCCAGCTCGGACTCGTGCGTCTGGCCACGCTCCTGGGTGGTGGCGAAGAAGTTCTCGTACCGGTCCTCGATCCACTTCGCCGGCCGCCCGAGCCGCATCGAGATCCACGGGACGAGGAGCTCCTCGGCGTAGAACATGATCTTGGGTCCGAACCCGCCCCCGATGAACGGGGCGATCACCCGCACCTGCGACTCGCCGAGCCCGAGGAGCCCGGCGAGCGCGTTCCGGATCGGGATCGGCGCCTGGGTCGTGTCCCACACGGTGAGCCGCCCCTCGCGCGCGTCCCAGTCGGCCACCACGCCCCGGTTCTCGATCGCGGCCGCGACCCCCCGGTCGTAGCGGAGCGTGCGGGCGACGACATGGTCCGCCTCGGCCCGCGCCGCGGCATAGTCACCCTTCATCTGTCGCGCGTGCGCGGCGAGGTTCGAGTCGAGGTCGTCATGGACCAGGGGGGCTTCGGGATCGAGGGCGCGGTCGAGGTCGACGACCGCGTCGAGCGTCTCGAGGTCGACCTGTACGAGCTCCGCCGCATCCTCCGCCACGTAGCGGCTGGAGGCCACCACGACGGCGATCGCCTCGCCCTGGTGGCGTACGCGGTCACGGGCCAGCGGAAGCGGGGTGCGGGCGTGGAACACGAGGCCCTCGATGGGCGGCGGCGGGACCAGCACGGGGCCGGGAGCACACAGCTCGCCGAGATCGTCTGCCGTGTAGACCGCCGCGACGCCCGCGTGCCGGCGCGCCGCCTCGATATCGAGGCCGGTGATGCGCGCATGGGGCACGTTCGAGCGCACGAACGCGAGGTGGAGCGTCCCGGCCGGCTCGACGTCATCCACGAACAGCGCCTGCCCCGTCAGGAGGCGCGGATCCTCGCGGCGGAGGACGGAAGCACCGACGAGGTGGCTGCCGGCCCGGCTCACGCGGGAGAGCCCGAAGCGGGGTCGGACCCGTGAGCGTCACCCGCCTCGGGGCGCCCGAACACCCGGGCGTCGCCGCACGCGAGCAGCTCGGCCGCCCGCGCCACGCCCTCGACGATGTTCTGATAGCCCGTACAGCGGCACAGGTGTCCGGACAGCGCCTCCCGGATCTCCCCGCGCGTCGGAGCCGGGTTCCCGGCGAGGAAGGCGATCGTCGTCATCAGGATCCCCGGGGTGCAGAAGCCGCACTGGAGCGCGTGCGTCTGGTGGAAGGCGCGCTGCACGGGGTGGAGCAGATCCGGCACGCCGTCGGTGTCGAGCGCGCCCTGGTCGATGTCCGCGAGTCCCTCGACCGTCGTCACCTCGTGGCCGTTCGCCTGGACCGCGAACAGGAGACAGGCGCGCACGGGCTCCCCATCGAGCAGCACGGTGCAGGCCCCGCACACGCCGTGCTCGCACCCCACGTGCGTGCCCGTGAGCCCGAGCTCGTGACGCAGGAAGTCGGACAGGAGGAGCCGTGGCTCCACCCGGCGCTCGTGCGCACGGCCGTTGACCGTGACCGCCACCCCAGTTTCCATGGCCCCATTCTCCGGCGGATTCAGGCGGCGCACAATTGCACGGGGCGCCGAGCCTCCACGCTCGGCCGCGGGGTTGGACTACGAAGGGCGATACGGCGACGCCGTCGTGCGGCGTGCGCGGGCGCTCGAGCCGATGACCCGGGCCGGCACGGCGCCAGGACGCCGGACCGGCCCTCAGCCTCCGCCGCCGTCGATCTCGAGCTCCACGCTCGGGGTTTCGATCACGAAGTGGATGGACCCGCTGTAGTTCGTCAACACGAGCTCGATCGTCCAGGCGCCGGACTCCCCACCCTGCGTGGTGGCGGCGAGATCGGGGGTGAGCACGTCGTTGTAGACCTCGGCCCCGCCCGCATCGCGAAGCACGAGACGCGCCTCGCCCCCGTTAGTCGTCGTCTGGCTCGAGATGTCGGCCGTGATCCCCGAGTTCGACCAGTCGAACGTCTCGGTGCGCGTGATGTCGATCACGTCGCTCAGAGTCTCGAACTCGAAGCGATCGTCGGCGTTGGTGAACTCGCGCGGGAACGCACCCAGCGGATCGGTCCCGCACCCGACGAGCAAGACGACGAGAAGCACGGACGCACAGGGCAGGAAGCGGCGCATGACGACTCCCGGGTCGACGTGGTGTCCGGAGATGGCTCGAGCGTACCTACCCGACAACGTCACGGGAGTCCCGATATCGGACAGATGCCGACAGGCCCCGGAGTACGACGGAGGCGGGCCCGGGGTCGCCGATGGGCGAGTCGGGGCGGCGGCGGGGCCCGATGCCGGCCGAGCCCGATCGAGACGGGAGCGGCGCTCAGCCCGCCGCGGCGCCCGCCGTACGCCCGAGCCCCGGTTCGTCGGGGGCCTCCGGGGACTGCGGAACCACGTCGACCGACACGTCGATGCCCCCGCGTACGCTCTGCGTCACCATGCAGAAGTCCTCGAACAGGCCGAGGCACCGTCCGATCCGTTCGCGGTCCGCCTCCGGCACCGTCGGCTGGACGGTCACCTCGAGGGCCTCGATGCGCACCCGCCCCCGCTCGTTCCGCCCCAGCGACGTCCGCACCGTGGTGCGCATGCCCGACACGGGGATGCGGGCCTTCTCCAGGCAGAAGAGCGCGCTCGCGCTCAGACAGTTTCCCACCGCCGCGGCCAGCAGCCGCGCCGGGTTGGGGCCGTTCCCCCCGCCGAGGGGCGCCGGCTCGTCCATGCGGAGCGGCGCCACTCCTTCGAGCCGGAAGTCCACGTCGAACCCGAACGCCTCCACCCGCTCCATCGAGATCTCGAAGCTCTCCTCCGTCATCGCTCCTCCTCTCCGGGGCGCGCCTGCACCTCGATCCATCTCCTCGACCCGGTCGCGGTGGCGCACCAACGCACACGGGTCGCTTCCCCACCCGGCAGAAGCCGTTCCCGACCCTGCGGCTCCGCGCCTGGCGCTCGTAACTCGTTCAGCACGCTGGAGATGCTACCCTCGTTCCCCGCACGTTCCGGCCGCACCGCGGGGGACGACCGGGGGCGGGCCGTCCCGGTATCGGGACGGGTTGGCCCACGGGGTGAAGGGGAAGACCTCGGGGCGCTGCCACTCGCTGGACCGTGCCGGGGTCGTGAAGCGACCCGGCGAGGGGCCGCGGCGAGGTCCGACTTCAGCCGACCCCGTAGGCGAGCATGGCGTCGGCCACCTTCACGAACCCGCCCACGTTGGCGCCGATCACGTAGTCGACGGATCCGTCGACGTGCCCGTACTCGACGCACGTCTGGTGGATGTCCTTCATGATCTCCTTGAGCCGCCGGTCGACCTGGGCGCGATTCCACGACAGCCGGATCACGTTCTGGGTCATCTCGAGCCCCGAGATCGCCACGCCCCCCGCGTTCGCCGCCTTGCCGGGGCCATACAGGATCTTCGCGGCGCGGAACGCAGCCACAGCCTCCGGCGTGGCCGGCATGTTGGCGCCCTCGGAGACGACCTGACAGCCGTTGGCGAGCAGCGCGGCCGCGTCGCCGCCGTCGAGCTCGTTCTGCGTGGCGCACGGGAACGCGCAATCGCAAGGAACGCCCCACGGCCGCTCCCCCCCGTGGTATTCCGCGCCGAACTCCCGGGCATACTCCCGGAGCGATCCGCGGCGGTTGGTCTTGAGGTCGATGATCCACTCGACCTTCTCCTGGTCCAGCCCGCCGGGATCGTGGATGAAGCCGCCGCGCTCGGAGAGGGCGACCACCTTCGCGCCCAGCTCGACGAGCTTCTCGGCCGTGTACTGGGCGACGTTCCCCGAGCCGGAGACCGTGCACACCTTGCCGTCGAAGTCCTCGGCCCGCATGGCGAGCATCTCGCGCGCGAAGTACACGCACCCGTAGCCGGTGGCCTCGGTGCGGATCACACTCCCGCCCCAGTTGACCCCCTTCCCGGTGATCGCGCCCTGGAATTCGTTCGCCAGGCGCTTGTACTGCCCGAACAGGTAGCCGATCTCACGGGCGCCCACGCCGATGTCGCCCGCCGGCACGTCGACGTTGATCCCGATGTAGCGGTACAGCTTGAGCATGAACGACTGGCAGAACCGCATCACCTCGGCGTCCGACTTCCCCTTGGGGTCGAAGTCCGCGCCGCCCTTCCCGCCGCCCATGGGGAGCGTCGTGAGGCTGTTCTTGAACACCTGCTCGAACCCGAGGAACTTGAGCACGCTCAGGTTCACCGACGGGTCGAACCGGAGCCCCCCCTTGTAGGGCCCGATCGCGTTCGAGAACTGCACCCGGTAGCCGCGATTCACGTGCACGACCCCCTCGTCGTCCACCCAACTCACGCGGAACTGGATCACCCGGTCGGGCTCGGTGAGCCGCTCCAGGATGCAGGCCGCCTCGTACTGCGGTCTCTGCTCGATGTAGGGGATCACGCTCTCGGCCACTTCACGGACGGCCTGGAGGAACTCGGGCTCGTTCCGGTTGCGGCGCTCCACCCGCTCCATGAACTGCTCGAGCTTCACGAGCGATCCTTTGTCTGGCGGGTCATCCGGCGACGCGGCGGATGGCGGGCCGGGCGCGCGGGCCACCGCACGCCGGCCCCGCGACCGCGCGGCCTCGAAAGCCGCGCGGATCATGCGCCGGTGACCCGGGACGGGCAAGACGGGATCGGGGGATCAGCGGGGTGGCTCCTCACGCTCCGCTTCGGCGACGAGATATTCGTACAGGGTGAGCGCTTCCCACGGGGTCGCGCCCCGGTCGGGCATCGCGATGTCGAGCCCACCGTACAGCCGCTGGGCGAGCGGGTCGTTCCGCACCATCGAATCGGGGTTCAGCACCATGCGGTAGATCCAGCTGAAGCTCCGGTGTCGGGCCACATCCGCGATCGGGGGCCCGATCCTCCCCTGCCGATCGGCGCCGTGGCAGAACGAGCACCCCAGATCGCGAAACAGCGCGCGCCCCTGAGCGATCATCTCCTCCTCGTTCGGCCCCTGGAGCCCGGGCTCGGCCAGCGTGTCGCCTTCCGCCGGCGTGTCCTCCGAGGCCCGCGCCACGAGCTCGTCGGCGCGTGGAGGAGGACCCGTGCGCCGCGCGCTCCACGTGCCGCCGTGCCGCACGCCGGTGTCCAGGTGCGTGGAGGTGAACGTGCCCTCCAGGCGACCGCTCTCCACGCGGCCCGTGAAGGTGGTCTGCAGCCGACAGCCGCAGTCGGGATCCTCGTATTCGTCCAGCGTGCCGTACACGCGGTCACCCGACGCCCGCACGAACCGGATGGTGAGCACGGGGGGCGCCCGGAGACCCTCGGGGCGCTCGTTCTCGTCGGAGGTGTGCATGGGCTGGAAGCGATCGATGAGCACGTCGCCAAACGCCGTGTCGGCCCCCGCCGCCAGCCGGAAGAAGATGCTCCCGGTGCGGCCGGTCTCGCCGCCCCGATAGGACCCGGCCCACTCGCCCGCGAGGAAGCCCAGGGTCTCGAGATCGCCTCCCACCGGGACGGGAGGGGGCCGGTAGCCGCAACTCGCGGGCACCCCGCCCAGGAGGACGATCGACAGGGCGAATCCGATGCGTCCGATGGCGTGTCGACTCATGGGTCCAGCCCTCTTCTCGCCTTTGGTCGGGCCCGGCACACCCCCCGGACCCGACGCATGCGTCGCGCTCCGCCGATGCGACGGCGCAGGGGCCGTGCCCGCCGCGTGCACCACATGCATCCAGCTGGTCCATAATGGGTTACGTACGTCTACCTCATGCTGGCTCGATAGACGGACGTCGGGACACGATGTCCCGGGCCAGGGAGCCGCGGCGGGCCGGTGGGCCCACGCCTACGCCGGCCTACGCCGGGATCGGCTCCCCCTTCTCGACCGGCGACGCGGCGGCGTACGCATCGAAGCGGTCGTTGACGTACCTCACGTCGCGACCCCGGCGTGCCAGGTAGCTGGCCGCGACGGCGGCGCGCGCCCCGCTCTGGCAGTGGACGAGGAGGGGCGCGCCCGAGGGCAGCCGATCGAGGTATTCGGGCAGCCGCGTGTACGACGCGTTGACGGCCCCCGGCACGTGACCCGCGCCGTACTCCGAGGCGTACCTCACGTCGAGCACGCTCCCCTCCCCCGCCGCGATCGCCTCGTTCGTGGTGCGGAAGTCGATCTCGTCGATGCGGGCCGCCTCGCCGCCCGAGGCGAAGTACTCCGCCAGCGTCGCGGGGTCGGCGAACCCCTCGACGCGGTCGTATCCGATGCGCACCAGGTCGCGGACCGCCTCGTCGAGATCGCGCTCGTCGACGATCAGGTGGATGGGGGTCGTCTCGTCGGGGAGGATGGAGCCCACGGCCGTGTTGAACGCCTTCGTGAGCGGGGAGTAGAGCGACCCCGGCAGGTGCGCCGCCATGAACGCCGAGCGGTCCGCGCGCGTGTCGATCACGGCCACGTCCTCGCGGTTCGCCAGCGCGCCGAGCTCGTTCACGCCGAGGCGGCGTGGGGTGGGCAGCCTCCCCAGCACGGGAGCGCCCAGCTTGTTGTCGCGCTTCATGCGGGCGAAGTAGAGTGGCGGCTCGGGCTGCCCCTCGAGGATGTAGGACACGAACGCATCCTCGCCGCGACGCGCGAAGTCGATGGCGGGGCTGAAGCGGCGCTCGTACCCGACGGTCGATTCGGGCACCGCGCCGAGCGCCTTGCCGCACGCCGACCCGGCCCCGTGCGCGGGCCACACCTGCAGGTAGTCGGGGAGCTCCAGGAAGCGCTGCACCGAGGCGTACAGCCGCCTCGCCGAGGGCTCCATCGCGCCCTGGACGTGGGCCGCCGTCTCGAGCAGGTCGGGGCGTCCGAGCGCGCCCACGAACACGAAGTCGCCGGAGGCGAGCCCCATCGGCTCGTCCGCCCCGCCGCCGTGGTCGGTGACCAGGAAGGCGAGGTGCTCGGGCGTGTGGCCGGGCGTGTGCACGGTCCGGAGCTCGATGTTGCCGATGCGAAACGTGTCGCCGTTCCGGAGAAGGACGTGATCGACATTCCCCTGTTTCACCCACTCGTACTTCCAGTCCTCATCGCCCTCGTCGGACACGTACACGCGGGCCCCGTACGCGGCTGCGAACTCGCGGGCCCCGGACAGGAAGTCGGCGTGGATGTGCGTCTCGGCCACGGCGGTGATCTCGAGGCCCTCGGCCCGCGCCATGTCGACGTAGCGGTCGATGTCCCGCTCCGGGTCGATGACCACGGCCTCGCCGGTCTGCTGACAGCCGATCAGGTACGCGTACTGGGCCAGCTTCTCGTCGAATATCTGTCGGAAGAGCATCGTCGTCGCTCCTGGTGGATTCGATGGGATCGGATCAGAAGTGCGGCAACCGGGGCCGCAGCGCCGCGTATGTCCACGCTCCGGTCACGGCGCTGGCCAGCGCGACCGCGAACACGGTAGCGCCGGTGCCGATCAGCGCGTAGATGGGGCCGGGACACGCGCCCAGGAGCCCCCAGCCGAGCCCGAACACGGCGCCGCCCATCCAGTAATGCCGATTGAGGCCCCGCGATTCCTTCTTCGGCAGGACGTCGAGCCCCGATCCGGGCGGCTCGCCGTAACCCAGCCGCTGGAGGGCCGCGATCCCCGCCATCCCGACGAGCACCGCGGAGCCTAGCAGGCCGTACATGTGGACGCCCTGGAAGCGGAACATCTCCTGGATCCGGAACCACGACACGGCCTCGGACTTGACGAGCAGGACCCCGAAAGCGGTGCCCACCGCCAGGGATCGCAGGAGCAACCCCGCGGGGGTCCGCGCCGCCACGGGCTCCGGTTCCCGGGTCGAGCCTCCCTCCCGGCGAGGGATCGCATCCGCCACGCGGGTGCTCATCGCAGCGCCAGCGGGAGGAGGAGGAAGGTCGACACCAGCCCGCCCGCGAAGAACCCCAGCACGGCGAGCAGCGACGGCAGCTGGCGCCCCACGAGCCCCGTGATCGCGTGGCCGGAGGTGCACCCGTCCGCCCAGCGCGCCCCGAACCCGACGAGGAAGCCGCCCAGCACCACCACCACGAAGCCGGGCAGGGTGCCGAGCGAGCGCCACGAGATGAGGTCCGAGGGGAAGAGCCCGGTGCGGCTCGTGATCCCGAGCGCCGCGAGGTCCGCACGGGTCGCCTCGGAGATCCCGACCACCGGGTCCGGCGAGGCCAGCACCGTGACCGCGATCAGCGCGCCGATCAGGATCCCGGCCACGAACGCGAACCGCCACGCCCCGGTGCGCCAGTCGTAGCGCAGGTATTCGAACCGGCCCGGCGTGACCGCGGCGCAGATGTCGCGGAAGCTCGTCGACACGCCGAACGCCTTGCCGGTGAGGAGCCACAGCACGGGCACCACGAGACCGATCAGCGGACCGGCCACGTACCACGGCCAGGGCTGGCGGAGTGCGTCCAACATCACTTCTCCCTCGGCCGGCCCCGGGCGGGTCGACCGGTCAGCGGTCCGTGGGTGGCGCGCGGATCCCCGGCCGGTCGGAGGTCCGGATCCGGCGGCTCGACCGGCGCTTTCGCGCCCGCGGAATTACACCGAGCCCGCACGCCTCCCGCAAGAGGCACCATCACTCCGACCCCACGAACAGCCGCTCGAGGAGCGGGTCCAGGCGCTCGTCGGACCCCGATGCGGTCAGGTCGAGCGTCGGCACGCCGGTGAGACGCTCACACAGCTCGATTCCGGCCCGCGTGTTGGCCGCGATCCCGGTCACGATATCCGGCCGCAGACCGAACGCGCGCTCGACCCCGACGGCCGCGTACGGATCGGATGCCGCCAGGACGCGGAGCCGCACGCGGTCGCCCAGCGCGTCGATGGCCGCGCGGCCGTTGTACGGCTCGAGCGGCGAGGCCCCCGCCTCGATGACCGCCACATCCGCCTCCATGTCCTCGATCCTCGACAGCATCCGGGCGGCCGCCGTCTCGAACCGGGCTGCGGGGCACACCGTCGAGGGGAGCCCCGCGTCCACGAAGTCCACGATCCCGGCCGCCCCGGCATCGCTCATGGCGAGGATGTCGCGATACCGGCCAGCTCCGGTGAGCTTGGCGCCCGCCACGCGCCGACCCTCGCGGACGAGGCGGCGGATGAGCGTGCGGGCGGCGGTCGTCTTTCCGGCCGACATCGACGTGCCGATGATCAGGATCGTGGGCGTGGCGTAGGGACCCGAGTCCCCCGACGGCACGAAGTCCGCCATCCGGAGGGTCGCGCCGCCCCGCGCGACATGACCGCGGTACCCGAGGACGCTCAACGAGCCGAGCATCGGCGAGAGCGAGGTGAGGCGCCCGAACAGCCCGGCCGCCGTCAGCAGGTGCATCTCGAGGTCTTCTCCCACGGCCCGCCAATCTCCCGTCGCCTCGAGCGTCGCGTGGCGGATCCCGAGCGCGCCGACCAGCACGTCGCCGCGGGCGAGATGGGCCAGACGGCCCGAGGGGTGCTCGAGGTTCCGTTGCGCCCCCAACTCCGTCACCTCGACCACCACGTAGTCGCCCAGCTCCCACTCGGCGCGGTCGCGCGGCACCACCTCGAACGCCCCGTCCGGGAGGTCCGAGATGCGGGTCAGCGATCCGTACAGGAAGGGAGCGTCGCTCACCGCTCGGAGCCTCCGGCGGGCGCCTTGGCGGGAACCGACAGGAGTCCCGCGAGCAGCGCCGTTCGCTCGAGTGCGCGGTCCACGTACACGAACTCGTGCATGGCGTGCGCCCCGTCGCCCACCGCCCCCAGGCCGTCCAGGGTGGCGGTGTACTGACTGGTGAAATTTCCGTCGGATCCGCCGCCGGCCGCCCCCTCCTCGAGGTCGAGCCCGAGCTCGCGCCCGATCTCGGCCGCATGGTTCCAGAGCGCCACGTTGCGGGGGGTCCGCTCGAGCGGCCCGCGTCCGATGCCGCCGCTCACCGAGATGCTCGTGCCCGGGAGGGTGGGCTCGAGCGAGCGCAGCGCAGTCGCGATACGCCGGGCATCGCCGGCGGTCCACACGCGGACGTCGACCTCGGCGCGCGCGCTGTCGGCGACCACGTTCGAGCGCGTCCCCCCCTCGATGACGCCCACGTTGAGCGTGATGCCGCGCTCCGGGTCTGCGAGCGCGTGGATCTCCTGGATGAGCTGCGCGAGCTCGAGGATGGCCGAAGCTCCCTCCTCCGGCGCCAGCCCGCCGTGCGCGCTCTTGCCGGTCACGCGGACGGTGAAGTGGCCCACCCCCTTCCGCCGCGTCTTGATCTTCCCGTCCAGACCGAGGGCGGGCTCGAGCACGAAGGCGCGCTCCACGCGTTGCGCCCAGTCGACGATCAGGGGCTCGGACTCGGGGCTCCCGAGCTCCTCGTCCGATGTGATCAGGAACACCGGATCGAGGGCGGGCGCGTTCCCCACATCCCGGAGGGCCCGGAGCGCGTACACTCCCATCGCCAGACCGGCCTTCATGTCGAACACCCCCGGGCCCCGGAGCACATCGCCGTCCACCTCCACCGGCATCCGGGCGACGGTGCCGCGGGGCCACACGGTGTCCATGTGCCCCAGGAGGAGCTGTCGGGGTGCCGCACCGGTTCGCGCGATCAGGTGGCCGCCGGTGCGGCGGCCCGGAACGTGTCGGATCTCGAATCCCACCGACGACAGCGCCTCGCCCAGCAGGGCGCGCACCCCCGCCTGCGATTCCGGATCGGTGGAGGGGGATTCCTGGAGCACGAGCTGCCGCAGGAACTCCACGAACTCCTCCCGCAGCTCGTAAAGCCGCGCGAGCGTCGCGCGCGCGACGGTCGCGCCGGGGACGGTGTCCATCACGGTGTCCGCGCCCCGACCGCGCGCGGGAGCGCCGGCGGGGGGCGCCTCACCGCCGGTATCCCTCCGGAAACGGGAAGGCGTGTGTGACGGAGATCTCCGCGAATCGTCCCGGATCCACGTAGACGAGCAGCGGCGCCGCCCCCAGGTGGCCGTCGGGCTCCGCCTCGCTCACGACCAGGGCATCCTCGCTCGCGTGCGCCGCCACCACGCGCCCGGCGATCAGGCTGTTGGGACCGAACCCATCCACCATGCGATCGAGCTCGCACTCGAGGAACAGGTAGGCGTCGACGAGAAAGGGGGCATCGATGCGGGTGGCGGGGAACACCGGCAGATCGCCCACGATGGACTTCTCGCTCTCCCAGCCGGAGCGGGGAGCGGCCGCCAGGGCCGCGAGCACGACCTGGTTGGGCCGCGGGTAGCTGACGCTGAACTCCCCCGTGCGACGGATGTTGTGGTAGGTGGCGTGCCGGGGTGAGCACACGAAGCCGTAGTAGCCCTCCCACCCGAGCGGGAACGCCATGTGCTTGGGCGCGAGGTCGTAGCCGTCCTCCTCGCGGGTGCCGACCACGACGAGCGGCGCCACCCGGTAGGTTCGCTCCCACAGACCTCGCGACACATCGAGCGACGTCACGCCCGCGGGCAGCCCGGGACTCACCCTCCGTCTCCTCCGGAGCCCCCGTTCCCCTCCGCCCCCCCCAGCTCGCGCTCGATCAGCGGTCGGTGGGCCTGGTACTCCTCCCGGTCCGGGATCCCTCCCGACTCCTCGACGATCGCCCGCACGCGCTCGCGGCTCGCCGCGGCCGCGGCCTGGTTCCCGGCGAAGTCCTCCACCCGCGCCATGAGGATGAGCCCCAGGAGGTGATCGGGCTCCTGGGTGAGGATCTGGCGGGCGCTGGCGCGCGCTCCGGCGGAATCCCCCGCCACGAGCTCCAGGAGTCCCACGTGGAAGCGCGCGTCCATGTCCATCTCGTCGGGCGGCACCGTCCCGTAGGCGCGCAGCGCCATCTGGATGAACTGGGCGGCTCCGTCGAAGTTCCGGGACTCGTGCTCGCTCATGGCGCGCTCGAACAGCCGATCCGCGGCCGCCCGGGGCCCCATGGCAGCGATCTCCTCCATCGACGGCATGCCGCCTCCGGAGGCGCTCCCGCCCCCGGCGCTCGAGATGCCGCCGGTGGGGAGCATGTCTCCCGTACGGGCGGCCGAGTTGCGCTGCACGAGGAGGGCGATGACGACGGAGAACGCGGCCAGCGACAGGGCCGACAGGATCCACGGGAGCCGCGCGCCGACCGGTTTCTTCTGCGGTGCGGCCACCGCCTCGCCGCACTCCGAGCAGTACAGCGCGCCGGGGGCGAGCCGCGCTCCGCACACCCGGCAGGTGGCGGCTCCGCCGACCGGCGCCCCGCACTGCGAGCAGAACTTCCCGGACGCCTCGGCGCCGCAACTCGGGCAGCTGCCCGACCGGCTCCTCCCGCTCATCGGGGCCGGTCCGCCCGGTCACCGAGCGTCGTCCGCCCGGTGCGCTCGGTGCCGTCCCGGATGTAGCGCACGACGACCTCGTCTCCCGGCTTGTGAGCGCCGAGCGCGTCCGTGAACCCCTGCAGGTCGTCGATCACGAAGGCGCACAGCGGTGGCTCCGGTCCGACGTCCGGCCCGGCGGGGTCGCCGGGGCATACGGGGACCGGGGTGGCGTTCTCCAGCCCGACGAGGATGTCTCCCTTCCGGAGCCCGGCCACTTCGGCGGGCGAGCCGGCCGTCACGCCGGACAGCAGAACGCCGCGCTCCACGGGCGTGAAGTCCGGGACGGTGCCCAGCCAGGCCCCGTACCCGCCCGCACGCTGCTCGCGCTCGCCCACCCCCGGGATCAGCGTCAGCCGCGTCTCCCGATTGGCCACTGCGGCCGCGAGGTTCGCCGTCAGCTCGGCCACCTTCCCGAGGCCGCCGGCATCGATCTTCTGCCAGTCGTCGCTGGGCTTGTGGTAGTCGCCGTGCACGTTGGTGAACAGGTGGAGGACGGGGATGTCACTCGCGTAGAACGACGTCTGGTCGCTGGGCCCGTACCCCGCGGCCTCGTACGCCAGCGGGATGCCCTCCTCTGCGTCCGCCCGCTCGACGATCTCCTTCCATTCCGGCGCCGTCCCCACGCCGTAAACGATGAGCGCGTGGTCCTCGAGCCGGCCCACCATGTCGAGGTTGATCATCGCCAGCGTGCGGTCGAGGGGAACGGTGGGGTGCGTCGTGTAGTAGCTCGACCCGATGAGCCCCAGCTCTTCGCCGGTGAACGCGATGAACAGGATCGAGCGCGGCGGGCGCGGGCCGCTCGCCAGCCGCCTCGCGGCCTCGAGCATGGCCGCCACGCCGGACGCGTTGTCGTCCGCTCCGTTGTGGATCTCGCCGACGGGACCGAGACTCCCGAACTCGCCGTGACCGAGGTGGTCGTAGTGCGCCCCCACCACGACCGCGCTCGCGGCGAGGGCGGGATCCGACCCGCGCAGCAGACCGAGCACGTTGCGACCCTCGCCGCCCGGACCGTGGGGCATGGCGGCGGTCTGGAGCGAGAGCGTCTGGTAATAGCCGTCCACCCCCGCGGGCTCGAGCCCGATACGGGCGAACATCGACGCGATGTAGTCGCCCGCGCACTGCGCCCCGCGCGAACCGGAGAAGCGGCCCTCGAGCGCGTCGTCGGCCAGGTACTTCACGGTACCCAGCGGCTCGGGCCACCCGGGGGGCACCGCCGGACAGTGGAACTCGTCCGAGCCGGCATCCGGTCGCTCCTGCGCGTGCACCCGGGCACCCGCGCCGGAAGCCGCCGACACGACGAAGATGGCGGCCCATGCGGCCCCGCTGTGCATCATCTTCGACTTCATGTCATCGACCTCTTTTCGGCCCCGGGGGCGCGGTCTCGCCCTCGCACGGCACGAGCGCGCCGGGGGATCGCGTGACGAACGTGTCTCGTGTCGAACAGTCTAGTGGCTCGCGTGGCGCCCGGCCCGATCACGGGGGCGGGATCTGATCCGCCGTGTGGCACACGCCGCAGGACATCGTGCTCCGGGCGGCCAGCCGCTCCGCATCGAACCCCGGACCGTGCGGACTGATCCGCAGCCCGAACTTCGCGGAGTGGCACCGCAGGCAGGACGTCTGCTGGTGGCACGAGGCGCAACTCTCCATTCCCTGTCGGGCGGCCCGGCCGTGCTCGAACAGCCAGTTGGGCTGGGCATCGTGGAACGCCCCGCCCGCCCCGCCACCGGCGCCGATCGACACGCCGCTCGAGGCGTGGCAATCCCGACAGAACGCCTCCGTCGAATGGCAGTCCGAGCACACGGTCTGGACCGAGAACGCCTCTGCCCCGTGCCGGAGGAGGAAGTTCGCCGGGTGATACCCCGGGCGCCCCTCGTCCGGCGTGTCCGGAGCCGGCGCCAGGTGCCGGAGAACGGCCGCGTCGGTCGGGGGCACGGCGCCCCGATCCCCGCTCCCCGTCGACCGGGCGCCCGCTCCGCGCGGAGTGAACCCGGTGGCGACGCTCCCCGACGCCGCGTGGCAGTCGGCGCACTGGCTCTCGAGGTGGCACGAGCTGCAGTTCGGGATGTCGGCCGCCGCCGCGCTCCCGTGCGCGGTGGCGAACCCGGCCGTGTGGCCCGGCGGACGCGTGCGCGCGATCCTCACCCCCGCCGGCTGTCCGACGCCGGGCTCGGGGAGGGCCGCGATCACCGGGATGTCCGCATCGCCGTGGCACGTCCGGCAGCTCGTCTCGGCGTGACAGTTGGCGCAATCCCGCGACCCGGAGACCGCCTCCGCCCCGTGGCTGAAGTCCCAGCCGGCGCGCCGATGGCTCGCGGGCGTCGGCCATTCCGGCGCTTCGTCCGACGCGAGCTCGGCCACCCGCGGATCCGATGGCAGGGCCTGGACGCGCGGCAGCGCGTCGGCGTTCAGGTGACAGCGCGCGCAGCTCTGGCGGGCATGGCACACCGCGCAGCTCGCCTCCGCGGTCCCCTCGATGCGACCGTGCTCGAACAGGAAGTCGGGCGAGCCGTGCGAAGGTGGCTTGGGGAAGGCCGCGATCCGCTCG
This sequence comes from uncultured Gemmatimonadota bacterium, assembly GCA_964499635.1. Taxonomy (GTDB): domain Bacteria; phylum Gemmatimonadota; class Gemmatimonadetes; order Palauibacterales; family Palauibacteraceae; genus Palauibacter. The sequence goes on along the minus strand of CAZCLY010000004.1, from coordinate 191,492 downwards.
ACGGACAGGTCGGTCGTCTCGGCGAGCGGCGCGTGGCAGGTGGAGCACGACGCGCCCGCGGCGAGGTGCTCGGGGGCCGTGTGCGCATGACACCCGACGCATGTCGATGGCGCCGCCCGGGCCACCTGCATGCGGGGCCGACCGGGCTCGAGGGGCCCGTGGCAATCGGCGCACGACAGCGCGTCGTCGCCGGCGCGCTCGACCTCGGCGATGTGCCGCGCGTGCACGAACACGAGGTTGGAGGGCGTGCGCGTGGGCCCGGCCCAGTCGACCGTCCGCACGATGTCGCCGTCGTGGCAGCGGACGCACTCCCGCGGGGTCACCGAGTAGTAGCGGTCCTCGTCCCCCGTCGGGATGCCCCGGTGGCATCCGAGACAGGTCGGGAACAGACCGGCGTGCCGAGCGTGCGGGAAGCCGTCCGCGCGGGGCTCGGACAGGAGGGCTCCGGCGGCCGGCAGGAGGGCGAGCGCGAGGACGACCGCCGCCCGGCGGATCATTCGTCCCCCCCGGAGCTGTCGGTGGCCGCCAGTCCCGGGTCCTTCCCGAACCGGTACGACAGCGAGGTGTACGCGCGCGTCTGCGTCCAGCTGCCGTCTCCCGGACGTTCGCGGGCATCGATGTAGTAGAGCGCCATGCCGCCGTTCAGGGAGAAGTCACCGATCCGGAATGCGCCGTCCACGCCCACCCCCGACACGACCTGCTCGTTGAGGCGGAACTCCCCGAACGTCTGCGTCAGAGATCCTCGCACGCCGATGTAGGTCCCCTCGTCGAACAGCCGCCCGGCTCGCACGTCGCCGCCGAAGCGGGCGGCCCCGAAGCCCGCCTCGATGCGGTAGCCTCCCGAGGCGTACCACGGCCCTCCGCGCCAGTCCCCCTCGACGAACGCGCGCCACCCGTCGTCGCGCAGGTTCGAGTCGTCCGGACCGGCGTTCGCCTCCTCGTAGGCGCGGTACGCCCCCCCGCCCTCGAGACGGAGCCCCAGATCGGGCTCGGCCCACGCGAGGCTCACGCGCCCCTCGTTGAACCCGACCGGGCTGAACGCGCCCCAGATCGTCCACAGCTCGAAGAAGGGCGAGTGGTGCCGGGCCTCCGCCGTGACCTCGAACCCGGCGGGGAGCGGGGTCGTGCCACGCAGGCGGACCTCGTTCCACTGCTCGTAGGTCCAGTCGTACTCCGCCGAGGCGTCCACGACGGTCTCGCCGAGGAAGGCGCGCGCATCGAGCGCGATGCGCTCGGAGTACAGCGCCAGCCGGTCGGTGCGGATCTGGCGCTGGTACGTCACCCGGCCGGACGCGATGCGTCCGACCCGGCCACCGGCCTCGGCTCCGACGATGAAGCCCCGATCATCGGGGGCCAGCGGGTCGGCGCGCGACACGAGGTCTCCCGAGCGGGGGACGTTGAGACCCCGCGGCAGGCTCCAGCCGCCGTACGCCTCGATCCACAGCGGGCTCCAGCCGCGCCACAGGAAGGAGGCGCCGTCGAAGTTGTAGAAGCCGAGCCCGTCCGTCCGGAATACGCGGCCGACGCGGGCGCGGTAGTCAGCGCGATCGTAGTCGATGTAGGCGCTCACGACCTCGAACTCCTGGCTCGCCAGCGGCCAGAACTCGTCGCTCCCGTAGCGCCCGCGCAGGTGCACGCGGCCCGACAGCCCCTGGACGCGGGTCCACCCCGTGAGCATCAGATCCTGCGTGGTGACGAACAGGGACTCGATGCCGTCGGCACGATACCAGCGGCAGTAGTCGCCCTGCGTGCACGTGAGGACGGTCCCGTCCGCCAGCCGGCGCCGCAGGCCGGTCCCCTCCACCTGGTCTTCCGGCAGGCTGTCGCGCACCAGCGGCCGTGCTTCGAGGTACGAGGTTCCGACCCGCACCTCGCCCCGGTATCCCTGCGCGGCGAGCGGCCATCGAGAGACGCCGAGTGCGAGGGCGAGGAGCGGGAGGAGGCGCGCCCATGCCCGCCGATCGGGGTGCGGTCGGCTCATCGTCTTCCCTCCGGGGGAGGCGCCGGCTCGCCGAGGATGTGGCAGCGGGCGCAGGGCTGTGGCGCCTCGTGGTCGCGCTGCCCCGGGTGACAGGCGAGGCACAGGTTCCGCTCGTCCGGGAGGGCGGCGAAGTCGATCCCGGGGGACTGGTGGCACCCGGCCTGCCCGCACCCCGTCAGGTCCAGATGGATCGATTCCGGGTGGGCGGTCACCGGCGGCTCCGCGTGACACGCGGTGCAGTTCCGTCCCGGTTGATGATGATCGGTGTGGCAGCTCGTGCAGCTCGCCTGGACGGAGGCGGCGCCACCGGTCGAGTGGCAGCGCCCGCAGCCCAGACGTACGTGGCGGCCGTGATCGAAGGTGATCGAGCGCGTGACGCTCGGCCCGACCGACAGATCGAAGGTGACCAGCGCCCGCACTGGCTGCGGCGCGATCTCCTCGACGGCGTGACACCGCTGGCACGCGTCGTAGCCCACGTTCCGGTGGTGGCATTCCGCGCACCAGGAGCGGTTGCTGGGCGAGGTCGCTCGCCCCGTGGAGTGGCACTCGGCGCACGGGTACGACGCGTGGAGCGCGTGCTGGAAGCGCCCCGACCCGGCGGCCTGCTGGGCCGAGACCGCCGGCGCGAGCGCCGCGAGGACCAGGAACGCCCCGGCGATCGGGCCCGCGTGCCGCCTCACGGCGGCACCTCCCCGCTACCGGTCGGCGCGGTCGCGGCCGGCGTCTCCGGGGTCTCCGAGGTCTCCCGCGCCGCCTCCGCGTATCCCAGATAGGTCATGAGGAGGATGAACCCGATCACCCCGACCCACACGTAGTTCAGGAGCCCGAACAGACGGGGCGACGGCTTCCCCTCCCTGCGCCGGTCGAGGAACGGGACGAGCACGAGGATGAGCGCCCCCAGCCCGAAGCCGAGGATGCCGACCACCTCCCCTTCGATCCCGAGGATGTGGGCGGGCAGGTACTTGAGCGTCTGAAACATGAACATGAAGTACCACTCGGGGCGGATCCCCGCCGGGGCCGGCGCGAACGGATCCGCCTTCTGGCCCAGCTCGGCGGGGAAGTAGGCCGCGAGCGCGGCCACAATGGCCAGCGCGGCCAGCCAGCCGACGAGGTCCCGGAGGAGGAAGTGCGGCAGGAACGGCAGGGAGCCTCGCTTCGTCCCGGCCTTCTCGACGCTCGGAGGCGTGCTCATGCCGAGCTTCTGGACGAGGTACAGGTGCACGACGAGGATCCCGACGATCAGCGTCGGGAGGACGGCGGCGTGGAAGGCGTAGAACCGCGTGAGCGTGGCCCCGCTGACGTCGTCCCCGCCCCTGAGCAGGCGGAGGAGCCCCTCGCCGATGAGCGGCACCGAGCCCACGATCTGCGTGCCCACGCGCGTGGCGAAGTAGGCGAGCTGGTTCCAGGGAAGCAGGTAGCCGGTGAAGCCGAACGCCAGGGTCACGATCAGCAGGCCGCCGCCGGAAAGCCACGTGATCTCGCGCGGGGGCCGGTACGCCCGCAGCATCAGCACGCTGAACAGGTGCAGGTAGAGCGCGAAGATCATCAGGTTGGCGGCCCAGTGGTGGATCGAGCGGATCAGCCACCCGAACTTCACCTGCGTCATGATGAACTGGATCGACTCGTACGCCTCCGAAGCGCTCGCCCGGTAGTAGAACAGGAGCAGGATGCCCGTCCCGACCTGGACGATGAACAGAAACAGCGTCATCCCGCCCAGGTAGTACCAGATCGTGTGACGGTGGACCGGCACCTCCTTCTTGCGCGCCAGACGCTCGAACCCCGCCAGCCCGAGCCGGCTGTCGAGCCATTCCCAGAGTCGGCCGCGACGGGGCTCGGCGGAGGCCATCAGGCTTCCTTGCTCACCACGATCTTGTCGCTCTGCTCGACGACGCTGTAGGTCGTGAGCGGCCGAGGGGGCGGACCCGCGATGTTGATCCCGTTCAGGTCGTAGTGGCCGTTGTGGCACGCGCACCAGATCTGGGTCAGGTCGTCGCGGTACTGCACGATGCAATCGAGGTGGGTGCAGATGGCGTCGAACGCCCGCAGCTCGCCCTGCGGCGTCCGGATGAGGATCCCCGGCCGCGATCCGAACCGGAACACCTGGCCGCTGTTGGGCGGGATGTCGCGCGGGTTGATCGACAGCGTCACCTGCGAGGCATTCGACTCCTCCACCTCGGGCGGCTCGAGGTACCTCGCGATCGGATACAGGATGGAGGCCGACAGCGCGCCGAACCCGGTCCCCAGCAGCCAGTTCAGGAACCTCCGCCGTACGGGCATCGTCCCGCGTCCCGTCTCTCCGCTGTCCTCGGTCATGGCGCTCCCAGGTCCCGGATCTTGATCAACAGCCCCCCGATCACGAGGAGGATCACGGCCGCCGAGACCGCGAGCCCCGTGCGACGGGTATGGAGCTCCGTGAACGCGTCCTCGCCCGCCTCGAAGCCGGCGGACGCGACCTCGAGCCCCTCGTCGATCTTCGCCCTGAGCGAGTCGATGCTGGCCGTGTGGAGCACGGCCCTGGCGCTCACGATCGCGTTCTGTGCCTTGGCGAGCTCGAACTGCGCCTGTTCGACCGGCATCCCGGCGCGCTCCGCTTCGCCGAGGATCGAGTCGCTCCGGGCACGTGCCCCGATGAGCGAGTCGACCAGCACGAGCGCCTGGCGCGCGACGCGGCCTCCCGCATCCGCGTCGGTGTGGCACCCGGCATCCACGCACGTGCTCCGATCACCCAGCCCGAGCAGCTCGTCGTTGGCGACCTGGATGGCGTGGTTCCCGTGGCAGGTGGCGCACCCCGGCCGCTCGAGACCCACGAACACGCTGTCGTGCGGGCTGGAGGCGAAGTACTGACCCACCTGGAAGTGGCACGAGCCGCACACACGGCCGACGGCTTCGAATCCGGGTGGAACGGCGCCGTGGTTCCCGTGGCAGTCGTTGCATACGGGCGCCGACAGGTCCCCCCTGTCGTTCATGGTCGCCCAGTGAATGCTGGTCTTGTACTCCTCCAGCTGGTCGGTGGGGATGCCGTACGGCGCCATGCGCTCCCTGTCGGCGTGGCACGAGCCGCACAGCTCGGGGATCTTGGGCGGGTAGATCGATGATGTGGTCTCGCTCGACGGCTGGATCGAGTGCGTGGTGTGACAGTCCACGCACACCGCGACGCGTGGGTCTCCTTCGAGCAGCCGCTGGCCGTGCACGGAGGTGAAGTAGGTCTCGACCTGATCGATGCGAATGTCGGGATCGTAGCCCCGCATGAACTCCTGGTTGGCGTGGCAGCGGCCGCACAGCTCCGGGATGCGCTCGCGGGGTGGACGGGCGAGCATGCTCGTGTGCGCCACGCCGGGATCGGTGGCCACCGCGTCCCCCCCGTGGCAGCCGGTGCAGGTGAGCCCGGCCTGCAGGTGGACGTCGGCCTGCCAGGCGATCGCCGGCCCCGACAGCGACGGGTCGGCCAGCGCGCGATGGCATCCGGCGCACTGCCCCCCGTTCGCCTGCGCGGACACGCTCGTCGGGCCAACCCAGCCGGCGAAGGCCAGAACCAGGAACGCGGGCCCGCGTCGCGAGGTCATTCCTGCTCGCGTCGCGCGCCGGGCGGCCCGGTGGGAACCAGGTGGCAGCTCGTGCACAGCTGGCCGGGCTCGTGGTTCGCCATCCCCTGGTGGCACGCCGTGCAAAACTGCCGCGTTCGCTCCATGCGAGTGAACCGGGGCTCCGTGTGGCACCCGGACCCCGTGCAGCCTTCCGTGTGGACCTCCGCGGTATGCGCGTCGGTGCGGTGCTCTTCGTGACAGGCGGCGCAGTCCGTGTCGCCGCTCTGCGGGTGATGGTCCTCGTGACAGTCCGAGCAGGTGGCCTGGACCCGCTGCCGGATCCCGCCGCCGTGGCAATCGACGCAGCGCAGGGCGTCATGGGCGCCGTGATCGAACGGTAGCGCGCGGACGCGCGGCGCGCTCCACACGCTCATGCGGAGCGTCAGCGTGACGTTCCGGACGCGCCCCAGCTCGCGCGCCGAGTGGCACCCCCCACACCCCTGCACCGCGGCCGTGCTGGTCGCGTGGTGGCATTCGAAGCAGTCACTCTGCGTCCGGACGGTGACCTCGCCGTGTCGGCTCCGGTTCGAATGGCAGGCGGTGCACTCGACGTTCGCGTGCTGCCGGTGGGAGAAGGACTGCTGTTGCGCCACGAGGCCGGGGGGCGGGGGACGTACGGACGGCGACCCGGAACCCGCGGCGGCCCCGTGGTGGGCCCCGGATTCGTCGGGTCTCCCGAGCGCACCGTGGGACCCCGCGCCATCGGTGCCCGAGGTCGACGAGCGCAGGTCCCGCGGCGGGGCGAGCCCACCCGCCGCCGCGAGGTGGAGGGCCGTGGGCCCCGTGGGCGCTCCCGCCCCGGCGAGGTGAGCGGCCGCCGGCCGCACGCGCCCTTCTGCGGCGGCCGGCGCGCCGCTTCTTCGCGCGCCCGTCGCGGCGGCGAGCACATCGGCATGGCACGATGCGCAGTCGTTCCCATCGCGCACCCAAACGTGCGGCTTGTGACACTCCGTACAGTCCTGCGTCACATCGTCGGGGAGACCGATGTGGAACGTGCTCAGCGTGTCCGGGCGGGCGTGACAACCGGCGTCCGTGCACGCGCGCAGCGCGAGCTCGGGCCGGTCCTGCACGTGCGGGTTGTGACACGCCCCGCAGCGACCCTCGTGTGGGTCGCGGAGGGGATCGTACCCGGCGAACAGCTCCTCCATCTCATGGCAGGAGGTGCACTGGGCCAGGCCGGGGGTCAGGAGCGCCGTGGCCGAGTCCACGGGCGTCGCCACCTCGCGCGGAGCGGTGAAGTCGTGGCACGCCACGCAGTGCAGGCCCTCCGCCCCCGTCATGTCGCCCAGCACGATCTGCGTCCGATCGGGCGCGTGGCAGCCGGCCTGGCCGCACGTCTGATCGGCGGGCCGGAACTGGTGCACCTCCTGGCCGTGGCAGGTGACGCACTGGATGTTGGCGAGCGCGGACGAATCGGACTCGAGGTGCGCGAGGTGCCCCTGGGTCGCCGCGATCTGCGGCCAGTTCTCCGCGGGATCGTCGTTGATGTGACACTGGGCGCACACCTCGCTCGGCACCGGGGCGTGCTCGCCGATCTCCGCCGGCCGGTCCTTGACCCACAGGTGGAGCTGACGGGCGCTCGCGAAGATCGACTGCCGGTGGCAGTCGTGGCAGCTGAGCTCGGCGTGCCCGCTCTGCGTGAAGCGCAGATACGCCGGTCCCATCACGTGGCAGCCCGTGCAGAAGTCGTTGTCGTGCTGCATGTAGTTCCAGCTCACCGTGCCCCCGGTGACGGCGAGCACGAGCACGACGGCCGCCAACGACGCGAGCCCGATCTGCACACCCCTGGATCGGGTCCGGAGCCAGGCGAGCAGAGCGACCCGCTTCCGGATGATCCAGATGAGGAGACCGAGGGCGACGAGGGCAGCCACGATGCCACCCGCCATCTGGACTCCCTGCGGGACGCTGAAGAATATCCGCAGGAACGGGGCGACGCCGCCCGGAAGGTCGACGTCGGGTAGCTGCTGCGGTATCTCCTGCACTGCGCGGAGCGAGGTCACCGTCGAGCTACACCTCTACACTACACCGTGGGAGTCGGGTGGCCGAACGGCGGCCAAGATAATGAAGGCCTGGGGGCCCGAGAAGGCCGGGCGAGTCCCTCCGCCCGGCCCTCGTCGCGCCAGCCAGCGACGATCAGTGGATCGCCGAGGCCTTGATCTCGCTCAACCGCCGCTGGAGCTCGACGGGTGAGATGCTGGGGGCCACCCCGTACTCGTCCTCGACGGCCTGGCTGCTGGCGAGCAGCAACGCCTCGACGAGGAACGGATTGTGGACCGTGGAGCCCAGGACCGTGTTGGTCCCGAAGTCCTGATTTCCGAACTCGGCCAGCTCCAGGTTGAAGAAGGCGCCTTCCGCCACCGTGAACACCGGATTGGCGCCATCGATCGGCCCGCCGGCGCCATCCAGGTTCGGATCGACCTTCAGGAGCTGGGCGCGCAGGTCGTCGACCGCCTTCTGGATGCGGGTGGACGCGGCCGTGATGGCCGAGAACGCCGCCTGCTCGGATCCGTGGCAACCGGCCCCCGTGCAGGACACGAACGAGCGGGCCGCGGTGCTGATCTCGCAGCCGTTCTCGAATGGTAGCGGGACGCCCTGCGCGTCCAGACAGGGGATGGGCCGGAACAGGTGGCCCTTGACCGAGAACACGAACGCACCGGTCTCCTCATCGGTCACATCGAAGGACGGCAGGTGACAGGTCGCGCACAGCTTCGGGTTGGCCGCGCTCCCGTGCGTCCCCGCGATCTCGCCCTGGTCGATGTTCGAATTGGGCGGGAACCAGCCGGCGTCCCCGACGAGGAGCGCGGCCTCGGGCGAATGGGGCGACAGCCCGTGCGAGGAGTTCGGGTCGGGAACCGTGCGGCGGTTGTGACACCGGGCGCACAGGTGCTCCTCGATCGAGGTCGTGTTGACCGGGAAGCGCAGCTGGTGCTCGTTGGGCGAGCCGTGCGGGTCGTGGCACACGGCGCACACGACGGGGAGCGCCGGACCATCCTTGTCGAGATAGTCGGCGGTCTCGCCCCACGCCTCGAGCGTCGACTGCGCGCGATGGCAGGCGCCACACGCCTGGTTGTCCGCCGCCGCCGCCACCACCTGGGCGTGCGGCGACTGGGCCCACTCGTCCACGAAGCCGTGGTGCGTGCCCGAGTGACACTCGCCACACCCGGCGTCCAGATCCGTCCCCACGCCGAGCTGGGCCAGCGGTTGCGAGGCGTCGGGGTTGGACACGTGCGTCTGCCCCGGGCCGTGGCAGCTCTCGCACTGGACGTCGAAGAACCGCATGTCCCCGGTGGCCTCCCAGCCGACGCTGCCGCTCGACAGGTTCCCCCGCTGGCTCACGGTGTGACAGCCCTCGCAGGTTTCGCGGGAGTGGCCACTCGCCTCGAGGGTCTCCCAGGCATCGGCGTGGTGCGTCGTCTCCCACGAGGCCTGCTGGCCGACGTGGCAGTTGCCGCACACCGGCAGCTTGGCGAGCCGCGCGTCCTCGGTCCCGTACCCCAGGAAGCCGCCCGCCGCCCCCGGCGGATCGTCGAAAAACGGCCGCTCGACGAACACCGTCTTGGTGTCGGTGCACCCCACGAGCAGCAGTACGGCCCCCGCGATCCAACACCACGAACGTCGCCACCCGACAGTTGACCGCATCGACGCCTCCCTCACAAAAACCGATCGGGTCGTATTGTCCCGGCCGATCGGGGTTTTTTGGGACATCTTGAGACGACTCGACCTTCAGGACACCATTCGCGAGGCAACGCAACTCTTGTTTCTGCTTGCATTTAGGCCCTCAGGCAATCGAGGGCAAGCTGCGTGCGACGGCCCCCAAAACGTGCGGAATGCGTGCCCGAAGAGCAAGTCGGGAGCGAATATCGGCGGGTTCCGTCGGCGACCGATGCGCGGCGGATGAAGGAACGGCCGGCGCGGCGGTCGAGATCCCGGTTCCGTGAGCTGCGAGCCACCCGTTCCCCGGAGGCGCACATGTACTTCCCCTCCTCTCACCCGTGGTCGAGCGAGGAGACCCTGGGCGAGCATCTCGAACGCCGGGGCGTGTCGCGGCGGGACTTCCTCACGTACTGCGGCGAGCTGGGGGCAATGCTCGGTCTCGGCAGCATGCTCACCCCGAGGATTGCCGAGGCCCTGTCGCAGCAGCGCCGTCCGAGCGTGATCTGGATCCAGCTCCAGGAGTGCACCGGGTGCGTCGAGAGCGTGCTCCGCACCGCCGAGCCGACCATCGGCGATCTGTTGCTCGACCTGGTGTCGCTCGACTACAGCCACACGCTGATGGCGTGCGCCGGCGACGCGGCCGAGGCCGCCTATCGGTCGGCACGCGAGGAGAACTTCGGGAACTACCTGCTGGTGGTGACCGGCTCCGTCCCGCTCGCCGAAGACGGCATCTACACGATGATCGGTGGCCGGACCGCCCACGAGATCCTCGAGGAGGCCGCCGAGGGAGCCGCCGCGGTGATCGCGGTGGGTGCCTGCGCGCACTTCGGGAGCGTGCAGGCCGCCCGCCCCAACCCGACGGGGGCGGTGGGGGTCGATCAGATCGTGCGCGACAAGCCCGTGGTGAACATCGCCGGCTGCCCGCCGATCGCCGACACGGTGACCGCGACGCTGGCCCACTACCTCACCTTCCAGCGCATTCCCGATCTCGACTACGACGGGCGACCGCTGTTCGCGTACGGGAAGCGCATCCACGATCAGTGCCCGCGCCGGGCGCACTTCGACGCCGGGCAGTTCGTGTCCGAGTTCGACGACGACGCCGCCCGACGGGGCTGGTGCCTGTACGAGGTCGGCTGCAAGGGCCCGGCCGCCTTCTCGCCCTGCCCCATCTTCATGTGGAACTCGCGCACGGACTGGCCCATCGGGGCGGGACACCCGTGTCTCGGGTGCACCGAGCGCAACTTCTGGGACACCATGAGCCCCTTCTACGAGCGTCTCCCCGATGTGGCGGGCTTCGGGGTCGAGCGCACGGCCGACACGATCGGGCTCGCCCTCGCGGTGGGCGCCACGGCCGGCGTGGCGGCGCACGCCGTCGCAACCGGGGTGCAGCGGGCCCGGGCGCGGAGGGAGCTCCCCGTCGTGGACGGCTCCGGCGCCGCGCGGCCGGACAAGGAGGATTCCAATGGCTGAGGCGAGGGCGAGCCAGCAGGGTCGTCGCCGGGTCGTCGTCGATCCGATCACGCGGATCGAGGGGCACCTGAGGATCGAGGTCCAGGAGGAGAATGGGCGCATCGCGGACGCCTGGGCCTCGTCGACGCAGTTCCGGGGCATCGAGATCATCATGCAGGGGCGCGATCCGCGCGACGCATGGGCGTTCACACAGCGCATCTGCGGCGTGTGTACGGTCGTGCACGCGGTCGCATCGTGCCGCGCCGTCGAGGACGCGCTCGGGATCACGATCCCGCCCAACGCGGTGATCATCCGGAACCTCGTGCACGGCATGCAGACCGTGCAGGACCACGTGATCCACTTCTATCACCTGCACGCGCTCGATTGGGTCGACGTGGTGAGCGCCCTGTCGGCCGACCCGGCGGCCACCTCGTCGCTGGCGAAGTCGCTGTCGCCGTGGCCGAAGAACTCGGACACCTACTTCCGCGAGATCCAGAATCGCATCCGCACGTTCGTCGAGAGCGGCCAGCTCGGGATCTTCACCAACGGCTACTGGGGTCATCCGGCCTACAAGCTGCCACCCGAAGCGAACCTCATGGCGGTCGCCCATTACCTGGAGGCGCTCGACTGGCAGCGCGACGTGATCCGTCTGCACACGATCTTCGGCGGCAAGAACCCGCACCCCAACTTCCTCGTGGGAGGGATGGCGTCGGCGATCAACCTCGAGGGCACGGCCACGATCAACCAGGAGCGTCTCGAGGAGATCCAGGGGATGATCGCCCGGGCGCGGCAGTTCGTGGAGCAGGTGTACTGGCCGGATCTGCTCGCCATCGCCGGCTTCTACAAGGAGTGGGCCGCGATCGGGGGCGGCGTGGGGAACTACCTCGCCGTGGGCGAGTTCCCCGAGAACGGCGGGTCGGATGACCTGGACTCGCTCTATTTTCCGCGCGGGATCATCCTCGCGAAGAACCTGGCGGAAGTCCATCCCTACGACCACACGAAGGTCCGCGAGTACATCACCAGCTCGTGGTACGAGTACGAGGGCGGCGACGACGTGGGGCTCCACCCGTGGGAGGGGGAGACGAAGGCGAGGTACACGGGACCCGTGCCGCCGTGGGAATACCTCCAGGGTCTCGACAAGTACACCTGGATGAAGGCGCCCCGCTACGAGGACCGACCCATGGAGGTGGGTCCGCTGGCCCGCATGCTCGTCGCCTACGCCTCGGGTCACGAGGACGTGCAGGAGGTGGTGGGGGATGCGCTCGGCCGGCTCGGGGTCGGACCGGCGGCGCTGTTCTCCACCCTGGGCCGCACGGCGGCCCGCGGTGTCGAGACCGTGCTGCTGGCCCGCCGTCTGGGGGTGTGGTACGACTCGCTGGTGGCGCGCATCCGCGGAGGCGACGTCACGACCTTCGACGGGTCGCGCTGGGAGCCGAGCTCGTGGCCGCGGACGGCCGAGGGGTACGGCTACCTCGACGCCGCGCGTGGCGCCCTCGGACACTGGGTCCAGATCGCCGACGGGAAGATCTCCCGCTACCAGTGCGTCGTGCCGAGCACGTGGAACTGCTCGCCGCGCGACGGGCAGGGTCAGATGGGGCCGTACGAGGCGTCGCTGGTCGACAACCACCCGCTGGTCGACCCGGAACGCCCCATCGAGATCCTGCGCACCATCCACTCTTTCGATCCCTGCATGGCCTGCGGCGTCCACGTGCTCGACGCGGCGGGACGCGAGGTCACTCAGGTTCGCGTGAGGTGACATGAGCGCGAGCGCCGGAGATGCGAGCGGAGCCCGCACGGGAGCGGGGGCGATGACGGTGGGGCGCGTCGAGGACGCGGCCCGCGGGGCGCCGAGCTACCGATTCGTCCACCTGTGGCACACGCCGCTTCGGGTCATGCACTGGGTGGCCGCCCTGGCGATCGTCGTATTGGCGGTCACCGGATTCTACATTGGGAAGCCCTACTTCATGACCCAGGGTGAGGCGAGCTCCCACTACCTGATGGGAAGGACGCGGTTCATCCACTTCGCTGCGGCCGCGGTGCTGGTGACGACGGGGATCTTCCGCCTCTACGGGCTGCTCGTCGGCAACCGCTACGAGCGGCTGCAGGCGCTGTTCCCGATTCGGTCCCGGGACTGGACCAACCTGTGGAAGCAGGTCAAGGCCTACACCCTGGTCCGGCCCGAGGCGGCGCCGCATTTCCTCGGTCACAACCCCCTACAGCAGCTCGGCTACACGGGCATCTACATGGTGGCCGTGGCGATGGTGTTCACGGGGTTCTACCTGTACGGGCTTTCGAACCCGGGGGGGTTCTTCTACAGCGCCTTCGGGTGGGTCGGCCCGCTTCTCGGCGGCGCCCAGACGGTCCGCTTCTGGCACCACGTGCTGGCCTGGGTGTTCATCATCTTCTTGCCGGTGCACCTGTACTTCGCCGTGCGCGCCGACGTCACCGAGCGGGAGGGGTCGATCTCCTCGATGATCAACGGTGGCAAGTTCGTGCGTGAGGACCTCACGTACGAAGACGACTGATGTCCGCCGATGTCGGGGCGCCGCTGGCCGGCACCGTGGTCATCGGAGTGGGAAGCCCGCTCATGGGCGACGACGGGGTGGGGCTCGCGGCGCTCGAGGAGATCCGGGGCATCGGGAACTTCGAGCCCCACGTCGAGCTTCTCGACGGGGGGACGTGGGGGATGAACCTGCTCCCCTTCCTCGAGAGCGCGGAGCGCGCCCTGATCCTCGACGCGATCGACGCGGGTCGCGCCCCCGCGGAGGTCGTGGAGCTCGAAGGGGCGGCCGTGCCGCGCTTCCTGTCGACCAAGCTGTCTCCGCACCAGATCGATCTTCGCGAGGTGCTCGCGCTCGCCGAGCTGCGCGGGAGGCTCCCCGAGCTCGTGGCGCTCGGCATCCAGCCCGCCCGGGTGGAGATGCGGACCGAGCTCAGCGCCGAGGTGGCCGTCGCGCTCCCGCGTCTGGTCGAGGCCGCGATCGAGCGGCTCGAGGCATGGGGGCACTCGCCGGTCGGGCCTCGGTCGGCCCCGACTCCGGCGACGGACTGAGCGTGCACGAGATGAGCGTGGCGCTCGAGATATGCCGCATCGCCGAGGCCGAGGTCGGCCGCGCCGGGCTCGCCGATGTGGTCGCGATCGGCGTCGAGGTGGGGGACGCGTCGGGCCTCGAGGTCGGGAACCTCGAGTTCTGCCTGGAAGCCCTCCTCGAGCGGCCCCCGTTCGGACGTGCGCGACCGCGGATCACCCGTTGCCAGGGAGACGACCTCCGGGTCGAGTATCTGGAGGTCGATGACGGCGAACCGGATGGAGGTGGGTGATGGCGATACGGACGATCGAGGTGCGCGAGCGCGTGATGGCGAAGAACGACGAGCTCGCCGAGACGGTCCGGGCGCGTCTGGATGCGCACGGGATCCCCGCGTTCAATCTCATGTCGTCGCCCGGGTCGGGGAAGACCACTCTGCTCGAACGGACGCTCGAGGCGCTGGGGGAGGAGCTCCGGATCGCGGTGGTGGCGGGGGACGTCCAGACTCGGAACGACGCCGAGCGGCTCGCCCGGCACACGGACCGCGTGGTTCAGGCCGTGGTGACCGGGGGCGCCTGCCACCTCGACGCGCGGCAGGTCCTCACCGCCCTCGAGGCGCTCGACCTCGAGGACACCGACGTCGTGTTCATCGAGAATGTCGGCAACCTGGTGTGCCCCGCGAGCTGGGACCTGGGAGAGTCGTCGCGCGTGGTGATCTTCTCGGTCACCGAGGGGGAGGACAAGCCGGTCAAGTACCCGAAGGCCTTCCAGGTCGCGTCGCACGTCGTCCTCAGCAAGACCGATCTGCTGTCCGCGGTCCCCTTCGACCCGGAGCGTGCCATGGCGTACGCCCGCGAGGTGAATCCAGACCTCGAGTTCTTCCCGCTCTCGGCCCTCACCGGCGAGGGCCTCGACGCGTGGCTGGAGTTCGTGCGCGCGCGGAGCCGCGCGGTAGACGCGCGCCCCGCACGGGCATCCTGAACGGGGGGTGAGAGCATGTGTCTCGGGGTTCCGGGTCAGGTCGTGTCGGTGGACGGTCTCACGGCCGTGGTCGACTTCTTCGGCGTGCGGCGCGAGACGCGGCTCGACGTGATCGACGAGGCCGTGGCGCCGGGCGACTACATCCTGAACCACGTCGGGTTCGCCATCCGGCGCATCCCGGGCGGGGAGATCGCGGAGACGCTCGCGCTGTACGAAACGCTCCTCGCGGAGGCCGGGAGCGACATGATGGCCGACGACGTCAGGGGAGAGATCGAGGCGGCGGGCGCGCGGCTAGAGCCCACCGCCCCCGGCCTCGGGGGAAGCCTCGGCCGCGGGGGACGGGAGGCGGGACCGTGACGCCCGCCACGCTCGCCGCCGAGGCGCGCAAGCTCCGTTTCCGGGATCCGGGCAAGGCACGCGATCTCACCTCGAGGCTCGAGTCGCTGTGCGAGGAGGTCGGCCGCGAGCGCATCTCGGTTATGCACGTGTGCGGCAGCCACGAGCAGTCGATCGCCAAGTACGGCCTGCGTACGATCCTGCCGCGGCGGCTGGACGTGATCATGGGTCCCGGCTGCCCGGTATGCGTGACGGACATGCCCGAGGTCGACGAGGCCGTCCTCCTCGCGCTCGATGGACACCTGGTGGCCACCTACGGAGACATGCTCAAGGTGCCGGGTACGGCCATGTCGCTCGAGGAGGCGCAGGCGCGGGGGGGTGCCGTCGAGGTGGTGTACAGCGCCGCGCAGGCGGTCGAGCTGGCTCGACGCGAGCCGCGCGAGGTCGTGTTCTTCGCCTCGGGCTTCGAGACGACCGCGGTGGCCACCGCGGCGGTAGCGCTCGCCGACCCGCCGGCCAACTTCTCGATCCTCTCGGCGCACAAGTACATCCCGCCGGTGATGGAGATCGTGGCCGAGATGCCCCACACGCGGGTCGAGGGCTTCCTCGCCGCGGGGCACGCGGCCACGATCACGGGGGCCCGCCTGTTCGAGCGCTTCGTCGAGCGGCACGGCATCCCGGTCGTGGTGGCGGGGTTCGAGCCGCTCGACGTCCTCGCCGGGCTGACGCGGCTGGTCGAGATCATCCGGGACGGGACGCCGTGCGTGGCCAACATGTACCCTCGCTGCGTGACCGACGAGGGCAACCGGAACGCCCTCGACCAGCTGTGGCGGGTGTTCCGGACCGAGGGCGGTCAGTGGCGCGGGATCGCGCACGTGCCCAACGGAAACCTCCGTCTGCGCGACGCGTTCGCGCACGTCGACGCGCGTCGACGGTTCACGATCGACCTGGAGCGCTTCTGGCAGAGTTCGCCGCCCCGTCTCACACAGCTCTGTATCTGCGGGGACATCATGGCGGGACTGTCGGCGCCCACGGACTGCACGCTGTTCGGCCGGGAGTGCCGTCCCGAGGCGCCGGTCGGGGCCTGCATGGTGAGCAGCGAGGGGACCTGCAAGATCTGGCACCAGTACGGAGGGCACCCCGACCTATGAGCTCCGTGGACGTGGGAGATCGCGCGGCCGCGGGAACCCTCGGCGGGGAGGGCCGTTCCCCGTTCCGGGACGCCGTCGTGACGCTCAAGCACGGGGCCGGCGGGGTGGCCATGCGACGTCTCATCGAGACCCTGTTCGTGCCCGATATGCCCGACATCGGGCATCACCAGATCGGGCTCCGGCAGCTCGACGACGGGGCGGCCCTCCGGGTGGGGTGCGAGTGGCTCGTGTTCACCACGGACTCGCACGTCGTCCACCCGATCTTCTTTCCGGGCGGCGACATCGGACGCCTGGCGGTGACGGGGACGGTCAACGACCTCGCCGTCATGGGGGCCACGGTTCCGCTCGCGCTCGCGCTGGGCGTCGTGGTGGAGGAAGGCTTCCCGATGGTCGACCTGGCCCGGATCCAGGACTCCATACGGGCGGCGTGTCTCGAATCCGGCGCGCCGGTGGTCACCGGCGACACCAAGGTGATGGGCCGCGGGGAGATGGACGGGATCGTGCTGAGCACGACGGGGGTGGCGCTCACGCGCACGGTGGTGACCGACGCCGGGCTCCGCGAGGGCGACCGCATAGTCGTCAGCGGCACGATCGGCGATCACGGGATCGCCCTCATGGCCCTCCGGCACGGCCTCGATCTCGGGGGCGGGCTGCGCTCGGACGTCGCCCCGATCAACGGGCTCCTGCACCGCGCCCTGTCGGTCGCCCCCGGGGCCGTGCACGCCATGAAGGACCCCACGCGTGGCGGTCTGTCCGGCGCCCTGCACGAGATGGCGGCCAAGAGCGGGGTCGAGATCCTCATCGACGAGCCCGAGGTGCCCGTGTCGGAGCCCGTCCGCTCCGCCGCCGAGATCCTGGGGCTCGACCCCTTCCATATCGCGAACGAGGGCAAGGTCGTGATCGGCGTGGCGGCCGATGCCGTGACGGAGGTACTCGACGCCCTGCGCGGCCACCCGCTCGGCGCCGCGGCCGCGGCGATCGGGATCTGCCGGTCCGGGACCCCGGGCCGCGTGGTGCTCGACACGGGGCTCGGACGGCGGCTGCTGCCGGAGATCGAGGGCGAGCCCCTCCCGAGGATCTGCTGATGGACGACGACGGCGCGCCCCGCCCCCCCGCAGACGCGAGCTCTCCTCACATCCACACCCGCACGGCGGATGGGGTGGGGACCCTCACCATCGACCGGCGCGAGCGCTTCAACTCGCTCGATGTCGAGACGGCGCGGGACTTCCGGCGTGCCGGACTCCGGCTGGCGCGCGATGAGGACGTGCGTTGCGTGATCCTCGCGGGCGCGGGCGGCGTGTTCTGTTCCGGGGCGGACCTCAAGTACATCCGCGCACACGGGGAGAGCGCGGACTTCGAGTACCTCCACCCGGACGGTCGGGCGCCGGAGACCGGGTTCGGCCAGAGCTTCAAGGAGATCCTCGAGTACATCCACTCGACCATCTCGGAGATCAAGCGCGCCCCGAAACCGTTCATCGCGGCGGTCGACGGCGTCGCCGCGGCCGGCGGGTTCGGGATCGCGATGGCCTGCGATCTGGTATTCGCGTCGACGCGCGCCACCTTCGAGTGGGCGTATCACAAGACGGGGCTCACGGGAGCGGAGAGCTCTACCTTCTTCCTCCCCCGACTCGTGGGGCTCCGCAAGGCGCTCGAGCTCGTGTTCCTCAACCCTCGTCTGGACGCCGAAACGGCGAAGACGATGGGGCTGGTGAACGAGGTGTTCGACACGGCGGAGTTCGACGAGCGGGTGGCCGACATCGCGCGCCGTCTGGCCGCCGGTCCGACCGGTGCCTACGCGGTCGCGAAGAGACTCGTGCACCGGGCGGCCGGAGTCGAGCAGCTCGAGTACCACCTCGACGAGGAGTTGCGCCAGCTGTGGCGGAGCGCCGATGCGGCCACGTTCTCCGAGGGCCTCGACGCGTTCTTCGCGAAGCGAGCTCCCGACTTCGAGGGGTCGCGGGGCGCGTCCGCCCCGGATCCGCCGGGGGTCCGCCGCTAGCGAGCCGCCCCGTACGAGCACGACCGTCCCCGCGCGGGGTCCTGCGCTCGCGTCCGACCGCACGATCTTCCATCTTCCGGGGATCGAGGGACCCGATGTCGCAGGCCTCGAATCGTACGGGTCTGGCGCCCGTGGGCGGCGCCGGATGGGCTTCGAAAGGCATGGTGGCGTGAAGAAGAGCCGACTGTGGATGTTGGCCGGGCTGCTGGCGATCGGCGCGGCGATCACCCTGCTCGCCGCGGGCGGGCTGAGCGAGAACATGGTGTTCTTCCTCACGCCGACGGAGCTCGAGGCGAAGGGCACCGAGGTGTATGGGGCGCCGCTCAGGCTGGGGGGTCAGGTCAAACCCGCCAGCGTCCAGTGGGACGCCGACACCCGCGACCTGCGGTTCGTGATCACCGACGGCGACGTGGAGGTGAACGTGCGCAGCACGGGCGCCCCGCCCCAGATGTTCGGTGATGGGATCGGCGTGGTGGTCGAGGGGACGTACGGCGAGGACCGGGTGTTCCACTCGACGAACGTCATGGTCAAGCACTCCAACGAGTACCGACCACCGGACGAGAACCACGACCCCCACGAGACGTACAAGTCGCTGATCGAGGACGGGGCGTGACCGTGCCGAGGGCCACCGTGGTCGTCTCCGCGCGGGCGGGCCGTCGGTGCTGAGCACCCTCGGGTACGCCTCCGTCATCGCGGCGCTCCTCGGGGCGGCGATCATGACGCTGGTCGGGTTCCGGGCCGGCCTGTCCCGCTCGGGCAACGCGGTCGGCGTCGCCCTCGCCCGCCGCGCCTCCTACTTCGCGTTCTTCGGGATGACCGCCGGCATGGCGGTGATGGAGGTCGCGCTCCTCACGCACGACTTCAGCGTCGAGTACGTGTCGCGGGTGGGGAGCCTCGAGACCCCGACCTACTACACGGCGATCTCGCTGTGGAGCAGCCTGGACGGCTCGATCCTCTTCTGGGGCTGGATCCTGGCCGGCTACGCCGCCCTGTTCGCGTTCACGCGACGGCGCGAGTGGTCGTCCTTCGCGGGGACGCCGGTGACCGACCGGGGCCTCGCCCCCACGCTGCGCATGACCCCCCTCATCACCGCCGTGATCGGCGTGGTGGGGCTGTTCTTCTTCGGGCTCCTGGCCGGCCCCGCGAACCCGTTCGGGCTCGTGAGCCCGGCCCCGGCGAACGGCCCCGGACCGAATCCGCTGCTCCAGAACCACCCGCTCATGGGGCTCCACCCCCCCATGCTGTACTTCGGCTTCGTGGGCATGACGGTCCCGTTCGCGTTCGCGATCGCGGGCCTGCTGGTGGGGAACCTCGAGGCGCGCTGGCTGCGCGACGCGCGACGCTGGACGATCGCCGCGTGGGCCTTCCTGTCGATGGGGATCGTGGGCGGCGGGTGGTGGTCGTACGACGTGCTGGGCTGGGGGGGCGCCTGGGCATGGGATCCGGTCGAGAACGCGTCCTTCCTCCCCTGGCTGACCGCCACCGCGTTCCTGCACTCCGCGATGGTGCAGGAGCGTCGCGGGATGCTGAAGACGTGGAACCTCACGCTCATGATCGGGACCTTTCTGCTCACCATGCTGGGGACGCTGCTCACGCGCTCGGGGATCATCGACTCCGTACACGCGTTCACCGAGGGCGTGATCGGACCCCTGTTCCTCGCCTTCATCGGTGTGGTGGCGGTCGCCTCGCTGGTGCTCATCTCGTGGCGGGCCGACCGCCTCCACGCGCCCGGACAGATCGAGAGCCCGGTGTCGCGCGAGTCGGCGTTCATCCTCAACAACCTCCTGTTCGTCGGGTTCACGTTCACGGTCCTGCTCGGGACGATGTTCCCGCTCGTGATCGAGGCGATCCGGGGCCAGCGGATCAGCGTGGGCGCGCCGTACTTCGACATGGTGGCGAGCCCGATCGGCCTCGCGCTCCTCTTCCTCATGGGGGTCGGACCGATCCTGCCGTGGCGCCGCGCCACGGGGGAGAAGCTCAAACGCTCGTTCCGGTGGCCGATCGCGAGCGGCATCGTGGTGACCGCCACGGCGCTCGCCCTCGGGATGCGGCAGCTGTATCCCCTGCTGACGCTCGGGCTGGCGGGGTTCGTGCTGACGACCATCGTGGAGGAGTTCGTCACTGGCGTGCGCGCGCGGCGCCGCATCTCCGGACGCTCCGTCCCGGGTGCCCTCCTGGACCTGTTCGTCCGCAACGGGCGCCGCTACGGCGGCTATGTCGTGCACACCGGGATCGTCGTGGTCGCGCTCGCCATCTCCGTGTCGTGGACGTGGAAATCCGAGCGCGAGGAGACCCTGCGCGCCGGCGAGCGCATGGCGATCGAGGACTACGAGATCGAGTTCGTCGAGCTGTGGGGGCGTGATGAGCCGCAGCGCTTCGTGGTCGGAGCCACCTTCAACGCGTACCGCGACGGGCACCCCATCGGCCAGCAGTCGCCCCGCATGAACATCTATTCCGGGGGGCAGCAGCCGATCGCCACGCCGGCCGTGCGCAGCTCGCTCACCAGCGACCTGTACCTCACGCTGATGGCGTTCGACAACGAAGGGGGCCGTCACGCCACCGTGCGCGCCATCGTGAACCCCGCGATCGCGTGGCTGTGGATCGGGGGCATGATCGTGGGGATCGGGGCCCTGATCGCCATCTGGCCGCGCCGCTCCGGACGCGTGCGCACCGCCGGAGACGACCTGCTCGCCTCGACCGCGAGCGCGGTGTCGACCGAGGCTTCGCAGCGCGCCGACGGGGCCGCGGAAGCCGAGCGGGAGGGCGAGCTGGCAGTCGTCGGATCGGGCGGGGGCGATCCGCCGACCGGCGAGAGGCTCGCCCCGTGAGAGCGGTGCTGCGCTGGGCGCTGCCGCTGGCGGCCCTGCCGCCCCTCGCGCTCCTGGGCTTCGGCCTCACCCGGGACGTGAAGACCCTTCCCTCGGCGCTCATCGGTGTGCAGGCGCCCGAGTTCCGTCTCGAGAGCATGTACGACGCGAGCGACTCGATCTCGCTGGCCGACCACCGGGGGCGGGTGGTGGTGCTCAACTACTTCGCCTCGTGGTGCTTGCCGTGCATCGTCGAGCACCCCGAGCTGGTGCGCCTGCGCGCCGACTACGACCCGGACGACGTCACCCTGCTCGGGGTGTTGTATCAGGATGTCCCCGAGAACGGACGCGCGTTCATGCGCCGGCACGGAGGCGAGTGGCCGTCGGTGGTCGACTACGACAGTCGGATGGCGATCCGGTACGGGGTGTACGGGGCGCCCGAGACGTTCCTCATCTCGCCGCGGGGGAGGATTGCGTACAAGCTCGTGGGGCCGCTCGACGCGCACACGGCGCCCGTGTTCCGCGCGAAGCTCGATTCGCTGCTCGCGATCGGCGACCCGGGGGCCGAGGGGCACGAGCGGCTCGAGAGCGCCCCCTCCCCGCCACCGTGAGCGGGGCGACCCGGCACGGGGGGGCGGGTCGGCGGCGGAAAGGACCGTGGGCGCACCGGCGGGACCCGCCGGGATCCCGCCCGCTCGTCACGCCGGCGGCCCTCTTCGCGACGGCCGTCCTCGTGCTGGCCGGCTCCCTCGACGCCGCCCTCCCGAGCCCCGGCCCGACGCCACGGCAGGCCGCCCCCCAGGACAGCGCGACGCCCCCGCCGGACACCGCGGCGCCCGCGACGCCGAGTCCGGGAAGCGTGGCCGATCGGCGGGATGCGGAGCTCGACGCCCTCACCGCCGAGGTCGCGGGCAGGTTCCGCTGTCTCGTGTGTCGCGGACAGTCCGTGGCCGAATCCTCGTCGCAGCTCGCGAGGGAGATGCAGCGCGAGATCCGCGAGCGGCTGGGTCACGGCGAAACACCCGAGCACATCGAGGCGTTCTTCGTCGACAGCTACGGGGAGTGGATCCTGCTCCGCCCGCCAGCGCGCGGGGTCAACCTGCTCGTGTACCTGCTCCCGGCCGCCGCCTTCGTCGTCGGGCTCGCGATCGTCGGGTGGGTGGTGCGGGCACGGCGCCCGTCGGAGCCGATCCCCGAATCGTCGCCGGCCCCGGACCTGCCCGACGACGCACTCGACCCGGAAGACCGGGCGTGGCTCGAGCGCGCGATCCGCGGGGACCGCTGAGGCACGCGGTCGAACGCTCCTCGAGGACGGGT
This sequence comes from uncultured Gemmatimonadota bacterium, assembly GCA_964499635.1. GTDB lineage: Bacteria > Gemmatimonadota > Gemmatimonadetes > Palauibacterales > Palauibacteraceae > Palauibacter. Next base: position 169,207 of record CAZCLY010000004.1, on the reverse strand, counting down.
CCCGCTACAGGTACTGCTGGAAGAGCACCATCCCCACCAGGGTGAGGCTGACGAGGAGAGCGACGATCGGCTTGGGCGCGTCCTCGTAGGCCTCGGGCAGGAGCTCGACGAGGACCATGAAGATCATGGCGCCCGCCGCGAACCCGATGCCGTACGGGAGAGCCGGACGGAAGGCCTCCACGAACAGGAAGGCGGGCACGGCCATCGCGGGTTGCGGCAGGGAGGAGAACACGCTCCACCCGGCGCAGCGGGCGACCGACACACCGCGCGGGCGGAGCACGGCGCTGATCGCGAGGCCTTCGGGGATGTTGTGCACGGCGATCGCGATCGTGATGATCGCTGCCAGCGTCGCGCCGCCCCCGAACGACACGCCGACCGCCACCCCCTCCGAGAACGAGTGCGCGGTCATCACGATCACCATGAGGACCATCTGGCGCGCATCGGCGCCTCGCGCCGCGCCGACGTCGAGCTCTCGGCCCGCGAGGGCGCGCTGGGTGGCCAGGATGAAGACGACGCCCAGCGCGCCCCCGGCGAGGGTCTGCCAGCTGCCGTAGTCGGTCCCTTTCACGATGAGCCCGAAGCTCGCGCCCAGCATCAGACCCCCGGCCAGCGCGTTGGCCAGCGCCACCACGAGCGGCGACAGCCGCCGGAAGAACAGGAACGGGAGCGCACCGAGACCCGTCGCCAGGGCCGTGACCGTGCCGTACAGGAAGACCAGTAAGACAGGGTGCATCAGCCTCGCCCTACCCCGCCCAGCGCCGCGCGGCGCGAGCGGGTCACCGCGCGAGGTCCCCGAGCAGCACCACGGCGCCCATGGCGAGGGTGGTCAGGACGGCGATCGTGGTGTGCCCCGCCTCGCGGTACGACTCCGGAAGCAGCTCGGCCAGCACGAGGTAGATGAGCGAGCCGACCGCGAACCCGAGGGCCCATGGCAGGGCCCCGGGAGCCGCGCTCACCACCGCGTAGGTGACGACCGCGAGGAGCACCTGCGTGACGTTGGTCATCACGGCGAGCCCGGCCGCGTTGTCGAGCCGCACGCCGCGCGAGCGGAGGATGGCGGACAGCGCGGTGGCCTCCGGGATATTGTGCACGGCCATCGCGAGCGCGACGAAGATGCCGAACGGAAGGCTCACGAGCGCGGCCCCCCCGATCGCGACCCCTTCCGGGGCCGAGTGTAGCGTGTTGACGAGCAGCACCTTGTAGCCATACACGTCGGCCCGCTCGTCGAGGCGGTTGAGGTCGAGCTCCTCGGTCCCGGCCGCGGCGTGGGTGAACCACACGTACACGATCCCGAGCACCGCCCCCACGCCGCCGATCCAGGCCTCGTAGTCGAGGCTGGCGGACAGGAGAAGGAACGCGGCGCCCAGCATGAGACCGGAGGCCAGCGCGTTCGCCCACCCGATCGCCACCACCGGGATGCGGTCGTGTCGGAGGAGCGGGAGTACCCCCACCGCCGACACGCCCGCCGCGATGGACGAATAGAGCAGCACCACGAGGGTCGGCTCCACGGAGTCGGCGGCTATGCGAGCTCCTGACGCAGGACGGTCTGGAGGATCCCGCCATTCCGGTAGTACTCCACCTCGACCTCCGTATCGAGACGGGCCACCACCGCGAACTCCCTGCTCGAGCCGTCCGCGCGGGTCGCCGTCGCGCGCAGCTCGTCCGCGGGCGCGATGCCGTCCGCGATCCCCTCGATCCGGTATGTCTCCGACCCGTCGAGCCCGATCGATCCAGCGCTCTCCCCGTCGCGGAACTGGAGCGGGAGGATCCCCATGCCGATGAGGTTGGAGCGGTGGATACGCTCGTAGCTCACCGCGAGCACGGCACGCACGCCGAGCAGGTACGGACCCTTGGCGGCCCAATCCCGACTGGAGCCGGACCCGTACTCCTTTCCGCCGATGACGAGCAACGGCGTTTTCTCCTCGGCGTAGCGCACGGCGGCATCGAAGATGGTCATCTGCTCGCCCGTGGGCACGTGGCGCGTATAGCCCCCTTCGACTCCGGGGACCATGTGGTTGCGGAGCCGGATGTTCGCGAACGTCCCCCGCATCATCACCTCGTGGTTCCCGCGGCGGGAGCCGTACGAGTTGAATTCGGCCAGCGACACGCCGTGCTCGCGCAGGTACTCGCCGGCGGGCGAGTTGCGCGCGATCGAGCCGGCCGGCGAGATGTGGTCGGTGGTCACCGAGTCCCCCAGGACCGCCAGACAGCGGGCGCCCTCGATGTCCTCCGGCCGTGGCATGTCCACCGTCATCCCCTCGAAGAAGGTCGGCTGCCGGACGTAGGTGGATGCGGGATCCCAGGTGAAGCGGCTGCCCGTCGGGACGTCGAGCGAGTTCCAGCGCTTGTCGCCGGCGTACACCTCGGCGTACTTGGCCTTGAACATCTCCGGCTTCACCGAGGCGCGGATCGTGTCACGGATCTCGGCCTGCGTCGGCCACAGGTCGCGCAGGTAGATGTCCTCGCCCGATTCGCTGGTGCCCAGCGGCTCCTCGTACAGATCGACGTCCATGCGTCCGGCGAGCGCGTAGGCCACCACCAGCGGCGGCGAGGCGAGGTAGTTGGCGCGCGAGTCGGGGCTGATCCGACCCTCGAAGTTCCGGTTCCCCGACAGGACGGAGCAGGCCACCAGGTCGTGCTCGCGGATGGCCGCGGATATCTCGGCCTCGAGCGGACCGCTGTTCCCGATGCAGGTGGTGCACCCGTATCCGACGACATGGAAGCCGAGCCGCTCGAAGTACGGCAGGAGCCCCGCCTCCGTGAGATACTCGGTGACCACCATCGAGCCCGGAGCGAGACTCGTCTTCACCCACGGCCGTTGTGAGAGTCCCTTCTCCACGGCCTTCTTCGCCACCAGTCCGGCCGCCACCATGACGGACGGGTTCGAGGTGTTCGTGCAGCTCGTGATGGCCGCGATCACCACCGAGCCGTCGCGGAGGTCGAACTCGCGCGTGTCGCCGTTCTCGTCCGTGAGACGGACGGCGACCCCGGCCGGCGCCGGCGCCACCGCGACGCCTCCGTCCGGGTCGCCACCCTCCCCCTCCCAGCGCTCGATGGCCCGCTCGTTCGGCGTACCGCCCCCGTCGGAGCGGATCGCGTCGAGCGCCTCGGCGAAGCTCGCCTTCGTACGCGTGAGCGGAATGCGCTGCTGGGGGAGCTTCGGCCCGGCGATGGAAGGCTCGACCGTCGCCAGGTCGAGCTCCATGTGGTCGCTGTATGCCGCGGCCGGCGTGTCCGCGTCGTGAAACAGGCCCTGGGCCCGGGCGTACGCCTCGACGAGCTCGACGTGCGCCTCCGGCCGGCCCGTGAATCGCAGGTACGACAGCGTTTCGGCATCGATCGGGAAGATCGCGCACGTGGACCCGAACTCGGGCGACATGTTGCCGAGCGTGGCTCGATCGGCGAGCGACAGCCCCGAAAGCCCCGGTCCGTAGAACTCGACGAACTTCCCCACCACCCCGGCCTGTCGCAGCATCTCGGTCACGTGCAGGACGAGGTCCGTGGCGGTGGCGCCCTCCGGGAGACGGCCGTGGAGCCGGAACCCGAGCACGCGCGGGACGAGCAGCGACAGCGGCTGCCCCAGCATGGCGGCCTCCGCCTCGATGCCGCCGACCCCCCAGCCGAGCACCCCGAGCCCGTTGATCATCGTCGTGTGGCTGTCGGTCCCCACGAGCGTGTCGGGGTACGCGACGCGCTCGCCGGTCCGGTCGTCGAACACCACCCGCGCCAGGTACTCGAGATTCACCTGGTGCACGATCCCGGTGTCCGGCGGGACGACCTTGAAGTTGTCGAACGCGGTCTGGCCCCAGCGCAGGAAGGCGTAGCGCTCGTGATTGCGCTCGAACTCCCGCTCGGCGTTGATCGTGAACGACATGCGCGTGCCGAACGAGTCGACCTGCACGGAGTGGTCGATCACCAGCTCGCACGGCATCAGCGGATTGATGGTCGAGGGCTCGCCGCCCAGATCGGCCATCGCATCACGCATGGCGGCCAGATCCACCACGGCCGGAACGCCGGTGAAGTCCTGGAGCAGCACGCGCGCGGGCGTGAAGGCGATCTCCCGGCCCGGAGTGGTGTCCGGATCCCAGGCGGCGATCGCCTCGATGTCCTCCCGCGTGACCGAGCGGCCGTCCTCGTGCCGAAGCAGGTTCTCGAGCACGATGAGGATCGAGAACGGGAGCCTCGAAAGGTTCCTGCCCGTCTCCCGGCCGACGGCCGCGAGCTCGTAGTACGTGGCAGCACCCCCCGGCGCATCGAGCGACGCGCGGGCGCCGAAGGAATCCGAAGCTGGGCGTGGGGTCGACATGGCGGCCTCTATCGGTGAGCGGTCTCGTCGAAGGCGAATGTAGCGTCCGGATCCGCGACCTGGCGCCGGCCGGCGCGCCGGAGGAGGCCGGGCTCCATGCACGCAACCTATCGCGTCGCGCGGCCCGAATCGACCGCCCCGCGGCGCACCGCCGCCACCCTCTCCGGCTCTCCGGGCCGGCGCCTCAGATCCACACTTCCTCGAGCGGACGTCGCGGGGTGGGATTCACCTCCGGTCCCACGCCGAGCCTGAGGACGATGTGCGGGAAGCCGGGGCGGGCGGCGACCTCCGACACGCGGTTCCGCAGATGGGGAAGCTCCACGGGCTGGTTGAGGAAGGATGCCTGGAGATCGGACGCGCAGGCCCGGAGCAGCACGCGGTCGAGCGCCTGCCCGGCTTCCAGCCACGCGGACGGCCCGTCCCCCGACGTGCCGAGGATCGCGAGGAGGGGCGACCCCTCGGCCAGCTGCCGGTCGCTGGCCGCCCTGCCGTCCCCCCAGTCGAACGTGCGTACCACGAGCGGCGCGAGCAGCGCACGCGGCCCGTGCAGCCCGAGCGCGTACGCCGGCATCCCGTCCCCGCTCCGGGCTCGACCGGGGTGCACCCAGGCGGCCAGCTCGCGCCGGAAGCGGGGGTCCGCGGCTTGCTCGGCGTCGGCTCGCGCGACGAGGTCGGCCAGCGCCTCGCGCCGCGGGTCGTCGTCGATGGGAACCAGCCACGCTCCCTCCTCCTCTGCCGCGCGCACCAGCCCGGCGACCAGCCCGCCGCCCACCGATCCGGCCAGGAACCGTGCCCGGTTCGTGTGCCGGCGGGGGATCGCCCGGAAGAGCGCTTCTTCGTCGGCGGTCGGGGGCGATCCGGCTCGCACCTCGATGCGGGCCAACACGTCGGGCACGCTGCGCAGCCCGAGGGGGTCGAAGGCGGGCGGGGGGGCGAGCGTACGGACCTCGGGCAGCAGTCCGAATCCACGCAGCGCGATGCGCAGGTGGAAGAGCGCCGCCCCGCAGCTCATCACCAGCTCTCGATCGTCGGGGTCGACGACGGGGAGGGCCCGCGTCCGGTCGGCCCTGAGCTCGAGCTCGTCCCCTTCGAGGTGGAACAGCCAGGGCTGGCTGTTGTGGCTCGAAGGCGCGAGGACGGCGTAGCGCACCGCGTGCGCGAGCTGCTCGGCGGGCGTCCCGGCCGACGGAAAGTCGGTCTCGTCGATGTCCCACGCATCTGCGGTCGTCAGCGGACCTCCTCGGGTTGCCGCGAACGGGAAGAGTGTGGCCTCCCGGTTCCGTGCCGCCAGCCGACGCAGGATCGCGACCGCCGGCCGGGGCAGGCGACGATCACGCGATCCATCCATAGGTTGGTCGAGGCGGAGGTCCGCCGGGCGGCGGCGGACCCCTGCATGGCGTGGACGAGACCCGACCCCCGGGAGGGCCACATCGGCATCCGCAACCTCGAGGCGCTGCTTCATCCCCGCTCGATCGCGGTCGTCGGGGCGTCCAACCGCGAGCATTCGGTGGGCGGCGTGCTCTTCCGAAACCTCCTGCGCGGCGGTTACGACGGCATCATCTCGCCCATCAATCCGAAGTACGAGAGCGTCCAGGGCGTGCGGGCGCACGCCCACGTGCGCGACCTGGACCCCGAGGCGCGACCGGAGCTCGGAGTGGTGTGCACCCCGCCCGACGTCGTCCCGCTCGTGATCGACGAGCTCGGCGAGGCCGGCGCGCGGGCCGCCGTGGTGATCACGGCCGGGCTGCGAGACGTTGCCGGGGCGCGGGGTGCCACGTACGAGACCGGGATGCTCGACGCGGCGCGCCGGCACGGCATGCGCATCCTAGGCCCCAACTGCGTCGGCTTCCTGGCCCCCGGGGCAGGTCTCAACTGCAGCTTCGCCCATACCGATGCCCGTCCCGGGAGGCTGGCCTTCCTGTCGCAATCCGGGGGGCTCACGACGGCGGTGCTCGACTGGGCCGGGAGTCGCGGCATCGGGTTCTCGTACTTCATCTCGCTCGGGAACAGCCTCGATGTCGATGCCGCGGACCTGCTCGACTTCCTGAGCGCCGACCCCGACACGCGCGGAATCCTGCTCTACCTCGAGTCCGTCGGGCGCGCACGGGCGTTCATGTCCGCCGCGCGGGCCGCCTCGCGCACCAAGCACGTGCTGCTCATCAAGGCGGGACGGGTGCGGGAGGGGGCGCGCGCCGCCGCCTCGCACACCGGCGCGCTGGCCGGGTCGGACGACGTGTACGAGGCGGCGATAGGACGCGCGGGCATGCTACGCGTGTTCGAGATCGAGGAGATCTTCGACGCTGTCGAGACGCTCGGGCTCGCCGACCCCCCGGCGGGCGAGCGGCTGGTCATCGTGAGCAACGGGGGCGGGCCGGCCGTCATGGCCACCGATGCGCTGGTGGCGGGGGGCGGGCGACTGGCTGCGCTGGCGGACGACACGCACGCACGCCTCGACGCCCTCCTCCCCCCCACGTGGTCGCGCGCGAACCCCGTGGACATCATCGGAGACGCGTCCGCGGAGCGTTACGGGCAGGCGCTGGACGCCGTCCTCGAGGATCCCGGGGTCGACGCGGTCCTCGTCCTGCACTCGCCGGTGGCGCTCGTGTCCGGCGAGGCCGTCGCCCGCGCCGTCGTCGAGGCCGTCGCCGCCCGCGCGCGGTCGTCCCGCGTGCTGACGTGCTGGCTGGGCGGCTCGGGCGCGGATGCCGGGCGGGCCATCGTCCGGAGCGCCGGTCTGCCCACGTATCTCACCCCCGAGCACGCGGCACGGGCGTTCCTGCACCTGGTCCGCTACCGGGCCAACCAGGCGCGGCTGATGGAGACGCCGACCTACCTGGTCCACCCCCGGGCGGACCGGAGGCGCGTCCGCGAACGGATCGAGGAGGCTCTCGCGGGGGGCCGCGAATGGCTGAGCGAGCCGGAATCGAAGCAGGTGCTGGGCGCCTACGGCGTCCCGATCGTGGAGAGCCGCGTCGCACGGTCGCCGGGGGAGGCGCTCGAGCTCGCGGCCGGAATCGGATACCCGGTGGCGCTCAAGGTCCTGTCGCCCGATCTGGTCCACAAATCGGATGTGGGCGGCGTGGCCCTCGACCTCGACGACCCCGAGGCGATCACGCGGGCGTGGGGCGACATGTCGACGCGGCTCCGGAGGCTCCACCCCGACGCGCGTCTCGACGGCTTCCTCGTCCAGCGCATGTCGCGACGCCCGCGGGCCCACGAGCTCATCGTCGGAGCGACGACGGATCCGGTGTTCGGCCCCGTGATCCTCTTCGGTCAAGGGGGGACGGGCGTCGAGGTGATCGCGGACCGCGCGGTCGAGCTCCCACCGCTCAACTCGAGCCTCGCGGCGCGGCTCGTCGATCGGACGCGCGTGGCCCGGCTCCTCGCCGGCTACCGCGACCGTCCCGCCGCCGATCGAGCCGCCATCGTGGAGACGCTCGTCTCGATATCGCGGCTCGTCACGGACTTTCCGCACATCGTCGAGCTCGATGTGAACCCGCTCCTCGCGGATGAGACGGGCGTCGTAGCGCTCGATGCGCGTATCCGCGTCCGGCCCACCGATCTCGGGGCGGGCGAGCAGCTGGCCATCCGCCCCTATCCGCGCGAGCTGGAGGAGAGCCTGCGGCTCCCGGACGGACGGGATGTGCGGCTGCGTCCGATTCGCCCCGAGGACGAGCCCGCCCACCTCGAGCTCTTCCGGCGCCTGAAGCCCGAGGACGTCCGCTTCCGCTTCTTCGGGAGCGTGCGGCGGATGCCGCACGGCTCGCTCGCTCGTTACACGCAGATCGACTACGACCGCGAGATGGCGTTCATCGCCAGCACCGGGACACACCCCGGTGACGGCGAGACGCTGGGGGTCGTGCGGGTGGTGGAGGAACCCGAGGCCCGGCGCGCCGAGTTCGCCATCGTCGTCCGCTCGGACGAGAAGGGGCACGGGCTCGGAGAGGCGCTCATGCGGAAGGTGATCCGGTACTGCGAGGGGCGCGGGACGAAGCTCCTCGTCGGTCAGGTGATGGCGGCCAACCGCCCCATGCTGCGGCTGGCCGCCAAGCTGGGCTTCGTGGCCGACCCCGTGCCCGGCGAGGCCGTGGCCGAGGTGCGGCTCACCCTGCCCCGCCCTGCGGCGACCCCTCCTCCGCCTGGTACCGCTTGAGCTTGCGATACAGCGTCCGGCGATCGATCCCGAGGATCTCGGAGGCGCGGGTCTGGTTGCCGCCGGTCTCCTCGAGGATCGCCAGGATGTGCTCCTTCTCGAGCCGCTGGAGCGTCCACTGCTCCTCGCGTCCACGGCTGAGGTTGGTGGACGCGCTCGCGGGCGCGATCTTCTGGTTGGGAGCGTCGAAGCGGATCGCCGGGGCGCCCTGGTACATGATCATGGCGCGCTCGACGAAGTTCTCGAGCTCGCGCACGTTCCCGGGCCAGTCGTAGTCCATCATGCGGCGGAGCGTCTCCGGCTGGATGGTCGGCGGCTCGATGTCGTTCTCCTCGCCGAACCGGAGACGGAAGTGGTTCGCGAGCAGGGGGATGTCCTCGCGTCGATCCCGGAGCGGCGGGACCTCGATCGGGAACACGTTCAGGCGGAAGAACAGGTCCTCGCGGAAGCGGCCCTCCTCGACCTCGCGCGCGAGGTCGAGGTTGGTGGCCACGATGAGGCGGAAGTCCACCGGGATCCAGGCGCCACCGCCCACGCGCTGGACCTGGCGCTCCTGGAGCACGCGGAGGAGCTTGACCTGCGTGGCCGGCGAAGTGGTGCTGGCCTCGTCGAGGAACACCGTCCCTCCCTGGGCGTCCTCGAACAGCCCGCGCCGCGTGGCGATCGCTCCGGTGAAGCTCCCCTTCATGTGCCCGAACAGCTCCGATTCGAGGAGCGTCTCGGGCAGCGCCGCGCAGTTGATGGGGACGAACGGCTTCGAGGAGCGGGGCGAGAGGTCGTGGATCGCCCGCGCGGCGAGCTCCTTCCCCGTGCCGGTCTCGCCCGTGATCAGCACCGAGGAGCGGGTCGCTGCCACCCGCTCGATCAGATCGAACATGCGCTCGAGCGCCTTCGAGCGTCCGATGATGCGCGAGCGCGGCCCCCGACGGACCTGCCGTCGAAGCGTGGCGACTTCGCGCCTGAGCTCACGCTGCTCGAGCGCGCGCTCGACCACGAGCAGGAGCTCGTCGGGCTCGAGCGGCTTCCGCAGGTAGTCGAACGCCCCGAGCTTGATGGCCTCGACGGCGGTCTCGACCTCCGCGTAGGCCGTCATGAGGATGAACTCCGCCTCGGTCTGGGTGTTGGGCGCCGCCGTAAGGACGTTGATGCCGTGCATCCCCGGCAGGTTGAGATCGAGCAGGACGATGTCGACCGGCTCGCGTTGGAGTGTCCTCAAGCCTTCCTCGCCGGTCTCGACGGCCAGAACGTCGTACCCCTCTCCGCCGAGCAGCTCGGACAGGAGCGAGCGGACCTGCCCGTCATCCTCGACGATCAGCACCCGGCCCCTCGCGTCGGATGGATCGGGCTCCCGGGGCTCGTTCGCGGGCGCCGCCGCGGCGCGTGACGATCGCCGGGGCGGGGCGGCTTCGAGATGTCCTCGACGGTATTCGGTATACGGCATGTCACTCGACCCCGCGCAGGAGGGTGAGAAGAAGTCGTGCGGCCCCCCGGACATGCGCCTTTCGTACCCATCGGCCGTGTCGGGCCGGGCGGTGCCCATCACGAGGCCCCACAACGAGTTACGACCCTGTCCTCGAGGGACACGGACCAGGTTCGCCGGCGAGCGGGCAGGTGCATTTCATCCCGAATCGGGACAATATGCCCCTGTCGTCGGGGGCGAGGCGACCCCCTCAGTCCGCGACGTCCTCCCGGACGGGCACGGACACGTGGATCCGGGTCCCCTGTCCGGGCTCGCTGTCCACCTGCGCCGTGCCGCCCAGGATGGCGGCGCGCTCCATCATCCCGACCAGCCCCAGGCCGCGCCCCGTGGAGGGCTGCGGGTGAGCCGGGTCGAACCCGATCCCGTCGTCGTCGATGTCCAGCTGGATCGAGTCGCCCTCGGTCCGAAGCCGCATCACCACCCGGGTCGCGCCCGCGTGTCGGATCACGTTCGACAGCGCCTCCTGGACGATCCTGTACAGCGCGAGCTTCGCATCGCGCGGCAGTAGGTGCTCGATCTCGTCGGCCTCGAGCGAGTACTCGAGGCGGGTCTCGGACAGGGCGCTCTTGATGTGGGAGCGGAGGGCGGCCACGAGCCCGGACTCATCGAGCAGGGGCGGCCTGAGTCCCCGGAGGATCCGTCGCACGCTGGCCGACGCCCGGTGGATCTCGTCGTGGAGCTCCTTCAGGAGCCGCTCCCGGGTATTCGGGTCACCGCTCCGTCTGGCCATCTGGAGCCGCAGCACGAGCGCGGCGAGGGTCTGGGCCGTGTCGTCGTGCAGCTCTCGCGCGATCCGCTGACGCTCCTCCTCGGCCCCCTGCAGCACCCCCGCCCCGAACGCCCGCAGCCGTCGGCGCTGGGTGATGTCGTGGACCACGGCGAGCACGTAGCGACCGTGCTCCGTCTCGAGCGGGCTGAGCCCGATCTCCACGGGAACCTCGCCCCCGTCGCGGCGCCGCGCGAACAGCTCCCGACCCACCCCCATCGGACGCTTCTCCGCCGTGGTCACGTACTCGGCACGGTGGTGCGTGTGCCCCGACCGGAGGGACTCCGGCACGAGGAGCTCGACGGCCTGTCCGAGCAGCTCGTCGCATCTCCACCCGAGCAGGCGCTCCACCTCCGCGTTGGCCGCCACGACGACGCCGTCGCGATCCACGATCAGCGAGGCGTCGGGGGCCGCCTCGAACAGGGACCGGAACTCGGCCCCGGTGAACGGCGAAGGCATTTGAGCGCCCGGCCCGGGATCGCTCACCGTGGGCGTCCCGCGTCCGGGGCCCGAACCGGGACCCCCGCTCCCGCCTGTCGTGGCGGGTCGGGAGGTCGCCCATCGGAACGGACGGACACCACGACCATCGACCTCCTGCGGCGGCTCAGAAGAACCGGTAGCCGGGCGAGACCAGGTGCGGCGGCAGGTACTGGAGGAAGAAAGGCCCGTATGCGATCGCCACGAGGACGACGGCGGCGACGAACCACCAGCCCAGCCGGTCGAGCTTCGTGTCCCACCCCGAGGTCGTGGGCGGCAGGAGCGCCTCGGCGAACGGGATGTCGGTCGGCCCCTCGCCGCGACGGCCCGTCCAGATGGTCATCACGATGACCACGAAGAACAGCAGCGCCCCGAGGGTCATCAGCGTCCCGCCGATCCCGGTGAGCGCGCCCGCCAGCGCCCACGAGTCCTTGTGGTAGGCGGCCGCCGCGAGGAACGTGCGTCGGGGCATTCCATCGAGGCCGCCGGAGATCATCCCGCGTGCGAAGATCAGCACCCCCACGGCGTAGATCCAAGCCTGCGCCACCGCGACTCGGCGTCCCCACAGCTTGCGGCCGGTGAGGTACGGGATCAGCCAGTAGGCCACCCCCATGAGCGTGAGCGCCACCGCGCTGCCGACCGTCATGTGGAAGTGGCCCGGGATCCACGCCGTGTTGTGCACCACCTGGTTCATCGTGTAGCTGGCGTTGATGAGCCCCGTGATCCCACCGAACACGAACGTGAACATGGCGAGGAGCTGCGCCGACACGGACGGGTCGCCCCACGGCAGCCGCTTGATCCACCCCAGCACCCCGCGCCCGCCGCGCGCCCGTCCCCCGATCTCGAGCGAGGCGACGACCGAGAAGGCGGTCGCCAGGCTGGGGTAGAACACGCCGAACGTGAGCAACGCGTGAAACGCCTTCATCCGCGTGCCGATGCCGGGGTCCGTGTACTGGTGGTGGAACCCGGTGGGGACCGAGAGGAGGAGGAACATCACGAACACGACCCGTGTCAGGGGATCGCTCACGATCTTCCCCCCCACCTGACGGGGCACGAGCGCGTACCACGAGATGTAGGCGGGGAGCAGCCACACGTACACGATCGCGTGTCCGGTGAACCAGAACAGGGTCCGGTTGAGGAGCGGGTCCGTCCGCTCGAGGATCCCGAGCGACCAAGGGAGCAGGAAGCCGATGAACGACACGGCCACACCGAGCGAAGCGAGGATCCACATCGCGTAGGTCGCGACGCAGATGAAGGCGAGGAGCGGGATCCGCTCGCCGCGGTGCTCCTTCTTCCACCCGACGAGAAGCACGATCAGGTGAGCCGCCGCCACGTAGCTCGACACCACGAGCAGCACCAGCCCCAGGTAGTAGGTCCAGTGCGCCTGGAGCGGCGCGTAGGACGTGTACAGCACCGAGGCCCGGTTGGTGGTGACCGCGAAGATCACGAGGATGTTGGCGGCGACGAGGGTCCACAGGGTGCCGTGCAGCAGCCCGGAATGGAGCCGGCGCGCGAGGGCCCGCGAGGTGAGGAGAGGCAGGAAGCCGTTCGAGAACGCGAACGTGAAGAAGAGCGCGTTCGCGACCCCGTGCGCGGTCAGCCCCTGGTAGTAGCCCTGAAGGAAGGGGAAGAAGCGCAGGATGTCGATCCCGGCGTACGACATGGCCTGCGCGAAGCCGTGCGCCACCCCCGCGAACAGCGCGAAGTACCCGATGTACACCGTCCACCGGATGAGACGGCGATCATCCGGCGGGATGTCGAACCCTTCGGGGCTCGCGACGATCGCGCTCATTCGACCACCACCTTTCCGCTCATGACGTGGTGACCGATGCCACAGTACTCGTGGCACGCGAGGAGGTGCTCACCCGCCTCGTCGAAGCGGTAGGTGTTCCGCGACACCTGTCCGGGGATGAGCATCATGTTCACCCTCGTCCCCTCCACGTAGAGGCCGTGGATGACGTCGACCGTCGCCGCGATGAAGGTGACCTCGGACCCCGCGGGCACTCGGATCTCGTTGGGCTGGAATCCCCACGCCTGGGCGACGATAACCGCCTCGTAGCGTCCGGGTCCCAGCTCGCGCACGCCGGGCTCGTCGAACGGCGGGATGGACCGGACCTGCGCCGGGTCGATCTCCCCGGCCCGTCCGGGCAGGTGGACGCCCATCGAGATCGAGGTGTATGCGAGCGCGACGAGGAACACCACGAGCATCGCGGCTCCGACCCCGAGGAACGCTTTCTCGTATTGCTCGATTCGCATCAGCGCTCCAGGAGGGTCAGGTACATGATGGTCCACAGGGCCACGAGCGCCATCAGGAAGAGCATGAGGATGACCAGTGTCCCGGTCGTTCGCGGCTCCTCCTCCGGCGCGAGCGACGCCTCGCGCCGGGATTCGTCGGCTTCGGTCATCTCACCCTCCCTCCCCGGTGCGGGAGTCGGCGGGCTCGGCCTCCCACCGGGACACCCGGCGGGCCACGAAGGACAGGACCGCCGCCAGCCCGACGGCGCCGATCGCGGCCAGACCGGCCTCCCGGGCCACGAAGCGGCCCGTCAGGACGTGATTGACGAACTCCCAGATCAAGAACACGAAGGGCGCTCCGAGGGCCACGAAGAGCGCCATCCAGGAGATGATGTAGGCCGTCCCCCGCTCGGTCGAGGCCATCAGCGGTCCTTTCCCCCGGATGAGCCGGCGGCGGATCCCCGTCCCCGCGGAGCCCGTTTCACTCGACCGCCGTCTTGACGGTGAGCACCGGACAGGTGGCGCGCCGCAGGACGCCCTCGGCCACGCTCCCCATCAACATCCGGTCCAGACCGGAGTAGCCGTGCGTGGGGAGGACGATGAGATCTGCCCCCTCGGCGGCCTTGAGGATCTCGTGTACGGCACCGCCCACGTGGACGTCGGTGCTCACGCTGAGGTCGGCGCGCAGCGGCCCGGCCAGCTGCTCGAGCTTCTCGGCCGCCTGGTCCGTGGCCCGCTTCACATCCACCACCGGAGTGGTGACCGGGCCGTACAGCTCGGGCAGGATCGGGACGTCCACGATGTGGATCAGCTCGAGCTCGGCGCTGAATCGCCGCGCCAGATCGGCGGCGGTCTCGAGCCCTTCGGGGGTGCTCGATGAAAAGTCGACCGGCGCCACGATGCGCCCGTAGTTCGTGGTCGTCGGCCCGTGATCGTGCTCCCCGCGCACGGTGAGGACGGGCCACGTTCCGGCACGGATGACCTCCTCGGTCACGCTCCCGAGCAGGAGACGTCGGAGTCCCCGTCGTCCGTGCGAGCCCATGACGATGAGATCCACGCCGTTCTCGTCGGCGTAGTCGAGGATGGCCGGAGCCGCCGCCACGGCTCGCCGCGTGGCCCGCACGACGCGGCTCGCCCCGTGACCCAGCCCGTCGAGCGCGGCGCGGGCCTGCGCCTCGCCGCTGCGCGCCTCGCCGTCCGACTCGTCGGACCCGTGCAGGACGACCACGTGGAGGATGTGGAGCTCCGCCCCTTCGAGGGCCGCGAAGTTGATCGCGTGCGGAAGCGCCAGCGCCGCGTGGTCGGAAAAGTCCGTCGGAAACAGGATGACCTTCATGGTGATCTCCAGATCGCGTTGCGGGCCCCGCGCCACCCCGGACGCGGTGCACCCTCGAGGCTCCCCCGACAGGCACACGCCATGCCTCCCGGCGAACTCCGGCCATCGGGGTGTAATCCCGTGCGGACGGCGGGCTTATCCCGTGTCGCGTGGGACGCGGCCGTGCATCGATCGGGACACTTTGTCCTGACCATGCGTCACGGCATCCCGGTGCTCACGAACGGACGCCCCCCTGTTCGCGCGGACGGGCTGCAGTTCTTTTCGACCCAACACGTTACGGGGCGCACGCCCGCGACCGGAAGACGGGTCGATGTGGCATGCTCCTCGCCCCCGGATCCGGCGTCGGCCCGGGCTGGGGCCGATCGGGTTTCCACTCGCGTTGTGAGGATACCATCGATGGTGACGCTCGCCCAGATCATGTCGAGAGACGTAAAGACGGTGACTCCGGAGACCACCCTCCGCGAGCTGGCGGAGTTCCTGGTCGAGGAGCGCGTGAGCGGGGCGCCGGTGGTCGCCTCGGGACGGCTCGTGGGCGTGGTATCGGCCACCGATCTGCTCGAGTTCGACTCCGAGGACCGATCGGTCCCCTCGTTTCGGCCGGGCGGGGACGCGGATCCTCTCTCGGGGGAGGACGAATGGCAGGAGGCCGAAGGGGACGCGGCCGCCTCCTACTACGCCGATCTGTGGGTGGATGCGGGCGCCATGGTGGAGACGCGGCTCGCGACCGAGAGTCCGGAGTGGAACGCACTGGACGACCACGACGTGTCGGAGGTGATGACGGCCCGGCTCCTGTCGGTTCCCTCCTCGGCCGAGGTCCAGGAGGCCGCCCGTCGGATGACCGAATCGGACGTGCATCGGCTCCTCGTGATGGACGACGGGCGGCTCGTCGGCCTCATCACGTCGACCGACATCGTCCGCGCGGTCGCCCGTCACGGTCTCGGATCCTGACGCGGGGACGCCTCCCCGTCGCTCCGCTCCGACCGGGGCTCAGCCGGTGGGCGTCGGCAGGAGCCATACGGGACACCGCGCGCTCCGGATCACGTGGCTGGTGACGCCGCCCATCAGCAGACGTGCCGCCGCTCCGGCCCCGTGCGTGCCCATGAGGATCAGGTCGGCCCCGGTGCGCTCGGCGGTGGCCAGGATCTCGAGCGAGGGATCGCCCAGCGCCACGAGCGCCTCCGCCTCGGGCTCGACCCCGGACTGTCGGAGTCGGGTGGCCAGCCAGGCCTCGGCCTTCTCCGCCAGCTCGACCGGGCGGCCACGGGGGCGTGGCGCGACGATCGCCCGGTAGCTCATCTCGGTGGTGTTGTCGATGACGTGGAGCACCTTGATGGTCGACCCGGTCTCGGCCGCCAGGCGCTCGATCCACCCGAGGATCCCGGCCGATACCGCGCTGTCGTCGATCGGCGCGAGGATCGTCCGCAACGGACGGAGGCGGCCGCTCGCGAGGAGGGTCGGGATCCGCGCCCGGTGGATGAGCCGCTCCGCCGTCGAGCCCAGATAGCTCCCGATCCCCACCCCCGCGACGTGCGGCCCCACGATGATCAGGTCCGCCCCGAGCGAGTCGGCCACCTCGCCGACCTGCTCCGCCGGTGGACCGCTTCGCACCCTCGACTCGAAGCTCACGCCGGTCTCGCGGCCGAGCTGCTCGGCCAACTCCGCGAGCCGGTCTTCCGCCCCCGAGCGCGCGGAGACCTCGATCTGCTCCTCGTCGCCCCACAACGATTTCAGGAACGACGGAGGCTCGGGCACGTGCACGGAGTGAACCAGCACCACGCGGCGCGGCGCGAGCTCGCGGGCCACCCAGCGGGCCCCGTCCATGTCCGGTCCGCCGAAGTCGACCGCGGCGACCACCGTATCGAGCTCCTTCATTCTCCCTCCTTCTTTCCTGCGCCCGGCGACGCCTTCACGAGCAACACCGGGCACGGGGCGAGGATCGCGACGCGGTAGCTCAGGGTGCCGAATCCCCGGCCGGGCCTACCCGGCTCGACCGGGTGTGAATCGAGCACGATCAGATCGGAACCGTCCCGCGTGGCGAACTCGACGATCTTTCGGTCGCGCTCGCCGTACATGACGCGTCCGTTGAACGGAACGTCCGCGTCACGCAGCACGCCCGCGAGCTCCTCCATGTCGCGCGTCGCCCGATCCTGGAGACGATCGTAGAAGCCCTTGAGGTCCTCGAACGGGAGGTCGAGGGTCTCGATCACGTGCAACAACGTGACACTCCCGCCCGAGGAGCGCGCCAGGTCGCGCGCGACC
This sequence comes from uncultured Gemmatimonadota bacterium, assembly GCA_964499635.1. Taxonomy (GTDB): domain Bacteria; phylum Gemmatimonadota; class Gemmatimonadetes; order Palauibacterales; family Palauibacteraceae; genus Palauibacter. Next base: position 152,195 of record CAZCLY010000004.1, on the reverse strand, counting down.
TCGACGGCACGACGGTTCTTGGGCGTGATGTCCACCGGGACGAGTATGTTTCGAAACACCGCGGCTCCTTTCGGGGTGCCGCCCGACCGCCGGCAACGATCGGCGGCGAGCCACCCGCGGAAGACGCCTACATGGATCGGACCGCAGGCCGCGAAGCAGGCAACCAGATGCGCTTCAACAACTTATGCTGGTTCCGGATCGCTCGCCCACGCCGGCTTCGGGACAAGGTGTCCCGATCGATCGCGCGGCTGTGCGCGGCGTTCGTCGTCGGACTCTGCGGGTGCGCGTCGGCGGGCGGCCCCGCGCCCCCGGCCGCGGCCCGCACGGGTCTCGACGCGACCCTGTGGGTCGAGACCGCTGTCGAGTATCGGGCGCTCGCGCGGCAGGCCTACGCGACGGCGGCCCGTTCGCTGGCGCGTGCACTGGCGGACTCGTCGTGGAGCGGGGCGCTCGAACAGGGCGAAGGCTACGAGGGGCTGCCACCGGCGGTGATCCTCGACGTGGACGAGACGGTGCTCGACAACTCCCCCTACCAGGGCCGCCTGCTCGCGGATGGCGAGGCCTATGCCGACGATTCGTGGGCAGCCTGGGTTCGCGAGCGGGCCGCGGGCGCGGTCCCGGGCGCGATCGAGTTCACCCGGGCGGCGGCCCGGGCCGGAGTCGCGGTGTTCTACGTCACGAATCGCGACGCGGCGCTCGAGTCGGACACGCGCGCCAACCTCGCCCGACTCGGGTTCCCGATCGACGACGAGGGCAACGATGTCGTGCTCGCCCGGGGCGAGCGGCCGGAGTGGGGCTCCGACAAGGGATCCCGTCGGGCGATGATCGCACGCGCGTATCGCGTCCTTCTCCTCGTCGGAGACGACCTCGCCGACTTCGTGACCGCGGCCCCGGATCAGGGTGGCCGGAGGGAGGTGTTCGAGCGCTACGCCGGGCGATGGGGCCGTGCGTGGATCGTCCTCCCCAACCCGATGTACGGATCGTGGGAACGCGCCCTCCTGGAGGGTGGGGGCGGCAGCGATCCCGTCGCCCGCAAGCTCGAGCGCCTCGAAACCGGCCGCCCGCCGGCGGAACGCGACTAGGACTCTCCCCCGGCCTCGGGATCGCCGTGCTCGCGAACCCGCTGGAGCAACCGTGGGTGGGCGGTCGCGAGGTACCAGCCCATCGAGAGCGCGGCAAGCGTGTTGGCCACGATGAGCGTCGCCGCGTCGAGCTCGGCGCGTAGCGGAGCCGCGATCACCGCGAGCACGAAGAAGCTCAGGAGCAGGAGCGCGAGGAGCGCGAAGAAGCCGGCGTACCACAGCACCGGGTGGAGCTCCACCTCGAACACGACGAACGTCACCACCAGGCCCACCAGGAGGAAAACGAGCAGGTGGATCCCGTTGAAGGCGAACACCGCGCCCGCCTGGATTCGACCCGGCGCGGGTGGACCGAATCCGCCGACGACCGCCTGCCCGAGCACGGAGGGGGTGTGGAAGAAGGAGCGCCCGCCTACGATGTCCAGGACGCCGACGCACACGGCGACCACCACATAACCGAGCCAGCCCGCGATCAGACCTTCCACCAGCAATCGGGATCGCGACGCGGCGGTCATGCGCGCCTCCCCGCTCGCCCGGACACGGTCCGGCACCCGCACCTCCGGGGCGGATTGTCACGGGACGGACCCCGGCGTTGGGGTCCAATGTCCCGGACAGCGCGCACCAGGGTCCGTTGAAACATGTAACTCATTGAATCATAACGTGTTGGAATCACCTCTCCCGCCCTTTCAGGACGGCACATTTCGCGCCACTCCGCGGAACGCAGGGGATGCAGGAAGTGCCGGTCGTTCGGGACGGGCGCCCCGTCGGGATCGTGGCGCGCCACGACCTGCTCAAGCTCATCCTCGACGAGGTCACGCCGGTGACGCACTGAGCGGAGGTGCCGCATGATCGATTTCCAGACCCTCCGGAGCCGGATGGTACGCCGTGATCTCGCCGGTCGCGGGATCGCGGACGGTCGTGTCCTCGATGCGATGCGGGAGGTGCCGCGCGAAGCGTTCGTCACCCCCGAGCTGAGGGAGTTCGCGTACGAGGACTCCCCCCTCCCCATCGAGGAGGGGCAGACCATCTCGCAGCCGTGGATCGTCGCCCGCATGACGGAGGCGCTCGAGCTCGAAGGGGGCGAGCGGGTGCTCGAAATCGGCACCGGGTCCGGATACGCCGCGGCGGTCCTCGGCCGAGTCGCCGGCGAGGTGTACTCGATCGAGCGCCACGGCCCCCTCGCCGATCTGGCGGCGGAGCGGCTGGCCGAGCTCGGATACGACAACGTGACCGTGCGGCACGGCGACGGGACGCTCGGTTGGGCGGAGCACGCTCCGTACGACGCCATCGTGGTCACGGCAGGGGGACCGAAGGTACCACGCGCGCTCCTCGACCAGCTCGCGCCGGGCGGGCGACTCGTCATCCCGGTCGGCGAGACGCTCAATGAACAACGGCTGGTCCGGGTGCTCCGCTCCGATGGGGACTTCATCGGCGAGGAGCTGGGCCCCGTTCGCTTCGTGCCGCTGGTGGGCGCCCAGGGGTGGCGACCGGCCGAGATCCGGCCGGGGGGCGACGAGGGCGGCCTCGCGCTCTCGACCGACCGACGATCGGACGATGTCGCCAGCCGCGCGATCGTTCCCCTGCTCCGCGAGACGATCGAGCCGATCGACGACATCGAGACGGGCGACATCGGGGGGCTGCTCGAGCGCCTCCGGGACGCGCGGGTCGTGCTACTCGGCGAAGCGACCCACGGGACGTCGGAGTTCTACCGCATGCGGGCCCGGATCACGCGCGCGCTCGTGGCCGAGCACGGCTTCCGGATCGTCGCCGTGGAGGCCGACTGGCCCGACGCGGCACGCATCGACCACTATATCCGGCACCGCCGGTCGCCGGTGCCCGAGTGGACGGCCTTCAGCCGCTTCCCGACCTGGATGTGGCGCAACCGGGAGGTGCGCGAGTTCGTGGACTGGATGCGGGCGCACAACGAGGATCGTCCCCCCGACGAACGGGTAGGATTCTACGGGCTCGATCTTTACAGCCTGTACCGGTCGATCGATCGGGTGATCGCCTACCTCGACCAGATCGACCCCGAGGCCGCCCGCGTCGCGCGCGGCCGATACGGGTGCCTGACTCCGTGGGAGCGCGACCCGGCGGTGTACGGCCGTGCCGCGGTCACCGGGGCCTACCGGACGTGCGAATCGGAGGTCGTCCAGATGCTGAAGGAGCTCCTCGCCCGGCGGCTCGACTACCTCGAGCGTGACGGAGAGTCGTTCCTGGACGCCGTGCAGAACGCTCGCCTCGTCGCCGCCGCGGAGCGTTACTACCGGGTCATGTACTACGGATCGCGCGAGTCCTGGAACCTGCGCGACTCGCACATGTTCGACACGCTGGAGCTGGTGCTCGGGGTCGCGGGTCCGGACGCGCGGGCGGTCGTCTGGGAGCACAACTCGCACGTCGGAGACGCCAGGGCGACCGAGATGGGGCTCCGCGGCGAGCACAACGTAGGCGCGCTCGCCCGCGAGCGGTTCGGGGACGGCGCGCACCTGGTCGGGTTCGGCACCGATCACGGCACGGTCGCCGCCGCCTCGGAGTGGGGTGGACCGCTGGAGATCAAATCGGTGCGCCCGGCCGCCGACGGCAGCTACGAGCGGCTCTTCCACCTCGCCGAGACGGAAGCCGGGTGGCTGCACCTGCGCGACCCGCTGCGCGCGGAGGTGCCGGAGGAGCTCGAGCCGGCCCGGCTGGAACGGGCGATCGGGGTGATCTACCGACCCGAGAGCGAGATGCTGAGCCACTACTTCCACGCTTCGCTGCCCCACCAGTTCGACGAGTACGTGTGGTTCGATCGCACCTCTGCCGTGACGCCGTTGTCGGGCCCCGAGCTCGAGGGCGTGCCCGACACCTATCCCTTCGGACTGTAGGGTAAGGAGCATCGACTTGGATTCGTTCACCCGACGCGACCTGGAAGAGCTGCTCGAGGCGGCCCGCGATCCATCCGTCTCGATCTATCTGCCGCGGGGCGGAGGAGCCCCGGATCCGGACCGGGACCGTCTCCGTTTCCGCTCGGCGCTCGACCGGGCCCGTGAGGAGCTCGGGGACGGCCACTCCCTGGCGGCTCTCGAGCCCCTGAGCCGCGATGCGGAGGCGTGGATGGGCGGCGGGGGGACCGCCGTGTTCCACGCTCCCGGCTTCGTGCGACGGTACCGCCTGCCGGTCGATTTCCCGGAGCTGGTGGTGGTGGCTCCGACCTTCCATACGCACCCGTTGCTCGAGGTGCTGCAGGCCCCCGATCGGTTCTGGATCCTCGAGCTGGGTCAGGGGCAGGTGCGGCTGTGGCGGGGCGACGCCCGCTCGGTCGAGCCGCTGGAGGCGTCGGGACTGCCCGCGAACATGGAGAGCGTCCTCGGATACGAGTACCTGCGCGGCGAGGAGATCGTTCATCGGGGCGTGAGGCGGGGTGACAGCGGGGCGCGGGCGCAGACCGGCGGCGCCATGGGAGCCTTCTCGGGGCACGGGGTGGGCGACTACGACCGGGAGCCGGCGCTCAAGCGTTTCTTCCGCGCCGTGGATGCGGCCCTGCTCGAGGAGGTCGGGTCGGGCCGCGGTCCCGTCATCCTGGCCGCGGTGGCCGAGCACCATCCGCTGTACCGGTCCGTGTCGCGGGTGGAGAACCTGACCTCGCGCGGCATCGAAGGGTCGATTCGCGACTGGGCGCCGGACCGGATCCACGACGCCGCCTGGCCGATCGCGCTCGAGGCGGTGGAGGCCCGCATCGAGTCGGCGCTGGCGCTCTGGGAGCGGTCGTACGGGCCCGGCAAGGCGGAGGCGGATGTGGCCAACCTCGGCCGTCTGGCGGTCGCCGGGCGGGTGCGGGCATTGCTCACGGAACGGGGACGGCGTATCTGGGGCACCTTCGATCGGGACACGGGTCGGGTCGAGGTGATCCGCGAGGGAGGCGACGACCCGGGGCCCGAGGCCGTGGAACTCCTCGACGAGCTGTCGGAGGTCGTGCTGCTCAAGGGCGGCTCGACGCTCGTCATCCCCGGCGATCGCATGCCGACCGACACGGGGGCGGCGGGCATCCTGCGCTGAGCGGCGGCGTCGGCGGCCGTCACCCCCGGTTCCGCCGCGGGGGATCGGCGGGTCCTCTCGGGTTGGTCACCCCTTGAGCACCCCGACCGGCTCGAGGCGCGCCACGCGGCGACCGATCCCCGCCGCGTCGACCACCCGGACGACATCGGCCACGTCCTTGTAGGCTTCCGGTACCTCCTCGGCGACCGTCGCACGGGATGCGGAGCGGACCTCGATCCCGCGCTCCCGGAACTCGCGCTCGAGGTCCCGTCCGCGGACGGACTTCTTCGCCTGGCGCCGGCTCATGCGCCGACCCGCCCCGTGGCACGTGGAGCCGAACGTCTCCGCGAAGGCGGTGGCCGTCCCCACCAGCACGTACGAATAGCGGCCCATGTCGCCGGGGATGAGCACCGGCTGTCCGATGTCTCGATAGGCATCCGGTACCTCCGGGTGACCCGGCGGGAAGGCCCGTGTCGCCCCCTTGCGGTGCACGCACAGCCGGCGCTCGGCCGATCCGATCCGGTGAGTCTCCCACTTCGCGTTGTTGTGCGCCACGTCGTATACGAGCGCGAGGCCCAGCTCCTCCCACGAACGCTCCAGCACGTGCGCGAAGGCATCCCGCACGCGGTGGCTCATCACCTGTCGATTGGCGAACGCGAAGTTGGCCGCCGCGGCCATGGCGCCCAGGTAGTCGCGCCCCTCGGGCGAGGTGAGCGGCGCGCACGCCAGCTGTCGATCGGGAAGCTCGATCCCGTAGCGCGAGGCGGCGCTCAGCATCGCCTCGAGGTGGTCCGTGCACACCTGGTGTCCGAGACCGCGCGAGCCGGAATGGATGAGCACGGCCACCGATCCGAGACCGAGTCGGAGCGCGCTGGCGGCCCGCTCGTCGTAGATCTCGCGCACGCAGCCGAGCTCGATGAAGTGGTTCCCGGAGCCCACGGTCCCGAGCTGCGCCCGGCCACGCTCCACCGCGCGCCCGCCGACCCGGTCGGGCTCCGCCGATGGGAGCCGGCCCCCGGCCTCGGTGTGCGCCAGATCGTCGGCCGTCCCGTACCCGCGCTCCACCGCCCACGTCGCGCCCCGTGCGAGGACTTCGCGCACCTCCCGCGCCGTGAGCGTTCGGTCGTCGGAGTCGTAGCCCTCGCCGACCCCTGCCGGCACGTCGCGCATGATGCGGTCCATGAGCCGCCCGAGGCGCGGCCGGAGCTCGTCGAGGGTCACATCGCTGCGCAGGAGACGGACGCCGCAGTTGATGTCGTAGCCCACGCCGCCCGGGCTGATCACGCCTCCCGCGTCGGGGTCGAACGCGGCGACACCCCCGATCGCGAACCCGTACCCCCAGTGGATGTCGGGCATGCCGATCGAGCGGCCCACGATCCCGGGCAGACAGGCCACGTTGGCGACCTGACGCAGCGACTGGTCGTCGCGGATCGTCTCCATCAGCGGTCGATCCGCGAACACCAGACCATCGGCGTTCATGCGGCCCTGGCGCGGGATGAGCCAGCGGCAGTCGTCGATCTGGCGGATCTCGAGCCGGTCGGGCAGGTGCGTCATGTGCGCCTCTCGCGTGGGTGTGGCGTGGATCCGCTGCCGTCCGCGATCCCGGCCTCGACCGGATCGCCGCCCGCGGGAGCGGTGAGACCGCGGTCACACGTCGAAGATCACGCGCGCGCGCCAGCTCCCGTCGGGTCGAGGGCCGCATGCGAGGCCGTGATACGTGACCGCCTTGATGTGCGCCCCCGGCTCCGGTAGCCGCGTCTCGCGGAGCCGGGCGCGGACGGTCGCCTGCTCGATCTCGATGTCCGCCGAGTCGTACGCGAGCCCCAGCGCATCGATCCGGTACAGGAGCTCGCTCAACCAGCGCACGAGGAGAGCGGCGACGTCCGCCGCCGCCAGCTCGAGCGTGTGCGTGTGGGCCTCCTCGGCGTCCGCGGGTCGCGCCGACCCCGCGACCCCGGGCACGGCGAGCGACCGGAGGGCCCGTGCGGCGCGATCGAACAGTGTCGCCGCGTCCGGGGCCGTGATCTCGACTCCCACGTCGGCGGTGTGGTCGAGCTCCCTCACCCCTTCGGGCAAGCCGGCCACCCCGGGTCGGCCCGCGGCCGGCGAGCGGATCCGCGACCCCCGACCGGGCCTCCCGCTCACACGGGCTTCCGGGCCCGCACGAAGGCCGACATGAACGTGCCGGCAGCGTCGCTCGCCAGCCCTTCGTCGCCGCCCTCCAGGTCCGCGAGCAGGGTCGACACCTCGTCCTCTCCGTACACGCGGGTCGGCTCGATCTCGATGTCGACGAACCCGGCGCGGCCGAGATGGTCGACGTACTCCCGCTCCTCGAGGGCACCGGCCACGCACCCTGTCCACAGCTCCATGCTGCGCCGGATGCGCTCGTCCAGCTGGCCGCGCGCCACGATGTCGGACACTGCGAAGCGGCCGCCGGGACGCAGCACGCGGAACGCCTCGGCCAGCACGGCCGGCTTGTCCCCGGACAGATTGATGACGCAGTTGGAGATGATCACGTCGACGCTCTCGTCGGGGAGCGGGATGGCCTCGATCCGGCCCTCGAGGAACTCGACGTTCTCCACCCCGGCCTCGCGCTGGTTTCGGCGCGCGAGATCCAGCATCTCGGCGGTCATGTCGAGGCCGTACGCCATGCCGGTCGGACCCACGCGGCGCGCCGACAGGAGGACGTCGATGCCGCCCCCCGACCCGAGATCGAGCACCACCTCACCCTCGTGGAGCTGGGCGAGGGCGGTCGGGTTCCCGCAGCCCAGCGAGGCCAGCACGGCGGTCTCCGGCAGCCCCTGCGTCTCGTCGGTCGAGTACAGGGCGCCGGTGATCGGATCCCGTGCGGACGACGTACAACCGCACCCCGCGCCGGCGACCGATCCGTCCGCCACATCCCCCCGAGCCGTCGGCTCGCCTCCGCAGCAACCGCCCGTCTCGCCAGCCGAGACACGCCGTGCGGCCTCGCCGTACTTCTGTCTCACCGTGGCCCGCAGGGCCTCTCCGCCGAGCGCCATGATCTTTCTCCTGTGGATTGTCAGTCAGGTCACCGCTGAACGAGCGGCCGTCGGGGTGCGGTTTCGGCACGTCAGCAACAGGTCGGGGCCTCGACGGCCCCGTCCGCCAGATCCAGCAGCGCCGCGGCGAGCCCGCGCAGCGCGTCCCGGTCGAGGGAATAGTGCAACCAGCGGCCGTCCCGCCGCGCCTCCACGAGCCCCGCCTCGCGGAGCTTTCGGAGGTGGAACGACAGGAGCGGTTGCCGGTCCCCGCAGCAGCCCGTGAGCTCACAGGCGCACCGCTCGCCGGCCGCCAGAGTGGCGAGGATTCGCAACCGCTTTGCCTCGGCCAGCGCCGCGAAACCCGGAGCCAGCGTCGTCACACCCTCGGCATCGCACCTCGTTTCGGTCGTCATGAACCGAAATATATCAAGAAAGATTGATATGTCAAGTTGAAGCCTCACAGGTCGACCAGCGTTCCCACCCCTTCGCGCTCGGCGGCCGACAGCGCCTCGCTCGCCATGGCCACGTCCTGGGCCGCGTTGCCCACGGACTTGAACAGCGTGATCTCGTACCCGCCGCGGCCGCGCGGCGCATCCCCGTTCACGATCTCGCCCAGCTCGGCCTCGATGATGTCCGTCGTCACGCGGCCGGCACGCAGCGGGATGATCAGCTCCCCCGCCTCGGCGAGCGCGGCCTCGCGCTGGTCGACCACGACCCGCGCGCGCCGGATCGTCGTCTCGTCGACCTCCCGCGTGTCGGGCCGATACGAGCCCACCGCGTTCACGTGCGCGCCGACCGCCAGATCCGATCCGTCGAACACGGGCTCGCGGCTGTTCGTCGCCGTGACCACCACACCCGCCCCCCGCACGGCCTCGGCCGGATCGGCAGAGGCCACGATGCGCGGAGGCGACCGGGGTTCCCACGTCCACGCCGATCGGGCGGGGGTGTCTCGGAGCTCCTCCGCCAGCCGGCGGGCCGACGCGTGCGAGCGTGACACGATGCGGATCTCCCGCAGCGGCCGCGTGGCGGCCAGGAGCTCGATGTGCGCGCGCCCCTGCGTCCCCGATCCGAACACCGCGAGCACGTCGGCGGCGGGGTCGGCGAGGAGCTCGGTGGCGAGGGCGCTCCCCGCCGCCGTGCGGATCGCCGTGAGCCGCGTGCCGTCGACGAGCGCCCTCGGACGTCCGGTGTCGGCATCCAGCAACAGCACGGCCCCCTGCACGACGGGCTCGCCCCGGCCGGCGTTGCGGGGGAAGATCGACACGATCTTCGCGCCGAGCTCGGCCGAGCCTCCGAGAAAGGCGGGCATGAGTAGCGTCGTCCCCCGGGCGCTCTCCAGCACGCCTCGCAACGGAACCGTGGCGCGCCCGCCGGACAGCTGCCCGAAGGCTCGCCGCATGGCGGCGAGCGCCACCCGGGGAGCGAGCACGTGGTCGAGGTCGCGGGCGCCGAGGATGCGAAGCTCCATGCCGCATGTTCGGCCGCGGGGCCCGGGGAACGCCACCCCATCCCGCCGGCCGGGCCTCTTGTGCGCCGGGCCCTGGATTCTAAGATCCGCGCATGTCCGGACACCGACGCGCCGTGGGGCTGCTCACCGAGCTGTTTTGCGACGACACCGACGGCGCGCGACTCGCCGAGGCGCTCGTCCGTGCTCGGCACGCCGGGGCCGAGCTCGCCGTCCTCCCCGAGCTTCCGCTCAACCACTGGTGCCCGGCGCGTCCGGAGCCGCGCGACGAGGACGCCGAGCCACCGGAGGGTCCGCGGCAAGTGCGTCTCGCGGATGCCGCCCGCACCGCCGGGGTGGCGGTGCTCGGGGGCGCGATCGTCCGCTCCCCTCGATCCGGACAGCGCTACAGCACGGCGATCCTGTACGACGCGGCCGGGGAGCTGGTCGCGACCCATCGCAAGATCCACCTGCCCGACGAAGAGGGCTTCTGGGAGGCGCGTCACTATGCGCCGGGGTCAGCGCCGCCTGCGGTGGTGGATGGCCTCGGCGTGCCGCTCGGCATTCTCGTGTGCTCCGACATCCAGAGGCCGCAGGGCGCGCATCTGCTCGCGGCCTCGGGGGCCGAGCTCCTGATCGTGCCCCGCGCCACGCCGGAGGCCAGCTACGAGCGCTGGCGCCTCGTCCTGCGGGCCATCGCGTTGACCACCGCCTGCTTCGTCATCTCCGTGAACCGTCCCGGTCCCGGCGGTGTCGAGATCGGCGGCCCATCGGTGGCCATCGGTCCCGATGGCGAGGTGATGCTCGAGACGACGGAGCGCCTGGCGGTGACCGACGTGGATCGGCAGGCGGTGCGTCGCGCGCGGCAGGCCTACCCCGGCTACCTGTCGGCGCGCGCCGACGTGTACTCGTTCGGCTGGTCGCGCCTGGTGGCCGAGCTGGGAGGCGCCGAGGAGCCGGTGCCGTGACCACCCGCGCCCTGCCGGCGCCGGGGCGGTCCACTCCCAGCGTCACCGCTCGTGCGGCGGCTGCTCACACATCCGGGGAGGGAGCGGGCTCCAGCTCGTCGAGGTGCCGGAGGTCGATACGCGACCGGCCGTCGTCGTCCTCCTGGAGGATGTTCGCGAAGCGGACGCCCCACACGATCTCGTCGGCCACGTAGGAGCTGCGGGCACGCACGACCTCGAAGTATGTCTCGGCCGTCGCGGTCAGCTGCACGAGGAACTCGGCGTGGCACCCGGCGAGACGCGAGGCGTCCCACCCGGCAAGCGGGCTGTCGGGGCCGAGCGGATGGACGACCGTCCACGTGAGCGGGAAGAAGACGATGTGCGTTCGCTCGAGGTCGAGGTCCTCGAACCGCCGACGGCGGGTGGGGCCCGTCCCCTCGATCCACGAGAAGATGACCCGCACCGAGGCGTCTACGACCTCGCCCCGGCTCGCATTGGCGATCCGGAACATGAACCCGTGGCCGCCACGGTAAGGGGCCACCACCGCCTGGCGGCTGAACCGGATGTCGGCCGTAGGACGCGCCAGCCGGGCGAACAGGAGTGCGGCGACGACGGCGAATCCCCCCAACCCGACGAGGGCCTCGACCGACACGAGGAGGTTGGCGGCCACCGTGGCGGGCGCGACGCCCCCGTAGCCCACGGTCGTCAGCGTCTGGACGCTGAAGAACAGGTCCTCCAGGAAGCGCGTCCCCGGATCCGAGCCGCTCGATCCCGTGAGCGCCCCCGGGCCGAGGCCGACGTATGCGAGCGCGAACGCCACGTTGACGGCGGCGTATGCCGCGACGGTGATGAGGTAGAACCGCGTCCACCCGATCGCGATCATGTGCTCGTAGAACGGCACCGAGCGAAGCACGGACACGCCGCGCCGGCCCGTATTGAACGTGCCGTCCGGGTTCAGGAGGCGCAGACGCGAGTCGCGCGCGACCGTGGCTCCGAAGCCCAGGTCGCGAATGTCGTCGTACACGGCGTCGTGCGGAGAGTCGGCGGCTGCGGGCATGGAGGACCTCGTGTGCGTCCTGGTTGATGGTCGACGGGAACACCCGGCGGCGCAGCCGCCCTCCGGAGGGGAGGGTCGGCGGCGCGTCGTCTCACCGAACAGGTACAACGCGTGGCACCCGGACCCGTGAGTCCGACGATCGGGGTCCCGCTCCTCAGCCGCCCGGTCGCACCTCGATCTCCGCCACGAACAGCAGGCCGGGGTCGAGGTCCCGGGCGGCCCACTCGAGGAGCGGGCCCGCCCCGGGCTCGACGAGCCCATCGAAGGCGATCCGCCCGTTAACGGTGACTCGCACCGGCCGAGCGACGTCGAACTCGGCCGGCGAAATCAGGAGACGGAAGGCCCGCACGCCACGCGTGCGCGCCGTGACCTCGTTTCCCACGCGCTCGAGCTCGACCCGGCCGGAGGGCCTCGGGTGCGGAAACGCGAGGTAGGGCTCGCTCTCCCCCGGAATCCGGAGCTCGTTCCGATCGGGGAGGGCGGCCTCCCCCGCCACGGGGCCCAGCTCGTCGATCACGAGCCACGAGAAGCGGCCGCGCCGCGGGTCCTCGGTCTCCCACTCGAGCCGATCGGGCAGGGGGTCGCGCGGCGTCGCCACGATGAACGAATCGATGCGGGCGGACTCCTCGTCCCACCAGCTCGTGTCGTGCCCCGCGTCCGGGCGCGGACGATACACGAGGGTCACGCCGTCGTCGCGAAACAGCCGCAGGTACGGCTCCACGCTCGCCGCCGGATACAGGCGATCGCGGCCGCCGTTCAGCGCGAACAGCGGCCGGTTCCGGAGGTTGCCGACGTACATCTGGCCGTCGATCGGCAAGCGCGGGCTCGACAATACGGCGGGGTGCCCGATGAAGGAGAGGAAGGAGGCCCACGGGGTGGCGGCCCGGAACGCCTGGAAGTAGACGCCGGTCCCCCCGTCCGAGATCCCGAGCAGGTGCACGCGGTCGTGGTCGATCCGGTACCGTCGGCTCAGGGTGCGCAGGATGGCGGCCAGGTTGTCGACCTGTCGGTCCTGCCACCACTCGGCCTCGTTCCACGCAGCCGGCACGACGACGATGCGGTCGGCATCCGCGATCCGGTCGTAGTCCCGCCACCATGCCCCGGGCCGATCCCACGCGGCCCGCCCCACGCCGCCGTGCAGGTAGACGAGGACCGGGTAGACCCGATCGGGCCGGTACCCGGGGGGGATCAGCACCACGTACGGATACACCCGGCCATCGCCCCCCACCCGCATGCGGTCGAGGCGCCCGCGGGGCACATCGGCGGCGTATCCGGGGTCGGCGGCGAGCGCGGCGACGAGGACATCGACGGGGACATCGGCGGCACGCAGCCACGCCGCCGCTGTCTCGCGGGCCCGCGGATCGTCGGAGGCTCGAAACGTACGCGCGGCCGCCACGACCGCCGCGGGAGGATTCGCCGGCCGGAGGATCGGCGTGGCCGTGGCGGAGTCCGGCGCCTCCTGGGCGAGGAGCGCCGCTGGCCCCGGGGCGGCCGGGGTCGGCGCGCGGAGCCCGACCGCGAGCCCGACCGAGGCGGCGATCCGCCGGCAGCTCACTCCGGCGGGCGATCCTCGGACAGCGACCGGTAATACTCCTCCACCAGCCGTCGATACTCGGGGGGGACATCGTCCGACCCCGACAGGAATAGTCGCTCGACCTCGGCCGACAACCCCCGGCGCAGCGAGAACTCGAAGTCCTTCAGACCCCGCAGGATCGACTCCTGGAGCCTCGCCAGCTCTTCCGGATCGTCGAACGCCTGTCGGTTCGCGAGGCGGTCGAGCGCCGACACGACGTCGGACAGATCGCCGACATCCACCCCCGCGCGGCGCAGGTCGTCGCGCAGACCGATCGCGTCGTCGCGCCGCCGTCCGAACTCGCGCCGGAACTGGCGGAGGTCATCGGGCGTGAGTCCGCCGCTGCCGCCGGACGCGGGGCCGAAACCCGCCCCGGACGGAGTCCCGCCTCCGGGCTGCCCGCCCCCGGCCTGACCGCCGGGGCCCGGCCGCCCCCCGCCCTGCTGGCCCTGGCCCTGCTCGCCCTGCCCCTGCTGACCCTGACTTTGCTCGCCCTGCCCCTGCTGACCCTGACCTTGCTCGCCTTCGGTCTCCTGGCCCTCTGCCTGCTGGCCAATACGGTCGCGGAGCGATTCGAGCCCGCGGACGAGGTCCCGGGTCTCCTCGAGCTCACGACCCAGACGGCGTGGATCGGACTCCCGGAACGCATCGCGGGCGGAGGCGATCTGCTCCCGTACCCGTTCCGTGTCGGTCGTGATCTGCTCCTCGAAGTTCCGGACGTACTCCTCCGACTGCGCCCCGATGACGCCCTTCGAGTACAGCAGCTTGTCCCGAATGCGCCGCTCGCGGATCGTCTCGGCAGCCTCCCCGAGCGCGCGGGACGCCTCGGGCTGCTCGCGACGCGACTCGCGGGCCATGCGGTCGAGGTCCTCCTCGAGCGCATCCACCTCGCCGGCCAGTTCGTCCTTGCGCGACCGGATGTCGTTCAGGCGGTCGCGATTCGCGCCCGACGGGTCTCGTCCCACGTCCTCGGCCAGGTCCCGCTGGCGCTCCACCAGGCGCTCGGCGCGGTCGAGGGCGTCGGCGACATCGCGCTCCACGGCCGACGTCTGCCGGTTCTCGAGCAACCGCCGGGCGTCGCGGAGTCGGTCGAGCGCCGAGGAGGCCTCGGCCTGACCCTGCCCCTGTCGGCCCCCTGCCTGCGACTGTCGCATTCGATTGGCCGCCTCGCGGAGCCGTCGCGCGGACTCCGCGAGCTCCGGCCGATCGTCCTGCCGGGAGAGGCGCTCGAGCTGGCGGGCGAGCTCCTCGGTCTGCTCGACGAGCTGTTGCTGTCCCTGGCCGCCACCCCCCGCGCCGCGCGGCTGGGCCGCCGCCCGCTCGTTCATCTGCTGTTGCCGCCGGGCGAGCTCCTCGAGCTTCTGGAGGGCCTCGTCCACCTGGGCATCGGTCTGCTGCTGCTCGCCGCGCTGCACGCTCTCGTACTGGTTGCGCAGCTTGTCCATCTCGAGCTCGAACAGGTCGGCGAGCTCCTCCGAGGCCGCGCTCCCTCCGCCGCCCCCGCCGCCTCCACCACCCTGTTGCCCCATCTGGACCTGCACATCGCGGAACGCCGCCTCCGCGCGCTGCGTGTGCTGGAGCGCTCGCTGCTCGGGTGGCATGGCGCCCCTCAGGTCTCGCTCGCCGAGCTTCGTCTCGGCTTCGCGCATCGCCTCGGCGGCCTTCGGCAGCTCTTCGAACACGGTCCGGAACTGGGGCGCCGCGGCGACGCCGCGCTGTCGCATCTGCTCGACCAGCGCCTCGACTTGCTCGCGCAGTCGTCCCTGGAGAAGCGTGAGGGTGGCGAGGTTCTCGTCCATCTCGGCGCGATCGAACTCGTCGCCATCCCGGTCGAGCCGGAACGTGGCCGCGACGATCTGCCGCTGCTGCTCGGACAGCTCGCCGTTCATCCCGCCACCCCCACCGCCCCCGCCGCCGCCCTGCTCGGCCTGACGGAAGTCCCGATCGAAGGGACGGATGGTCACGAAGTAGATGTCCGACGTCTCCTCCCTGGATCCGGCGGCGGGAGAGAGATCGCGCGCCCGGGCGTAGTAGGACACCACATCGCCGGGCTCCAGACCGAATTCCTCGAGAAACAGGGTGTGCCCCGCCGACACGTCGCGGGTCCCGCCGGCGGCCGTCCGGTGGAGGAGGATCGCCGTCTCCGCACCGCCGTTCACCGAGTACACGAGCTCGACCGACCCTACCCCCAGGTCGTCTTCGGCCTCCACCTCGACGTACAGCTCTTCGATGGGGCTCGCGCGCGTGTCCCGACCCGGCTCGACGATCGTCACGGCCGGGGGCTGGTCGTCGAGCGGCTCCACCAGGTATTCGGGCGAGCCCACCACGTAGCGGCCGTTCGGACCCTCGAGCTCGATGCGGTAGAAGGTCTCGCGCTCCACGGTCAGGCTGCCCTCGAACCCGCCGTCGACGGCCTCGAGCGGCGTGGCCTCCTCGTCGCCGTCGAACACGATCCGGGCCCCGGGGGTGGGCAGCGTGGGCGAGACCCGCAGACGGACCTCGGTCCCCTCGAGGGCCGCTATGTCGCCACCGTCCTCCACCACCCTGGGCTCGAGACCGGTGTACGCCGGGTAGCGATACTCGAGATCGATACGGTCCACATACGGCAGATCGGCCACATCGATCCGATACACCGGTGAGCGGACGCCCTCGGACTCCACGCTGTAGTCGGCGGGCTCGTCGAGGTCGAACAGGAGGATCTCGAACGCGCTCGCGTCCTCGTTCGGGGTCATCGAGTAGCGCTCCCACGCGTCCGCGTCGCCGCGCCGTACCGCGATCTCGACGTCGGCCGTCTGGAACCCCTGTGGGTAGGCGGTCACGCGCTGGTCCGATCCGCGCGCGATCAGGACGTCGCCCGGCTCCACCGAGATCGCGTACGGGTTGGCCGCGTCGGCGGTCTTCCACGGCCCGACGAGGAGCGACCCGGCCGTGTCCTGGAACGCGGGACCGAAGATGAGGACGAACGCGACCGCGCTCCCCACGCCCGCGAGCCACGCGGACGAGCGACGCAGTCTGTCCCGTTCCACGCGCCGGCCGCGTTCGACGTGGCGCGCTCGCTCGACCGCGACCTCGAGCAGCCGGCGGTCGAGACCGGCCGGCGCCGGATCGCCCCGCCCGGCCTTCTCGACGGCGGACAGGAACGCGGACTTGAGGGAGGGCTCGTGCTCTTCGAGGTAAAGAGCGACCTGCTCGTCGGAGACGCGCCGGAGGATCGGACGCGCCACGAACCACCCCACCAGCCCGGCGGCGACGCCCCACAACACGATGCGGAACACGAGGACGGCGGTCGGATCGAAGCGCAGCCGATCGATCCCGTACGTCGACAGGAAGAACACGAGGAAGCCGGCCGCGAGCGCGATCGCGCCTCCTTGCAGGACCTGCCGGAGGCGCCATCGATGCCGGACGGCGCGCACCACATCGAGGAGTTCCTGACCCGGGCCCTTCGGCTGTCGTCTACGGTGCATGGGTTCCTCCCGGCTGTCCTCCGCGTCCCCCGGACGCGACCGCAGCGTGTCGTCCCCGTACGCGCACCGGCGTCGTGTCGGCCGTCACGCCGGACCCGCCACACGGGCAGGGGGCCGGCGCCGCGTCCAGCGGTTGGCGATCAGGCTCTCGGCCGCCAGTACGATGCCCGCGAGCAGGAGCAACGGCCACCACAGCTCGCGACGACCGGGCGGCTGCCCATCCGGCGCCCCCGCCTCGGGCGCGCTCGCGGCCTCTGTGGTGGCAGTCGCGCCGGCGCCCACCACCGCCTCCACCACCCGCTCGGGCGCCATCGGGGCGAGATCGGATTCCGCCGGCGACGCGTTCACCGCCACGCTCACCGGCTCCGCCGCGCCTTCGACGGGCTCGACCTGATAGAACCCGATCTCCTCGAGCGGGATCCACGTCGGTCCGGTGATGGCACGCTCGATCGGCCGCCGGTCCCCGGCGGGCGTCACCAGCACCCACTCGCGCGCGACCCCGCCTGCGGCGGCGCCCGCCACGAGGGCATCGAGCTCGACGACCCCGCCGGCGGTCACCCAGCGCTCCGGCTCGCGGTACCGGGTGACGTGGCGGATCATCCGGTGCACGAACGGCAGGAACACCGGCTGTAGCGCGAGGTCGTTCCAGAATCGATCCAGCGTCGACGTCCACACCAGTACGCGGCCCTGCCCGACCGAGTGCTCGAGCAGCGCGGGCTCGCCTCCCTCGAAGCGGGCGAGCACCCGGGTGCCCTCCCCTGGCTCGACCCGCTGGAGACGGAAGAACCTGGCTTCCGAAAAGTCGCCGCTGCGCGGCGCCGCGAACAGCTCGAACACGGGGTGGTCGTAGTCCAGCCACGCCAGCCGCACCCCCCCGCTCGAGGTCCGGTCCTCGACCCCGCCCGGCGCGGCCCCGAGGAGATCGGCCCCCGCGGCGGACCACCCGCCCGGGTCCGCGTTCGGACCGAGCACGATGAGGAGCCCGCCACCCGCCTCGACCCAGTCGTGCAGACGGGTGGCCCGGGCCGCGCCCGACAGATCGGCATCGTTCAGGATGACCGCGCTCGCCGGCGCCAGCCAGGCCGGATCGAGCTGCGCGGCGGGGCGGCGCGACGACCGGGCACGCGGCGTCTCGCCAACCGCCAACGCGCGCTCCACGTACAGGCTCCGGTCGGCCCGCCCGCGTCCGCCTTCGAGGATGAGGATGTCGAGCGGCGGGTCGGACGTGGCGAGGAAGTGGAGCACATCGTCGACCGGGAGGGCGTCCTCCGGCACGGACACCCGCCCGCGCGCGCCCTCCGCCGGGACGGGGACGTCCTCGAACACCACCGTGGCGGCGCCGCGCGCGTCGACGTCCACGTCGCGCGTGGCTACCGTCCGGCCGGCGAGCTCGAGCGACACGGGAACACCGGTCGCCGCCGACTGGCCCATGTTCGCGATGCGGGCCACGATCCTCACGCGTCCGGCCTCCAGGCCCGTGAAGCGCGCGTCGGCCACGGCGAGGTTCGCGTCGCGATCGTCGGCCAGGCTGCGCGTGCTGAGCGCCACTCCGTCGGGCAGCCGCACGCGACCCGCGTCGTCCCATCCGGAGCGCTGGAAGTCGCTGATCAGGACGACCTCGCGGGTGGCCTGATCGGACTCGGCCAGCATGCGGCCCGCGAGCTGGATCCCGGACTCGATGCGGGTGTCCGTGTCGTCCGGTGCGAGCTCCGCCAGGGCGGTCCGCACCACGGCCGCCTCGGGCGTCAGATCGACCCGCGCCCTGGCCTGTCGGGAGAAGGTGACGAGGGCGACGCGGTCGCCGTCGGCGAGCCCGTCGACCACGGCCCGCGCCTCATCGACCGCCGCCGACCACCGATCCGCGAACCCGAGACTGGCGGACGTGTCGAGCAGGATGACCACGTCGCGCGCCCCTTCGGCGGCGTCTGCTCCCGACGCGCGTACGAACGGCCGCATGAACGCGAGCGCCAGGAGGATCAGCGCGAGGCAGCGGAGCGCGAACAGCAGCGGGTGACGGATGCGCCGCCGGCTCGTCGTCCTGAACGGGACCCTGCGCAGGAACATGAGCGAAGGGAACGCGGTCACCTCCCGCCGCTGTCGCTGCGTGAGGTGGATGATCACCGGCACGAGCAGGAGGCCCACTCCCGCGAGGAAGGCGGGCGTCAGAAACGACATCGAGCGCCTCCCGGGGCGCGGGTCCGCGGCCCTCCGGCAGGCCGGACGCGCCGACGCGGGTGCCCGCTCATCCGCGCCTCGCCTTGAGGCGCCGCGAGCGGTGGACGAGGTAACGGAACAGCACGGCGTCGAGCGGAGTCGAGGTGACCACCAGCTCATGGTCGATCCGCTGCTCCGTCAGCAGCCTCGCAAGCTCGCCCACGTGGCCGCGGACGAGCGACAGGTACTCGTCCCGCATCTCATCGGGTGTGACCGGAAGACGCTCGCCGGTCTCGAGGTCCTCGAACGAGCGGGGCGTGTCGAACGGGAAGTCGACCTCCGCCGGGTCGAGGAGCTGGAACGCGATGACGTCCTGTCCCCTTCCGCGCAGGGCCCCCAGCGCCTTCACCACGCCCGCCGGCTCCGCATACAGATCCGACACGAGCACCACGAGACCCCGTCGGCGGAGACTCTCGGCGATCTGCGTCAGGGGGCGGATGAGATCGCCGGCCGCCTCGGGGCTCGCCCGTTCCAGCGCGCTCAGCACCAGCCGCCGATGACGGACGGAGGGCGGGACGTAGTCGACGAGTCCCTCGCCGAACACGCCCGCGCCCACCCGGTCACGCTGGCTCGCCGACAGGTAGGCGAGACACGCGGTCAGATAGCGCCCGTAGTCGAGCTTCGTGATGCCGGCCGATCCGTAGTCCATCGAGCGGGAGGCATCGAAGGCGAAGAACACGTTCGCGTTCGTTTCCGCTTCGTACTCCTTGATGTAGAAGCGGTCCGTACGCGCGTACACGCGCCAGTCGACCTTGCGGATGTCGTCCCCGGGCTCGTACTGGCGATGCGCCGCGAAATCGACCGACAGCCCCAGGAAGGGGGAGGAGTGGAGTCCGGCGATGAAGCCCTCCACCACCGAGCGCGCCACCAGCTCGAGGTTCCCGATCCGAGACAGGACCGCCGGGTCGAGGAAGCGGGCGCCGGGGACCGCGCGCGACACGATCTTCGCTCGCATGTCCTCAGGGCCTCCCTGCCACGCCGGCCCGGTCCGGTGCCACCGCTCTACAGCCCCGACGCCGGCGGCCGCACGTCCTCGAGCAGCCGATCGATCAGGTCGTCTGTCGTCACGCGCTCCGACTCGGCGTGGAAGTTGGTCAGCACCCGGTGTCGGAAGACCGGCGGGCACAGCGCCCGCACGTCGTCGAACGACACGGTCACTTCGCCCCGCAGGAGCGCCCGCGCCTTGCCCCCCAGCACGAGGTACTGAGCCGCGCGCACGCTCGCGCCGTAGGCGATGTATTCCCGCACGTAGTCGGGGGCGTCGTCGCGCCCGGGCCGCGTCCGCCGCGCGAGGCTGACCGCGTAGCGCGCCACGGCCTCGGGCATCGGCACCTTGCGGACCAGGCGCTGGAAGGCGGCGATCTCCTCCGCCGTGAGCACCGCTTCCGGCAGCTCATCGGGGAGCGCGGTGGTTCGCACGACCACCTCGAGCTCCTCGTCCTCGGGCAGGTAGTCGATGTTGATCTGGAACATGAAGCGATCGAGCTGCGCCTCGGGGAGCGGGTACGTGCCCTCGAGCTCGATCGGATTCTGCGTCGCGAGCACGAAGAACGGAGCCGGCAGGTCGTACGTGCGGCCCTGGATCGTGACGCGCTTCTCCTGCATCGCTTCGAGCAGGGCCGCCTGCGTCTTGGGGGGCGTCCTGTTGATCTCATCCGCGAGCACGATGTTGGCGAACAGGGGCCCGGGCATGAACGTCAGGTGACGCCGCCCGGTATCCGCATCCTCCTGGATGATGTCGGTGCCCGTGATGTCGGACGGCATGAGGTCGGGCGTGAACTGGATGCGATTGAAGCTCAGGTCGAGTACATCGGACAGGGTCTGGATGAGGAGCGTCTTCGCCAGACCCGGGACGCCCATGATGAGGCTGTTGCCGCCCGAGAGCAGCGAAAGGAGCACCTGCTCGACGACGTCGTCCTGCCCGATGATCACCTTCTTGAGCTCGCGGCGCACGTCTTCGCCGGCCGTCTGCAACCGATCGGCCAGGGCCGCATCGTCGGGCTCGGGTGCGGTCGGCGCCTCCCCGGTATCCGGGCGCCCCTCCACGCCGCCCCTGCCTTCGGGCTCGCCGCGCTCCTCGATTTCTCTGGGCGTCGCTTCCATCCCGGCTCCGTCGTCTGCCGCCCCGCGGGGCGGTCGGGTTCAGTGCGTGAGGGCGTACACGACGTAGTTCACGCCCAGCTTGTACGCTTCGTTGGAGAGCTGGATGGGGAGGAACCCCGTGTCCGACCACTCCATGTAGTCGCCGATGTCGTTGTCGTGATTGATGACGACCATCAGGCGACCGCTCGGATCGTCGTCCTCGTAGATCCCGAAATACTGCGCGATCGCGCGTCGGTAGGGGTGCGGAATCCGGATGTCCTCCTCCTCCAGATGGAAGAACGAATCGAACACCGGTTGCGTGGCGTCGAGCGGGACGACGTGGTGATCCGGGAGGGCGAGGCCCAGCATGTCCACCGCGTTCCGGAGCTGCCGTGTCCCGATCATGTCGTCGATGATCAGGAAGCCGCCCTTGAGGAGGTAGGCGCGCAGGCTGGCGGCCTCCTCGGGGGACAGCCGCCAGTAGCCCGGCTCGGACAGGTAGGCGATCGGGAACTTGAACAGCTCGGGGTCGTCGAACGCGAGCACGTTGCTCCCCCCCTGCCACGGCGTCATGGTCGTGAGCGCGTCGAGGATCTTGGCGAAGTTGCGCTCCGCGACCGGGTAGTCGTGCGCCCACCCCGGGTTTCGGTACGCCTCCCACGGGTCCGTACGGTACATGAGGCGCACGAACACGAAGTTCCCGCTGTACTCGGTGTTGAACCGCTGGTATCCGCTCGGATCGAACCCGAGGTTGGCGCCCCCGCGCGCGCGCTCCTGCCCCACCGCCACCGCGAGCGGGACGAGAACGGCCGCCAGCCCGAGCGCCATCACGGCCCGGCCCCGGCGCCGGGACGCCACCGTCCCTGTCGCTCGCCGCCTCATGTGCCCCCCCGGATCTCGAGCAGGAGATCGAGCGCCGCCTCGTAGTTGGGCGCGATCTCGAGCGCCCTCAGCACGGTGTGCCGTGCCCCCTCGACGTCCCCGTCCCGGTAGAGCGCGTCCGCAAGACGATAATAGGCCTCCGCGAGGTCGGGCGGGTCGAGCGCCACCAGGGCCCGGCGCTCGCGGATGGCCGTCGCCCAGTCGCCGGCGGCCTCGCTGGCGTCGGCGAGCCGCCGGTGTAGATCAGGCTCGAACGGATCGATCCACACCGCCCCGGCGAGCGCCGCGCGGGACGCCTCGTCATCGTCGAGCTTCTCCTCGGCCAGCGCGAGTCCCAGCCGCGCATCGTAGTGGTTCTCGTTGAGCGCCACGTACGCGCGATACGCCTCCGCGGCGGCGGACCATTCCTCCCGCTCGGCGTGGATGCGGGCCAGGAGCAGGATCGGCGAATCGGGCCCGGCGTACTCCGGGAACAGTCGCCGCGCCGCCTCGAGGGCGGCGATCGCCTCATCGACGCGGCCCTCCCCGTACAGACGCGCTCCGGTCTGGAGCGCGGTGGCGAACCGCCCCACCGGCACAGGTGCTCCCTCCGTGGCGGGGGCCCCGATCGAGGCGAGCGCGGTCCGGAAGCGGGTCGCGATGTAGTCGTTGAGCCGCCGGTCGAAAGCCGACAGATCCTGATCGAACACGCGCCGGAACACCGCATCGGTCTCGAGTCCGTCCCGGTACCCGTCCAGCATGCGGAGGATGGCCCCGGTCCCCTCCTCCTCCTCGATCATCTCGCACAGGAGCGAGGCCATGTAGTAGGAGTGCTGGACCTGACCGGGGTACGCGGGCCGCACGAAGCCGTAGTTGAACCGTTCCAGCGACGGGAGCCGGCCCTCGCGGAAGGCCAGCAGGAAGTCGGGCGTCACGTCCGACCCCCACCCCTCCCGCGCGTGCCGCTCGTCGAGGACGGCGAGCCCCTCCGAGAGCCAGCGCGGCACCCGGTGCCCGGTGTAGCCGAGCGTGAACGCGTGCGAGATCTCGTGCCACAGAGTCGAGCCCCAGTTGAACTCCCCCGGCGGGCGCGCGCCGGGGGAGTCCATCGCGAGGACCGACCCGAAGCTCACGCCGAGGGCACCGATCCCGGCCAGACCAACGGTGCGGACCGAGAAGTCTCTGTGCTGGTCGTACACCTCGACGCTGATCGGCGTCGGCGGGCGGTAGCCGTAGCGCTCGGCCATCGCGTCGAACGCCTCCTCGGCGAGGAGCGGGGCGTATACCGACAGGAGGGCGGCCTCGTCGGGGTGGAAGCGGAACACGTACCGGTCGCTCCGCCTCTCCTCGAAGGTCGACAGCTCGTCCAGCAGGTCGAGCGTGTTCTTCACCCACACGTCGAACGGATCGCCCTCGAAGGCGCGCTCCAGCGTGCGTCGCCCGCCCTCCATGTCTCCCGTGCGGAGCTGGTTGAGACCAAGCGCCGCGTAAGCCGGCCACGCGAGCGAGTCGAGCGCGATGGCGCGGCGCGCGAGCTCGACCGCCTCGGCGTAACGGTGCGTGCGATAGGACACCTCGGCGAGTGCCTCGTACAGCTCCGCGTGCGACGGATCGACGGACAGGACCCTGTCCCGCGCCTCCGCGAACGCCGCCTCGTCGCCGCGCAGGTGCGCGGCCACCGCCAGCTCGGTCCACGCCTCGAGCGAGCCGGGATCGGTGTGGAGCGCGCGTCGCGCCTCGCGCTCGGCGCGCTCCACATCCTCCAGATCGAGATACAGTCGGGCCAGGAAGGCGCGCGCGGGGGTGAAAGATGGGTTCACCTCGAGGCTCCGCCCGACGAGCTCCAGCGCCTCCGAGGAGCCATCGAACTTCGCCCGCCGCGCCTTCGCGAGGAGCGCGCCGGCGTGGTGGGGATTGCGGGCCAGCGCCTCGTCGAGGAGCCCGCCGGCGTCGCGACTGTCGTATTTGTCGAGGAACAGGTCGGCGAGCGCGACGCGGGGCTCGGGATCCCCGGGGTCCGCCCGGATGGCCTCCTCGAAGGCCCGCTGTGCGTCGTGGAACAGGGCGTAGTTCCGTGCGCCCTCATAGGTGAGCGCGCGGCCGACCGCCGCGAGCTCGTCGGCGGTCCGCGCCGAGCCCGCGTTGTAGAAGTCGATGAACCAGTCGAACAGCTCGAACGCCTCCTCCCGCCGGCCCGTGTTCCACAGGAGCTCCCCGAGCTCGAGTCGCGCGAGGGGCGCGTCGGTGGCACCGCGGTCGATCGCCGCCTCCAGCAGCTCCTCCGCCTCCTCCGTGCGGCCGAGGCGACGCGACAGCACGCCGCGCCAGCGCGCCAGCTCGACGGCGGGCGCACCGGCCGCCTCCGCCTCCGACAGCGCGTCGAGGGCCGCCTCGTACTCCCCCGTCGCCGCCAGCGCGCGCGCCCAGCCGCGTGCCGCCCGCGCAAGGTCCCGGCCCGCCTGCGCCAGCTCGTGGTATCCGGCCGCGGCGTCTTCGTAGTCGCCCCGCTGGAGCGCGTCGCGCGCCGCGGCGAGACCGGCGGGCGCGACATCCTGGGCGCACCCGGGAAACGGTGCCGCCAGCGCCAGCGCGAGCGCGGCGCCCGCCACGGCGCGGTGTCCCCATGCCGGGCCGCGGGGGCTCCGCGACACCGGGCTCACGATCCGTCCTCGCGGGCGCGAATGGCGCGGTTCGTGGTCGCCAGCTCGAGCAGGAGCCTCTCCAGCTCGGCGTCGTACGCGTCCGGGGTCATGTCGTCTTTGCGCGCCCTGAGGGCCGCGATGTCCGTCTCGATGCGGGCCTTGGCCTCGAGCAGGGCCCGGAGCTCGGGATCGTCGTTCGCCCGGGCGGCGACCGCCGCGCTCGAGGCGGCGAGGAAGAAACGGCCGGCCAGGGCCCCATCGCCGGTCGTGGACGGCTCGGCCGACCCCTCGCCGTCGCCGTTGTCGTCCAGCACCGCGTGCTCGGTGAGGAGCTGGTTCTCGCGATCGTAGAAGCGCTCCACCTCGGCACGGGCGTACGCGAACGCCTCGAGCAGCGACACGCGCGCGTCCTTGTCGGTATCCGCTCCGTCGTCCCGGAATGCCTCCACGAAGAAGTCGGCGAAATGCGTTCGCTCGACCTCGCGCGTCGAGCGCGTCGCGGTGACCACCACCCGCCCGCGGGCCGACAGCGACGGGACGAACCCGCCGCTCGCGCTGGCCGTGTTCACGACGGCGAGTGTCTGGGTCGTAAACGCGCCCAGCCATTTCGCGAGGTCGGCGCCCGACAGGTCCGGACCGGGGAGGTTCAGCCTGGACTCCTCGCCGGACCCGGTGCCGTGCCCGATCAGCAGGATGAGCACCATGTCGTCGGGGCGGGTCCTGCCGGCCAGCGCCGTCAGCTGGTGTTCGATCTCCTCGCGCGTCGAGCGGCCGCGGATGCGTTCTGGATCGACAGCGGGGTCCTCGGCCAGCCAGATGACGTGTGATGCCGGCAGGCCCCACCGGTCGCGCGCCGCGTCCACGAAGGCGGCCGCCTGCGCGTGGAACAGATCGGCGAACTCGTCCCCGCCACCGAGCCCGGTGACCACGAGGAGATGCGTCGACGGCGCGCCGCTCTCCTGCGCACCGGCCGCTCCGGGGGCCAGGAGCCCCGCGAGGGCGAGCGTCGCGACCGCGATCAGGGCGCGCGTCATGCGAGCTCCAGGCGGCGGCGGTACGCCCATTCACCGGTGAGCAGGACTCCGAGGAGCAGGAAGAGGACCGGCATGTCCCACAGCGGGCGCTCCTCCCTGATCGTCTCGCCGCTCTCCGTGTATCGGATCTCCTCGGCGAGGAGGTCGGCGTTCGCCGCCGTGTAGAAGCGACCGCCGGTCTCCTCCGAGATGCGCTCGAGGAGGTCGGTGCGGCGACCGGCGCCGAACGGCTCCCGCTGCTCTGGACCCGCCCGGAACCAGGCGGTCCCGCTGGCCGTATCCCCGGGCGTGCCCAGCGTGGCCCCTCCCTCGCCGGTCAGCGGCCCGCCGGACCCGCCGACCGAGGAGGCCACCACGTCGACGCGGTACAGCCCGGCCTCCTCGGGGACGAAGCGTCCCTCGTACTCGCCGTCCCGCTCGACCGTCCACTCGAGCGGCACCTCGACGGGGACCCCGTTCGGGCCAGTGACCGAAGCGGTGACCGTCGCGCCGTTGACTCGCAGGTAGCGCTCGTCCTCGACCTCCGCCCGCACCACCATCGGCTCCCCCGGGGGAGCGGCATCCTCGGTGAGGTCGACGAGCACGCGCCCCGGAGCGTCGTGCACCAGCCACCGCAGGAGCTGGCGCCACAGCGTCTCGTGCGTCTGGTCCTCGAGCGGGATGTCGGCGTGCATCTGCCACATCCACGAGTCCTGGATCGGGAACGCGATCGCGGTGCCGCGGCCGTAGCGCTGGTGCGCGAGCATCACGCGCCGCTCCCCTCCGTCGATCGGGTCGGCTTCGAGCAGGGTCACCGCGCCCGGCTTCACACGGCGCACGTCGTTCACGGAGGTCACCGGTGGTAGGGTACCCCAGCGCTCGTCCGACGCGTCCGCATCCCCCGCCACGCGCATCGCGGGGTGCCGGCGTCCCGCGGGCGTGAGCACCGGGAGGACCTCGACCACGCCGGTGTCGTGCGACGGGTCGAGCACCACCGGGAGCGCATCGGCGAGCGGGGTCCCGGCATACCCTCCCTCCGCGAAGGCCCGATTCCCGCCCAGCACGAGGAGACCGCCGCCCCGCTGGCCGACGAAGTCCGCCATCATCTGAAGCTGGTCGTGCGTGAAGAAGCTGGCCTCCACATCGCCCAGCACGAGGCCCTCGTAGCGGTACAGCTCCTCGCGCGTGGTCGGGAATCCCTCGACGAGCTCCTCGGCGTCATCCACGCCGAGGCGCAGGTACTTCTCCTCGGCCGACCGCACCAGCGTCACCACCTGGAGGTTCTCATCGTGCCGGACGGCGCGGCGCAGGAACTTGAGCTCCGGGCGGGGGGCCCCCTCGAAGTACAGAATCTTGCGGCGGGTCCCCGACACCTCGAGCAGCGCCTCGCGCCGGTTGTTCTCGGTCACCGCCTCGCCCTCGAGCGCGGGCACGCCGAACTGGAGCCTGCGGGGCCCCTGGTCCTCGAGCGTGAACTGGACCTGGACCGGCTCCTCTCCATCGGGGCCCAGCTCCACCTCGCGCGTGCCGAGGATGCGGCCGTCGTCCTCGACATCGAGCCGCACCGTGCGTCCGGCCAGCCCGGCATGCGACAGGATGACGTCGGCCACCACCGTCGTGCCCTCGAGCGCCCGACGCGGGAGCTCGACGCGTCGCACCTCCACGTCGGGCGCGATGCGCTCCTCGCCGAGACCGATGGTATACACCGGCAGACCGGTGGCACGGAGCTCGAGGAGCGCCTCGTCGAGGGGCTCCTCGGCATTGTCCGCCCCGTCGGTGACCACCACGACGCCGGCGACCGGGAGCCCTTCCATGTCCTGGCGGACCCGTGCGAGCGCCGGGCCGAGGCTCGTGCGGCCACCGGCGAAGCCCATCGCCTCGGGGGCGTCGATCCGCGCCGCGTCCGCGTCGAACCCGTACATCCGGAGACGGAAGCGCTCCTCGAGCGCCCGGCGGAGAGCCCCGGCCTCCGACGCGAGACCGGCCGAGTCGGACTCGCTGCCGGCGAACAGCTCGAGCAGCCTGTGCGAGCGCGGCTCTCCGTCCTCGTCCGCCACCCGCATGCTGCGGGAGTCGTCGAGCAGCACCGCCACGTAGTTGCGGCGCGGCACGACGGTCGACACCACGAGGATCGGCCGGAAGAGGGCGAACAGGAGGACTCCGAGGGCCGCCGTCCGCAGGAGCGCGAGGATCCAGCGGTCGCGGGCGCGAAGCGTGGGTCCCACGCGGCGGTACTCGAGCCCGACCGCCACCAGCGCGCCGATCGCGAGCCAGCCCACGAGCAGCGTCCACGGGGGGAGAGCGAGCACGAGGTCCCCGCGCTCGAACACCACCGGGCGGTACTTGAAGAGAAACTCGAACACGATCGGTTCGTTCCCCCCCGCTCTCCGATGGTGGCGGGCCGTCGAGGCGCCCCGCCGTGATTCGCGGACGGCCTCAGGGCGCCGCTCCGCCGGACTCCGTGCAGTAGGACGATGCCACAGGGACCCTCTACACTGAAACAACCGTCGCGCTCCCTCCGTTGCCCGGCAAGCGCCGCGGCGGCCCCTCGGCGGCGGGCGTCAGAAGTCGAGCACGAGCCCGGAGCTGAGCGTGAAATCGGTCGGCTGCACGCCAACCGGAGGATCGGAGTCGTGGAGGAGTCCGAGCCTGAGGAGGAAGTCCAGCCCACCGACCACATCCACTCGCGCGCTGGCCGACGCGTACGCACGCGAATCCGTGTAGTCGGCGAGCAGGGGCTGGAAGAACGCGCTGACGTCGACGCGCAGGGTCCCGGTGGCCTGTCCGATGATCGACAGGAAGCAGGAGGCCCGGTGATCCGTCTCCGTCCCGCCGAACGGATCGTCCGTCAGGCGCTCGAGCTCAAGCATGTAGGCCGCTCCGATGGAGGCGTCCCACGCCGCGGCGCGCACGAAGTCCCAGCGTCCCCCGATGCCGAACAAGGTGCGGCGCTCGAGCCGGCGAAACGGGTTCACCTGGTGCTGCGCGAACACGAGCGTCTTGAACGCCGCCGACAGCGCGTAGTTGTGACGCGCGTGGACGAGGAAGTCCTCGGCGACCTTCTCGCCGTTCGCCCGCCGAAGCGTCTCCGAGGCCAGCACGCGCACGCGATGCGGCCCTGCGACGACCTGCAGGGCCCCACCCGCGCTCAGCTCGAGGTACTCCGAGTTCCCCGCCGCGAGCGCGAAGCGGGCCTCGATATCACCGGACCAGCCGGGCTCCGGATCGGCCCAGCCGCGCAGCGTGTTGACGATCTGGGCCTCGGCGGGCCCCGTCACGCGCACCCCCGAAGCGAGCAGGAGGAGGATCGCCCGCGACCATGCCCGATACCCTGTCGCTCGACGACCCCGTTTCCGCCTCGTCATGCGCTCGCTCCGGCTCCACCCGTCCGATGTTCCCGTCGATCGCGAGTGCGACACTAGCGATGTTGGTTCCGTGCTTCCATAATCGCGTGCGTCACGCATCGAGCGCACGCAGTGCGCGAGCTCGGTGAGGCGGCGGCCTCGTAGGAGACCGCTGCCTCGCCACTGATCAACGCGGTGACCCTCGATCATCGGGACTCACCCCGACCTCGTCGAGCCCATGCGCATCTGTCTTCTCACCAACCAGGACATCGACGACACCCCACCCGCCGACGACTGGCTGTGCGATCCCCGTCCCTTCCTGCCCGACGCCGACTGGGATGTGCTCGTGCTCGAGAAGGAGAACGCCGTGCGCCGCGTGACCGGCGCCGCGCGTCTCGGCTACGATCTGTTCTTCAACCTGTGCGATGGGGCGTGGGACGAGGAGACGCCCGGCATCGAGGTCGTGCAGACGCTGGAGCGGCTCGAGGTCCCGTTCACGGGCGCGTCCTCCGAGTTCTACGAGCCGTCGCGCGAGGCGATGAAGCGCGTGTGTCGCGCGCTCGGCATCCCGACGCCCGGGTACGCGTTCGCGTACGACGAGGCGGCGCTCCTTCGTGCGGGAGAGGCACTTCGCTTTCCGCTCATCGTCAAGCACCCCTCGAGCTACGCGAGCATCGGGCTCACGGCGGACTCCCGCGTCGTCACGCCGGAGGCGCTGTTCGAACAGGGCATGCGCATGCTGTCGGAGTTCGGCGGCACGCTCGTCGAGGAGTTCATCGAGGGCACCGAGTGCACGGTGCTCGTGGCGGAGAACGCGGCCGACCCGAAGCGGCCCTACACCTTCCAGCCCATGGAGTACCGATTCCCGGAGGGCGAGACGTTCAAGCACTCCGACATGAAGTGGGTCGACTACCGGCTCATGGAATCCGTGCCCGTGCGGGACCCCGCGCTCGAGCGGCGGCTGCGCCACACGGCGGCGCGTTTCTTCCAGGGGCTGAACGGGGTGGGCTACGGCCGCTGCGACGTCCGCGTGGACGCGGAGGGACGGCCGTTCATGCTCGAGATCAACCCGAACTGCGGCCTCTACTACGCGCCCGAGGACGCCGGGAGCGCGGACCTGTGCCTGCTGCACGACCCGGCCGGCCACGTCGGCTTCACCCGGCGCATCGTCGACGCCGCCCTGGCCCGCCACGCGCGCACGCGCCGCAAGTGGCGGGTCGTGCCGGACGACGGCGGCTACAAGCTCGTCGCCACGCGAGATGTGCGCGCCGGGGAGATCGTCATCCAATTCGAGGGGCGCTCCCACGAGCTCGTGACCCTGTCCCATGTCGAGCGACGCTGGGACGAGGAGGAGCTGGAGGCGTTCCGGCGCTACGCGTGGCCGATCACCGATGAGGTGTGGGTCACGTGGAGCCACGACCCGCACGAATGGAAGCCGGTGAACCACTCGTGCGATCCCACGGCGTGGCTCGAGGGCCTCGACGTGGTGGCGCGCCGCGACCTCGCGGCCGGCGAGGAGATCACGCTCGACTACGCCACGTTCTACAACGAGCGCATGCCTTCCTTCGAGTGCTCGTGCGGGGCGCGGGAGTGCCGTGGCACGGTGCACGGGGACGACTATCTGAAGGACTTCGTGTCGCGGTACGGGCCGCACGTCTCCGACTACGTCCGCCGCCGCCGAGAGGAGTCGGTGCGCGCCATCGAGACCTGAGGGCCACCGGTCGCGGCTCGCGCGGGCGGCCGGACGGCGGGTCGATCCCACCGCCGCCGTGCGCTACCTTCGTCGCTTCGTCTTCTCGACCCGCCACGAAAGCGGAGAGCACGCCGATGGGTTCCTCCCGGTCTCGTTCGCGCCGCGCGCGTTCGATCGCATTCGACACCTTCCGTCCGGCGCTGGCGCTCGCGCTGGCGGCCGCGCTCCTGCTCCCGATCGGCGCCACGGCGCAGGAGGAAGAGGCCGAAGACGAGGGCGGCGCGCCGACCCTCGACGCCAGGCTCCTGTCGGGGTTGCGCTGGCGAAGCATAGGACCCGGCCTCGCGTCGGGCCGCATCGCGGACATCACCGTCGATCCGACGGACCACAGCGTGTGGTACGTCGGCGTGTCGTCCGGCGGGGTGTGGAAGACGGCCAACGCCGGCACCACGTGGCGTCCGATCTTCGACAGCTACGGCTCGTACTCGATCGGGGCGATCGCGCTCGATCCGTCGAACCACCTCACGCTGTGGGTGGGAACGGGCGAGAACAACGCGCAGCGCTCCGTGGGCTACGGCGACGGCGTCTACAAATCGATCGACGGGGGTCGCTCGTTCACGAACATGGGGCTCGAGCACTCCGAGCACATCGGGATGATCCGGGTCGACCCGGACGACCCGGACATCGTGTACGTGGCCGCGCAGGGTCCGTTGTGGGCGTCGGGCGGCGACCGGGGCCTGTACCGGACGATGGACGGCGGCGAGACATGGGAGCGCGTGCTCGAAATCGACGAGGACACGGGCGTGAACGAGGTCCACTTCGATCCCCGCGACCCCGACGTCGTGTACGCCGTCGCGTGGCAGCGCCGGCGCCACCAGTGGACGATGATCGACGGCGGACCCGGATCGGGGATCTACAAGTCGACCGACGGCGGCGACACGTGGCGCGAGATAAACCGCGGGCTCCCGGGGGTCGACAAGGGCCGCATCGGGTTGGCCGTGTCGCCCGTCGATGCGGACGTGCTGTACGCGATCGTCGAGGCGAGCGGCGACGACGGCGGCACCTTCCGCTCCGAGGACATGGGCGAGCACTGGACGCGAACCTCGCGCTACCAGTCGAGCGCGCCGATGTACTACCACGAGCTGTACGCGGACCCGCACCGATTCGACCGCATCTACGCGCTCGACACGTTCGCGCAGATGTCGGATGACGGGGGCGAGAACTGGGGGCGGCTGTCGACGCGCGGCGTGCACGTCGACTTCCACGCGCTGTGGTTCGATCCCGATGACGCCGAGCACCTGCTCATCGGGAACGACGGCGGGCTGTACGAGACGTTCGACGGCGGCGAGGGCTGGCGGTTCTTCGACAACCTGCCGGTGACGCAGTTCTACCGGGTGGCCACCTCGAACGACGAGCCATTCTTCTACGTGTACGGGGGCACGCAGGACAACAACACGTGGGGCGGCCCCTCGCGGACGACGATGTCGGACGGGATCCCGAACTCCGAGTGGTACGTGACCATGGGGGGCGACGGGTTCGACCCGGTGGTGGATCCCGAGAACCCCGACATCATCTACTCCCAGCTCCAGCACGGCGTGCTCTCCCGCTTCGACCGGAAGAGCAAGGAACGGCTGGACATCCAGCCCCAGGACGACGCCGAGGACCCGCCGCTGCGCTGGTACTGGGACGCGGCGCTCCACATGTCGCCGCACGACAACCACCGGCTCTACTTCGGCGCGCAGGTGCTGTTCGAATCCGACGACCAGGGGTCGACCTGGCGCCGAATCTCGGCCGATCTCACTCGGAACATCGACCGCAACCAGCTCGAGGTGATGGGCCGCGTGTGGAGCGTGGACGCAGTCGGCAAGAACCGCTCGACGTCGGTGTTCGGTCACATCGTGTCCATCTCGGAGTCGCCGCTCGTCGAGGGGCTCATCTACGTGGGCACCGACGATGGACTCGTCCAGGTGACCGAGGACGGCGGCGGGAGCTGGCGCGCCGTCACCTCGTTTCCGGGAGTGCCCGATACGAGCTTCGTGCACGACGTGGAGGCGTCGCTCCACGACCCGAACACCGTGTTCGCGGTGATCGACAACTTCAAGCGAGGGGACTTCCACCCCTACGTGCTCAGATCCACCGACCGGGGGCGCACGTGGACGTCGATCGCGAGCGACCTGCCCGAGAACGGGCCGGCGTTCTCCATCGTGCAGGATGACGTGGAGCCCGGCCTCCTCTTCCTGGGGATCGAGTATTCCGCCTATGCATCGGTGGACGGGGGCGGGTCGTGGGTGAAGCTCGGCGGCGGACTCCCGACGATCCCGGTGCGGGAGCTCGAGATCCAGAAGCGGGACGACGCCCTGGTCGCCGCGACGTTCGGGCGCGGGTTCTACGTGCTCGACGACTACACGCCCCTCCGCCAGCTGGCCGCCCGCTCGGACGAGATCCTGGCGCAGGACGGCTTCATCTTCCCGGTCGACACCGGCGAGATGTACCTGACGTGGAGCCCGGGCGGGAACTACTCGACCGATTTCTACACGGGCGACAATCCGCCCTTCGGCGCCACCTTCACCTACTACGTGAAGGAATCGCTCAGGACGCGGGAGGCCCGTAGGCGGGCGGAAGAGCGCCGGCGGGAACGGCGCGGCGAGGACAACCCGTATCCGTCGTGGGACGAGCTGCGCGCCGAGGACCGCGAGGAGGACCCGGAGGTGTTCCTGACCGTGCGCGACGAGGACGGCAACGTGGTGAACACCGTGGACGCATCGACCTCGCAGGGGATCCACCGCGCCACGTGGGGCTTCCGATACCCCTCGTACTCGCCGGTCACGGCGGGCGGCGGCGGCGGCGGATTCGGGGGCTTCGGCGGCGGTCTGGGCCCGATGGCCCTCCCGGGACGGTACACCGTGTCGCTCGGCCAGCGCGTGGACGGCGTGGTGACCGAGCTCGCGGCCCCGGTCCCGTTCGAGATCGCGCCGGTCGTCCAGCCGGCGATCGCGCCCCAGGACCGGGCCGACGTGCTCGCCTTCCAGCGCCAGACGGGCGAGCTCCTGCGCGCCGTGATGGGCACGCAGCGGGTCGTGGGCGAGGCGATGGACCGCATCGCGGCCATCAAGCAGGCCCTCGAGCGCTGGCCCGCCTCCCCGGAGACGCTCCGCGAGGATGCCCGCGCCTTCGAGCTCCGGCTGCTCGATGTGCTGGCCGCGCTCAACGGGGATCGGACGAAGGCCTCGAGATCCGAGCCCGACCTGCCCGGCATCGTGAGCCGCGTGAACCAGGTCGTGGGCGGGCACTGGCGCGGGTTCTACGGACCCACGGAGACGCACCGCGAGCAGTACCGGATCGCCCGCGAGGAGTTCACCGAGCTGTATCCGGAGGTGCGCCGGCTGATCGAAACCGATCTGCCCGCCCTCGAGGGGCGGCTGGAGGAGGCGGGGGCGCCGTGGACGACCGGTCGGGCGTTGCCGCGGTGGCCACCGCGAGAGTAGGGGGCGGGCTCCGGCGGGCGCGGCGCCCGATGGAGCCCGCCCCGGCGGGCCCCTCGCTGCGTGGAAGGCCCACGGGCGGCGGTTCGCGGCCACGGGCGGCCACGCTGCTCGCGATCGCCGTCGCGTGCGGATCCGGCTGTCACGATGCCGGAGAGCGGCCCGGCGTCACGTTCCGGGACAGCGCGGGCGTCGCGATCGTCGACAACCCCGCCGAGCCCCCGGCCCGCTGGACCCTCCCGGCGGAACCGCTGCTCGAGGTGGGGGTCGTGGAGGGCGACGAGGCCTACCAGCTGTCGGGCGTCGCGGGGGCGGTGTGGTCCGCGCGCGACGAGCTCGTGGTTGCGAACGGCGCCACGAACGAGCTCCGCTTCTACGACGCGGCCGGTCGCCACGTGCGCTCCGTGGGGGGCGAGGGCGAGGGGCCGGGGGAGTTCGCGGCGCTCGCATCGCTCGAGCTCCGCGGTGACTCGCTCGTCGCGCAGGATGGACGAGGATGGCGGTTCACGGTATTCTCCGACGCCGGGGAGCTCCTCGGGACGACGCCCTCCGACCATCCGGACATCGGGCTCCTCGCCGACGGGGGCCTCGTCTCCTACGGCATCCTCCCGGAACCGCCGCGCGAGACCGGGGCGTACGCGCGCTCGAACGGCGTCCTCGTCCGGCACGCGGGCGCCTCGGTGGACACGATCGCCCGCTTCAGGATGTTCGAGGCCTGGATGGACCCCGAGGTCCCCGGCCGCTCCGAGCCCATCTTCGGCCACGATACGCGCGTGCTGGTGACC
Source organism: uncultured Gemmatimonadota bacterium (assembly GCA_964499635.1). Taxonomy (GTDB): domain Bacteria; phylum Gemmatimonadota; class Gemmatimonadetes; order Palauibacterales; family Palauibacteraceae; genus Palauibacter. The sequence continues at coordinate 117,502 of CAZCLY010000004.1, read as the reverse complement.
GGCGACCGGGTCTATGTCGCCGACGCCGCCGCGTACGAGATCCGGATCCTGGCAGTGGACGGCGCGCCGCCCAGGCTCGTGCGCCGACCCGGCGTCGAGCGCCCCCTGACGGACGAGGATCGGGCCCGGTTCATCAACGCCCGCACCCGGGAGTACGGAGACGGACCCCGGGCAGAGCTGTTCCTGCCCGCCTATCGACGCCAGCCGGCCCGACCGTCGATGCCGGCATTCGGTCGCAGCGGGCTGGTGGACGATCGTCTCCCATGGCTCCTCGTGGACCCGCGCGAGCGCCTGTGGGTGCTCGACTATCTCGCGTTCCCGGACGAGACGCCGACGTGGACGGTGTACGACGCCGACGGTCGCCTGATCGGAGCCCTCGACGTCCCCGTGGGGGTGGCGCTCCTGTCGGTGAGCGATGCAAGGGCGGTGGGGGTGAGGCGGGATGAGCTCGATGTCGAGCACGTAGCCGTGTACGCGCTTCCCGAACGACTGGCGGGGGGCGCCCGGTGATGGGCTCCGGGGTGCGGGTGTGGCGGGGGGACATCACGGCGCTCGAGGTGGACGCGATCGTGAACGCGGCCAACGAGCGCATGCTGGGGGGCGGTGGCGTGGACGGGGCGATCCACCGGGCCGCGGGACCGGCGCTGCGCGACGCGTGCCGTGCGGTCCCCGAGGTGAAGCCCGGCGTGCGCTGTCCGACCGGCGAGGCGCGCATCACCAGCGGATTCGATCTCCCGGCCGGGCACGTCATCCACACCGTCGGACCGATGTGGTCCGGCGGGGACGCGGGCGAGCCGGAGCTCCTCGCTTCGTGCTACCGGGAATCCCTGGCGCTGGCCCGCGCGCACGACATCGGCTCGATCGCCTTCCCCGCCATCAGCTGCGGCGTGTACGGGTACCCGCCGGAGCGGGCGGCCGTGGTCGCGGTGGGGGAGGTCGGCGCGTGGCTCGACGCCCACACCCGACCGGATACCGTCACCCTGGTGGCGTTCGACACTTCCCTGTTCGAGATCTTCGCGGCGGTGGCGAGCCGAAGCGGATCCGCCCGAGCATTCCGCGTCGCCCGGCCCCGTGAAACCGGCGCGCCGGACCGGCCCGTAGGGTGAGCGGCGCCTCACCGCACGTCCACGGCTCGCCGGGACACCCGGACCGCGGACCGACCCCGGAGAGCTCGCGTGGATCGATTCCTCCTCGACATCCGCCTCGGGCTGCGCGGTCTCGCCCGCGGCAAGGGCCTCACGCTCGGCGCCGCGCTCGCGCTCGCGCTCGGCGTCGGCGCCACCACCACCATGTTCAGCATCATCCATGGCGGCACGCGGGACCTCCCGTTCGCCGAGCCGCGGGAGCTGGTGGTGCTCGCGCGGACGATCCCGAGGTTGGGCGTCGACGATCTCGCCCCACGACCGTTCGACTATCTGAGCTGGTCGGCCGAGGCGAGGAGCTTCGAGGCGATGGCCGCCGTCGCGCGGCGGGCGGTGAATCTGTCCGACGCCGAACATGGACCGGAGCGGGCCTCCGGGGCGCTCGTGACCCCCGATGCGTTTCGCGTGGTCGGCGTCGGCCCGGCGCTTGGGCGGACGTTCGCGGCGGCCGACGCGGCGCCCGGCGCCCCGGCCACGGTGGTCATCGGACACGACCTGTGGGAGCGGCGTTACGATGCCGACCCCGGCATCCTCGGGCGCTCGATCCGCGTGAACGGCGCGGCACACACGGTGATCGGCGTCATGCCGGCCGGGTTCGGATTCCCGATCCACGAGAACGTATGGCTCCCGCTCGGATTCTCCGCGTCGATCCCCCCCGACGAAGGCATCGATCTCATCGCGTTCGGTCGGCTGCGGGACGGCGCGAGCCTCGACCGGGCCCGCGTGGAGATGGCCACGATCGGCGATCGGCTCGCGCGGGCGCAGCCGCGCACGCACGCCGATCTCGGGGTGTCGGTCCGTCCGTTCGCGGACATCGAGATGGATCCGGGCATGGTGCCCATCCTGTACCTCATGCTGTTCGCGGTCTCGTTCGTCCTCCTTATCGCGTGCGCCAACGTCGCCAACCTCCTCCTGGCTCGAGCCGCGACGCGGACGAGAGAGGTGGCCGTCGAGACGGCACTCGGCGCCAGCCGCGCGCGGATCGTCGGCCGGCACCTGTTCGAGTCGGCGGTGATCGCCCTGCTCGGAGGGCTCGGAGGCGTGGCGATCGCGTACGTCGCGGTCGGGTTCTTCGACCGGGCCAGCGCGGACATCCTCGAGGCGTTCTGGGTGGACTTCCGGGTGGATCGGACGGTGCTCGCGTTCTCGTCGGGACTCGTGGGCGCGGCGGCGATCCTCGCGGGGATCCTGCCCGCGGTACGGGCATCGAGGACCTCCGTGACCGCGGTTCTCAAGGACGAGTCGACCGCGTCCGGTCTGCGGATCGGACGCGTCAGCCGCGGCCTGTTGGTGGCCGAGGTGGCCCTCGCCTGCGGTCTGCTCGTCGTGTCGGGGATGCTCGTGCGAGCCGCCCTCGGTCTGCGGGCCATCTCGCTCCCGTTCGATGCGCGCGACATCTTCTCGGCCCAGGTCGGCCTCACCGTGGAGGCCTTCGGCGGTCGTGACGGCGACCCGGACGGAACGCCGCGAGCCCGGACCGTCTCCGAGCTCGCCCGGCAGCTCGTCGCGATTCCGGGGACCCGGGCGGCCCTCGCCAGCGTGCTCCCCGGGAGGGGCGCGGGGGACCGGGTGTTCCGGCTGGATGGCGAGCCCCCTCCGGAGAGCGGGGAGATCGGGACCTCCACCGGCGTCGCCATGGTCTCCCCCGGCTTCCTGGGCGTGCTGGGGTCGCGCCCGGCTCGAGGGCGGGATCTTCGCTGGAGCGACGACCGCGACGCGCCGCCCGTCGCGCTCGTCAATCGGAGCTGGGTGGAGCGGTTCTCCGCAGCGAGAGATCCGATCGGCCGCACGCTCCAGCTGTATCGGTACTCCGATCGCGCCTGGGTGCCCTCGGGCGAGCCGATCACGGTCGTGGGCGTCGTCCCCGACCTCCAGATGCAGGATCCGGAGGATGCGCGCGGGGACGGCGTGTATCTCTCCATCCTCCAGCACGAGCCCTATTCGGTCCGCGTGCTCGCGCGCGCGAGCGGCGACCCGCTGGCACTCACGGGGATGATCCGCGAGGGGCTCCGGGCCGTCGATCCGGACCTGCCGCTGTTCGAGATCGCCACCCTGTACGACGCCATCTACGCCGACAAGCGGGTGCTGGACGCGTTCGGAACCCTGTTCGGGGTGTTCGGGGCGGGGGCGCTCTTCCTGACCGTGATCGGCCTGTACGGGGTGGTCGCGTTCGGGGTGGCGCGGCGGACGCGCGAGGTGGGCGTGCGCATGGCGCTCGGGGCGCGCCGCGCCGACATCCTGGGTCTGATCGTCCGTCAGGGGGCCGGCCCGCTCGCGATCGGCGGCGGGCTCGGACTCCTCCTCGCCCTCGCACTCGGCTTCGCGCTCTCCTCGGCGCTCGAGTTCGTGAGCCCCGCGGATCCGGTCGTGTTCGCCGGCGTGCTGGGGTCGCTGGCGCTGACGGCTCTCGGGGGCCTCCTCCTCCCGGCTCGCCGCGCCGCGGCACTCGACCCGCTCGAGGCGCTCCGTCACTCGTAAACCCCGCGCCCGGACGTCGTGGGCGTACCTTGCTCGCCGCCGTGGCCGGGCCTACGGTGCGGGGTGTGGAACTTCTTCGAGGAGCTCGGACGGCGCCGCATCTTTCGGACGCCGGCCATCGCGCTGCTCGCCGTCTACGTCACGTGGCTCATCGCGTCCTACCGCTACCACTTCATCGATCGCGTCAACCTGCCGGTGCAGGAGGCGGGACACGTCGTGTTGGCCCCCTTCGGCCAGACGCGCTCGATCCTGCACGATTGGCGCTGGCTGGTACGGCGTGCCGGGATCCTCGATCGGACGGAGGGGCTCGGCATCGCCCTGCGCGCGATCGCGAGCCTGGCCGCCATCGTGGCGGTGTGGACCGCCGCGCGTTCTGTTGGCCCGGGTGCGTCACGGTCACCGGGGTCCGACGGGGGGGCGGACGCGACATGAGCCCAACGAGACGCCGAACGACACGCGTGCTGCCGATCGCGCTCGCGCTCCTCGGGGGGGCGCCCCAGATCCTCCGGGCGCAGCAGGAGACGCCGGCCGAGATCGTGGACCGCGTCGACCGGCTCCTGCGCGGCGAGTCGAGCCGCGGCCGCGTAACGATGGAGATCGTGACCGAGCACTGGTCCCGCACGCTCGAGATGCAGATCTCCTCGCTGGGTACCGAGTACGCCCTCATCCGCATTCTCTCGCCCCGCAAGGACGCAGGCACCGCGACGCTCAAGGCGGGGGAGGAGATCTGGAACTACCTGCCGCGCGTCGACCGCACGATCAAGCTCCCCTCTTCGCTCATGGGCTCGTCCTGGATGGGATCCCACTTCACCAACGACGACCTCGTCAAGGAGCACCGGCTCGTCGAGGACTACGACATCTCGATCGCCTACGAAGGGCCGCGCGGTGGGACGGAGGTGTGGGAGTTCGACCTCGTTCCCAAGCCCCGGGCGGCGGTGATCTGGAGCCGGATCCGGTATCGGGTCCGCAGGCAGGACCTGATGCCCGAGTGGGCACGCTTCTACGACGAGCGCGACGAGCTCGTGCGGACGATCACGTGGTCCGACTACCGGACGACGGGCGGGCGGCTGGTCCCCCTGGCAATGCGCATCCAGCCGGCCGACAAGCCGGATGAGCACACCTCGATCCGATACGAATCGCTCGAGTTCGATGTCAATCTCGGGCCGGAGGACTTCTCGCTGCGACGGCTGCGCGAGGGTACACCGTGACCGTCGTCCCGGCTCCGTGGTGGCGCATCGGGTGGCGCAACGTGGGACGGAACCGACGCCGCAGCCTGTTCACGATCGGCGGGCTGGCGCTCGCCTATTGCGCGGTCGTCCTGATGACCGGGTTGAGCCGCGGCATGATCGCCGAGATGATCGGCAACGGGACCGGGATCCTCTCCGGTCAGCTCCAGGTGCACGCCGTGGACTACCTGCCCGAACGATCCGTGCACGAGACGGTGGGTGGCCAGGACGGGACCGACGTAGGGGCCCTGCTCGCCACCCTCGAGGAGGATCCGGCCGTGGAGGCGGCGGCGCCGCGCGTGTACGGCGGCGGTCTGGTGAGCGCCGGCGACAACACGGTGGCCACCGAGCTGATCGGAATCGAACCGGCGCGCGAGCGCCGCGTCGCGGCCATCACGCGCACCGGCCTGGAGGGCCGACTCCCCCGCAGCGGCGAGAACGAGCTGTGGATCGGGCGCGAGATGGCGCGTCAGCTCGCGGCCGGGGTCGGCGACGAGGTGGTCGTCGTGGCCCCGGCCGCGGACGGCTCGCTCGGAAACGACCTGTTCACCGTGTCGGGGATCTTCTCCTCGGGGCTGGCGGAGCTGGACGCGCGGCTCGCCTTCCTCCCCATCGATGCCCTCCAGCGCCTGATCGTCCTCGAGCCCGGACGGATCCACGAGGTCGCGATGCGGGTCGCGGACCCCTGGCGGGCGCCGGCGGCGGAGGCCCGGCTCGCGGGCCGTCTGGAGAGCCGCTTTCCGGACGCCCGCGTCCGCGCATGGACGGAGTTCCAGCCCGAGATGGTCGACTACGCCGCGCTGTTCGAATCGGTCGAGTGGGTGATCGTCCTCGTCGTGTTCGTGATGGCCGTGTTCGGCGTCGCGAACACGATGCTGATGGCCACCTTCGAACGCCGGCGCGAGTTCGCCCTGCTGCTCGCCCTCGGCGTCACCCCGTCGGGGATCTTGCGCTCCGTGCTGTGGGAGGCCGTGGCGCTCGGCGGCGTGAGCCTCGCGTCCGGGGCGCTGCTCACCTTCCCCCTCCTGGCGTGGTGGCATCGGGCGCCTCCCGACATGAGCTGGCTGTACGGCGGCTTCACGATGGCCGGCGGTCTCGTGCGCCCCGTGCTGCGGGTCGAATACCCGCCCGGGATGATGGTGGTCGCCGCCCTCGCGCTGTTCGGGACCGCGGTGATCGCCGCGCTGGTACCGGCGGTGCGTGCCGGACGGGTCCCGCCGGCCGACACTCTCCAGGGCCGCTGAGGGTCGGGTGCGACGCCCCACGCTCCTCGTACGGCTCGCGACGCGCAACCTGCGCAGGCAGCTGAGGCGCAGTCTGCTCACCTCGGCCGCCATGGTGCTCGGCGTGGCCCTGCTGGTGTTCTCCCGCTCGCTCGCCTCGGGAGCGCACGAAGACTGGATCGAGGCGGGCGTCCGGCTCGGCACGGGACACGTCGCCATACAGGCCCCGGGGTACCGGGCCCGGCGGACGCTCGACGACCGTCTGGAGGCGTCCGATCTGGAGCGGGTGCGCTCGGCGCTCGGCGCCCCCGCGGTGGCCCGGCACGTCGTCGAACGGACCACCCGGCTCGAGGTGCAGGGGCTCGCGAGCAGCGCCAACGGGGCCGTCCCGGTCCTCGTCATGGGGGTCGAGCCGGCCACTGAGCGGAGATTCTCGCGGCTGGCCGAGCGTCGAGTGGAGGGCGACTACCTGCCCGCCGATGATCCGCTCGCGGCCTACATGGGGCGGGAGCTGGCCGAGCGCCTCGACGTGGGGCCGGGCTCGCGAGTCGTGCTCACCGCGCAGGACGCCACGGGTCAGGTGGTCGGCCAGCTCGTGCGCGTGCGGGGCATCTTCGAGACCGGGCTGCCGGATGTGGACGAGCGCATCGTGCACATCCCCCTCGCCACCGCCCGGAGCTGGCTGTCCGCCGGGGGGGCGGCCACCACCGTGGCGCTGCTGCTCGACGCGAGCGGGGCGGTCGATCCGGTCGCGCGCGCGCTCGACGAGGCCCTGTCCCCCGGCCGTCGGATCGCCGTCCTCCGCTGGCAGGAGGCCATGCCCGAGCTCGAGGCGGCGGTCCGCATGGACGACTTCGGCGACTACGTCTTCCACGCCGTTACGCTCGCCATCGTCGCGCTGGCGATCATCAACACGATCCTCATGTCCGTTCTGCAGCGGACCCGGGAGTTCGGTGTCGTGCGGGCGCTCGGGATGACGCGGGGCGAGACGGGGGCGCAGGTGCTCGTGGAGGGCGTCCTCCTGTCCGCGACGAGCGGTCTGATCGGGATCGCGCTCGGCTTCCTCGTGACATGGACGTTCTTCCGGAACGGGCTCGACTACTCGTTCCTCATGGAAGAGGGGTTCAGGGCGGCCGGCGCCGTCATCGATCCCGTCGTGCGTCCCCACTTCGATCTCCTCCAGCTGGTGGGAAGCCTCCTGTTCGTGTTCATCATCGGCGTGGGGGCCTCGCTGTACCCGGCGTGGCGCGCGACGCGGATCGATGTCGCCGAAGCCATGAAGTTCGAAGCCTGAGGGAGGTGCCATGACGACCCGCGAGGTGCGCGACGCCCCGATGGGCGAGCCCGCCGATCGCCACCCGGCCGCGGTTCGCACCGACGGGCTGTGGAAGGTGTTCGAGCACGAGGGGATCGAGGTGGAAGCGGTGCGGGACGTGAGTCTCACGATCCAGCCCGGCGAGTTCGTCGTCCTCGCCGGGCCATCCGGCTCGGGCAAGACCACGCTCCTCAACATGATCGGCGGGCTCACACGCCCCACGCGCGGCCGCGTCCGGATCGAGGGTCGCGACATCACCGACCTCTCCGAGCGCGACCTCGCGCGCTGGCGCCTCGAAGAGGTCGGCTTCGTGTTCCAGGCCTACAACCTCCTCCCGGTGCTGAGCGCCCTCGAGAACGCCGAGTTCACCCTCCTCCTGAGAGGGGTGCCGGACGACGAGCGACGGCGACGGGTCGAGTCGCTGTTCGCCGACATCGGTCTCGCGGGGCTCGAAGATCGGCGCCCCGGCAAGCTCTCCGGGGGCCAGCAGCAACGCGTTGCGGTGGCACGCGCCGTGATCGGCCGCCCGGCGCTCGTCCTGGCCGACGAGCCCACCGCCAACCTCGACTCGCGCACGAGCAGCGCGCTCATCGACCTCATGGCCGAGCTCAACCGCGAGCACGGCACCACCTTCCTGTTCGCCACCCACGACACCGAGCTCATGCGGCGCGCGCGCCGGTTCATCAAGCTCGTGGACGGGCGCGTCGTCGAGGACGAGCGCCGGGACGCGCCTCATCCGGCGGCGGGGGTGGACGGACCCCCCGGTTCCGGCCCGCGGCACCCGTGAGGCCCGCGGGCCGTGTCGTCCTGCTCGCCCTGTCCGCGGGGCTCGCCGGCCCGCCGCCCGTCCGCGCGCAGGCCCCGGAGCTCCGCGGCTACTACCTGAACGTGGGGATCGGAGCGACGAGCGGCCCGTTCGCCGACGCGGGCGTGGCCGACTTCCAGCGGCTGCGCGGCATGCTGGGCTGGACGCCGGGGCCCGCGTCGTTCGATGTGGCGTACGAGCACACGCTCGAGCTGGGCTCCACGGACCGCTCGGCGGCCGGACTTCCCGGTCTCGGCGGAACCCGAGCGAGCGGGGAGTGGGTCCACCTCCAGGGGACCATCGACAGCTCCGCGCACGCGGCATGGAGGCACCGCATCGATCGAGCGGCCGTCCGGCTGCGGCTCGGGTGGGCCGAGCTGAGCGTCGGTCGGCAGCCGATCTCGTGGGCCACCACCCTGTACCTCACGCCCGCCGACCCGTTCCTGCCCTTCGACCCTGCGGACCCGTTCCGGGAGTACCGGCCCGGGGTCGACGCCCTCCGGGTGCGCGCCTTTCCGGGTCCGTTCACGGAGATCGACCTCGTCCTCAGGCCGGCGTCCTATCAGGACCGCACGACGATCACCGCGCTCGCCCGGGCGCACTCGGTCGTGGGGGGCGTGGAGGTGAGCGGGTGGCTCGGCGCGCTTCACGACGAGCCCGCCGCGTCTCTGGCCGCAACGGCCACCTGGCTGGGGGCCGCCGTCCGGTCGGAGGTCGTCCTGCGCGAGCTCGACGGAGAGAAGCGGGTGCGCTTCGCGATCGGGGTCGACCGCCGGTTCGCGGTCGCCGGCCGCGACCTGTACGCCGTGCTCGAGTACCAGCGCGACGGGCTCGGCGCGAGCGGTCCCGGCGAGCTCGTCGGGACCCTGGCGTCCACCCCGGCGCAGCGCGGGGAGCTGCTCGTCCTCGGCCGCGATGCGCTCGCCGCACAGGCCTCCTTCCAGATCCACCCTCTGTGGACGGCCGATCTGCTGGCGCTCGCCGACCTCGACGATTCGAGCCTCCTCCTCGGGCCGGCGGTGACGCGCTCCGTGGGCGGCGAGACCACCACCCGTGTGGGCGTGTATCTGGGTGTCGGCGCCGACACCGCCGCGGACGGCGCGCCGGCGTCCGAGTTCGGGGTCGTCCCGCTCGTGGGCTACCTGTCGCTCACCACCTTCTTCTGAGCGCGCCCCGCGGGACAGCCTCGCCGAAGACCCTGCCGCACCTCTTGCTTTTCAAGAGAAGATGCGCTTGATTGGGCGGAGACACCTCTCGATAAGCGAGAGAAGGCGCCCGGGGCGCCATCCGGATTGACCGCCGCCCGGAGGCTGGACGCGCGATGCCGAGATCCAAGCCCGACATGATCCGTGGCACGCTGGACATGCTCATCCTCAAGATCGTGTCGCTCGAGCCGCTGCACGGCTGGGGGATCTCGGAGCGCATCGAGGCGATCTCGGGGGACGAGCTCAAGGTGAACCAGGGCTCGCTGTACGCGTCGCTCCACAAGCTCACGCGCGAGGGCTGGATCCGCTCGTATTGGGAGGTCACCGAGAACAACCGGCGGGCGAGGTATTACGCGATCACCCGGGCCGGCGAGAAGCAGCTCGGGATCGAGACGGAGCGCTGGGGCCGCCTGTCGACGGCCGTGCACGACATCCTCGCCACGACCTGAGAGGGAGCCCCCACCATGCGACGAGTCCGCGACCTCCTGTTCCGACTCCGCGCCCTGCTCGCCCCCGCGCGCATGCGGCGCGACCTGGACGACGAGCTCCGCTTCCACCTCGACATGCAGACCGAGAAGCTGGCGCGCGCGGGGTGGTCCCGCGAGGAGGCGGCGAGGGAGGCCCGGAGGAAGTTCGGAGCCCCGCGGCGGCAGCGGGATCGGGCCCGGTGGGCGTGGGGCGTGTCGCGCATCGCGGACGGGGCCGCGGATCTTCGGCTCGTGCGGCGTCAGCTCCGGCGGAATCCCGGCTTCGCGCTCGGCGCGATCCTCACCCTGGGCCTCGGGATCGGGGCGAACACGGCGATGTTCAGCGTGGCCGACCAGGCCCTCCTCCGCCGGCCTCCGGTCGAGGGCGCGGATCGGCTCGTCGCCCTGTACACGACGTCACGCCGCGGCTTCCCGAAAGCGTCGTCGTCGTACCCTGATTTCGAGGACTACCGCGACCTGTCGCGCACGTTCAGCGACATGGCGGGCTACAGCTCGGTGCCGCTCAACGTCGGCGAGGCGGAGACGCCCCGGCTGGCCTTCGGGATGCTGGTCACCGGCAACTACTTCGACCTGCTGGGAGTGCGGCCGGGCCTGGGCCGGGCGATCCAGCGAGGCGACGATCGGCCCGGAGCCGCGGAGCGCGTCGCGGTCCTGAGCCACGCGTTCTGGCGCGAGGCGTTCGGCGGAGATCCGGCCGTCATCGGGAGGACGATCCGGCTCAACGACTCGCCGTTCGTCGTCGTCGGCGTGGGACCGCCGGGCTTCGACGGGCTGGACCTGACAACCTCCGTGGATGTATGGCTCCCCCTGTTCGCGGGACCCTATCTCGGGCCCGGCGTGGGGGCGGCCTCGGACCCCGAGATGGTCTCGAACCGCGGGGCCCGCTGGATCGGGACGCTGGTCGGACGGCTCGAGCCCGGGGTGTCGCTCGCCCGCGCGCGGCAGGACATGGACGTAGTCTCGGCGGCCCTCGCCGAGCGCTACCCTTCCGAGCGGGCGGCGATCGATGGGCCGCGTGGCATCACGCTCGACCCGGTCGATCGCTATCTGCTCCCGGTGGGGAGCGAGGACGTGCTGCGCCGCTTCGTGTTCCTGCTCGTCGCGGTCGTCGGGCTCGCGCTGCTGCTCGCCTCGGCGAACCTCGCCAACCTCCTGCTGGCGCGGGCCACCGCGCGCCACGGCGAGATCGGGGTCCGCATGGCCCTCGGAGCGGGCGCCGGCCGCGTGGCGCGTCAGCTGCTCACCGAGAGCCTGGCCCTGTCGCTGCTCGGGGGCGGCGTGGCGCTGGCGGTCGCCTGGCTCATGCTGCGCGGCCTGTCCTCCTTCGAGCTTCCCGGTGGCGTATCGATCGCCGACCTGGGCGTGGGTCTCGATCCCGTGGTCCTCGGGTTCGCGCTCGGGCTGGCGGTGCTCACCGCGCTCCTGTTCGGTCTCGCGCCCGCGCTCCAGACGTCGCGTCTCGACGTCGTACGGGCGGTGAAGGGCGAGTCGGCCGGCCACGCCGGCCATCTCGCGTTCCGCAAGGGGCTGGTGGCGGTCCAGGTCGGTCTGTGCCTCATCCTGCTCGTCGGCTCGGGGCTCTTCCTGCGCACGCTGCGCAACAGCCTCGACGCGGATCTCGGGTTCGAGCCCCACGGGGCGGTAGGCGCCCGATTCAATCTTTCGCTCCTCGGATACACGGAGGACGGGGGACAGGCGTTCCTCGACCGCCTGCTCGCCGGGGTGCGCGAGCTGCCGGGTGTGGAGGCGGCCGGCGTGGGCTCGCTCGTTCCCTTCCAGGACGGGGGCTTCCGCGGCACGTTCGCCGAGGTGGAGGGATACGAGATGCGGCCCGACGAAGAGATCCGCATCGACTACGTGGCCATCGAGCCCGGGTACTTCGAGGCCCTGGGCATCCGCGTGCTCGAGGGACGCGGCATCACGGATAGGGACGCGACCGGTCAGCCCCCCGTCGTCGTGATCAACCGCTACATGGCCGACCGGTACTGGGCGGGGCGGAGCGCCGTCGGCGGACACATGACGTTCGCCGGCACCCCCGTAGAGGTGGTCGGCGTCGTGGACACGCCCGTGTGGCAGGCGGTCGGAGAGGAGGCCAGCGCGTTCGCGTTCGTCTCGCAGGCGCAGCTCCCGATGGCCTCGACGTCGTTTCTCACGCTGGTCGCGCGGACGTCGGGGAACGAGGAGGCCCTCCTGCCGGTGATCCGGGAGCGCTTCGAGGAGCTGGATCCCGGCCTGTCGCTCACGTATCTCCGGACGATGGACGAGCTGGTGGAGGTGGCCCTCATGCCGCAGCGCATGGGGGCCGCGCTGCTCACGATGTTCGCCGCGCTGGCGCTGGTGCTGGCCGCCGTCGGCGTGTACGGCGTGGTGAGCTACGCGGTCCGCCGCCGAGCGCGCGACATCGGGATCCGCATCGCGATCGGCGCCTCGCGGAGCCACATCCTGCGCTCGGTCGTCCGCGAGATGGCGCCTCCCGTGCTCGTGGGGCTCGCCGCGGGAGCGGTCTCGGCCGCCGCCCTGTCGCGCACGGTGCAGACCTTCATGTACGGGGTGAGTGCCAGCGATCCGTGGACGGTCCTCGCGATCGCCGCGCTCCTGCTGGCGGTGGCGCTCGCCGCGACCCTCATCCCGGCGCGGGCCGCGGCGCGGCTCGATCCGATGCGCGTGCTGCGCGCCGAATGATCCGGCTCGCTCAGCTCTCCGGGTGCGACTCCGCGGCGCGCAGGAAACGGCGGGCGAGCCTGGCCATGCGTACGTCCCCCCGCTCCGCCGCCTCCGCGAGGACGGTCCGCACGTGCGGGACGAGCGCGGGCGCTCCCCACGCGCAGCCGGTGGCCTTCTCGGCGCCCCACGTATCCCCTGCGTTCGCCCCCTCGAGAAGCGCGCGTGCCGCGGCTTCCTCGTAGTAGGGCGAGTCTCGCCCGGGGAGGACGAAGTGGGGTTCCGGCTCGGGGGTGGCGTCCTCGTTGACGAAGGCTCGAGACATGTCCCTCTCCGTCGGGGGTCCGGCGCTGCCGCCGGGCCTCACGTCCAGGCGGGCTCGGGCTCGGGCGCGCGGGCCACGCCCATCGCCGCCCGGTGGTCCTTGAGGTATGCGTGCGGGTCGTGCTCGAGCGCTCCCTCGGGCAGGAACTCCCACAGCGGACCGAGATCGTTCCGCACCCGCTCGCGGTAGAATCCCGGTAGCTCGCGGGTCTCCCCTTCGAAGTAGTCCCGGAATCCCGTATCCGACTCGAGGCGCGTGCGCACCTCGCCGTAATAGCGGATGCGCCCGTGCCCCTCCGAGGAGATGGCTCGCACGACGTTCATCATGCGCGGGATGACGCCCTCGTTCGCGCTCAGACGGCGCCAGATCGCCCGCCTCGAGAAGCTGTACCTGGTGAGATCGATCACGCGGTCGTAGAACTCCGGCCACTCGTAGTTCTTGGGACGGACGTTCATGGCGTGGTGGTTGTTGAGGAAGTGGAACGGGAACCCCAGCACGCGGTCGTCCTCCTGATACTCGAGGTTGAGCGGCGCGGCCTGACCGAAGGCCGTGAGCAACGAGTAGCCGGGAAACGCGGCCGGCGATCGATCGATGAACCGCTTGGTGAGCTCGAACGGCTCCGGCCCTTCGTCACAGTCGAGCCCGAGGACGAAGTTCGTCTGCAGGTAGGGCACGTAGCTCGTGATGAGGTTGGCGTGGTCGGAGACCTTGGCCAGTTTCTCCTCGCCGTGCTGGCTGCGGGTCTTCGACTTGTTCCCCAGCATGTACCACGACTCGATGCCCGGGAGGATGGCCCGGAAGCCCGCGTTCTTGAGCCGCTGGAGGCGATCCTCGGCGAGCAGGGACAGGCTGCTCTCGGCGATGAAGTCGACGCTGCCGGCCGGAACCGCCTCCTCGATGGCGCTCAGGTAATCGTCGAAGCGCACGCCGAAGTTGGGATCGTGCCACCCCACGCAGGGACGCTTCATGTTCTGGACGAGGAAGCGCAAGTCGTCGCGCATCTCGTCGAAGTCGAGCGGCTGGTAGGGGACCTGCGAGTCGATGCAGAAGGCGCACGTGTACGGGCAGCCCAAGCTCCCCAGCATGGGGACGACCTTGAGTACCGGCGCCTTGTCGAGCGTGGGCTCGATGAACTTCCAGCGGGCCCGGACCCCGGGAAGGGCGAGCGGCTGGCGGACGGCGGAGCGGTGGTCACCCATGGGGCGGTTGGGGCGGCAGTCGTCGAGGACGCCGTTCAGCACCTCGCGGTCCGTGAATCCGAGCACGTAGTCGAAGTACTTGCGGGCATCCTGAGGGTAGCAGCGGGCGTGGGGACCGCCGATGCAGGTGACCGCGCCGCGACGCCGGAACAGCTCGCTGATCGCGTACGCGAGCTGCGCGCCCTGCGAGAAAGCGCCCACGAAGAGCAGATCGATGTCCCCGGGGAGCTCATCGACGAGACTCTCGAGACCCGTGTAGCACACGAGGCTCACGTCGTGTCCGGCCTCTTCGCACCACACCGCCACGACCTGGGGCATGATGCTCGCGAGGTTGGCGTGCATCAGCCGCGCGTACAGCGACCGCGTCGGCCCCTTCGACACGAGATCCACGATGCCAACGCGGAGCTTGCGCACGGCGGTCCTTTCGTCCGGGAAGATCGCTCCCGCCGGCGACCAGGCGCGCGATGAGTCCGTGCGTCGGACAGATGTCGAAAGCGGTAGTGTTATGAAACGTCTACAATGATAGCGCCGAAACGGGGGAGCTGGCAAAACGGCGCACCACGAGCCCGCTCAGGTGGTCTCGCGGCGAACTTCCTCCTCGAGCTCGGTCAGGAACCTGAGCGCCCCCGCGGCCAGGTCCTCCTCGGACAGCGCGGCCGGGGCGGGCTCCACGGGTAGGCCCTCCAGATCCTCGGGACGTCCCAGCACCGCGATCGTGAGCTGCACGGGCTCGCCCTCGTGGAGCCGCGTCTCCTGACCCACGTGGAGCAGGACCCAGCCGTGTCCCAGATAGTGGTTCACGTGATCCTGCAAATCGTTGTCGAACCGCTGCCGGGCCGGCAAGGAGTTTCCACACTCGAGGCAGCGGGTGGTCGTTACGCCGCTCGACAGGGTGACGATCGACGTGGTTCTCGGCTCGTGGACATCCATGGCAGCGCAGCGGTTACGGGGCGGTGCGACGCGACGCGCGCTGGTTCGCGCGCCGCCGTGTCCCTCCCCACCGCGCAAGTCGCGGACCGCGAGGTGTGGCGCCGGGCCGCCGCCACGCAGCTAGCCGGCCCGCGCGACCCGGTGTCGCAGGGCGACGAAGTAGCGCGTGACCGCCGGCGAGCGCACGGCCATGACGTGGACACCGGCCGCATCCGGTCGAGCCGCCGCCGCCACCGCGTCCATCAGCGTCTCGTCCGGCGAGCTCACCAGCCCGAGCTGATGGAGCTCGGCGAGCGAGCGCTCGATCTCGAGTCGTCGGAGCCTGGTGGGCTCGTCGATCGCGATGCGCTGCGGGGCGTCTCTCAGTAGCGTGAACATGGGTCCTTCCTTCCGCATTCGGTCTCTTCGGCGGGCATCGTGACCCGCCTCATCACCCCGAAATGCGCACCGGCGCCCGGAAACCCGACACCGCCCGGCCAGGGTTGAGCGCGGGCTCCCCCCGACGCTACTGTCGGGGGGTGAGGCCGAGCTGGAACCCATGCAGGCGCGCGCTCGGCGCGCGGGTAATCGTGCCCGGTCGCGCGACGACGCCCGGGTGGCGCTCCCCCGCGCCGCCGATCCATTTCTCCCGGAGCCATCGATGACGGCACTCGTGCTGGCCACCCTCGCCCTGCTCCCGCGGGTCGCGACCCCCCATGAGACGCGCGCCCCCTTCCGCCCCGTCGCGACCGTCGCGATGGCCGATACGCTGCGCGGCCGGGTGACCGACGCGCGCGGGGAGGGGATCCCGGGCGCGCGGGTGACCATCACCGAGCTGTCGGCGGTCGTGCAGGCCGACGAGGGCGGGGCGTTCGCCGTGTCGGTTCCGCGCGGCCGGTACACGATCCTCGTGGAGGCGCTCGGGTACGCGAGCCTCACGACGTCCGTTGGTCCGGGAGCCGATCGCCTCGAGCTGTCGCTCGAGCCCAGCCCGCTGGCGGTCGACCCGCTGACGGTGACGGCGACACGCCAGCCGACGGTGCTCGCCTCCTCGCCCCTTCCCGTCTCGATCCTCGGCGAGGAGTCGCTGCGCCGCGAGCACGGGGTGTCGCTCGCCCGGGCGGTGTCGAAGCTCGCCGGGGTGCACGCCTTGACGACCGGCGGACAGATCGGAAAGCCGGTGGTGCGCGGGCTCACGGGTCCCCGGGTCCTCGTGCTGGAGAATGGCCACCGGCTGGAGGACTATTCGTGGAGCGACGAGGACGGTCCGTCGATCGAGTCGCGGCTCGAGCAGCGCATCGAGGTGATCCGGGGGCCGGCAAGCGTCCTGTACGGGTCGGACGCGATCGGCGGGGTGATCAACGCCATCCCCGCGCCGCTCCCCGACGCCACGGGGCGCAGCGGGTTCGGCCGCGCCGAAGTAGAGCTGTACGGAGCCTCCAACAACCGCGAGTTCGGGACCGCGCTCCGCTACGAGGGGGCGTCCGGGCGGGTCGGGTGGCGGGGATTCGTCGTGGGGCGGAAGGCCGAGGACCTGCATACCCCGAACGGAGAGCTCGACAACACGGGGTTCGGCGCGGTGAACGGCGAGGTGGCGCTCGGCTTCCACTCCGGGGCCGGCACCTCGATGCTGCGCTATGCGCGCTACGGCGGCGAGTTCAAGCTGCTCGAGGCGAGCGGACCGGTCCCCGGCACGGATCCCGGCGCGGAGGAGCCCGGAGCCGAGGGGGGACCCGAGCGCAAGCTGTCCGACGACCGCATCCAGTACGACGGCAACTACGTCCTCGGGGGCGCGCGTCTCGAGACGAAGGCCCAGTGGCAGCGGCACTTCATCTCCGAGCTGTCCGATGAGCTGGGCGATCCCGATGCCCCGATGACCGAGGAGGAGGTGTTCAACCTCGTCCTGTCGACATGGTCGGGCGACGCGCTCCTGTACCACGGGAACGACCGGCTGCACGGCACCGTCGGCCTGTCCGGGACGCATCGGAACAACGACACGCGGGGCGAGGTGCCGCTCGTGCCGGACGCGCGCACCAACACCCTCGCGGGGTTCGCCTTCGAGCAGCTCGATATCGGACAGGTGAGCCTGCTCGGCGGGGCGCGGTACGAGCACCGCAGCCTGGACGCCGACGCGAACCCCGAGCTCGGCCTCGCCGACGAGAGCCGCGACTACGACGTGGCGGTGGGCGACATCGGTGCCGTGTTCCACGCGACCGACCTCGTGTCGTTCGCGGGCAACGTGGGGCGCGCCTGGCGGGCGCCGAGCCTGTTCGAGCTGTTCACCGACGGGCCCCGGCTCGGCGAGGCCCGATTCGAGATCGGCGACCCCGACCTGACCGCCGAGACGAGCCTCAACCTCGACGCGTCGGTGCGGCTGGCGTCGTCGATGGTCCACGGAGAGCTGTCGGCGTACCGCAATCGGATCAACGACTTCATATTCGTGACGCCCACCACCGAGTTCATGGATGAGCTGCGGGTGTTCCGCTACGAGCAGGCCGACGCGACGCTGCTCGGCGCGGAAGCGTCCCTCGAGGTGGTGCCGACCGACGCGCTCACCCTGCGCGGCCGCTACGACTTCGTGCGGGCGACGAACGACGAGACCGACGAGCCGATCCCCAACATCCCGCCGCGGTACGGCACCCTGGAGGCCGAGCTCCACCGCGCCGATCTGGGCTGGGCGCAACGGGCGCGGCTGGGGGTGGAGGCGGAGATCGTGGCCGCCAAGACCCGGCTCGCGCCCGACGAGGAGGAGACGGGGGGCTACGCGCTCCTCAACCTGGAGGCCGGGGCCACGTTCGGACTGTTCTCGCGTCGGTTGCGGGTGGACATGCGTCTCCGCAACGCGCTCGACAAGGACTATCGCCGGTTTCTCAGCCGATACAAGGAGTTCGCGTCCGAGCCGGGGCGCAACCTGGTGATCCGGCTGTCCACCGGCTTCTGAGCCAACTCCGGGGCAGGATGCCGGTGGGGCTCGGGGGCTCCCGAACGAGCGGTTGACGGGCGGCGAGGGCGGGCCCAAGCTGCGACGCTCGCACCCCGCTACCGCCACAGGAGCGCCCGACCGCCGTGCCCGCCCGCCCGACGGCCCGCACCCCCGCGGAGCTGACGAACCGGACGATCTTCCTGTTCTGGGTCCCCCTCGCCGCCACGTGGTCCATGATGGCGTTCGAGGGGCCGTTCATCGCGGCCGTCGTCGCCCGGCTGCCCGCGCCCATGCTCGGGCTGGCGGCCTACGGGGTGGCGATCGCGTTCGCGGTGCTGGTCGAGTCACCGGTCATCATGTTGATGAGCGCCGTCACGGCGCTGCTCACCGACGCGACCAGCTATCGCCGGCTGAGGCGCTTCATGGTGGGGCTCGATGCGTTCGCCACGGCGCTCCTCCTCGTGGTCCTCGTGCCGGCCGTCAACCGATGGCTGTTCGTGCGGGTCCTCGGCCTTCCGGACGCGGTCGCGCGGCAGACGTACGGGGCGCTGTGGTGCTTCCTGCCGTGGCCCTCGGCCATCGGCTACCGGCGTTTCCTGCAGGGAGTGATGATCCGTGCGGGACGCACGCGGCTGGTGGCGTACGGGACGGTGATCCGGTTGTGCGGCATGTCGGCCGCCGCGCTCGGGCTCGCGTGGGGGCCGAGGCTCCCGGGAGCCTGGGTCGGGGCTTCCGCGCTCTCGACCGGGGTGGTCCTCGAAGCGCTGGCGGCCCGCTGGATGGCGCGCGGCAGCATCCGGGAGCTGCTGCGGGGCGGGCGAACGTTCCCCCCGGCGGCTCACGACGCCGGCGGGGCCACCCTCGGGCTCCGCGACATCGCCACCTTCTACTATCCGCTGGCGCTCACCTCGCTCCTCGGGCTCGCCGTCCAGCCCATGCTCACGTTCTTCATGGGCCGGGCGGCGTCGCCGGTGGAGTCCCTGGCGGTGTTTCCGGTCGTCCAGTCGCTCCTGTTCGTGTTCCGGGCGCTCGGACTGAGCTATCAGGACGCCACCATCGCGCTCCTCGGCCCCGACGACGGCGGGTTCCGCGAGCTCAGGGCGTTCGGGGCGTGGCTCGGGATCGCCACCTCGGCCCTGTTCTCGGCGATCGTGTTCACGCCGCTCGCGCACGTGTGGTTTCACACGATCTCGGGGCTGACGCCCCGGCTGACCGAGTTCGCCCTCCCCGCGGCGCG
Organism: uncultured Gemmatimonadota bacterium; assembly: GCA_964499635.1. Taxonomy (GTDB): domain Bacteria; phylum Gemmatimonadota; class Gemmatimonadetes; order Palauibacterales; family Palauibacteraceae; genus Palauibacter. The sequence goes on along the minus strand of CAZCLY010000004.1, from coordinate 98,366 downwards.
TGTCGTCGCCCCGCTGCCCTTTCTCGGAGTGTGGCTGTCCTTCGAGCGGGCGATCCTGATGCGGAACCGCTCGACCCGACCCATCACGTTCGCGACGGCCAGCGAGGTCGCGGCCATCGCCGTTTGCTTCGTGGCGCTCGCGTGGGGGCTGGAGCTGGTGGGGGTGACGGCCGCGTTCGGCGCCTTCCTGGTGGGCAAGACCGCCTCGACGCTGTACCTCGTGCCCCCCACGCGTCGGGTTCTGGGCCACCGCGCCGTGGCCGCGTGACGGCGTTGCGCGCTTTCCGGGGCGCCCGTCATCTTGCCGGCATGGAGTCGAACGGCGCCGGACGGGCGCTCGAGGTCCTCCGGACGCTGCTGCTCGCGGTGCTGGCGCTCGCCCTCGTGGGCACGGAGGCCGAGCTCCTCCTCATCGGCCACACCGAGGAGGCGTGGCAGTTCCTCCCCGTGATCGCGATCGGGCTCGGGCTGCTGCTGATCGGGGTGCTGGCGCTCCGCCCCACGAGGGCGCTTGTTCGGCTCTTTCGGGGCGTCATGGGTTGCTTCATCGTGACCGGTGCGATCGGCCTCGTGCTCCACTACCGCGGGAACGCGGAGTTCGAGCTCGAGATGCGACCGTCGATGGCCGGATTCGAGCTGATCTGGAATTCGCTCACGGGAGCGACTCCGACGCTAGCCCCGGGCAGCATGATCCAGATGGGGCTCCTCGGGCTGCTGTGCACGTACCGACACCCGGCGGCGCTCGTGCGGCCCGACGCCGGTGGAGGCTCCGGAGACGAACCCCCGACCGACGAAGCCGGGACTCACACTCAAGGAGCGGTGACATGATCACGGATTCGCGACAGCTGCGCACCTCGATTCTGGGAAGCGCCTTTCTGCTGTGCATGCTCGGCTGTGCGGGCGGCGAGTCCGCCCAGGCCGGGGAAGGCACGGGCGGCGAGGACGCCGAACAGGCCGCCGCCACGAGCGACTCGGGCGGCGAGCAGATGACCGCCGGCGCCCTCCTCAACGCCAACCTCGCCGGCGAGGAGGAGCTCGCTGCGGTGGAGGGGATCACGCCCGGGGCCGTGTCGGCCATCGTGGCTGGCCGACCGTTCATGGACATGCTGGCGCTCGATGCGGCGATCGCCGGCGAGCTCGACGAAGCCGGTCGCGAGGCGCTGTACGCTCGGGTGTGGGTCCCGCTCAACCTGAACGCGGCCTCCGCGGGAGAGATCCAGCTCATCCCCGGGGTCGGCGACCGGATGACGCACGAGTTCGAGGAATACCGTCCGTACGACGGCATGGCCCGCTTTCGCCGGGAGATCGGCAAGTACGTGGACGAGACCGAAGTCGAGCGGCTCGCCTCCTACGTGTACGTCCCGATCGACCTGAACACGGCCACCGACGATGACATCCTGGCCATCCCGGGCGTGGGGCCGCGCATGCTGCGGGAGTTCAAGGAGTACCGTCCGTACACGGACATGGAGCAGTTCCGACGCGAGATCGGCAAGTACGTGGACGAGGGGGAGGTGGCGCGTCTGGAGCGGTACGTCACCATCGCCGGTAGCTGACGGCGTTCATCCCGGAACAAGGGGGACAGCATGCGCTGGAGGAGAGCAGCGTTGGCGCTCGCGGGGGCGGGAGCCATCCTGGCGCCGGTCGTCGCGAGCGGACAGTCGGCGTCGGATCCGCGGCTGGAGGAGTGGACCGTTCCCTATCCGGAGAGCCGTCCACGCGATCCGTACGTTGGGCCGGACGGCCGCGTGTGGTTCGTGGGCCAGGCCGGGCACTACGTGGCCAATCTCGATCCGGCGACGGGCGAGTTCACCCGCTACGACCTCGAGGACGGGACGGGCCCACACAACCTGATCGTGGGCGACGATGGCACCGTGTATTACGCGGGCAACCGCGTGGCCCACATCGGCGTCCTCGACCCGGAGACGGGGGACCTCGAGAAGATCATGATGCCCGACGAGCGGGCGCAGGATCCGCATACGCTCATCTGGAACGGGGACGGCGACATCTGGTTCACCGTCCAGATGGGGAACCTCATCGGCTTCCTCGACACCTCGACCCGCTCGGTCCGCTTCGTCGAGGCGCCCGAGGTCGAGGGGGGGCGCAGCACCACCAGCCGGCCGTACGGGATAAAGCTCGACTCGCACCAGCGCCCGTGGGTCGCCCTGTTCAACACCAACCTGATCGGCATGGTCGACCCCGGCTCCTTCGAGCTCATCACGTACGAGCTCCCCGAGGGTGCCCGCCCGCGTCGGCTGGTCATCGACTCGCGGGACCGGATCTGGTACGTCGACTACGCGCGCGGCAAGCTCGGCCGGGTCGTGGAGGGCACCGGCTTCCAGCGCGAGTGGGACCTGCCGGACGGGGATGGATCCAGACCCTACGGGATGGCGATCGACGCCGCGGACCGCGTGTGGCTGGTCGAGACGGGCATCCAGCCCAACAGGTTCATCGGCTTCGACACGGGGAGCGAGGAGTTCATCGGCTCGGTCACGGTCGAGAGCGGCGGCGGGACCATCCGCAACATGTACTACGACCCCGACACGAACTCGATCTGGTTCGGGACCGACGTGAACACCGTCGGGCGCGCCGTCCTCCCGGCGGCCGGGACGGGCGGCTGAGCGAGCGCCGCGCGCCACGGTCCGCGGTGCCGACCGGCATCGCGGGCCTGCTGGCGCTCGTGCTGGCCGCCGCGGCCCCCGCCGCGCGCGGCTCATCGAACGTGACCGGGCCGCCTCCGGGTCACACGGGCGGCTTCGGCGAGCCCACCTGCCAGGAATGTCATACGGGGCTCCCGCTCAACGACCCCGCCTCCACGCTCTCGGTCCTCGGTCTCGGGGACGGCTACGAGCCCGGCCGCAGCTACCGCGTCACGGTGCGCGTCGAGGGTGACCGGTTCACGACCCGGGCGGGCTTCCAGGCGGCATTCCGCTGGGAGGAGGGACCGCGGCGGGCGTTCTCGGCGGGCGAGCTCGGCGCCCCCGGTCCCGGGATGCGCATCGTGACCGATTCGGCGGGGCGCGTGCGTTACATCGAGCACACCCTGGAGGGGGTCGAGGCGCCCGGCGGAACGCGGGAGTGGACCTTCGAGTGGACCGCACCCGCGGCGGCCGGGCCGATCTCGTTCCACGTGGCCGCGAACGCCGCGAACGGGGACGACTCCCCCCTCGACGATCTGATCTACACCGCCTCCCGCCGGCTCGCACCGGCGGGGGGGGCGCCCTGAGCGGAGCCCCCGGCAGCGGTTCCCGCCCGACGGCGCCATCCGCGGGTCAATAGAGGTCCTTCGGACGCCGGAAGGCGACCAGGCGGCCCCGGCCGGCCGACTCGATGTCGGACCAGTCGTCGATGTCGAGCTCGACGACGGCCAGCGCGGCCGTCGGCATCTCCTCGCACACACCCGTGAGACGGGTGACCAGCGCCGTGATGCCCGGGTTGTGGCCCACCACGAGGAGCCGTTCCGCATCCTCCCCGCGGGCCGCGATCACCTCGAGGTAGGTATGCGGAGAGGCGAGGTACAGCTCGCGCGTGCATTCGATGTCGGGCGCTCCGTCGATCACCCCCATGGCCAGCTCGGCGGTGCCCTGCGCCCGGACGGCCGTCGAGCTCAGCACCCGGTCCGGCACGAGCTCCTCGGATGCGAGCAGCTGCCCCATGCGCGGCGCGTCTCGAACCCCCCGCGGATTGAGCGGGCGATCGTGGTCCTTGAGCGATGTATCGTCCCACGAGCTCTTGGCATGTCTCAGGATGAGCAACGTCTTCATCGCCACGCCCTCTGCGGTGTGGGAGAGGCCCGGGGGCCGGCTACCGGTGCCCCTCCGGGTCCGGTAGGTTGTGCGCCGTGAAGACCATGCGCGATTCCCGGCCTGCCGTCCAGCCGGAGTGGACCGTCGGCGACGCGGCCGACCTGTACCAGGTGCCGACCTGGAGCCAGGGGTACTTCACCGTCGGCCGGACGGGGCATCTGATGGTGCACCCGGACGCGGCGCCCGGCCGCGAGATCGACCTGTTCGACGTCGTCGAGGGCCTCGCGACCCGTGGCATTCACGCCCCCGTGCTCATCCGTTTCTCCGACATCCTCGCCCACCGTCTCCACCGGCTGCACGACGCCTTCGAGGCCGCGATCCGCGAGAACGGCTACCGCGGCCGCTATATCGCGGTTTATCCGATCAAGGTCAACCAGCAGCGCCCGGTCGTCGAGGAGGTGTTCCGCTATGGGCGCGAGTTCGACTTCGGGCTCGAGGTGGGGTCCAAGCCCGAGCTCCTGGCGGTGATGGCCATGACCGGCGAGGCCGGCGACCGCCCGATCATCTGCAACGGGTTCAAGGACGACCGGTACATCGAGGCGGTCGTACTCGCCACGAAGCTCGGGCGTACGATCGTCCCGGTGGTCGAGAACCTGTCCGAGTTCCGGCTCATCCTGAAGCACGCCGAGCGCTACGACGTGCGCCCATCGATCGGCGTGCGGGTCAAGCTGTCGAGCGCCGGGGCCGGCCGGTGGAGCGACTCCTCGGGCTACCGGTCGAAGTTCGGGCTGTTCGCCGCCGAGCTGCTGCAGGTGTTCTACGAGCTCGAGGCCCGAGGGCAGGCCGATTGCCTCAAGCTCCTCCACTGTCACCCGGGAAGCCAGATCCAGGAGATCCGTGCCCTCAAGGAGGCGGTGGGCGAGCTGGCGCACGTGTACGCCGAGCTGGTCGAGATGGGCGCGGGGCTCGAGTACATCGACGTGGGGGGAGGGCTCGGGGTGGACTACGACGGGAGCCAGTCCGTCACGGCCACCTCGATCAACTACTCGATCCCCGAGTACGCCAACGAGGTGGTGTACCGCGTGGGCAGCGTGTGCGAGGAGCGCGGCATCTCGCACCCCACGATCATCTCGGAGTCGGGCCGGGCCATCGCGGCGTACCAGAGCATCCTGGTGTTCAACGTGCTCGGGAGCTCGGGGCCCACGCACGCGCTGGGCGACGATCTCCCCTCGACCCGGAGCCTGGGGGACGAGGACGAGGTCCCCGGGCCCCTCCGCGACCTGCTGCTCGCCTACCACTCCGTGGAGGCGTCGCGCCTGGGCGAGTGCTACCACGACGCGGTCCAGGCCCGCGACCAGTGCATGCGCCTGTTCGGTCTCGGGTACCTGTCGCTGGAGCACCGGGCGATCGCGGAGCGACTGTTCTGGGCCACCTGTCTGCGGGTGCGCGAGATCGCGGGGGAGGTCGACAGCCCGTTCGAGGAGCTCGAGGACCTCGAGGCCGTCCTCAGCGAGACGTTCTTCTGCAACCTGTCGGTGTTCCAGTCGCTGCCCGACACGTGGGCCATCGACCAGCTGTTCCCGATCATGCCCATCCACCGTCTCGACGAGCGACCGACTCGCCGGGGTGTGCTGGCCGACATCACGTGCGATTCGGACGGCAAGATCGACACGTTCATCGATCCCGAGAACCGCGATGTGAAGCACGGACTCGAGCTGCACGAGCTCCGCCAGGGCGAGTCGTACTACCTCGGGGCGTTCCTCGTGGGCGCGTATCAGGAGACCCTCGGCGACCTGCACAACCTGTTCGGCGACACGAACGTGGTGCACATCCGCGTGGACGGCGACGGCGACTGGTGGATCGAGGAGCTGGTCGAAGGGGACACCGCGAGCCAGGTGCTCGGGTACGTCCAGTACGACGCCGCCTCGCTGTATCCGACGCTGCGCCGCGACTGCGAGAAGGCCTCCAAGGAGGGTCGCATGACGGTGGAGGAGTCCCGCGCCCTGCTCGACTTCTACCGCTCCGCCCTGGATGGCTACACGTACCTGCTGCCCGAATCGACGGCGCCCGTCACCGGGCCGGTCGCGAGCCCGGGGGGCGCCGTCACCAGCCCAGAATCCGAGCGAACATGAGCGGCGCCACGATCGTGGCGTCCGACTCGATCACGAACATCGGCGTGTCGATGTCGAGCTTTCCCCAGGTGATTTTCTCGGAGGGGATGGCGCCCGAGTAGGAGCCGTAGGACGTCGTCGAGTCCGAGATCTGGCAGAAGTACGCCCAGTACGGGCACGGGAGCTCCATGTCCTGGTGGATCATCGGCACGACGCAGATCGGGAAGTCGCCCGCGATCCCGCCGCCGACCTGGAAGAAGCCGACGCGGCACAGGATGTCCGGCGCCCCCTCTTCGAGCGGGTCCGGGATCCCCGCGGTCGATGGCGCGTCGAGCGCCCGCAGGCGGCGTCCCATCGTCGTCTCCACGTACCACGCGGCCAGGGCGTGCATGTACTCGACGCCACGACGGATGGCCCCGTAGCCCTCCAGCTCGCCCGCCAGCACGGAGGCGACGAACACGTTCCCCATCGTCGAGTCCTCCCACCCCGGCACGAACAACGGCAGGTCCCGCTCGGCGGCGGCGGCCAGCCACGAGTGCTCGAGGGGGACCTGGTACTCGTTCTCCAGCCGGCGCTCACGGAGGATCCGGTAGAAGTACTCGTGCGGGAAGGCCGGTCGTCGCTCGCCCTCCCCCTCCCGCCACAGCTCGAGCAGGTGCGGCTGGATCTTCCGGAAGGCCTCTTCCTCCGGGATGCACGTGTCCGTGACCCGGTTGAGCCCGCGCGACTCGAGGTCCTTCTCCTGCTCGGGCGTGAGGTTCCGCCAGTTGGGCACGCGGCGGTAGTGGTCGTGCGCCACGAGGTTGAACAGATCCTCCTCGAGGTTCGCCGCTGTACACGTGATGGCGTGCACCTTTTCCCGCCGGATCATCTCGGCGAGCGAGATCCCGAGCTCGGCGGTGCTCATCGCCCCGGCGAGCGTGACCATCATACGGTCGCCCCGCGCGATGAGCTCGACGTACGCGTCGGCCGCCTCCACGACCGTGGCTGCGTTGAAGTGGCGGTAGTGGGCGCGGAGGAAGTCGGTGATCGTGGGCATAGGGCTCGGAATCGGGAGGAATGGGGCGCCGGTCTCCCGCGTCGCGGGCGCTCCGGGTCCGGTCGCGTGAAGATCGGGCGCGCGGCCCGAAAACTCCAGCGGCGGCGCGCCCTGCCGGCGCTCGAAGGATCCGTCGCGCTCAGCCTCGTCGTCGGAAGATCTCGTCGATCAACTCCTGGGCGCTTCGCACCCGCGGGAGCAGCGCCGGATCGGCGTCCGACCACAGCTCGACGAACGCGGCCAGGTGCTCGAGGGCCTTCGTCGTGTCTCCCACGGCGAGGAAGGCGCGCGCGGCGCGCTCGTGGGCGAGCGGCTTCAGCGGGAAGTAGACGGCGAGGTCGATCCAGTTCATGCGGAAGCTGCTCGACAGCGAATCGTACGCGGCGGCCGCCTCCTCGAGTTGTCCGGCCGCCTCGAGCGCCTCGGCCCGGGTGAGCGCATAGCGCTTCCGGAACAGACCGAAGTCGGCGCGGCGTGCCTCGTCCAGCCAGCGCAGCGAGGCGTCCGGGTCCCCGGAACGGAGCGCGAGGACCGCGCGGGCGTGGGCGACGCTGCCGGTGGGGGAGAAGTCGCCCCGCTCCTCGAGCGAGTCGGCGATCGAGAGGAGCCGCCGGGCGTCGGACGCACGGCCGGCCTCCGCCAGCGCGGCCGCACGCTGCCCCAGCTCGTCGGACCGGTTGCGGGGAAGGATCGAGTCCGATTCACTTCCCCACTGGCCGGTGACGACGTCGAGCGCATCCGATGGCCGCTCCGCCGCCAGCGCGGCGGTCGCGCGCGTGTCATACGCCCACCCCGCGAACAGATCGATCCCGAGCTCGCGGGCCGAGCGAGCCGCGGAGTCCTCGTGCGCGGTGGCATCCTCCATGCGCCCGTCGAGGGCCGCGAGCCACGACGCGATCACGTTCCGCCACGACACGGCGTCGGGCTCCCGCTCGTCTTCGAGGGAGCCGACGTACCCCGCCACGCTGTCGAACCGGCCCTCGTAGGCCCGCTGCGCGGCCCTTTGCTGGCCCGCGTCCTCCGCGCTCACCTCGTCCAGCCGTGCGAGCGCGGCCTCCCCCTCCTCGAAAAGGTGGAGCGTCCTCGCGATGCTGACCAGATTCGAGAGCCCCGACGCCGTCCCCGGCTCGATCGAATCGGCGCGCAGGTACAGGACCCGGGCCTCCTCGTAGCGACCCATCCACTCGTAGATGTCCCCGAGGTTGTTGACGGCCACGTAATCGCCGGGGGCGAGCTCCATCATGCGCTCGTAGTAGTAGGCGGCCGAGTCGCGCGCCCCTCGGTACGAATGGTACACGGCGCCGCTCGCGAGACGCTCGCTCGCGGGGAGCCGCTGCGCGTAGCGAAATGCCCGTGCCGCCGCCCGTTCGGCCAGCCCGGTCTGGCCGTTGTTCCCGTAGTTGACCGCCAGTCCGCGGTACGCTGCGGCGAACGTCGAGTCGAGTCCGATCGCCTCCTGGAGCAGGACGATCGCGCCCGACAGATCGCCGACCCGGCTCCGCCGCACGCCGGCGGCGTAGCGCTCGAGCGCCTCGAGGGAGGCGGTCGTCACCTGGGGGAGGCCCGGTGCCGCGTTCACCGCGGACACGGACTCGCCGATCCTCGCTCTCAGCTTCCGCGACACACGATCGAGGGCGTCGATCACCTCCCCGTCGTCGCCCGCCGTCTGACGGAACGTCGCCAGGTCCCGGCCCGTCGTGGCATCGACGAGTCGCACACGGACGGCGTACGCCGTCCCGATCTGGTCGATGGCGCCGATCACGGCCGCCTTCGCTCCCTCGCGCCGCGCGATCTCGCGCGCGGTCTCGCCGTCGACCTTCGAGTCCGGGGCGCGCTCCATGCGCTCGAGCGCCTCTCCGACCCGGTCCGGATCCAACAGCCGGACGGCGTCGGACTGCGACAGGTCGACGCGCAGGGCCTCGGTGAGCGCCGGCGCCAGCAGCGAGTCGCGCGTCCCGTTCTCGAATTCGGCGAGCACGATCCCCGCGTCCTCGTCGAGCGTGCCGCGGGCGATGAGGGGCGCGGCAGGACCGATCCCGAGGGCACGGGAGGCGAAGAACGCGCCGCCGGTGGCGGCGAGCAGCCCGAACGCGGCCGCCCCTCCGACGAGGGCGTTCCGCCACGAGAACAGCCGCCGGGACTCCGGGCGGTCCCGGGGCGTCTTGTGAACGAACGCGGTGGTCAGCGTGATGGGAAGGCCGACGAGGAGGAGCGCGATCGCCCCGCGGTACATCCACTCCGGCAGCAGGTAGTGCTGGGCGAGCTGATCCACGACCTGGAGGACCCCCCAGGAGGCGCCCAGGTAGATGCCGAGCACCTGCCACAGGGAGCGATCGTGGATCTCCTCCAGCACCCGCCCCAACGGGTTGCTCATCCGCCCGCGCTGCGTCGGAACACGGCCCCGTTCACCTCGAGCACTTCGATCTCCCCGTCCGGTCCGGCCCGGAAGCTGACGAAGGCCTCGCCACGCCACGCCGCGTCGAACCTCACCAGAAAGGTGTCGTAGTGCCAGTGCTCGAGCAGGCCCCGGAGCCCGGGGCCGTACTCGAGGCGGAGCCGCTCCCCGTCCCGCGTCACCGACACCGTCCCGAACAGGGCGTCCTCGTACGTACCGGCGTAGGCGGGAAGCGGGTGCGAGGGCGTCGTCCCCTCGACGCGATGCGCGAAGCGGGCCGCGCGCTCGATGCGCGCCGCCGCCGCGATCCCGTCGTACAGCTCCTTGAGCTCGGCGCTCCACTCCCGCGGGGCACCGTGCGGGTCGAACAGGTCGAAGACGCGCAGCATGAGGGCGTGCCGGAGCTCGACGTGGTCGCGGTTCGAGAGCACGTACACGCCGAGCCCCGACTCGCGGACGAGGCCCGCGATCGCGACCATGCCGTCGATCGACCCGGTGTGGAAGTCGACCTTGCGCCCGCGGTAGTCCTGCTGGAACCAGCCGAGCCCGTACGTCATCCAGTGCGGCCGGGTGAGCCGCGCGGTCGGGTAGAAGCTCCCCTCCCGGAGGACGACCTGAGGCGTGAACAGCTCCTCCACCGTCTCCGCGCGGAGCAGGCGCTCCCCGGTCGCCGTCTCCCCGCCGGCGAGCAGGAAGGCGAGCCACGTCGCCATGTCGTGGACACTCGACCACACCGCGCCGGCGGGCGCGATCGCGTCGAGGTTCGCGTTCCCGATCGGGACGACCGCGCCGCCCGCCCGCATCGCTTCGGACCGTCCGGACGGATCCACGGCGGCTCCCCCGACCACCGCGATCGAATCGTGCGGCGTCGCCACGTTGGCGCCGTCCTCGATCCGCCCGCGCGAGGTGACCGTCTCCCTCATCCCGAGGGGTCCGAAGATCCGCTGTTCGACGAACTCCGCCCACGGCCGGCCGCTCGCGGCCTCGATCACCTCCCCGGCCACCAGGTACATGAGGTTCTGGTAGATATACGAAGATCTAAACGAATATGCAGGCTCGAGATAGCGCATCCGGCGCACGATGTCCTCGGAGGTCGTCTCCTGCTCGTACCACAGGTAGTCGGCGTTCCCGAGCCCGGCCCGGTGCGTGAGAAGGTCGTGGATCGTGAGCTCGCGGGTCACCCACGGGTCGGCGAGCTCGAAGTCGGGCAGGTACTTCGTGACCGGGTCGTCCCACGCGAGCTTCCCCTCGTCCACCAGCATCCCGATCGCGGCGGCGGTCATCGCCTTCGTGGTCGAGCCGATCGCGAAGCGTGTGTGCTCGTCCACCGGCTCCGCACGTCCGAGCTCGCGCACCCCGTAGCCGCGCTCGAACACGATGCGGCCGTCCCTGACGACGGCGATCGCGAGCCCGGGAGCGCCCCACGCGTCGACCGCCGCGTGCACGTACGCATCGAACGCGTCGGCATCGAAGGTGCCGGTGGGCTCCTGTGCGACGCCCGATCCCGCCCGGGCGATCACGAGACCCGCGAGGAGCGCGAGCGCCGGGCACGGAGCGGGGACGCGGAGACGGCGACGGGACTCGGGCCCGACCTCCTGGCTCGATCGCGGACCCCTCATGTCATGGCGCGCGCGCTCGCACGTGGCCACGACGGTCAGCGGCGGAAGGGATGCGGCGGCGGGTCGTCGAGCGGCCGCGTCTCGAAGACCCCGCTCAGCCGCTCCGCCTCGCCGCCCGGCGCCCAGATGACCAGGGCCCGGACGGGAGCGTTCCCCACTACCCGATGGACGACGCGGTCGCCGGGGCGCACGATGCCGACCATGCCTGGAGTCAGTCGGTGCGCCTCGCCGTTCACGATGTGATCGAACGTCCCCTCGAGGATGTAGAAGATCTCCACGTGGGCGTGCGTGTGCGAGGCGTCCCCGTTCCCCGATCCCATCGGGAACGTGATCTCCCCGATCTCGACCTCGGGCCCGCCCAGGTTGGACGACTCGACCAGCATCTTGATCGCCAGCCCGTTCGCCCCCGCCAGCCAGCGGGTCCCGGAGGTCGCGGCCTCGTACGGGGGCACGGACGCCTCCTGGGCGCGGACGCCCGCATGCAGGACGAGCATCGCGACCGCCACCAGCCACGCCCGAGCCCGGGGCGTGCTCACGGTTCGTAGCCCTCCGCGCGCACCACCTCGAGCTCGGTGCGGAGCGTCCGGTCCCCGATGCGCAGCACGACCGTGTACGTTCCCGGGTCCGCGACCGTATCGTCGGCGCGGTTCGACGGCCGGACGCCCCCGAAGCTCACGCCCCGTTCGCGCAGCGCGCTGAAGAACGCCCGGTTGACGCTCACCGCGCCGCCACCGGCCGCTCCGCCCCGCGCGGCCCCCCCGGGGACGGTGTTCGGACGGCTCGGGTAGTTCTCGCCCGGACGCTCGTCGAACTCCGGGGCGCGGGGCGTGGCGGCCCCCCCGAAGCGACCGCGACCGCCCCGACCGCGGCGCCCGAAGTTCTCCACGGCCTGCTCGACCTGAGCGGTGTCGAGCCCGGCCGCGATCAGCGAGTCGGCCACCGCCCGCACGGTGCCCACGGCGTCCAGGCTGTCGCGACGCTCCGCCGGCGACAACGGCTCGGTGACGCTCCGCGGCTCGAACGCCCACGATACGCGGCGCACGCCGGCCGTGATCGCCCCGGTCAGCACCTGCACCGTGTCGCCCGCGCTGTCGAGGAACACGATCTCGGCCTGCGGGGAGGACGCGCGGGGTGTCGAACCCCCGGCATCCGCGGCGGCCTCGCGGGCCTCGCGCGCTTCGCGGAGGAGCGCGGTCGACACGGCGCGCGGCACGTAGTACACGATCTCGGCTCCGTAGCGGATGTTCTCGCCGCGGAAGGTGCGGTGACCGGTGGACTCGCCGCCCATCGGCGGGGTGCCGAACTGGAGCCCCGGGGCCGGATCGAACAGCACGACTTCGTCGCCGAGGCGGCGCCCGCCCACCACCTGCTCGAGCGGGCCGATGTCGATGATCCACACCGAGCGTCCGTGCGTCCCCGCGATGAGCTCGTGGTCGCGCGGGTGGATCTTGAGGTCGTGCACGGGCACGGTCGAGAGTCCGTTCATGAACGGCCGCCACGACGCGCCCCTGTCCGGGGATGCGTACACGCCCACGTCGGTCCCCACGAACAGGAGGTCCGCATTCTCCGGGTCCTCCCGGATCACGTGCACGAAATCGGGCCCCCCGACGGGCAGCCCGTCCGCGATCGACCGGAAGCTCCGCCCGTCGTCGTCGGTGACGAGCACATACGGCGTGAAGTCGTCGGACCGGTGTCCGTCGAAGGTCACGTAGAAGCGCTCCTCGTCGTGGCTCGACGGCTCGATACGGCTCACCCACGTGCCCTCCGGCACGCCCTCGAAGCGGTCCGTGAGCTCGGTCCACGTGCCGCCGTCGTCCTTCGTGCGCCACACGCGCCCGTCATCGGTCCCGGCGTACAGCCAGCCCGCCCGCAGGGGCGACTCGGCCAGCGCGACCACCGTGGCGTACGTCTCGGCGCCCGTCACGTCACGCGTGATGCCACCCGTCGTCTCCGTGCTCACGCGCACCTTCATCGAGTCCGCGTAGCTCAGGTCGGGGGAGATGGGCTGGAAGTCCTCGCCGCGATCGCCGGACTTGAGCACCCGATTGGCGCCGGCGTACACGACCTTCGGGTCGTGAGGCGACAGCACCATGGGGGTGTTCCAGTTGAAGCGCAGCTCCACGGCGGCCGAATCGCGCGTGATTCGACCGCGGAGCTCGTCCATGCGCGCCGTCTGCGCGGCGGTGGGGGCGTCGCCCGCCTCGTCCTCGAGCAGCACGAGCTCGTCGCGGAGCTCGTGCGTGTGTTCACGCCAGTCCGGCGTGCGCAGCGGCACCCGGGCGCCGCTCGACATGTCGACGCGCGCCATGCTCCCGCCCTGCGACTCCGCGTACACGATGTCGGGGTCCACCGGGTCCTGGAGGGCGTAGAAGCCGTCTCCGCCGTTCACCGTCGCCCACGCGTAGTTGGTGATCGCACCCTGCCGCAGGCGGCTCGGACCGCACCACGTGCCGTTGTCCTGGAGCCCTCCGCAGATGCGATACGGTACATCCATGTTGTAGGAGATCGCGTAGAACTGCCCCAACGGGATCGTGTTCGGAAAGTCCCAGTTCCCGCCCCTGTCCCACGTGATCGCGATTCCTCCGTCGGATCCGACGATGATGTGGTCCGGGTTCGACGTGTCCCACCAGATCGCGTGGTGGTCCACGTGCACCCCCTGGGTCGTCTGCCCCACGGTGAGCCCCCCGTCCTTCGAGAAGCGGACCGGGGTGGACGACCAGATCACGAAGTCGGGGTCGGAAGGGTCGACGCGCACCTGCGAATAGTAGAACGGCCGAGTGTTCTCGCCGTTCATCCACGTCCACGTGGCGCCGCCGTCATCGGAGCGGTACAGCCCGGACCCGCCGGCCGCGCCCGGCGTGCCGGGGCCCTCCTCTCCGGGCGGGGCAGCCTCTCCGGCTTCCTCGTCGGGCTCCGCCGGCTCGTCGGCCTCGGCGCCCCCCTCGGCCGCCTCGACCTCCTCGGGATCGCGGGCTTCGACGAGCGCGTAGACGATGTCCGGGTTCGAGCGCGACATGGCGATCCCGATGCGGCCTTTCTCGGTCTCGGGGAAGCCGCCGCCGCTCACCTCGGTCCACGTGTCACCTCCGTCGACCGACTTCCACAGCGCGCTCCCGGGGCCGCCGCTCTCGAGGAAGTACGGACCGCGCACCCGCTCCCAGCTCGAGGCGAACAGGATGTCCGGATCGGTCGGGTGCATCGCGATGTCGACGAACCCCGCCCGATCGGACACGCTCAGGATTCGGTCCCACGTCTCGCCGCCGTCCATCGTGCGGTACAGGCCACGCTCCTCGTTGGGGCCCCAGATGTGGCCCAGCGCCGCCACGTACACGATGTCGGGATTCCGCGGGTGGATCACGATGCGGCCGATGGCCTGCGTGTCGTCGAGCCCCATGTGGGTCCATGTCAGACCGCCGTCGGTGGACTTCCACACGCCGCCGCCGGGAGAGATCGAGTTGCGCGAGTCCTCCTCCCCCGTCCCGGCCCACACGATGCTCGTGTCCGAGGGGGCGATCGCCAGGTCCCCCATCGCCGCCACGCGCTCGTCGGTGAACAGCGGCCGGAAGGTGATCCCGTTGTTGGTGGTCTTCCACACGCCGCCGGTGGCGGCCGCCACGTAGAACACCGGCGTGCCCGGAATCCCCTCCACGTCGGTGATGCGGCCCGAGAAGTTGGCGGGTCCGATCGAGCGCCAGCGGAACTCGGCCAGAAACGCGGAATCGGGCCATGCATCCTGGCCGAGGGCGGGACGCACGCCGAGCCCGGCGGCCAGCGTGACGAGCGCCGCCAGCGACGGCGCCCACCCGGGCCGACGGGGCGCGGGAGATCGATCGAGCATGGATCCCTCCATGGGTGTGACGGTTCGGGCGTCCGCCCGGACGGCGGATGCGGCCGACCACGGGTGCACTACGAATCTCCGACCACTTCGTTTCCGCTCATGTCCGGCAGCTCGGCCTCGGGGAGGATCGACCGGAACGCCTCCCCGTACAGCTCCCACACGGTGATGAACAGCGCGGCGACGATCGGCCCGATGATCACCCCCGCGGCGCCGAACAGGACGATGCCGCCGAGCGTCCCGAGCAGGATGAGGAGATCGGGCATCTGTGTATCCCGACCCACCAGCCACGGTCGCATGAGATTGTCGACGGTCCCCACGACGAGGGCGTTCCACAGGAGCAGACCCACCGCGGCCACGGCGGGCCCCGTGGCGAGCAGGTATACGACGGCCGGGATCCACACCAGCGCCGCGCCGATCCCCGGGATGATCGACAGCACGACCATCACCGTGCCCCAGAAGGCGGCCGCCGGGAGCCCGGCCACGGCGAAGGAGAGTCCCGACAGACCGCCCTGCACGATCCCGATGAGGAACGTCCCCTTGACCACCGCCCGGCTCACCGAGACGAACCGCTCGAGCATGCGGTTCTCGTCGCGGCTCGACAGCGGCAGGTAGTACAGGATCTTCTTGAGGACGCGGCCCCCGTCCTTGAGGAAGAAGAACATCGCGTACAGCATGACGAACAGGAGGAAGAGAAACGTCACGGTCCCGCGGGTGATCGTGGCCAGGTGCGCGACCACGAACTGGCCGACCGAGCCCGCCAGCTCGCCGAGCTTCTGCGCGATCAGCTCCTGATAGGGGCGGATCGTGTCGCTGAACGGCAGCTTCTCGATCAACTGGTTGAGCCCGCCCGGCTGATTGATCTGCGTCTGCACGTCGGCGATCCAGGGACCCACCGACTCGCTCACCTGCACCGCCTGATTCGCGACGATCCCCAGGAACACGCCCGTGGGGACGAGAAGCACCACCACGAACAGGAGGAGGGTGAGGCCCGAGGCCAGCGACCGCCGGCCGCGCACCCAGCCCAGGATGCGGCGGTAGGCGGGCTGCGCCAGCCCGCTGAAGATCGCGCCGAGCAGGAGCGCGATCAGGAAGGAGCGGATCATCGAGACGAACAGCCACGTGATCCCGACGACCAGGAGGATCAGGAAGATCGCCCGGAAGCGGCCCGGATCGATGGCCGCGGGGACCTGTAGATCGGCCATGTTCACCACCTCGCGTCGAGTGTGGCCGCCGGGCCGCCCGCCGCTCCGCGCGGCGGAGCGGCGCACCGCCCAACCTGCGGCGCCCGCGGCCCACCAGGGTTCTTCGACAGGCTTCTAGGCAATCACGGCCAGCTCGCCGTGCCGCGCCACCTCCGGATCGCGGGCCAGCTCGTCGAGGAGCCCGGACGTCCACCGGGCCCGCTCCATCCAGAAATCCGCGACCTCGGGGGCGATCGATCCGGTGCGGTCGTGTCGGGCCTCCCACGATCGGGCCTCCTCCGCGAGCCAAGCGAGCGTCTCGGACGCCCCCTGCGCGAGCATGGCCTTGAGGATGTACGCCCGCTCGCCGACGCGCAGCCCCAGACCCAGGTCCCGACCCGCGCGGGCCAGATCCGAGCGGGTGAGGACGAGACCGCTCCGTACCGGGCTGAGGAGCGCGATCACGAAGCCCTCGCCCCCCGTCTCGCGCGGATCCTGCAACGGCGAGGAGGCGCGCAGCGCGAGCGGCGTGCGGGCGGGCGGACCGAGCGTGGCCGACTCCTGCGCGAGCGCCCGCTCGAGCAGGTCGGCCCAGCCGAGATAGAACGGCGGGGCCATGTCGCGCAGCTTGAGGAGGAACGGCAGGGCCCAGCTCAGGATGTGCTCCCACAGACACGCGTGCCGGGCCTGCCGCCAGCGGGCGGCCTCGGCCGCATTCTCGGTCTCGAGCTCCAGGTCCACCAGACGGGCGTAGGCGCCGAGCAAGGTGGCCAGGTGATCGGGCTCGCCCGGGGGCGTCTGGCTCAGGGCGCGCCAGAACCCGGCCACGCGGTCGCGGGCCTCTCCCCCCAGCCCTCCCTCCTCACCGAGGAACACGGACGCGTAGGGATATACCTGGAACAGGAACAGCTCGTTGTGCGTCGCCTCGTCGGGAGGCGTCCCGAGCTCGAGGAGGCGCGCGATGAGCCGGTTCTCCGGACATGGGGACTCGATCAACGAGCCCAGCGCGCGGAACAGCTCCACCGATCTCCCGTTCATTCGGTGGCCTCGTCGAGCCGATACGCGTCGCGCACCGGCCGTACGGGTCGGATCAGCCAGTGCGGGCGGCGGGTGCCGTCGGGCGAGTGCGTCCCGGCGGGGCGTGTGCGCTCCAGCCAGCGTCGGTAGACCTCGCGGGCGCGGGCCGCATCCACGGCGATGTCGCCCGGGCGCTCGCCGGGGGCCGCCTTCGTGACGCGCACGGCCTGGTGCCAGCAGTGCATGCCCGACACCGGATCCGGGTGGACCGGAAACGTGAGGTTCTGGTGTACGCCGACGTCGGTCCACCAGATCCGCGAGGTGTCGGGATCGCTCGACGCGTAGGCAGAGGCCCCGGCCCGGCGCGACATCTTCCACGCCGCCCCATCCCGGTCGAGCGACACGGTGGCCATGAGCTGCCGTTGTCCCATCGACCCGGCCCCCTCGGCTCCCGGCGTCCTGCCCACGGCGGTGTCGGCCGCCAGCCTCCAGCGGCCCATGTGGTGGCTGCAGGCGGCGACCCCCGGTCGGATCCCCTCGGTGACCCACGCCCTGACGACGAAATGGCCGATCTCGGTCTCGACGCGCACCGCATCGCCCGTGCGCACGCGCACCCGCTCCGCATCGGCGGGGTGGAGCCATAACGGGTTCGTGTGCGCGATCTCGTCGAGCCACTTCGAGTTCGCCGACCGCGTGTGGATCTGCACGGGCAGGCGGAAGGTCGATATCAGGACGAGCTGATCCGGGTCGAGACGATCGGGGTGGACATGACTGTGGATGTAGGTGGGCACGGCGTACTCCGGCCACCCCCAGTCGGCGAGCGTGGGAGAATAGAACTCGAGCTTGCCGCTGGGGGTGGGAAAGCCCCGCAGAACGCGGCCATCGACCCGCACGCCGACCGGCCGGCGACCCTCCCCGTCGCCGTCGGGAGCCCCGGTGGGGGCGAGATTCCTGGCCGGCGGCGCCGGGGCGGCGGAGTACACGCGCCCGAATGCGTCTTCGCGGACGTCCTCGAGCTCACTCGCCGGGACGCCGGCCTCGTGCAGCGGACCCACATCGCGCGCGATCTCGAACGCGCCGTACCGGCGCATGTACTCCAGCGGCGTGAGACCCTCGGCGGCCGCCGCCTCGGGAAGCCCGGGCACCGAGTGGTCGAAGATCCACCCGTAGTACTCGTCCGCCGTGAGCCGCTCGCCGGGGGTGCGCTCCGACTCCACGAACTCGCGGATCCCGAGGCCCCCGTCGGGGTCGATGCGCCACGACAGCTCGAGCCAGAACTCGTTCTCCTCCCACACCTCGCCGGGGTTCGTGTGCCGCGTGTCGGCCACCCGCTCGCCGAGGCGCTCGCGGGCCGTGCGCAGGACCGGCTGCCGGAACGCCAGCCACTGGCCGTCGTGCGTCTCGTAGGAGTGCAGGTCGTGCCGCTCGGAGCCGAGGCCCATGGGGAGGACGTAGTCGGCGAAGTAGGCGGACTCGTTCCAGGTCGGGGTGAGCGCAACGTGGAGCCCGATCTTATCGGGGTCGGTGAGCGCCTCGATCCACGAGAACCCATCCGGATTCGTCCACACCGGGTTGTAGACGCGCGTGAAGTACACCTCGAGCTTCCCGCGACCGTCCGCGAGGAAGTGCGGCAGGAGGAAGGAGAGCTCGTACATGGTGAGCGGGTACTCGCCCGGCCAGGTGAGCTCGTTCCAGTGCCGCGGGTGGCGCGGGAGGCGCATGGGCGGCGGAACGAACTTGTTCCACGAGCTCGGATACGTGCCTCCGGGGGTGGCCACGGCTCCCAAGAGGGCGGCGAGGAAGAACAGCGCGCGCGACACCTGCCAGCCGCCCTCGTTCCCCGCGGCCGCGCTTCGCCAGCAGTGCGTGGACAGACGCGTCCCGGCCCCGGCCACCACCTCCGCGACCTCGGCCAGCCGGTCCGCCTCGATGCCCGCTTCGCGCGCCGCGAACTCGAACGTGAACTCCGCGTACAGCTCCTCGAGCGCCGCTTCGAACGCCTCGAAGGTCCGGGGACCGTCGGGGTCCTCGGCGGCGAGATACTGCTCCCAGTTGAACCAGCGGCGCACGAATTCGCGGTCGTAGCGCCGCGTGCGGATCAGATGTGCGGCGATCGACAGCAGGACGGCCGCTTCCGACCCCGGCTGCGTCGGGAGCCAGTGGTCCGCGTGCGTCGCGGTGTTCGACAACCTCGTGTCGAGCACGATGAGCTTCGCGCCGCGCGCCTTCCCCTCGATCACACGTTGGGCGTGCGGGTTGAAGTAGTGCCCGGCCTCGAGGTGCGCGCTCACCAGCAGGATGACCTCGGCGCGCGCGTGGTCCGGACTCGGACGATCCATCCCGCACCAGAACTGGTACCCGGCCCGCGCGCCCGATGAGCAGATGTTCGTGTGCGAGTTGTGTCCATCCACGCCCCACGCGGCCAGCACCCGCTCCGTGAAGCCGTCCTCGCCGGGACGACCCACGTGGTACATGATCTCGCGCTGGCGGCCCTCCCGGATGGCCTCTCGGATGCGCGCCGCGATGTCGGCGAGGGCCTCCTCCCACGACACGCGCACCCAGCGGCCTGCGCCGCGCTCGCCCGCGCGCTTGAGCGGGTAGAGCACGCGATCGGGATCGACGATCTGGTTCAGGGTGGCCGGCCCCTTGGCGCAGTTCCGACCGCGCGAGCCGGGGTGCTCCGGATTCCCTTCGAACTTGCGCACCTCGAGCGTGTCGCGATCCACGTACGCCAGGAGCCCGCAGGCCGACTCGCAGTTGAAGCACGTCGTGGGGACGAGCATGTACCGGCGCTCACGACGCTCGGGCCACGACTTCGAGTCGAGCTCGACCCAGTCGTCCCAGCGCTCCCTGGGCGGAAAGGCGGCCAGATGCACCCGGCTGGGGCCGGGATAGAACGTCTCCCCGCGGGCCTCCGTCTCCGCGCGGGCGGCGCTCACCCGCTCGCCGAGGCGCGCGAGGTTCCGCCTCTCCCCGCTCATGCGAGCGGCACCGACTGGCCCGCCTGCACGTAGGCGTGCTCGTGCCCGAACAGCCCGGCGAGGACCAGCCCGGCCACCACCGCCCCCGCCCAGGAGGCCTCGAGGACGCCGGGGATCGCGAGGATGGCCCCGGCCGCCACGCCGAGCACGCCACCCCAGAACCACGGGGCCCAGCGTCCCCCCCACATCTCGTGCGCGGCCAGCCGAGCGTGGGCGGTTGCGTGGGTGAGCGTCAGCTCGCCGAAGGAGAGCAGGAGGTGCGCGGCCGCCGCGAACGACACGAGCTCGGGCGTACCGGGTGGTGCCGTCCAGCCGGCGGTCTCCAGCAGGAGGAGCGTCGCCCCGCCCGCGAGGAGGGCCTGGACGAGGAAGTGCGGCGGCAGGAGCGGGTTCTGCCACAGGTCGCGGGCCTTCGCCTGCGCGAACAGCCACGCGGTGTACACCGCGGTGAACACGGCCAGCGGGACCGCCGGCCAGGCGATCCACCGGGTGGCGTCCACGGAGCTCGCCCCGCCCCCCAGACCCGCCCCGAGATGGGCGACCAGCGCGAGCGCGTAGGCGCCGATGACGAACGCCCCGCGCACGAGCCAGCTCCTCCACCGCGGCCGGGTGAAGATGAGGAAGAAGCGCTCCGGGTGCTCGAGGTCCCATATGAGGAGGGCGCCGGTCACCGCCAGCGCGGCGAGCGCCGTGAGCGGGACGGCGCGGAGCCACGTGGCCCCCTCCCAGCCGGAGCCCGCGATGAGCGCGAGCAGGCAGGCCGTGAGGTATACCCCGGCCGCGATCCCCTTGGTGAGCGTGTACAGGCTGACGCGCCAGTCCCAGGGGGCGCGGTGCGAGACATCGTAGGAGAGCACGGCGGCGGCGGACGAGTTGAGAGCGCCCCTTCCATGTGCGCCCGCCCCGGGCGCCCCGGATCCGACCTGCGTGCCGTCCCGCGGCTGCTCGCTCCACATGAACAGCCCCCCCTCCGGCCTGAGCGCCGCGAGTGGATCGAGCGTGGCCTGGTGTGCCCCGCGGTAGAACAGCTTCGGGTGGGTCTCCTTCTCGGGACGCCGGACGCTCACCGGCTCGCGGCCCACGAGGCGAGCCACCTTCGAGTCGGGGTCGGCGAGATCCCCGACCAGGATCGCCTCCGTCGGACACACGACCACGCAGGCCGGCTCGAGTCCCCCGTCGATGCGGTGCGCGCAGAAATTGCACTTCTCGGCGGCGTGGTCCTCCGGGTTGATGAAGATCGCGTCGTAGGGGCAGGCGGCCATGCAGGCCTTGCACCCGATGCAGATCGACTTGTCGAAGTCGACGATCCCGTCCGGCCGGCGGAACATCGCGCCGGTGGGACATGCCGTCGTGCACGGTGCGTCGTCGCACTGATTGCAGCGCGTGACCTGGAAGGTCCGGCGCGCGGCCGGGAAGGTACCCACGTCGGCGTACTTGACGTACGTGCGGGTGACGCCGAGAGGGACCTGGTTCTCGGACTTGCAGGCCGTGGTGCAGGCGTGACAGCCGATGCACCGCGTGTGATCGATGACCTTCGCCCAGAGGACCGTCTCGCGTGTCGGCACCCCGGACGCTGACATGGACACTCCCGGTCTGCTGGCTCGTTCGGCGGCGGTGCACCCGATCGGTGGCGGCGCGGTCGCGGGAGGGCGACGGCCTCCCGGGCATCTAACTACGGGCGCGTCGAACGGTGGGGCAAGGGCTTGCGGCGAGCGCGACCCGTCGGGACGATCCACGTGACCGGAGCCGATCTGCGGCCCCGTGATGCGCGCGTCGCCACCCGACGAGACCGACCGAAGGAACGATCCGCATGCCGTTCGAGAGCGTCGACCCCACGACGGAAGAGACCCTCGCCACGTTCGACACGCTGGGGGCCGCCGAGCTGGCACGCGTCCTCGATCGCGGGCGCGATGCCTTCGCTGCCTGGCGACTCACCCCGGTCGTCGAGCGGGCCGAGCGCCTGACCGCCCTCGCCGGTCTGCTGGAACGCGGCAAGGACGCCTTCGGTCGGCTGATGACGCGCGAGATGGGCAAGCCGATCGGGAGCGCGGTGGCGGAGGTCGAGAAGTGCGCCTGGGCGTGCCGGTACTACGCCGACGAGGGTCCCGCGCACCTGCGCCCCGAGAGCTTCCCGAGCAGCGGGCACGAGAGCCGCGTCGAATACCTTCCGCTCGGCGCGGTGCTGGCCATCATGCCGTGGAACTTCCCGTTCTGGCAGGCGATACGCTGCGCCGCCCCCACGCTGCTCGCGGGGAACGTCGTGCTTCTCAAGCACGCCCCCAACGTGCCGCAGTGCGCCGTGGCGCTCGAGGGTCTGTTCTCGCGGGCCGGGTTCCCGGACGGTGCGTTCCAGAACCTGTTCGTCGAGGTGGATCGGATCCCGGCGCTCCTCGACGACGACCTCGTGCAGGCCGCCTCGCTGACCGGATCGGTCGGGGCGGGCTCGTCGCTGGCGGCGGAGGCGGGGCGTCGCATCAAGACGACCGTGCTCGAGCTGGGCGGGAGCGATCCGTTCATCGTGATGGAGAGCGCGGACCTCGGGCGGGCCGTGTCGACCGCCGTCGAGGCGCGCATGATCAACAACGGTCAGTCCTGCATCGCCGCCAAGCGCTTCGTGCTCCACCAGCCGATCGCCGACGAGTTCGAGGAGCGTTTCGTCGAGGCGGTCGGGGCGCTCCGTGTCGGCGACCCGCAAGACCCCGCCGTGGACGTCGGGCCCCTCGCGAGGCGCGACCTGCGCGATCGGCTGACCGAGCAGGTGGAGGCGTCCGTGCGCGCCGGCGCCCGGGTGCTGATGGGGGGCGGGCGGGTCGAGGGACGGGGGTGGTTCTTCGCACCCACCGTGCTGGCCGAGATTCCGGCGGGCAGCCCGGCCGCCGACGAAGAGCTCTTCGGTCCCGTCGCGAGCCTCTTCAGGGTCCGGGACCTGGACGAAGCCCTCGCGGTGGCGAACGGCACCGAGTTCGGACTCTCCTCCGCCATCTGGACGGCCGATCCGGGAGAGCAGCGGCGCGCGGCGCGCGACCTCGAGACCGGCGCGGTGTTCATCAACGGCATGTCCGCCTCCGACCCGCGAGTACCCTTCGGGGGCGTCAAGCGCTCCGGCTACGGTCGCGAGCTGGGTCCGCACGCGCTGCGCGAGTTCGTCAACGTGAAGACGATCTGGGTGGGAGAGACATGAGAGCCCTCGGGGTCGTGGCGGCCCTGTTCGTGGCCGGCTGCGTCACGACGCGGGGCATCCTCGACGAGCGCGGGCGGGGCGAGACACGATGCTACATGGTCGCCTACGACACGCTGTGGCCGGCCGTCCGAGAGGCCCTCACCTCGAGCGGCCTCGTCCTCGAGCGGGCCGACCGCGACGACGGTTTCCTGGTGGCCAGGGACTACGTGCCCGAGGTCGAGGATCCCGAGGATATGGCGCTCGAGTCCGATGCGGGCGAGCGTGTCGCGGTGTTCATCGAGCGCGACAATGCCACTGTGTGGGCCGTCGAGGTGGTGAGCCGCCCCATCTTCGGTCTCGACGTCACCGCACGCGACTGGACCCCCACGGTGTTCCAGCGTCTGGAGGACCTCCTACCCGCAACGGCCTCCGACCCCGACGAGGACCTCTCCGCCTGCGTCCGGGCCCGGACGCGTCCCCGAACCGGCTAGAAGTCGGGTTCGTCCGCGCTGGGCCCGTAGGTCGACGGGACATGCGCGTCGAGGAGCCTCAGGAACACGGTGAGCTGGCCCCGGTGATGCACGGCATGGTTCATCACGAAGCGCCGCAGGACGGCGGCCTTGGGGGCCGTGAACACATCCTCAGCGCCCCGTTTGAGGGTCCACGGCTGCGAAAACACCTCGTCCCCCGCAGTCTCGATCGCCTCGCGGGCGTTCGACGATGCCTCGTCGAAGATGGCGAGGAGCTCCTCCCGCGAGCCGGCTACCCGGGGCCTCCACTCCTCCCCCTCGGGGGGCGCGAAGTCGACCGAGTCCTGGCCCAGGGTCATGACCGCCCACCCCGGGAGCTGCGCGAGGTGCGTGGCGAGGCGGCCGAGCGTCATCGACCTCTCGTGCGGCTGCCAGTCGAGGTGCGCCTCGGGCACCTCGGCGAGCACCTTGCGCGTGTCCGCCATCTCGGCGTCGAACTCGGGGAGCAGACTGTGGCCGATCGACATGGTGGCTCCGTACCTCCTGTCTCGAGTTACCGCACGCCGGGGATGCCCGGCGGCCCGAATCACCGCGGCGAGCGTGCCGGACGTACCGCCGCCCGGGTCGCCCGCGCCGGGTGCAATGTAGGCCGCCGTGCCGGTCCGCGTGACATCGAGGGCCCTTTCCGGGGTCGGCGCTCCCCGTATGTTCGAGGGCCGGCGTTCCGCTACCCGGGGCCACGGAGGAGGAGGGGGATGCTCCGTCCGATACCCGATCTCATCCTCGCCTCCGGCTCGCCACGGCGGGCGTCGGTGCTGCGCCAGCTCGGTCTCGAGTTCCAGGTCGTCGTGCCCGATGTGGACGAGACGCTCGGTACCGCGGAGTCACCCGCCCTGGCCGCCGAGCGCCTCGCACGCGCCAAGGCCGAGCGGGGCGCGGCCCCCGGCCGGATCGCGTTCGGCTTCGACACCCTGGTCGTCTACCGTGGCGATCTGCTCGGAAAGCCGGGGAGCGAGGCCGAGGCGCGAGACACCCTCGCCCGCCTGTCGGGTCAGACCCACCAGGTGGTCAGCGGGATCGCCGCGGCCGTCCCGGGACGCACCGAGAGCGCCGTCGAGTGGACGCGGGTCCGCTTCCGGACCCTCGCGGAGCCGGAGATCGCGGCTTACGTCGCCACGGGAGAGCCGCTCGACAAGGCCGGGTCGTACGGGATCCAGGCGGCCGGGGCTTCGCTGGTGGAGGCGGTCGAGGGGGACTTCTTCAACGTGATGGGGTTCCCCATCCAGCGCTTCCTCGAGCTCCTCGCCCGCTTCGGGCTGCGCTACGGCTTCGGAGCGCTGGAGGGCCGTTGAGAAGGCACGCGGCGCGGATCAGCCGGGGCCCGGAGCCATCTCGGAGCGGCCGCCCGGTCCAACGGGGAGAGCGGACACGTCCTCGATGCGCGACAGCCGGGCCCGGAACCACGCGCTCCCGTCCGGCCGCACCCAATCGCCCACCAGCGATTCCCCGTCCTCCCACACGAGGACGATGCGCCCCGGTCCCGCGCAGCGCCCCGTCTCGAGACGCTGCCGAAGACGGATTGTATTCTCCGCGACGGCCTCCACGAACAACGCGTATCGGCACCGGTACCCGTCGAAGCGATACTCCGCCGTGCCCGCCGCGTCACCGGGGAGGACGAGATCGCGCAGCCACAGCGACACGTCGGGGAGCTGCTCGGACCCGGGAGGCTGGACCTCGGCGGCCCACGTCCCGAGCGACAGGGTGCTGGCGACACGCGGAGTGAGCGAGGTCGCCCCCACGGTCCGCTCGATCGGGTCGGCTACCCGCCAGGCGCCGTCCAGGAGCGAATCGCGACGCGGGGCGGCAGCGCCTTCGGGTCCCTCCCCGGAGCCACGGATGGCGGATGATCCGGCGGGATCTGGCTGAGCCGGATCCGGCGGAAGAAAGCAACCGGAGAATGAAACGGCGGCGAGAGCCACCAGGACGCGGCGTGGATAGGACACGGCGCTACCTCTCGACTTGTGCGGTTCGACCCGCGGCACCTCCATGAAAGCTGGCCCGTCGCCTGCCCCACGTCAATGAAGGGACGCGCGGCCTCCGCCCGGAGAAGCCGGTTGCCGGGGGGGCGAGCGGGGTACGCCGTCCGTGCGGACCGTCCGCGACGCGGGGCGTCCCGCCCCGGGAGCGCGTGCTCGCGCTGCCTCCCCGCGCGAGCGCCTGTACCTTGTGGAGTCCGATCACGCGGCCCGCGGTCAGGAGGCGCAGTCACATGGGGACTCAACGAGTGGGCGACCGCGGGGACGCCGGCGCGGTGCGTGAGTTCACCAGCCGGCTGCTCGCCGACCTCGACCGGTTCGAACGCCTGCTGGAAGACGGGAGGCTCGACAGCGGCACCACCCGGATCGGTGCCGAACTCGAGATGTTCCTGGTCGACTCGGGCATGCAGCCCAGCTCCACGGGACCGTCCATCCTGTCTTCGCTGTCCGATCCCAGGATCACGCCGGAGCTGGGGACGTTCAACCTGGAGGCGAACACCGAGCCCCTGCTTATGGGCGGCGACTGCCTGCGTCGCATGGAGGCGCAGCTCGTGGAGCTGCTCGACGTGGTGCGGGTTGCCGCGGCGGCGCACGACAGCGACGTCGTCCTCGTGGGGATCCTGCCGACCCTCGAGGTCCGGCACGCGAGCCTCGAGTACATGACGCCCACGGATCGGTACGCCCGTCTGAACGCGGCCATGACGGCGCTTCGCGGCGGCGCGTATCACGTGTTCATCAAGGGCATCGACGAGATCGAGATCCAGCACCGGACGGTGATGCTCGAAGCGTGCAACACGAGTTTCCAGGTGCACCTGCAGGTGGACCCCGACCGCTTCGCCCGCGTGTACAACATCGGGCTCCTGGCCCTCGCGCCGCTGCTCTCCGTAGCCACCAACTCCCCGCTCCTGTTCGGTCGACGGCTGTGGCGCGAGACGCGCATCGCCCTCTTCCAGCAGTCCGTGGACACCCGCCGGCCGGGCACCGAGCACCGGTTCTTCGCCCCGCGCGTGGACTTCGGCACCGGCTGGGTCGGGGATTCGGTGCTCGAGATCTACCGCGAAGACATCGCTCGTCACCGCGCGGTGCTCACCGCGACCCCGGCGGCCGATCGCGAGGGAGAGACCCCGAGGCTCAGGGCGCTGCAGCTGTTCAACAGCACCGTGTACCGCTGGCTGCGACCCTGCTACGGAGTGACCGACGGGCTCGCCCACCTGCGCATCGAGAACCGCGTCCTCCCGGCGGGTCCAACGCCGCGCGATCAGGTGGCCAACGCCGCCTTCTGGTACGGGCTGTTGTTCGGTCTCGATGACATCGTGGGCGATCCCATGCGGCGGATCTCGTTCGACGAGGTGCGCGGGAACTTCTTCTCGGCGGCGCGCTTCGGTCTGGAGGCGCCGCTCACATGGCTGGACGGCCGCCAGGAACACGCGCGCGACCTGGTGCTCGAAGAGCTGCTCGAAGTGGCGGCGGCCGGCTTGGAGCGAGCCGGGATCGACGGCGAGGATGCGAGCCGGTACCTGTCGGTGATCGGCGCGCGCGCCGAGAGCCGCCGGACTGGATCGGCCTGGATGCTCCGGGCACTGTCCCAGCTGCGCGGTTACGAGGCGACCCCGTGGGCGCGGCTCACCGACGCGATGCTCGAGCGCCAGCGCGAGAACCGGCCGGTGCACGAATGGGACGATCCCGTCGTCCCGCGGCGCTCCATCGCCGAGCGGCTGGCCCGGCCGCTCGGCGCCCACATGAAGCGCGACCTGGTCACCGTGCAGGAGACCGATCCCGTCACCCTCGCGATCCGTTTGATGAAGTGGCGGCGGATCCGTCACCTGCCGGTCGAGGACGCGGACCAGCGGCTCGTGGGGCTCGTGACGCGCTCGACCCTGTTCCGCTTCCTGTCGGAGACGGATCGTCCGGGCTCGGACGAGGTGTCCATCTCGGATATCATGCAGGCCGATCTGGTGACCGCCCCGGCGGCGTTGTCCGTCGCGGATGCGATCCGTCTCATGCGCGCGCGGGGAGTCTCGTCGCTGCCCATCGTGGAGGACGAGCGGCTCGTGGGGCTCGTGACGGAGCGCGACTTCCTCACCCTGGCGGCCGAGGCGCTCCTCGGCCCGGAGGCCGCGCACGGGGGCGGACGGCCCCGTCCTCCCTAGCTCTCGAGCGCCGCGCTCACGGCCCGGCGGATCAGCACCTCCGCCAGGTGAAGCCGGAACTCGCTGCTCGCCTGCTCATCGGAAGGGGGAGGGTCGAGCTCGGTGACCCTCGCCGCGGCCTCCGCAACGGCGGCGGGCCCGTCGGCCCCGGCGAGCGCTTCCTCGACGACCGTGGCACGCACCGGAGTGCCCCCCATGTTCGTGAGTGCGATCGACGCGCGATCGATGCTCGTCCCCCTGCCGTCGACGAGCGCGGCGACCCCCACGATGGCCCAGTCCTGCGCGCGGCGGCGGAACTTCAGGTAGGCGCCGCGCGCCCCTCCGTCGCGCGGGACTCGAACCGCCGTCACCAGCTCGCCCGGCCCGAGGGCGGACATGAACGGCCCCACGAAGAACTCGGCGGCCGGGATCGCGCGCGGGCCGTCGCCCCCCTCGACCACCAGACGGGCGTCAAGGGCGAGCAGGGCGGCCGGCAGGTCCGAGGCCGGGTCGGCGTGCGCGATCGATCCCCCGAGCGTCCCCCGGTGCCGGACCTGCGGATCGCCGATCTGGGCCGCCGCACGCGCGAGGAGCGGACAGGCCTCGGCCAGCTCGTGCGAGTCGGCCAGCTCGTGGTGCGTGGTGAGCGCGCCGATCACAAGGTCGTCGGCATCCGCCTCCACGTAGCGCAGCTCGTCCAGCCGGCCGATGTCCACGAGCACGGCGGGACGCGCCAGGCGGAGCCGCATGAGCGGAATGAGCGAGTGTCCGCCCGCCAGGACCCGGGCGTCGTCTCCTCCCTGACGCAGACTCTCGAGGGCGTCGCTCACCGAGGAGGGGCGCACGTACTCGAACGGGGCCGGGATCACGCGGCGCCTCCCTTCGCGGAGCGGATCGCCCGCCACACGCGCTCGGGGGTCGCGGGCAGGTCGAGCTCCGTGACCCCGAGGTGGGACAGCGCGTCGATCACCGCGTTCATCACCGCCGGCGTCGACGCGATGGTCCCGGCCTCCCCGATCCCCTTGACCCCCATCGGGTTCGAGTTGCTCGGCGTCACCGTCCGGTCGAGCTCGAAGGAGGGGAACTCCGCCGCCGACGGCACCAGGTAGTTGAGCATCGACGAGGTGGCCAGCGTCCCCTCCTCGGAGTAGGCGGCCTCTTCGTAGAGGGCCGCCGCGATCCCCTGCGCGATCCCGCCGTGCAGCTGGCCGTCGACGATCTGCGGGTTGATCACGTTCCCGCAGTCGTCGACCGCCACGTACCGGAGGATCTCGACCGCCCCGGTCTCGCCGTCCACCTCGACGACACACAGGTGCGAGCCGAACGGAAAGGTGAAGTTGGGCGGGTCGAACACCGCGTCCGCCGTGAGCCCCGGCTCCTCCCCCTCCGGGAGGCTGTGCGCCGTCCAGGCCGCGAACGCGATCTCCTGGATCGTCTTCGAGCGGTCGGGGACGCCCTTCACGGCGAACCTCCCGGCCTCGAACTCGAGGTCGTCCGGGGACACCTCGAGCAGGTGCGCGGCCAACCGCCGTCCCTTGTCCACGACCCGTCCGCAGGCCTGGTGGACGGCCACGCCCCCGACCGAGACGCTCCGGCTCCCGTACGTGTTCATCCCGTGCGGGGCGATCGCCGTGTCTCCGTGGAGGACCGTGACGTCGTCGAAGTCCACGCCGAGCCGGTCCGCCACGATCTGGGACCACGAGGTCTCGTGCCCCTGACCGTGCGGCGACGTGCCGGTCACGACCTCGACCTTCCCCGTCGGCAGCAATCGCACGGTGGCGGCCTCCCACCCCCCGGCACCGTAGTTGAGCGACCCGAGGACCTGCGAGGGCGCGAGCCCACACATCTCCACGTAGGTGGAGATCCCGATCCCGAGGAGGCGCGGATCACCGCGCTCGCGGCGCGCCGCCTGCTCGGCCCGGACGTCGTCGTAGCCGAGGAGATCGAGCGCCCGCTCGAGGTTCGGTCCGTAGTCGGTGGTGTCGAACTGGAGCCCGCCGGGGCTCGCGACCATGTCGCCCGTCGGAAGGAAGTTCCGGCGCCGGATCTCGGCGGGGTCGACGCCGATCTCGCGCGCCAGCGCGTCCATCGCGAGCTCGATCGCGTACGTGGCCTCGGGTCTCCCCGCGCCGCGGTACGCATCCGTGGGCGTGGTGTTGGTGAACACGCCCGTGCACTCGAAGTGGTACGCCTCGCCGCCGTAGCTCCCGCAGTACAGGAACGCCCCGAGGAGCGGGACTCCGGGCGCCACGAGCTGCAGGTAGGCGCCCATGTTCGCGAGGAGCTTCACCCGGTAGCCGAGGATGCGGCCTTCCGAGTCGGCCGCGAGCTCCAGCTGCTGGATCTGGTCACGTCCGTGGATGGTGGCCTGGTAGTCCTCGCTCCGCTCGGCCACCCACTTGATCGGCCGCCGCAGCCGCCGCGCGAGGGCCAGGCAGGCCGCCTCCTCCGCGTACACGTTGAGCTTCGAGCCGAACCCGCCTCCAACGTCCGGGGCGATCACCCGGAGTCTCGACTCCGGGATGCCCAGCGTGAGGGCGAGCAGGATCCTCGAGATGTGGGGGATCTGGGTGGTCGACCACATCGTGAAGTCACCCGCGGCAGGCACCGGCTGGACCACGACGGCGCGCGGCTCCATCGCGTTGGGGATCAGACGTGGCTGGGTGGTCCGCCGCGTGATGACCACGTCGGCCTTGTCGAACGCGGCATCGACGTCGCCGTTGCTCAGGGTCCAGGTGTACGACCGGTTGTCCTCGAGGGCGTCGTGTACCCGCGGAGCGTCGCCCTCGAGGGCCCGCTCGACGTCCACCACGGCCGGACGCTCGTCGTAGTCGACCGACACGAGCTCGGCGGCGTCCTTCGCCTGGGCGCGGGTCCCGGCGACCACCACGGCGACCGCGTCCCCCGCGTAACGCGCCACGTCCGGCGTCAGCGGCCAGTGGTCCGGGATGCGGATGTCCGCGGTCACCGGCCAGGCCATCGGGAGACCGGCCGCCCACTCGTCCTTCAGATCGCCTCCGGTGAACACGGCCACCACACCGGGCGCCGCACGAGCCGCCTCCGCGTCGATGGCCCCGATATCCGCCGACCCGAACGGACTCCGCACGAACACCGCGTGCAGCATGCCCGGCAGCGTGATCGACTCGACGAACGTGCCCTGACCGGTGAGAAGGGTCGGGTCCTCCTTCCGCAGCACGCCACCGCCCGTGAAACGCTCGGCCGTCGCCATGGCTTCGCCTCCCGAGCCCATGTCAGTTCTCGCCCTCGGCGGCCCGCATCTTCTTCCCCGCCGCGAGGATCGCGGTCACGATGTTCTGGTATCCCGTACACCGGCACAGATTGCCCTCGAGGGCCAGACGGATGCCCGCCTCATCCGGATCGGGGTCCTCCGACAGGAGCCCGACCGCGGCCATCATCATCCCCGGCGTGCAGAAGCCGCACTGCAGGCCGTGGTGCTCGTGGAAGGCGTGCTGGATCGGGTGCCACTCGCCATTCCGGGCCAGGCCCTCGACCGTGGTCACCTCGCTTCCGTCGGCCTGCACGGCGAGCACGGTGCAGGACTTCGCCGACTGTCCGTCGAGCAGCACCGTGCAGGCCCCGCACGACGAGGTGTCGCACCCCACGTTGGTGCCGGTGAGGCCGAGCGTCTCGCGAAGGAAGTAGACGAGGAGGGTCCGCGGCTCCACGTCGCCGTCGTGCCGCTCGCCGTTGACCGTGACGGAGATCCGCATGGTGGGCATCTCCCGCGCTGCGGTGTGGCCCCGCGCGGGGACCTCCGTCCCGCGGGTCGGGGCCGGCCCCTCGAGGACCGGAGCCTGAGTCTAGGGAGCCAAGGGGAGCCGCGGCAACGGGGAGCCGCGGCAACACGGAATGCCACGCCACGGCCCGCCGCCGGACCCGCGCGTACGCGCCCCGGGCCGCGCGGCGCGGGGGCGTCGCTCAGGTGGCGCCGAAACGGCGCGCGCGTGCGGCCTGCAGCCCGAGCCAGGCGATCGCGGCGTACCCCAGCATCAGGAGACCGACCACCGAGGAGGAGAGCGCGACCCTCACCCCACCCCAGATGAGCGCCGGCTCGGCGGTCGCGGCCGCGCGCTCCAGATAGCGGGCCATCACCGCGATCCCGACCAGCGTGCCCAGCAGACCCACCGCGGCGCCGAGGATTCCCCACAGGAGGATCGTGTGGACGCGCAGCTCGCCGGGCCCGGCGCCTCTCTCCGCGTCCCCCTTGAGATCGACCATGGCGCGCGCCGTCTGCACGAGGAGGAAGATGGCGATGATCGCGAGCGGATACCTGATGTAGCCGAGTTCTGCCCAGAAGCTCATGGTTCTCGTCCTCCGTTCCGGAATCGGGGGGGTCGCGCCACGAACAGGCGCCGGATGCGTGCCTCGATGCGCTCGTAGCGGACGAGACGCGGCGTGAGCGACAGCCAGGCGAGGAGCCCCAGCACGGGGGCGGCGAGACCGAGCGCCGCTGTGGACGCGAGCCTCGCCACGCCCCCCCACAGGATGGGCGGGGACGTCGCGCCCGCGAGTTCGATCAGGGCGTACGCCTCCACCGCCGTGCCGAGCGCGCCCGCGGCGAATGCCGCGACGATCAGCCCCGCGTGCCGCTGGCCGTAGCGGCGGCGCTCCTCGCGCCTGAGGTCCTCGCCGAGCCACAGCTTGAGACCCGCGGTGGCCCAGTTCGCGACCAGAAGCCCCGCGAGCCCGACCTCCACCCACACGAACGGGTTCGCCGCCCGCAAGCCTTCGCGACCGGCGCCGAGGGCCATCCACGCGGTCAGCGAGGCGGTCAGCGCCAGCGCGGCGACCCGCTCCCAGCGCATGAGCCACACGATCGGCGCCGCGCGGGTCCGCTCGGGCGCATGGGCGGCCTCGAGGGCGGTGATCGCCGCCTCGTCGGGCAGCAGTCGGCGGGCCGCCTGGGCGTGCGCCGCGGACGGGCTCAACCCCGACCTCCGCAGCTCGGAGGCGAGCGCGCTGAGATCGGCGCCGATCTCCTCCAGCACCGAGAGCCGGCGGTCGGGGGTCACCCGCAGCGCGCGATCGAGTCGCGCGAGCGCCTCGTCAGGCTGCATGCGAGGTGTCGCGCAGGAGGTGGAGGAGCACGCCGAACTCGTGCTCGAGCGCCCCCGTCTCCCCGTCCAGGTACTCCCGACCGGCATCGGTGACCGCGTAGGTCTTGCGACGCCGGTCTCCGTCGCTCCACACGCCGCTCACCAGACCGTCGGCCTCGAGCCGGTGGAGGATCGGGTACAGCGTTCCGTGCTGGAACGAGAAGGTGCCCCCGGTCTCCTCCTCCACGCTCAACGCCACCTGGTACCCGTGCGCGGGGCCCCGCTGGAGGACCGAGAGCACCAGGAGCTCGTTGATCCGCTTCGAAAGGTTCGCCTGCACGTGCGCCTCCCCGGCTCGATATAAAGACGCTCTACATAAAGCGACTCTATACAATGGATGGGGACGTGTCAAGCGGACCGGGCGGACCGGTCGAGCGGACGGTGGCGAAGAAACCGGCCGACCCCCGGGTATGTCGACGGGAACTGCGACCCGCGCACGGCGAGCCCGCATGTACACCACCTGCATCTACTGTCATCAGGATCTCGGCTCGAACGAGGCGCTCGAGGCGTTCCCCGTCGGCCGCCGGCTGGCGTTCGATCCGACACGCGGGCGGCTGTGGGTCGTCTGCCGGCGCTGCGAGCGCTGGAACCTGTCACCGCTCGATACGCGCTGGGAGGTGATCGAAACGTGCGAGCGAGCGTATCGGGACACGCGACTGCGCGTGTCATCGGACAACATCGGGCTCGCGCGGCTGCCGGCGGGGCTGGAGCTGGTGCGCGTGGGGCGACCCATGCGCGAAGAGTTCGCCGCCTGGCGCTACGGCGATCAGTTCGGACGGCGGCGCAAGCGCGCGATCCTGTACACGACGGCGGGCGTCACGGCCATCGGCGCCCTCGTCGTGGGGGGCGCCGCGGCGGGGATCTCGATGGGGGGCATATTCCCGGGCGTGACCCAGGCCGTGCAGTCGTGGTGGCGGGAGCGCACGATCGATCGCCTGTGGGCCGAGGACGGGACGCCCATCCGCGTGCAGCGCAAGCACCTGTATACATCCCGTCTGGTGCCGGCCGGCGGGGAGGACTGGTCGCTCCAAGTCGACCACGTCGAGGGGTGGGACAAGAAGAAGTCGAGGGGCCCGGCGCCGCCCCCGCTGATCCTGTCGGGCGACGAGGCCCTGCACCTCGCCAGCCGCCTGATGGCGCACGCCAACCGACGAGGCGGCGGGAAGTCGACGGTGCGCGCGGCCGTGGCCCGCATCGAGGACGCGGGCCACCCGGACGCGTTCCTGCCGCTCGCGGCGCGCGAGGCCGAGCGGCAGTACGCCGCCTCGGGAAAGGCGGAGCTGTCGGACAGGAAGCGCAAGCGGCTCTCGAAGCCGATCCCCGGATCGCTGTCGGGGCTCCCCGACGACACGCGCCTCGCGGTCGAGATGGCCACGCAGGAGCAGGCGGAGCGCGAGGCCCTGGAGGGAGAGCTCAAGGGGCTCGAGGCCATGTGGCGTCAGGCGGAGGAGATCGCCCACATCGCCGACAACCTGTTCGTCCCCGAGAGCGTCGAGGAGTTCATCCGGGAGGAGCGAGCCCGGCTACGCGACGGGTGAGCGCAGCGCCGGCCCGCGCCAGCCGGCCGTGCCGGACGACCGGAGCCACCCCCGGCCGATCTAGCCGAGCCACCCCCGGCGCCACATCCAGAGCAGGAGCCCGCCCGCCACCATCACCATGAGCCCGAGTGCGAACTCGTAGCCGAACGGCCACCCGAGCTCCGGCATGTTCCACTTCGACGCGCGATCGAAGTTCATGCCGTACACGCCGGCGATGAACCCGAGGGGGATGAAGATCGTCGCGATCACGGTGAGCACCTTCATGATCTCGTTCATGCGGTTGCTCACCACGGTCAGATACACGGACATCAGGTCGCTCGTCAGCTCCCGGTACGTCTCCACCAGGTCCGTGATCCGCAGCACGTGGTCGTACACATCGCGCAGGAAGAGACCGGTCTCGGGCGTGATCAGGGTGTGCTCCTCGCGAGCCAGCACCTGCACGGCGTCGCGGTGCGGCACGATCGACTTGCGGAGCGCGATGAGCGAGCGTCGCGCCCGGTGGACGGCCTGGGCGGCGCCGGGATCCGGATCCTCGAGCACCGTTTCCTCGAGCTCCTCCAGATGGTCCCCGATCCGGTCGAGGACCGGAAAGTACGAATCCACGATCGAGTCGAGCAGCGTGTACGCGAGGTAGTCCGCACCCCGGGCCCGCATGCGGCCCGACCCCTCCCGCATGCGGCGCCGCACCCCCTCGAAGCAGTCGCCGGCCTGTTCCTGGACGGTGAGCACCCAGCCGTGTCCGAGGAACATGCTCAGCTGCTCGGTCGAGGCCAGGCCGCCCTCGGCGTCCTCGGTATCGGGGTGCGCCATGCGCGTCACGATGAACAGGTGCTCGTCGTACGTATCGACCTTGGGCCGCTGTCCCACGCTCACGACGTCCTCGACGGCGAGCGGGTGCAGACCGAGCTGATCGC
Source organism: uncultured Gemmatimonadota bacterium (assembly GCA_964499635.1). Lineage (GTDB taxonomy): Bacteria > Gemmatimonadota > Gemmatimonadetes > Palauibacterales > Palauibacteraceae > Palauibacter. The sequence continues at coordinate 63,078 of CAZCLY010000004.1, read as the reverse complement.
GCAGCGCCTCGAGCTCCGGGCCCTGCCCGAAGCCCACGACGTCGATCCACACCACCGGCCACCCCTCCCGCACCTTCGCCAGATCGGTGACCCGCTCCACATCGAACTCCTCCAGCGCGGCGGGCGAGAAGCGCGACACGTGGATGGCGGGGGGTGGCGCGTCCTCGGGCAGGCGGAGCGTGCCCGGCGCGCTGCCCACCGACGCGGGGCGGCGGCGGTGACCCCAGCGGGAACGGATCCTCAGGTCGAGCGTCATCGCTCGCTGCCCGGCTCGGGGGGAGGCCCGCCGGCGGCGAAGGCCGCCGACACGGCCCGCTCGAAATGCACGTCGAGCTGCGGAAACGCGATCGTGATGTCGGCTCCCTTGAGCGCCCACCAGATGGCTTCGTGCAGATCGGAGGCTCGGGCCTGCTTGTGCCACGGATCGTCGAACCACACCGAGACCTCGAAGTCGACCGACGAGGATCCGAACTGCTTCAGGAGCACGACCGGGTCCCTTTCCCGGGACCTCCACGGAATCTCCCGGGCCACGCCCTCGAGCGTCTCGCGCACGCGTTTCATGTCCGAATCGTACGTGACCCCCACGGGAACGCGGATGCGGTTCATCGAATCCCGGAGCGTGAGGTTGCGAACCATGGACTGCACGAGCTGCGAGCTCGGGATGATGAGGTCTTCCTCGTTCAGTGTGCGGCCGATCGCGGTCCTGATCCCCATCTCGCGGATGCGAACGACCTGGCCGTCCACCTCGATGATGTCACCGGGCTTGATGCTGCGCTCGAGGAGCAGGATGACGCCCGAGATGAAGTTCGCGGTGACGTTCTGCATCGCGAATCCGATCGCCACCGCGAACAGGGCGCCCGCCGCGAACAGAGCGCCGAGGTGCACGCCCACGATGTCGAGCGCGAGCAGGACGCCGATCACCATCATCCCGTACTGCACGAGACGCACGGTCGACCTGAGCGCCCCGCGCGCGATGCCCTCGGTGCGCCGGGCGATGATCCTCTCCAAGAGGCTGCCGACGAGGCGGGCGGCCAGGATCGAGGAGATCAGCATGCCGCACGCGATCAGCAGCGTGGAGATGGTCACCGGGGTCCCGCTGATCTCGAACAGGACGCGCCGGGCGACGTCTTGTACTGCCGAGATGAGGAACGTGTCGGGGCTCACGGCGTCGCGACCTGCCAGGGGAATCCGGGGCTCGCTCCGCGCCCCGTCTCACGGGGCGTATCCGGTCGCGCGAGAAACTACGGGACACTCCCCCTTCGGACGAGGGCCGCGGACGGGGACCGCGACCGGGGTCGTCCGGGACCCGGGGGTGTCGTGCGGCTCGTCAGCCGGCCATCCGTTGCGTTCGCCCGGAACGGGCCGGGGGGACGTAGGTCTCGAGGCGATAACTCATCAACACGCCGACCATGCAGACGACCATGACGGTGAGAAACGCTGCGAACATCATCTATCGGCTCCGGCTGAGGGATCGTATCGTGCCTTCGATGATGAATGCGCAATGTGTTCGAGGACGCCGCCACGACGGGGCGGCGGTCGGTCGGCGACCGTGACGCGCAAGCGGCTGATCGTGGTCGGCGATCGGGTCCTGGTCGAGCCGGCGGAGGGTGACGACCGCTCGAAGGTCGGGCTCTACCTTCCTCCGACGGCCGTCGACCGGCAGTCCGTCCAGGGGGGCCGCGTGATCGCGGTGGGCCCGGGGACCCCGGTCGGTCCCCCGGCGGAGCTCGAGGACGAGCCGTGGAAGATCGGCTCGACCGAGGCGCGGTACCTGCCCATGCAGGCGCGGCAAGGCGACTTCGCGCTCTTCTTCCGGAAGGCGGCGGTGGAGATCACCTTCGAAGGGGATGCGTATCTCGTCGTGCCGCAGGGCGCGATCCTGGCGCTCGTCCGGGAGGGCGTGGACGACGAGGAGGAGCTCGACCCGCCGTATCTGTGATCGACCGGGAGCCTCCTCCACAGCTCCCGCACGGCCGCCGGGCGCGGCCGCTCAGCGCCTCCGGCTTCGTGCCCGCTCCGGTCGCCGCGTGGCGCAGTTGACCCGCGAGGCGCGCGCGCGCGCCGTCACGTCGAGCGAGTCGGCCTGCGCGGAGATCCTCGCCCTGCCGACGAGTCCCTCCACCCCGCCGCGCAGGGCCACACCCCCGAGCGCCTCCCCGCGGGTCCACACCAGCCACAGCGTGTCGGCGCGCACGAACCACCGGTAGGGTATCTCGCCGTCGGGCGTGTCCGGCGGTGACGGCCCCGCCCGCCGATCCGGTCCGGGGTCCCCCGCCCCACCGGTCGCCGCGTCGAGCGGGACCGCCCGATACGTGTCGTGCGCGCGACCCCACTGGTCGAGCGAGTCCGCGAGGAGGAGGAAGTGGTCCGGAAGGGCTTCGATCGCGGCACCACCGGGCGACCAGGGCCCGAGCTCCAGAGCGTAGCATCCCGTCATCCGGGTCGCGTGGAGGACGGGCCGGCGCGGCGGCTCGGCGGTGCCGGGATCGCGACGTCGGGCGACAATCGACACGGCGGCCAGGATCAGGAGCACCGCGATCACGGCCCCCCGGCGGACGGTCGGGACTACGCCCCGCGCTCCAGCTCGGGACCGGGCCGCCCCCGGTTCTCCACCGGACTCGCGAAGCGCGGAGTCAGGGAGATCGAGGTCTCGACGTCGGTGGCCGGGATCGAGCCTCCCGCGACGTTTTCCGCCGACATCCAGCCCTCCGCGTTGAGGTCGAGCCCCAGCGTCGTCACGCTGCCCGCGCCGATCTCGATCGGCGTCCCGAGCCGTACCTCGGCCACCAGCTCTCCCGCGATCCCGAGATCCAGACGCGTCTCGTCGAGCCGGGCGCCGTCGATCAGCGCGCCGAGCTCCAGGTCGGCGGCCGCGTCCACCGCCACCAGTCGGACGTACGCGTACGAGCCGGCCGGCACCGAGGTCAGCCCGTGCAGCTCGCGGTCCGCTCCCTCCACCTGGAGGCCCAGGTCGACCGGCGTGGAAGCGCCGAGCGGCTGCCATTCGCGCCCGAAGCGCGAGATGAACAGCTGCAGCCGGCCGGTCAGCCGTCCGTGGAAGTAGTTCCCGTCGAAGGACTTGTGGTGCGCGAAGAACACGGTCGGCTCGGTCGTGGCCACCTTGGTGGCCGGGTCGTCCGTGATCACGACCCGCACCTCCCCGGTCTGGCCGACGCCGGGCGGGACGTCGCCGTCGCACGCCGGGAAGAGCGCCACCAGCCCGATCGCCAACCGTCCGATGCCTCTCATGCCGTCACCTCGCCGCTTATCTTCGCCCCGCCCCGGGAACGATGCCCCGTACCCCGCGGCCCTGCAAATGTCGCACCGTGCGGCCGCCCCGCATCTTTCCCCGCCGTGGCCGGACCGATAGGATCGTGGGCCGCCGAGGCCCCTCGTCGAGGAGGCTCCTGCCGAAGAACGCGTCACCGCGGAAGAAGACGTCACCGCACCCGGATCGAGGCACCTCCGTGAGACTCCGAAACATCGCCATCATCGCGCACGTCGACCACGGGAAGACGACCCTGGTCGATCAGATGCTGCGGCAGGCGGGGGCGTTCGGGGCCCACGAGCACGTCGAGGAGCGGGTGATGGATTCGAACCCGCTCGAGCGGGAGCGCGGCATCACGATCCTGTCGAAGAACACCGCCGTGCGCTGGGGCGACGCGAAGATCAACATCGTCGACACCCCCGGCCACGCGGACTTCGGCGGCGAGGTCGAGCGCATCCTGCGCATGGTGGACGGCGTGCTGATCCTCGTCGACGCCGCCGAAGGTCCCATGCCGCAGACGCGCTTCGTGACGCGGAAGGCGCTCGAGCTGGGCCTCGTTCCGGTCGTGGTGATCAACAAGGTCGATCGCGCGGACGAGCGCTCGCTCGCGGTGCACGACGAGGTGCTCGAGCTGTTTCTGGAGCTGGACGCCTCCGAGGCCCAGCTGGATGCGCCCTTTCTGTACGCCAGCGGCCGCGAGGGCTGGGCGACACGGGGCGCGTCGGGCCCGGGCGAGAACCTCACGCCCCTGTTCGAGACGATCCTGACCGCCGTCCCGGCCCCGACCGGCGACCCGGCGGGGCCGTTCCAGATGCTGTGCTCGACGCTGGATCATTCCAGCTACGTGGGTCGCATCGCGATCGGGCGCATCGAGCGTGGCCGGGTGCGCGAGGGTGACGACGTCCTCCTGCTGCCGCTGGGCCAGCCCGGCCCGGTGGACCCCGACGACGCGACCGGGGCTCGGGTGCTCAAGATCTACGGATTCGAGGGGCTCAGACGGATCGAGGTCGAGGAGGCGGCGGCCGGTGACATCGTGGCCCTGGCCGGGCTCGAGGGCGTCGAGATCGGTCAGACCATCACCGATCTCGGGCATGCGGAGCGGTTGCGCGGGATCGCCGTCGAGCGCCCCACCCTGTCGGTCGACTTCCGCGTCAACGACTCGCCCTTCTCCGGGCGGGCCGGGAAGTACGTGACGACGCGGCAGCTTCGGGAGCGCCTGTTCCGCGAGCTCGAGCGGAACGTCGCTCTGCGCGTGGAGGACACGGATTCGCCGGATACGTTCTCGGTGTCGGGGCGCGGGGAGCTCCACCTCACGATCCTCATGGAGACGATGCGCCGGGAGGGGTACGAGTTCAGCGTGTCGCGGCCGCGCGTGATCCTGCGCGTGGGCCCCGACGGAGGGGTGCTCGAGCCGTACGAGGAGGCGGTGATCGAGGTGCCGCAGGAGTCCGTCGGCGTGGTGATGGAGAAGATGGGTCAGCGCAGGGGCGAGGTGCTGGGCATGCGTACCACCCGGGAGGGGCCGGTGAGGCTCTCGTTCCGGATCCCGGCGCGTGGTCTGTTCGGCTACCGTTCGGAGTTCCTCACGGACACCCGCGGGGAGGGCCAGCTCCACCACCGCTTCCTCGAGTACGGCCCGCGGGCCGGGCACCTCCAGAGCCGCAAGCGGGGCGTGCTGGTGGCCGATCGGGAGGGGGCGGCGGTCGGCTTCGCACTACACAACCTCCAGGAGCGCGCCACCCTGTTCATCGGCCCGGGGGTCGAGGCGTACAGCGGCATGATCGTGGGCGAGCACGTCCGTCCGGGCGATCTCGACGTGAACGTCGCCAAGGAGAAGAAGCTGACGAACATCCGCGCCGCCTCAGCCGACGAGGCCATCCGCCTCGAGCCGCCCCGCGAGCTGACGCTCGAGCTGGCACTCGAGTTCATCAACGACGACGAGCTGATCGAGGTCACCCCCGACGCGATCCGGCTCCGGAAGCGGCTGCTCGACCCGGCGGAGCGCAAGAAGGCCATGCGTCGCGCCGCCGCCGAGGTTCGCGGCGACTGACCCTCGACCTCACCTTGCGCTGCGCTGCCCTGCCCCGTGTCGCCGGGGTCGCGCCGGCCTCGCTACCCGACGAGCTCCTGGTCCCCGAGTCGGAGGCGGAGGACGAGCACGTACTGCACCTCCAGCTCGTCGCGCCAGATCCCGTATACGCGGTCACCCTCGAAGCGCAGCGGCTGGAAGCGCTCGGGCATGTCCACCTGACCGAGGAACCGTCCCTCCGGATCGAACACGTCCCAGCCCGAGCCCCCGAAGCCGAGCTGTGGATTGAAGCTGTCGCGCTCCTCCGGGGACAGGTCCCCGGGGACCTGGAGATGCTGGACCCAGATGGAGCCGGCCGGCCCGCCCCGCACGCTGGCGTACGCCGGATAGGACTCGGCGAATCCGACCGACTGCCGGAGCCCCTCGAGCTGCGGTCCCTCGATGCCGAACTCCTTCCACAGCCTCACCATCGCCTCGGTCATCATCGCCTGGTCCGACTCGGTCACCGGGAGGCGCTCGAAGGGCATGCGGATCACGCGACGCGGCGTCCCATCCGCCCCGTACAAGGTGAGCGAGTACACGTCGTTCACGCCGAACAGCAGACCCGACTCCCCGGCCAGCGCCCACACCGGTTCGGGCGAGAAGAACCGGAAGCGCGGCCCGCCGCTCGCAAACGAGAACGTCCGGCCCGATGGCACCGCGAGCAGCGTGTCGGTGATCACCCCGCCGGCCCCGCGGAGCACGAACACGTCCATCGAGTCGGTGGCGGGCTGTCCGGGAAGGTCGAGGGGCCGGAGCTGGGTGACGATCCTGCCGGAGCCGTCATCCTGCCACGCCATCGGGATGCCGGACGACAGGTCCAGCGCGAAGCTCCCCAGCGGCTCGCCGTCGGGAGTGAAGCGGTTCACTCGCCGGTTGGTGATGTCGGGCACGTACAGGGTGTCCCCCAGGCCGACGAGGATCGGGCCGGCGCCCGGCGCGAACTCGCCCGGACCGGACCCGGGACCTCCCACGGTCTTGAGGTGCTCGCCCTCGGGCGAGAAGATCCGCAGCTGTTGCGCCTGCTGGTCCATCACCGCCACCCGGCCGTCGGGAAGCGGGGCGATGCCGGAGATCTGTCCGAACTGGTAGTTCGCGTCCCCACCCGATGTCCCGATCCGCAGCTCCTCGGTGATCGTCCAGCGGTCGTCCGCTGACCACAGGCCGGCGGCCGGATTCGAGACGACCGCGATCCCGGCGGAGTCGGTCACGCTCCCGGCCCACTCCCGGTCGCTGCCGGGCTCACCCCCTCCGCACGCCACACACCAGCACGCGGCGAGCGACAGGCCCGCCAGGGTCCGCATCTTCATGTCAGCCGGCCTCCGGTCTCGAATGTCGACGCCTGTCTCCGTCTCCGGACGCGGCGTGGACGTCGGCGGTTTCGCGAAACGAGCCACTCGGGAGGGCTACCCGCGGGGGCGCGGGTGTATTCGCGCCCGCCACCGGGGAGCTATCGGCGTGTGTGACGCCAGGTCTCGAACGACCCGCGTCCGCCCGTCTCGATCACCTCTCCCCCGATCCGGCCGCGCAGGCTCGCGTCCGCTCTCATCTGATAGAATACGTCCTCCCGCCGCCCCGGTGCCCCGGAAGCGCCCGGCGTCCCCCGCACGGCGACCACCACGGCGGCCACGCGAACCGTGTCGGCTCCACGTCCCGCGATCAGCGCCAGCGAGGTCGGCACGGCGTTGTCGCCGGTCCCGGACCAGTCGACCCCGAGCGACACGACGGGCAGGACCCGCAGGAAGCCGCGCTCGTCGAACAGGAACGCGAATCGGGTCCCGAGCGGCGTCCCGTCGCGCGACACGCCGCCATACAGCAGGGAGAAGCCGTCCGCCGTGCTCAATTGGCCCCAGTCCCACGTGACGTCCCGCCATACCCCCCAGTTGTGATCGTGGTACGCGGGGGCCGCCCGGACATCGCGGCAGCGGGTCCCCGCGCAGATCGAGCCTTCGGCGCGCGCATCGAGAAGGGGAGCCACATAGCCGGAGGTGAGCGTACGGCCGCCGACGGCCACGGGAGGCAGGTAGCGTCGCCTGGCGGCGCGGATGACCAGGTCGAGACGGAGCGGCGCGCCCCCCGCGGCGCCGATCCTGGCTTCGAGCTCGTAGCTTCCGTCGGCCCGGATCCGGACGTACGACCCGCCCAGCTCGAGGTCCGCGCGTCCCGGCGAGAAGCGCACGGCATCGGACGGCAGACGCAGGTCGAAGGCGCGCTCGACCCCGCCGTCGTCCCAGGTGACCAGGAGCCGCCCCCCCCAACGGCCGCCCGGCTGGTCCCCGGCGACCATGTAGGTCAGGTAGAGTCCACCACCGGGAAGCGAGACGTTGAAGTAGTGCCATTCCGCCCACGTCGAGTCCGCGGCCCCGGGGGCGTGGAACGCGTCCAGCCCGGCGTACAGGACCGAGTCACCCGGCGCCATCCACGCGCGGTCCGCGGGGCCGTCGGTCCATTCGCCGGCCACCACCTCGGGGGCGGCCCCCAGGGCGCGCGCCGCGCTCGGGATCTCCCCGCTCGCGGAGGCGGGGATGGTCCTGTCTCCCGTGCGCAGATAGACGAGCTCGTCCTCGATCCAAGGAGCGATGGCGCGGATGTCGTCCGCGTAGCGGGCCCCGCCGAGGACCTCGCGGTACAGGAAGCCGGCCTGGTCGACGCGAAAATAGAGTGAAGAGGTCCCCCCCGTCCGGAAAGTCTCCAGATCGAGGCCCTCCGGCAGCACGATCAGATCGCCGCCACCCACCAGCTCACGGTCGCGGGATTGCTCGACGAGCGCGCCGCCGATCGACAGCAGCGTCACCGTCACGCTCACCCCCAGCGCGTACCCGGCCAGCAGGAGGGCACTGCGGCCGGGCCGTCGACGCAACGAGGCGACTACGAGCCGCCCGATCACGTCGCCAGCCGCCCGTCGACGAGCTCGACGCGTCGCCGGGCTCGTTCCGCCAGGTGGAGGTCGTGCGTGGCCACGACGATCGTCACCCCGTCGTCGTTCAGGTCCCCGAACAGATCGAGGATCCCCTCGGAGGTCCGGCGATCGAGCTCGCCGGTGGGCTCGTCGGCGAGCAGCAGCCGGGGGCGGTTCGCCAGGGCGCGGGCGATCGCCACCCGCTGGCGCTCGCCCCCCGAGAGCTCGCCGGGCCGGTGTCTCATCCGGTCCGCGAGACCCACCCGCGCGAGAAGGCCCTCGGCCGCCTCTCGCCGATCCCGACCTCGAGCGCCCGCCTCGGCCATGGGGAGCTCGATGTTCTCGCGTGCCGTCAGCATGGGAAGGAGGTGGAAGCGCTGGAACACGAGCCCCACCTCGAGCAGCCTCCTGCGATCGCGAGCCGCGCTCGACAGGCTCGCCAGATCCGTCGCGCCGAGCCACACACGCCCTGCGGTGGGCACATCGATCCCCCCCAGCAGGTGGAGCAGCGTGGACTTTCCCGACCCGCTGGGCCCCGTGATGGCGAGGAACTCGGCCGTCTCCACCCGCAGCGAGACCCCGCGCAGGGCGCGCACCACATCCCGCCCCACCCGGTAGGCGCGCTCCACGTCCCCCGCCTCCACGACCGCCCGTTCCGGAACGCCGGCCCCCTTCCCACTCACGGCTCCTCCCGGTGCAGCGTGCCCGAGATCTCGAGATGGACGACGCGCCAGGCCGGTGCGAGACCGGCCACCGCGCCGACCGCGAGGACGATGGCGAGCGCGCGCGTCACCGCGGGCCCATCGAGGACGAAGAAGCGGATGGCCCGCGGGAGACCGGGAAAGCCCGCCAGGACGCCCTCGAGGTAGCTGCCCGTGAGTACCCCGAGACCGACGCCCAGCCCCGCGCCGAGGGCGCTCAGCACGAGGCTCTCGGCCGTGAACGATGTGACCAGGGTGCGGCGGGAGATCCCGATCGCGCGCATCACGGCGATCGTCCCGTACCGGTCGTTGATCGACACCGCCATGATGGTCCCGACGAGGAGCGCCGTGACCGCGGTCGCCACGCTGCCGAGTATGAGCGACAGCTGACGAAAGTAGGACAGCCGGTCGCGGGCGCGTTCCACCAGCCCCGTCACCGTCACGGTCTCGACCCGAGGCACGCGGGCGCGTATCGCGGAGCCCACCGCTTCCGGGTCGGCCCCCGCCACCAGCCGTAGCATGGCGAACGAGATCCGGTCTCCCCGGTCGCCGAGACGCTGGAGGGTGGAGAGGGGGAGCGCCACCACGCGCTCACCCCTCGCCGAATAGACGAACTCGGCGACGCCGTCCACGCGGCTCTCGAGACGGCGATCGACGCCGAACGCGCCCCCCAGCGCGAGCGCCACGGGCGTACCGACGGGGAGCCCCGCGTCGCGGGCGAGCCCCTCGTCGACCACCACGCCGGCCTCCGAAGGGCCCCCGCCCTCGAGGAGCCTATACACGCCCTGCTCGCCCGGCTCGACACCGAGTGCGAACGCGCGCACGGGAGTCGGGCCGCCGCGGATCTCGACGTTGGCCCCGAGGAGCGGCGCCACGGCGGCCACCCCCGGCACGTCGAGCAGGCTGTCGCGCAGCGTCGTGAACGAGGGGATGAGGCCCTCCGATTCGAACGGAATGGTGCCCACGGGCGCGATGCGGATCACGTACCCGCGGCCCGAGAGGAGCCGCGTGAAGCTCGTCTCGAGCCCTCGGCTCAGCATGAGCATGTCGAGCAGCATGGCGGTGGCGACGGCCACCCCGGCGAGCGCGAGGGCGGTGCGCAGCCGGTGGTGCCACAGCTCGCGAAGCACGTAGCGGAGCCGCACCTAACGCCCGATCTCGCCGAGCGGATCGGTCGCCAGCAGCCGGTAGGTGGCCAGCGCCCCGGCCCCGATCCCCATCCCCAGGGCGAGCGCGAGCGACTGGATCAGGATGCCGGGCGTGATGAGCGAGAACACGAGAGTCGTGTCGTACGCCGCCCGATAGAAACGATTCACGAGCGCCGAGGCCACGGCGCCGACACCGAGCCCCAGGGCGCCGCCGAGCAGCGCGACCAGCGCCGCCTCGAGCAGGATCCAGCGCGCCAGCGTGCGACGGGAGATCCCGACGAGCCGCAACGCCGATACGGCCTCCCGGCGCTCTCCGACCTTGAGGAACATGATGCAGGTCAGGAACACGCCGCCCGCGACCAGCGTGATCCACGCGATCGCGCCGTGGAACCGCCGGATCACCAGGAACGTCGTGGACGCGCGTTCCGTGACCTCGGCGGTCCTCAGCACGCGCAGACCCGGGAGCGATGGGCGGAGGCGCTCCGCCACCGCCTCGGGGTCCGTGCCACGCGCCAGCGCGATCGTGAGCCAGTCGGCCGCGTCGGGACGCGCGGCGAGACGCGCGAGATCCGGGAACGAAAAGCGCACCCTCGGACGCTCGAGCGTGAGCCGGGCGGGATCCGGCGGGGGCTCGAACACGGCCCGAACGACGGCGGCGCACGGCAGCCCTCCCGGCTCCGGACTCACATCGAGACGGTCGCCGGGCCCGAGCCCGTTCCGGGCGGCGAACGGACGCTCGATCGCGATCCAGAGCGGCTCGGGGCAGGATGACGGCGAGCGGGCGGCTTCGCCCGCTCCCCGCGCCGCGTCGGCGGGCTGCGCGGAGAGCGCCCCGGGCCACAGGACGCCGGCGACCCCAAGCGCGAGCGTCACGAGCGCCGGGCTCGGGCGACCCCGTGGCCGCGCGGCGCCGGCGAGGGCCGCGTGTCCGATCCGTCGGTGGGGCAGGGTCCGAATCATCGCGAACGGTAACCCGGGCCGGAGAGGCGGCAAAGCGCCGTTCGCGTGGGTGCGGGTCTACGCCATGGCGGGGAGGGTGAAGTCGGCAGGCACCACGGCGTGTCGCAGCGTCTCCGCTACGTGACGCACGTACTCGCCATCCTCGTCGCGCTCGGACAAATCGAGCCGGCTCCCCGTGGGCTGCAGCGTGTCGGCCGCGAGCAGCTCTACCCTCGGGTGGAGCGGGTCGCCCTCGTGTATGTGGACGACCACGCCGAGCTCATCGAGCGTCGTGCGCACGACCGATCCGATCGGAAAGAACGACACGAGGCTGACGAAGGCGCGTACGAGGGCGGGTTCCAGCTGGTCGCCGGCGAGCCGCGCGAGCAGCAGACAGGCCTGGTCGGGAAGCAGCGGCTCGCGATACGGACGCGCCCCCGTGAGGGCCTCGTAGATGTCGACCACGGCGACGATCTGGCTGGCCTCGTGGGGCACCCGGTCGCCGAGGTCGGGGTAGCCCCCCCCGCGGAAGTGCCGGTGGTGCTCGAGGGCGATGGTGGGAGTCAGCGCCCCCAGACCGGGCGTGCCGGCGAGGATCTCGGCTCCGAACACCGGGTGGCGCTCGATCACGCGCCGCTCGCGCCGCGTCAGCTTTCCCGCCTTCCGCAGCATCTCGACGGGGATCTGCCGCTTCCCGATGTCGTGCAGGAGGGCCGCCTCCCCGAGGCGCGACACGGCGTCGCCGTCCAGCCCCACCCGCCGCCCCAGCAGGATCGAGAGGGCGGCCACGTGCACCGAGTGGCAGAACGTGTAGTTCTCGTACTGCTTGACGGCGAGGATCTCGGCAAGCGCGACGCCATCGTCCACGAGCTCCCCGGAGACCTTCCGGAGGAGGGCCTCGACCCCCGTCGCCCGGAGCTTGCCCCCCGCGAACGCGACCCCTACGGTCTCGCGCGCCAGATCGAGCGCATCGGCGTACGAGCGGGCCACCACCTTCTCGGGAGCGTCGGGCCAATCGAAGGACGGCAGGGTGGTCTCCACCGGGGTGAGGCGGGTGAGCGCCACGCCGCGCACCCCGGCCTCGTCGAGCGCTCGGCGCGCCGAGGAGTGCGTCGCCCCCCCGCTCGCGAGCGCGTTCGCGACCCGGGCGCCCGCCAGCAGATCGTCGGGGCTCACGTCGGACGCGATCTCGATGCATTCGATGCCGGTGCCCGACCATTCCTCGACGAGCTCCGGGTGCGCGCGGCTCTCCGACCGGAACGGGTAGCCCCCCATGTGCGCGACCCCGGACAGAAGCTCGACGCGGGCGTGGCCGGACGCGGGCACGGTCCGCTCCACGATGCGGGCCAGCTCGCCGAGCGATCGCCCGATGACCCGGTGTCCGGGAGGGTACAGAGACAGGTTGCGCCGCAGGCCCGTGAACGCCCGCAGGAGGTCGATGGGACCCGTCTGGGGGCGGTCCGCGGGGCGGGCACGAGTGCCGGGCGTCGTGGAACGCTCCCGGCCTTCGCGGTCCGTCTCGGTCACGTGGCCCTCCGTCGTGCGAGCGACCACGCCATCCACCCGAGCCCGGCGACCGCGGGCCGCCACCAGCGGAGCCTGAGCCGGACGAGGGGCTCCAGCACCGTCAGTCGCTCGGGATCGCGCGCGACGAACCGGCGAAGCAGGTCACGCGCGAGACGCGGACGCCGGGTGTAGAACACCGGGTCGGAGAGTAGCTCCCGGGCGCGGCGCCGCGCCTCGACGCGAGGGAAGCGTCGCATGGACTCCTCGGCCATGGCCGCGACCTCCGGATCCGGGTCGTACAGGGCCTGGACCACGGCGTCCGCCGCCTCGGGCGACCCGATCCGTGCCAGCGCGAGGATGGCCTCCCGGGTCACGCGGCGCTCGCCGCTCCGCATCAGGAAGCACAGGGAGGCCTCGTGCGAGGCGCCCGCGAAGCCGAGGATGCGGGCCACGTTCCGCTGTACCGTCCACCTCGCGTCTCCCACACGGGCCGCCACGCCCTCCGCGATCCGGTCCGCCGATCGGCAGGCGAAGTCGAGCAGCACGCGGCGGTTGCGGCGATCCGGCTCGACCTCGAGCGCCGTCAACAGCGGCTCGGCGGCCACTGGGCCGAACGCCGCCACCGCCGCGGCGAACGCCGCCTCCTCGGCGAGACGGCCGACCTCCGCCTGGAGAAGGTCCGGCGTCAGGATGCGGCGCAACATCGCCTCGATCGCCTCCGTCACGTCGGGTCTCGCCTCGCGGAGCCCCTCCGCGATGCCCACCCACTCACTCACCCGCCGGACGGCCGCGGCCGGGTCGCCCGTCAGCATCCGCCCGATCAAGGGCTCCGCCGCCCGGAGCACCTGGTCGATCCGATCGGGGTTCCGGGCCAGCGAGACGAGGCTCGTGAGGCAGCCCAGACGGATGTCGTCGTCATCCCGGGCCGTGGCGGCATCGCGGATGCGCGCCAGCTCGAGGCGGATCTCGTCCGTGACGGCCAGGTCGAGGGCCGTGTACGCCCTCAGGCTCTGCGCGACCGGTCCCCCGTCGTCGAAGCCGATCCGGGCCACTCGATCCCCGGACCCGTGACCCCGCGGCGGACGCCCCGGGGATTCGTCGAGCACGGAGGCCAGCCCCGCGCGCACCGCCTCGGCTCGGGAACGCGGCAGCTCGAGCCTCGCGAGGGCCAGCTCGACGATGCCCACCGACCCCAGCGCCCGGCGCGCCAGTCGTTCGAGCGCGCCCGACAGCTCGTCGTCGGGCAACCTGCGCAGGAGGGGCGCCGATCCGCCGGTGTCGAGGAGCTCGGGGAGCAGCCGCTCGGCGAGCAGCTCCCGACGCACATCCTCCGGCAGGGTCAGGATGGTGTCTCCGAGATCCGCGAGCCGGCGGTTCGCCTGCTCGGGGCTCAGCTGGCGATACAGCTGCATCAGCTCGCCGACGCGATCCGCCAGCAGCCGATCCGGTTCGAGCCCCGCCCCGGCGCCCTCGGACATCCGTTCCAGCAGCCGCGCCAGCTCGCGGGGCTCGCGACACAGGAAGGCGAGATCGACGAGGTCGAGCGTCTGCATGTCGCAGTCGGTGTCGGCGCGCACCCACCCGCGGTGGAGCCTCACCTCGGGCTCCTCACCAGCGTCGGGCCGCCGGGCTCGCTCGTGGACGAGCGCCGCGAGCGCGTCGCGATCGAGGGCAGGCAGGCCGATGAGCCTCGCGCGCTCCACGAGTCGGACCTGGATCCCTGTGACGCCGAGCTCCAGGAGCGCATCGGCGAACGTCTCGCCCTCGTGGGGCTCGCGGCTCCAGCGCGCCACCAGGGTGCAGAATCGGGCGATCTCGGCGGCGCTGGCCTCCGGCGGGATGGCCACCGACTCGAGGTCGGCGCGGAAGAGTGCCTCCTCGAGGTCGCGGACGATCGGCGTGTCGGCGACCGCGCCCCGGTCCGCCCGCACGCCCTCGGGGCCGATGGCGATCTCCACGGAGCCCGTATCCATGTCGGCCAGCGCCCCCAGAGCGGCGGTGACCGCCTCCGTACACAGGGGATTGGAGGCGGGATACAGGCGATGACGGCGAATCGCGGTGCCCAGGGCCGCCACGAATCGACCTCGCCGATCCTCCCGCTCGCGTTCGCCCGTGAGCACGCCCCGCCCTCCGACTCGCTCTCGCAGACTGCAAGCCCGCCCGCGAGGAATGCGATGACCTCGGCGCTACGATGCGTTCGCCGTTTCCCGGAGGCGCCGCGCGTCGCGGGTCATCCACCCGACGGGGCTGCGTTCGAGTCCCCGATTGGAGCAGGTCGCGTACCATGGACCCGCGCCCGCGGCGACCGGGAACGAAACCGCGTCGGCGCATCGCGATTCGTCGAACCGCGCCCCCCGGGAGCGTCCAACCAACGTCATCCCCCGTCCCGCGAGCCTCGCGAGGGACCCCGGCAGCCCGGCAGGAGATGCCCTCTACCGGCGGGGCACCTCGCCCACGGCGGCGAGTAGAAGGACGGCGCGGTCACCACCCAGATGAGGAGATGGATCCATGACGCGTGCGAGACCCGTGGTGCTCGGGGCGCTCCTGATGCTGTGCGCGATTCCCCTGGCGGCCCAATCGGACGGCATGCTCGGGACGTTCGTCGACGACTACGCGCAGCTCGAGTCGAAGTTCAACGAGCTGGCCGGGGCGATGGACGCCGACATGTACGACTGGCGCCCAATGGAGGGAGTGCGCTCGGTGAGCGAGGTGTACATGCTGATCGCGGCGGAGGGCTACTACCTCCCCAGCCTGTGGGGCGCAACGCCACCCGAGGGGATCACCGTCGGCCCGCAGCTGTTCGACGACATGGCCGCCGTCACGGCGAAGGAAGACGTGCAGATGCATCTCGAGCGGGCCTTCGCATACGCGCGCGCGGCCATGGAGGACCTCACGCCGGCGAACATGGAGAACAGCGTCCAGTTCTTCGGGCGCTCCCGTCCCCTGCGTGACGCGCTGTACATCATGTTGTGGGACATGCACGAGCACCTCGGACAGTCGATCGCCTACGCGCGCTCCAACAGGGTCGTGCCCCCGTGGACGGAGCGGCAGCAGGGCGGACAGTAGCCGACCGCGCCGCGCGGCCGCCCGGTGGTCAGGCCTCCACGACGGGGTCCCACCGGGCGGCATCCGTCGCGGCCACGATGTGCATGATCCATCCGAGCAGCACGATCCACAGCAACGCCGCCCCTCCGAACATGGCGAGGCCGCGTCCGAACCGGCCCTGCGTGAGCTGACCCAGGCCCGGAATCCACAGGCTGAGCAGCGTCGCCGCCACGTTCCTCCGCGGCCTGCGCGACGACGGGGCCCGTCCCCCGACCGCTGCAAGCGCCTGGGACTCGACCGACCGGACGAGCGCCATGGCCTCCTTTTGTGGGATGTCGTACGTGGACGAGATCCGGCGGGCGAGGGGGGATTTCGGCACGCCGCGCACGAGCTGCCCGAATAGCCATGCATGCAGGCCGGGGTCCAGCCCGCGGGGCGGGGGCGGACCGGGCAGGCTCGACGGTCGGGGGACCCCGCAGCGGGGACAGGTGGGGGCCTCCGAGCTGACCTGCGTGCCACACTCTCGACACCGAACGAGCGCCACGAACCTCCTCCTGCGGGAACCGAAGCCGGGCAACCCACGTTTCGACGTACGGGATCGGATGCACCCTGGTTCCACGGGACGGGGCCCCCATGCGCCGCCGCCCGGGTGCGTCGTGCCGCGGCGACGGCCTCGCCGACCGCGAGTCGACCCGGGAGTGGACCCGCACCGGCGGGTTTGGGTATGTTTTCTGCTCTCGGGGAGCGGGGGCGGGGGTTCCACGGAGGGGATCTCACTTGCAAGACCGTCAGACAAAGAGGGTCCGCGATCGTCTTCGCGAGACCGGAGGGTGGGGTGAGCGCACGCTGGGCGCACTCCCGGAGGTACCCAGGCGCCACGAGCTGGCCAACAGCCTGACGGGCGGCGTGGGGCTCCTCGGCAGCCTGGTGGGGTTGTTCGTCCTCGTGGACCTCGGGACGAGGCTCGGGAGCAAGGGTGCCCTGGCGAGCGCCACGGTGTACGGCCTGTCGCTCGTGATCTCGTATGCGGCCACAACCGTGTATCACGGTCTGCGCTGCGAGATCCGGAAGGCGCGCTGGCGCATCTTCGACCACTGCGCCGTGTACCTGCTCATCGCCGGCTCCTACACGCCCCTGGCGCTGTTCGGCCTCGAGGGCGACGCGCGCTGGGGCCTCCTGGCGGCGGTGTGGACGCTGGCGGCGCTCGGGATCGCCTTCAAGCTCAGATACCGCTTCCGGTTCCCGGGCACCTCGGTCCTCGTCTACCTCGTGATGGGGTGGCTCGGCGTGTTCATGATCGGCGAGGTGGCCGCCACGGTGGGGACCCGGGGGGTCACGCTCCTGGCGGCGGGCGGTCTGGCGTTCACGATCGGCACCATCTTCTTCGGCGCCAAGCGCCTCCCCTATCACCATGCAGTGTGGCATCTGATGGTGATCCTCGGATCGGCGCTGCACTACCTCGCAATCGTCGACTACGTGTTGCCGTCGATTACCTGAACAGCCTGCCGAGCCGGCTCAGCCGCCACCTCCGCTGCGACGCGCCGCGAGGATCGCCTCCGCCACGCGTCGCCGGAACGCCAGCACGCGAGCCGGATCCTCCTCGTAATCCGCGAGCCCGCCCACGATGGGGACCGTGAGGAGCGCGTTCCCCGGATCCGTCGCCTCGAGGAGCGCGAGCAGCTCGTAGTCCTCGAAGCCGTCGCGCAGGCTCTCGAGCCGGAGCGAGCTGAACACCCGGTGGTCCGCGCCCGGATAGACCAGGGTCCCGTCCAGCGAGCGGTCGTTCACCTCCCACCGCACGCGAAGCTCGTCGGCCGCCACGGGGTGGTACCGTCCCATGCTCGAGCTCGAGAACAGCTGCCAGTACTCGAACCCGTCGATGCCGAACGCCCAGCTCAGCGGTCCGATCATGCGGGCGTCGATGAGCGGGTACTCCAGGAACAGGTTGGGACGCGCATCGGGCCACAGGTTGAGGTTCCACCACACCTCGCCGAACGCGTCCGGCCGGTGCAGCCGATAGCGATCGAGCTCCAGCACGTCGTGGAAGCCGAGGTTGATGTCGAGCGCGTCGAAGAAGCCCAGGAAGCGTGAGATCGCGCCGGGCGTGTTCTGATTGGTGTTCTGCATGACGCGGACATCCGGACCCACGCGCCGCTTGATCAGGGTGTACGTCTCCCTCGCGTGCTCGACGGCGTCACCCCACGGCTCGTCCACGTCGTACACCAGCGCCATGTCGAGCAGCCCGCGCGACCGCAGATGGGCGGCGTAATCGGACAGGTAGGCGATCAGCCGCTCCCTCCGTTCGTCCGTCCCGGCGGGCGGTCGGTAGATGTCGGCCGTGGTGCCCAGGAAGAAGTGGTTCGCGCCGCGCTCGAGCATGAAGTCGAGCAGCGAGTCCGTGCGGGCCGCGTTGAACGCGCGACCCCCGTCCGCGGTCCGATCGTGGGTCGGGTAGCCGTAGTCCGTACCGCCGTCGCCGCGCCGGTTCCAGCTCCGGAGCCCGCTGGCCAGGTAGACGGTCGGAGGCAGACGGTTCTCGAATCCCAGCTCCGCCAGCTCGAGCATCCATCGCATGCGCTCCGCGTCGCTCGGCACCGTGTATCCCTGATCGGGCGGCCACATGCGCTCCGGGACCCCCCAGTCGGCGAAGCTCGCGGTCTTGAAGCGCGGGACGTGCGGGAGGGTGATGTCCCATACGCCGATCGAGAGCGTGACGCGCGCGACCGCGTCCCCTCCCGCACGGAGGGTGAGCGTGCTCCGGTACCGCCCGGGGTCGACCCCCTCATCGGCGTGCACCGTCACGAGGAGCGACCGGGGCACCCGGGGCTCGAGCCGCAGGGGGCGGCCGGGGAGAAGCGGATCCGGGTGCCACCCGGCACGTCCGCCCGCGGTTCGCGGGTGGAGAAGATCGACTTCCCCCACCACGCGCAGCTCGATGCGGGGCGGCACCGCTACCGCCGACGCCCCGATCGGCTTGGGATCGCCGACGTCGACCGTGACCCCCTCGAGCCCCGTCACCGGGAACAGGACGAGCTGGACCGATTCGCGCTCGTTGCGGGCCACCAGGAGCTCCGCCGAGTCGCCGAGAACCCCCGTAAACCCCAGCGGTGGCCGGGAGAACACCTTCTCGAACGAGGATGTGAACCCGATCGCCAATCCCGCGGGGGGCCCGGCACGCGCGAGCGAATCCCACGGAAACGCGGCCGGGACGGGGTCCGTGCGTCTGTCTGCGACACACGCGGGAAACGCGGCCGTGAGCGCCGCGAGCGTCACGCACACGGCCCCGGGGCGACGACCGCCGTCGAGGGCCCGCGAGCACGTCCTGCGCGTGCCGCCGGCCTCGTTCCGGACTCTCTCGACGCGCTCGATCACGCCATTGAACCTCGTCATGCCGGGGGCCGTGGGGCCGAGACTGAGTCGACAACGTCCGGCTCCACGCCTCGCCGCACCAGTCGGACGGACGCGGACTCGGGTTGCTTCCGGCGGATCCCCAGCGGCGTTGTCCGGTGTCGCCGGCTCGCCGTTCCTACTCGTGGGAAGCCACGGCGCCGAGTACGATGAGGAGGGGCCGCCCTCGATCGGCTCCGGCGCGACGCCGGTCATACGGACTCCTGCACGGAGGGATCTGATCGATGCGTCTGCTCGTGGGGGACATCGGGGGCACGAACGCCCGTCTGGGGCTCGCCGAGCCCGGGTCCGACCGCATCCGACTCGGGGTGACGCGCACGTACGCGAGTAGCCAGTTCGACTCCCTCCCGACCCTCGTGCGGCACTTCTTCGATGATGTCGGCGGGTCCGCGGATCGGGCCGGGCTGGCCATCGCGTGCCCCATCATCCGCGGCCGCTGCCGTCCCCCCAATCTCGGGTGGACGATCGATGTGGACACGGTCGGTGCGGAGATCGGGATCCCCGAGGTCAGGATCCTGAACGACTTCGATGCCGTCGGCCGGGCGGTTCCGCATCTCGGGCTCGATGACGTCGTGACGATCCGGTCGGGGACGCCCGAGCTCCGCGCTCCGAAGGCTGCGCTGGGAGCCGGGACCGGTCTGGGCGTCGTCCTGCTGCACCACGACGGCGTCCGCTACCGGGTCCTGTCCTCCGAAGCGGGGCACGTCGACTTCGCGCCGCGCGACGATGTCCAGATCGAGCTGTGGGAACGGCTGCGGGCCCGGTACGCGTCGAGCTCGGCGGGACACGTCTCCTGCGAGCGCGTGCTGTCGGGCGCGGGGGTGCAGGCCATCCACGAGTTCCTCGTCTCCTCGGGGCGCGCCCGCGAAGACCCCGAGACCCGTCGTCGAATGACCGGCCAGGACCCCTCGCGGGTCCTGTCGCGGCTCGCCCGGGATCGCGAGGATCCCGCCGCGGTCGCCACCTTCGATTTGTTCTTCGAGATATTCGGGGCCGTGGCGGGCAACATGGCCCTCGTCGCGCAGGCGCGCGGCGGGGTCTATCTGGCGGGCGGGATCGCGATGGAGAACCGCGGGCTCATCGAGCGCAGCCGCTTCGTCGAGGCCTTCGAGGCGAAGGGTCGGTTGTCGGACTTTCTGGCTCCCGTCCCGGTGTACCTCATCACTCGCGAGGATGTGGGGCTCCTGGGGGCGGCCCACGCCGCGCTCGACGCGGGGGCCTAGCGGACCCGGATCGGGGTCCGACTCACCACACCTCGCGCGGGCGCGCGTCGCGAAGCCGTCGGATCGCCTCCTCGAGCGCCGCCCGACACCGATCGAGCGCCTGTACGTGCTCCCGGCGCCCGCCGCGGGCGACCGCGATCGCGTCCGTCACGGCCTCGATCGCGTCCGTTATGGCGTTTTCCGCTTCCTTGAAGCGCTGTTCGTACCGCACCGACCCCCTCGCAAGAAGCGCCCAATCGATTCGTGAGCCTCGACCTGCACACACCGGGGGCGGTACGGGGCTCGGGAATCGTGCTGATTCGCTGCAAGCCCGGGACCAGCCCGGCCCCTATTCCGCTCGCATGGTGGTCACCGGATCGATGCGCGAGCTCCTGAGGGACGGGACGAACGCCGCCACCCACCCGGCCGCCCCGAGCGCCACGAGCACCAGGATGAAGGTGAGCGGGTCGGTGGGGCTCACCTCGTACAGGAGGCTCTGCATGACGCGCGTCAGGGCCAGGGCGGCGACGAGTCCGACGAGCCCGCCGACCGCCACATCCGTCAGTGTGTCCCGCTGCACCAGCCGGCGGACCGAGCCCGGGGCCGCCCCGAGCGCGATGCGGATCCCTATCTCGCGCGTGCGGCGGGCGACGGCGTACGCCACCACGCCGTAGATGCCGATGCACGCGAGGAGCAGCGCCACCCCGGCGAACACCGCCAGCACGAAGAGCGTGAAGCGCCGTTCAGACACCACGCGGCCGACGCGGGCCTCGATCGTCTCGAGCCGGATCGGGACATCCGGATCGATCGAGCGGACGATGTCGCGGACCTGCGGACCGAGCCCCGTGGCCAGCTTTCCCTCGGACCGGAGAACCGCCGTCATGCTCCAGGACCGATAGGGCCGCTGGCGGTAGGGGAAGTAGTAGATGGGACCCGGAGGCCGGGTGAGGTCGCGCTGACGGATGTCCCCCACCAGACCGATCACGGTCGCCCACTTGTCCTGGTCCCAATAGTCGTCCATCCCCCCACCGGTCATGCGCTTGCCGATCGGGTCCTGGCCGGGCCACGCCTCCTCCGCGAACGCCCGGCTCACGACCACGACGTGCTCCGCCCCGGGAAGATCGCGATCGTCGAACAGACGGCCGCGCAAGAGCGGGATCCCCATCGCACCGAAGTAGCCGGCGCTCGCCAGCTGATAGTCACCGGTCACGCCTGCCCGGGGGCCGCCCTCGATGTCGACCATCCCGTTCGACACGCCGCTCATCGGAGCGACCTCGATCAGTCCCACCGACGCGACACCCGGTATCGCCGCGAGACGCTCCTGGATGGCCGCGTACAGCGGCACCCTCGACCCGCCGTCCGGGTAGCGGGTCGCCGGCGGGCTGATGGTGGCAGTCAGGACGTTCTCCGTGCGGAACCCCGGCTCGACGGCCAGCACCGTCAGAAAGCTCCGGATCAGGAGCCCGCAGCCCACCAGGAGCACGAGCGCGAGGGCGACCTCCGAGGCGATCAGGCCGCGCCACATGGCGGTGCGCGCCCGGCCGTGACCCGAGCGGGCGCCGCTGCGCAGCGATGCCGTGAAATCACGCCGCATAAGGCCCGCGGCGGGAAACAGCCCGAACACGATGGCCGTGAGCACCGCCACCCCCAGGGTGAAGGCGAGCACCACGGGGTGGATGCCCGAGCGGGCGAACTCGGGCAGCGCATCCGGTGCCAGGGCCGGAAGGCCCTTCACCATCATCCACGCGAGCCCGAGACCCAGCGCGGCCCCCGTCAGCGCCAATACCAGGCTCTCGGACACCAGCAGCCGGATCACCCGCTTCCGTCCGGCACCCAACGCCTGCCGGACCGCGATCTCCCTCTCGCGCCACGTGCCCCGGGCCAGCGCGGTGCTCGCCAGATTCGTGCAGGCCACCAGGAGGAGGAGCGCCGAGGCACCGAGGAGGATCCACAGCGGGCGCCGGCTGTCGCCCACGAGATAGGAGTGCAGCGACACCACCTCCGTGTCGCGCGGGAAGAAGTCCTCGAACCACGTCTCTTCCCTCACCGAGGGATCCTCCTCGAGGAAGCGCGCCGTGATCCCGTCGAGCTCTTCTTCGGCGCGCGCGCGCGGAACGTCGGCGCGCAGACGACCGATCACCACGTAGTTGTGCGCGGTGCGGGAGGCGCTCTGCTCGTCGAGCTCCACCGGATACCACACATCGACCCCGGGCGGGTATTCGAACCCCGGCGGCGTGACGCCCACGACCCGCACGTCGAAGCCGGCCACCTCGAGCCGACGGGCCGAGAGCTCCGTGTCGGCGCCCAGATAGGTCCGCCAGAAGGCGTCGCTCACCAGCACGGCGGGATCGGCACCGGAGCGGTGCTCCTCGGCGACGAAGTCGCGACCCACGGCGGGCGCGACCCCCAGCGTCCGCAGGAACCCCTCGCTGACCGCCGCCACGCCGACCCGAATCGGCACCCCGGTGCCCAGCACCGTCGACACCCCGCCGGAGGCATGGGCGACCAGATCGGTGAAGCTCGCCGAGCGCTCCCTCCAGTCGACGAAGTTCCGCCACGCGCTCGCCATCCGCCCCCCATCCCCGCTCCGCTCCCACACGCGCACCAGTCGATCCGGCGCCGGATAGGGGAGCGGCCGGAGCAGCACCGAGTACACGAGGCTGAAGATCGCCGTGTTCGCGCCGATGCCCAGCATCAGCGTCAGGAGGGCGACGACCGTGTAGCCCCGGTTCTTGCGCAGGGTGCGCACGGCGAAGCGAACGTCTTGGAGCACGCCCCTCATGGGTCCTCCGCTGTGGGGGAGCGAGTCGAGGTCCGGCTCTACGATGTCGACGGCCGCCTAAGGGTTGCAGCCGCACCGCTTGACGTCGGTGTACGGGTCCTGGAGGCCGCGTGAGCGCAGTGGCTTCGCCCGTGGGCTGCATGAGGCCCTATGTTGGGCCACCATGCAGCCGACGCTTCACGCACGGGTCGGATGACGCTCCCGCGCTTGGGTCCACGGGGGGTGGCCCGACGCGACCGGGCGCCGGCCGGGCAGCATGCTCCCGGCCGGCGTCGGCCGCTGACGCCCACCCGTCTCCTGCTCCTCTCGTTCGCCTTCATGATCGCGGTCGGCACCGTGGGGCTGCTCGTCCTCCCCGGACTGTACACGGGCCCCCGCCTCGGCGTCGTCGACGCCCTGTTCACGGCCACGAGCGCCGTGTGCGTGACGGGTCTGATCGTGGTGGACACCGCCACGTACTTCTCGCGCGCGGGCCAGGCGTGGATCGCCACGCTCATCCAGTTCGGCGGCCTGGGGCTGCTGACGTTCGCCACGGTGGCGATCTCGACGCTCGGCCGGCGCACGAGCCTGACGACGGAAGAGGCGGCCGGGGGGCTCGCCTCGGTCATCCGACACGTCCGCCCCCTGGCGCTCGTCCGGGCCGTTCTCGTGTGGACGGTGGTCATCGAGGCGATCGGCGCGACGGCCCTGTGGCTGTCGTGGCGGGGCGAGCTGGGCTCGGCGGGAGCGGTGTGGCCCGCCGTGTTCCATGCGGTCTCCGCCTTCTGCAACGCCGGGTTCTCGGTGTTCAGCGACTCGCTGGCCGGCCACCGCTCGGGCGTCGCCATCTGGATCGTGAGCGCGCTCGTGATCCTCGGCGGCCTCGGCTTCGTGGTGCTACTCGACATGAGGGCTCGCATCGACGGCACGGCCCGCAGGCTGTCGACGCACTCCCGCCTCGTCCTCGTATCGACCGGCATCCTCCTCGCCGGCGGCATGGCCCTCTACTTCGTGTTCGAACGCGCGAACGCGCTCGAGGGGATGCCGCTCGCCGAGGCGGTCGGGAACGCGTGGTTCATGTCCGTGACGCCCCGTACGGCCGGGTTCAACACGGTCGACTACGGGTCGGTCACCGGGTCCTCGCTCTTCCTCACGATCGTCCTCATGGTGATCGGCGGCTCGCCCGGCTCGACGGCGGGCGGGCTCAAGACGACGACGCTCGCGGTCCTGTGGCTGCTTCTGTGGAGCCGTCTTAGCGGACGCTCGCGCCACGTCTCCTTCGGCGGCCGGACGATCCCCGATGGCACCGTGCAGCGGGCCACCAGCCTGGCCGTGGGCGGTCTGGCGGTCCTCGCCGCGGGCGTGTTCCTGCTCCTCCTCACGGAGACGTCGTCCACCGCGCCGGTGAATCACGAGGGATTCGTCCGCATCGTGTTCGAGGCGCACAGCGCGTTCGGGACGGTCGGCCTCTCCTTGGGCGAGACCGGGCACCTGACGGCTCGCGGCCGCATCATCGTGTCGGCGCTGATGCTCGTCGGGCGTCTGGGGCCCCTCGCCGTCGCTTCGGCGATGGTGATGAGGGTCCGTCTCGGGCACGGGCCCTACCGGTACGCGCACGAGGACGTGGCGATCGGTTGATCGACGCACCGGCTCCGGTGGATGGCGCCGGACCCTCACGCAAACGAGGACGGGAGATGAAACGCTTTCTGGTGATCGGGATCGGACACTTCGGGTCCTGGGCGGCGCGCGCCCTGCACGCACAGGGGCACGAGGTGGTGGCCGTGGACCGGGAGGCCGCGGTGGTGGACCGCCACGGCGGCGTCGTGAGCCGCTGCGTGGTGGGGGACGGCACCGACCGCGAGCTGTTGCGCGAGATCGGCGCCTCCGCGTCGGACGCGGCCATCATCAGCACCGGCGAGGACCTGGCGGCCAGCATCCTCGCCACCCTCGCGGTGAAGGACGTCGGGGTCCGGGAGATCTACGTCAAGGTGACGAGCCAGGAGGCGGCCCGGGCCCTCGAGGCGCTCGGGGTGCAGGAGACCATCTTCCCGGAAAAGGAGTCCGCCGAACGACTCGCCCTGCGCCTCCCCTCGACGACGGTGCTCGAGTACATCCCGCTCGCCGGCGGGCACTCGATCCAGCAGATCGCGCTCCCGGACCGCTGGATCGGCAAGAGCCTGCGCGAGCTGGCCCTTCCCACCCGCCACCGCGTGAGCGTCGTGGCGCTGTACGACGTGCTCACGGACCGGTTCGACGTCGCCCCCGACCCCGACGCGCCGCTCAAGGAGTCCGACGTCGCCCTGATCGCGGGCGAGAACGAGACCATCAACCGTCTCCTCGGACGCGAGGGCTGACACAGGGCTCCGAGGGGGCGGGGCCGCTCGAGCGCGGCCCATCGCCCGGGCGCGACGCGCGTCTCAAGACACGTCTCGCCGGGCGAGTCGCAGCATGAGAACCGCGGCACGCTTCGTCTGGAGCCCAAGGGTGGGCAGATCGATCCACTCGTCGACCGTGTGGTCGTTCCCGCCCCCGGGTCCCAGCCCGTCGAGCGCCATGTCCACCAGCCCGGTGGTGAACGCCACGTCCGCCGCCCCGGCGTTGCGCGGGTCCACCGGCGCCACCGGTCCGAAGCCCAGATCGCGGCTCACCCGATCGAACATGACGAGCAACCGCCGGTTTCCCTCGGACGGTGCCATGGGCGGGTAGCCGTCGTCGAAGTGGATGTCGGCCGACGTGCCGGGCAGGCTCTGCTCGACGATGAACCGCATCACGGCCCGTGCCGACTCGAGCTGCTGGGGCGTGATCGTACGCAGGTCGCCGGTCACGATCGCGTGTCGGGCCACGACGTTGCTCTTCCCGAACGCCGTCCCGGAGGCCCCGAACTCGTCGTACTCGACATCGGTCCCGGCCACCATCACGCCGGGGTTGAAGGTGAGGAGCGCCTCCCCGCCGAGACGGTCGTAGAACCCGTGCAGGATGCGGGCGGCCTCGTAGATGGCGCCGGCCCCCACCTCGGGCTGGAAAAGCTGCGAGGAGTGCGCCGCCGTCCCCTCGACGTCCACCCGCCACCCGGTCGAGCCACGTCGCGCGACGACCGCGGTGGTCGGGTCGCTGTCCCCGTTCTCGAACGCCAGGGCGATGTCGGCGGCCTCGGCCGCCTCCACGACCGCCCGCTTCGAGCTGGCCAGCGGCGTCCCGCTGCGCTCCTCGTCGCCGGTCATCACCACCGTGACGTCGAGCTCATCGAGCACGCCCACCGCCTCGAGCGCGCGCAACGCCTCGAGGATCACCACGTCGCCCCCCTTCATGTCCACGACACCCGGCCCATCCGCCCGCTCGCCGGAGCGCTCGAAGCGCTGGAAGGGGCTGTCGGGCTCGAACACGGTGTCGAGGTGACCGATCAGCAGGAGCTTCGGCCCGCCTCCGCCGTGGCGGGCCACGAGGTGACCCGCGCGATCGAACGGGGTCCCGTCGATCCACTCGGTCTGGAAGCCCAGCGCATCGAACTCCGCGCGCAGGATGCGGCCCACGGCGCGCACACCCTCGAAGTTCATCGTGCCGCTGTTGATGTCGACCAGCCGCTGGAGGAGCGCGATCGCCTCGCTGGCCCGGGCATCCACCGACTCGACGATGCGGGCTTCGTCGGGCGCGAGGCTCGACTGCCCGACGAGCTCGCCCGGCCCGAGCGCCCCGTCGAGCGGCGCGAACGTCGTGTGGAACGGGAAGAGCGTGGCGGCGAGCGCGAGGGCGATCTTCATCGGGACTCCGGTGTTCAGGTGGTCGTTCGCACCCCGCGCGGGCCGGAGGTCGGCGGGGAGCGCGGCGCTTCCGGCCGTTCGATGACTCGCCGCCAATATGGCCCGCCCGCGGTCGGGGCCGACACCCCGCCGACGCGTTCGCATGGCCTTTGCTGCGTCGGCACCCTACCATCCCTGCAGGGGTACCGATGTGGGCTCGGCCCCGCATGCGTTCGTGGATCGGAGAGTGGGGACAGGAGGAGGGGATCGCATGAGCCACCGCCACACGCCGCGTGTCGTACGAATCGGTGTTTCTCCGGGTCTCGTCGCGGCCGCCGCGCTCGCGGCGGGGCTGTCGACGCTCCCGGCCGCCGTGGCAGGAGCTCCGCTCCACGAGCGCCGACCGGGCACCGCGGTGCAGGCCGACACGCTCGAGCAGCTGGCCGCGAAGGCGCTGCCCGCCGTGGTCCTGCTCGACGTGAGCACCGCCGCGGACTCCCGCCAGGGAAGCGGGTTCCTCGTGCGCTCGGATGGCCGCATCCTCACGAATCACCACGTCATCAAGGGCGCTCGCGAAATACGCGTGAAGCTCGCGAACGGCGATGTCTACGACCACGTCAAGATCCTCGGCGCCGACGAGCGTCGCGACCTGGCCGTGATCCAGATCGCCGGCTTCGACCTCCCGGCCCTCCCCCTCGGAAACTCCGACTCCGTGCGCATCGGGCACCCCGTCGTGCTGATCGGGAGCCCGCTCGGTCTCGAGAACACGGTCTCCACCGGGATCGTGAGCGGACGCCGGCAGGAACCCGCGGGGTACCAGCTCATCCAGGTCAGCGCGCCGGCCTCGGTCGGCTCGAGCGGCGGGCCGGTCCTGTCGCTGAGGGGCGAGGTGATCGGGGTGGCCGCGGCCCAGCTCCGGGCGGGACAGAACCTCAACTTCGCCGTGCCGATCAACTACGCGCGCGGGCTGCTCGAGAGCCTCTCCGGGCAGCCGGTGGCCGAGCTCAGCCCCACGGCGGTGGACGGTCCCACGCAGGGGGATCCGATCGCCGCGAGCTCGACGGAGGACGTGGTCAACCGGGGGCTCGCCTTCGACCTGGCGGACCTCGGGGGCTACACGATCCAGCTCGAGCGCCATACCGCGCAGGGAAGCCGGCTTCGAACACGCATCTCGTATCGCCGCATCGAGACGGTGGGGGGGATCGAGAGCCGCTTCGAGCGCTACGCCGAGAGCGAATGGACGCAGGCGGTCGGGCCGTTCGCCACGCCGCAGACGATCCGCCGCGAGCGCGCCCGCACGATCGTGCGGGCGCGCGACCTGAGCC
Source organism: uncultured Gemmatimonadota bacterium (assembly GCA_964499635.1). Taxonomy (GTDB): domain Bacteria; phylum Gemmatimonadota; class Gemmatimonadetes; order Palauibacterales; family Palauibacteraceae; genus Palauibacter. The sequence goes on along the minus strand of CAZCLY010000004.1, from coordinate 35,071 downwards.
CCATCTCGGCCCGCGGCGAGCTCACCTGGTGGACCGGGGAGGAATGGTCCAGGGCGGACTACGACCTCCGCTTCGAGGACGGCCGGGTGCGCGGAGTGATCCGGGACTCCCTGGGCTCGGCGCGCGAGCTCGATCGCGAGCTGCCGTCCGGGGTGCTGCTTCGCGATACACGCGATCTCGCGTTCGCGTCCCTCGACAACGACGATCTCGTCGGTCGGAGCGTCGAGCTCGTGACGTTCGACTCCTGGACGGGCGAGCTGGCGCACGACCGCTACGACATCCTCGAGAAGACCGAGGTGGACGCGGCCGGCAGCTCGCACGCGGCTCTCAAGGTGAACGTGGCCACCGACCTGTCGAACGCCACGGCCTACTTCGCCGTCGATCGGCCGCGCGTGCTGCTCAGGCGCGAGAGCGAGGAGGGGCTCGACGCGACCATCGTCACGGAGCTCGAGATCCTGCCCTCCGCCCCCGACCACGGGGATCGTTAGCGCTCCCCGGCTCGGTCCCCGGGCGGCCTCCCGCCCGGGCGATGTCGTCGCCGCGGGGGCGTGCGGTCCGGTCCGCCGTTGCCGGCAGTTCGGCGATCGGCGTAGGCTTCGCCCCCCATGACCTACACGATCGACGACCTCATCGGTCTCCTCGACCTCGAGCCGCTCGAGGAGAACATCTACCGCGGGCGGAACCGGGACATCGGGTCCGGCCGCATCTTCGGCGGGCAGGTGCTGGCACAGTCGCTCGTGGCCGCGCGGCGCACCATCGACATCGAGGACCGCACCGCCCACTCCGTGCACGGGTATTTCATCCTCGCCGGGGATCTGGACATCCCGGTCGTGTACTTCGTCGATCGGCTCCGGGACGGTCGCAGCTACACGACGCGTCGCGTGACGGCGATCCAGCACGGGAACGCGATCTTCAACATGTCCGCCTCGTTCCACCGTACGGAGGGCGGGCCCTCCCACCAGGCTCCGATGCCCGACGTCCCTCCGCCCGAGGGGCTACGCTCCGAGCTCGAGCGCATCCGCGCCGAAGCCGACCGCATCCCGGAGCCGCTGCGCGGCGTGCTGACACAGGACCGGCCGCTCGACTTTCGTCCGGTGGAGCCCATCGACCCGTTCGACCCGGAGCCCCGGCCCCCGTTCCGTCACGTGTGGGTGCGCTCCGTCGGGCCCATCGACGACGACCCGCTCCACCACCAGGCGGTGCTGGCGTACGCGTCGGACTACGGGCTGCTGGGCGCGGCCCTGCTGCCGCACGCGCACACGTTTCGCGATCCCGACGTCATGGCCGCCTCGCTGGACCACGCGATCTGGTACCACCGGCCGTTCCGTGCCGATGAATGGCTCCTGTACTCGACCGACAGCCCCATCGCGTGCCGCGGTCGCGGCTTCGTGCGTGGGACGTTTTTCGATCGGGATGGGACGCTGGTGGCGTCGGTTGCCCAGGAGGGCGTGCTGCGGATCGGCGGCAAGCCGGGCTAGACGACCGGTCCCCGACGGTCTCAGTAGCGGAGCGGAATGTCGAGGTTCAGGTTCCGCTCGATGTCGAACCGCGGGTCGTCATCGATCGCGATCGCGTTCACCCGGACCCGTACGATGTCCAGGAGATCGGTGCCGGTCACCGACGTACGCACGCTCCCGTCGTCCATCACGTACGAGAACGAGGAGCGCGCATCGAACGGGCCGGCCAGCTCCTGTGGCCCGCGGAACAGGGCGTAGCCGCTCCCCATGCTCGAGGGGCCGAACCGGTAGCTGAGCTCGCGGTAGCGACGCACGATCGCCCCGCGCTCGGGTGTGTCGCCCGCGAACCCGGCTGGCCAACCCGAGATGGTCCGGTACAGGCTCGTCATCGTCGTGTCCGGGGTACCGTTCGCACGGCAAGTGGTGTACGCCGCCCCACCGGTCGAGACTCCCCCCGTCCAGCCCGGAGTGCTGTAGTGATACGTGGTCTCGTAGGGGTTCTTGAACGCCCCCCCCCGGGTTCCGCTCACGTTCGGGTTGGGCGCGCTGTCGTATACGAATACGTACGCCCACCCACCGCCGGCGTTCGCCGAGCACACGACGCCCTGATACACATCGAAGGCCACCGTGACCGACTCCGGCACGGCGACGAAGATGTCTCCCGGGACGCCGCTCATCCGGATCTCGGAGCTCATGAGGTCGGCCGCCACGCGCAGACTCTGCTCGGCGACCACCGAGTCATCCAGCCGGCTGTAGAAGCGATCCTGGTTGATCAGAAGCGAAATCGTCGCAGAGCCGATCGTACCGATCAGGATCAGCGTGATGACCGCTTCGACGAGCGTGAACCCCCTCTGATCCCGTGCGGTGCCCATACACCCGCCCTCTCCCCTTGAAGCCGCGGACGGCGCCGGTGGTCTCATCGGGTTACGGCGCCGCCGGGACCGGCCGACGATCGTGGATCCGGGTAACGAAGCTCCGAGCGCTCACCCCGCCCACGGCCGCGACGGTGGCGGTCACCTGCTTCACGCGAACGATCGGCGTGGTGACGGCGACATTCACCCTGTAGACGCGGCCATCCACCGTGGCGCTGTCCGCTCCGCTCGCGGCCGCCGCGTACCCCGCCTCGTTGATTCGCTCGAACACTTCCTGTGCGGCCAGTGCCTGGCTGGTCCGCCAGGAGGCGATCCGGGCCTGTGTGGCGATCGAGAGCTGGAGACCCGCGACCGACAACAGCCCGATCGTGGCGACGGTCGTCGCGACCAGCACCTCGATGAGCCCGAACCCGGATTGCTCCGCCACGGCTGGCTTCGAGCGCCTCGCCCGCGTGCCGCCGACCCGGGTCTTCCTCTTCTTGCGCATGACGCACCTCATCTGAAGGAGCGGTGCACCGAAATCTCAGTTGATCTGTGTTCGCCCGAGCCCGTTGAGCGTCACGGTACGCGTCTTGGAATGCCGTGTGACGCTGACGGTCGGGGTTCCCCCCGTGAGGAGGACCCCACGGCCATCGAAGGTCAGCGAGTCCCCGGACGTGGCGAAATCGAGCCCGGTGAGCTCGATCTCGGCACCGTTCCCGAAGTCGCGCCGGGAGAACAGCGTTCCGGCCGTGTCCCGAATCACGTATCGCAGCAGCGTCTCGTCGGCGACCAGCGACACCGGCGCGCGCTCACGGATCGCGAGGCCCTTGGCCAGCTGAACATCGGCGCTGATGGCGCGAGCCGCACGAGACGCGGAGATGGACTGCTGGTACTGGAAGAACGAGCCGAAGGTCATGACGCTCGCGATCGCCACGAGGCTGAGAGCTATGGTGAGCTCCGGGAGCGTCATCCCCGCCACCTCGCGGACCGAGACCGGGAGAGCCGGCCGCCGACTGGTCTTCATCACATCCCCTCCGACCACGAGCCGGGCATCGGGACGAGACCACCGACGAATTGCTGCGCCGCGTAGCGCACCCAGCAGGACTGGTAGTTGAACGCCTTGTTCCCGTTCCCCACCGAGCTCTCCATGACGGCCTGGTTGAACGGCGGGAGCATGTTGAGCGCCGTGATGGTGGTCCCCTCCACCGTCTGCTTTCCGTTGCTCGTCAGCACGCCGCCGACCAGGATGATTCCCTTCCACTCGAAGCTTCCGTTCAGGTCGAGGTTCTGATCCGCGATGATGGTACCGCGTCCCGTGAAGCCCGCACTGAGCGCAAAGCTGTTCGAGGTGATGTGGATCACGGGCCACCAGTCGGGATCGATGGTCGAGAAATCGGGCCAGCTGTCCCCCGGGATCGTGAAGTCCGGCTGGATCACGGTCCCGTTCACGATCCCGCCCCAGTCGAGGTTGAGCGCCTGAAGCTTTGCGAGGCCGCTCGGGAGCGAATCGATCGCCGGCGATCCCGAGGGGACCGGGCTGGCGCCGTTCTGCGTGTATCCGTTCGGAGACGGTCCCGTCGCGACCCCGGCCACGTCCGGTTGCGGCCCCGCGGAGCAGTCGCCCGACGTCGCCTGATCGTGACCGTCGAGCGATCCGGAGTTTCCGTTCTTGTGGAGCCCGGATCCGGCCGTGAACGCGGCGTTGGCGCGGAACATGGCGTCGCTCAGCATGGTCACGACGCGGACCGTGCGGGTGGCGGTCCCGCCGCCCGGGGGCTGGTGCGTGGCGCTCGATGTCATCGTGAACAGGACGTTCCCGTCCCCGATGTCGAGCAGCGTGTCGCCCGCCACGGTCGCGGAGCCGGAGGAGTAGTTGTAGCCGACGGTGATGTGCCCGCGTCGCTGGCTTCCCAGGTGATCCTGGAGGGCGGCGTCCGCGGTCTGGAAGGCGCGCGAGCCCGCCGTGTGATACTGGCTCACCCGGTAATCGCCGTGCGCGACGAGGAAGCCCCCCGTGGCCAGGGCGGTCATCGCGACCAGGATGAGGAGGACCGCGGCCAGGGCGAATCCGTTCCCCGGATCGATCTCGGGATACCACCTCGCGCCTGTCCCCGGCCCACTTCCCGTGACAGTCTCGACATCACGATCGCGCACGACGTCACCTCGGTGATGAAAGGTCCGGATCGGACACACCGAATCCACTCTCGTCTGGCAGATCACCCGCCGACGTTGCGAACTGCGACCGATATGCCACGAACAGGCCACCGGGCCGCGCCGATTGCAGGCGTCTCGCAACTCCATGTCCTCCAGACAGGTGGCCAACCGCCAGGTCCGCGATGCTGCCTGCATTCGGCGGCGGCCGCCCCGGAAATCTGTCGCGCCGTGTGAAACCATTGCAGGAATCGGACGAATCGCCGGCAGCCGTTCCGCATTGCCCCGAGAGGCCGCGCAGGAAGGAGCTCTCCATCGACGGACGGAGGTTTCGGTCACGCGACGGCGGCTGGCGCGCCGCGTCGATGGGGTGTGCGTCCGGGTGGGCCGAGTCCGGGGTGGTCGCCGTCCCCCGATGTGTCCCGGGCTCGCCCGGATGCGCGCGAGTCCTGCGTGGGCGAACCCGGGCGGTAGCGCTCACGGGCCCGCGCCTCCCTCGGGGGCGCAGGCCCGTCGACGCCTCACACGGTGGGCTCGATGTTGGCGTTCAGCCGGAACAGGTTCGAGGGATCGTACCGGTTCTTGATCTGGACGAGCCGGTCGTAGTTGCCGCGGTAGTTCGCGTTGACCGACGCGGCCGTCGCCTCGAGCTCGAGGTCGTTCACGTAGAACCCCTCCGTGAACGGCTCGATCGAGCTCCAGTAGTCCTTGATCCACGCGATGTGATCGGTGGGATCGTCGCCGTACGCCCAGTCGACCGCGCACAGCAGGTTGCCGATCGCGTCGCGGTAGGCGAATGCCGTGGCGTCGTTCCCGACGCGCGAGATGGCGCCGCCGCTCTGCTGCAAGAACACGGCCGTGGTGCGGCGTGGATCCCCCTCGAGACCGTTCGCGATCGCGTCGATGAGCCCGGCGGGCATCTCGGCGAGGAACCCGCTCTTCACGTACGAGGCGCGGGCGCGCGGGTCGCTGATGTCGCCCGAGCGCTGGAGGGCGACATAGTCCATCGCCTGGATCTGGTCGGCGAGCGGGTTTCCGAGCTTGCGAGCCGGCGCCAGCAGCCGCTCGGCCTCGGTCGCCGGTCCCGAGTAGCAGAAGTAGAGCATGGCCGCCGGCGGCTCGTCACCCGGGGGATGCGCGATCACGAACGCCATGTCCAGCTCGTCGGGCGCCTGCGGACCCTGCTCCGCGAAGAACGCGAGCACGTCTCGCGCCCGCTCGATCGGGAACACGAGCGGCCCGGCCACGACCTCGCGCTGCATGGGGTGGAGCTCGAACTCGAAGGAGGTGACGATTCCGAAGTTGCCGCCTCCCCCCCGGACGCCCCAGAACAGGTCCGCATTCTCCTGCGGGCTCGCGTGGACCATCCGCCCGTCCGCGGTTACCACGTCCACGCTCCGCAGGTTGTCGACGGCGAGCCCGAAGCGGCGTCCCAGCCGGCCGAACCCGCCACCCGTCACCAGACCGCCGACCCCCGTGTGCGACACCGTTCCCATCGTCGTCACGAGCTCGTAGGCCATGGACTCGTGGTCCAGCTGGCCGAGCAGGCTGCCGCCGGTCACCCAGGCGCGGCGGGCCGCCGGGTCGACGCGGACGTCGCGGTGCGCCGACAGGTCGATCTGGAGCCCGCGGTCGCAGGTCGATTTTCCGGACAGGCTGTGTCCGCCGCACTTCACCGCCGTCAGGAGGCCGTATTCTCGGGCGAAATCGACCGCGATCCGCACGTCCGCGGTTCCCGTCGGCTGGGCGATCAGCGCCGGGTGCTTGTCGAACGACGGGTTCAAGATCCGCCGCGCCTCGTCGTATCCCTCGTCGTTCGGAAGCAGAACGCGTCCGCGCATCCTGGCCGCCAGATCGGCCACGTCCGCGCCGCGGATCGTGACCTGCCCACCGTCGCCCGTGACGGCATCCAGATCCGGGGGATCCTGCGGGAGCTCACGAACCAGCGCGTGCAGGGGCCGACGACGGGGGAGGGTCGCGAACGCCGCCGCGGCGAGGGTGGATTTGAAGAAGGTCCTTCGCTTCATGAGAGCCTCCGGAGCGCGGGAACGGCGAGCTCGACGAACGGGACAGGTTAGTCCGGATCACCGCACCCGGCAACGTGCCGCCGAGGGGGGGCAAGACCCTCCACGGCGGCGCGCGAGACTCAGGCCATGCCGTACAGGTGCATCGTGTTGACGGGCTTTCCCTGCAGCTTGAGGTAGTAGTAGAGCTGCGCCTTGTGATTGCCCAGGTGGCCGACCATCGAGAGGAGCTGCTGGCCGAGCGGCAGGGGGTAGTCCGGTGCCCACGGAGCGGGCGTCGGCTCGTCCATGCGCCCCGCCGCCTCTTCGATCATGCGGAGCGCGAGGGCCTTGTCCTCGGCGAGGGCGCGACGAGCGGCGGCGACGTTCTCGACGGACGGCATGTCCTCCGCCGCGGGCAGCATCCCCTCTCCCGGGAGGTCCTCCGCTCCCTCCGGCGCGCCCCACTCGCCCATGACGAACATCCGGCATGCCGCCCCGCACGCCGACGTCAGGTGTTTGAGGAGCTGACCCGTCGTCATCCAGTTCTCGCCCGTCGTGGGCTTCCACTCGAGCATGCCATCGTCCACCAGGGTCATCAGTCCCTCGGCGGCTCGATACGCCGTGTTGGCTTCCGCTTCCAGCAACTCGGTCCAGTTCATCTCGGAGTCTCCTGTCGCGTGACGGTGGGGTCGTGCACCGGGTTCGGGACCCGTGTCGAAATGTGTCGAGCCCGGCCGGGTTGGGACACCCCGGTGCGGGGGGCGTCGCGCTCATCCGAGCGCGCCGTGCGCGCCTTATGCACACCCGTTGTGGCGCAGTCGTTTACATGATATGACATCACCCGAATCCTCGGCCGTCCGGTTCGCAGCGCCGCCCGATCGGTCCCCTGCGGCGGGCGCGCGGCGCTGTATGTTGGGGGACGGGACGCCATCCGAACCCGAAGGCCCAATGCCCAGGAACCAGTCCTTCGACATCTCGACCGGGGTCGATCTCCAGGAGGTCGACAACGCCGTCAACCAGGCGATCAAGGAGAGCCGGACCCGCTACGACTTCAAGGGCACGAGCTGCACGCTCGAGTTCGATCGTGCGGCGGGCGAGGTACGGCTCGAAGCCGACGACGAGTTCCGGCTCGGACAGCTGATGAACGTGTTGCGCGAGAAGCTCAGCCGCCGGGGGGTGCCGCTCAAGAACGTGTCCGAGGGGAAGGTGGAGGTCGGGTCTCTCGGCCGCGCCCGCATGCTCGTCGGGCTCAAGAACGGAATCGACCAGGACACGGCGAGGAGGATCTCCAGGGACATCCGGGACGGGGGCTTCAAGAAGGCCCAGGTACAGATCCAGGGGGACGAGCTCCGGGTGTCCTCGCCGTCCCGCGACACGCTCCAGGAGATCATCGCGCTCGTGAAGGCGAAGGACTACGGGGTGGAGCTCCAGTTCGGGAACTACCGGTGAACGGGACGAACGCCTCGTGCCGTCGAGACGAGCGGTGTGGCCGGGTCGGACGGTCCATCCGGAAGGCGTACGGGTCGTGAGGGTGCACACCGCGTGCGTGGAGCTCGACACCTCGGGCAACGACGAGATCCTCGATCTGACCGACCCGCTCCAGGAGCTGGTGGTGGAGAGCGGCGTCTCCGAGGGACAGCTGGCGGCGATGGTGGTGGGCTCGACGGCGGCCCTCTCCACGCTCGAGTACGAGCCGGGCCTCGCGCGTCACGACATGGCCGCCGCGCTGGAGGGGGTGGCCCCGCGGGACGGCCGCTACGAGCACGAGCAGACCTGGCACGACGACAACGGGCACAGCCACGTGCGGGCGTGTCTGGTCGGCCCCTCCCTGACCCTCCCCATCCTCGACGGCCGGATACCGCTCGGAACCTGGCAGCAGGTGGTCCTCCTCGACTTCGACACGCGCCCGCGCCGCCGTCGCGTCGCGGTCAGCATCATCGGCGAGTGAGCCGGCATGGACCCCGAACGCTGGCGTAAAGTGCAGGAGGTGCTCGCGGAGGCGACCGAGCGGCACGGCGCCGATCGCGAGGCTCTGCTGGCGCTCCGCTGCGCCGGGGATCCCGACCTCAAGGCCGAGGTGGAGTCGCTGCTCCGCGCGCAGAGCGAGGGGGACGAGTTCTTCCGACGGCTGTCGGACAGGGTTGGCGGACACGAGGCCACCCTCGCGGGCGACACCGCGCCCGGATCCGGCCGTGACCCGCACGCGCTTCTCCGCGAGGCGATCGGCGAACGCTACCGCATCGAGGCGCTCATCGACCAGGGCGGCATGGGACTCGTCTTCCTGGCGGTCGATCGGAAGCACGGTCGTCGCGTGGCGATCAAGACCATCCAGCCGGAGCTCCAGCATGGCCTGGGGGCGGCCCGCTTCGAGCGCGAGATCCGGGTCACCGCCCGTCTCCAGCACCCGCACATCCTTCCCCTGCTCGACTCGGGAGTGGCCGGAGAGCTCCTGTACTACATCATGCCGTATGTGGAGGGTGAATCGCTCGAGGAGCGTCTCGACCGTGTGGGACGGCTGCCCGCGGGCGAGGCCGTCCGCATCGCGGTGGACGTCGCCGACGCGCTCGTGCACGCCCACTCGCGCGGCGTCCTGCACCGCGACATCAAGCCCGCCAACATCCTGCTCTCCGAGAACCACGTGCAGGTCGTGGACTTCGGCATCGCCCGCCTGCTGGGCGAGGTGGATGGCGGCTCGCTCACCGGGGCCCGCCACGGGATCGGGACGCCGTTCTACATGGCCCCGGAGCAGTTCGTGGGTCAGTCGACCAGGCACTCCGACGTGTACGCGCTCGGGGCGGTGCTGTTCGAAGCACTCACCGGCCGACGCTGGCGGACGCTGTCGGCGGACGACGCCGCTCGATGGCAGCACGTGCCCGAGGGTCTGGTGGACGTCATCGCCCGGGCGCTCGAGGAAGACCCCGGAAAACGCTGGCCGGAGGTCGCCGAGCTCGCGGTGGCGCTCCGCGCCTGGGAGGCCGGATCCCGCTCGGCGCCGGGCGGGGCCGCCGTGGCGCGGGATCGCGGGTGGTGGGCGCGGATCCGGAGCCGTTTCACCTCCGCGTCGGGGCCGGGGACCGACCGGAAGTCGGTGGCGGTGCTCCCATTCGACCACCTGAATCGGGACGAGGAGACCGAATACTTCAGCGACGGGATCACCGACGACATCATCGCGCATCTGTCGCGCATCCGGGAGCTCAAGGTGATCTCCAGGACATCGGTGATGCGGTTCAAGGGCACGGATGCCTCGATCCGTGACATCGGACGCGAGCTCGGGGTGGGCACGGTTCTCGAGGGGAGCGTGCGGCGCTCGGGGGACCGCGTGCGGGTCGTCAGCCAGCTCATCGACGTGGACACCGACCGGAACCTGTGGAGCCAGACCTTCGATCGGGAGCTGACCGACATCTTCGACATCCAGAGCGAGGTTGCGCAGCGCATCGCCCACGCGCTCGAGGCCCGCATCAGCGAGACCGAGCGGAGCCTCATCCGGCGGCGTCCGACCGAGGATGTCGAGGCGCACGACCTCTACCTGAAGGGCCGACACCTCTGGAACCGTCGCACCCGCGTGGGGCTCGAGAGCGCAGAGGAGCAGTTCAAGCGCGCGGCCGCGCGCGATCCACTGTTCGCGCCGGCCTACGCGGGCCTCGCGGATACCTACCTCCTGCTCGCCAGCTACGGCTACATGGGGGAGATCGAGGGCCTCCGGAAGGCCGAGGCGGCCGCGGAGCGGGCGCTCGAGCTCGACGAGCGTCTGGCGGAGGCCCACGCTTCGCGCGGCCAGATGCGACGCTCCCGACGCGACTGGGTCGGCGAGGAGGAGGCGTACCGCCGCGCCATCGAGCTCAACCCGAACTACGCGACCGCGCACCAGTGGTACGCGACCCTGCTCACCGCGCTCGGTCGCGCCGACGAGGCCACCGCCGAGATCGAGCTGGCGTCCGACCTGGATCCCTTGTCGCACGCCATCTCCGTGACGCGCGGGATCGTTCGCTTCATGCTGCGCGACCACGACGGCGCCCTGGCCGACTTCCGGCGCACCATCGAGCTCGAGCCGCGGTTCTTCTCGGTGTACGCCTGGCTGGTGCTGATCCACGGCCAGCTCGGCGACTACGATCGGGCCCTGGAGGCGTGGGAGGTGATGCGCGAGCTGCACCGGAGTCCGGCCCTCGCGGAGTACAGCCGCACCTTCATCCTCGCCTCGCGCGGGGACCCCGGGGCGGTCGACGAGTTCCTCCGACGGGAGGGCGAGGCGTTTCCCCGCGACGCGGGGTGGCGTGGCATCATCCAGGCGCGCGCCGGGCAGATCGACGAGGCGTTCCGGTCTCTCGAGGCGGCGCTCGACGACCGCTCATGGCGCCTGTTCATCCTGCACCGGAGCCTGCTGTTCTACCTGAAGGTCGGACCGTGGTTCGATCCACTGCGGGCCGATCCGCGCTTCGAGGGGCTCCTGCGCCGCATGAACTTCGCCGGCTGAGAGACGGTCTCGAACTCTCCGGCGTAAGACCGGATCAGCGACGGGGAGACGCCGGCGTTCGGGACCCTTCCGGGGGCACCAGGCCCCACAGCTCGAAATCCACCAGCTCCCCGGCCAGCCAACGGATGTCCGGATCGGGCTCCGTGAGCAGGTACCCGCACACGCATTCGTGGAGCATGCCGGAGAAGAACACCACGAGCGCCTCGGGCGAGCGGTCGGATCGGAAGAGGCCGCTCGCCTGCAGGCTCCGGATGTTCGCGAGCAGGTGGGCCCGGATCTCCTCCTTCACCGTGCCCCAGCGCTCGTGGAACACCGGCTCCAGCCCGGCCGCCTCGAGCAGGACGACGGCGCTCAGGGTCCGATTCTCCTCGAAGAACGCGAGCCAGGACGTGACGCTCTCGAGGATGCGGTCGCGAAGCGTATCGGCGGTGACGGGGCGGGCCGCCCGCCGGCGCTCGTCGAAGTGCAGCCGCAGGCGCGCCAGGAACTCGTCCACCAGGGCCAGGAAGACCGCCTCCTTGCCCGCGAAGTGGAGATACAGCGTCCCCCGGGCGACGCCGGCTTCCTCGACGATGTCGTCCACCGACGTGGCCGCGTAGCCCTTCGATGCGATCACCGTCACGGCGGCCTCCAGGAGCTGCAGCCGGCGCACCCGGGCCGGAAGGACGGTTCGGGTCACCTTCTCCCACCGCGCCACGTGGCCGGGGCACGCGTGCCCCCCGGGCATTGGTCCAGCACCCAGTCGAGCGCCAGCACGACGGCCTCGGGGCGCTGGAGCGGCACGTAGTGCCCGCAGCGCTCGACCACGAACCACACGTGCCGTTCCGACAGCCGGGCGAGCCTCTCCTGGGCGGCCAGCCAACGCCTCCGCGCCGTCGCGTCCCGCGCGGGATCGTCCGCCGTCACGACGGCGAGGGGCAAGCGCGCGGGGACCGGCGTGCGGGCGGTCTCGCGGAGAGCGGCTTCGCTCTCCCGGAGCTCGTTCCAGGCGGCCACCCAACGGGATGGGCGTCCGAGCAGGGCGCGAGCCGCGGGTCGCGACGCTTCGGGATACAGGGCCAGCAGCGCTTCGATGCGGTCGGAGCGACCACTCTCCACGACGAGACGGGGAATCCCGAGCGGCGCCAGCAGGCGCGCCAGCCGGACCTGCCGTCTGAGGCGACGCGCCTCGGCACGCGTCTCCAGACCGGTGTCGAACTCGGTCGGCGTATCCACCAGGACGAGCCCGGCGACATCGGCCGCGTGGCGCGCCGCGAACGCCCGAACCACGTGCCCTCCCGCCGAATGTCCCACGAGGATGTAGGGTGGCGGCAGCCCGGCCGCCGAGAGCAGCGCCCGGAGCTCGGCCACCATCCGCCCGAGCGTCCTCGCGCCCCGGGCCGGCGCGCTCCAACCGAGCCCGGCGCGATCGTAGGCGCACACGGTCGTTCGCTCGGCGATCCTCGGCAGGACGGCGGTCCAGCTCAAACAGTCGGTGGCGCGGGCGGCCTCCAGCACCACGGTCGGATGGCCACGCCCGGCGCGCCACAGGTGAAGCCGCCGCCCGAGGGCACCGTACAGCCTCCCGGGCGCCACGGGCCGCCCGCCCTCGCCACCCGGCAGGCTCCCGATGGTTGCCCGACTCGGAGCCACGCGGCCGACATCCGCCCGACTGAATGACATTCTGGTTCAGTAATTTCATGTTGATTATGAGTGATAACATCCGATATCTTAGCCTAACTACTGACAATAATGTCAGTCAACCGGACGGAGCTGCCCATGCCCTCGAAGGACCCATCGTCGTCATTGGAGCCCGGCGACGTCCTGCCGGACCTGGAGCTCTTGGCCCACACGGGCGACACGATCCGGTCGCGGGAGCTCCTGGCGGATCGCGCGCTCGCCCTCTACTTCCTGCGGGCGTTCACGTGAGGGATCTGTCTGACCCACGCCGCCCAGTTGGGGCGGGAGTCGAACGGACTCGCCGAGCTCGGCGTCGGCGTGCTCCTGGTGGGACCCGGGGGACGTGGCGCAGCGGCTCTCGTGTCGAGAGTGCTCCGGTCGCCTTTCCCCGTATGCGCCGACGCCGATCGGCGGGCGTATCGTGCGCTCGGGCTCGCGCGGCGCTTGACCGTCCAGGAGAGTGGCTCGTTCCTGGTCGACCGTTCCGGGACGATCCGGTACGCGCGGCACGCGCTGAATCCGCACGGAGCGCTCGATCCGAGGGAGCTCGTGGAGGCCGCTGCGGCGCTCGGCCAGGTCCGATTCCCGCGGCGGCGCTGAGGCGAGCCCGTAGTCGCGGGCCGGCCGGGGCCCGCTTCAGCCCCTGAGCACGAGCTCCATCCCGTCGTGGGCGAAGGTGGCGGCCACGCCCCGCTCCTCCCCCCACTCCCGGAGCGTGGCCCCCAGCGTCCGCTGGTCGCCCTCGACCACCTGGGTGCCGCAGTGCGTGATGACGGCCCGGCGAACGCCCTCCTTCTCGCACCACCCGAGCTGCGTGCGCACGGGGGCGTGCCCGACGAGCGCGTCGCCGAACCTGCGCACGAACGAGCGCGCCATGGTCGCCCCGTCGCCCACATACAGGCGCACGCCGGCGAGCGCCTCGTGGCGGTCGCGGATGTAGACGACATCCGGCACGTAGAACACCGACACACGCCCCGCTGTGATCCGGTAGCCGACCGCGGGGGCCCGTATGGAGTGCTCGACCGGAAAGGCCTCGAAGGTCATCCCCTCGATCCCGGAGGGCTCCCGCTCGGGCACGACGCGGCGGCGTTCCTCCGGGATCGGGTACTGCTCCATTTCGTCCCAGGCGGCCGACGGGGCCCACACGGGGCAGGGCGCCCCCTGTTTCAGCGCCCAGCAGTGGTCGGGGTGCCCGTGCGTGATCACGATCGCACGCGGGCTCAGCCGCTCGAGCCCGCCCGCCCAGTCCTCGCCCGCGTCCACCATCACGCGGCGGCCGAGGTACTCGACCAGGGTGGAGGTATGGCGACGATGCCGATCGGTGCGCGCCTCGATCTCGCCACGGGTTCCGAGGAAGGTGAGCTTCATGCGCCCCTCACGGGGCCGGCTCCGGCCGCTCCCGCGAGGAATGCGAGCGCGCGCTCGCCGTCCAGCTTGCGTTCGTAGATCCATTCCGGATCGGAGAACGTGTCGTGCGTGAGGGTGGCCAGCATCGGATCGGCCCGGGCGGGCTGTGCGCTGTGCACGAGCTTCTCCCGATCCTCGTCGCTCAGCTCCCGAAACGCGTGGCTCATTTCCGCGCCTCGATCATCGGCGGACCGGGCCGCCGTCCGGGAGCGGCGGCGATCACCACGGGCTGGGTCATTTCCCGGCAACGTGGGAGGGGATTACACTCTGTCTCCGGACACCATCGAGATCTTCCCGGAGGGAACATGCCCGATACACTGACCGTCACCGACAACCGCACCGGCCAGACCTACGAGCTCCCGATCCAATACGGCACGTACCCCGAATACGGGGCCGCCATCCGGTGCCTCGATCTCCGGAATATCAAGGCGTCGGAGGACGATTTCGGCCTGCTGGCGTACGACCCCGGGTTCACCAACACCGCCTCGTGCAAGTCCTCCATCACCCATATCGATGGCGAGCGCGGCATCCTGCGCTACCGCGGCTACCCGATCCAGGACCTGGCGGAGGAATACACCTTCCTCGAGGTCGCCTACCTGATCCTGAACGGCGAGCTGCCCGACGACTCGCAGCGTGACACGTGGGTGTCGCACATCACGAACCACTCCATGATCCACGAGAAGATCAAGAAGTTCATGGAGGGCTTCAAGTACGACGCGCACCCCATGGGGATGCTGGTGAGTACCGTGGCGGCGCTGTCCACCTTCTATCCGGAGTCACGCAACGTGACCGACCCGGCGGTGCGCGCGCTCCAGATCCGGCGGTTGGTGGCGAAGATGCCGACCATCGCCGCGTTCGCGTACCGCTCCAATGTCGGGTTCCCGTACTCGTACCCCGACAACGAGCTCAGCTACACCGGGAACTTCCTCAGCATGATGTTCAAGATGACCGAGCCCCGGTACCGGCCCGATCCGGCGCTCGAGAAGGCGCTCGACGTGCTGTTCATCCTGCACGCCGACCACGAGCAGAACTGCGGCACGAACGCGATGCGGAGCGTGGGGAGCTCACACGCCGACCCGTACGTGTCGGTGGCGGCCGCCGCCGCGGCCCTGTACGGACCGCGGCACGGTGGCGCCAACGAGCAGGTGCTCCGCATGCTGAACGAGATCGGCCACGTGGACCGCGTGCCGCAGTACGTGGAGCGCGTGAAGGCGGGCGATTTCCGGCTCATGGGCTTCGGGCACCGCGTGTACAAGAACTACGACCCGCGCGCCAAGATCCTCAAGCGCATGGCGGACCAGGTGTTCGAGCTCACCGGCAAGAACCCTATGCTCGACATCGCGCTCGAGCTGGAGCGGATCGCGCTCGAGGACGACTATTTCGTGTCGCGCAAGCTGTACCCGAACGTCGACTTCTACTCGGGCATCATCTACCAGGCGATGGGGTTTCCGGTCGAGATGTTCCCGGTCCTGTTCGCCATCCCGCGCACGATCGGCTGGTTGGCCCAGTGGCAGGAGATGCTCGAGGATCCCGACCAGCGCATCGCGCGCCCGCGTCAGATCTACACGGGGGAAGATGAGCGCTCGCCCGGCTGACCCCGGGGCGGGACGCCGGACTGCCCACGGGGGCGCCTGGAGGGTGGGAGCGAGTCCATGTGGCTGATCGCGACGACGAGCGTGCTGGTCCTGTCGGCCCTGCTCGTCGTGCACAACGTGGAGCGTCGGACCGGGCCGGCGCGTCGCGAGGCATTCCGCCGTCCGCTCGGTCTGGTGCCCTGCATCGCCCTCGGCGCCTGGTTCGGACTGCTCACGGGGCTCGGGGAGGCGTACTACCTGCTCGCCAGGGCCCTCATCGAGGGACAGGTCATTCCGGGTCTCCGATACGTGAGCCGGGCCAGCCTCTGGATGGCCCCGGTCGCGGAAACGGTCGCGTTTGCGGTCGGTGGAGCGGCGTACGCCATCGCGAGCAGGCTCGTCCCCGCGCTCGCGTCACGGAGGCTCGTGCTGACGGCCTTCACGTTTCCGATGCTACTGACGTGGGTCATGGTGACGAACCGGCTCTTCCCCTGGGCGGCATTGGCGCTCGCGGCCGGTCTCGCGATACGGCTGGGGATCTGGCTGGGACCCGCATTCGACCAGTTTCGCCCGGTGGCCCGGCGGGGGACCGTCGTCATGCTCGCATTGCTCCTGCTCGCCGCGGCCTGGACCACCTTCCCGCTGCGGTGGCGCGAGCACCGTGCCCTCGAGCGACTGCGGGACGCGGACCCCGAGCCGTCTCCCAACGTTCTCTTCATCGTGCTCGACACGCAGAGGGCGGCCAGCACCAGCCTCTACACCGATGCCGCCGGCCCGACCACCCCCGAGCTCGAGCACCTGGCGCGGTCGTCGATCGTGTTCGAGCGAGCCGTCGCCCCGGCGTCGTGGACCCTTCCATCGCACGCCACGATGTTCACCGGCCTACGGAACGAGGAGCTCGGGACGGGTCTCTTCGATCCTCTGGACCATCGGTACCTGACACTGGCGGAGGCGCTGCAGGAGCGTGGATACGTCACCGCCGGGTTCGTCGCCAACATCGAGATGTTGGGTCGTCTCTACGGGCTGGATCAGGGCTTCATTCACTACGAGGCGCAACCGGTCGACATCGGCATGCTGCTCGCGAGCTCGTGGCTCACTCGGACGATCGTTCAGAAGGTGCGCGGGAGGCTCGGACACTACGGTCTGCTGGTTCGGAAGCGGGCGCCGTCGATCAACCGCGCGTTCCTGGACTGGCTCGACGTCATGCCGGGCCGGCCGTTTCTCGCCTTTCTCAACTACTACGACACACATCTGCCGTACGACGGGCCGGACGGCTTTGAGCGCGGGGTCCGGAACCGCGCGCGTCTCGAGCACCTGACCCACGGGGATTCGGCCCGCCTGTATTCGGAACGCGAGCTGCGCGAGCTGGAAGAATCATACGCGAGCGCGGTCCGCTACCTGAGCCGAAACATCGGGTCACTCGTCGACCAGCTCGACCGGCGTGGGCTTCTCGATTCGACGCTGATCGTGCTCACGTCCGATCACGGCGAGTCCTTCGGCGAGCACGGCAGGCTGGGGCATGGCAGCACCCTCTACATGCCGCAGGTGCACGTGCCGCTGTTGATTCGTCCTCCCGGGGGGACGCCCGCGCGACGGGTCGCCGGCGCCGTCGGGCTCGCGGACCTGCCGGCCACCATCCTGTCCCTCATCGGAGCGCAGGATACCCCCTTCCCCGGACACCCGCTCCTTACGTCCCCCAGGGGCGAGACCGGCCTTGTTCCGGGCCGCTCGACCCCGGCGATCTCCGAAGGATCGGCCGTGGGAAGGCCATGGTATTCGGTGATCCTGGGCGACGAGCACTACGTGCGGCGGGCCGACGGGCGCGAAGAGCTGTATCGCATCTCGGGCATCCACGAGGAGAAGGTCCCGCTCGGCGACAGCGAGTACGGCCTCGCGGCCTTTCGCCGGGCCCTTCGCTCGGGCGGCTCAAGAGACGCCCCGCCGTAGCCGCGGCTACGGAACGAGACGCCCGGCCGGTGCCCGGAGGTTCCGCGCTCACCCGTGGCGGGCCCGCTCCCGGTCCCGGAGACCGGCCGGTCACTCCTCCCGGAGCGCCGCCATCGGGTCGACGCTCCCGGCGCGCCACGCCGGCACCAGCGCGGCCGCCAGCGCCACCGCCACGAGGACGAGCGCCGAAAGGGCGAGGGTCGCCGGGTCCGTGGCCCGGACGCCGAACAGGAACGAGGCGATCAGCCGCGTCGCGGCGAGCGCGAGCAGCACGCCCAGGACGACGCCGATCGCGACGACGCGCCCGGCCTCGCCCGCCACCAGCCGCAGGATCCCGGGTCGCGCGGCACCAAGCGCGATGCGCAGGCCCATCTCGTTCCGGCGACGCGCCACGCTGTAGGACATCGTCCCGTACAGCCCGATGACGGCGAGCAGAAGCGCGAGGGCCCCGAAGAACCCCGACAGGGTGGCCAGCAGCCGCGGGCGAGCGAGCGAGATGGCCACCTGGTCCTCGAGGGTCGAGAACTCGATGGTGATCGCCGGGTGGATCTCCCGCATCGCCTCCGTGACCGCGGGAATGAGCCCGGCCGGTCCCGCCTCCGTGCGGAGCGCCAGCTCGACGGATGCGTCCCATGGGTTGGACTGGTCGAGGGGCACATAGGCAGCGGGCAGCGTCTCCTCGTCGATACGTCGATACTTGGCATCCTCCACGACGCCGACGATCTCCATGGGAGCACCCAGGCTGTCATGAACGTTCGTGCGCATGTGACGTCCGATGGGCCTGGCCCCGCCGAAGAAACGGTTCACCAGGGTCTGGTTCACCAGCGCGACCCGCGGCGAACCCGCACCATCCCGCGGCGTGAAGTCACGACCCGCGAGCAGCCGCGTGCCGAACGTGTCGAGATATCCGTCGCTCACGCCGTTGAACCATGCGATCGCCTGGTCACCGCCCTCCCCCGTACCCCCATCGAACACGACGTAGTCGTTCCACGCCGTTCCGCTGATCGGCGTGATGCGCGAAGCGCTGGCCCGCGTGACGCCCGGGACGAGCCGCACCCGGTCGAGCAGCTCGCGCGAGAATCCCGTCTGCCGCTCCTCGGACAGGTCCACGTCCGACCAGCCGACCTCGGCGATCAGCACGCCCCGGGTCCGGAACCCCGGGTCCACGGTGGCCAGCCGGCGGAAGCTCCCGACCAGCAGTCCCGCGGCGATCACCAGCACGAGGGAGAGTGCCACCTGTCCCGCGACGATTCCGTTCGCGAACCTGTGGCGGGAATCGCCCACGAGCCCGCGCCCTGCACCGCGAATGGCGTTCTGTGGCGCGACGCGCGTCGCGCGCCACGCGGGTGCCAGGCCGAACAGGATGCCGGTGAGCGTCGCGACCCCGATGGTGAACCCCAGCACCCGGAGATCGAGCGACAGATCGAGCTGGACGCCGCGCCCGCCCTGGGCGATCAGCCGCACTACGAGCCGGCTAGCCCAGCGCGCGAACAGCGTGCCCACCGCGGCGCCGCACAATGCGAGGAGAAGGCTCTCGGTGAGCAGCTGCCGGACGAGCCTTGCCCGGCCCGAGCCGAGCGCGAGGCGCACGGCCACTTCGTGTCGTCGGGCCGTAGCCCGGGCCATCAGGAGCTGTGCCACGTTCGCGCACGCGATGAGGAGCACCACGCCAACGACGACGAGCAGCGTGAACAACGCCCGGCGATACTGGCCGCGGACGACCGAAAGGCCGTTCGTGGCGGGCTCGACGGTGAGCGTCGACTCGGTGAACTCCCGCTGCTCGTCGGGCGCCCAATGCGTGGGTACGGCCGCCTCGAACACGGCGCGCGCCGTCCCGGCGAGACCGGCGCGCGCCTCCTCCAGCGAGTCCCCGGGCCGCAGCCGTCCGAGGACGTTGATGAACCAGGTGCTCCGCGCGTCGAGGAGCCCGCGCTCCGGATCGAGGATGTCCACCGCGCAGAAGGGAATGAAGATCCCGACGGAGCGGCCGACGTGGACACCCGTGAACCCGGGCGCGGCCACGCCGATGATCTGGAAGGCGTGCCCGTTGAGCGAGATCGCGCCGCCCACCACATCCTCGTCCGCGGCGTACTCGCGCTGCCAGTAGCCGTGACTCAGGACCGCGGTGCCCGGACAGCCACGAACATCGTCGCCGCCCCCGAACACTCGGCCACGGACCGCGGGGACACCCAGCACGTTGAAGTAGTCCCCGCTCACCAGGGCCCCGGGGGCGCGGCGGACCACGCCGCCGTTGTTCAGATTGAACGACTGATCCGCGAAGGCGAAGCTCCCCGCGAGCGCGTCCTGCCGGTCGCGGATCCCCTCCCACAGGGGATTCGTGAAGCTGGCGTTCCCATCGCCGATCACGACCTGGACGATCTCCTCGGGGTGAGCGATGGGGAGCGACCGCAGCATGACCGCGTCGATGAGGCTGAAGATCGCGGTGTTCGCGCCGATCCCGAGCCCCAGCGACAGCACCGCCACCGTCGTGAAACCGGGGTTCGCCCGCATCGCCCGCAGGGCGTAGCGAAGATCCGTGAGGAGCGATTCGAGCCAGCCCAGGACCTCGATCCGGTGAACGCGCGCGCGAAGCTCGGCGCGACTCCCGAAGCGTCGGCGCGCTTCGCGCCGCGCCTCGGTCTCGCTCATGCCGCCCGCGACCAGCTCGTCGACCCGCTCGGCGACGTGAAAGGCCATCTCGCGCTCGGCATCGCGGGCGAGCCGATCCGAGCGGAACACGTTCACGAGGCGGCGTAACCAGGACATGGGCTTCCCCAGGCGGTGGCGGTGGTCAGGCGTAGCTCAGGACGCGCTGCACGCCCTCGGTGACCCGCTCCCAGGTCTCCCGCTCGCGGGCGAGCTGCGCCTTCCCCGCGCGCGTGATCTCGTAGAAGCGAGCCTCCCGGTTCTTCTCGGTGGTGCCCCACGTGGCTTCGAGCCACCCCTGTTGCTCCATGCGGCGCAGGGCGGGATACAGGGAGCCCTCCTCGACCCGCAGGAGATCCGCCGAGGAGCTCTGGATGGCCGACGTGATCGCGTATCCGTGCAACGGCCCGCGCGTGTCGAGCGTCTCCAGGACGAGAAGCTGGAGGGTGCCGTACAGGATGTCGTTGCGACGTCTGGGCATGGTCCACCGGGTGCCGCGGGTATACCTAGCTTGCTACCCCTATCTAGCTAGGTATCTAGCCCGGACGGCGACCACTTGTCAACTCGCGTCGTGTCGCCCGCCGCGGCTTCCGGACCGGCAGCCGCGGCGAGGAGCCTACAGACCCGAGGCCGCGCGGAACTGCGCCTCTTCCGTCGATCCTTCGAGCGCCGCCGTCGAAGCGGTCCCGCCGGAGACTGCCTCGAGCACGGCGTCGAAATAGCCGGCGCCCACCTCGCGCTGGTGCTTGACCGCCGTGTACCCCGCCGCCTCCGAGGCGAGCTCCTCGTCCTGGAGCGTGACGTACGCGGGCATCCCGCCCTCCGCGTAGGCGCCCGCCAGCTGGAACGTGCGCAGGTTGATGAGATGCCACCCGGCGAGCGTGATGAACTGGAACCTGTACCCCATGGCGGCCAGCTCGCGCTGGAACGAGGCGGCCTGCTCGGGCCCGAGCTTCTCGCTCCAGTTGAACGAGGGGGAGCAGTTGTAGGCCAGCAGCTTGCCGGGGAACTCCGTGTGGACCGCCTCGGCGAACCGCCGGGCCTCCGCCACATCCGGCGTCTTCGTCTCGCACCACAGGAGATCGGCGTACGGGGCGTAGGCGAGGGCGCGCGCGATCGCCGGTTCGAGCCCTCCCCGGACCCGGAAGTAGCCCTCCGGTGTGCGATCGCCGGTCACGAACGGCCGATCGCGCTCGTCCACGTCGCTCGTGAGCAGCCTGGCCGCCTCCGCGTCGGTCCGCGCGAACACCAGCGTGGGGACGTCGAGGACATCGGCCGCGAGGCGCGCCGCGGTCAGCGTGCGGATGAACTGGCCCGTGGGCACGAGCACCTTGCCACCCAGGTGCCCGCATTTCTTCTCGGCCGCCAGCTGATCCTCGAAATGGACGCCCGCTGCGCCGGCCTCGATGAGGGATCGCATGAGCTCGTACGCGTGCAGCGGGCCGCCGAAGCCCGCCTCCGCATCGGCGAGGATGGGCGCCAGCCAGCTGCGGGTCACCCCGCCCTCGATCGATTCGATCTGATCGGCGCGCAGGAGCGCGTTGTTGATGCGGCGCACGAACGTAGGGACGGAGTTGCTGGGATAGAGGCTCATGTCGGGATACGTGTGGCCGGACAGGTTGACGTCGGCGGCCACTTGCCAGCCGGACACGTAGATGGCCTCGAGCCCGGCGCGGACCATCTGGACCGCCTGCGACCCGGTCACCGTCCCGAACGTGCGCACGAGCTCACGCTCGGCGAGCAGCGCACGCAGGCGCTCCGCCCCCGCCCGGGCCACACTGTGCTCGATGCGGAGCGAGCCCCGGAGCCGCAGGACGTCCTCGGGGTCGTACGGGCGGACGATCCCGTGCATCCGTTCCTCGTCGGCCCACCTTCTGCGGAGAGCCTCCGCCTCGAGGCCGAGGGCGACGTCATCGGTCGTGGCCCGGTTCCCGTTCGAGCTCATGTGGTGCTCCCCTTGCTTGCCGCCGGGCTGATCTCTCCGACGGATGTCCTGTCCCGGCCTACAACCGGGCGATCGCCTCCAGGGTCAGGAAGGCCGGGCATCGCTCGCCGAGGACGAGCTCGTCCAGCATCTCCGCCGCCGCGCTCAGCCGTCCATCCCCGTCGTCGAGCGCCGGCTCGAGCCGCTCCTTCGCGCGCTCACGGATGTCCCGGTACAGGGCCACGGTGAGCCGCTCGCCGTCGTCGAGCTCGACGCGGTGGTGCAGCCACTGCCACAGTTGGGCGCGCGAGATCTCCGCCGTCGCCGTGTCCTCCATGAGGTCGTTGATCGCGACCGCGCCCACACCGCGCAGCCACCAGGTCAGATACTGGAGCGACACACTCACGTTGAGCTCGACCCCGGCGCGCGTGATGTCGCCCGGCGTCTCGCCGATCGCGAGCAGGTCGTCGGCTCCGACCTCGACATCCTCGCGCAGCACGTGCTTCTGGTGGTCCGCGGACCCGAGGACCTCGTGAAATGCCTCCCGCGCCACGGGCTCCAGATCCGGGTGTGCGATCCACGTGCCGTCGAAGCCCTCGTGGCTCTCGCGCGCCTTGTCCGCCCGTACGGCCGCCAGCGCCCGCCGGTTCAGCTCGGCGTCCCGACGACTGGGGATGAAGGCGGCCATGCCTCCGATCGCGTGCGCCCCGCGTCGGTGGCACGTCTTCACCAGGAGCCCCGTGTAGGCCCGCATGAAGGGGACGGTCATGCCGACCGCCGCGCGGTCGGGGAGCACCATGTCCCGGCTCCGGGGAAAGGTCTTGATCGCGCTGAACATGTAGTCCCAGCGGCCCGCGTTGAGGCCGGCCGCATGATCCCGCAGCTCGAACAGGATCTCCTCCATCTCGAACGCGGCCAGGATGTGCTCGATGAGGACCGTGGCGCGGATCGTCCCGCGCGGGATCCCGAGGCTCGTCTGCGCGAAGTCGAACACGTCGTTCCACAGCCGAGCCTCGAGGTGGCCCTGGAGCTTCGCCAGGTAGAAATACGGGCCGCTCCCGGCCGCGATGAGCTCGTGCGCGTTGTGGAAGAAGTAGAGACCGAAGTCGAACAGGCTGGCCGACACCGGGTCGCCGTCGATCTCGACGTGCGTCTCGTCCAGGTGCCAGCCCCGCGGACGCACGAGCAACGTCGCCGGATCCGCGCCGAGCTCGTACACCTTGCCGCTGGGCGCCGTGAAGTCGATCCGTCGACGCACGGCATCGTGCAGGTTCGCCTGTCCGTCGATCACGTTCGCCCACTTCGGGCTCAGCGAGTCCTCGAAGTCGGCCATGAAGCAATCGGCGCCCGAGTTGAGCGCGTTGATGACCATCTTCCGATCGACCGGCCCGGTGATCTCGACCCAGCGACGCTCGAGATCCGCCGGGGCGGGGGCCACCCGCCACACGCCTTCCCGGATGGGCCCCGTTTCGGGGAGGAAGTCCGGACGCGACCCTGCATCCAGCTCGGCCTGTCGCCCATCGCGCGCGGCGAGGAGTCCGCGACGCCGCGCCTCGAACTCGCCGTGCAGGGCCGCGAGGAACTCGAGAGCCGCGGGCGTCAGGATCCGATCCGCGACCTCGCCGTTGTGGCCCGTGAGCTCGACGTGGAGGGGCGCGGCCGGGAGGCCGCGTGAACGGGCTGCGAGCGACATTCTGGCCACCCCGCGTGTGTGTGGTTCGTGCCCCGTCCAGCGACCGTGCGCCGGCGGGTGCCCGGGGTCCCGGTTGCGCAACCGCCGTTCCTGCCGCTCGCCGAGCACGCAGGCCCATGCGCCGGACCGACTTGTGCGGATGAGGGCGCCAGCGGGGGCGTCGCGTGGACGAGCAACTGTCGCGGCCCTGCGACTCCCGCGGGGGGCGAGCCGGCACCCGGCGCCGCACCCGGGAGGTTGGCCCGGGGAGGGGTTCGCGCGGCGGTGCTCAGCCGCCGCTATGCGCGGCGGCTCGCTTCGACGTCACTGCACGCGGGGAAGCCACACGTCGTACGGCTTCGCCGCGTCGGTCCGGAACGGCAGAGGGACCTTGCAGCCGGTGCGGGCCGACTCGTAGGCGGCGAAGATGGCCTCCAGCACGGCTCGCCCGTCCTCGCCCGTGATCAGCGGTCGCGTGTCGTCACGCACGCAGTGGACGAAGTGCTCGAGCTCCTGCGGGAAGCCGTAGTTCCACGCCTCCTCGTAGATCGTGAACGACCAGCCCCGCGTCGTCCCCGCCTTCTCGACGGCGTAGTCGTAGCCGGCGGCGCTGTACGTCTCGATCGCGTTCCCGTGCAGGAGGTCGGCGTACGCGACGCCGCTCGAGCCGTGCACCTCGGCCCGGTCGTCCATGCCGCCCGGCTTGGTCCAGCTCTCCTCGGCCACAGCGGTGACGCCGCCCTCGAACTCGAGGATGAGCACGGCGTTGTCGTCGCCCCGCGTCCGGTCGCCGTGTACGTAGGTCCCCATGTGCGCGTACACGAACGTGATCGGGGGCCGGCCCAGCATCCAGCGGAAGAACTCGATCGCGTGACAGCCCATGTCCATCGTCACGCCGCCTCCGGATCGCTCCACGTCCCAGAAATGCTCGGCGTGCGGGCCGTCGTGCTTCTCGGACTGCTTGAGGAGCACCGGGTCTCCGAGGGCCCCGTCGTCGAGGAGCCGCTTGAGACGCACGTACTTCGGCGCGAAGCACAGCTCCTCGGCGTACATGAGCTTCACGCCGGCGTCCCGGCACGCCCCGATCATGCGATCGGCCTCGGCGAGGCTCAGGCACAGCGGCTTCTCGCACACGACGTGCTTCCCGGCCCGGGCCGCATCCAGCGTGATCGGGCAGTGGAGGTCGTTGGGCGCCCCGATCACGATCATCTCGATCTCGTCCATCGCGAGCAGGTCGCGGTAGTCCGTGACGCGGTGCGGGATGCGGTACCGCTCAGCGAACTCCCGCGCATGCTCCGCGGTCGGCGAGGCGACCGCGAACAGCTCCGCGGCCGCGCAGCGCTCGAGCGCTTCGGCATGGATGCTCGAGATGAACCGCGACCCGACGAGCCCGACCCTCACCCGTCCTGCCATGCCGCTCTCTCCCGATTTGGTGTCGTATCCGCCGGAGCGGACCGCAAACTCAGCTCTGGATGCTCCTCGAGCCCTCGTCCCAGCGCACCGGCGAC
This sequence comes from uncultured Gemmatimonadota bacterium, assembly GCA_964499635.1. Lineage (GTDB taxonomy): Bacteria > Gemmatimonadota > Gemmatimonadetes > Palauibacterales > Palauibacteraceae > Palauibacter. The sequence continues at coordinate 9,795 of CAZCLY010000004.1, read as the reverse complement.
CCGCGGAAGTACGACTCGTTGGCCATGTGGCACGCGATCGCCGCGTGATTGCCGAACGCGCCGTCCTCGACCACGGGCTCGCGACTCCGCACCGACTCGAAGAACCTCCACAGATGGGGCGCCGTGTCGTCCCAGTCATGGCCACGGTACACCGTGTCGACCTCGACCGGCTCGCTCCCCGGCGTCGGATCGTGCTCGGCGTGCCAGCCACTCTGGTACGCGTCCCGCATGGCGGCGGGGAATCCGTAGGAGTAGTAGCTCGGGTACGTGTCCTCGCCGGTCTGTGGGGAATGCGTGAGCCGGTCTCCGGTCGCCTCGAGGACGCCCTTCGGTCCCATGAAGCGGGCGAGCTCGGGGGTCGACGTCCCCAGCCCGAGCCGCACGTACACGGGAACGCCGTCGTAGTCGAACAGGACCGTGTGGAGATCGGGCATGTCGCGCCCATCCTTCCAGCGCACGATGCCCCCCAGGGCCTGCGCGCCGCGGGGCGGCGCGTTCCACCCGAGCGTGAACAGCATGCCGCTCAGGAGGTGGACCATCAGGTCCCCGGCCACCCCCGTGCCGTAATCGCGCCAGCAACGCCAGCGCGCGAAGCGCTCGGGGCTGAACGGGACCCTGGGGGCCGTCCCGAGCCACGTCTCCCAGTCCAGGTTCGAGGGCGCCAGGTCGGGCGGCGGCGGGTACTGCCATGCGCCGGTCGGCGTGTTGCGGCCCAGCGTGAGCTCGACCATGGTCACGTCGCCGATCGCCCCGCCTTCGTAGAGCTCCTTCGCCTTCGCGCACAGGGCCGAGCTCACCCGTTGCGAGCCGATCTGGAGGATGCGGCCTGACGAGCCGGCGGCCTCGACCATGTCGAACCCCTCCGACGCTCGATGCGACATCGGCTTCTCGCAGTACACGTCCTTCCCCGCCCGGAGCGCGTCCACCACCACGTGCCGGTGATGGTGGTCGGGCACGGCGACGATCACGCAGTCGATGTCCGCGCGGTCGAGTAGCTCCCGGTAGCGGCGGGTGGTAGGCAGACGGTCGTCGCCGGCGATCTCGCGTGCCAGCGTGTGACGTCCGTCGTACAGGTCCGCGGCCGCCACGCACTCGACGCCGGGGAGACCGAGGGCGGAGGAGAGGAGCCCGGAGCCCTGCATCCCCACGCCGATGATCCCGAAGCGCACCGCGTCGGTGGGCGCCGCCTGTCGCGAGGGCGAGGCGAGCGGCTCCGTGTCGAGCCGGACCGTCCTCGCGGCCAGCAGCCCGCCCGTGGCCATCGCGCCGGTGTGCAGGAACTCGCGGCGTGAGAAATCGCTGAACATCGGGTTCATCTCCTGTCAGGTCGAAAGGGGTGACGCCACGCCGGCCCGATCCTTCGGCTATGCGCCGGCGGCGGCCGGAGCCGGGATGGCCTTCTCGTTGAAGAACAGCAGGAACGCGACGGCGCACGCGACCGTCAGCGCGCACGGCACGAGGAACACGAACGTCCAGTTCGTCTGGCCGCCCACCGTGAACGCATCCCGGATCGTCCCCGCGAACAGACTCCCCAGGAATCGCCCCAGCCCGAGCGACACGATCGCGATCAGGCTCTGGGCCGAGGCGCGGATGTCGGGCGGGGCCACCTTGTCGACGTAGATGAAGGCGGCGACGAAGAAGAACACGTAGCAGAACCCGTGCAGCGCCAGCGACGCGATCACCAGCCAGGCCGGGGCCCCGATCGCGAAGATGATGTAGCGGACGGGCCACGCGATGACCCCGATGGCCAGCGTGCGGCGCATCCCGTACCTCTTCAGGAAGCGCGCCAGCAGGAAGGCCATCACGAAGATCTCGGCCACCTGCGCGGTGGTCATCACCGCCGGGACATTGACGCTCGACACGCCGATGTCGGACTCGAGGAAGGGAGCCGTGAGGATGTAGTAGAACTCGAGCTCGGTGGCCACCACGAACGTGATGCCCAGGAAGACGGCGAACTCCTTCACCCTGAGCATCTTGAGGGATTCGAGGAACGCCCACGGCCGGACGCCTTCCCTTCGGGGAGGCGTGTGTGGCAGGGTGAACGCCTGGACGCCCATCACGATCGAGAACAGGCCGGCCAGCACGAGCGCATCGCCCGCGACGGCGGGGGCGACGCCGTCCTGGGCCAGCGACCGCCACCCGGTGAGCAGCCAGCCCGCGGCGATCCAGCCCAACGTCCCCCACACCCGGATCGCGCCGAACTCCTTCTCGGAGTCCGCCAGGTTGATCATCGCGATCGAGTTGGTGAGGGCGAGCGTGGGCGCGTACAGGAGGCAGTAGCCCAGCATCAGCCACACCATGACCCGGAAGTCGGTCACCCGCGACACGACGAGCAGCAGGATGCCCCCCGTAAACGACAGGAAGCCGATCAGCTTCTCCGACGACAGGTACCGATCCGCGAGCTGCCCACCGACGAAGGGGGAGATGATCGTGGCCAGGGGAAGCAGGGCGTAGATCCAGCCGACCTGCGCGCCGCTGTATCCGCGGTCGGCGATCAGATACGACGACAGCACCGGGGCCCACGCGCCCCAGATGGCGTACTGCAGGAACATCATGATCCCGAGCCGCGACTTGGCGCTCGGATTCACGCGCGGAATCTCCATCCCCCCGTCCTCCGGGCGTGGCGCGCCCGATCCGATCCGGCGGACCGCGGTGCGCGATTCGAAGCCGACGGCGGCCCCGCCGGACGCGCGAAGCGCAGGCCGGCCGCGCCGTCGGGGAGCCTCAAGATGTCCCCGGGCCCGCGCCCCCGACAGACCGTGAGCTCCGGCGGTAGAACGCGAGCCCGATCGCCATGAGCACCGCCGCGCCACCCACCACCTTGAACACGAACCAGCCCGGCGAGCCGGCGACGTCGCCCGGGAGCGTCGAGAGGACGATGGAGACCACCGTGGTGAGGAGCCCGGCGGCGGACACGTAGGCGAGACCCGCGCGACCCCCCGGAACTCGATAGCCTCCGCGGCCCGGTTCGGGCGACCGGCGGCGCAGGACGGGGAGCGCCAGGAACAGGTACACGTACGGGATGAAGTAGACGACGATCGTCGTGTCGACCAGCACCAGGTACGCCTCCTCCACGCTGCTCCCCAGCACGCCTACGGCGAGGAAGACGCTCGCCACGACCCCCTGGACGAGGAGCGCCACGTAGGGTGTCTTCCAGCGCGGGTGGATCCTCCCGAGGACCGCGGGCAAGAAGCGATCGATCCCGATCACGAACGGGATCCGGGCCGTCCCGGCCAGCCATGCGCCCACCCCTCCGATCCCCCCGAGGACGACGAGGAGCGCGGCGAGCCGCGCGACCGGGACGCCCACGGCGTCGCCCGCGCGCCCGACCGCCTCGACGATCCCCGTCACGAGGTTCACGCCCCCGGCGGGGAGCGCAGACAGGATCGCCAGCGTGCCGAGGATGTAGATCGCCGCGATGATCGGAGCCGCGATCACGATGGACCGGGGCAGGGTCCTGGCGGCGTCCTTCGCCTCGCCCCCCATGACCACCGCGAGCTCGAGCCCGGCGAGCGCGAAGCACAGGCTCGACCACAGCGCGAGGTTCTCGCCTCCGAGGCTCGGGATGGCCGAGCCGGCCGCGAACGGGCTCCTGCCGACCCCCGTCGCCCAGGCGACCGCCCCGAGCCCGATGAGGATGACGGCCACCGTCCAGGTCGCGATCCCGCCCAGGTTCTGGACCCATTTTCCCGTCCTGAGGCCCACCATGTTGAGACCGAGGGCGAGCCACAGGATCGCGAGAGAGCACACCACCTGGTACGCCGGATCGTCGGCGAGCCCGACGAAGCGCTGCCCGGCCAGGAACACCGCGTTCCCGGCCACGAACACGATGAGCGACGGGTAGTAGACGAGGTTGTTCACCCAGTACGCCCAGCCGCACACGAACCCGTGCAGCGGGCCGAACGCCTCCCGCGCCCACACGTAGATCCCGCCCTCCTGGGGGAGGCGCGACGACAGCTCGAGCACCGCGAGCCCCTGCGGGACGAAGAACAGGGCGACCGCCGCCAGCCACAGGAGGATCGAGGAGGGACCGATGCGACCCGCCGTGAGCAGCCAGCGCACCCCGACGATGGCGACCACGTGCAGGAGCACGAGGTCCCGGAGACCGAGCACGCGGGGGAGCTCGGCGCCGGACCCGCCCGCCGGAGCCTCTCCGGTGGAGCTCGCCCGCGTCACGCGCTACCGGCTGATCTGGAGATCCCACCCATCGGGATCGAGGATGTGGTAGCTGTCGTAGTCCATCTCCGGAGGGCCCTGGTCGCGGCGCGGGTTCAGCCCGCGTCGCTCGAGCTCCGCCCGCACATCGTCCGTGTCGAACGGGTCGATCCGCCACGCGATGTGGTCGATCACCCCGGTGAGCGGCGGGCCGCCCTCACGCGCGGGCGCGTCCATGGGGCGGCGGTTGTTGCGGATGATGATCTGCCCGACGTCGCCGATTGCGAGGGTGGCCTGGCGCTCGCCGTCGTCGCTCACCACCTCCCAGCCCATCAGGTCCACGTAGAAATCGCGGCTGCGGCCGTAGTCCGCGACGCTGTAGGAGATGTGGTCGAGGCTCGCGGTCCTGAAGCTCGCTGTCCCCGCCGGCGCCGGCGTGGCGGCGCGGGCCGGTGTCGCTCCGCGCAGCGCCGGCGCCCCGGCCGTCATCACGGCCAGGGCCTTGACGAGCTGTCTCCGGCTCATGGTGCCCCGCTCGAAGCCGTCGAGCAGTCTGGAGATGAGGGCTTCCATGCCAGCCTCCTTCCGTGGGTGTCGGGGCCGGGACCGAAATACCCGAACGCGCGGCGACCGGCCAGACCCGGGGCGTTCGCGGAGCCGATTGCCTGCCCCCCGCACCGCGCGCATCATGAACGGCCCTCGAAGGTCGAGTTCCCTCCGACTCCGGAGTGTCACATGCCGCGTCGACTCGGGAAGCTGAGCCGCTCGGGATTCACACTGCTGCTCGTTTCGCTGTCCGCCGTTCCCGGGCTTCGGGCGCAGCAGACGATGCAGGATGCGCTCAACCGGCTGTTCGTGTTCGGCGAGGGCGAGGATGCCCTGTTCCTCGTCGGCTCGGCGCAGGTACCCGCGACGGAGGTGCACGGGGCTCACTTCATCCCGGCCTCGACGGAGGCCAACGCGGCGATGCTCGAGTTCTTCGGGCGGACGATCGCCAAGAACGTGTCCTCGTTCCCCATCCCGACCACCGTGGGCTCGGAGACGTTCGTGTTCGTGGACGGCGTCCCGACGAGATCGTCGAACAGCTTCGGTCCGATCGTGGCGGAGCGCGCCCAGACGCTGGGCCGGGGCCGCGTGAGCGCCGGCGTCACCTACTCGCGACTCGGGTTCTCGAGGCTCCGCGGCATCGACATGCGCGACCTCCAGTTCACCTTCGTGCACGAGAACGTCGATTTCCCCAACTGTGACCAGATCTTCGGCGGGGACTGCACGCTGTGGGGCGTCCCGCAGTTCGAGAACGACGTCATCGACCTCACGCTCGATCTCGACGTACAGGCCGACGTATGGACGATGTTCGCGAGCTACGGGCTCACCGACTGGCTCGACGTCAGCGTCGCGGTCCCCGTAGTGGGCCTCGAAATGAACGGGGAATCGCGGGCCACGGTGCAGGTCTCGACCGAGAACACCCCCACCCACTTCTTCGGAGGGACGCCCGAGGTGCCGGTGCTGAGCGCGACCCAGAGCGTGCGCGAGACCGCGGGTGGGCTGGGCGACGTGGCCGCCCGCCTCAAGGCGAGGCTCGGCCGCGGCGAGAACTGGCAGTTCGGGCTCCTGTCCGAGGTCCGTCTTCCCACCGGCCGCTCGGAGGACTTCCTGGGGAGCGGCGAGTGGAACGCCCGCGCCCAGCTCGTGTTCTCCGGGACGTTCGGCGACTTCGCGCCGCACGGCGGGTTCGGGTACGAGTACCGGGGAAGCGAGTTCGACGAGAACGAGTTCAAGACGAACGTGGGCTTCGACCAGCGCCTCGCCAACTGGGTCACGCTAGCGATCGACGTGCTGGGGACGTTCAAGGCCGGCGAGCGCGCCCTCCTTCTGCCGCAGCCGATCCAGCTCGAGGCCCCGTTCCCGCGCACGATCCGCCTCACGAACATCCCCGAGCGGCGGGACGACCTTCTGGACGGGGCGGTCGGGTTCAAGATGCGGGCGACCGACGGGTTGTTCATCCTCGTCAACGCCCTCGTCCCTCTGAACGACGGCGGGCTCCGTGCCGGCGTCGTCCCGACGGTGGGGATCGAGTTCACCCACTGAGGCGGGACTCCGTCAGAGGCTGGTCAGCACGTCGCGATCGGTGGACGCCTCGAGGCGGAAGCGCTGTGCGAATGGTGGAGCGCTGACCCTGTCCCCCCTCGGGCCCGTGTACTCCCAGTGGACGGTGACGCGGAAATCGACCGCATCCCCCGCGGTGCGGATCGACGCCGGATCGATCTCGTAGCCGTAGTCGAAGTCGCGTCCCTCCTCGAAGAAGTCGCGAAACTGCTCGATCTGGCTCTGGCTCAGGTTCACCCACACGTGCTGGATGCCGGCGAGGTCCTCGGTCTCGAAGGCGTGCTCGAGCGTCGACATCGCGGCCTGCACCCGTTCCGAAGGGGTCGGCGGCTCCGGCTCGGCCGAGTTTGTGGCGGTCGGGGTCTCGGGGGGCGGCAGCTCGACGAAGGGAAGCGCGCGCGTGTAGGCGTGACTCGCCTGACGCAACGCGCCGAGCGCGGTCACCAGGTCGCCGCCCCTCTCCGCCTCCCCGCTCCGCTCCCTGAGGCTGTCGCCCAGCGCGTACGGCGCGCTCGTCGGGTCGGCCCGCGCGCGCAGCGAGTCGACTCCACGCCACGCCGAGTCCACCCGGGCGGTGAGGATCTGTCGCGCCTCCCGACCCGCATCCCCGTACGCGATCCGGGCCGACTCGAAGTTTCCGGCCGCCAGGGAGGCCTGGCCGTTCGCCGCGGCCTCGACGGCGCGGGTCCACAGCGAGTCCGCGCGCCGGAGTGGATCGCTGGGCGCCAGGCGCGCGCCGGCCGCCTCCGCGTCGCTCCGCGCGGTCTGGGCGTTCTCGCGGGCCCGCGTCAAGGCGGCCGTTCGGTCCTCGCGCCGCGCCGCCGGGTCCGCCGCGGCCCGGTCACGCGGCGGTGCGGCGGGCGACGTCCGTTCGCTCGCCTCGCCGCCGGTCGACGCGGGGCCGCCCGCCGATACGGGCGTCCGGGCGGTGTCGGGCGCCGACCGCGCCCCATCGGGACCTTCCTCCGGACCGAGGCCGGCGTCCTCCACGGCCGCGTCGCTTCGCGCCGGATCGGTCTGGATGGGCTCGCCAGCCGCCAGGTCGATCCCCGCGCGGTCACCTGCCGACGATCGCCGCACCAGGGTCACGACCGCCACCACGCCCCACAGGATCAGCGCGAGCACCCCGCCGGCCACGACGTTCCGCCACCGGAAGAGCGCGCCCAGACCCGTGTCGTGCCTCGCCGACTGGCCGGAGCGCCGGGCCCCCGTGGCGCCCGGGTCGGTCGTCCCGGCCACGGCGCCCCCCCGCCCTCCGGTCGCCTGGATCAGCGCCGTCGCCGCCACGACGAGGAAACCGATCAGGAGGAGAACCAGCGCGAAGGGCACCGTCCATGTCGGCAAGTCGGCGATCGCCGCGACGCGCTCCACGATCGCCAGGACGCCCCACGCGCCCGCCAGGTAGGCGGCGATGGCGATGAACCCCGACCGACGGCGTCCGGTTGAGGCCTCGATCGGCCCCCGACGTCCCGAGATGGTCTGTAGCGTCTCGACCAGGTCCCGCGCGGCCTGGAAGCGGTCGGCGGGCGACTTCTGCATGGCCCGCATGACGACCGCGTCCACCTCCGGCGGCGTGGCGGGCCGATGGATCTGCAGGTGCGGGGGGTCCGCCGTGAGGTGCTGCCGGAGGATGCTGGATACCGTGGGGCCCGTGAACGGCGGGTGGCCCGCCACCATCTCGTACAGGACGCAGCCGAGGCTGTAGATGTCGGACCGGCCGTCCACGGCGGTGGAGTCGGTCACCTGCTCGGGGCTCATGTACGTCGGCGTGCCGATCGACGAGCCGGTGCTGGTTAGCGAGGTGTTCCCCTCCGCCAGCGCCCGCGCGATCCCGAAGTCCATCACGAACGCGTGCCCGCCGGACAGCATCACGTTCGCCGGCTTGATGTCGCGGTGCACGACTCCATGCGAATGCGCGTAGTCGAGCGCGTCCGCGACGTGCCGGGCGATGCGCAGAGCTTCGTCCATGGGGAGGGCGCCTTCGCGGGACAACCTCTGCTCGAGTGACTCGCCCTCCACGAACTGCATCACGTAGTACAGGGCTCCCTCCGCGACCCCCGAGTCGAGCAGCGGCAATATGCGCGGATGCTGGAGCCCGCCGGTCAGCTTGATCTCGCGCTCGAAGCGGTGCACCACGTCCGGGGTCACGAAGTCGCGGCGGATCGTCTTGATCGCCACCCGCCGGTCGTGTCTGAGATCCTTGGCGAGGTAGACGGTCCCCATGCCGCCCTCGCCGATGACCTCGAGGATCTCGTAGTTCTCGAGCCGTGGGAACGGTCCTTCCCGGGATGCGCTCATCCGGTCGGGCCGGGGTCCGGCGCGCCCGGAAGCGTCCGGGGGACGCGACCTGGGGAGACTTCGGGACGGCTCATGGGGCTCCGATGGTGACCGGGCGGCGCGTCGACGCCGACAGCGTGGCGATCCGCCACACCGGAAGTTGCCGCACGGGTCGGGGCAGATCAAGCGTCGGGGGGGCGTTCGAGCCCGCCGGCTCCAGGTCGCGCCGCATCCGGCAAGCTGGAGGCCCTGTTCATCCCGCTGCTGTTCGCGCTCGTCGGTGGCGGAGCGCTGGCCACCAATCTCATCCGTCTGCCGCGCTGGGCCGACGAACGCGAACGTCAGATGGAGCACCTCGCCATCCGGGCGCGCGAACTCCTCGCCGCGGCTCCGCTGGAATGGCCCTGGGGGTCGACGCCTCCCCACGCGGTTGATCCCGATGCTGGATCGGGTCTTGCCGCTCGGACCGTGGCCAGCAGGCAAATCCTGCAGCCGATGCACCTCGCCTGCACGACGCGCCCGTACGATCGATCACGATCGATGGCGTCGCGGCGGCCCGACGCGGATGCGTCAGCCCCCCCCGGCCCAAGGACTTGCCCGACTCCGAGCCGGCAACGCGGGTCCGCGGGGGCTGCCGAGGGCACGATACCTGCGGCGCGTTCGGCCGGCCCGGGTTGTCCCCGATGCCGACCCTGCGGCACGAAGGCACGGGTGACCCTCTGGAGGGGGGCTCGGACATGTCAGGATTCACCGGCCACCACCGTCCGGTGGCGCGGGCGATGAGCTCCCACAAGCTCGTCGCGGCACTGGGAGCGCCACTGCTCATCGCGGCGCTCGTCATCAGCTGTGGGGGCGAGGACCCGCTCGGTCCTCCCGCCCCGCAGGCCCCTGCGAAAGCCCCACGCGGCGACCAGACCGGGCGGCGGCAGGCCAGGCCACAGGTGGTGCCCGACCAGTACATCATCAGGTTCCGGTCCGGTGCCGACGTGCCACCGGGGCTCGTGAACGCGCTGGCCAACCAGCACCGGCTGGGGGTGCGCCACAGGTTCGGGAGAGTGTTCAACGGCTTCTCGGCGGTGGTGCCGGCGGCTGCCCTGCCGGCACTCCGCAACCACCCGCTCATCGCGTCGGTCGAGCCGGTGGGGCTGTTCTACATCGACGCGCCGGTCACGCAGTCGGGACCGGTCGCGGTGCCGGCCGACGGGCTCCGGCTGCGGCTCGTCGCGGACCAGCTGGCCCTGGCCGACGGGGCGCAGG
>CAZCLY010000003.1:224470-311523 GCA_964499635.1 uncultured Gemmatimonadota bacterium | reverse complement strand
CGTAACAAGGTAGCCGTAGGGGAACCTGCGGCTGGATCACCTCCTTTCTAGGGAGATGCTCTTTCAAACGAGACCGAGGGTTCGCCCGAGGGATCCGACGAAAGGCGCACCTGGACCAACCTCACGTCACTCACGCTTCTTGCATACATCGAAGGCCCCCGGTCCCTCGTGGATCCGGGGGCTTTTCGCATCCCGCCCCGCGGCCTCGTGCTGCGGTCGGCCCTCCCGATCCCCTATCTTGCCGCCATGCGAACCGAGCCGACGGATCTCGAGCCCGCCGCCTTCCGCGCCGGCTTCGTGGCGCTGGCCGGTCTTCCCAACGTGGGCAAGTCCACCTTGCTCAACGCGCTCGTCGGGGAGCGGCTGGCGATCGTGACCCACAAGGCCCAGACGACCCGTCGGCGTCTGCTCGGCATCTACTCCGACGACGGTCACCAGGCCGTGTTCGTCGACACCCCCGGTCTCCTCGAGCCCCGCTACACCCTCCAGCGCTCCATGCGACACGAGGCGCTGGCGGCACTCGCCGATGCAGACGTCATAGTCGCCGTGGTGGACGCCGGCTTCGAGCCCAGCGTCGAGTGGGCTCGGGCGGTGGGACCCGAACTCCGCCACCCGAAGGTGCTGTGCATCAACAAGATCGACCGTGCGCCCGGAGAGGAGCTCGCGCGCATGGGCGCGACCCTCGAGCCGGCGGGGTGGGATGCCATCATCCCGGCGCGGGCAGTCGAGGGCACCGGGGTCGGGGAGCTCCGGGAGGCCATCCTCTCGCTGCTCCCCGAGAGTCCGCCCCTGTACCCGGCGGACGAGCTCTCCGACGCGCCCGTGCGGGAGTTCGCGGCCGAGCTCGTCCGTGAGACGTGTCTCGAGGAGCTCGAGCAGGAGGTTCCCTACGCGATCGCCGTTCAGATCGAGCAGTTCAAGGAGCGCGGTGAGGGCAAGCCGACATACATCGAGGCGTGGATCTTCGTGGAACGCGAGTCCCAGAAGGGCATCGTGATCGGGGCGGGCGGGAAGACGATCAAGCGCATCGGTCGCCGGTCGCGCGAGAAGATCGAGCACTTCCTCGAGGCAGGTGTGTATCTGGAGCTCCGGGTGAAGGTCCTGGCCAACTGGCGGAAGCGGGCAGACCAGCTTAGGCTGCTCGGATTCCGTGTCCCCCAGGAGGAAGGCTGATGGCGCTCTCCCAGGAGATCCTCGAGATCCTCGTGTGCCCCAAGTGCAAGGGCGAGCTCGAGTACAGACCCGACGAGGAGGCACTCCTGTGTCACGCGTGCCGCCTCAGATACGAGATCGACGACGGCATTCCGATCATGCTGATCGACGAGGCCAAGCCGTTCTGACGCCCCATCGCCGACGCGCGCGGCCGGCCCGGGACGCGCGATCCCCCGATCCCGAGCGGGCCCGTGGGTAAGAAGAAGTCCGGGGGCCGACGCCGGAGCGGATCCGGCGGCGGGAAGTCCGGCGGCGGACGCGGGGGCGGATCCGGTAGCGAGAAACCGCGGGCACGCCGCCGCTCCGGGGGCGGGACGGGGGCACCCTCGCTCGGGCCCCGCCGGGGACGGAAACCAGCCGAGCCCCGATCGGAACCCGCGGACCGCGCCACGAGCACCGCCGAACGGAAACCCGCCCCGCCCCCGCCGCGCGAATCACCGGACGACCGCCGCTTCGATCGCGACATCCTCCGCCATGTGGGCGAGGAGGCTCGCCGTCCACTGCGGCCCAAGGAGATCGCGAAGGCGCTCGACATCCCGCCGGACGACTATCCCGCCGTCCGGCGGGCGCTCGAGCGCCTGGAGCGCTGGGGCAAGCTCTACCGGGTGCGGGGCGGCCGGCTGGGGGTGCCCCGCGAGCTGGGGCTGGTCATCGGGCGCCTCCAGGTCATCGAGAGCGGCAGCGGTTTCGTGATCCCCGACGAGGGGGACGAGGACGTGTTCGTCCGAGCGCGCGACCTGGGCGGCGCCGTGGATGGCGACCGGGTCACCGTGCGCATCGAGCACCGCGAGGAGCGCGGCCCGCGCGGGTCGATCATCGAGGTCGTGGAGCGCGCCCACTCGAGACTCGTCGGCATCTTCCGCCGGCGGCGGGGGCACGGGTGGCTCGAGGTGACCGAGCCCTCGCTCGGCATCGAGGTCTTCATCCCCGACGCGGACACGGGCGATGCGGAGCCGGGTCAGCTCGTCGCGGTCGAGATCGCCGATTGGGGCGAGAAGAAGCCGCACCCCGTGGGCCGCGTGGAGCGCATCCTGGGCCGGCCCGGCGACCCCGGGGTCGATGTACTCGCGATCCAGGTCGGCTACGGGCTCGACGAGGCATTCCCCGACGAGGTGGAGGCGCTCGCCCGGCGGCTGCGCGAGCGCGGCATCCGGGAGGAGGATCTAGAGAGCCGCGAGGACTGCCGGGACCGGCGGGTGGTGACGATAGATCCGGTCGACGCGAAGGACCACGACGACGCGCTCTCCATCCGTCTGCTGGACGACGGGGGCGCGTGGATCGAGGTCCACATCGCCGACGTTTCCCACTACGTCCGCGAGTCGAACGAGATCGACCGGGAGGCGTGGGAGCGCGGGACGAGCGTGTACCTCGTCGATCGCGTGATCCCCATGCTCCCGCACGCCCTGTCGAGCGACCTGTGCTCGCTCGTGCCGGGAGAGGACCGACTCACGCTGGCGGCGCACCTGCGGGTGGATCGGGCGGGAAAGCTGGTCGAGACGCGCTTCGGGAAGGCGGTGATCCGGAGCTCCCACAAGCTCTCCTACGAGGAGGCACAGGCGATCCTGGACGGCGACGACACGCCCGCGATGCGCGCGGACGCCGGGCTCCGGAAGGACCTCCACCGCCTCCTCGAAGTGAGCGAGAGCTTCCGTGCCCAGCGGCGTGCCCGCGGCAGCCTCGACTTCGACCTGCCCGAATCGCACGTCGTGCTCGACGAGCTCGGCGCCCCGATCGACGTGCGTCGGCGCGAGCGACTCGCGACCCACATGCTCGTCGAGGACCTGATGATCGCGGCCAACGAGGCCGTCGCCCGTTGGACGGTCGAGCAGGGGGTGCCGGCCCTGTACCGGATCCACGAAGACCCGAGCCCCGAGAAACTCGAGGAGCTCCAGGCGCTGGCAGCGGAGTTCGGGCTCTCGTTCCCGAAGGGGAGCCCGAAGCCGCGCGACTTCCAGCGGCTGCTGGATGCCGTGAAGGGCAAGGTCGAGGAGCCCGTCGTCTCGATGCAGGTGCTGCGCAGCCTCGCCCGGGCCCGCTACGCGACGACCAACGAGGGGCACTTCGGGCTCGCCTCGCAGGCGTACCTGCACTTCACCTCGCCGATCCGGCGCTACCCGGACCTCGTCGTGCACCGCCAGCTCTCCCGCTGGCTCGAGGATCCCACATCCGCGCGTCGCATCAGCCGCGACTGGCTGGAGGCCACCGCCAAGCAGGCCTCGGCGCGCGAGCAGCTCGCGACCGAGGCCGAGCGGGACTCGATCGATCTCAAGAAGGTGGAGTTCATGGAGCGCCACCTGGGCGACCACTTCAAGGGCACCATCAGCGGCGTGACGGGATTCGGGCTCTTCGTGCGGCTGGACGCCTACGACATCGAGGGTCTCGTCCACATCAGCAACCTGGGCGATGACTACTACCGCCACGACGAGCTGAAGCACGCCCTGATCGGACGGCGGACGAAGAAGAGCTACCGCATGGGCGACGCCGTCGAGGTCCAGGTCGAGCGCGTCGACCGCGAGGAGCGGAAGATCGACTTCGGCCTCATCGGGGCGGGCTGACGGGTTCTTGGGCCGGCCGGCGGGGCGGCCCGCTCATCCCCTGGCCCGCAGGATCTCCTCCAGCCGCGCCTGCGCCGCGCGCACCCGAGGCTGGAGCTCGTCGTCGGCATCCGACCACAGCTCGACGAAGCGGGCATAGTACTTCGCCGCCCGGTCGAGGTCTCCCGCATCGTCGTACAGCCCCGCCAGACGCTCGAGCGACGCCCCCAGGAAGTGCTGGTCCGCCCAGATCCGCCCCCCATCGGTGAGATCCGCGTAGCGATCGAAGTACACGCGGGCGGAGTCCGGCTCTCCCGCCGCGTCGAAGCCGCGGGCGAGCGCCAGGTTCCGGCACGGCGGACAGTAGCCCTCATCGATCGCCCGGTACTCCTCGATCGCCTTCCGGTGATCGCCGGCGGCCGCGGCCACGGCACCGCGGGCCCAGTGGTATTGCCAACGGACTCCCGGATCTCCCTTCGCCAGAGGCCACACCTCGGTGTCGAGGGCCTCGAGCGCCCGCCGCGCGTCCGCGGACCGGCCCGCCGCCGCGTCGATCGTCGCGAGCGCCCAGTACGGCCGCTCGTACGGCGTGACGCGCTCCAGCGGCACCCGCGCGCGGGTCTCCCTCAAGCGCTCCACGGCGGCGGCCGGATCGCCGCGGGCGTAGAGATCGAGCAGGGCTCCGGCGATCGCGGCCTCCCACACTTCGCCGGGGAGCTCGCGCTGCTCGCTGATCGAGATCCAGCGCTCGATCCGGTCGCGAGCATCCGTCAGGCGGCCGCGCGCGGCCGCCGTCGCCGCGAGCAGGCTTGTCGCGTCCGCCTGACGCTGGAGGCTCCCGGTCTCCCTGCGCTCGAGAACCCTCATGTGCTCGTCGGCCTCCTCGTACTCGCCCAGGGATGCGAACACGATCCCTCCGTACCAGTCGACGCCGGAGTTGGCGGGAAAACGGGCGGCGTAGCGCTCGTGGAGCGATCGCAGCTCGTCGACGCGGCCCAGGCTGGCGAGGGAGAACAGACCGTTCACGTAGGGATTGGGCTGGGCGGAGTCGGCCGCGATATTCTGCGCGAACAGGTCCCACGCCCGCTCGTGATCGCCGAGCTCCTGATACACGATCCCGAGGTTGTTGAGGGCGTAGCCCTGCTCGGGATCGATCGCGAGCACGTTCTCGTACGCCGTCACCGCCTTCTCCCGCTCCCCGGTCACGTACGTGTAGTACGTGCCCTCGGTGATGTAGCGCTCGATGTCGCCGAGTCGGTCCCGGAGCTCGAAGGCCCGAGTGAACGCGTCGATCTGGCGGTCCCGCTCCTCGAACTGGATGTAGAGCGCGATGCCGAGCTTCCGCCACGCCATGGCGAAGGTGGAGTCGAGGTCGATCGCCTCCTCGAGCAGGGCGATCGAGCGGGCCCGGTTCCCCTCCACCTCGCCGGCTCGCTGGGCCTCCGTGTACTTCTGGAGCGCCGCGAAGCTCGAGGTCGTCACCCGCGCCAGCGGATGGGCGCCCGCCAGCGAGCCCAGCGACTCCCCGATCCGCTCGCGAAGCCGCTTCGAGAGGGCATCGATGGCCGGGAGGAGACCGTCCTCGTCGGCTGTCTCGCGGTGCGAGGCGAGTACGGATCCGTCCTCCGCGGCGATCACGCGGGCCGTGAGCAGGTAGTCGGTCCCCGCCCGGCCCACCTCACCGACCACCACCGCCGCGAATCCCTCGCGCTGCGCCAGCTCGCGGGCCAGGTCGGCGTCGAGCGGCGTGTCCGACGGCCGCTCCATCCGGTCGAGGGCATCGGCGACCTCGGCGGGATCCGCGACGCGGACCACGGGCGACTCCGAGAAGTCGATCCGGAACGCCTCCGTCACGGTGCGGGCGAGCGTGGAGTCGCCGCCCGCCGGCGCGAAGTCCGCCAGGACGAGGCGGGCCTGGTCGTCCAGCAGGCCCTTGGCGACCAGCGTGCCCGCCGGACCGATGCCCAGCGCCCGGGCGCCGAGCCACCCGCCGATCCCGAGCCCGAGGAGCCCGAACGCCACGGCGCCGCCCGTGACCGCGTTCCGCCAGGTCAGCAGGGCGCCGCGTCTCGCGGACCCTCCGCGGGCGCTCGAAGGCCCCTGCGCCTCCCCGGGCGTGCCGCCCCCGGAGGCGCCCGGGGGCGCCGCTCCCGCGGCGGCGGAGCCGGCACCCTCGCCACCCGCCAAGACGGCGGCACGCCGTACGCCGCCCTGTACGAACGCCGTGGCGAGCACGACGGGCAGGCCCAGGAGGAGCAGCACCACCGAGACCGGGAACAACCAGTCCGGGAGCGCCATGTTGTCGGCCAGCACGTCGACCACCTGGAGCACGATCCACGAGGCCGCGACGTACAGACCGAGCACCTGCCACAGCGAGCGTCGGTGGACCTCCCGGAACAGGTGCTTCACGCGTCTACCCCGCCACGGATCGCCACTCAGCGCCCTCCGCCGAGGAGCGCGGCGGCACGGCGGCGCGCCTCGGCCACGCGCGGCTGGAGCTCGTCATCGGCCCCCTCCCACAGCCTCGCCAGGCGGGCGAGCTGCGCCCCCGCGCGACCGGTGTCGCCCTTCGCCTCGTACAGGGCGCCCAGCCGCCCGTGCGCCTGCCCCAGGAACCAGCCGTCCGTGTCCCGGACCCGCCACAGGTACGGGGTATCGAGGTAGCGCTCGTACACGGCGATCGCGGAGTCCGCCTCGCCCGCCCGCTCGTAGGCCTCCGCGAGCTGGGGCAGGGCGCAGGTCAGACAGCTCCCGAGATCCGACGCGCGCGTGCGCTCGATCCCCCGGGCCGTCTCTCCGTTCGCCAGATCGACCGCTCCGCGGGCGCGATCCAGCGCGATGCGCTGCTCGAGGCCTCGCAGCGACTCGGGCACCTCCTGCTCGAACGCGGCGACGAGCGCCTGGGCGCGAGCGGCGCTCCCCGCGAGGGCGAACACCTCGGCGAGCTCCGCCGAGGGGCGGTCGAGTGGCTCGAGCTCCTCGAGCGGGTGCGCACTCAACGCCCCCTCCAGCACCCGGATCGCGGCCGCCGGATCTCGCCGTGACCACAGCTCGATGCGGGCCCGGTGGGTCGCATAGATGAGGGCCTGCCGGCGGAGGCCCCGGCTCTCCGCGACGGTCGTCGCGTCGGCGTAGTGGCGCCCGGCTTCCGCCAGCCGTCCCCGCGTGGCCGCCAGCGCGCCGAGCTCGGCGCTCGTCTGCCGCTGCCAGAACGGGCTCGCCACCTCGTCGTTCCGGAGCGCGAGCAGCCGGCGCTCGGCCTCGTCGTACTCGCCGCGGGCGGCCCATACCTGCGCGAAGTGCTCGCGGACCGTCGGATCGTGGACCAGCCACGGATAGTCGCGCTCGAGCGCGACCGCCTGGTCGAACTCGCCCAGCTGGGTGCGCGTCAGAACCATGTTCTGGAACGGGATCACGTCGGCGGTGTCGAGCGCCAGGGCACGCTCGAACAGCTCCGCGGCGGGACTGAACTGACGCAGCCGCATGTGGAGATCGCCCAGGTTGTTGAGCGCCACGTCGTGCTCGGGCTCCCGGTCGAGGAGCGCCTCGTAGGCGGACATGGCGGCCTGCAGGTCGCCCGTCACGTTGGTCTCGTACGCCGCGGTCGCCAGGTCCCGCTCGCGGGAGCTCAACCGATCCCGGTGCTCGTACGCCGCGGTGAGGGCTCGCACGATCCTCACCCGCTCCTCGCCCCGGTTCCCCAGGGCCACGCCGAGCTTCCGCCACGCCATGGCGAACGTCGAGTCGAGCCCCACCGCCTCCTCCAGCAGGGCGATCCCCCGATCCGGCGCGCCTTCCACGTCGATGGCGCGCACGGCGCTCGAGTACTTCCGCAGGGCCTCCAGGTTGGACGTCGTGACGCGCTCCAAGGCGTCGGCCCGACCGATCGAGGCCAGCGGCTCGCCGATGCGCTCGCGGAGCTTCTTGGACAGATCATCCACCGCATCGAGGATGCCGGCCTCGTCCCGCGCGGTCGCGCGGCGCGACACGAGGACCGAGCCGTCCGTCGCATCCACGACCTGCGCGGTGATCACGAATCGGGAGCCCACGCGACGCAGCTCGCCGCCCACCACGCCGCGGATGGCCTCGCGCACGGCCACCTCGCGGGCGAGGTCCATGTCGAGCGGGGCATCGGGCTCGAGCTCCATGCGGGCCAGGGCGGCGCTCACGTAGCGCTGCTGCTCGATGCGGACGACCGGGGACAGCGTGAGGTCCACCCGCAGGCCCTCGGTGATGGCGCGCGCCACCTCGCGCAGGTCGTCGGGGCTCGAGAAGTCGGCCAGGATGAGACGCTCGCGCTCATCGAGGGTGCCCTGTGCCACCAGGGTTCCGGCGGGACCGATGCCCGCCGTGCGGAGGATCATGTAGATCGCCGTCACGAGCGCCAGCATCACGAACGCGCCCACACCGCCGAGAAGGGTGTTTCGCCACGTGAGGATGGTTCCCGGACCGCCTCGCTTCCGGCCAGAAGCGTCGGAGCGCGGGGGAGACGCCCCCTCCCGACGTCCCCGGCCTCCCGCGTCCTCCACCGCGGCGCCGGGAGGTGGCGAATCGGGGGGGGATGGCGCCCCGCTCGTCGCGTCCTCGGCATCCTCGTCGTCGCGGAACACGATCCGGGGCCAGCGGGCCGGCCTCCCCGTCTGGACCGACGCGGTGGCCAGCAGGGCGGGGAGGAGCACGATCACCAGGATGGCCGCCGTGGGCTCCACCCAGGTCGGAAGGCCGACGGCCGTGCGCAGCACGTCGAACGTCTCGAACAGGAGCCAGACGAACACCCCGTAGCCCGCGAGGACCTGCCAGATGGAGCGCCGGTGCAGCTCGTTGATCAGTGTCTTGAGCGCCATGTGACCTGCTCCCTTCGGGTTCGCGCTCCCCGCCTCACCCCCAACCCCCGTTCGCCGACGTGGTCATCCCCGTGCTTCCATGATCTCCTGCAACCTCGCCTGCGCGGCCCGCACGCGCGGCTGGAGCTCCTCGTCCGCATCCGCCCACAGCTCGACGAACGACGCGTAGAACTTGGCCGCGCTCTCGAGGTCTCCCAGCTGGTCGTACAGCTCGCCCAAGCGCTCGTACTCCGGGCCCAGCGCCTGCCCCAGCGGATACGTATAGGGAAGGAAGCGGTCCGAGTACGGCGTCTCAACGTACCGCCGGTGCACCGCGGCGGCCGAGTCCGGCTGGCCGGCCGCCTCGTAGGCGAGCGCCATGCCCGGGAGCGGGCAGATATGGCAGAAGTCGCGAACCGCGGGCCGGAAGCTCTCGATCGCTTCCTCGGGACGCCCCTCGGCGAGGCCGATCTCGCCCTCGACGCGCCGCAGCTGCGCACTGACCCTCGCCATCCCGGGCGCGTCGACGCTGGCCCGCATGTCCTCGACGAGCTGGCGCGCCACCTGCGGACGGCCCGCCCGGGCGAACACCTCGGCCAGCTCCAGGTAGGGCCGGTCGAGCGGCGCCATGTCGGCGAGCGGGAAGCGGTCCAGGGCCGCCTCGAGCCGCGTGACCGCGCGGTCCGGGCGCTCGCGCACCACGACGTCCGTCCAGGCGCCCTGGACCGCGGCCTCGAAATAGGCCTCCGCGTCTCCGGCCTCGGCGGCGAACGCGGTCCGGATCCGGATCTCGCCCTCCGCGGCGGCGAGCCGCCCCCGCGTGGCGGCGAACTGCCCCAGGTTGAGCGCCAGGCGGGCTCGCCACTCCGGCGGGAGGTCGCGCTCGAGGAAGCGGCGGAAGTTGGCCTCGGCCTCGTCCAGGCGACCCTGCGCCGCGAGGACCATGAGCCTGAGACGCGGCGCGACGCCCGCCCTCTCGCCCCACGCCTTCAGGGCGGAGTCCGCCATCGCGTCCGCCTCATCGATCCGGCCGGTGTTCACCAGCGAGGTGACCGCGTTCCAGTAGCCGGGGCCGTGGCCCTCCGGGTCGAGCTCCACCGAGCGCAGCGCCCACCCGGCGGCGCGCTCGTGGTCTCCGACCGTGCTCGCGAGCACGCCGAGGTTGGTGGTGGCGGACTCGTCTTCCGGATCGAGGTCGAGGAGCGCCTGGTACTCGATGGACGCCCGCTCGGGATCGAACTCGACCACCGTGTAGTAGATCGACGCCGCCTGGTGACGCTCGCGCTCGGTGAGTCGGTCCCGCGCCTCGAACGCGCGGGTGAACGCCTCGATCATCTTCGCCCGCTCGTTGTTTCGGTTCCGATAGATGATCCCCAGCGCCCGCCAGGCCATCGCGAACCCCGGATCGACCTCCACGGCCTGCCGGAGAAGGGCGAGGCGGTCCCCGTCCCCCGCGCTCGCCCGCGAGTAGAGCTTGAGGGCCTCGAGGCTCGACGTCGTCACGCGGGCCAGCGGTGGATCGCCGCGCAGTTCCCGGAACGAGTCGCCGATCCGCTCGCGGAGCTTCTTCGATAGCCGGTCGATGGCCGGGATGACGTCCGCCTCGTCGGCGGCGGACTCCCGCTGCGAGGTGAGCACCGTACCGTCCGTGGCCGTGACTATCCGGGCGGAGAACAGCCGGCCGGCGCCGGCGCGGTTGATCTCCCCGCTGATGACGCCGGCTGCCCCTTCGCGGACCGCGATCTCCGCCGCCAGGTCTCCCGTGAGCGCCTCGTTCTCGTCCCGGCCCATGCGCTCCAGCGCATCCGCGATCGTGGCCGGCTCCGCGAGCCGGATCGTCCCGGATTGGGAAAGGTCCACTCGGAGCGCCTCGGTGGCCGCCTCCCCGAGGGCCGCATCGTCGGCCTCGAAGTCCGCCAGGACGAGGAGCGCGCTCTCTTCCAGCGCGCCTTTCGCGACCAGGGTGCCGGCCGGCCCGATGCCGGCGGCCCGGAGCCCCATCCAGACCCCGGTGCCGGCCCCCAGGAGGACGAACGCCCCGACGCCCCCGAGGACCGCGTTCCTCCAGGTGAACCATCGATGATGCCCGCGCGTCGGGGGGCGGTCGGTCGAGGCGGGGGAAGGACCGGCCGCTCCGTCTGCGGAGTCCGCTGCGGCCGGATCCGGGCCCGGCACCGGAGCGGACGCCCCGAGGGAGGACCCGGGCGCGGACGGGGAGACGGCGCCCGGGCTCCCGCCGTGCTGGACGAACGCGGTGGCAATCACGATCGGAAAGCCGATCACCAGGAGCACGAGCGCGCCCCCCGCCACCCACTGCGGGAGCCCCACCGCGTCGCCGATCTCGTTGACGACCTGGAGCGCCACCCAGGACGCGGCGATGTAGACGCCCAGCACCTGCCACAGCGACCGTCGGTGGATCTCGTGCAGGAAACGCTTCATCGGGTGGCCCCCCCTCGTCGGCGACGCTTCATCCGCGCGCCCTCACGATCTCCTCCAGCCGCGCCTGCGCCGCCCGCACGCGCGGCTGGAGCTCCTCGTCCGCGTCGGCCCACAGCTCGACGAAGCGAGCGTAGTACTCGGCCGCCCGGTCCGGCTCTCCCCTCGAATCGTACAGCTCTCCCAACCGTTCCAGCGTGCCCCCGAGGAGCGAGGCGTCCCAGTACACCCGGTCGAGGAACCGGCTGTCCAGATAGCGCTCGTGGGCCACGATGGCGGAATCTGTCATCCCGGCGCGCTCGTACGCGGCGACGAAGTAGGGAAGGGGGCACAGCACGCACCCCCCGCGGTCCGATCGACGGATGAGCTCCAGCGCCTCGTCCGTCCGCCCCTCCGCGATCGCGATCTGCGCCCGGCTGCGGAGCAGGTCGAATTCGTCGCCCCGGGCCCGCGACGGAACCTCACGCTCGTACGCGTCGACCAGCGCACGGGCGCGATCGCTCCGCCCGGCCGCCGCCCAGACGTCGGCCAGATCCAGATATGGGCGGTCCGCCGGCCGCAGGTCGGCCAGCGGATGACGCGCCAGCGACTCCTCGACGATTGCCAGGGCCCGCGCGGTGTCGCGCCTCGCCTCGAGCTCGATCCAGGCCCTTGTGACGGCATCGGAGATGGCTTCCTCGGGCAACCCGCGAGCCTCGTTCGCCGCGCTCCGCGCGCGGATGTGCGACTCGTGCTCCCGGAGCCTGCCCCGCGTGGCCGCCGTCGCCGCCAGGAGCCCCTCGGCCTCGGAGCGCCAGAACAGATCGCTCCCGAGTCGCTCCAAAAGCTGCGCGAAGCGGTCGTCCGCCGCGTCGTAGTCCCCCTCGAGCGCGGACAGCTTCCCCGAGTACGAGATCGCGAACGGGAAGCCGGGGAACAGCGAATCGACCACGAACAGGGACCGCCGCGCGTCCCCGGTCCGGCCCAGGAGGAGCTGCGGCCACACGGCGTTCAGGAAAGGAAAGGGAGAGGACGAGTCGGCGGCCGCGGCCCGCATGAACAGGTCGACCGCCCGCTCCGGATCCCGCTGGACCTCGTACTGGATGCCCAGGTTGTTGAGCGCCGGGTAGAAGGTCGGGTCGAACTCCAGCAGGTTCTCGTAGGCCGCGATCGACTGCTGGACGTCGCCCGTCACGTCGGAGTGATACGCGGCGATCGTCATGAAGCGCTCCTGCCGGGAGAGCCGATCGCGGTGGCGATAGGCCTTCTCCAGCATCCGGATGCGGCGATCGCTCTGCTCGCGCCGATTGCCGAGCGTGACGCCGATCTTGCGATACGCCGCCGCGAACGCCGTATCGAGGGCGGTGGCCTCGTCCAGGAGCTGGATGCCCCGATCCCACGCTCCCTCGACCTCGATGGCGCGCACGGCCTGCGAGTAGAGCCGCAGTGCCTCGAGGTTCGAGGTCGTGACCCGCTCCAGCGGAGGGGCGGCCCGCAGCGAGCCGAGGGACTCCCCGATGCGCTCGCGCAGACGAGTGGAGAGACGGTCGATCGCCCGGATGACGCCGTCCTCGTCCTCCGCCGTCTCCCGGTGCGACACGAGGATGTCCCCCGCGCCGGGCTCGAGCAGCTGCGCGGACAGGACATAGCCGCTCCCCGCCTCCCCGATCTCCCCCACGAGCACGGCCCCGAAGCCCTCGCGCTGCGCCACCAGCCGCGCGAGCTCGGCGTCGAGCGGCGTGGTGGGGGACCGTTCCATGCGCTCGAGCGCATCGGCCACCGAGCTCTGCTCGGCGAGACGGATCACGTTCGACTGGGCCAGATCCACCCGCAGGGCCTCGGTCACCACCTCGGCGAGCTGCTCGTCGCCGGTCCGGTTGACGAAATCGGCCAGCAGGACGCGGTCCCGCTCGGCCAGCACGCCCTGCGCGACGAGGGTCGCGGCCGGACCGATTCCCAGGGATCTCATCGCCAGCCAGCCGCCGACCCCCAGGGCGAGGACGACCGCCGCCGCCACCCCGCCGAGCACCGCTCGCCGCCAGGTGAACAGGCGCTGAACTCCGCTGCGCCCCCGGGCGGCGGGGGAAGGCGCCTCGTCCGCGTCGGCCGCGGACCGCGGCGGAGGCTGGGGAGTCCGCGCCGTCACGCCCTCCTGGACGAAGGCGGTCGCCATCACGATCGGGAACCCGAGGACGAGGAGCACGAGCGAGAACGGTCGCACCCACTCGGGGAGGGCCGCGGCCTCCGCCAGCTGCTCGACGACCTGGAGGGCCACCCACGACCCGGCGAGGTAGACGCCGAGCACCTGCCACAGCGAGCGCCGGTGGATCTCGTGGATGAAGCGCTTCATGACCCGCCTCCGGACGATCCTGCTCCCGACCGGCGGGCGCTCGCGACGTCCTCCACACGGAGCTCCGCGAGCCGCGCGCGGGCGGCCTCGACGCGCGGCTGGAGCTCCTCGTCCGCGTCCTCCCACAGCTCGACGAACAACCCGTAGTACTTCGCCGCGTTCGGGGCATCCCCCTGGCCGTCGTACAGCCGCGCCAGGCTCTCGAGCGCCGGGCCGCGGTGCGACCGATCCACCCGCCAACGGCCCCAGGATCCGTCGGACAGGTAGCGCTCGTATTCCTCGATCGCGGCCGCCGCGTCGCCGGTCTTCTCGTGGATGCGGGCCAAGCCGTAGGCGGCCTGCGCCGCGCAGATGGCCGGACACTCGCGCTCGTAGGCCCCCCAGAGCCGGATCGCGCCATCGATGTCCCCGCGCTCGAACGCGAGGCGGGCATCGAGCTCCCGCCGGCCATCCGCGCCGTACGCCCCCACCTGGTCGTCGGGGACCGCGCTTCGCCACTCCTCGTACAGCGATTCGGCCTCCCGCACGCCGCCGGCTTCCACGAGGGCGGGCAGCCACCATCCGTAGGCCAGGTCGGAGGTCGGCAGCGAATCCCGGAGAGCCCGGTGCGCGTCGAGCAGGACGGAGACGGCCGCGGTCGAATCACCGCGCTCCAGCGCCAGCAGCGCGCGCTCACGCGCGACCCGCATGGGGTGCGCCCAGAAGAACTCGCCGCCTTCGGTCGCCTGCAAGGCCTCGTCCGCGGCCCGCAGCTCGCCCCGTATCCCGTGCAGCACGCCGGCGAGGTGCGCTCCGCGGGACACTCCCTCGCCCGACGGGAACTGCTCGCGATACGCCACCAGCAGCGCCGCGGCCTCGTCGTAGTCGGCGGCGGCGAGCGCGAACTGGGTCCGGACTTGCTCGGCAACGACCTCCGAGGCCGGAAGCCGGGCCACAGCCTCGTCGATCGCCAGGTTGGCATCGTCGAGACGTCCCAGACTCACCCGGGCGCGACCGAGGTTCGCATACACGACCGAGATCGGCTCGATGGACCGGGCACGTTCGAGGAGCGACTCCGCTTCCTCGTGGCGACCGATTTCGTTGTAGACGACCGCGAGGTTGTTCAGCCCCGCCACAACCTCCGGCGCCACCTCGAGGAGCCGTTCGTAGGCGCGGATCGCCGCCTGGCGGTCCCCGGTCACGTTCTGGGCGTAGTGCGCCTCCGCGAGGTAGCGCTCGGCCGGCGGGAGCCGTTCGCGGAGCTCGAGCGCCCGCTCCAGCGCGGCGACCTCGTCGCTTCGTCGGGTACCCAGGTTGGACAGGGTCACGCCGATCTTCCGGTACGCCATCGCGAACTCGGGGTCGATCTCCACCGCCGCCTCGTACAGCTCGACCGCCCCGGCCCCATCCGTGTTCTCGAGCTCCTCGGCGCGCGTGTACAGCCGAAGCGCATCGAGCGACGACGTCGTCACCTGTGTGAGCCCAGGGCTCCCGCGGACCGTGCGGAGCGACTCGCCCGCCTTGTCGCGGATCTCGCGCGACAGCTCCTCGATGGCGTCGATCAGGTCGTCATCACCCTTCGCGGTCGCGCGGAACGCGGCCCGCGGCTCCCAGCCCTCGCCCGCCTGGATGCTGGCGGTGAGGACATAGCCCGAACCGACGGAGCCGATCTCGCCCTCGATCACCGCGCCGTACCCCTCGCGGACGGCGAGCTCGCGCGCCACGTCGCCGGTGAGGGGCGCGTCCTCGTCCCGCTGCATGCGGCGGAGCGCTCCGGCGAGCCGCGAACGGGGAACGACCCGGATGGTGGGGGACTGGACGAGATCGATCCGGAGGGCTCCCGTCACGACGTCGGCCAGCTCCGGGTCGGCGCTCTCGAAGTCGGCGAGCACGACCTGCGCCCCTTCTTCGAGCACCCCCTGCGCGACCAGCGTCCCGGCGGGACCGATCCCCGAGGTGCGCAGAAACAGGTACCCGGCGGTGGCCAGACCGAGCAGCGCGAACGCCGCCCCTCCGCCGATGAGCGCGTTCCGCCACGTCAGGAGCTTCCGGTGCCCGGTCGGCTCGGGGGCAGGAGGCGGGACCTCGCCCACATCGGCCGGCGACTGCGGGGCCGGCTCGGGGGGCCTGGTCGTCATTCCCTCCTGCACGAAGGCGGTCCCGATGACGACCGGCAGCCCGACGAGAAGGAGGGCGAAGGCCGTGGGTCCCACCCATTGCGGAAGCCCGATGTTGTTCCCGAGGACGTCGATCACCTGGAGGACGATCCACGAGATGGCCAGGTAGACGCCGAGCACCTGCCACAGCGAGCGCCGGTGGACCTCCCGGATGAGATGCTTCATCCTCGCTCCCTCACGATCTCCTCGAGCCGCGCCTGTGCCGCCTCCACCCGGGGCTGGAGCTCCTCGTCCGCCCCGGCCCACAGCTCGACGAACATCGCGTAGTACTTCACCGCGTCGTCGAGGTCCCCCTGCCGGTCGTAGAGGGTGCCCAGACGCTCGAGCACGGGTCCGCGCTCCTGCGAGTCCCAGGCCCAGCGATCGATCCACCTCTCCGCGAGAAAGCGCTCGTACTCCGCGATCGCGCCACGGGGATCTCCCTGCGCTTCCCGCACACGGGCCAGCCCGAGGGAAGCCTCCAACGCGCAAAAGACACCGGGACATTCGCGCTCGAACGCACGCCACAGACGGTCGGCCGATTCCAGGTCCCCGCGGGACGCCGCGACTCGCGCCGCCAGCCCCCGGCGCCCGTCGCGCGTGTAGTCTCCCAGCTCATCGTCCGGGATCTCGCGAACCCATTCGTCGTAGATCCGCGCCGCCTCCGCGCCCGCGCCCGCGTCGAACAGGACGGGCAGCCAGAACTCGTACAGGCGCTCGCCGGCCGGGAGCGAGTCCCGGTACCGGTCGTGCGCCTCGACGAGGATCCGGGCGGCGGCCGCCGAGTCCCCGCGCACGAGGGCGAGAACGGCGCGGTCGGAGGCGATCGACAGGGGGTTCGATGCCTGGCCCGATGCCAGCTTCAGGTCGTCGAGATGTTCCCCGGCCGCCCGCAGCCGGCCCCGGGTCGCGTCGAGCCGGAAGCGCTGGTTCGCGGCCTGGGCGATCTCATCCGGACGACGAAAGCGTTCGGCATAGGCGGCGGCGAGCGAGTCCGCCCGCTCGTACGCACCCTGCGCGGCGGCGAGGCGCACCCGGCGGTCCTCGAAGACGAACGCGGCACTCGGGAGCCGCGAATCGGCCCGGTCGTATACCGCGGACGCCTCTCCCTCCTTTCCGAGGTGGAAGCGCACCCGGGCGAGGTTGTCGTACGCCACCTCGAAGTCCTCGACCTCGATGGCGCGCTCGAACAGCGCCTCCGCCTCGTCGAGACGGCCGCGGGCTTCGTAGGCGAGCCCCAGATTGTTGAGCCCGGCCTCGTTTCGAGGGTCGATCTCGAGCAGGCTCTCGTAGGCCCGGATCATCGCGTCCCGGTCCCCGGTCACCCCCGAATGATAGTAGGCCTCCGCGAGGTATCGCTCCGCTTCCGGGAGACGGTCCCGGAGCTCGTACGCGCTCCGGAGCGCGGCGACCTCGTCGGTGCGTCGGATCCCCATGTTGCTCAGAACGACCGCAAGCTTGCGGTGCGCCATGGCGAAGTCGGGATCGATCTGGATCGCGCGCTCGTACAGCTCCATGGCCGCCGGGCGGTCGCCGCCGCTTTCGGCCGCCTCGGCCCGCGTGTACGTCCGCAACGCCTCCATGGAGGCGGTCGTCACCTGCTTCAGCGGCGGCGCGCCCTGGATCGTGCGCAGCGACTCGCCGGCCTTGTCCCGGATGTCGCGCGACAGCGACTCGATGGCGTCGATGAGGTCGTCCTCGCTCCGGGCGGTCGAGCGGAACGCGGCCAGCGCGGTCCAGCCCTCTCCTCCGACGATGCTCGCGGTCAGCACGTAGCCCGAGCCCGCCGTGCCCACCTCGCCCTCGATGACCGCCCCGTAGCCCTCGCGTACGGCCAGCTCGCGCCCCACCTCGCCGGTGATCGGCGCGTCTTCGTCACGCTGCATCCGCTGCAGGGCGCCGGCCAGCTCGCCCCGCTCGACGATCCGGATGGTGTGGGATTGCAGGAGATCGATGCGCAGGGCGCCGGTGACCACGTCGGCGAGCTCGGGATCGGGGCTCTCGAAGTCGGCGAGAACGACCTTCGCCCCCTCCTCCAGCACCCCCTTCGCGACCAGCGTCCCCGCCGGGCCGATCCCCGAGGCACGCATGAACAGGTACCCCGCCGTCAGCAGCCCGAGGAGGAGAAAGGCGACGCCACCGCCGACGAGCGCGTTCCGCCACGTGAACAGGCGGCGTCCGCCGCCGGGCTCGGGGGTCGGCGACGGAGGCCCATCGTCCGCCTCGACCGGCGTCTCGACGGGTGAGGCGGGTCGCCGGGTCGTCATCCCCTCCTGGATGAACGCCGTGGCCATCACGATCGGGAACCCGAGGATGAGGAGCACGAGCGAGAACGGCCGCACCCACTCGGGGAGCCCGGCCGCCTCGGTGAGCTGCTCCACCACCTGGAGCGCGACCCACGATCCGGCCAGGTAGATGCCGAGCACCTGCCACAGCGAGCGCCGGTGGATCTCGTGCACGAAGCGCTTCATCGTCCGCCTCCCGACGGGCCGGCGCTGGCGACACCCCGTCTGCGGAGCTCCTCGAGGCGCGCCCGCGCGGCCCGCACGCGTGGCTGGAGCTCCTCGTCCGCCTCGGTCCACAGCTCGACGAAGCGCCCGTAGTGCTCCGCGGCCCTGGCCAGATCCTCCGAGGACGGCGGGTCCGTCTCGCTCGCCCGCTCCGCGTAAAGCGCGCCCAGACGCTCGTGTGCGTAGGGCAGTGAATAGTGTCCGGGGAGCAGCCTGAACGCGTGCCTGGCGTTCACGTGTCGCTCGTAGGCGTCGATCGCCGCGTCCGGATCGCCGGCGCGGTCGTACGCCAGCCCCAGGTCGAAGTGGAGACAGCGCAGACAGCGGGCCGGCGCGGGAGAGTCCAGTCGCTCGAGCGCCTCGATGGCCGCGGGCACGCGGCCGCCGGCGAGATCGGCCAGCGCGCGGGACTCCGCGTATTCGAAGGGGCTCGGGTCGCCGGCGATCCGATCGCGCTCCCACTTGTCGAGCAGCCTCTCGGCCCGGGCCGCATCCCCGGCGCGGGCGAAGAAATCGGCGAACAGGAGCGTCTGGCGGTCCGTGGGGGCGAACGAGTCGAGCGGGTGGCGCTGGAGCACTCCCTCGGCGATCGAGACGGCGCCCGGCCGGTCCCCCGCCGCGTACAGGCGCTGGTACGCGGGCATCATGGCGAGGTTGACGAGATCGGACGCGCTCCCGCCCTCCCGCGCCTTCGGCAGCACGTCGTTCGTGGTCCGTCGCGCGTTTCCCAACCGCCCCGCGAGTCCATCCAGGGCGATGGACCACCAGGGGCCCAGCACCCCGGCCTCGTAGGTGCCGCGGTAGCCCTCCTCGAGCGCCGCGATCGCGGAGCGAGCCTCCGCGTATCGCGCCGCGGCCGCGTTGACGCGGACCCGGCCCAGGGCGATGCCCGCCGCATCGGGAAAGCGCTGCTCTCCTTCGTCGAGCACAGCCAGCGCCTCGTCGTACCGGCCGAGGTTGGCGAGCGGGTTCACCAGGTTGGTATAGGAGATCACACCAGCGCCGGCATCCACGCCCCGGCGATAGAGCTCCGCCTCGCGAGCGGGATCGGAGCCGTCGAGCGCGACGGCCAGGTTGTTCGCGGCGCCGGTGTCGTCGGGATCGAGCTCGAGGAGCTGCTCGAAGGCCCGTATGGCCGCCTGTCGATCCCCATCGACGAACATGTGGTAGGCGGCCTCGACGTGGAGCCGCTCGGGTCGCGTGAGGCGCTCCCGGTAGCGGTACGCGGCGCTCATGGCGTCCACCAGGGCCTGGTTCTGGCGCAGGTTCTGGTACACCGCGCCGAGCTTCCGGTGGGCCATGGCGAACCCGCTGTCGATGGCCACCGCCTCCTCGAGCAACGAGCGCGCCCGCCCGTAGTCGTCGAGGTCGAAGGCCCGCACGCCCTCCGAGTACAGCCTGAGCGCATCGAGCGACGCGGTGGAGACCTCGTCCAGGGGCTCGCTTCCGCGCACCGTCCGGATCGACTCGCCCGCCTTCTGCCGCAGGTCCTTGGACAGGTTGTCGATCGCCTCGATGAGGCCGTCCGCGTCGCGGGCGGTCTCGCGGAATCCGGCCAGGCTGGCTCCGTCGGAGGCCTGTAGGACTTCGGCGGAGAGCTGGTAGGCACCGGCCAGCTTGCGGACCTCGCCGGCGATGACGGCCTTGTAGCCCTCGCGGACGGCGAGCTCGAGGGCCACCGGACGGGCGAGCCCCTCCGCCGGATCGCGCCGCATGCGTCGCAGCGCCCCGGTGATGGCGGCCCCGTCGACCACGTCCAGCATGGTGGAGTTCCCGAGCTCGATGCGCAGCGCCTCGGTGAGCGCCTCGCCCAGATCGGGCTCGTCCGGCGGGCTGGCGAAGTCCGCCACCACGATCGGCTCGCGCTCATCGAGCACCCCCTGGGCGACCAGGGTCGCCGCTGGTCCGATGCCGAGGGCGCGCATGGCGAGCCACCCGGCGGCCGCCAGGCCGAGGAGGGCGAAGGCGGCGACCCCGCCGAGGAGCGCGCGCCGCCAGGTGAACAGCCCCCGTGCCCCGCTCGGAGCCCGGGGGAGCGCGGGCGGCACCTCACCGGCGTCGGCGAGAGACTGCGGCGCGGGCGGGGGCTCCTTCGCGGTCAGCCCCTCCTGGACGAACGCCGTGGCGAGCACCACCGGGAGGCCGAGGAGGAGCAGGATGAGCGCTGCGGGTGCCACCCACTCCGGAAGCCCGAAGTTGTTGCCGACCACGTCGACCACCTGGAGCACGATCCACGAGGCCGCCAGATAGATCCCCAGCACCTGCCACAGCGAGCGTCGGTGGATCTCGTTCACGAGATTCTTCATCCGCGCTCTCTCAGGATCTCTTCGAGTCTCGCCTGCGCCGCCCGCACACGTGGCTGGAGCACGTCGTCCGCCTCCGACCACAGCTCCACGAACATCGCGTAGTACTTGGCGGCGCGCTCGAGGTCGGCGACCGAGGGTGGCTCGTGAGGTCGGGCCCGTCCTTCGTACAGCGCCCCCAGCCGCTCCAGGGCGTAGGCCCGGCTCGGGCCCGGCTCACGCCAGTAGTAGGGTTGCGTCCCGTCCAGGTAGGCCTCGTAATGGACGATCGCGGAGTCGGACCGACCGGCCGCCTCGTACGCGACGCCGAGGGCGAAGCGAGCGCAGGGGGGGCAATTGAGGGCCTGTGGAGCGGTCAACCGCACGAGCTCCCCGATCCCCCGGCCGGTATCGCCTCGGGCGAGCGCGATCAGGGCCTGGACGCGCTCGTAGGTCGGTGGAGAAGGATCGCCGGCGGTCCGCTCCGACTGCCAGCGCGCGAGAAGGGAAGAGGCGCGCTCCGGATCTCCCGCCTTCGCGAACAGCTCGGCGAAGGCCAGCGTCGGCCGGTCGGCCAGCGGCAGCGAATCGAGAGGGTGCCGCACGAGCGCCGCAGCGGCCAGCTGCCGCGCACGGGCCGGGTCTCTCGCCCCGTACAGCGCGCCGTACGCCGGTTGGAGCGCGACCCACATGAGATCGCGTGCGCGGCCCGCCTCGGCGATCCGGGGTTCGAGATCCGCGCCGACCTCCGCGGCGCGCCGGAGCTGTCCTCGTTCCGAGGCGATCAGCATACGGGTCGCCGGGGCCTCCACCTCGGCCGCGTACGTGCCGCGGAAGCGCTCCGCGACCGCGGCGAGCAGCATCTCCGCCTCCTCGTACCGACCGAACGCCTCGTGCACCTCGGCCATTCTCAGCGGGATGGCGCCCGCGTCCGGAAACCGCGCCTCGGCCTCCTCGAGGGTGGCGAGCGCGGTCTCGCCGTCACCGACGTAGGCGAGGGCGCCGGCGAGGTTCAAGTAGTTCACCACCGCGGGAGTTCCGAGCCTGATGGTCTCGGTGTACAGCTCGACGGCTCGCTCCGGATCCGAACCCCCGAGGGCCACGGCCAGGTTGTGTCGCGCGACCTTCTCCCCCGGGTCGAGCGCGATCAGCTCCTCGAACGCCCGGACGGCCGCGGACCTGTCTCCGGTCACGTAGATGTGGTACAGGCCCTCGACATGGAGCCGCTCCTTCCGGGTGAGGCGATCACGATGTCGGAACGCCCGTCGCATCGCATCGATCGTGTGCTGCCGCTCCCGCAGGTTCTCGTATACGACGCCGAGCGCCCGGTAGGCCATGGCGAAGCCGGAGTCGATCGCGACGGCCTCTTCGAGGAGGGAGCGCGAACGCTCGAGGTCGTCCTGGTCGAACGCCCGGCGGCCCTCCGAATAGCGCTCGAGAGCTTCGAGGGAGGCGGTCGACACTCGCTCGAGGGGCGCCCCGCCACGCACGGAGCGGATCGATTCGCCCGCCTTCGCACGGAGATCCCGCGACAGCGCGTCGATCGCTTCGATCAGTCCATCCGCGTCCTTCGCGGTCTCGCGGAAGCCGGCCAGGCTCGTCCCGTCGGCGGCGCGCAGGACATCGGCCGAGAGCTGGTAGGCGTTCCCTACCTGCCGGACCTCTCCGGCGATCACCGCCTTGTGGCCCTCGCGCACGGCGAGCTCGAGCGCCACCTCCCGGGGGAGCCCGTCGGACGGCTCGCGCTGCATGCGGCGCAGCGCACCAGATACGGCCGCCCCGTCCACGACATCGAGCACCTGCGAGTTCCCGAGCTCGATGCGGAGGGCCTCGGTGAGGGCCTCGCCGAGACCGGGATCCTCGGCCAGGCTGGAGAAGTCCGCGAGGACGACCCGATCCCGCTCTTCCAGGACTCCCTGGGCGACGAGCGTGGCGGCGGGCCCGATGCCGAGCGCCCGCATCCCCAGCCAGCCCGCCGCGGCGAGCCCCAGCAGCGCGAAGGCGCCGACGCCTCCGACCAGCGCGTTGCGCCACGTGAGCAGTCCTCTCGCGGTGGCCGGTTTCGGCGGCGCTTCCGCGGTGGCTCGGTCGGCCTCGGTCGGCGCCACCTCCGGCTCGCTCGCCGGCTTGCCCCCCATCCCTTCCTGGATGAAGGCCGTGGCCATCACGATCGGGAACCCGATCACCAGCAACACGAGCGCGAGCGGCTGCACCCAGTCGGGGAGTCCGGCGCTCTCGACCAGCGTCTCGACGACCTGGAGCGCGACCCACGAGCCGGCCAGATAGATCCCCAGCACCTGCCACAGCGAGCGTCGGTGGATCTCGTTCACGAGATTCCTCATCCGCGCTCCCTCACGATCTCTTCGAGCCGCGCCTGGGCCGCCCGCACCCGGGGCTGGAGGACCTCATCCGCCTCCTCCCACAGCTCGACGAACATGGCGTAGTACTTGGCGGCGTTCTCGAGGTCGCCCCTCTCGTCGTACAGCTGGCCGAGCCGCTCGAGCGCCGGGCCCCGATCGCTGGCGTCCACGAATGCCCGGAAGAGCATCCCCGCGTCGAGAAAGCGCTCGTAGTAGACGATCGCGGAGTCGGGGAGGCCGCCACGGTCGTACGCGAGGGCGAGGCCGATGGGGGCGCAGGGAGTGCACGGGCCCGTGTCGCTGCGGTGGAGGTGCGTCACGGCGTTCTCGAGGTCTCCTTCCGCCGCCTCGAGCGCCCCACGGACGCCCCAGTACACGGGCCGCGCATCCAGATCCTCCTCCACCGACTCCCACTCGGTCAGGTGCCGACGGGCCCTCGCGGCGTCTCCCGACTCCGTCATGAGGAACACCAGGCCGATATAGGGCCGGTCCAGCGGCTCGATGTCCTCCAGCGGGTAGCGCTCGAGCGCCGCCCGGACGGCCCGGCGGGCCGCCGCCGTATCCCGGGCCACGAGGTCCAGCCCGGCGAGCGCGATCGCGTCCCCGAGCGCCTCGCCGCCCAGGCCGCGCTGCACCTCATCGGCCTCGGCCTCGCGGCGGAGTCGACGCGCCTCGTCGAGGCGCCCCCGGGTGGCCATGAGGTCGGACAGGAAGTCATGCGCGTCCGCGGCCAGCGCCGGGTTCCCCCCGAAGCGCTCGAGGTACTCCCGGGCGCGCGTCTCCCCCGTGTCCCACGCCCCGGCCTGGAAGGCCCGCGCGGCCCGGAAGCCGGCGGGTCCCGGACCGGTCGGGAGCCGCCGCTCCCACACCGCGAGCGTCGAGTCCAGTTCGTCCAGCTTCCACTGCGCGGCCTGCACCACGGCGAGGTTGAAGTAGGGCGGGGAGCTCAGCGAATCGATCTCGATCGCGCGCCGGAACATGGGCTCGGCGCGCTCGTAGTCGCGCTGCATGTTGCCGTAGATGGTCCCCGCGTTGTTGAGCGCCCAGTCGTCGTCCGGATCGAGGTCGAGGAGGCTCTCGTACGCGACCGCCGCGCGGGTGAGGTCGTTCCGCACGTCCATGTAGTACTGCGCCTCGGTCAGGTAGCGCTCGCGGTCGGTGAGCCGGTCCCGGTACGCGAACGCCTTGCCGAGCACCGCGCTCGACCGCGCCCGCTGCTCGGACCGGTTGCGGAGGATGACCCCGAGCTTGCGGTACGCCATCGCGAAGGTGGAGTCGCGCTGGATCGCCTGCTCGAGGAAGGGGATCGCGCGCTCCTCCTCGCCCCTGTCGGCCAGCGTGGCCCCCTGCGAATACTGGCGCAGGGCCTCGAAGTCCGAGGTGGTGACACGCGCCAGGGGCGCCGATGCACGCAGGTCAGGGAGGGACTCCCCGATGCGTTCGCGGAGACGGTTCGAGGTGGCGTCGATCGCGTCGACGATCTCCGAGGAGTCGGCGGCCGTCTCGCGGTGCGACACCATCACCGCGCCGCCCTCCGCCGACACGAGCGCCGCCGAGACCACGTAGCGGCCGCCCGCCGCCAGGATCTCGCCGTGGAGCACCGCCGGAAGTCCTTCCCGCTGGGCCAGCTCGCGCGCGATGTCGAGCGTCAGCCGGGGCGCGTCGGCGCGCTGCATCCGGGTGAGCGCCTCGCGCACGTACGCCGGGTCCGCCAGGTGCACCACGCGCGACTGGGATAGGTCGATCCGGAAGGCCTCGGTGGCCGTGCGGCTCAGGTTCTCGTCGTCCGAGTCGAAGTCCGCCAGCACGATGGTCGCCTGCTCGTCCAGCACCCCCTTCGCGACCAGCGTGGCCGCGGGCCCGATGCCGAGCGCCCGCGACAGGAGCCAGCCGCCGAGCAGGAGCGCGAGTAGCAGGAACGCGACCCCGCCTCCCATGAGGGCGTTTCGCCACGTGAACAGCCGATGGCGGGTCCCGAGCTCCTTGGCCCCGCCATCGCCCCCCGCCTCGCGTGGCGTGTCGAGGACGTGCCCCGACAGCTCCTGGCCGGAAGCCGGCGGGGAGGTGGCGCCGGGGTCGGGAGAGCGACCGGGCGCCGGCGCGGGGTCCGGACCCGCCCCGCCCATCCCCTCCTGGAGGAACGCCGTCGCGAGCACGACCGGCAGACCGAGGATGAGAAGCACGATCGCGAACGGCCCCACCCAGTCGGGCAGGCTGAGGTTCTCGGTCAGCGTCTCGACGACCTGGAGCGCCACCCAGGAGGCGGCGAGGTAGATCCCGAGGATCTGCCACAGGGACCGTCGATGGATCTCCCGAACGATCTTCCTCATCTCGCCTCCGGCGCGCTTCGCCGTCTCGCGTTCGCCGTGACCACGGAGCTGGCCGTCATCCGCGCTCCCTCAGGATCTCTTCGAGCCTCGCCTGCGCGGCGTGCAC
Source organism: uncultured Gemmatimonadota bacterium (assembly GCA_964499635.1). Classification (GTDB taxonomy): domain Bacteria; phylum Gemmatimonadota; class Gemmatimonadetes; order Palauibacterales; family Palauibacteraceae; genus Palauibacter. Next base: position 286,466 of record CAZCLY010000003.1, on the reverse strand, counting down.
GCGCGGCTGGAGCTCGTCGTCCGCGGCGGCCCACAGTTCCACGAACATGGCGTAGTACTTCGCGGCGCTGTCCAGGTCGCCCCGCTCCTCGTACAGCTGCCCCAGGCGCTCGAGCACCGGTCCCCGGTGGATCGCGTCGCCGGTCCACAGGCGGAACGGCCCGGGCAGCGCGATGTAGCGCTCGTAGACGGCGAGCGCGGAATCCGCGCGACCCGCCGCATCGTAGGCGCGGCCCAGGCCGGGGAGGGCGCACAGGCGACAGTAGCCCGTGTCGGACCTGCGGAAGGCCTCGATTGCCGCGTCGTGATCGCCCTGCCCGAGCGCGATCTCCCCCCGCGCGCGGTCGGGACTCTCGAGGGACAGCTTGAACTGTGGATACCGGCCTCCGACGCCGATGCCATCGGGGACCGCATCCTCCATCTCGGACAGCAGCCGGCGAGCCCGCGCCGGGTCGCCCGACGCGGCGAACGCTTCGGCCAACTCGGCGTACGGGCGATCGAGAGGGGCGAGCCCGGAGAGCGGAGTCCGCGCCAGGGCCGCTTCGAGCCGTGCCCGGCCGGAGGCGACGTCACCCACTACCCGTGCCTCCAGGACTGCGGCCCAGGCCTCGTTGCGTAGCGCCTCGGTCGGCGTGTCCCGATCCCGATTCGCCTCCGCCGCCTCCTCCAGAAGGCTCACCCCTGTGCGGACCCGGCCACGCACCCCCGCCAGCCCCGCGAGGTCCACGGTCGTGAGGACGCGCCAGAAGGGGTCGGTCGGCTGGGCGGCCCTCGTCTCCCGAACGATCTCCTCCGCCGCTTCGTACTCCCCGCGGGAGGCGCGCAGCTGGGCGGTCATCTCCGCCACGAAGGGATTCCCGGGGGAATGGGGAAGAAAGGCCTGGATCGTCGCGATCGCCTCGTCGAGGCGGCCCAGGCGGGCCTGCGCCTCGGCCGTGTTCCAGTAGGGGACCCCGTTCGTCGAATCGAGCTCGATGGATCGCCGATCGAGCTCCTCCACGCGGACGTAGTCGCGCAGGGCGAGGTACTTGTCGCCGAGGTTCGCCAGCGCCTGGGGGTTGTCCGGATCCAGCTCGAGGAGGCTCTCGAACGCCGTCACGGCCCGCTCGGGCTCGTCACGGACGATCGAGTAGTAGAGGGCGGTGATCGAGTACCGCTCCTCTTCGGTGAGGCGATCGCGGTGCCGATAGGCGCGCTCGAACGACTCGACCTGGAGGTCCCGTTCCTCTCCCAGGTTGGCGAGGTAGGTGCCGAGCGCGGCGTGGGCGGTCGCGAACGCGGTGTCGAGCGCGACCGCCTCCTCGAGGAGGGCGCGGCCGCGGGGTCCGTTGCTCTCGGTGTACAGTGCGTGGTACGCCTGCGAGTACTTCCGGAGCGCGGCGAGGTTCGAAGTGGTGACCTGCCGGAGCGGCGGCTCCTCCCGCAGCTGCCCCACCGATTCGCCGATCCGCTCCCGGAGGCGTTTCGACAGCTCGTCGATGGCATCGAGGACGTCGGCCGAGTCCGCGGTGACACGATCGGAGACGAGCGCCTGCCGGTTGCCTGCCGCGAAGAGCTCGGCCGAAAATACGTACCCGCTCCCCGCCGGGAGGATCTCGCCCGCGATGACGGCGGGGAGCCCCTCGCGCACCGCCAGCTCGGTCGCCGACTCCCGGTCGAGCGCGGCGGCGGGGTCTCGCTGCATGCGGGAGAGGGCGGCCCGCACCAGGCCGGGATCCGCGAGACGGACGACCCGCGACTGAGAAAGGTCGATCCGGAACGCCTCGGTCGCCGCGCGGGCCAGCGCCTCGTCGGCGGAGGAGAAGTCGGCCAGTAGGACGGTGGCCCGCTCATCGAGGACGCCCTGGGCGACCAGCGTCGCGGCCGGCCCGATCCCGAGCGCCCTGCTGGCCATCCACCCGCCCATGACGACGCCGAGCAGGGCGAGCGCCCCCACGCCCCCCAGGATCGCGTTCCGCCAGGTCAGCATGCGGCGGGGAGCGGACGCCCGGGGAACCTTCGGGTCGGTCCATGGTCCCGTGACCGGTTCGGGCGCGGGGGCCGTCTCCGGGCAGGGCCTCGAGCCACTCGGATCCGCGCCGGATCCTCGGTCTTCCGCTGGCCGGCCGCCCTCCTGCACGAACGCCGTGGCCATCACGACCGGGAACCCGATCACGAGCAGGACGAGCGCGAAGGTGGGCACCCAGCCCGGGAGTATCGCGGTGTCCTGGAGCTCCTTCACGACCTGGAAGGCGACCCAGGATCCGGCCAGATAGATCCCGAGCACCTGCCACAGCGAGCGCCGGTGGATCTCGTGGATGAGGCTCTTCATCCGCGCTCCCTCAGGATCTCTTCGAGCCTCGCCTGTGCGGCGCGCACGCGCGGTTGGAGCTCCTCGTCCGCCTCGGCCCACAACTCGACGAACATCGCGTAGTATTTGGCGGCGTTCTCGAGATCATCCCGTTCGTCGTACAGCTGCCCCAGCCGCTCGAGGCTCGGACCCAGATGGTACGCGTCGGCGGTGAGGCGGAAGAGGTAGGGGCGCTCGAGGTAGCGCTCGTAGTACGCGATCGCCGAGTCCGGCTCCCCCGCCGCTTCGAACGCGGCCGCGAAGCGCGGCATGGCGCACGGCTGGCACTCCGGCGTCTCGGCCTCGCGCAGGATACGGATCGCCCCCGCGGCATCCCCGGCCGCCAGCGACACCCAGGCGAGCGCGTAGCCGTACCCCGGGTTCTGTTCCGCGTTGGGATCGGCCTCCGCCCAGTGCCGCGCCATCCGCTCGCCCTCGCGCGTCCCGTGGGCCCGGGCCCACGTCTCCGCCAGGTTGCCCCAGCGCGGGTCGAGCGAACCCATGTCCTCCAGCGGGTGGCGGGCGAGCGCCGAATCGAGACTCCCGGCGGCCCGGGCGCGATCGTCGAGCAGCGCGAGCCGGGTGCCCGCATCCCACACCACGTCGTCGAGGGCCTCCCCGGCCGCGCCCCGCTCGGCATCGGCCCGCTCCGCGGCCCGGAAGTCCTCGGAGGCCTCTGCCAGCCGGCCTCGGGTGGCGGCCGTCCACCCGAGAAACACGCCCGCCCGCGCCTCGCCGAACAGGTTCCCGGGCCGCACGCGGGCGGAGGCCTGCGCCAGGCTGTCGGCCGCCTCGAAGTCGCGCTCGGCGGCCTCGAGCGCCGCGAGGAACCACGGCGCGAGTGGGTCCTCCGGGAGCCGGCGCCGCCACGCCTCGAGCGTCCCGCGCGCGCCTTCCGGATCCCCGGCGTTCACGCGCGCCACGCTCAGGTTCCAGTGGTGCGTGCGGGACAGGGTATCGGTCGCCATGGCCCGCTCGAGGAGCTCCACCGCCCGGTCGTACTCGCCGAAGTCGGGCCCCACGATGATCGCCAGGTTGTTGAGGGCCCAGTTGTCGTCCGGGTCGCGCTCGAGGAGCTGCTCGTACGCGCGGGCCGCGCGGTGGTTGTCGAGCTCCACGAACGAGAAGAAGCCGGCCGTGGCGAGCAGGCGCTCACGCTCCGTCAGCCGGTCGCGCAGCTCGTACGCCTTCCCGAGTGCCTCGATGCCGCGCGTGCGACGCCCCAGCGCGCCCCCGCCCGACACGTGGAGCATGCCGAGCTTGCGCCACGCCATCGCGAAGCCGGAGTCCCGGGCCACGGTCTCCTCGAGGAGCTCGGCGGCTTCCTCGTCACGCCCCCGGTCGCTCGCCCGCACGGCCTGCGAGTAGAGACGCAGGGCGTCGAGATCAGCGGTGGTCACGCGCTCGAGGGGCGGCCCCCCGGCCAGGTTTCCCAGCGATTCGCCGATGCGCTCGCGGAGCTTCTTGGACAGCCGGTTGATGGCCGATACGAGGCCGGCGTCGTCGTCGGCCGTCTCGCGGTCGGAGACGAGGACCTCGTCGGCCTCCGCGCTCACCACCCGCGCGGTGAGCACGTATCCGCGTCCGGCCGCCGCGATGTCGCCCGCGATGATCGCCGGCAGGCCTTCGCGGAGCGCGAGCTCGCGCCCGACCGCCGCGTCGAGCGACCCGCCGGGGTCCCGCTCCATGCGCTGGAGGGCGGCGGTCACGAAGCCGGGGTCGGCGAGGTCGATGACCGACGACTGCTCCAGGTCCACCCGGAAGGCCTCCGTGGCCGCGTGCGCGAGCGAGGAGTCCTGGGCCGCGAAGTCGGTCAGCAGGAGGGTGGAGCGGTCCTCCAGGACGCCCTTGGCCACCAGGGTGGCAGCCGGGCCGATCCCGAGCGAGCGCAGCACGATCCACCCGACGAGCGCCACGCCGAGGAGCGAGAACCCTCCCACACCGCCCACGACCGCCCGCCGCCAGGTGAGCCACCGGCGGGCTCCCGCGGGTACCCCCGCGGTCGACCCGGCCGTCGGGGCGGGGGAGGGTTCCCGGGCCGCGGATCCCATCTCGGGGGGCGCCGCGGACTCCCCGTCCGGCGCCGGAGCCCGGCTCACTCCCTCCTGCACGAACGCCGTGGCAAGCACCACGGGGAGACCGAGCACGAGCAGGACGATCGCGAACGGCCGTACCCACTCGGGGAGCGACATGCTCTCGGCCATCGTCTCGACGACCTGGAGCGCCACCCACGACGCGGCCAGGTAGATGCCGAGCACCTGCCACAGGGATCGACGGTGGATCTCGCGCACGAACCGGCGGACCGAGGTCACGTCACGCGTCCATCGGGCCGGGCGTCCGCACGACGCCGGTGCGCGGGGATCAGTAGAGGCTCCAGGCCGGCGGTTCCACGCCGTTCAGGCGCAGATAGGGCACGAGCTGGCCGCGCGTCCAGTCGGCGTGGTTGAGCGCGACCTGGAACACCCGCCACTTCTTCATCGGGCGGCCGAAGAGCTGCGTGTCCTCCAGAAAGCGCCCGGCGGGCAGGTCGCGGAGGAGGGCCGCCACCCAGTCGTACGTGTCGCCCACGAGACGCTCGAGCGCCGCCTTGTCGTTCAGGTAGACCTCCGGATCGCCGAACTCCGGGACCGCGGTGTCGCCGAGGCCGGCGCTCACGATGTTCGGGTTGTCGAGCACGATGTGCTCAATCTGCTGCGCGTAGTCGCGCACGCCCGGCGTCGGCGCCCAGCGGAGGGCGGAGTCGGGCACCGCCCGGACGTAGGCGACGTCCATCGCGCGGTGGATCTCGAACCCGTCGAGCAGTACCTGCCGGATGGACTCCACGTCGACCGCGGGCTCCTGTCCGTGGGCCGACGCCGTGCGGACCACGCCCAGGAGCACGGCGGCGGTCAGGAGCCTCGTCGGGCTCACCTGTCGCGTCATCGTCACGACCTTCCTCCAGACGGTGTTCAACGTGAAGTGGTCATCCCCGCGCCCGGACGATCTCCTCGAGCCGCGCCTGCGCCGCGCGCACCCTCGGCTGGAGCTCCTCGTCGGCATCCGCCCACAGCTCGGTGAACTTCGCGTAGTAGAGGGCGGCGTTCTCGAGGTCGCCGGCCTCGTCGTATAGCTGGCCGAGCCGCTCGAGGTGCGACCCGAGGACCCACTGGTCGAGGGCCCGTCCCCGGTTGAGCCACGGGGTCTCGACGTAGCGCCGGTACGCCGCGACCGCCGAGTCGCGCCGCCCCGCCGCGTCGTACGCGGCCGCCAGCGGCACGAGCGCGCAGATCGTGCAATAGCCGCGGTCGGCGCGTCCGGCCGCCCGGATCGCGTCGTCGAAGCGCCCCTCCTCGATCGCGATGAGCGCCGTCGCCGCGTCGAACTGGATGGACTGAAGCTGACTTCGGAGCCGCGGCTCGACCGAGGCGTCCAGCGCGTCGAGCAACGTCCGCGCCCGTTCGGGCCGACCCGCGCGCGCCCAGCCGATCGCCAGCTGCGTGTAGGGGCGGTCCAGCGGGCGGAGGTCCTCGAGCGGGAACCGGTCGAGCGCGGCGGCCAGCGTCGCGGCCGCGGCATCCCGTCCGAGCGTGGCCACCTGCACGCCGGCCATTTCGGCGCTCGTCGTGAGGTAGACCAGACCGTTGCCCGCGTTCAGGGCGGCGTCGCGCGTCTCCTCGTACGTCTCCAGAGCCTCCCGCACGCGTCCGCGCACGGCGGCGGCGATCGCCAGGTGCCGCCGAGCCTCCGCGGCGAAGTACGGACTCGCCGGCTGCTCCTCCAGGAGCTCGCGGGCGAGCCGGGCGGATTCCTCGTACTCGCCGGTGGCCGCCGCGAGCGCGGCTCCCACGCTCTCGATGTTCGGGTTCGCCGGAAACCGGGCCGCGAACACGTCGAGCATGCGGCGCGCGTCGTCCGTGCGCCCGAGCGCGAACATCTCATGGAGCGCGTTGGTGTACGAGATCGAGTTCGTGGAGTCGGCGTCGATGGCGCGCTCGTAGTACTCGCGGGCCCGCTCGTGGTCGCGAAGGTATCCGTATATCACGCCGAGGTTGTTGAGCCCGTACACATCCCCCGGATCGAGCTCGAGCAGGTTCTCGTACGCCCGGATCGCGCGTGGGATGTCCTGGCCGAGGTTGTAGTGGTAGATCCCCTCGACCTGGTAGCGCTCCTTCTCGGTGAGACGGTCCCGGTGCTCGTAGGCCCGTTCCAGCGCATCGACCGCACGGGCCTGGTCGACCAACCGGTTCCCGAGGATCGTGCCCAGCTTCCGCCACGCCATCGCGAACGCGCTGTCGAGGGCGACCGCCTCCTCGAGCAGCGCGATGCTCCGGTCCTCGTCCCCGAGGAGGTCGTACGCGCGCAGCGCCGCCGAGTACTTCTCGAGGGCGGGGAGCGAGCCCGTGGTCACCCGCGCGAGCGGCTCCTCGCGGGCCAGATCGGTCAACGACTCGCCGATCCGCTCGCGCAGACGCCGCGACAGCGCGTCGAGCGCGTCTAGCACCCCGCTCGCGTCCGCGGCGGTGCGCCGGTCGGAGACGAGGACCGTTCCGCCGTCCGCCTCGAGGAGCCGGGCGGATACGACGTACCCCTGGCCCGCCCGCGCGACGTCCCCCGTCAGAACGACCGGGATCCCCTCGCGCACCGCCACCTCGCGGGCGAGGTCGAGATCCAGCGTGGCATCCGGCGGTCGCTCCATGCGGCGCAGGACCTCGGCGATCTCGGTGGGCTCGACGACGCGTACCACGCGCGACTGGCCCAGATCGATGCGCAGCGCATCGGTCGCGGCACGAACGAGATCCGGCTCCGAGCCCTCGAAGTCGGCCACCAGAATCGGGGAGCGCTCCGCGAGCACTCCCTTGGCGACGAGCGTCCCGGCAGGCCCGATCCCGAGGGCGCGCAGCGCCAGGTATCCGCCCGTGCCCACCCCGAGAAGCGCGAACCCGGCTGCCCCGCCGAGGAGCGCGTTCCGCCACGTGAACATCCGGTGCGACGCGCCGCGGGGTACCGCGGCCCGGGCGGTGGACCCGGTCGACCCGGGGGGCGGCGAGCCCGCCTGCGGAGCGGCGTCTCCCGGCTCGCCGGAGGGGCTCGGGCCGGAGGGCGGACCGACCCCCTCCTGCACGAACGTGGTCGCCAGGACCATCGGGAGCCCCACGAGGAGGAGCACGAGCGCGAACGGGGCCACCCACTCGGGCAGGCCGAAGTTGTCGATCACCAGATCGACGACCTGGAGGACGAGCCACGACACGCCGACGTAGATCCCCAGCACCTGCCATAGCGAGCGCCGGTGGATCTCGTGGATGAGCTTCTTCATTGGAGGGGACGCGCACTCCCGCTGGATACCGGCTGCCCGTGACGCGGAAAACTACGTCCTGCCTGCCGTTTCGACCAGCGACCGCGCGCCGGGTCGCCCGATCCGAGAGGTCGACTTTTTCCTCCGAACGTGGTCTATTGTGGGCGTCCGAACCCGAAACCACCCCCATCACGGGAACGCGATTCCCGAACCCCCGACCGGAGGGCCCCGGCCAGGTCGCGACGTGCGGTGGGGCGGAGGAGACATGGCGGAGATCGCGAGACAGAAGGAGCGTGCCGAAGCGCTCCGCGGCCGGCTCGACGAGCTACGGGGGTATCTTTGAGATCCCCGAGAAGCTAGCCCGCATCGAAGAGCTCGAGGAGAAGATGGCGGTCCCGGAGTTCTGGAACGATCCGGACCGGGCCCGCGAGGTCATCGGCGAGAACAACCGCCTCAAGAGCTGGACCGGGCCGTGGGCCGGGCTCGCCGCCAGGGTCGACGATCTGGAGTCGATGGCGCTGCTCCTCGAGGAGGAGCGCGACGCCGAGCTGGAGGCCGAGCTCGAGACCGGGCTCGAGAAGGCCGAGAGGGAGCTCGACGCGCTCGAGCTCCGCAACATGCTCCGGGGCGAGGACGCGCACCGGAGCGCCATCGTCACCATCCACCCCGGGGCCGGCGGCACCGAGTCTCAGGATTGGGCGGAGATGCTGATGCGCATGTACACGCGCTGGGCCGAAGCCCACGACTACGGGGTCGAGGTCATGGATCTCCTCCCCGGCGAGGAGGCCGGCATCAAGTCGGTCACGCTCGAGATCGACGGCGAGTTCGCGTACGGCTACCTGTCGGCCGAGCGGGGCGTCCACCGCCTCGTCCGCATCTCGCCGTTCGACTCGCAGGGACGCCGTCACACCTCGTTCGCATCCGTGTTCGTGTATCCGGTGGTGGACGACGACATCGAGATCGAGATCGACGAGGAGGACCTCCGGATCGATACGTACCGCGCCTCGGGCGCCGGGGGGCAGCACGTGAACAAGACGGACTCGGCGGTGCGCATCACGCACGAGCCGACGGGGATCGTCGTGTCGTGCCAGCAGGAGCGCAGCCAGCACAAGAACAAGTCCAAGGCGATGAAGATGCTCCAGGCGGCGCTGTACCAGAAGGCGGTCGAGGACCGAGAGGCGGAGCGCGCGGAGCTCGAGGGGCAGAAGACCGACATCGCGTGGGGCAACCAGATCCGCTCCTACGTGCTCCAGCCGTACACGATGGTGAAGGACCACCGGACCGACACCGAGATCGGCAACGTGGACGCCGTCCTCGACGGGCACATCGACGAGTTCATCGAGGCGTACCTCCAACAGGCCGGGAAGCGGACTGCATGACGTGCCCCGCGTGTGGCCGCGAGACGCCGGCGCTGCGCGACGGCGTGTGCATCGAGTGCTGGTACGCGGCGGAGGAGCGCCCCAAGCCGATCCGGGACCGGTACGCGAAGCTCGCGAAGCTCGACGAGCTCGGGATCCCACCGTACGCCTATGCGTTCGATCCCACGCACGACCTCGCCTCGGTGGCCGACGCGTTCGAGAAGCTGGAGGAGGCCACCGGGGGGACTAACGGGGAAGGGAGCCGGGCGGTCGAGCTGGCCGGCGTCCGCGTCGCGGGACGGATCCTCTCGTATCGCGACCTCGGCGGAAGCGCCTTCGCCCACCTCGGGGACCGCAGCGGGCGTGTCCAGATCCTCCTCAAGCGCGATCTCCTCGGCGAGACCGGGAGCGCGCTCATGGACCTCCTCGACCTCGGGGACTGGATCGGTGTCGGCGGCCCCGTATTCCGCACGCGACGCGGCGAGATCACCGTCCGGGTGGAATCGCTCGAGCTCCTGTCGAAGACGCTCAGACCGCTTCCGTTCGGGAAGGAGGAGGTGGGCGAGGACGGCGAGCGCGTCGTGCACAGCGGGTTCTCCGATACGGCGATGCGCTACCGCCAGCGCTACGCGGACCTCGCCGTCAACCCGGAGGTGCGCGAGATCTTCAGGATCCGCACGCGTCTCACCACCGAGCTCCGGCGGTGGCTGGACGCGCGCGGGTTCCTCGAGGTCGAGACCCCGGTGCTCCAGCCGCTGTACGGAGGCGCCCTGGCGCGTCCCTTCGTCACGCACCACCACGCGCTCGACCGGGAGATGTACCTGCGCATCGCGGACGAGCTGTACCTCAAGCGCCTCATCGTCGGAAACCTCGACCGGGTGTACGAGATCGGACACGACTTCCGGAACGAGGGTATCGACCGGACGCACAACCCCGAGTTCACCATGCTCGAGCTGTACTACGCCTACGCCGACTACGAGGACGTCATGGAGTTCACCGAGGAGATGGTGACCGACGTCGTCCAGGCGGTGATGGGGAGGCTCGAGTTCGAGTACGATGGGACGCCCGTCGATCTGACGCGTCCGTGGCACCGGGTCGCGTGGGCGGACGCGTTCCGCGAGGCGACGGGGCTCGATCCGTTCGACTCGGACCCCGGCGCGCTCCGCGAGCGGGCCGCGCGCATCGGTCGGGACGACGCGAGGGAGCTGTCGCGCGTGCAGCTCCTCGAGGCGCTGTTCTCGCACGAAGTGGAAGACCGCATCGTCGACCCGACGTTCGTGTACGGCCACCCGATCGCGATGAGCCCGCTCGCCAAGCCGAAGCGGGGCGACCCCGACTACGCCGAGCGCTTCGAGGCCGTGGCGTGCGGCTTCGAGCTCGTGAACGCGTTCTCCGAGCTCAACGACCCCATCGACCAGTGGAGGCGGTTCGCCGCGCAGTCCGAGCTGCACGCCGCCGGCGACGCAGAGGCGATGCAGATCGACGAGGACTACGTGCGGGCGCTCGAATACGGCCTCCCGCCCACCGGCGGGCTCGGGATGGGGGTCGACCGCCTCGTGATGCTCCTCACCGGACAGACCTCGATCCGCGAGGTGGTGCTGTATCCGATGCTGCGGCCCGAGGAGGGCGAGTGAGCCGCCCGCCCCCCGCGAACGGCGCGCGCTTCGAGCGCTACATCGCGCGCCGCTACCTGGCGGGCGCCAGCGGCCGCGGCCTCGTGTCGTTCATCACGATCATCGCCGTCGGGGGCGTGGCCGTGGGAGTGATGGCCCTCATGGTCGTGATCGGCGTTCTGAACGGCCTCCAGGACGACCTCCGCGAGCGCATCCTGAGCGGCGGGCCGCACGGCGTGGTCCTGCAGCTCAACAGCGAGTTCAAGATGGATGCGTGGCCGCAGGTCCTGGACCGAGTGCGTGCCGACCGGTCGGTGGTGGCCGCGGCGCCGTTCGTGTTCACCGAGGTGGTCCTCAATGTCCCCGGCCAGCGGTACAACCAGGGCGTCGTGCTTCGCGGCGTGGCGGACGACTCCGACGCGGCACGCATCACCGGCCTCTCCGAGCACCTCGTGCTCGGAGACCCGCCGTTCGGCAACACCGAGAGCGGCGACCCCGGCATGGTCGTCGGCAGGGGGCTCGCCGAGCAACTGGGCCTGTACATCGGGAAGTCGGTCGTCGCTGCCTCGCTCCAGAACACGCCGCTCACCCAGGCGGGCGTCCAGCCCGCCTTCCGCCGTTTCGAGGTGGTGGGCGTGTTCCAGACGGGGCTCTACCAGTACGACGACGAGCTGGCGCTCGTGGCCCTCCCGGAGGCCCAGGCGCTCCTCGGGCTCGGGGACGGCGTCACGGGAATCGAGTTCGACGTGGAGGACCCGTGGGAGTCCGGGACGGTGGCCGCCCGCATCGAGGACTCGCTCGGCTACCCGTACCGGGTGGACGACTGGCAGCGTATGAACGCGAGCCTGTTCTCGGCGCTCAAGCTCGAGAAGCTGGCCATGGCCGTCATCCTCACGCTCATCGTCCTCGTGGCCTCGTTCAACATCGTGTCCACCCTGGTGATGATCGTGGGCGACAAGACCCGGGAGATCGGGATCCTGCGCGGCATGGGTGTCACCGCGGCCGGGATCGGGCGGGTGTTCCGGAACATGGGGCTGTTCATCGGGCTCGTGGGGACGACCATCGGCGCGCTCCTCGGGGCGGGGCTGGCGTGGCTCCTCCAGACCTACCAGTTCATCGAGCTCCCGAACGACGTCTACTTCGTCGACAGGCTGCCCATCTCGCTCGCGCCGCTCGACGTGACGCTGATCATCTCGGGATCGATCCTGATCGCCTTCCTGGCCACGATCTACCCGGCCCGCAAGGCGGCCGACCTCACCCCGGTGGACGCGATCCGGCACGAATGAGCGACACGACACCGGTGGCCGAGACCCGCGGGCTGGTGCGGAGCTTCGAGAGCCCCGACGGCGGCTCGATCGAGGTCCTGCGCGGCATCGACCTGACGATCGCGGCGGGCGACTCGATCGCCATCGTGGGTCCGAGCGGCTCGGGGAAGTCGACTCTCCTCCACCTGCTCGGCGCGCTCGACCGGCCCACGGCGGGCGAGGTGCGCCTCCAGGGAGAGCGACTGGCGGACCTGTCCGACGAGGCGCTCGCCGCGCTCCGCAGCCGCTACGTGGGCTTCGTGTTCCAGTTCCACCACCTGTTGCGCGACTTCACGGCGCTCGAGAACGTGATGATCCCGCAGCTGGTGGCCGGCACGTCGCGGGACGAGGCGCGCGAGCGGGCGCTCGACCTCCTCGAACAGGTGGGGCTCGTGCCGCGCGCCAGCCACCGTCCCCGCAAGCTGTCGGGTGGCGAGCAGCAGCGGGTCGCGGTGGCGCGGGCGCTGGCCAACGACCCGCCGCTCCTGCTCGCCGACGAGCCGTCCGGCAATCTCGACACGGAGGCCAGCGACCGGCTGCACGACCTCCTCTTCCGGCTGCTGGAGCGGCACGGGGCGGCGCTGGTCGTGGTCACTCACTCCACCGAGCTGGCGGGGCGGGCCCGGCGGATCCTGCGGCTGGAGGCGGGGACGCTCTCCGTAACGTGAGGACGTCGTGTAATTTGCGAGCTTCGGGGTTGTCTGCCACGAGCGCTCCGCCACCGGGCGCCGCGGACCGCTGGCAGAGCACGGGCGCCCCGCGGCGACGAGGGCCGGATCGGCGCGCGTCGCGGGAGCTCCGCGCGCGGCGTTTCGACGACGGTGGGGTAGAATGCGGGCAGACGCCGGGAGGAACGGGGAATGCGAGCTTGAGCCACGGCCGGCGGCCCCGGCGATTCCGTGGCGGGCGGAGGTCGATGCGATGAACTGCGAGCACTGCGGCGAGCGCGCCGCCGAAATCACGCTCACCGAGATCGAGAGCGACGAGATGAGGACGCTCCATCTCTGCTCGGCGTGCGCAGCCCTCAAGGGGGTGGGCTCCGGTCCGGCCGACTCTCCTCCGATCGCGGACCTCCTCGCGCATCTCGGCGGGGCCGGGAGCGGTCCGGGGTTCGGATCCGACGTCGAGGCGTGCGAATACTGCGGCACGCGCGCCCAGGACTTCCGCAAGACCGGCCGCCTCGGCTGTCCGCAATGCTACGTCCATTTCGCTGGCCAGCTCCGCGCGCTCCTCAGGCGCGTGCACGGCGCCTCCCAGCACATGGGCAAGGTGTACATGAGCTCGGCGGTCGACATCGACGACGCCGAGGCCCGTCTCGACACGCTTCGCCGGCGTCTGGCGAGGGCGGTCGAGATCGAGGACTTCGAGTCGGCGGCACAGCTCCGGGACCAGATCCACGCACTGACGGAGGCGCCATGAGCGAGCGCCAGGTGCCCGAGCTCGACGGTCAGGGCCTCGGCTGGCTCGAGGAGGCGGGGCCCGACCGCGACATCGTCCTCTCGACGCGCGTCCGACTGGCGCGCAACCTCCAGGGGTTCCCGTTCGCCGTGAAGGCCTCGGGCGAAGACCGCGAGCGGCTGCTCGAGCGCGCGCGGGAGGCGCTCCGGAGCGGCGATATCCTCGGGGCCGCCGACGTGTGGCGGATGGAGGAGCTCGGCGCATCCGACCGGACGCTGCTCCTCGAGCGGCACCTCGTGAGCCGCGAGCTGATCCTCGGGCCGGAAGGCGACACTCCGCGAGGCTCGGCGCTGGCCCTCGGCCGGGACCGGACGCTGGGGCTCATGATCAACGAGGAGGACCACCTCCGGCTCCAGGCCCTGCGCGGCGGCTTCCAACTCGTGCGCGCCTGGCACGACGTGGACCAGCTCGACGAGGAGCTGGGCGCCCGTCTCCCGTACGCGTTCCACCACGAATTCGGGTTCCTGACGTCCTGTCCGACGAACGTGGGCACCGGCCTGCGCGCCTCGGTCCTCATCCACCTCCCGGGTCTCGTGCTCACCAAGCAGATCCAGAAGGTGCTGGAAGGCATGGGGCAACTCGGGCTCACGTACCGCGGTCTATACGGAGAGGGCTCGAGGATCGTGGGGAACTTCTTCCAGATCTCGAACCAGACGACGCTCGGCAAGACCGAAGAGGACCTCATCGATCAGCTCGAGAGCCTCGTGGCCCGCGTGATCGGCTACGAGAAACAAGCGCGCTCGGTGCTGCTCAGGGAGGCCCCGAGCGTGCTGGAGGACAAGGTGTGGCGGGCGTACGGAATCCTGCAGAACGCGCGCAGCCTGTCGTTCGAGGAGATGATGAACCTGCTTTCGGGCGTGCGGCTGGGGGTTTCTCTGAAACTTCTCAAATCGCCCAGGGTAGAGACGATCAGCCGCGTGATGATCCATGCGCAGACGGCGCACCTCGAGCGCGCCGCCCGCCGAAGGCTGGACGAAACGGATGCGGACGTGTTCCGCGCCGCGTACGTTCGGGAAGCCCTCTCCGCGGACGGGACGTCCGCGAGCTCGGGCGAGTGAGGGGACCGAGGACCGGGACGCCGCCAGGGGGCGCGACTTGAGGCTCGCATGAACTACAACTTCACCGACCGTGTGCGTAAGGTGCTCGCGATGGCGCGCGAGGAGGCCATCCGCCTCCAGCACGACTACGTGGGCACCGAGCACATCCTGCTCGGCCTGATCCGCGAAGGAGAAGGTGTCGCCGCCGCGGTGCTGTCCAACCTGGCCGCCGACCTCGACGAGCTCAGCCGGCTCATCGAGGAGAACGTGAGGCGCGGCAAGAGCGCCTCCACGATCGGCGAGCTGCCCTACACGTCGCGGGCCAAGAAGGTGCTCGAGTACGCGATGGCCGAGGCCCGCGAGCTCAATCACAGCTACGTGGGGACCGAGCACCTCCTCCTGGGGCTGCTTCGGGAGGAGAAGGGCCTCGCGGCCAAGGTGCTGGGCGAGCTCGGAATCGGGCTCGACGAGGCGCGCGCCGAAACCTTGAAACTGCTGGGAACCGACATGCCAAGCGGGGGACCGCCCTCGGGCGATGCCAACCCGGAGCCGACGGGTGGCAAAGAGGACAAGAAGTCCAAGACACCCGCGCTGGACCACTTCTGCCGCGATCTGACCGAGCTGGCCGACCAGGGCAAGCTGGATCCGACGATCGGGCGGCACGAGGAGATCGAGCGGGTCATGGAGGTCCTGTCCCGTCGCAAGAAGAACAACCCGGTCCTCATCGGCGAGCCCGGGGTCGGAAAGACCGCCATCGTCGAGGGGCTCGCCCAGGCGATCGTCCGCGGCGAGGTCCCCGACAGCCTCAAGGACCACCGTGTGCTGGCGCTCGACATGGCCGCGGTGATCGCCGGCACGAAGTACCGGGGACAGTTCGAGGAGCGCCTCAAGGCGATCGTCAACGAGATCTCCCAGAACGACGGGATCATCCTGTTCATCGACGAGCTCCACACGCTCGTGGGGGCGGGGGCCGCCGAGGGGGCGATCGACGCGTCCAACATGCTCAAGCCGGCGCTGGCGCGTGGCGAGCTCCAGTGCGTGGGGGCGTCCACGCTCAACGAGTACCGCAAGTACATCGAAAAGGACGGAGCGCTCGAGCGGCGTTTCCAGACGGTGATCGTCGAGGCGCCGACGATCGAGGAGACGATCGAGATCCTCAAGGGTCTCCGGAAGTACTACGAGGAGCACCATCGGATCGAGATCCCGGACGGTGCGCTCGAGGCCGCCTCCAAGCTCTCGGAGCGTTACATCACCGATCGCTTCCTGCCCGACAAGGCCATCGACGTGGTCGACGAGGCGGGCGCCCGGGCCCGGCTCGGGGCCCAGGTGCCACCCGCCGAGGTGCAGGAGCTCCAGGGGCAGCTCGAGGAGCTCGCCGAGTGGAAGGACGAGGCGATCCGCGACCAGGATTTCGAGCGCGCCGCGTATCTGCGCGATCGCGAGAAGGAGATCCAGGAGGAGATCAAGCGGCGCCGAGACGAATGGGAGCGACAGCAGGAGGAGTACCGGCCGACGGTCACGGAGGACGACATCGCGTTCATCGTCGGGCGCTGGACGGGAATCCCCGTCACGCGCCTCAAGGAGGCCGAGACCGAGCGCCTGCTGCGCATGGAGGACGAGCTCCACAAGAGCGTGGTCGGTCAGGACGAGGCCATCCAGGCCATCAGCCGCGCGATCCGTCGCGGGCGGGCAGGGCTCAAGGACCCCAACCGGCCGATCGGGAGCTTCATCTTCTGCGGACCCACCGGGGTCGGGAAGACCGAGCTGGCGCGGGCGCTGGCCCGCTTTCTGTTCGCCGACGAGGGCGCGCTCGTACGGGTCGACATGTCCGAGTACATGGAGAAGTTCTCGGTCAGCCGGCTCATCGGCGCGCCACCCGGATACGTCGGCTACGAGGAGTCGGGCGCGCTCACCAAGGCCGTCCGGCGTCGTCCGTACAGCGTGGTCCTGCTCGACGAGATCGAGAAGGCCCACCCCGATGTGTTCAACATCCTGCTCCAGGTGCTGGACGAGGGGCGGCTGACCGACAACTACGGGCGCGTGATCGACTTCAAGAACACGGTCGTGATCATGACGTCGAACGTCGGGACCCGCGATCTGGGGTCGACGACCAAGCTCGGCTTCAACGCGGGCGAGTCCGGGTTCGACTACGGCCGGATCAAGGATCGCGTGATCGAGGAGATCGAGCGCGTGTTCACGCCCGAGTTCCTCAACCGGGTGGACGAGACGATCGTCTTCCACCCGCTGTCGAAGGAGCAGATCGGCGAGATCGTGCACATCCAGCTCGGCGACGTGCAGTCGCGGCTCGCGGAGGAGGGTCTGACGCTGAAGCTCACCGACGCGGCCGTCCGCTTCCTGGTCGAGCGCGGATACGACGAGAAGTTCGGCGCGCGGCCCCTCAAGCGGACCATCCAGCGCTACGTGGAGGATCCGCTGTCGGAGAGGATCCTGATGGCGGACTTCGAGCCGGGAGACGAGATCGCCGTGGACGTGGCCGAGGACGAGGAATCGCTCGTGTTCGGAGCCCCTTCGCCGTCCTCGGCTACATGACCCGGTCCTTCCCGCGCGCGCCACGAACGGGCGCACGGGGCGCACCCTGGGTTCTCGGCGCGATCCTCGTCCTCGCGGGGGTCGCGCCCGTGTTTGCGCAGCAGAACCTCGACCAGTTCAGCGTCCGCATCGACAGCCTCGTGGTGATCGGGAACCAGCGGCACACCTCCACCGACATCATCAACCGCACCGGTCTCCGTCCCGGCAACATCGTACGAGGGCCCCAGGTGGCGGACGCCATCAAGCGCCTGTTCGCCAGCGGCGATTTCTCCGACGTGCGCGTCGGCGTCGAGGGCACCGATCCGCAGGCCGGCGTGTTCTACATCTTCGTGGTCGAGCGGCCCTACATCAGCCAGTACCGGTTCCAGGGGCTCGAACAGGTCAGCGAGAGCACGATCCGCGACACGATCGGACTGGCGCGCAACGCCCCGCTGGATCCCGATCGCATCGGCCGGGCGCGCGCGCTGATGGAGAACATGCTCGCCAACGAGGGGTTCCCCACGGCGCGGGTCGACACGCTCATTCAACCCGACCCGAGCCTCCCGTCCACCTTCCGGGTGACGTTCGTCGTCGACGAGGGGCCGCGCCTCGGAGTGACGTCGATCGAGTTCGAGGGCAACGAGGCGTTCACGGATGACCAGATCCGCGACGCGATGTTCACCAATCAGGAGGGCTTCCTGTGGTTCAACTCCGGGGAGCTCAAGAAGGACGAATACCGCCGCGACCTGACCGAGCGCCTCCCCCAGTTCTACGCTTCGCGCGGCTACCTCGACTTCGCCGTCGTCGGCGACACCATCATCTCGGATCCGGTCACGGGGAAGGGCCGCATCGTGATCGACGTGGACGAGGGGCCACGATACGTGCTCGAGGAGCTGAGGATCGCCGGTAATCGCGCCTTCCCGACCGCGGCCATCGAGCCCGTCGTGAGACAGGGCCAGGAGGAGGCGGAGGCGGGAACGCTGCCGCCGTTCAACCAGACTGCCTTCTTCGATTCGCGCGCCGACCTCGGCGACATGTACAGGAACTCCGGCTACCTGCGGGCGCAGTTCTCTCCCGACGTGGAGCGCCTGCCGCCGGCCGAGGAGGGCGGGCCACCGCGCGTGCGGGCCGTGCTCCAGATCCGCGAGGGCCAGCCCAGCTACATCCACGAGGTGTCGATCGAGGGGAACACCTATACGCACGATCGCGTCATCCGGAACCGGCTGTTCATCTACCCCGGCGACGTGTACTCGCAGGATCGGCTGATCCGCTCGTTTCAGGCGATCCAGGGTCTCGGGTTCTTCGAACCACTGCCGCCCGACGAGGCGGTCGACATCCGGGAGCGGCCGGACGGCGACATCGACATCACGCTCCGGGTCAAGGAGAAGCAGACCGGGACGCTCAACTTCGGGGTGACGGCCTCCGGGTTCAGCGGTCTGGCGGGGTTCATCGGGTACGAGCAGCCGAACCTGTTCGGGCTCGCCAAGACCGGGCGTTTCCGGTGGATCTTCGGCAGCCGCCAGCAGGACATCGACCTCAGCTACTCGGACCCGGAGATCTTCGGCAGCATCTACTCGGGAACCATCACGCTGCGCAACTCCAGGGACCAGTTCACAGGCTTCAGCCTCGGTGACCGGCGCCAGCGCGGCGGTCTGGTCGAGTTCGGGCTGCCGCTGTTCGGTCTCCGCTCCACGAGGGCCTTCATCGGGTACTCCCTGTTCAACGACCGCGTCCGTGGCCTCGACACGGCGGGCGTCGTGGGGCAGCGATTCTCGCTGTTCACCGGCACGCGGAGCGCCGTCAGCTTCCGGCTGGTCCAGGACTCGCGCAACAACCCGGTGTTCCCGACGGCGGGCTCGCGCAACTCGCTCTCGATCCGCCATACGGGCGGCATCCTCGGCGGGGACGGCGACTACCAGAAGGTCGACCTAGAGAGCGAATGGTACGTCCCGGTGGGCGCCATCGGAGGCGGCGTCGGGAGCACGCCCATCGAGCTCACCTTCGGGATGAACTTCGAGGCGGGGCTCATCCTCGGCGACAATCCGTTCTTCACCGAGCGCTACTACGTGGGAGGTACCCAGGCCGGAATCCAGCTCCGGGGGTACGGAGAGGCGACCGTGACGCCATCGGGACACGTCCCCGACAATGCGCCATTCAGCGACCTCGACCGCGTGGGGGAGTCGTTCTTCAAGACGGGCGCCGTATTCGGAGTCAAGCTGACGAGCAACATCTTCGCCAGCGCGTTCATGGACGCCGGGAACGTATGGCAGGACGCGGGTCAGCTGAACCCGACGGACCTCCTCGTGGGGGCCGGATTCGGCGTCAGCCTGGTCACGCCGTTCGGGCCACTCGGGCTGGACTACGCGTACGGCTTCGACCGGCGCGATCTGCTGGGCCGACCCGACCCCGGCTGGCAGTTGCACTTCAAGTTCGGGCGCGTGTTCTGACGCCCTTCGTTCGATTCGGCACCGACCGATCAGATCCAGGAGATACGATCCGATGCGATTGAACCATACGACGGCGGCGCTCGGCGCCCTGTACGCCGTCCTCGCCGTCCCGCTCGCCGGACAGACTCCGGAGGCTACCGATCCCTCGATGCCGCCACCGGGCACCGCCATGGTGTTCGTGAACACGGGTGCCATCCTGCCGGTGGCCCCGGGGGCCGACTCGGCACAGGCCCGCTTCCAGACCGAGCTCGAGGGGTATCAGAGCGAGCTCGCCGGACTCGCGACCGAGCTCGACAGCCTGGTGGCCCGCTACCGACGGCAGGAGGCGATGCTCGACCCGACCGCCAAGGAGCAGAGACAGCAGGAGATCCTCGACAAGCAGCAGGCCGCCCAGCTGCGGCAGACCCAGCTCGAGCAGCAGTCCGAGGCCCGCAGGACGGAGCTCCTGAAGCCCATCCTCGACAAGGTCCGCGAGGTGATCGAGCAGCTTCGCGCCGAGCGCCAATACTCGATCGTGTTCGACATCGCCGAGTCCGGCGTGGTCGCCGCCGACCCGGAGCTCGACATCACCGCGGCGGTCCTCGACCGGCTGGGGGTCGAGCCGAGCGCGGATCCGCCGTCAGGTCGTTGACGGGCCTGACCGTCGGTGCCTTCGTTCACCGTCTCGGAGATCGCGCACCGGCTGGGCGCCCGGGTCGACGGGGATCCGGAGCGGGTGATCACGGGCGTCGCGCCGATCGAGACCGCCGGTGAAGGGGAGCTCACCTTCCTCGAGCGCGAGTCGCTCCTCCCCCGGCTGGAACGCACGGCGGCCGGGGCGGTGCTCGCCCGGGAAGGGGTAGAGCTCCCGACGCAGCGCGTCACCGTGCTGCGCGTCGCCGAGCCGCAGCTCGCGTTCATCCGCGCGGTGGAGCTGCTCCATCCCCGGATGCCCTCTCCTGCGAGGATCCACCCCACCGCGCTCCTCGGACGCGGCTCGCGCCTCGGAGCCGAGGTCCGCCTGGACGCCCACGTAGTGATCGAGGACGACTGCGCGATCGGGGACCACACCTACATCCGGGTGGGTTCGGTCGTCGGGCGCGGGGCGATCGTGGGCCGTGGTTGCCGGATCGGTCCCCAGGTGTCGATCCTGGGCGGCGCGATTCTCGGCGATCGGGTCGTCGTGCACGCCGGCGCGAGGATCGGGACGGATGGCTTCGGCTTCGCCTCGACGCCCGAGGGTGCCGTCAAGATCCCCCAGATCGGCGGATGCGTCATCGGCGACGACGTCGAGATCGGCGCCAACTGCACGATCGACCGCGGCTCGCTGGGCGACACCACGATCGGCGCGCGGACGAAGCTCGACAACCTGGTGCACATCGGACACAACGTGCGCATCGAGGAAGACTGCATGATCGTGGCGCAGGTCGGGATCGCGGGCAGCACGCGGATCGGGAGGGGCGTGGCGCTCGCCGGGCAGGCGGGGATCGCCGGCCACCTGACGATCGGCGCGGGGGCCCGGGTAGCGGCGAGGTCGGCGGTGTTCAAGGACATCCCCCCCGGGGAGACGTTCGGCGGCTACCCCGCGCGCCCGCAGCGCGCCTTCCTGAGGGCCAGCGCGGCCCTCCTTCGGGTGCCCGGCGCCCTCGCGCGCATCGCGGCCATCGAGCGCCATCTGGGGCTCGCGCGCGACGGCGGCACGGCCGACGAGGGGCCGCCATCGGGACGGCAGGGCGAAGCGCCGTGAGCGCGGCGCAGCAGACGATCGCGGCTCCCGTCGATGTGGATGGTCACGGGCTGCACACGGGCGCCGCGGTCCGGGTCGCGCTCCGCCCGGCGGAGGCGGGACGCGGGGTGGCGTTTCGACGCGTGGACCTTCCGGGACGACCCGAGATCCGGGCCAGTGTGGACGCAGTGCGGGGCGTGGAGTGGGAGACGGCGCTCGGCGAGGGCGCCGCGACGGTGCGCACGGTCGAGCACGTGCTCGCGGCGCTCCACGCGCTCGACATCGACAACGTGTGGATCGACGTCGACGGCCCCGAGCTCCCGGCGTTCGACGGCAGCTCGAGGACGTGGTGCGACCGCCTCCTCGAAGCCGGCATCATCCGCCAGGATGCGCCGGCTCGCACGCTCGCCCTGCATGCCCCGATCCACGTGGAGTCGGGGGGAGCGCGCTACGACGTGCTGCCGTACGAAGGGTATCGGGTGTCGGGGGGCATCGAGTTCGCGCACGCCAGCATCGGGCGTCAATTCGCGAGCGTGGAGATCCTTCCGACCTCCTTCCACGCCGAGCTGGCCGGGGCCCGCACGTTCGGGCTGGCGAGCTGGGGAGAGGACCTCCGGGCGCGGGGGCTGGCGCTGGGGGCCTCCCCCAGGAACACGCTCGTGCTGGGGGCCGACGGGCTGGAGGAAGGCGTGAGCCTTCGTTACCCTGATGAGTTCGTACGTCACAAGATCCTCGACCTCGTCGGCGACCTGGCGCTCGTGGGCGTCCGGCTGCGGTGCCACGTGGTGGCCGAGCGACCCGGACACAGGGGGAACATCGCCGTGGCGAAGCGGCTCAAGGAACGGCTGGACGGAACGCACCCGGCCGGTCTCGACATCGAGAAGATCCTCGAGTACCTGCCGCACCGCTATCCGATGTTGCTCGTCGACCGCGTGCTGGAGTTCGAGGAGGGCCGGCGCATCGTCGGCATGAAGAACGTGACCATCAACGAGCCGTTCTTCAGCGGGCACTTTCCGGGGCACCCCATCATGCCGGGCGTGCTCATCGTCGAGGCCCTCGCCCAGTGCGGCGGCTTGCTGCTCATGAACGAGATCGAGGATCCGGCGGAGAAGGTCGTCTACTTCATGAGCCTCGACGAGGTCAAGTTCCGCCGTCCCGTGCGTCCGGGAGACCAGCTGCACCTCGACGTCGAGCTCCTCCAGCTTCGCCGCAACATCTGCAAGATGAAGGGCCGCGCCCGGGTGGACGGACAGATCGCCGCGGAAGGGACGATGATGGCGCAGATCGTGGATCGTTGAGCGACGCCAGCGAGATCCTGGCCCCCGGCAGACACGCCACCGCGGTCATCGACGAGCGCGCCCGCATCCACGAGAGCGCGGCGATCGGGCCGTACAGCGTCATCGGGCCGGACGTGCAGATCGGGGAGCGCGTGCGCATCGGGCCGCACGTCACGATCGAACGGGACACGTGCATCGGCGCGGACTGTCGAGTGTGGCCGGGAGCCGTGCTCGGAACGGACCCGCAGGATCTCAAGTACGTGGGCGAACGAACGTGGCTCGAGATCGGGCCCGGGACCCGGGTCCGCGAGTGCGCGACGCTCAATCGGGGCACCGCCGCCACGGGGAAGACGGTGGTCGGAGAGGACTGCCTCATCATGGCGTACGCCCACGTGGCACACGACTGCCGCATCGGCGATCACGTCGTGCTCGCCAACGCCGTCAACCTCGCCGGCCACGTACACATCGGGGAGTGGGCGATCGTGGGCGGCGTGTCGGGCGTGCATCAATTCGTGAGGATCGGGCGTCACAGCATGGTGGGGGGCGCGTCCCGCGTCCTCCAGGATGTCGCTCCGTTCACGCTCGTGGCCGGGAACCCGTGCACCGCGTACGGCCTGAACCGCGTGGGGCTCCGACGGCGCGGCTTCCCCGACCCGACGTTGGCCGAGCTCAGGTCGGCGTTTCGCCGCCTGTTTCAGTCCGATACCCCCACACGGCACGCCGCCGCGGAGCTGAGCGAGGATCCGGTCCCCGAGGTTCGCGAGCTGGCCCGCTTCATCCTGGACAGCGAGCGCGGAGTGACGACTCCCCCGGGACGGCCGGGGGGTACCGGATTCGAGGAGACGTCCCACCTCGCCGAGGACGCGCTGGACGAAGGGTGATACCCCTTCGGGCGGGCGTCGTGGGCGTCGGTCGGCTCGGAGCCGCGCATGCACGTCTGCTGGCCCGCGGCGCACGCTTCGATCTGGTCGGCGTGTCGGATGTCGACTCCGGACGTGCCGGCGCGGTCGCGGCGTCGCTCGGCGTGACCGCGCTCCGGTCGGCCGAGCTTTGCCGCGAGGCGGAGGCGATCGTGGTCGCGGTGCCGACGGCGGCCCATTTCGAAATCGGCCACGAGGCCCTCGACGCCGGCTGCCACGTCCTCATCGAGAAGCCCATCGCGCGCGCTCTCGCCGAGGCAGACGCGCTCGTCGAGCTCGCCCGCCGGCAAGACCGGGTGCTCGGCGTCGGGCACGTGGAGCGCTTCAACGGCATCCTGCTCGCTTGCGACCCGTACCTCTCCGTCCCGCGCTACCTGGAGTCTCTCCGTCTGGCCCCCTTCCAGGAGCGCGGCACCGATGTGACGGTGGTCCTCGACCTGATGATCCACGACATCGACCTCGTCCTCGCCCTGGCCGGCGCTTCGCCCACCGACGTCAGGGCCGTCGGTGTCCCGGTGATCACGGGCTCGATCGACATCGCGAACGCCCGGCTGGCGTTCGAGGGCGGAACGGTGGCCAGCATCACGGCGAGCCGCGTCTCGACACGGGCGCTGCGCCAGCTGAGGTTGTTCCAGAACTCCGGCTACTTCAGCTTGGATCTGGCCGGTCAGACCGGAGAGCACCTCAGACGCGCCCGTCGCCGTCCGGATCGGGCCACCGGGATCGAGGACCTGGTGGAGCGCGTGCCGCTGGCGGCCGTGCCGGGCGAGCCTCTGGAGCGTGAGCTCGACGCCTTCGCCGACGCCATCCGCGGGGAGCCGTCGCGCCTGGTGCGCGGCGAACAGGCCCGGCAGGCGCTGGATGTGGCGATCCGCATCACGCGAGAGATCGAGGAGTTCGCACATGTCGTTGCTCAAGATCCGTGAGGAGCGCAAGGAGCTCGGGGGCGCCGTCCGGCGGGGGCCGCGGACGATCGTGCTCGTCCTCCTCCTCATCGTCGTACTCGTCCTGATCGTCTACCTCGACCGGTTCTGACGCGGACGGCGGCGTGGAGCGCGGGGCGGGCGACACGCCCGGCGCTGCCGGCGGGGCGAGCAGCACCCGGGTGTTCATCTCGGCCGGCGAG
Source organism: uncultured Gemmatimonadota bacterium (assembly GCA_964499635.1). Lineage (GTDB taxonomy): Bacteria > Gemmatimonadota > Gemmatimonadetes > Palauibacterales > Palauibacteraceae > Palauibacter. The sequence continues at coordinate 262,092 of CAZCLY010000003.1, read as the reverse complement.
AGCTCCGGCGACCGACACGCCGCCCGCGTCGCGGAGGAGCTCGCCGCCCGCCGGCCGGACCTGCGCATGGTGGGCCTCGGCGGGCCCACCATGGCGGAGGCGGGTGTGGAGTTGCTCGCGGGTCTCGAGAACCTGGCGGTCATGGGCTACGCGGAGGTCGCCCGCCGGCTTCCGTTCTTCGCGGCGCTCCGGCGCCGGGTGTGGCGCGTACTCGAGGAGGGTGACGTGGACCTCGTCCTCCCGGTGGACTATCCCGGCTTCAACCTCCCGCTGGCGCGCAAGGCCCACGCGCTCGGCATTCCGGTCCTGTACTTCATCGCGCCGCAAGTGTGGGCGTGGCGCGAGGGCCGCGCGCGGCACCTCGCACGGGCGTGCGATCGGGTCCTGACCGTCCTGCCGTTCGAGGAGCGGCGGCTGGCGGAGCACGGCGTGGATGCGCGCTTCGTGGGTCACCCGCTCCTCGACGAGCCGCGGCGCCCCGCAGCCGGCGCCTCGAACCCTCGCCCGGGGCACCGGGGGCCGGTTTTGGGGCTGTTCCCCGGCTCGCGCGCCCAGGAGGTCGAGCGCATGCTGCCGCCGTTCGCGGCAGCGGCCCGTCGGCTGGCGGCGACACGCGCCGGTCTGGACATCCTGGTCGCCCGGCCGGCGCACCTGCCACGCTCCCTGTACGAGCGGTTCGGGTTCGAAGAGGTGGAAGCCGACGAGGCGCTCGACCGCGCCACCGTGGCGCTCGCCAAGTCGGGCACCATCACCCTGGAGCTCGCGCTCGCCGGGATCCCCATGGTGGTGGGCTACCGGACGAGCCGCCTCACGTACTCGCTCGCGCGACGCGTGGTGCGCGTCCCGTCGATCGCGCTCGTGAACCTCGTCGCGGGCGAACGCATCGTCCCCGAGCTCATCCAGGACGCCCTCACGCCCGCGGCCCTGGCGGCCGCCGCCGCGCCGCTCCTCGATGCCGACGCGCCGCCCGCGAGACGCATGCGAGAAGGGCTCACCGCGGTGCGAGCGCGGCTGGGCGAGCCCGGCTGCGCGCGCCGGGTGGCCGGGCACGCCCTGGAGCTCCTGGACGGTCGTTGAGTGGATCTCCCCCTCGAGCTCGCGGTCCGGGGCCTGTGCCTCCTCCTGCCGATCGGCCGCACCTGGCGGCTGCGCGACGCGCGACGTCCACGGCAGCGCGCCGCGCTGCCGGACGGCCCCCACGTGTACGCCGTGTGGCACGAGCATCTGCTCCCCGCCGTGGCGCTGTTCCGGGACCGTGGCTGCGTGACGCTGGCCAGCCGGAGCCGCGACGGAGAGCTCGTGGCGCGCGTCCTCTCCCCCCGCGATCTGGTGGCGCGCGGCTCGAGCTCGCGCGGCGGCGCGGCGGGGCTCCGGAGACTGGTGCGCGCGGGGCGCTCCGGGCGCTCGATCGTCCTCACGCCGGATGGTCCCCGGGGTCCGCGGAGGAGCGTCGCCACCGGCGTGGCGCGCGTGGCGGCGCTCACCGGACGTCCCATCGTGCCCGTCGGCTTCGCCGCCACCCACGGGTCCAGGCTGCGCACCTGGGACCGACTACGCGTCCCCGTCCCCGGGGCCACCGTGTACGTATCCATCGGTCGGCCGATCGCCGTGCCCGCGTCGTTCCGGGAGGATCCGTCCTGCCTGGAGACCATCCGCCTGGCCATGCAGCGCGAGACCGCCCGCGCCGAGGTCATCGCCGCCGAGACGCGCGAGGGCCGCGCGTCCGGCACCCGTCGCGCATGTGCGGACGGCGCGCGCCGCGACCCCTCACCGCTGTCCCCCTTGCGGAGACGCGCGCGAATCCGACGCGCGCTCGAGCGGCGGCTGCGGGCCGAGTGGACGCGGACCCGGCCCCGGGCGGCGCTCAGAATCGCTGCCCGGATGTTCGCCCTGGCGCGCCGAACCCGTCACGCGCTGTACGACGCCGGGGTCCTGGCGGCGGCGGCCGCCCCGCTCCCGATCGTGTCGGTGGGCGGCGTCACCGTGGGCGGGAGCGGAAAGACGCCGCTCGCCTCCTCCCTTGCCGGGATGCTGCGCGCGCGGGGCGTCGAGGTGGCCATCCTGACGCGGGGATACGAGGACGAGGTGTGCCTCCACGCCCGGCTGAGGCCGGACGTCGGCGTGTACGGCCATCGGGATCGATGGCGCGCGGCCCGGCGGGCCCGGGCCGACGGCGCCGCGGTCGCCGTCCTCGACGACGGGTTCCAGCACCGCCGCCTGTCCCGGGACCTCGAGCTGCTCGTTCTCGATCGGGACGCCCTCCGGCGCACGAACGGCTGGCCCCTCCCGGCGGGGCCGTTCCGGGAGGACGTCGAGCGGGCCGTCCGCCGCACCGACGTCGTGGTACTGAGCGGACGGGCCCCGGCGGACGCCGGCGAGGCCGCGTTCGACCACTGCCTGATCGAGCGGCTCCGGGCCGTGGCCCCGGGCGTGACGCTGGCGAGCGTCCGGTTCACCGACGGCCCTCCGGCTCCGCTCAACCGGGCCGCGCGCGCATGCGGTGGGGCCCGACCCGCGGTCGCCTTGACCGGGATCATGAAGCCCAATCTCTTCTTCGAGCGCGTCGGCGCGAGCCTCGATTCCATCCGGATCGAGCACGCCCTGCCCGATCACGGACTTCCCGCGGCCGACGAGTGGACGCGCCTCCTCGAGGAGGCGGGAGAGGAGGGCCTGGTGATGACTCCCAAGGACGCGGCCCGGCTCGCGCCCCGGATCCCGGAGCGGATCCCGGCGTGGGTCGTGCCCGAGACGCTGGTGTGGGAGCGCGGCGAGGCCGAGGTGCGGGCCCGGCTGGCGGAGCTCGACATCTCTTGAACCGGACGCGCACGGACGTCCTCGTCGTGGGCAGCGGGATCGCGGGACTCACGACGGCGCTCAAGCTGTCGGCACACGCCGACGTCCTCCTGGTCACCAAGAAGGACCGCGTCGACTCGAACACCAACTATGCGCAGGGCGGGGTCGCGGCGGTCATGGCGGACGACGACTCGATCCCGCTCCACGTGGGCGACACCCTCCTGGCGGGTGCGGGTCTGTGTCACCGGCGGATCGTCGAGGAGCTGGCCCGCGAGGGGCCGGAGCGGGTACGCGAGCTGATCGAATGGGGCGTGCGGTTCAGCCGCGGGGAAGGGGGCCGCCTCGAGCTCGGGAGGGAAGCCGGTCACAGCCGGCGTCGCATCCTGCACGCGGCCGATCTCACGGGCCGCGAGATCGAGCGCGCCCTGCTCGCGGCCGTGGCCGATTCCGGGCGCGTCGAGGTGCTGGACGACCATTTCGCGTGGCGCCTGCTCACCACCCCGAATCTCGGGACGGACCGGCGGCCCCGGTGCACGGGGGCGCTCATCCTCGACATTCCGCGGGCGCGCTGGATCGAGGTGCGCGCCCGCGCGGTGGTCCTCGCGACCGGCGGCTGCGGCCGCCTGTACCGCCACACGACCAACCCCGACATCGCCACCGGGGACGGGATCGCGATCGGGTACGAGGCGGGGGCGGCCGTGGCGAACCTCGAGTTCGTCCAATTCCACCCCACCGCGCTGTATCCCGCGGGCTCACACGCCTTCCTGATCTCGGAGGCCGTGCGCGGCGAGGGAGCGGTGCTCCGGAGCGCCGATGGGTCCAGGCTGATGGACGGCGTCCACCCCTCCGGATCCCTGGCCCCGCGCGACGTGGTGGCACGCGCCATCCAGGCCGAGCTCGGCCGGAGCGGCGCGCCGCATGTGTCCCTCGACGTGTCGATGATCCCGGAGGAGCGCTTCCGCGAACGCTTCCCCCACATCTACGAGAGCTGTCGGTCGGGGGGGATCGAGGTTCCCGGGCAGCCCATCCCCGTCATTCCGGCCGCTCACTACCAGTGCGGTGGTCTGCTCACCGACTGGGACGGGCGCACGTCGCTGCCCGGCCTGTTCGCGGTCGGCGAGGTAGCCTGCACCGGGGTGCACGGCGCCAATCGACTGGCCTCGAACTCGCTGCTGGAGGCCGTCGTGTTCGCGCACCGGGCCGCGCGCCGGGTGCGCGTCGACCTGTCCGGGACGCCCGCGGTCGAGGGCACGGAGTCGATCTCCGCGCCCGGCCCCAGACCCGAGGGAGCGCCGGTCGACACGGTGGAGGCCACGGTCCGCGAGCACATGTGGGACCACGTCGGGCTCGTACGCTCCGACGAGGGGCTGGCCGCGGCGCGCGAGTCGCTCGACGGGCTGACGGTGGAAGGGGTCGCCCGGCCGGAGGAGGCGGGCGGCGCCATGCGCGCCCGCGAGGCCGAGTTCCAGATCCTCGTCGGCAGCCTCATCGTGCGCTCCGCGCAGCGTCGGCTGGAGAGCCGCGGGCTCCACTTCACGACCAGCCACCCACACCGCGACTCGGAACGCTACCTGCGCGACACCGTGCTCGCCCGATGATCCGCATCGTGGTGGCCTCGGTCGGGAAGCCGCGCACGCCCGGGCTCTCGGAGGCGATCGCCGAGTACGAGACCCGGGTGTCGCGCTACTTCCGGTTCGAGCCCATCGAGATCGCGGCCGCGTCGCTCCCGGACGAGCGCGCCGACGAGGCCCGGCGCGAGGAGGGGGAGGCGCTGCTGCGCCGCCTGCCGGAAGGGCTGGAGCGGGTGGCGCTCACGCGGGTCGGCTCCCGCTGGTCGACGCGGGACCTCGCGCACCGCCTGGCCGAGGCGCAGACGTACGGCCTGCCGGGCCTCGCGTTCGCCATCGGGGGCGCACACGGGCTCGACGACCCGGTGCTCGAGGCCGCCGATCGGAGGGTGTCGCTCTCGAACCTGACCCTGCCGCACGAGCTCGCCCGCCTCGTGCTCGCCGAGCAGGTGTACCGTGCCGGCACGATCCTGCGCGGCGAACCCTATCACAAGGGCCCGTGACCGTCCCGGCGGAGTGGTACCGGGAGTGGTTCGGCGAGGCGTACCTTTCGCTGTATCCGCACCGCGATGAGGACGAGGCGGTGGCCGGCGTGCGCCTGTTCCTCGCCCATGGCGACGTCGCGCCCGGTGGCCGGGTGCTCGACCTGGCATGTGGGGCCGGGCGTCACCTCGAACAGATGCGGGCCGCCGGTCTGGCGGCCACGGGGATCGACCTCTCCGACCCGCTCCTGCGTGAGGCGGCGGAACGCCCGGGCGTGCGCGGGGCCCTCGTGCGTGGCGACATGCGCGTGCTCCCGTTCCGCGATGGCGCGTTCGACGGCCTGGTGAACTTCTTCACCTCGTTCGGCTACTTTCTCACGCCCGAGGAGGATGTGCGGGTCGTGCGCGAGATCCGTCGCATGCTGTCCCCCGGCCGTCGCTTCGTGATGGACTACCTGAACGCGCCGTGGGTGCTCGCGCGGCTCGAGCCCGAGACGATCACCGAGCGCGGCGGGCGCCGCGTGCGACAGACCCGCTGGGTGGAGGGAGACCACGTGTTCAAGAGGATCGAGATCGACGGCGCCGACGGGAGCGACCCGGACGTGTACCACGAGCGCGTGCGTCTGTACCGGCCCGAGGTCCTCGATGACCTGCTCGAGCGCAACGGCCTCGTCGTGCGTCGCCGGTTCGGCTCGTACGACGGAGAGGCCTTCGGGCCCGACTCGCCCCGCCTCATCCTGCTCGGTGAGGCCGCGTGAGCGCCGGGCTGACCCTCGAGGTGCGCGCGCTGGCGGAGCCCGACTCGCTGGCCGGGCGGATCCTGGCGGGCGACGGCCCCGTGTCGCTACCGCTCCTGGGGACCGACGCCCTCACGCCTCGCCGCCGCGCCGCGCGCTCCGGTCCGGAGGCGTTCGGCACCACGTCCGACGCCGTCGCCGACAAGCTCGCCCGCGTGCTCGGGGGCGAGGGCTTCGCCGTCACGACCGGTCAACAGCCGGTCCTCTTCCTCGGGCCGCTGTACGTCCTCTACAAGGCGCTCACGGCGATCGAGCTCGCCGAACGTCTCGAGCGGGAGCTCGGCGTGCCGGTGGTGCCCGTGTTCTGGATCGCCGGTGACGACCACGACTGGCACGAGATCGGGCGCACCCGGGTCATCGATCGCGAGAACCGTCTCCGCACGCTGTCGATCGATCCTCCGGCCGGACGCGAGGGACGTTCGGCGGGCCCCTCGCCGCTCGGCCCGGACATCCGCGGGCGCGTGGACGAGTTGGCTGAACTCCTTCCACCATCGGAATTTGTGAATGGTTATCTCGAGCTTCTTCGAGATACGTATCGGCCCGGTGCCACGCTCTCGGGTGCCTTCGCCCGCACCCTGGCGGGCGTGCTCGACGGATACGGGTACGCGTGGCTCGAGGCGGGAGACGATGCCGTCAAGCTGGCGGCCCGACCGTTCTTCGGGCGCATGCTCGAGGAGCCCGGGCGGGTGCTCGACGCCCTCGAGACGGGGGCGGCCCGACTCGAGGAGGGAGGTTTCGAGCCCCCGATCGCCCGGCTCCCGGGAGCGCTGCCCATGTTCTACGACACCGGATCGAGCCGGGAGCGCGTGTACCTGACCGATGGCGGATTCGCGGCCGGTCGGAACGCGCCGTCCGAGCCGCCGGACACGTGGAAACGCCGGCTGGAGGACGCTCCGGGCGCGTTCTCGCCCAACGTGTCGTCGCGTCCCGCGCTGGAGTCGTTCCTGCTCCCGGTCGCCGCCACGGTACTCGGCCCGGGCGAGCTCGCGTACTGGAGCCAGCTCCCCCCGCTGTTCGCCCACTTCGATGTCCCGGTCCCGGCTCTCCAGCCGCGAGCCGCGTGGACCGTGCTGGAGGCGCGGAATCGCGAGCTGCTCGAACGGCTCGGGATCGCGCCCGAGACCCTCGAAGACGGCGGGGAGGCGGCCATCGCCGAGCTCACCGGCGAGTCCCGTCCGGCGGGGGTCGAGCAGGGGCTGTCGGCGCTCCGCCGCGCGCTCGGCGAGGGGCTGTCGGCCGCCGAGGCACCGATCCGCGAGGTGCTCCCCGGACTCCGGGCCTCGATCGGGAAGACGCGAAAGGCGATGTTCGACGCGGTGGGGGAGCTGGAGGGTCAGATCGACGCCGAGGTGCGCCGCCAGCAGGAGACCCGGATCGAGCAGATCCGGCGTCTCGCCCAGCACCTGTATCCGGACCGACGTCCGCAGGAGCGCGTGCTGAGCCCGTTCTATCATCTGAGCCGCTACGGCGATGAGCTCCTGGCGACGGCCGCCGAGCGCACGCGGGAACGGCTGCGGGGCGCGTTGGCGAGCCCCGTTCGGGAGGGATAGCTTCCGGCCCTGCGGGGTATCAGCCGCCCGTCGGGCGTCCGCGGTGCCCCCATCGACCATGGATCGCCTTCGGGTGTCCACTGTACGCGAGCAGACCGCATGACTCTCGCCTTCATCCTCATACTCGGCATGATCGTGCTGATCCCGGTGCTGGCGATCGTGATCGATTCGCCACTCTCGGAGGCGTTCGCGCGCCGGATCGCCTCGAAGGACGTGACGCCCGGCTCGGCCGCCCGGCTCGACGCGCTGGAAAAGGAGGTCGAGTACCTCACCCAGACGGTCGAGAGCCTCCGTGACGAGGCGACCTTCGTCCGCTCGCTCGTCGAGGGGCGCGGTGACGCCCCCGCCCTACCCGCCCCGGAGCGACGGGGGTCGGAGGAGGAGGGCTGACGCTGCCCGAAGCCGACACGGGAAGATCGGCGACCAGATCCGCGACCCACGTCGGGGCGGGCATCCTCGCCAGCCGGATCACCGGCTTCGTCCGGGACGTCGTGATCGCGTCGTTCTTCGGGGCCGATCTCCTCATGGACGCCTATACCGCCGCCCTGCGCGTCCCCAACATCCTCCGCAACCTTCTCGGCGAGGGCACGCTGTCGGCGGCGTTCGTCCCGGTGTACTCCGCCCGGCTCGGCGAAGGGGACCGGGAGGGGGCGCGTCGCGTGGCGCGGGGCGTGTTGGGGCTCGTCCTCATCCTGTCCGGCGCGGTCGTGGCCATCGGCGTGGCCCTGGCTCCGTGGCTCGCCAGGCTCTTCGCTCCGGGCTTCGACGCGGAGCTGTCGGCCCTCACGGCCCGCATGATCCGCATCCTGTTCCCGATGTCGGGTCTGATGATCGCGGGCGCGTGGTGTCTCGGCGTCCTGACCAGCCACCGGCACTTCTTCCTCCCGTTCGCGGCTCCGGTTCTGTGGAACGTGGCCCAGGTCGCCGGTCTGGCCTGGGCCGCGCACGCGGGGGTGGAGCCGCTGATCATCGTGCTCGCCTGGTCGACGCTCGTCGGGGGGGCGCTCCAGGTCGTGGTACAGATCCCCGCCGCCCTGCGTCTCGCCGGGACGCTGGTCCCGACGCTCGGGCGCGGGGATCCCGGCGTCCGCACGGTGGCCCGGAACGCCGGGCCGGTGGCGGCGGGGCAGGGGATCTTCCAGGTGTCGAGCCTCGTGGACGTGATGCTGGCCAGCACGCTGGTCGCCTCGGGCGGGGCGGGCGCGCTCGCCGGAATGTACTACGCGCAGCGCATCGTCCAGCTCCCCATGGCCCTGTTCGGAGTCGCCGTGGCGGTGGCGGCGCTCCCCGAGATGTCCCGCGGCGGGGGGATCGAGGCCCTGCGCCCCCACCTCGACACCGGGCTGCGGCGCATCCTCTACTTCGTCGTCCCGTCGGTGGTGATCTTCCTCCTGTACGGGGACCTGGTGATCTCGGTGATCTACGAGCGCAACCAGTTCACCCACGAGGACGCGCGGCTGGTGCAATGGATCCTGTCCGCGTACGCGATCGGGCTCATCGCCACCAGCCTCGTGAAGCTGTTCGCGAGCGCGTTCCATTCCCTGCAGGACACGCGCACCCCGATGACCTACGCCGCGGTCGCGGTCGTCGCCGGCATCGGGCTCGGGGCCGCCCTCATGTTCTGGATGTGGTCGCGGGACTTCGGCGCGCGCTCGGTGGCCGGTCTCGCGGTCGGGGGCGCGGTGGGGGCGTGGCTCAACCTGTGGCTGCTCCGACGGGGCCTCCACCGGCGCGGTCTCCCGCGCCTCAGGGGCGGGGTGCGGAAAGCCGTGCTCCGCATCGTGACCGGCTCCGCCGCTGCGGCGGGCGTGTCGTGGCCGCTCCGCGTGTGGGCGGAAGATCGCTTCGGGGCCGGGCTCCCGGCCCGAATCGCCCTCCTGCTCGGCGTGCTGGTGGCGGGAGGCATCCCGTACATCCTGATCGCCGGATCGCCGCTCAAGCGTTTGCGGGCGCGACCCGTGGAAGGTGCGAAAGCGCCGTGAGCGAGGAACGACGCGGGCGTCTCGACAGGCTCAGAAGGCAGGTGCGGACGCTCCCCAGGAGCCCCGGCGTGTACCTGTTCCGAAACCGCGACGCCGAGCCGCTGTACGTCGGGAAGGCGCTGTCGCTCCGCTCCCGCGTGGCGTCCTACTTCGGCGCCGACAGGGGACGCGACGTCAAAGTCACGGAGCTCGTCCGACGCATCGACGCGATCGAAACGTTCCCGGTCCAGTCGGAGGCCGAGGCCCTCCTTCTCGAATGGAACCTGATCAAGGAGCTCTCGCCCCCGTTCAACATCCAGCTGCGCGATGACAAGAGCTATCCGTACATCAAGGTCACGGTGAACGAGCCGTACCCGCGCATCTTCGTGACGCGCAAGCTCGAGGACGACGGTGGGCGCTACCTGGGGCCGTTCACCGACGTCAAGGCCATGCGGCGCGCGCTGCGCACGATCAAGCAGATGTACACCGTGCGCTCGTGCCACTACCACATGCCCGACGATCTCCCGGCGCGCCCCTGTCTCGACTATCACATCGGGCGCTGCAAGGCCCCGTGCGCGGGCCTGCAGTCGCTCGAGGATTACCGTGCCATGATCGACGAGATCCTCGAGATCCTCGGGGGGCGGACGGCGAAGGTGCGGACATCGGTCGAGCGGCGCATGGCGGAGGCATCCGGGCGCCTCGAGTTCGAGCGCGCGGCCGAGCTGCGCGACGTGCTGCGCGGGCTGGACGCGCTGGAGAGCCGCCAGGCCGCCGTCGACCAGCGTGGCGGCGACCACGACGCCGTGGGGCTGACGCGCGACGCGGGGTTGGCCTGTGGCGTGCTCCTCCGCGTGCGTGAAGGACGCCTCGTGGGACGGGAGGTTCACTACCTCGGAAACGCCGAGCACGAGACCGAGGCGGCACTCGTCGGCGCGCTCGTCAAGGGCTTCTATCTGCGGCAGGAGGAGGTGCCGACCGAGCTTCTGGTCCCGGAGACGTTCGAAGACCTCGACCTCGTCGAGGAGTACCTCACGACGCGACGCGACGCCCCGTTCGCGATCCGCGTCCCGGCGCGCGGTGCAAAGCTCGACCTCGTGCGGGCCGCCGCGCGCCACGCGTCGCACATCCTCGCCAGCGATCGCCTGGAGCGCGACGCGACGCGCGCACGTCGGCAGGCGCACGCCGGCAGCGCGCCCGTGCCGGCCCTGCGGCTCGCCGAGGCGCTCGAGCTGCCGGCACCCCCGCGCACGCTCGTGTGCTTCGATGTGTCCACCCTGGCGGGCAAGGAGTCGGTGGGAAGCGCCGTATGGCTCGTCGATGGAACGCCGAACAAGAACGAGTACCGGCGGTTCCGCATCCGGGGCTCGGGCGACGGGCACCCGGACGACTACGCGATGATGCAGGAGATCGTGTCGCGCTACTTCGACCGTCGCGTGCGCGAGTCGCGCCCGCTCCCGGATCTGGTGGTCGTGGACGGCGGCAAGGGTCAGCTGTCCGCGGCGCGGCAGGCGATGGACGTGGCCGGGGTGTCGGACCTGCCCACCGTGGCCCTCGCCAAGCGAGAGGAGGAGGTGTTCCGGCCCGGAGACTCGCGACCGATCATCCTGGCCCCGACCGACCCGGGGCTGCACTGGCTGCAGCGCGCGCGGGACGAGGCGCACCGGTTCGCGCTCCAGTACAACCGCACCCTGCGCCGCCGGCGTACGCTGCGCTCGCGGCTCGGCGAGATCCCGGGGGTCGGTCCGGCCCGCGAACAGGAGCTCCTGCGGCGCTTCGGGAGCCTGGCCGCGGTCCGCGAAGCGAGCCTCGAGGAGCTCGAGGAGACGCCGGGGATCGGCAGGGCCACGGCGCTCGCCATCCGGGAGGCGCTCGGCCGCGCGAGGCGGCCGGGAGCGATCCGCGAGCCGGACGAGATCGGGACCCCCGAGTCGTGAACGGCCACGAGGCAGCGCTCCTCGCGGGGGCCGGTCTGTGCGCCTCCTGCCGGCACGCGCGGGTGGTGGTGTCGGACCGGGGATCCGCCTTCCTCCTGTGCCGCCTGTCTCGGAAGGACCCGAGATTCGCGCGCTATCCCGGGCTTCCGGTATGGGGCTGCCCGGGACACGAGCCGGGACGACCGGGCGTCGACCAGGTGCCCGGGTCCGCGTCGAACGACGGCGAGGAGGGCGAATGAACGCCACCGTGCGCACCCGGTTCGCGCCCAGCCCGACCGGTCCGCTTCACCTCGGCAACGCCCGCACCGCGATCCTCAACTGGCTGTTCGCGCGCCACGCGGGCGGCGCGTTCGTGCTCCGTCTCGAGGACACGGACACCGCCCGCAACGTGTCGGGCGGGGAGGAGGCGATTCGCGAGGCCCTCGACTGGCTGGGTCTCGAGCGGGACGAGGGGCCGGAGCGAGGCGGCCCCTTCAGCCCCTATCGGCAGTCCGAGCGGGGAGCCCGCCACGAGGCCCGTGCGCGCGAGCTGCTCGACACGGGGCGCGCGTTCCGCTGCTTCTGCACGCCCGCCGAGCTGGAGGCGGACCGGGACGAGGCGATCGCCGCCGGTCGGCCACCGGGCGTGGACCGCCGCTGCCGGGCCCTGCCGCCCGCCGGGGCCGCGGCGCGCGAGGCGGCGGGCGAGCCGGCGGCCATCCGGCTGCGGGTCGAGCCCGGGCCGGTATCCTTCGAGGACAGGCTCAAGGGTGAGCTGAGCATCGATGGCGCGGATCTGGGCGACTTCGTCCTCCTGCGGCCGGACGGCCGGGCGACGTACAACTTCGCGGCCGCCGTCGACGACCTCGACATGCGCATCTCGCACGTGATCCGCGGCGTCGGCCACCTGTCCAATACACCCAAGCAGGTGCTGCTGTACGAGGCGTTCGACGCGCCGCCGCCGCAGTTCGTCCACATCCCCACCGTGCTCGCCCGCGGGGGCGGCAAGCTCTCGAAGCGCGAGGGAGCGCGGGGAGTGCTGGAGTACCGGGACGAGGGGTATCACCCGGACGCGATCGTCAACTACCTGTCCCTGCTGTCGTGGTCCTCGGGGACGGGGACCGAGCTGTTCACCCGCGACGCGCTCGTCGAGGCCATCGATCTCGATCGCATCGGGGCCACCGATGCCGAGCTCGATCCGGACAAGATGCGCTGGCTGTCCGGTCAGCACGTGCGCGCCGAGTCGCCCGAGCGGCTGGCGCGCCGCTGGGCCGAGTTCGGTTGCGCCGACGGTCTGGACGTCACGCACGAGGACCTCGTGCGGGCCGCCGAGGTGTTCGCGAAGCGGACCGAGCTCCTGTCCGACGCACGACCCGAGCTCGAGTCGGTGTACGGAGAGCCCGATCTCGCGGCCGAGGCGGCCAGCACCGCGCTCGCCGACCCGGCGGCGCCCGACGTCCTCGAGCACGTCCTCGATGCGTGGCGGGACGCGGAGTGGACGCCGGCGACGCTCAAGGCGTCCCTGCGCGGCGCCTCGGAGGCGGCGGGGGTCGCCGGACGGAGGTTCTACCAGCCGATCCGGGCGGCGCTCACCGGGGCCGCCCACGGGCCCGACCTGGGCGAGGTCGCGTACGCGCTGGGCCGAGAGCGAACGCGCACCCGGCTGGAACGGACCCGGACGCACCTGGAGCGACGATGACGGAATGGCGGTTGGAGTGCGGCGCGTGCGGGCTCGAGGTGCCCCGCGCGGGCGCCGGCGTGTGCCCCGCGTGCGGCAAGCCCCTGCTGGCCCGCTACGACCTCGAGACCCGTGACGGACGGGCGCTCCGCGACCGCTGGGCGGGCAGACGCGGGGGGATGTGGCGGTTCGTCGAGATCCTGCCGCTCGCCGACGCGGAGTCCCCGGTGACGCTCGGCGAGGGCTCCACCCCGCTGCTCGACATCCGACCGCGCGGCCCGCTCGCCGGTGTGCGACTCCTGGTCAAGGACGAGGGACGCAACCCGACCGGGAGCTTCAAGGACCGCGGGCTGGCCGCCGCGGTCACGCGCGCGGCACTCGATGGGGCCACCGCGTTCGTCGTGCCGAGCGCCGGGAACGCCGGGGCGGCGCTCGCCGCCTACGCGGCCCGGGCCGGGCTGCCCGCCACCCTGTACATCCCCACCGATACGCCTCCCGGGGTGGAGCGGCGCTGCGTGCACTATGGCGCCGAGATCGTGCGGGTGGAGGGGCTGATCGACGAATGCGGCCGTCTGGCCGCCGAGCACGCCGAACGGACCGGCGCGTTCAACGTGTCGACGCTGCGGGAGCCGTACCGCATCGAGGGCAAGAAGACGATGATGCTCGAGATCGTCGAGGAGCTGGGGTGGCGCGCGCCCGACGCGATCGTGTACCCGACGGGCGGCGGCACCGGCCTCATCGGGAGCGCGAAGGCGCTGGCCGAGCTCCGGACGTTCGGTCTGGTGGACGGCGACACCCGACTGTACGCGGTCCAGGGGACCGGGTGCGCGCCCATAGTGCGCGCGTTCGAGAGCGGGGAGCGGTTCGCCGCCAAATGGGAGGGCGCACGCACGTCGGCGTTCGGGCTGCGGGTGCCGGGCGCCCTGGGGGATTTCCTCATCCTCGACGCGCTGCGGGCCTCGGGGGGCGGGGCGGTCGCGGTGGCCGACGAAGCGATGCGACGCGGGGCGCTCGAGCTTGGACGGGCCGGCGTGGGGGCCGCGATCGAGGGCGGCGCCACCTACGCGGCCGCCGAGGCGCTGTACGAGCGCGGCGACCTGTGCGACGGGGAGACGGTCGTCCTGTTCAACACGGCCCACCCGCTCACCTACTGAGCGCTCGCCCGCTCGAGGCGGCGCGAGAGGGACCACGGGCCCCCTCCGGGGGTACCTCCAAGCACGCGCCGGAAGGCGTCGGGTGCAGGTCGGCCGCTGGCCGACCGGGAGGTGCTTTTTCGCGTCCGCGAGCGGATCACGGGCGGGCATCCGGCGTCCGTGCGGGCGGGCCGTGAAACGACTAGTTTCGTGCCGCGTCCTGACCGGGAACCGCGAAACCAAGACGCTCATACGGAGATGGCCAGCATGAATCGGTGGGAGTATCGAGCGGCCCTCGGGCTGCTGCTGGGCCTGCTGACGGCCCCGGCCGTGCTGACGGCGCAGGATGACTGCGAGTTCGACCCCAGCAACGGGGCGAGCTCGGCATCCGCGGCGCTGCAGGAAATCACGCAGGAGTCGACACCCGAGCAGGAGACCAAGGCGTACATGGACGCGCTCGGGGCGCTCGCGCCCGAGCTGGACGGTGACAACGCGGTGGTCTTTCTGCTCGCCAGCCAGGCGTATCTGGGGCTCGAGCGATTCGACGAGGGGCTCGAGGCGATCCAGCGCTTCGAGGAGCTCGCGCCACCGGCGTGCCAGGTGCACGGTCAGACGATGCGGGAGAACGGCTGGGTGCGTCTCTACAACCGGGGGATCCAGTCGTACAACGACGGCGACCCCGGGACCGCGCTCGCCAGCTTCGCCAAGGCCAACGAGTTCAGCCACGACCTGCGTTCGTACAACAACACGGCGCTCCTGTACATGGAGACCGGCGACAACGCCGCCGCCATCGAGACCTATCAGGAGGCGCTCTCCGGCGACCTCACGGACGCGGACCCGGCCCAGATGCAGAGCGCGATCAAGGGGATGGGAGATCTCCTCGTCAGCGCGGACCGCGCCGACGAGGCGCTGACGGCCTATTCATCCTACCTCGAGCAGTACCCGGACGACGTCGTCATCCGCATCCGGTACGCGCTCGCGCTGTCGGAGGCGGGACGCGCCGACGAGGCCAGCGGCATCTTCGAGGAGGTGCTGTCGCGCGAGGACCTGACTCCGCAGCAGTGGGTCGAGGTGGGGGTCGGTCTGTACAACTCGAACGACTTCGAGAAGGCGGCGGTGGCGTTCGGCAAGGCCCGGGCCTCGAACCCGTACAACAAGGAGGCGATGGAGAACTACGTGAACGCCTCCGTGCAGGCGGGTCGTCCCGAACCGGTACTGGCGCTCGCCGACACGCTCGTACAGTGGTACCCGTACGACGAGTCCAACTACCAGCTCCTGGCCAGCGCGCTCGCGAAGGCCAACATGGATCAGCGCGCGATGGAGGTGCTCGGCCAGGGCGAGACCACCGACATCGTGTTCCACTTCGTCCAGATGGCGCCGGCGGCCGGGGGCACGTACGTCGTGCGCGGCAGCTTCGAGACCCGGGAGGTCGGCGGCTCGGTGACGATCCCGTTCGAGTTCCTCGATGCGTCGGGTCAGGTGGTGGCCACCGAGACGCTCGAGACGGATGCGCCGGCGGCGGGCGAACCGCAGCCCTTCCGGCTCGAGGTGAGCCCGGGGGTGCCGGTGGCGGGCTTCCGCTACAGGAAGAGTGGCACCTGACCCGATCGCCCGGCTGACCGCCACCGGGCGCGACGGGGCCCGGTGAGCGAACCCCACGACTCGTCACCACGGCGCTGTCCCCGCTGCGGGAGAGGGTGGACCCACACCCTCTCCCGTTGTGGCTGGTGCGGGGCGTTCGCCCGACCGGCCCGTTGCGACATCCACACCGAGACGCTCACCTCGACCGGCTGCGCGGTGTGCGGTCGGGCCGTGTGCGCCGCGTGCGACGCCGGCGACCGGTACGTGTCGCTGTGCACGCGTCACGGCGATGTCAACATCGTCCAGGGCTGGGCGGAGGTGGCGCGCACCTTCGATGAGGCCGAGGCCGAGCTGGCCGCCGGTCTCCTGCGCGCGGCGGGGCTCGACGGACACGTGTTGTCGCAGAAGGACCACGCGCACATGCTCTCGATGGCCGGGATGGCGGTCGTGCGCGTCCTCGTTCCCGCCGGCCAGCACGAGACGGCCCTCGAGGTCCTGAGCCCGGCCGATCGGGAGGACGGCGCCGAGAGCGCCTGAACGCCAGCCCATGATCCGAATCGCGCACATCGAGCCGGGCAGCATCGCCGACGACCTGGGGCTCCCGGTCGGCCTCGCCATCCTGTCCATCAACGGACAGCCGGTGCGCGACGGTCTCGACCTGCTCTTCCGGCAGGCCGACGAGGAGCTCGTCGTCGAGACCGAGACCGCCGCGGGCGAGCGGCTCGTGTACGAGATCGAGAAGCCGCCGGACGAGCCCCTGGGGATCGTGCCGGAGCCCGACAAGATCCGCCGCTGCACGAACGCCTGCCCGTTCTGTTTCGTGAAGGGGAACCCGAAGCTCGACAAGCTGCGGGCCGGTCTGTACGTCAAGGACGACGACTACCGCCTGTCGTTCCTGTTCGGTCACTACGTGACGCTGACGAACCTCCGACCGGACGACTGGGAGCGGATCTTCTCGCAGCGCCTGTCGCCGCTGTACGTCAGCGTGCACGCCACGGATCCCGAGGTGCGGCTGGCCATGCTCAAGAACCCGCGCTCGGCGGGGATCGAACGCGACCTCGACCGGCTCGCCCGGGGGGGGATCGTGGTGCACGCGCAGGTCGTCCTGTGCCCCGGGGTGAACGACGGCCGCGTGTTGACCCGGACGATCGACGACCTGTACGCCCGGGGCGAGGCGATCCGCTCGCTGTCGGTGGTCCCGGTCGGTCTGACGTCCTACAACGCGGACCGCGGCGTCCGGGCGCTCACGGCGGAGGAATGCCGCGTGACGCTGGCCGACATCGATCGGGCCCGTGCCCGCGCGCTCGAGGAGCGGGGGACGGGCTGGTGCTATGCGGCCGACGAGATCTTCCTCCAGGCCGGCCTCGAGCTTCCCGGCCGGGAGTACTTCGACGACCAGGATCTGGAGAGCAACGGCGTGGGCGCGATCTCCTCGCTGGTGGAGCGCGTGCGGACGGGCCTGTCCAGGCTCCCCGACCTCGGCGGGACCCGGGTCGTGGCCGTGACCGGCACATCGATGGGACCGTCGCTCGAGCGGCTCGCGCGTGACATCGCCCGGCGCACGGGGGCGACGGTCGACACCGCCATCACCCCGAACACGCTGTACGGCCCCGGCGTCACGACCGCGGGCCTCCTATCCGGCGAGGACCACGCCCGGGCACTCGAGCCCTACCGGCATTTCGACGTGGCGCTCGTGAGCGCGCACGCGCTCGACGATCGGGAGCGGTTCATCGACGACGTGACGCTCGAGGATCTCCGACGACGTTGCGGGGGTCTGCGGGTCGAACCCTCCTACGACCTCATCGACGTCCTGTCCGCAATCCGGTAGCGACGGCCGACGCGTGCAGCTCCCCACGGTGGCGATCGTCGGACGTCCGAACGTCGGCAAGTCCACGCTGTTCAACCGCATCATCGGCCGTCGGCAGGCGATCGTGGCCGAGCGGGCCGGGGTCACGCGGGACCGTCAGCTCGCCGATGCCGAATGGGCCGGACGAACGTTTCGACTGATCGACACCGGCGGGATCGTGGATCGTCCCGAGGAGCGCATGGACGTCGAAGTGCGCGGCCAGGTCGAGCACGCGGTCGAGCTCGCCGACGCGATCGTGTTCGTGGTGGATGGGAGAACCGGCGTGCACGCCGTCGATCGGCACATCGCCGAGCTGTTGCGCGTCTCGGGCCGCCCCACCCTGATCGCGGTCAACAAGGTCGACGAGCTCGCCGATGCCGACGAGCACTTCGAGTTCTACGAGCTGGGTCTCGGGGACCCCCTCCCGGTGTCGGCCCTGTCCGGGAAGGGCTCCGGCGACCTGCTGGACGGGGTCGTCGCGCTTCTGCCCACCGGCGGGGAGCCCGAGCCCGACGCCGACCTCCGGATCGCGGTGATCGGCCGACCCAACGTCGGGAAGTCGAGCTTCGTCAACCGTCTTCTCGGGGAGGACCGGGTCATCGTGCACGAGGACGCGGGCACGACCCGCGACGCGATCGACACCTACGCCGAGGTCGCCGGCAATCGGGTGTGCCTGATCGACACGGCCGGGCTCCGGCGTCAGGCGCGGGTCGACGACGACGTCGAGTTCTACGGTCGCGTGCGGGCAACGGCCGCGATCGAGCGCGCCGACGTGTGTCTCCTGCTGGTGGACACGGCCGCGGGCGTCGCCAACCAGGACTTCCGCATCGGCCAGACGGCGTGGGACGAGGGAAAGGGACTCGTGTTCGTGGCCAACAAGTGGGACCTCATCGAGGACCGCGGGCCGGGCGTGCTGGCGGAGTTCGAGCGCGACCTCCGGGGGCGCGCCCACTACCTGCGCTGGGTCCCGATCCTCACCGCCTCGGCCCGCACGGGGCAGCGCGTGCACCGGGTCATCGAGGCGGCGATCCGCGTGCAGGCGAATCGGAGCACGCGCATCCCCACGCCCGAGGTGAACCGGCTGCTCCGGGAGCTGGTGGCCAGACGGCAGCCGCCGCAGGGAGGGCGCGGTGACGTCCGCCTGTTCTATGGCAGCCAGGTGGCGACGGCGCCCCCCCTGTTCGTACTGTGGTCCAACCGACCCCGGGACCTCAAGGAACACTATGTCCGCTATCTGAAGGCGGGGTTCCGCGAGGCGTGGGGCTTCGAGGGATCGCCGATCCGGATCAAGCTCAAGAAGCGATCGGAACGCACGTGACCCGCGGCACGTCTTCGACAGGCTCCAAGTGACCGCCGTCCTGCTCCTCATCGCGTCCTACCTGATCGGGGCCTTCCCGACGAGCTATCTGATCGGGCGCTGGTACGGGGTGGACCTCAGGAAGGAGGGGAGCGGCAACCTCGGCGGAACGAACGTGTACCGCGTCCTCGGCATCCTCCCCGCGCTCACCGTCCTCGCGATCGACCTGCTCAAGGGCTTCGCCCCGGTGTGGTTCTTCCCGGCGTGGGACGGGCGAGCCGAAGCGTGGGATCTGGCCTACGGGTTCGCCGCCATCATCGGTCACGTGTGGCCCGTGTACACGCGCTTCCGGGGCGGGAAGGGGGTCGCCACCGCGGCCGGCACGCTGCTGGCGGTGGCGCCCGTGGCGGTGACGATCGCCATGTTCGTGTGGGTGGGGACCCTCCTCCTGACCCGGGTCGCCTCGCTGGCGTCCCTGCTCGCCGCCACCCTGATCCCGATCCTCGCGCACGGCGCCGACGCGCCGCGCCCGGTGACCCTGTACGCGCTCCTGCTCGCGCTCCTCGTGTGGTGGACCCACCGCTCGAACCTCGTCCGGCTGGCCCGACGCGAGGAGCTACGCATCCGCTTCGGCCGCGACGACGAGCCGCCCCCGGGAGAGCCGTGAGCGGCCGGCGGGTCGCCGTGCTCGGCGCCGGGAGCTGGGGCACGGCGCTGGCCGACGCCCTGTGCGGCAACGGCCACCTCGTCCGCGTGTGGGCACGCGACGCCGATGTGGCGCGCGACATCCGCGAGCGGCACCGAAACGAGCGCTACCTGAAGGGCGTCCGGCTCAGCGAGCGGCTCGACGCCACTTCGCGGCTCGAAGAGGCCGTGCGGGACGCGGAGATCGTTCTGTCCGCCTGTCCCTCGCACGCCGTGCGCGAGGTGATGTCCGCGTGCCGCGACGATGTGGGTCGCGCGACCCTGATCTCGGCCTCCAAGGGGATCGAGATCGGGACCCATCTGCGCATGTCGGAGGTCATCGAGGACGTCCTCGGGGCCGACGCGCGAGCGCGCATCGCGGTGCTCTCCGGGCCCAGCTTCGCGGACGAGCTCGTCCGCCGGCTTCCCACCGCCGTCGTGGCGGCCTCGGACCCGGAGGACGCGGCGCTCGAGATCCAGGCGCTGTTCCAGAACCGCTACCTGCGCATCTACACGCAGACCGATATTGTGGGAACGGAGCTCGGCGGGGCGCTCAAGAACGTGATCGCGCTCGCCGCGGGGATCTCCGATGGCCTCGCGCTCGGCTCGAACGCGCGGGCAGCGCTCATCACGCGCGGGCTGGCCGAGATCACTCGGCTGGCGGGTCGCTTCGGGGCCCGCGAGACGACGCTCGCGGGATTGGCCGGATTGGGCGATCTTGTCCTCACCTGCACGGGCGACCTGAGCCGCAACCGGACGGTCGGGATCGCGATCGGGGGCGGACGGGAGCCGGGCGAGGTGCTGGAGGGGATGAACCAGGTGGTGGAGGGTGTGCGGACGACGCGGGCGGCTCACGAGCTCGGAAACCGGGTGGGCGTGGAGCTGCCGATCACCCACGCGGTATATTCCATCCTGTACGAGGGCATTGCACCCCGGGAAGCGCTCGCGCGCCTCATGGCCCGCGAGCCGAAGCCGGAGCGGTGGAGCTGAGGGGTTGACGTGGACGAAGGGTGACAAGGGGGGGGAGTCGTGCCTGATCGCATCGCGGAGAGGGAGTACTACTCGATCGGTGACGTGTGCGAGATCGCGGATCTCAAGCCACATGTCCTGCGCTACTGGGAGAGCCAGTTCTCGGTCCTCAGGCCCTCGAAGAACTCGGCCGGCAACCGGGTGTACCGCCGCAAGGAGATCAAGCTGATCCTCCTGCTGCGTCACCTCCTGTACACCGAGCGCTACACGATCGAGGGGGCCAAGCGAAAGCTCGATCAGCTCCGGCGGGACGGGAAGCTCCCCAAGGCGGCGCGCGTCGCCTGGGAGCAGGAGACGGTGACGGACCTGCGGCGCGAGGCGGACGCGCTCGTCGAGCTGCTCTCGAGCGTCGAGGTCGGGTGACCGCAGCGGGGGGCGACATCCTCCTGTGCACCAACGACGACGGCGTTCACTCACCGGGACTCTCGATCCTGTCCGGGGCCGCCTCGCAGCATGGTGACGTGTGCATCGTGGCCCCGGACCGGCAGCAGAGCGCGTCGAGCCACGCGCTCACCCTGCACCGGCCCCTGCGGCTCACCGAGCTCGAGCGGGGGCGCTACACCGTCGATGGGACGCCCACCGACTGCGTGCTGCTCGCGATCCGCGAGGTCCTGAAGCAGCGGCCGCCGCGCTTCGTCCTTTCGGGGATCAACCACGGTCCCAACATGGGAGAAGACGTCCTCTACTCGGGCACGGTGGCGGCCGCGATGGAGGCCACCATCCTCGGCGTGCCGGCGGCGGCGTTCTCGTACGCGGCACACGGGGCCGAGCATCTCGACAGCTACGAGGCGCTCGTCGGGGAGCTCATCGGGTCGCTCCTGGCCCGCGCCGAATTCCCGGAGGAGACGTTCCTCAACGTGAACCTGCCCGACCGGCCGGCGGACGCGATCGAAGGCGTGCGCGTCACCTCGCTCGGCCGCCGGGTGTACCACGATTCGCTCACCCGGAGCGTCGATCCGCGTGGCCACGACTACGTGTGGATCGGTGGAGGACGCTCCGACTGGCGGGGACGCGACGACTCGGACTTCCGGGCCGTGCGCGCCGGCTACGTCTCGGTGACCCCGCTCCACCTCGATCTCACGAACTTCCACCTCCTCGAGGAGGTCCGCTCGTGGTCGCTCGGCTGAGCGACGACTGTCGGCGCGACCGACGCCGCATGGTGGACCGGCTTAGGAGCGAGGGCATTCGCGATCTGGCGGTCCTGCACGCCTTCGACGTCGTGCCGCGCCACCTGTTCGTCCCGGAGGCCATGCGACACCGGGCGTACGCCCTCTCCCCGCTCCCGATCGGTGAGGGACAGACCATCTCCAGCCCCGTGATCCACGCGCTGAGCCTCGAGCTGGCGGGGATCGAGGAGGGCGACCGGGTGCTCGAGGTGGGGACGGGCTCGGGCTTCCAGACCGCGCTGCTGGCCGCCCTGGGGGCGCGGGTGTACTCGATCGAGCGACTCGGCGGCCTGTCGCGGCGGGCGAGGCGGAGGCTCGACGCGCTCGGCATCGAGGCGACCCTCGCGGTGGGCGACGGGAGCGAGGGCTGGTCCGAGCACGCGCCCTACGACGCCATCATCGTCGGCGCGGCCGCGCCCGAGATGCCTGGCGCGCTCCTTGCTCAGCTGGCCGACGGCGGACGGCTGATCGTGCCCGTCGGCGAGGGGCTCCAGACCCTGTATCGCATCGTCCGCCACGGGGAGGAGTTCGAGCGCGAGCGGATCACGGGAGCGCGGTTCGTCCCCCTGATCCGGGAGGATGAATCGCCCGGCGAGGGGCGCGGGCGCAGGAGGCATCGATCGAGAGCGGACGGGCGGTGACCCCCGGCGGCGAGCCCGTCCCGGGGCAGGGCGGCATCACCGAGGAGCCCCGGGAACGACAGGGCGCGCTCCGTCGCCTGTACCACTGGGTGCTCGCGTGGGCCGACCGGCCCGGCGGGCCGCGGGCGCTGTTCGCCATCGCCGCGGCGGAGTCGTTCTTCTTTCCCATCCCACCCGACACCCTGCTCATCCCCCTGTGTCTGGGGAAGCCCCGGCGCGCGTTCCGGTTCGCGGCCACGTGTACCGTCGGATCGGTCCTCGGCGGCATGCTGGGCTACCTGATCGGGTCGGCGCTGTACGACGCCGTGGCCGTGCGCATCCTCGACCTGTACGGGTACACCGAGCAGTACGCAGCGCTGGGGCGGGCCTACTCCAACAACCTCGTCCTCGCCCTCGGGACCGCCGGGTTCACGCCGATCCCGTACAAAGTGTTCACCATCGCGGCCGGGGGGTTCTCGGTGCCGTTCGGCGCCTTCGTGGCCATCTCGGCCGCGTCGCGCGGGGCCCGCTTCTTCCTGGTCGCGGGACTGCTGCGCTGGTTCGGCGAGCCCGTGCGCACGTTCATCGAGCGCTATTTCAACATCCTCACCATCGTCCTCGTGCTCGCCATCGTGGCCGGATTCCTGCTCGTCGGCGTCCTGTTCCACTGACCCTCCGCAAGTGGCGTCCTCCCACATCGGCCGGTAGCTTGGAGGGTTTCGGACAAGTCGCGATCCGGCACCCCCGAGCGGGTGACGGGGTCGACGGGATAGACGGAGAAAGGACGCGCCGGAGATGGCGGACGCGCTCGCCAAAGGGAAGAAGCCGGAGCAGACCGGCCCGAAGACCGGGGAGGACCTCTTTCTCCAGGGCACCTCGCGGGCCTGGACGTGGATCACCCGGAATCTGACCACCGTCGTGCTCCTCGCGGCCGGCATCGCGCTGGTCGTCCTCGGCAGTCTGTATTATGTAAACTTCAAGGCATCCGTGCGGGAGCAGGCGGCCACCGAGCTGGCCTCCATCCGCATGAGCGGGGCGGCGCCAGAGGAGCGGATCGCGAATCTCGAGGCCTACATCGAGCGCTTCGACGGGACCGCGGCGGCGGACGAAGCCCGCGTCATGCTGGGCCGCATGTACCTCGATGCGGACCGTCCGGCCGACGCGCTCCCGGTGCTCGAGGCGGTCCGGGCGCCCACCGACCACCCCACGGGGTACGCGGCCCGGAGGCTCCTCGCCACCGCGCGCGAGTCGACCGGTGACACCGCGGGGGCACTCGATGCCTGGCAATCCGTGTCCCGCGATGCGCGCTTCGGGTTCCAGCGCCGCGAGGCCGGGGCGGAGGCGGCCCGCATCCTGGCGGATCAGGGACGCCTCGACGAGGCGGCGGCGATCCTCGAGCGGATCGTCGAGGAGGCCGCCGACAGTCCGTCCGAGGCCGGCGTGTACCGCATCCGCCTCGGCGAGGTGAACGCCCGTCTTCGAGCGGACGGCGCCGGCTCGGGCTAGGCGTCGCGGCCCGATCGAGCCTGATTCTCCCCACGATCCCGCCCGCCCTGGGCTGCCCCGTCATGGCCCGTAATGGCGCATAAGATACATTATGTAAACTTACACCACGACTCCGCGTTCCAGGAGCGTCCCCTTCAATCCCCCGGGGGGGTCTCGGCGAGCGCGGCCGACACGCGGGCATCGCGGCCGTAGAGGTCCCGACGGTAGTGGACGAGCCCCGTCTCCCCGTCCACCCACGCCGTCCAGTACAGCAGATGGACGGGCACGGGCGTGTCGAGGACGACGGTCGTCTCGCGACCCCCGGAGGCCACCTCCGCGATCCGCCCGGGGCTCCATTCCGGGCGATCCGTCAGTAGGGCCGCGGCGAGCTCGAGCGGGCGCTCGACCCGGATGCATCCGTGGCTGAAGCTCCGCACCGCGCGCGCGAACAGCGTGCGGCCGGGCGTGTCGTGCAGATACACGTCGTGTGGGTTCGGGAACATGAACTTCACCCGTCCGAGCGCGTTCCTCTCCCCCGGCTCCTGGCGCAGGCGGTAGCGCCGTGACAGCGCCGCCGCGGTCGCGTCCCAGTCGACCGACTCGGGGGCGACCGCGTCGCCGGTGTCGCGGTCGATGAGCGTGAAGCCCTGGCTCTCGAGCCGCGTTCGGTCCTTCTTGATGAGCGGAAACTCCTCGCGCGCGGCGATGTTGGCAGGGACGTGCCACGCCGGGGCCAGCACCAGGTAGCGCATGAGGCCCGAGAAGCTGGGCGTCTGGGTGTACTCGGTCCCCACGATGGCGCGCAGCCGGAGCGTCGGCGTGCCACCGTCGATCAGATCGGCCGAGAACCCGGCGATGTTGACCTCGATGTGCCGGCCGCCGAGGTCGTCCGGCAGCCACCGCCATCGCTCCAGGTTCACGCGCAGCTGCTCCAGCCGGGCGACGGCGGACACGTCGAGCTCGCCGAGCGTCCCCGGGCCAACGACGCCGTCCGCCTCGAGCCCGTGGCGCGTCTGGAACCCGCGTACCGCGTCGGCGAGCGCCTCGTCGAAGCTGCGAGGCTCCGCCACCGGCTCGCCGGTCAGGTCTCCGCTCGCGCGCAGCCGCGCCCGGAGCGCCACCACGCGGTCGTCCGCCCCCCCTGGCTCGAGCGGCTCGCCCGCGGGGATCGCCGGCCAGCCGCCGGCTTCCACCACGCGCCGCACCTCCCCGAAGGCTCGGCGGAGGGCCGCGTAGCGGGCGTATCGGGGCCTGAGCTCGTCGAGCAGGAGCGCAGGGTCCTCGCCCATGGCCACCCGTTCGAGGAGCGGTACCGGATCGGTCTGGCGGCGCAGGGCGAGCCACTCCGCCTCGAGCGACTCCGGATCGACGCGCCCGTGGTGGAGATGCGATGCGAGCACGAGGAAGGCGTCCGTGAGGAGCAGGTCGAGCTCCGCCGCGCGGGCGGGGGTCGCCGCGCCGTCGCGCGAGAGCGCCGCCTCGAGGGGCCCGCGGTGGTAGTCGTCCGGACGCAGGCCGTCGTCGACGACGTCGTCGATCGCGGCCAGCAGCGAGACGACGGTGGGGCCGCCGGGCGTCCACGCCGGCTCGAACCCGCGCGTCTCGTAGAAACGCGGCAGGGCCCCGACCGCGAGCAGGCGCTCGCCATCGATCCCCACCCCACCGTCCGCGCGCACGGCCTCGACCCGTCGCCGGATCTCGTTCGCGATCGTGCGGCTCCCGGGCTCCTGGCCGAGGACGTGCGACACGGAGAGCGCACCGAGCAGCAGCGCGAGCCGCATGCCGCGATGGGGGCCGCGTCCCGGGCGCCCGCTCACAGACGCCCGAACCACGCACGCAGGCGGAGCGCCCACACGCGCCACACCGCCTCCCGCACGATGGTCCCCGACATCTTGCTCTCCCCGGAGGCCCGGTCCACGAATACGATCGGGATCTCCCCCACCCGGAAGCCGGCCTTCCAGGCCCGGAAGTTCATCTCGATCTGGAACGTGTACCCCGTCGAGCCGACGGCGTCCAGATCGATCGCCTCCAGCACCTCCCGCTTGAAGCACTTGAAGCCGCTGGTGGAGTCGGCGAGCCCGAGCCCGGTGACCCAGCGGGCGTACTTGTTGGCGAAGTAGCTCAGCAGGAGGCGGGACATGGGCCAGTTGATCACATTGACTCCTCGCAGGTAGCGCGAGCCCACCACGACGTCGAGCTCGTCCAGCGCGACCATCATGTCGATCAGGTACAGCGGATCGTGCGATCCATCGGCGTCCATCTCGAACACCCCGTCGAACCCGCCCTCGAGCGCCCGGCGGAACCCCGCGATGTAGGCCGAACCGAGCCCGCGCTTGCCGTCGCGGTGGAGGACCGAGACGCGGCCGCTCTCGCGAGCGAGCGCGTCGGCGAGCTCGCCGGTCCCGTCCGGGGAGCCATCGTCAACGACGAGGATCGAGAGACGCGCGTCCTGGGCGAGAACCTGCGACACGACGCGCTCGAGGGAGTCGATCTCGTTGTACGTGGGGAGGATCACCAGTCCCCGCCAGTCCGGCCCGCGACGCTCGCTCATTCCGGAAGCTAGCCCCGCCGCCGGTCGGCCCGCAGCCCGAACGGAGCGGCGGCCACGAACGCGGCGAACTCGGCGAGCGTGGTCCACAAACGGGCGGCGACCGCGATCCCGGCCGCGGCCCCGAGCGGCAGCCCCGCGACGGAGACGAGCAGCGCGGCCACCGCGCCCTCGCGCACCACCAGCCCGCCCGGCGCCACGAGAACCAGGTAGCCCACCACGTACCCGGCCGCGAACACCCCGGTCGAGACGAGGGGCCCCATCGCGACGGCCGGCGTCACCCCCCGCACGAGCGCCCAGAATCCGAGGCCGTACAGCCCCCACACGAGAAGCGAGACGAGGCCGGCACGGCCGAGATCCGGCGGACCGAGCGACCGGGGCGGATCCGGTTCCTTCAGAAGCCGCGAACCCAGCCGCGTGAGGGCGCCGAGGACGGCCGGGTGGAGCGCGCCGATGATGACGAGCACCGCCACGGCCAGCACCCACGGGCGGGCGCCGCCCAGCGCGTCGGCCCCGAGGGTGGCGAGGCCGACCCCGGCTCCCGAGGCGAGCACGACGGCCTGGAGGGCGATCGACGTCCCCAGACCCGCCGCCCCGGAGTCGCCACGGGCCCGCAGATAGGCCGCGATGCCCGTCAGCTGCCACACCTTGCCCGGCAGATAGCGGCCGAGGTTGGACCCCAGCCACGCGGCGACCGCCTCCCCGGTGGCCATCCGGCCCCCCGTCCGGTGGAGCAGCCAGGCCCACAGACGTCCCGTGATCCCCAGCGCCAGCCCGCCAGCGACGAGAGCGGCGGTAAGCCAGCCCGCATCGAGGCGCCACTCGAAGGCCCGCGCCTCGTCCCGCAGGGCGGCCCAGCTCTCCCAGCCCGAGGCGACCGCGAGCCCGGCGGTGAGCAGGGCGGCCGTCAGGAACACGAGCGCCGCCACGCGGAGTCGCTTCACGTCGATGACGCCCCGCCGTCGCTCACGCCCGCTCCTGCGGGCGTGAGCCGCCCGCCCAGGGCGAGCACGAGGAGGAGGCCCGTGGCGGCGATCGCGCTCAGCCATGCACCGGTGACGAACGCCGCGCTCCGGTAGCAGAAGCGCACCCGGTGTGTCCCGGACGGCACCCCCACCCCTCGGAGCGCCACGTCGGTGCGCCACATCGGGACCTCTACGTCGTCCACGAACGCGTGCCAGCCGGACTGGTGGATCTCGCTCACCACCAGGAGCCCTCCCGTTTCCGCCTCCACCTCGAGCTCGACCTCGTCGGCCCGGTAGGCCGTCAGCCTCGCGCTCCCGGCCCCGGCGCCGGGCGGGCCGGCGGCGGACGGTCCGAGCACGGTGGCCGGGTCGGTCTCCACGAAGGCGACATCGAGCGGCGCCGGGTTCGACCACACGCGCGTCCTCGCCTCGGACGTGTCCGCGACCGTCTCGACGCGCGCCGGGAACCAGGCGTGCGGAAACCCCCCGCGCACCCGATACAGGATCCGTCCGTCGGCTTCCGCGCGTCGCTCGAACACCTCCTCCGACTGCTCGGTGCGGGTGACGAGGTACGTGACGTCGAGCAACGGGATGAGCGCCGCCGCATGCCGCCGGAGCCCGTCGTCGGGCCGGATGGTGCCCACGAGCCGGAAGTACGGGTCGAGGATGAACTTCTGGTTCCCGGTCGCCGAGGACAGGCCCCAGTACATGAACTGGTTCTCACGGTACATTGGGGGCTCGTCCTGGAAGGCCCAGATCCGCTCCCCGGGGGCCGCTTCGGCCTCGAGCGTGCGAATGATCTCATCCTCGCCCAGCACGGCGTCCGCCGGGGCCACCTCCAGGTAGCGGGCATCGACGCGCCACAGATCGACGGCCGTCACGAGGAGCACGAGCAGCACGGCCACCGGGGGAACGCGACGGCGCGCCACCGCGAGCCCGAGTCCCCACGCGACCCCGAACCCGGCCAGCAGGAGGAGCCCGCCCGTCCGCAGGGCCGCCTCGAGCTCGGCCGAGGGTTGGCGGGGCCACCCCCGGGGATACCAGGCGAGCCGCACCCACTCGAGGAGCCCCGAGGGCGCGAGCGCCGCGGCGAGCCCGAGGAGCAGGAAGGGCGCGCCGAGCACGGCGAGCCACACGGGGGACGCCGGGAGGAGACCGCCGCCCCCCTGGACGCCCGCCGGGCTGCCGCGGTCCTTCGGACCGGGATCCCGACCCCCGGCGCGCGCCGCGAGCACGGCCTCCCAGCCGAACCCGGCCAGCAGCGACACGAACACGACCACGGGCGCCATCATCATGGCCGGGGCCCGGAAGCTCCCGATCATGGGGAGGAGCGCGTACGCGATGCGGTGTACCGGGGTCTTCGCCCCCAGCGCGAACAGGACGCCGAGCAGCGACCCTCCCGACAGGAACCAGACGGCACGACGCTCCTCGCTCCGCAGGACGGAGCCGAGCGAGGCCGCGAACGCGAGCAGCGCGAGCGACACGGGGACGGCGCCCATGTACTCCGTGTGCAACTTGAGCGGGTTCGATCCCCAATAGGTCCCGAGAGAGCCGATCAGGTCGGGCAGGAAGGGGGCGGTGAGCTCCTGCCACGGGAGCGCGAAGGAGGCCGCGAACGCGTACCCGCTCTCGGTGGCCTGGCGGGTGACGTGGTCGAGGAGCGCGAACGTCGGGAGCAGCTGGATGGCACCCAGTGCGGCGGCCGCCACGAAGGCCGCCGCCACCTTCGCGGTCGGGAGCAGGTAGCGGTCGACCCCCTCCCCTTCCCCGCTCCGCACGCGGAAGGCCAGGTGGTGCAGGACGTACAGCACGAGGGCCAGAGAGGAGAAGTAGACGATCTGCGCGTGCGGTGTGAGGATCTGGAGCCCCACTGCGAGCCCCAGCCCCGCGAACCAGCGTATCTCCCCGCTCCTCAGCCCTCGCTCGAGCATCCCGAGCGCGAGCGGGATGAGCGTCATGGCGAACATGCGGCCGTCCTGGCCGCCGTACAGGTGCGACGTCACGTAGCCGGTGAGCATGAACGATGTGCCGCACACGGCGGCCGCCCAGGGGCGCAGCCGGAACGAGCGCCCGAGGAAGTACCCGAAGGCGCCGGCGAGGAAGGTGTGGAGCACGAACGTCCACCCGATGGCGCGGTACAGCGGCAGGAGGAAGTAGAGGAGCGTGGTCGGATAGAACAGGGGGCCCGGGAGCAGGGCCACGTAGGGCATCCCCCCGTACACGTACGGGGTCCAGAGCGGGATGTCGTGTCCGTCGCGCAGCTGATCGACGAAGAAGCGCCGCAGCGGGAAGCCTTCGAGGAGCATGTCCGACCCGAACAGGAGCCGCCCGGGGTGGAAGATGAACTCGCGGTAGAAGAGGATCGTCACGAGCGCGGCCCCGCCGAGCAACCACGCCACCACCGGGACCCCGAGCGGACCCCGATCCTCCCCGGTCGCCCGGAGGCGCGCGTCACTCGTGTCGCGTGTGTCGGCCATCCGCCTCCTCCGGCTTCTCGAGCAGGAAGAACCATTGCGGGGAGCCCCATTCGAGGAGCCGCGTCCGCCAGCCGGCCGGACACGCCCTCAGGAGCGCCCACACCGGTCTCCAGGCCGCGCCCCGCCGCGGGCCGAGGAGGTCGCGCAGCGCGGTCTCCGTGAGATCCCGGACCCGAAACCCCGGGGCCTGCATGAGCCGCACGAGCGGCCCGTAGGTCAGGAAGCGCACCCCCTCGTAGGTACGGCCCCGGCCGGTGAGCCGAAGGTACCGATCCGCCGCGGAGTGCGGGAGC
This sequence comes from uncultured Gemmatimonadota bacterium, assembly GCA_964499635.1. Lineage (GTDB taxonomy): Bacteria > Gemmatimonadota > Gemmatimonadetes > Palauibacterales > Palauibacteraceae > Palauibacter. Next base: position 232,226 of record CAZCLY010000003.1, on the reverse strand, counting down.
CAGCTCAGGAAGGGCAGCCGGTAGTGCGGCTCGAGCACGGCGCGGCGGCTGCCGGCCGACACGTACGCGGCGCCACCGGGCCGCAGGACGCGGAACGCCTCCGCGAACAGCCCGCCCTGGTCGTCGACGTGCTCGTAGACATGGTTCAGGATGACCAGGTCGAGCGCCCGGTCGGCGACCGGCAGCCGACGCGCATCGGCGCACACCACCCGCTCGCGCTCGGCCACGAACGAAACGTCCAACTCGAAACCCACGATAGGCTTATGGAATTCAGCCTCGAGCGTCTTCTTCATGATCCCGGTACCGGTCCCGACATCGGCGATGCGCGCCGCACGCTCGATCCGGTCCCCGATAAGCCGCCGTACGACGTCCGCCTTCCGGACCCGGTTCGCCCGGTACGCTGAGCTCGCCAGGCGACGCGCGTAGTAGTCGCCCGAGCCGGCGGTGCCCGCGACGGGAGCGCTCATGGACCCGCCGGTGTACCCGCGTCCCGGGGCCCGCCGTGGCCCGCACCACGGCGTCTGAAGATCGCCTCCTCGTAGCAACCCCGGAGCCGCTGCACGACCTCGTCGAGCGAGAACTCGGCCTCCACACGCGCGCGGCCCCGGCGCACGCGCCGCGCGGCCTCCGCCGGATCTCGTGCCACCTGCTCGATGGCCTCCACGAGGGCTCCCACGTTGCCGGCCGGCACGAGCCAGCCCGTGTCGCCGTCGCGCACGATATCGGGGATCCCGCCGACCCCGGAGGCGATGACCGGCACGCCGAAGCGCAGGGCCTCGAGCAGCACCACCCCGAGCCCCTCCGTGTCCCCCTTCGCGTCCACCACGGCCGGTAGCACGAACGCGTCGGCCTTCCGGTAGGCCGCCGCGAGGGCCCGATCGTCCACGCGGCCCGCGAGCGTGACGCGATCTTCGAGACCCCGGCGGCGGACGAGCCGCCGAAGCCCCTCGGCGCGCGGTCCCTCGCCGATCACGGTGAGCTCGGCCGGCAGCCGCTCCGCGAGGCGGGCGACCGCCTCGACGAGCACCTCGACGCCCTTCCGCTCGACCAGGCGCCCGACGAACAGGAGCCGAAACGGCCGGGTCGCCGTGGTTGACGTCCCGCGATCGGCGCTTCGCGCACCCCTGGCGGGAGGAGCCTCGTCGGCGGGTCCCACGGGCCCCTCCCCTTCCCCGAGCGCCGCCGCGAACGGGATGACGGGGACGGGTCCCGTGGCGTAGGCGCCAAGGGCCCCCGCGGTGCGCGTCGAGATCGCCGTCACCAGGTCCGCGCTCTCCACCGACCAACGCAAGAACGGACGCAGCGCCGACAGCCGTCGCTCCACCCAGCGGACCTCCACCGAGTAGTAGGTCGACACGACCGCCGTGCGGCCGCCGGACGCCGCCCGGGCCACGGCCCCGAACCAGGCGTGGGGAAAGGGCCAGTGCACGTGGACCACGTCGGGGGCCCCCAGCCCGAGGCGCCACGCCGCCACCGTGCCGCCCGCCAGATATGCGGGGACGAGCGCCGCGTACGCCGGTCGCGCATGCAGGCGGTCGGGGACGGTCTCGTCGTGCGTCAGGGTCTCGAGGGCGCGCGGCGCGTACCGGAACCGGGTGACGGGCACGCCCCGCCACGTGGTGGCGCCGCCACCGCGATACGCCGGCGCGAGCACGCTCGCGTCGATCCCGTCGGAGCGGAGCGCCTGCAGCAGCCCGCCCAGCCACGGCGTGATGACATCCCCGTCGTGGCGGGGAAAGGCCGTGACGATGTGGACGACCTTCACTGCGCGGTCACGGTGGGCGGATGGAGGCCGAAGATGTAGGTCGGCGGTGAGCCGCCCTGGTAGACCGGCTCGAAGCGGGCCTGGTTCGCCCGGATCGCCGGGACCAGGTAGCGAACGGTGGTACCGCTCACCTGGTCCACCACGACGTAGTGCGCCCCCATGCGGTCGACGCCCGCCATGACCGCGGCGGGGTCGGCCGAGTAGGGATACACGTCTCCCCGGCGGTGCGAGTACCAGTAGAAAAGACGCGGTTTGCGGTTCACGATCACCGCCTCGGGATCGGTGTGCTCGCCCGCCCAGCGGGCGGCCGCGTACAGGCTCGCGAACGCCGGCGGGTCGCACGGCGCTCCTGCCCGATAGGAAGCCACGCACTCGATGCGTTCGGGCACCCGATCCGCGATCCACGCGGCGCAGGGGATGCCGAGCACCGCGACGACCGCCACGGGCACCCAGCGGCGCAGCCCGCGACCGAGTCCCGACAGCGCCCCGAGGGCGAGCACGGACAGGAGTGGGAGGACGGGAAGCAGGAACCGCCGATCCGTCCACACCGCCGGCCACACCGCGATCAGACCGACGTACAGGAGCACGAACAGCTCCGCGGCCCCCACCTCGCGACGCCCGCGACGCGCCCACCCGAACAGCGCGAGCGCCGAGAAGCCTACCCCGAGCAGGCCGAGGACGACCCCGCCCGCGCCCTCCGTGCCGATCACCGTCTGCGGCACGACGCGGCTCGCGTACGCCCACAGGTTGGAGGCCGCGCGCGCGACGAGTCCCGCGGGCCCCACCGAGCCGGCCGCCGGGTCGTACGGGTCGACCATGACGAGCTCCTTCAGGTAGCCGGCCTGCTCCGGCGCCGCCCAGTGCTGATACGCGCCCCACAGGAGCATGCTGGCCAGCGCCGCGACTCCCGCTACGGCCGCCGCCCTGCGTCGTCGTCCGAGGAGCCACGCGATCGGCAGCGCGAGCAGGATGGTGAGACCGGCGGTGCGGGTGGCGAACGCCCCCACCGCCGCCAGCACCGCGAGCACGTCGCCGGCCCGGTCGCGCCGGCTCACGCCGTACAGCGACAGCAGGATGAGGAGGAGGAACGGGGCCTCGGAGAGCACGTAGTGGCCGTACTCGAGCAGGGTGGGGTTGAACGCCAGGAGCCCGGCCGCGAACAGGGCCGGGGCCTCCCCGACGCGGTCGCGGCCCACGCGTGCCGTGAGCCACACGGCGGCCGTCGTGCAGGCCAGCATCGCGAGCTTGAACAGCTGAACGCCGCCCATCCACCCGAGGACGGCGAGCACACCCGGCAGGAGCGGCGGGTATTTGGCGTGCAGAGGCTGCGCCGGGAGGTACAGGTCTCGGTACCCGTGGCCGGTCCTCAGGGCGTCGCCGAGGATCATGTAGCCGGCGTTGTCACCCCCGGGGAACAGGGTGGGCTCGTACAGGAGCAGACCCAGGATGGCGTGCAGCGCGGCGAGCGAGATGGCCGCCCACGCGAACGGCAGGCCTCCGGCGCCGCCGTCGTGACCGCCGGCCTCGGCGCTCCCCGTCGTCCTCACCTCGTATCGCCGCTCCCCCGCCCGTCCGCTTCCCGGCGTCGTCGGTCCCGCTTGAGCGCCTCGACCTCCCCCCTCAGACCGGCGATCATCTCGGCCAGGAAGCCGAGCACAAAAAGCAGGAGCCCCGACACGACGAGCAGGGTGACGAGCGTGAGGAGCGGCCGGAACCCGTGCCCGAATCCGAACCGGAGCACGAGCGCCACGACCCCCGTGATACCGCCCGCCACGAGGAGCGCGAGACCCGTCACGCCGAAGAACAGCATCGGCTTGCGCGAGAACACGAGCTGGAACCATACGGACACCAGGTCGAGCATCCCGATCACGATGCGCCCGCGACCCGAATACTTGGGCGCGCCGTGGCGGCGCGGGTGGAGTTCCACGTCGATCTCGCCGACGCGGTACCCCTCGGCGTGCGCGAGCACGACGAGGTAGCGGTGCCAGTCGTGACGCAGCGTGAGCCGCTCCAGCACCTCGGCGCGAAACGCCTTCATGGCGTTCATGTCGTGGACGGGGACTCGGAAGATCGCCCGCGCGAGCCGGTTGTAGACCCCGGATACGAAGCGCTTGTCGTACGCCCCCACCTTCCGTCCAGTGACCACATCGAGCCCGCCCTCGAGCCGCTCGATGAAACGCGGGATCTCCTCGGTCGAATGCTGGAGATCCGCGTCGAACAGGACCAGATAGCGGCCGCGGGCCACGGCGGCCGCGCTGAGGAGGGCTTCGGTCTTGCCGCGGTTCCGGCGGTGTCGGAGCACGGTGAGACGCTCCACCCCGGCATCACGGGCGGCTGCGCGGGCCGCCTCGGTGGTACCGTCGGTCGAGCCGTCGTCGACGACGACCACCTCCGCCGACAGCTCGTGCGCCCGGAGCGTGGCCGCCAACTCCGCGAACAGCTCGGGCATGTTGTCCGCCTCGTCGTAGGCCGGAACGATGATCGACACGCCGGCCCCCCGGGGGTCCCGATCGGGCGCGGCCGCCCCCGTGGCGGGGGGAGCCGCTGAGGTGGGTGACGCCGCCCGTACGGTGCCGTCGTCGGGGGCGCCGTCCGTCATACCCGCTTGCGCATCCGTGCCGACAGGATGCCGAGCTGGTCGCGGTACTTGGCGACCGTCCGTCTCGCGATCTGCACGCCCTCGCCCTTGAGCAGGTCGACGATCGCCTGATCCGTCAGCGGGCTCTTCGCGTCCTCCTCGCCGACCAGCTTCTTGATCTGGGCGCGCACCCCGCGTGCCGATACGTCCTCGCCGTAATCGGTCGACAGACCGCTCGAGAAGAAGAACTTGAGCGGGAACACGCCCCTCGGTGTCTGCACGTACTTCTCGTTCGTCACGCGCGACACCGTCGATTCGTGCATGTCGATGTGCTCGGCCACCTCGCGCAGCGTGAGGGGCCGCAGGTGCTCGACCCCCTTCTCGAAGAACTCGCGCTGCCGGTCGACGATGAAGCTCATCACCTTGAGCATCGTCTGCCGGCGCTGCTCGATCGCCTGGATCATCCACTGCGCGCTGTTGAGCTTCTTCGAGATGAAGGTCTTGTTCTCGCCCTTGAACTGATTGCGATCGGCCGCCACCTCTCGATAGGAACGCGACAGCTTGAGCCGCGGCAGCGTCGTGTCATTGTGGAACACGTAGTACTGGCCGTCGACCTTCTCGACGATGAGGTCGGGGATCACGTACGAGTCCGACGAGTCCGTGTACTTCAGCCCCGGCTTCGGATCGAGCTTCGAGATCTCGTCGGCCGCCGCCTGTACCTCCTGGGGCGTGATGCCGTGCTCCTTGGAGAGCTCGCTCCAGCGGTGGTTCACGAGCTCGTCGAAATGATCCCGGATGATGCGAAACGCGAGCTTGTTCTCCTCCTCACGGTCGCGGAGCTGGAGCAGGAGCGTCTCGCGCAGGTCGCGGGCGCCGATGCCGCTCGGGTCGAACCCTTGGATGATCCCGAGCATCTCCTCCAGTTCCTGCATGGTCACGGGAGACAGGTCGGTCGGGTTCTCGTCATCCTCGTCGAGGTCCGCGAGCGGGTTGTTCGGATCGCTGAGGAAGTTGTTGACCGCTTCATAGATCTGCTCCAGCGAGCAGGTCAGGAACCCCTCCCGGTCGATATTCCCGATGATCTCGTCCCCGATCAGCTGCTGCCGGGGAGAGAGCTTCATCAGGTTGAGCTGGTCGTACAGGTGGTCCCACAGGTCCCTTGTGTTGGCCGCGGTGGGGGTGAAGTACTCTCGCTGCTCGTACTCCTGGCGCCGTCCGCCGGCGTCGAAGCCGTTCAGGAGGATCTCCTCCCAGTCGACCTCGTCCTCCTCTTCTTCCTGCTCTTCGGTCTCCTCGGCCAGCTCCTCCTCGGCGGGTTCGACGAGATCGAGGAAGGGGTTGTTGACCAGCTCCTGCTTGAGGTGGGCCTGGAGGTCGAGGAGCGGCATATACAGGAGGTCCATCGCCTGGTACAGGCGTGGATTGACCTTCAACTCCTGCCTCATCCGGAGTCCGGTCGAGAGCCCTGGTCTCATCCCGCTCACCGATACCCTCCCCCGCGTGGAGTCGCCGGGCGGTGCCTCTTGCTGGCTTCAATCCACACCGCGCTTCCAACCTCCTCCCCAGTCACAAGAATCGTACCAGAGGACCTAACATAAAGACGGGGCATGAGATTGGCACCCCCGAACGGGCGCCGTTTGCCCTAGCTCGTTGGAGGCGCACGCCTTAGCGGCCCGGCACCGGGAGACCGCCCCGGCCGCCCGGATTCGCGACGGCCGAGGACGTCAGAGACGGAAGTCCGCGCCCAGGTAGAGCTCCCGGGCCTCGGGGTCGTTGACGAGGCGGTCGGAATCGCCTTCCACGAGGATTCGCCCCTCGAACAGCAGGTACGCGCGATCCGTGATGGACAGGGTCTCCCGGACGTTGTGATCGGTGATCAGCACGCCCAGCCCCTTGTCCCTCAGGTCTCGCACGATGCGCTGAATGTCGTCGATCGCGATCGGATCGACCCCCGTGAACGGCTCGTCGAGGAGGAGGAACTTTGGGCGCGTGACGAGCGCCCGGGTGATCTCCACTCGTCGGCGCTCCCCTCCCGAGAGGGCGTAGCCCCTGCTCTTGCGCAGGTGCGAGATCGAGAGCTCCTCGAGCAGCTCGTCGAGCCTGGCCATGCGCTGGCCGCGGGACAGGTCGAGGGTCTCGAGAATCGCGAGGATGTTCTGCTCGACGGTGAGCTTCTGGAACACCGACGCCTCCTGGGGCAGGTACCCGATGCCGGCGCGGGCCCGTCGGTACATCGGCCACCCGGTCAGGTCCTCGTCGTCGAGGAACACCCTGCCCTCCTCGGCCTTGAGGAGCCCTACCATCATATAGAAGGTGGTGGTCTTGCCGGCGCCGTTCGGCCCGAGCAGGCCCACCACCTCTCCCTGTGTGAGTTCCAGATCGACACGGTCGACCACGCGGCGGCGCTTGAAGGCCTTCACCAGCCCTTCGGCGCGCAGCACGCTGTCGCCATGTCGCTGCCGAATCGCCGAATGCGTTGTCGTCGCCGGCGCGGAATCGGGGGTGGAACCGCTCACGGGCCTCGTCTCCGAATCCAGTGGGAGGCCGGTCCGGCCAGCGGGTCGACCGGCGTCGCCGGCGGAAGGGTGCGGCGCGTCGCGGCCAGGGCGGTCGGCGTGCGCTCCGCCACCGGCGGCCCCGTCCCGCCCGCCGACCCGCCGGACGGTACCATCGAGCCCCGCCCGAGGCGCGCCGAGTCGGGCGGGATGGAGTCCCGCGCTACCCTCGGGTCGGCCGGCACGGCGAGCGAGTCGGGCAGGAGACGCGTGCTGTCGGCACGGGCGGCGGTCGAGTCCGACACGCCCGCCGCCGCACCCCCCTCGAGGCCCTCCTCGGGCTCGAGGTAGATCCCAATGGCCTCGACGCCCTTCACCGTCTGTGGCTCGCCATCCGAGAAGAACACGTCGATTCGCTTCCCGATCATGTAGTTCCGCGACGGGCGGTTCGTCTGGGAGCTGTCGCGGACCTGCGCGTAGAACGAGCTCGCGTGCCCGATCGCGATGAGCCGCTTCATGAGGGGGTCCGAAGCGGTGTCCGGGGCGACCGCCGGGGAGAGCGAATCGGTCGGCGGGAGGGGCGGGACGATACCGGAGCTGTCGGCCGGCGCGGGGGGCCCGGCCCCGCGGTCCCCCACCCCGGGCCTGGCCTGCGCCGAGTCGCGGACCGCGAGCGAATCCCGCTCGAAGATGGCGATCAGCGTGTCGCCGCGGACCCAGTTGCTCCGGCCGTCGACGCTCGGGGCGGGACGGGGAGATCCGCCCCGGTCTCCGGCGGCTGTCGTGTCGCCCGCGACGCCCGTCGTGTCTGCCCGGACGCCCGTCGTGTCGCCGGCGATACCCGTCCCGGCCGCAGGCGCGCCGGCGACCGCGGTGGTCCTGTCCGCGGCCGCGGTCACGCTGTCCGCGGGCGTGGTC
>CAZCLY010000003.1:0-224370 GCA_964499635.1 uncultured Gemmatimonadota bacterium | reverse complement strand
GGCGACCGCGGTGGTCCTGTCCGCGGCCGCGGTCACGCTGTCCGCGGGCGTGGTCGCACTGTCCGCGGGCGTGGTCACACTGTCCGCGGCGGGGATCCGGGGAGCGTCGCCCGACGTGATCCCGGTCGAGTCCTCGCTGGGGGCCGACGAGCGCACCACCCCGAGGCTGTCGCCGGCCGCGGGGCCGGCGCCCTCCCCATCCGTCGGCCCCTCGTCGAGCCTCGCTTCGGCGATCGGCCCTCCCGCCTGGATGGCCATCGCCTCGCCGACCGAGTACAGGGTATCGATGCTGCCGGCGAACATGGCGAAGCGCAGCGAGTCGCCGTACACGTGGTGTGCGCCCGAGACGGCCTCGCCGGCCCCGCCCCCGTACGCCCACACGAGCTTCACCTCGCGCTCCTCCAGCTCCACATCGATCCTCTCCGCACGAACCTCGAACTTGTCGCCAACCGCGTGACTCCCTCCGACCGCGTGTACCTCGCGCAGGTCGTCGTCCTCTGAAGCGAAACGGATGGTGTCGCCCGACAATCGTACTCCCTCCGCATCCACCCACGGCGCCCCCCACAGGAGTCCGGTCTCGTCGAGCCGGCGCAACGTCGCGGTATCGGCCGCGGCGTTCAGGTCGCTTCGCTTGATGATCACGTTGCCGAACGCGCGGGCCTCCTCCTCTCCCGCGAACTCGGTCCGGTCGGCATCGATCTCGAACGGATCGGTCCGATCCTCCCGCTCCGGATAGAGACGCATGTGCGGTCGTCCGGTCGCGACCGTGAGCTCGTCGATCCCCGACACGGCCCGCAGAAACTCCACCCGCGGGCCGTCGAGGGTCGACCCGTCATCGGTGCGCTCGAGCTCGACGTCTCCGGTCGCGATCACGAGATCCTGGACCTCGAAGTATGTGAGGAAGCGTGATCGCAAGGTGCGGAGGGTGTCGCGGTACGCGACGTTGCCGATGAGGTCCACCCGCCCGGCACGATCGTGCTTGACGGCGCTGTCGGCCTCCATCGTGGCGGTCCCGCACGTCCACAGCATGCGACCGCTGACATAGGTCACGTGTGCCTCTCCTGCCTCCCGCAGGCTCAACCCCTCGGTGTCCGGTGCGAGCGGCTCCCATTGCAGGACGCAGCGGTCCCGCCCCGAACCCCGTGGACCGGCGAGCAGGGCGGAGTCCGCGACGAGCGCGGAATCCCGCACCTGCGCCGAGTCCCGCACCTGCGCCGAGTCCCGCACCTGCGCGGAATCGCCTCCGAGCGGGCGCACGCGCGTCGAATCCGTGGCGCGGGTCGAGTCCGGCTCCTGTCCGGCCACCGGCGGTGCGACGACCCCGATCGTCAGCACGGCCACGAGCCCGAGCGCCGCTCCGACGCGCGGGCTCACGGGAAGCCGCGTCTCCCGCGCCCGGGCGACGCCGGTGGGTGGGCGGATTGCGCACCGGGGTCGGCGAAGCGTGCGATATCTCGCACGAAGGCGGTCGTGTCGACGGGCACCGCGGTCGTGTCGACGGGCACGGTCGTGTCGGCGGACACCGCGGCCGTGTCGAGCGCCCCCGCGGTATCGGTCATCGATTCGAGTGTGTCGGGTGCCGTGGGGGTGGGCCGTCCGGTACCCGGGGCCCCGGCCGTGTCCGCGGCGGGCGGTGGCCCGGCAGGTGCCTGCTGTTCGGATTGTCCGGATGGGCTGCGGACGCGCACCGAGTCGAGCCCCGGGTCGGATTCGAACGCCGCCCCGTGGAGCTCGGTACGGCCCCCATCCTCCCACAATGTGAACGGCCGGTCGCCGTACAGTCGATCCTCGGCGGACACGTAGCGCAGCGCCTCCGTCTCGAGCCGCCGGTCCTCGGTGCGGTCGAGCACCACGATCGATCCGCTGGCCTCCATGTCCTCGGTGTTCTCGTAGAAGATCCCGAAGTCCGCCGTGATCACGGACGCCTCACGGCCATCGACGTCGAAGAACGTCAGCTCGACGGGGTGCATGTGGATCTCGCCCTCGGTGACCCATTCCGCGGTGTCCGCCCGCAGATAGGCGCGTCGGATACCTTCCCGGGTGAGGTTGGTGTCCATGTCGATCATCACCCAGTCCACCCCCTCGCGCAGGACCTCGGTGGCCACCGGTGGACTCTCGTCGGGCCGGCACCCGCCGCCGACGGCCACCGCCGCGAGGAGGGCCAGGGTCGCGAGCCGGGCACTCACGATCCGCCGCGCCCTTCACCGAACCCCGCCCGAAGCGCGTCGTGCAGGTGGATCATCCCGACGACCCGGCCCGCCTCGAGGACCGGGAGGGCCATGATGCCGCGACGCTCCATGCGCTCCAGGGCCTCGGTGGCCCGCTCGGCAGGCGTCGTCGTCCGGGGATGCGGGTTCATGGCCTCCCCCGTCGGTCGCTGCAGAAAGTCCGCCTGCCGCGACGCGAATCGCGTCAGGTCCCCCGCCGTCACTACGCCGAGGAGCCTCCCAACGTCGTCCACCACCGCGACCGTCCCCCGCCGGTGGGCGATCGCCACCATCGTTTCCGACAGCGGGTCGGTCGCACGCACGCACGGCGCGCCATCGCCCGTGACCATGACGTCCCGCACGGTCCACAGGAGACGGCGTCCGATCGCCCCCCCGGGGTGCAGCCTGGCGTGATCGTCCGCGTCGAGCCCCCGCGCCCCGAGGACCGCCATGGCCAGCGCGTCCCCCAGCGCGAGCGCCGCGGTGCTGCTCGCCGTAGGCGAGATATCGTGCGGGCAGGCTTCCCCGGCGACCGACGCATCGAGCGTCACGTCGGCGGCGACGCCCAGCGTGGAGGCCGGCGACCCCGTGATCGCGATCACCGGAACCTCCACCGAGCGCACGGCCGGGAGTAGCGCGGCCAGCTCGCCCGACGCGCCGCTCTTCGAGATGGCCAGCAGCACATCGCCCCTCACGAGCACGCCGACGTCCCCGTGCACGGCCTCGGTGGGGTGCAGGAAGAACGCCGGGGTCCCCGTGCCGGCCAGGGTGGACGCGACCTTGCGCGCCACCAGACCCGACTTGCCGACGCCCGTCACGGCGACCCGTCCCCGGGTTGCGAGGATGAGGCGCACGGCGGCCGCGAACTCCGCCCCAAGTCGCTCGCGGACCCCGCGGATCGCCTCCGCCTCCACGCGCAGCGTCTCCGCTCCCACGTCCACCAGCTCGGCATCCGTGGGCCCCGGGGACCGGCTCGCGGCGGACTCAGTCAGAGTCGGACCCACGCCCACGCTCGATGAATCGCTCCACCTGTGTCTCCCATTCTCCGCGCGCCTCGAGCAGCGCCCGCGCGAACTCCCGCACGGCCCCCTCGCCGCCCCGCACCGTCCCGTGCCACGTCGCCGCGTGCCGCACCTCCGGGACCGCGTTCGCCACCGCCGCCGGCAGACCGACCCGCTCGAGGACCGCCAGATCGGCCAGGTCATCGGCCAGATGCGCGACCTGCGACCAGTCCCACTCGCGCCGCCACAGGATACCCTGGATCGCCGCCACCTTTCCAAACGGATGGCCGAGGTGCACCTCCCCGATGTCGAGCTCGTCGGCCCGGACCTCGACGGCACCCGACCGCCGGCCGCTCACCAGCGCCACCTCGAGACCGGCCTGCTGGAGCAATCGGACCCCGAGGCCATCGAGCACGTGGAAGCGCCTCAGCTCGGCCACGTCGCCCGGCCCGGAGCGCTCCACCCACAACCCGCCGTCCGTCATGACGCCGTCCACGTCGAGCGACACGAGTCGGATGCCGCCCGCCACATCCGGGTCGATCGGGTCCGGGCCTTCCCGCCGGCATCCAGGACCCCCGCTCACCCCGTCGCGCTCCGGGCCGCGCCTTCGCCGGGGCCCGCCACCCCGTCCGTCGTCACCGCGGCCCGCACGGCCACGCAGCGCGCCACGAGCCCGTCGAGCCGCTCGAGCGGCAGCATGCTCGCGCCGTCCGAGGGTGCCGCGCGAGGGCGCGGGTGCACTTCCACGAACAGGCCATCCGCGCCCGCCGCCACGGCGGCGGCGGCGAGGCGCTCGATGTGCTCGGGCTCGCCCCCGCTCTCGACTCCCTGACTGCCCGGCAGCTGCACTGCATGCGTGGCGTCGAAGATCGTGGGGCACCCGGTCGCCCGCCGCATGATGGCGAAGCTCCGCATGTCGACCACCCAACGCCCGTACCCGAACGCGGTCCCCCGCTCTGTTACGGCGATCTCCCGCGCCCCCGCCCGCCTCAGCTTGTCGACCGCCCCGGCGATGTGCTCGGGCGCCATCCACTGGCCCTTCTTCACGTTCACCGGACGGCCGGTGCGGCCGGCGGCGGCCAGGAGATCGGTCTGCCGGGACAGGAACGCCGGGATCTGGAGCGCGTCCACCACCGCCGCCGCCCTGCCGGCCTGCTCGGGGAGGTGGATGTCGGTGAGGACGGGGAGGCCCGTCTTCTCCCGCACGAGGGCAAGCACCGAGAGGCCCGCGTCGGCACCCGGTCCGCGGGACGAGGTCCCGGAGCTCCGGTTGGCCTTGTCGAACGACGCCTTGAAGACGGCCGGGACGTCGTGCCGGGACGCCACCTCGGCCACCGCCGCCGCGATCTCGAGGTCCAGTGCCGGGTCCTCGAGCACACAGGGACCCGCGATCAGAAACAGGCCGCACTCGCCGCCCGATCGGACCCGCCCGGAGAACAGCGCCACGTGCCCGCCGGAGTCAGCTCCCGGCGGGGACCCCTTCCGTCGTCGACGGATCCGCGCCGGCCGGCTGCGCGGCGCCGGGCGAGCCTCCATTGCCCGCCGGACGAGCTGCCCGCCGATCCCCGACTCCCGCGAGCCGGTCGCGCCGGGCGCGCGCCGCCGATACGAACGCGCCGAACAGCGGGTGTGGTCGGGTCGGCCGCGACTTGAGCTCCGGGTGGAACTGCGTGGCGAGGAAGAAGGGATGGCCGGGGAGCTCCACCATCTCGACGAGCTCCCCGTCGGGCGACACGCCGCTGAAGCGCATCCCGCCCTCGGCGAGCGTCTGCCGGTACTCAGGATTCACCTCGTAGCGGTGCCGATGGCGCTCGGAGATCTCGTCCGACCCGTACACGCGGCTCGCCAGCGTCCCTTCTTCGAGCCGGCACGGATAGGCGCCGAGCCGCATGGTCCCGCCCATGTCGGTGACCTTGCGCTGCGAATCGAGCAGCGAGATCACCGGATCGGCCGTGTCCTTGTCGAACTCGAACGAGTGCGATGTCTTGAGGCCGCACACGTTGCGTGCGAACTCGATGATGGCGCACTGGAGCCCGAGACAGATGCCGAAGTAGGGGATGTCGTACTCGCGGATGTGACGGATCGTGTCGAGCATGCCCGGAATGCCGCGCACGCCGAACCCGCCCGGGACGAGCACCCCGTCGAAGCGCTCCACGAAGTCGGCCCCTTGCTCCTCGACCTTCTCCGAGGCCCACCACTCCACGTCGACCCCCACGTTCGCCTGGATCCCGCCGTGCACGAGGGCCTCCGCGATCGACTTGTAGGAGTCGACCAGCTCCGTGTACTTGCCCACCACGCAGATCCGCACCCGGCCGTCGGCCGGGTGCTTGATGCGGTCCACCATCGCCTCCCACTCGGCGAGGTCCGGTGCCGGCACGTCGAGCCTCAACGACTCGCAGATCCGGTCGTCGAGACGCTGCTCGCGATACTTGAGCGGAAGCTCGTAGATCGTTTGCACATCGCGAGATTCGATCACCCGCGACACGTCCACGTTGCAAAAGCGGGCGATCTTCCGCTTGATGTCGTCGTCCAGCTCGTGCTCCGCCCGGCATACGAGAATGTCGGGCTGGATCCCGATGCCGAGGAGCTCGCGCACGGAGTGCTGCGTGGGCTTCGTCTTGAGCTCACCCGAGGCCGCGATGTAGGGGACCAGGGTGAGGTGGATGAAGAGCGAGTTCTCCCTCCCCACGTCCTGGCGGAACTGACGGATCGCCTCGAGGAACGGCAGCGACTCGATGTCGCCCACGGTGCCGCCGATCTCGGTGATCACGATGTCGTGATTCGGAGCCAGACGCCGGACGGCCATCTTGATCTCGTCGGTCACGTGCGGGATCACCTGGACGGTCGCCCCGAGGAAGTCGCCGCGGCGCTCCTTGGTGATGATGTCCTGGTACACGCGCCCGGTGGTGACGTTGTTGGCCTGCGACAGCGACTCGTCGATGAAGCGCTCGTAGTGCCCCAGATCGAGATCGGTCTCCGCCCCGTCGTCGGTGACGTACACCTCGCCGTGCTGGAACGGGGACATCGTCCCCGGATCCACGTTCAGGTACGGATCGAACTTCTGGATCGTCACGCGCAGCCCGCGCTCGACGAGCAGGCGGCCGATCGAGGCCGCGGTGATGCCCTTCCCGAGCGACGAGACCACCCCGCCCGTGACGAAGATGTACTTGGTCGGCGACTTGTTGTCCGTCATGTGTCCCCTCGCGCTCCCACGGTGCTCATCCGGTCAGTACACGTTCGGCCCGCTCGAGGTCGGCGGGCAAGTCTATGCCGGGCTCGGTCGCGGGCCCCACCTGCACCCGGATCCGCATCCCCGCCTCCAGCGCGCGCAGCTGCTCCAGCTTCTCGAGGGCCTCGAGACGCGACTCCGGGAGCCCCGCCCAGCGTCCGAGGGCCGGTCGCCGGCAGGCATAGACCCCGATGTGCCGCAGGAACACCGGGTCCCGACCGCCGAACACCGGCTCGCCCTCGCGCACGTGCGGGATCCCCGAGCGGCTGAAATACAGGACGCGGCCATCCGGGGCACGGGCGATCTTCACCACCCCCGGGGAGGCCCATTCGTGTCGATCGCGGATCGGAGCGGCCAGGGTGACGATCTCGGGGCCCGCATCCCCGGCTTCGCTCGCCGCGCGGACGGCGGCGGCCACCGTGGGCGGATCCACGAACGGCTCGTCGGCCTGGAAGTTCACCACCACATCGCGGTCCCCCGCGCCCAGCTTGACGGCCGCCTCCTCCACCCGATCCGTCCCCGACCGGTGCTCGGGACGCGTCATCACCACCTCTGCGGAGAATCCGCGCGCGGCGCTCCCCACCTCGGGCGAGTCGGTCGCGATCACCACCCGATCGAACTCCTTCACGCGGCGCGCCGCCCGCCATGCCCACTCGATGAGGGCCCGGCCGGCGATCTCCTGGAGGGGCTTTCTGGGGATACGTGTGCTGGAGAGTCGGGCGGGAAGGACGCAGATCACGCCCATCGACGGCATACGCGCAGGCTGGCTCGAAGCGGCATCGCGCGAAGCTAGGCGAGCCCCCGGGCGTTGTCAAAACGCCGGGGGACGGCGGTCCGCGGCCTTCAGGGCGACGTGCGCGCGGAGCTCGGCCAGCGTGACGACCCGTCCCCTGCGCGCCCAGCGGGCGAGCGTGTCCTCCTCCGACTCGAGCCCGAGGCCCCACGTCGCATCGCGCACCGCGATCGTCCGGTACCCCCGCGCCTGCATGTCGTCCACGGCCTCGGTCACGCACACGTCGCGCGACACGCCCACGACGACGATCTCGGGATCTCCGCCCAGACCTTCGGCCAGCGCGTCGAGCAGGGGCGCCGCCCCCGGATTGCCTTCGAACACGTTGAACCGGTTCTTGTGGATGAAGATCGGACGGCCGCTGTCGAGCGCCGCCCGAGCCAGGCGTTCCGCGGTCTCGCGGGTCGCGCCGCGCTCGAGCACCAGCGGATCGCCGGGACGGATGGAGGCCAGGATGCGGGCGCCCTCCCGCTCCTCCGGGTCCTCCGAGAGCCCCATGCAGTGCGGCGGATATGTCCCTCCGGCAGGGTCGGGATGCTCGGCGTCGATCTCCTCGTCCGCGCGCGCATGCCAGTCACCGGTGTACACGAGGGCGTCGCAGTGCTCCCGCATCCAGGCGACGGCCTCCTCGATCCGGGGCCGCGCCCGGCGGGCGCCCGGGTCGCTCGGGTCTTCGAGGTCATGGACGTACAGACGTCCGCCTTCCTCGGGCGGGAGCATGAAGTCGTTCTGGACATCGACGATCCACCCGATGCGGGCGGCGCCACCGCCCGGGCCCGCGCCGCCCCCGCTCACGAATCCGCCCCGGACCCCGGGTCGGCGCGGGCGTGTTCGGCTCCGGCGGTGCGGCTCGCCTCCGGGATGCTCCCGGGCTCGTCCGCCCCCGGTGCCGCGTCGGTGTCGCGCAGCCGCTCCCAATCGAGCTGCATCAGCCGCGGGTTCTCCCACAGCCAGCGACCGACCTTGCCCTCCGGCTCGCCATCCACCTCGACCACATCGGCGGTGAAATCGAAGCTCGATATCACCCCTTCATCGGCCTCCCCGTGGCCGAGCAAGCTCGACCCGACGCCGTACCCGGCGATCGGAAGATCTTCCTCCTCGAAGCGACGGATCTTGGCCGGCGTGAAGCCGCCGCTCACGAAGATCCCCACGTATTCGAACCCCTCCGAGTCGAGCGCCCCCCTCACCTTCCGCACCAGATGCGGGTTCACCCCGCGCACATCCTCCCGCCCCCAGAGCTCCGGATCCCGATACAGCGCGCGGTCGATCAGCTTCGAGCTCGTGTCCAGCCGCACGGCCTCCAGCACACCGTCGCCGAACTCCTCGCGAATGGCGCGCGCCACGGCCAGTGCGTCCCCGACGCAGTCGTTGTCGTAGTCCACCAGGCTCACCACGGGCACGCCCGCTTCCCGGTCGCGAACGTAGCGGACGAACGCCAGCGTAGCCTCTACCACATCGCCCCCGAAGGCGGCGATCATGGCATGCGGCATCGTCCCCACGCCCTCGGACCCCCACCACGCTCCCCCCGCGTCGCTCGACACCTCCCGACCCCCGCCCACCCGCGCGGCGTATCCGTCGGGGGTCTGGATCCGCCAGTCGTCGTGTCGCGGCCCGAAATACACGACCGGCGTATCGCCGGCCGCCTCCGCGGCGCGCGCCACGTTGCTCGCGATCAGGCTGCGCCTCGACAGCACCCCATCGAGGGGCGTCTCGAGGTGCGCGAACGCTCGGTACGTCCCCTCGACCCGGAACGGCACCTCCCAGGGCGACACGGGCTCGCCCTCGAGCAGCGTCCACACGCGCAGGTCCTCGTACCGATGACCGGGCCACAGCTGTGTCTGGAGCATGCGCACGCATTCGTACAGCCCCGCCACGACGCCTTCCGACTTGGGGAAGAACTGCATGGTGACGCGCGGGTCGCGCCCCGCGTGCTCGAGGGTCCCGATCGTCCGCACGAAGTAGCGGTCGGTGAGCCACCCGTCTCGCATGCGCGGGTCGAACTGGAACAGGGCCGCCGGGAAGCGCGCGAGCTGCCGGTACAGGGCCTCTTCGCGGCCGGCGTCCCGCGACCGCGGCGTCACGAGCCAGCCGGAGCGGGGCGCGGCATGCGGGTGGGGCGCGCGCCGCGGCGCACGCGAAGGTCGAGGAACGGCACCACCGACACATCGTCGGGTCGACTGTCGGAGCCCACCGCGGCCCCGAGCTCCAGCTGGAAGTCCCACAGCCGCAGGGCCGCACCCCCCGCGAGACTCTCGTCGATCCGGAGCGCTTCCCCGTCGCTCCACGTCCCCCCGGCGCTCGCCCGCACGAACGCGTCGAGGCCGCCCAGGGTGGCCATCCCGAGGATCGGGACGGCGTATGAGACCTCGCCGAACAACAGCCGGGCCCCACGGCGGGACCGCAGGTCGAGGGTCGGGATGGTCCCGATTCCGCCGATCGTCGAGTAGCGCTGGCCGGGGAGCGTCCCGGCGACGTCGATGCGCGCGATCGCGAACACTTCCCACGCGTGACCCCAGGAGGTGGCGTGGCGTACCGACACGCGACCCTCGGCGAGCAGGAACGAGAAGTCGCCGCCCTCGATGTCGTCGTCGTGCACCGCCTCGAGCCCGAGCCCGAAGCCCGTGCGACCGCCTCGTCCCCGGCTCGACCACTCGAATCCGGCGGTCGCGAAGAACAGGTCGCCGTCGTCGACGGCCGGGTTGGGGTCGGGGAATCCCGCGGGGGCGTTCGGGACGGCGGATGTCTCGTCATCGCCGAACAGCGCCCAGATGTCCCGCGCGTCCAGCGATCGCGCCTCTTCCCAGCCGCCCGAGAGGACGACGCGCCAGGCGGGCGCATCCTCCCAGATGGGCGGGGTCGACGCCCGCCATTCGAGCTCGAGGGCGGCCCGGTCGGCCCGGTAGTAGTCCCGTCCGTCGTCCTCCGCGACGAGGGTGGCGAGGCTGTTGACCCAGGTCGGGTGGATCCAGCCCTCGTTCGAACGGGTGGCACGGCTCACGGACAGACCCACGCGGACGCGATCGGACGGGTACCAGGAGTTGCGCGCCGACCCCTCGAAGCGCGCCGGCCCCGTCTTGTAGCGCGCCGACGCTTCGAGCTCGGGTCGACCGGGGGCATGGGGGGCGCGGACGAGGCCACCCCAGCCGAGGATCAGGGCGTCGACTCGCTCGTACACGGGGACGTGGACGCCGTACGTCCCGTCGAGCTCCATGTACGGACGGGGCTCCACCTCGGTGATGATCTCGTAGTCCCCGCCCGTGGGCCGCACGCGCACGCGCTCGTTCGGCCGATAGGTGATGCGACCCTCCACGGCGGCCAGCTCCGAGTCGTAGAACCCGCCGCCGAGGACGGCGATGTCCCCCCCGACGCTCGCGCGGGTGCGCAGGAAGAGATCCCCGTCCACCACATAGATGTCTCCTTCGACGCGCCCCGCGATGCGGACCGACGCTTCGAGGACGAGCACCGACGCGCGCACCGTGTCCCCGCGGACGAGCACCGTGTCCCGGGGCCACAGCTCGTAGTCGCCACGCTCCAGGAACGCCGCCAGGGCCCGGGTGGCGTCCGTGCGAGCCGGGGCGGCCAGCCTCACCTCCTGCGCGTGGGCGTCGGGGACGGCCGAAATCGCGAACAGCACCGCGAGCCCGGCCGGGACGTGGCTCGACCGCCTCACGACAGTCGGCTCCGAGCGTCGCGGGACTGCCAGCGGTCCCACGCGATCACTTCCTCCCGCCGGCGACGCTCCGGGAGCTCGCTCAGACCATCGGGGTATCCCAAGCCGAGGAGGGCGACGATCGGGACGTCCTCCGGGATCCCCACCACAGCGCGGACGGCGGGCTCGCGGAAGCCGTAGATCCAGCTCGTGTGCATCCCGAGGTCCGCCGCCGCGACGACCATCGTCTGCGTGGCCGCGGCCACATCGATCGGGAAGCTGGGGCGCCCGCTCCCGGAGACGTGCGAGTGGATGCGGGCACAGCACACGATGAGGACCGGCGCCGTGCGCGCGTGCGGGTGGTTGAACGCGGCGGCCGCGATCCGGTGCCGGGCGAGCGCCTCCTGGACGACGACGAAGCGCCACGGCTGCGCCTCGCGAGCGGACGGCGCGTACCGCGCGGCCTCGAGCACCGCCTCGACGACGTCCGTCGGGACCGCGCGGTCCGCGAAGCGCTGTACGGGCCGCCGGTTGCGGACGAGATGCAGGAGGCGGGTGACCCTCATGGCTCAACCCCGCGGATGATGTGTGCGGTGCACCTGTCTGAGGTGCGACCGGTCGACGTGCGTATAGATCTCGGTGGTCGCGATGTCCGCGTGACCGAGCATCTCCTGGACGGAAGCCAGATCGGCGCCCCCCTCGAGCAGGTGTGTCGCGAAGCTGTGTCTCAGCGTGTGCGGCGTGACACGCCGGGCGATTCCCGCGCGCTCCACGTACTGCCGGAGGATCTTCCACACGCCCATGCGGGACAGCGGCCTCCCGGATCGGGTGAGGAACACGCGACCCCCCGAGCCCCCCCGTTCGAGGCGGGGTCTCAGCTCCCGAAGGTATCGGCGGAGCGCGTGGGCCGCATCCGCTCCGAGCGGCACCAGACGCTCCTTCGAGCCCTTCCCCAGCACCCGCACCAGACGCTCCTCGAGGTCCAGATCACGGGTTCGAAGCCCGGACAGCTCGGAGACTCGAAGTCCGCATCCGTACAGGACTTCGAGGATCGCCCGATCGCGGAACGCATAGCGTCGATCCGGAGTGACGGCCGCCAGCAGGCGCTCGATCTCCCACACGGAAAGGACGTCGGGCAGGCGACGCCCGGCGCCCGGCGTCTCCAGGCGCTCGCTCGGATCGCGGTCGATCACGCCCTCCTCGAGCAGGAAGCGGAAATAGCCCCTCAGGGAGGAGATGGCGCGCGACACCGTGGCGGGCGCCCGACCGAGATCTCCCAGCGCGGCCACGTAGTCGCGCAGCGCGCCGTAGTCCACGTCCCCGGGAGCCACCGCGCCCTCCCGGGCGGCGAATGCCACGAATGCCGACAGGTCCCGCACGTAGGCGTCGACGGTCCGGACCGCGAGCCCTCGCTCGAAGCGCAGGTAGTCGCGAAACGGTTCGAGCCGGAAGGAGCGCGCGACCGCGTCGTCCGGCCCCGTCACGGCCGACGCCCCCGGGACTCGTCCAACGTCTCCTCGATGTCGGAGATCACCTCGTCGATCGGTCCGTGCCGCTCGCGCTCCATCCGGCGGCGACGCTCATCGTGCTCCGGATCCCGCCGTGTGCGGACCCACCACACCGCGATCGCGACCAGGATCGCACCGGCGACCACCAGCAGCCATACGTTGGCGTCGGCGATCACCCCGAGGATCCGGCCCACGTTGCGGGATGCGAAGATCCCGGCGTACAGCATCACGGCGTTCCACAAGAGGGAGGCGGTGGCCACGGGGATGACGGTCCGCACGAATCCGAGGTGGGCGAAGCCCGCGAAGGTGGGGATCACGACCCGGAGGACGGGGAGGAAGCGCGAGAAGAAGATCGCCCACAGCCCGTAGCGGCCGTAGAACTCCGACACGCGCTCGAACTGGTGCGGCCGGAGCAGCCGCCGCCCCCACCCCTCCCGGAAGAAGGCCGGGCCTTGGCGGCGCGCCACGGCGTACACCGCCATGGCCCCGAGCGAGTTGGAGAGCCACGCCACGATGAGGACCGTGCTCGGGATCAGCCCGCCGCGGTCCGAGAGCACGGCCCCCAGCACCACGAAGGTGTCGGACGGCACGGGCGGGAAGACGTTCTCGAACGCGCACCCCGCCCCGATCAGCGCGTAGGCGCCGACCGGGGGGATCGACATCAGGAGGTCGATAAGTCGCTGGATCTCCTGGAGCTCAACCACCGCCCGAACGGATGCTCGCGTGGAGGGCATCGATGTCCTCGATCTGGGCGATCGACGCCACAGCGATCACCGCCAGACCCTCCCCTCGTCCGATCCACCCGAGTCCCTCGTTGGACTTTCCCTTGATCGACACGTGCGCCGGATCGGCGTGCAGCACCGAGGCGAGGCGTTCGGCCATACGCGCGGCCAGCGGCCCGATGCGCGGCCGCTCGGCGACCACCGTCACGTCCACGTTGACGATCTGGTAGTTGTCCGATTCCAGTCGCCGCACGGCTTCGGCCAGGAAGAGGAGCGAGTCGGCCCCCGCGTGCTCGGAGTGGGTGTCGGGGAACAGGGTGCCGATGTCTCCCAGCCCGGCGGCGCCGAGCAGCGCGTCGGTGAGCGCGTGGGCGATCGCGTCGCCATCGGAGTGCCCGCGCAGACCGGGCTCGCCCGGGATCGGAACGCCCCCCAGTACCAGGGGCCGCCCGTCGTCGAACCGGTGGGAATCGTACCCGACACCGACACGCATGGGGCCTCCGCCGAGCGCCGCCGCGGGCGCTCAGCCGCCGGTGGCGCCGAGGATCCGCAGCGCCAGGTGGGCGGCGTTCTTGGAGTTGTCGATCCCGACCGTGCCGACCGGGACCCCGGGAGGCATCTGCGCGATGGCGAGCAGCGCATCCAGCCCGCCCAGCGTTCCCGCCGCGATGGGGACGCCGATCACCGGGAGCGACGTGTGCGCGGCCACCACTCCCGGCAGCGCGGCGGACAGGCCCGCCCCGCAGATCACGACCGAGAATCCCGCCTCCCGCGCCCCCGAGGCGAGCTCGGCCGTGCGCTCCGGCTGGCGATGCGCGGAGCACACCTCCACCTCCACATCGACACCATGCTCGCGGAGGATGGCCACTCCCTTCTCCATCGTGGCCCGGTCCGACTCCGACCCCATCAGCACCAGCACCCTGCCGCTCATGCGTCCTCCCAGCGGCGCACCGCCAGACACACGTTGTGCCCGCCGAATCCGAACGAGTTCGTCAGCGCCACGCGAACCCCGCGCTCGACGGCGCCGCCGTGCGCGTAGTCGAGATCGCAGCCCGGATCGGCCTCCTCGAAGTTGATCGTGGGCGGGATGCGGCCTCGCTGGCAGACCAGCGCGGCGATCACCGCTTCGATCGCGCCGGCCGCGCCCAGCGTATGCCCCGTCATCGACTTGGTGGAGCCGATCACGAGCTCGTAGGCGTGATCGCCGAACACGGCCTTGACCGCCGCCGTCTCGGCCGTGTCGTTGGCCGGCGTCGAGGTCCCGTGCGCGTTGATGTAGTCGACCTCGGAAGGCTCGAGCCCCGCGTCCTCGAGTGCGTGCCGCATCGCCGCCCTGGCGCCGGCCCCATCGGGGGCCGGGGCCGTGATGTGGTGCGCGTCGGCGCTTTGCCCGAACCCGACGAGCTCCGCCAGAACGGAGGCGCCCCTGGCGCGGGCGTGCCCGAGCTCCTCGAGGATCAGCATGCCCGATCCCTCGCCCAGCACGAAGCCGTCCCGCTTCGCGTCGAACGGCCGCGATGCGCGGGCCGGGTCGTCGTTGCGGGTCGACATCGCCTTCATCGACGCGAACCCCGCCACGCACAGCGGAGTGATCGTCGATTCCGTGCCCCCGGCGATCATCAGGTCGGACTCGCCGTTCCGCACCGACCGATATGCCAGCCCGATCGCGTGCGCGCTCGAGGAACAGGCCGACACGGTGGCGTAGTTGGGCCCGCGCGCTCCGTAGCGGATGGACACCATCCCGGCCGCCATGTCCGCGATGAACATCGGGATGAAGAACGGAGACACGCGCGACGGCCCCCTCTCGAGCAGCTTGATGTGTTGCTCCTCGAGCAGGGGCAGACCGCCGATCCCGGACCCGATGATGACCCCCACCCGATCCGGATCCGTCCTCGCCAGGTCCTCCCCCAGCCCGGCCCGCCCGACCGCCTGACCTGCGGTCGCCATCGCGAACTGGAGGAACCGATCGGCGCGACGGGCGTCCTTCGCGTCCATGTGCTCCTCGGGCACGAACCCCTTCACCTCGCACGCGAAGCGCACCGTCTGGTCCGAGGCGTCGAATCGGGTGATCGGTCCCGCTCCGCTCACGCCGTCGAGGAGAGCGTTCCACGTGGACTCGGGGTCGAGCCCGATCGGTGTGACGAGCCCGACCCCGGTGATGACGACACGGCGTGTGGTCATGAACTCACGTAAGGTGGAGCGCCCCTCCGCACGACGCTCGCATCCCCGCGGGCACCCGTCACTCCTTCTCCTCGAGGTATTTGATCGCCTGTCCCACGGTCTGCATCTGCTCCGCGTCCTCATCCGGGATCTCGATCCCGAACTCCTCCTCGAACGCCATGACGAGCTCGACGGTGTCCAGCGAGTCCGCGCCGAGATCCTCGACGAAGTTGGCGTCGTCGGTGACCTTGTCGTGCTCTACGCCCAGCTCCTGGGCGATGATCTCGCGAACTCGCGACGCGATTTCCGACATGTTTGCGCTCTCCTTGGAGTTTTGGGTCCGGGCGACTGGATTTCCCTCGATCTGTGTCCGTGCACGGCGGCTACATCACCATGCCGCCGTCCACCACGACGACCTGGCCCGTGATGTACGACGCCCCCGGACCCACCAGGAACCTCACGGTCCTGGCGACATCCTCGGGGGCACCCAAGCGGCCCAGCGGCACCCGGCCCAGCATGGCCGTCCGGACGTCTTCGGGGAGCGCGTCGGTCATGTCCGTCTCGATGAAGCCCGGCGCGACCGCGTTCGCCAACACACCCCGGCTGGCCAGCTCCTGGGCGACCGATTTGGTCAGCGAGATGAGGGCCGCCTTGGCCGCCGCATAGTTGGACTGGCCCCGGTTTCCCGTCAAGGCCACGACGCTCGAGATGTTCACGATCCTCCCCTCGCGGCGCTTCATCATACCCCGGGCCACCGCCCGCATGAGATAGAAGGCCCCCGACAGGTTCGTGTCGAGCACGGCGCGCCACTCCTCATCCTTCATGCGGACGAGGATGTTGTCGCGCGTGATGCCGGCGTTGTTGACGAGGATCGCGGTCGCACCGAGGGTCTCTTCGACACGCGCCACCAACGCCCGACAGGCGTCGGGATCCGATACGTCGCAGCCGAACCCGGCATGGCCGTCCCCCTCGAGCTCCGCGGCCACGGTCGCGGCCCGCTCCTCCGCGGTCGCCACGACGGCGACCCGCGCGCCACCGCCCGCCAGCTCGCCCGCGATCGCCCGACCGATCCCGCGGGTCCCCCCCGTGACGATCGCGACTCGTCCGTCCAGCTCACGCATGTCGTCTCCCTTCGATCAACCCAGCTCCGCGAGGACGCCCACCGCCGCTGGATCTCCGACCGCGACCGCCTTCAGGTCCGGGTCGATCCTGCGCAGGAGCCCCGACAGGACGTTCCCGGGCCCGAGCTCGAGCCAGGACGCGGGCTCGAACCTCGTCATGCGCTCGATGACCTCCATCCAGCGCACCGGTGAAGTGAGCTGCTCGATGAGCCGCCGCCGCGCTGTCGCCCGATCGATGACGGGCTCCGCCGTGGCGTTGGCCACCACCGGGATGCGAGGCTCCGAGAGCTGCGCCACATCGAGCGCGGCTCGGAGCCCCTCGGCGGCCACCGCCATGAGCGGCGAGTGGAACGCGCCGCTCACGTTGAGCGCCACGACCCGGCGCGCCCCGGCGGCCTCGGCCAGGGCCGACGCCTCCTCCACGGCCGCCACATCGCCCGAGATGACCACCTGACCCGGCGCGTTCAGGTTGGCGGGCACGACGGTGCCGGAGCCCACCCCGGCGCAGATCTTCGCCAGCGCCGGGCCGTCGAGCCCCAGCACGGCGGCCATCGCCCCGGGGCGCTCGTCCCCCGAGGCCGCCATCAGCTCGCCCCGGCGCCGCACGACCCGCAGCGCGTCCTCGAACGAAAACGTGCCGGCGATCAGGTGCGCGGTGAACTCGCCCAGGGAATGGCCGGCGGCGACCACCGGCTCCCCGACCGCATCGCGCACCAGCGACCACACGGCGTAGCTGTGGAGGAGGATCGCCGGCTGGGCGTTCTGCGTGGCGGTCAGCTCGTCCGCCGGCCCCTCCCAGCTCAGACGGCCGAGGGCCACGCCGAGCGTGTCGTCCGCCCGCTCGTACAGCTCGCGCACCGCCGGGAAGGCCTCCGCCAGCTCCCGTCCCATGCCCACGAACTGCGAGCCCTGACCGGGCAGCAGCAATGCCACGCCGCTCACGCTCCGACCCCTTCGTCGGCGGCTCGTCGCTCGGCCAGCGCCCGGCGCATGTCCGACACCATGCCCGCCGCCACCGAATCGATCGCCGCCCGGATGGCGTTCTTGATCGCGCGCGGTGGCGATGATCCGTGACAGATGACGACGACGCCGTCCACGCCCAGCAATGGGGCGCCACCGTATTCCGTGTAGTCGAGGAAGCGGAGCATCCGGTCGAGGTCCACGTGCCCGCGGATCCCCGACTCGCCCAGCAGCCGCAGGATGAACCCGGCCATCGACTCGTAGAACTTGAGCAGCACGTTGCCCACGAACCCGTCGCACACGAGGACGTCGCACGGACCCTCGATGATCTGGTGCCCCTCGACGTTTCCGACGAACTCGAGGTCCGGGTCGCCCGCCAGCAGCCGGTGGGTGGCCACTGCGACATCGTCCCCCTTCTCCGCCTCCTCCCCCACGTTGAGGAGCCCGACGCGCGGGCGGTCGATGGACAGCGAGTCGCGAAGGTAGATAGACCCGAGGAGCGCGAACTGGTGGAGCTGGCGGGGTCGCGAGTCCACGTTGGCACCCACATCGAGGACGAGCATGCGCCCGGTCGCCGTCGGGAACAGGGCGCCCACCGGCGGTCGATCGACGCCGGGCAGGACCCCCAGCGTGAGCACGGAGGCGGCCATCACCGCACCCGTCGAGCCGGCCGAGATGAGCGCGTCCGCCCCTCCCTCGTGTACGACCTCCAGCCCGCGCACGATCGAACTGCGCGGCTTGCGACGCACCGACAGCGCCGGCGCCTCGCCCGGCTCGATGCGCTCCTCCGCGGCCACGACGGAGATCCCCTCCCCCGGCGCATCGGCGAGGCGCGACTCTATCTCCAAGGGTGGGCCCACGAGACAGACCGACACCTCGTCGGGCCAGGCCGCCAGGGCCGCGAGCGCGCCGGCGATCGGGGCATCGGGAGCGGCGTCTCCGCCCAGCACGTCGACGGCCACACGGATCATGATCCGGCCCCCGGTCGGGTGGGGGTCAGGGGGACGCGGCGCGCGGCGACGCGTCGATCAGAACTCGTCGATCTGGACGACTTCGCGGTCGCGGTAGTGTCCGCAGGTGGGGCACACTCGGTGCGGCCGCTTGGGATCTCCGCAGCGCGGACAGGCGTGGTGCGCGCCGGCCTCGGCCTTGTAGTGGGTGCGCCGCTTGCGCTTGCGCTGCTTCGACGTTCGTCGCTTCGGAACGGCCATGTGAATATCCCGGCATGATGGATGTACGGCGTGTGCGCGACCGGGGCGTCGCCGCGGCCCGGCGTCGGATCCGAACCTCGGATGCGTCCGGAAACGAACGTGGCAACTGGTGCGCTCGGGCGCCGGATGTCAAGCGTCCCCGGAGGGTTCGCCGGCCGCTCCGCCCTCGGTGCGCAACCCCTCGAGGGCCGCCCAACGGGGATCGCGGGGGGGTGGCGGACAGCGGCACGGCTCCTCGGCCAGGCGCGCTCCACAGCCCGGGCACAGCCCCTCGCACGCTTCCCGGCATTCGATGAAGTCCGGCAGGGCGAGCCACACCTCCTCGCGCACGGCCTCCGTCAGGTCCACTTCGGCCGCGCCCCGATCGAGCGGCCACACTCCGTCCTCGCCCGGGGTGACGTCCTCGGCGCCGCGAAACCACACGTCCAGGGTGGCGTCGGCGATCACGTCGACGTCGGCGAGGCAGCGGCGACACGGCACCACGGCGATCACCGTCACCGGTCCCCGGGCCCGCACGCCGCTCCGGCCCTCTCCGGTCAGCTCCACGGAGAGATCGACGCTCCGGATGCCCGCCGGGATCTCGCCGAGGGCCTCGCACGGGGCATCGAGGTGCCATGTCCGTTCGATCGGCCCCCGCCTCAGGCCCGAGATCGGTACGCTCAGCACGACGCTCATCGACCATCCCCCGCCGCCGGATCAGCACCTGTCCAGCAGGTCGACCGCGCCGAAGAAGAACCCCAGCTCGACACGAGCGTTCTCCGGCGAGTCGGACGCGTGGATGGCGTTCCGCTCCTTGCTCTCGGCGAACAGCGCGCGGATCGTGCCCGGATCCGCCTCGGCCGGATCGGTGGCGCCGATGACCTCCCGCAGTTGGGGCACGGCGCGCTCGTGCGCGAGGGCGAGCGGCATGCACGGCCCGGACGTCATGAACTCGACGAGGGACCGATAGAACGGCCGCTCGCGGTGCACCGCGTAGAACGCCTCGGCCCCGGCGACCGAAAGACGGAGCACGCGTGCGCCGCGGATCCGGAAACCCGCGTCCTCGAGCGCCGCGAGGATGTTCCCGGCCTTCCCGGAGCCGAACGCATCGGGCTTGATGATCGCGAGCGTCAGGGTGTGCGGTTCGTCGCTCATCGTCCTCATCCTGTTGTGGTCCTCAGCTCTGCTCGTCATCCCGCGTCGCGCGCCCCGGCGGCTCGCCGGCCCGGCCGAGGAGGCGGCGGATGATGTCGCCGCGCGTGAGGAAGCCGACCAGGATCCCCTCCCGCACGACCGGCAACCGCTCGATCTCCTTGTCCAGCATGAGGCGGACGACATCGCCCAGCGCTTCGCCTTCGTTGACGCACATGACGGTGCGGTCCATCGCATCGCGGACCTCGCCATCGCGAAACAGCGACGGGCGAGCGGGCGCCTCGGCCGCCGGGTCGTCGAGGAACGGCAGGAAGTGCGTCATCACCTGACGGTCGGTGATCATGCCCAGCACGTGTCCCTGCTCGTCGATCACCGGGATCGCCCGCAGCCGCCGCCGGACCAGCGTGTCCGCGACCTCCGAGAGCCGCGTGGAAGGCTCGGCAGTGACCACGTCTCGGGTCATCACGTCCTGGACGATCATTGGACCTCCTGGGTTGCGATCCCGGTGGCGCCCCGCCCCCGAAGGATCGGGGCGTCCGCGACGCACGGGCGTGGCGCGGCTACAACCGCTCCCGAAGCAAGTCCACGATATCGGCCGGGCGCTCCGCGACGCCGATCCCGTGATCGCGAAACGAGCGCATCTTCTCCTCGGCCGTCCCCTCGGAGCCGGAGATGATGGCCCCCGCGTGCCCCATGCGACGGCCGGGTGGCGCCGTCTGTCCCGCGATGAATCCCACCACCGGCTTGGACATCCGGTTCGCCACGAACTCCGCCGCCACCTGCTCGTCCGTCCCCCCGATCTCGCCGATCATCACCACGCCCTCCGTGTCCGCGTCGGCCTCGAACGCGGCCAGGCAGTCGACGAAGTTCGTACCGATGAGCGGGTCCCCGCCGATTCCCACGCATGTCGACTGCCCGATCCCGGCGCGCGTGAGCTGGAAGATGACCTCGTACGTGAGCGTGCCCGACCGGCTGACGATCCCGATCGATCCGGGACGCACGATCTGTCCCGGGAGGATCCCGACCTTGCACACCCCCGGCGCGATGAGTCCGGGACAGTTCGGCCCCACGAGGCGGGCGCCCTTCTCGTTGACGTACGGGAGCGCACGCAGCATGTCGTCCACCGGGACGCCCTCGGTGATGCACACGATCAGGTCGATCCCCGCATCGGCGGCCTCGAAGATCGCATCGACGGCGAAGCGGGCCGGGACGTAGATGACGCTCGTGTCGGCGCCGGTCTCCGACACGGCGTCCTCGACCGTGTTGAACACCGGGATGTCCCCGTCGAACGTCTGCCCCCCCCTCCCCGGAGTGACGCCGGCGACCACCCGCGTTCCGTACTCCACCATCTGGCGCGTGTGAAACGAGCCGTCCCGGCCCGTGATCCCCTGCACCGCCAGCCTGGTGTGCGGCCCTATGAACACGCCCATGGCGTCGCTTTCCCCTTCCGTGGAATCCGTGCGGCGGCGTCCCGACACGTCCCTTCAGCGCCGGCCCGCCCTCGATGATCCCTACGTGCCCGCCCGCTCGACGGCGGTCTCGACGGCCCGGTCCATGTCGACCATGGCACGGAACCCGTTGGCCTCGAGGATCTCCAGCGCCTCCTCTTCGTTCGTGCCGGTGAGCCGGATCGTGATCGGCACCTCGATCTCGATTCGGCGCGTGGCCTCGACGATCCCGTTGGCGACGTCGTCGCACCGCGTGATGCCCCCGAAGATGTTGAACAGGATCGAGGTCACGTTCTCGTCCTCGGTGATCAACTCGAGCGCCGTGACCACCTTGTCGGGATTCGACGATCCTCCGATGTCGAGGAAGTTGGCCGGCTCGCCCCCGTAGTACTTCACCAGGTCCATCGTGGCCATCGCGAGCCCCGCGCCGTTCACGCAGCACCCGACCCGGCCCTCGAGCTGGATGTAGGACAGCCCAGCCTCCCGCGCCCGCGTCTCCGCCGGGTTCTCGGACTCCAGATCGCGAAGCGCCGCGATCTCCGGGAGCCGGAAGAGCGCGTTGTCATCGATGTTCATCTTGGCGTCGATCGCCTTCACCTCGCCGGCCCGATTGACGATCAGCGGGTTGATCTCCGCCAGCGTGGCACCCGAGGCGCGATACGCCGCGTACAGCCGGAGCATGACATCCGCCGCCTGGCGCGCGCGGGAGGAGTCCTCGTACAGGTGGTAACCGAGCGCGGCGGCCTGGTGGTTCAGGAGGCCGTAGCGGGGATCGACGCGTACCTTGCGGATCGCCTCCGGCATCGTGGCCGCCACCTGTTCGATGTCCACTCCGCCCTCCGTGGACACCATGAACGTGTCGCAGCGGTGCGCGCGGTCCATGACGATGCCCACGTACGCCTCGCACTCGATGTCCTCGGCCGGCGCCACGAGCACCTTCCGGACGGTGTAGCCCTTGATGTCCATCCCGAGGATCGCGGCGGCCTTGTCGCGCGCCTCCGCGGCATCCCCCGCCAGCTTGACCCCGCCGGCCTTCCCTCGTCCCCCCGCGTGCACCTGGGCCTTCACGACCACCGGTCCCCCGATGCCGGACGCGATCTCTGCGGCGCGCTCGGGCGTCGTCGCCACCTCGCCGGGTGGCACGGGGAGCCCGTGCTCGCGGAGGATCTCTCTCGCCTGGTATTCGTGGATGTTCATGCGTCCCCGTCTTCCCGGTCGCTTCGGGCGATCGTCGTGCCGGCCGCGCCCGCCATGGCGCGCCCGGCGTCCTCGAGCGCCGCGATCACGGCGCGCTCACCACCCTCCTCGACAAACCGTGCGGCGGCCTCGAGCTTCGGCCGCATGGAGCCCTTCCCCACCTCGCCGGAGTCGATCAGCGCCCGCGCGTCGTCGAGGTCCAGCCGCTCGATCCGCTCCCGGTCCACCGTGCCCCAGCCGCGGTACACGCCATCGATGTCGGTGAGGATGAGCAGGACGGAGGCCCGAATCTCGCGGGCCAGGATCGCCGCGGCCAGATCCTTGTCGACCACCACATCCAGCCCCTCGAGCCCCAGGGCCGGGTCGTGGTACACCGGCGTCCCGCCCCCACCCGCCGCGATCACGATGTGGCCGCTCGACACGAGCTCGCGGATCATCGGGGCTTCCACGATCCCCTCCGGCGGCGGGCTGGGCACGCGGCGCCGGAGGTTGCCCCGGTCGTCCGCTTCCAGCACGACCCCCTCGGCGCGCAGCTCGTCCACCAGCGCACCCGAGACCGCCCGGCCGATGAACTTGCGGGGCGCGCGACCCTCCGGGTCCTCCCGATCCACCACCGTCTGCGTGATGAGCGTCACGACATCGCGGTCGACTCCGGCCCGCGCGAGCGCGTTCTGGAGCGACTGCTGCATCATGTACCCGATCCACCCGGCCGTGGCCGCGACCAGCACGCCGAGCGGGAGCTCCGACACGCGGTCGCGGGCGCACTCGTTCCGGAGGAGCGCGTCGCCGACCTGCGGTCCGTTCCCGTGCACCACGGCCACGTTCCACCCGTGCCGCACGAAGTCGACGATCGACGCCAGGCTGGCGCGCGTGTGCCGGAACTGGTTGGCGATCGTCGCCGGCTCCCCCGCGGGCGAGAGGGCGTTTCCCCCAACCGCCACGACGGCGGTGCGCGCGAGCCGGCTCACCACGCCGGGACCGGACCGCTCACACGGGGGGGAGCTCGACGCCGTGCCCGGCCAGGTAGGCCCGCACGTCGTCCGCGATCTCCTGCAGGCGGCTCCCGTCGTCGGCCTCGATGCGGACCACGACGACCGGCTGCGTGTTGCTCGCGCGGACGAGGGCCCAACCTCCGTCGAACAGGACGCGCGCTCCATCGATGTCGATCACGTCGTGCGTCCGCCGGTAGTGCCGCACCGCGTCCGCCACGAGGTCGAACTTTCGCTCCTCCGGGCAGTCGAGCCGCAGCTCGGGGGTCGAGGGATAGCTCGGGATGTCGGCCGCGAGCTCGGACAGCGGACGCCCGCTGCGGGCGATGAGACCCGCGAGGCGAGCCGCCGCGTAGATCGCGTCATCGGTGCCGAAGTACCTGTCGGCGAAGCAGATATGGCCGCTCATCTCACCCGCGATCGGGGCGCCACCCTGCCGCATGCGCTCCTTGATCAGCGAGTGCCCGGTCTTCCACATGACGGGAACGCCGCCGTCCGCCTCGATCACCCTCGGGACGGCCTGCGAGCATTTCACGTCGAACACCACTTCCGCACCCGGATGGTCCTTCAGCACATCGCGGGCGAACAACAGGAGGAGGTGGTCGCCGCGCACGATCCGTCCCTGCTCGGTCACGGCCCCGATCCGATCGGCATCGCCGTCCAGCCCCACACCGACCTCGGCCCCCGTGTCGCCGACCCGAGCGATGAGGTCGACGAGGTTCGCGTCCACGGTGGGATCGGGGTGGTGGTTGGGGAACGTGCCGTCGGAGACGCAGTACAGCCCGTCCACCTCGACCCCGGCCGCCTCGAGCGCGCGAACGGCCACCACGCTCCCGGCCCCGTTGCCACAGTCGAGCACCATGCGGACGGGCCTGTCCACGCGACCGCGGGCCGCGATCTCCTCCACGTAGCGATCGAGGATGTCGGCCTCGCGATGCGCGGCGTCGCCGGTCGCGAAGCGCTCTGCCTCGATCAGCCGGCGGAGATCCTGGATGGCATCGCCGTAGATGGCTCCACCGTCCCGCACCATCTTGATGCCGTTGTACTCGGGCGGGTTGTGCGACCCGGTGATCTGGATCCCCGCGTCGGTCCCGAACTCGATGGCCGCGAAGTAGAGGGCCGGCGTGGGGACGGTGCCGACGAACCGGGTGGCGACTCCGGCCGCGTTGAGGCCGCGGCACATGGCGGCGCCGAGCATAGGGGAGCTGGGCCGGTTGTCGTGCCCGACGACGACCTCGGGCGCCGCGCGGTTGGCCAGCCCCGTACCAAACGCGCGGCCTACGAGCTCGGCGACCTCCTCGGTGAGGTCGTCGCCCACGATGCCGCGAATGTCGTATTCACGGAAGATCCCGCTGTGAATCTCCATCTCAGCCTCGGTGGAGGAACCGCGGATCCGGGGAGCCGCGGAGGACGAACGGTTACGGGGCGATCGCCGTCACGCCGGGCGAGGCGGCCGCCGGCCCCAGGGCGTGATCGATTCCGTCGAGGGCCCGACCCGGGAAGAGCCCGCCCAGCAGGATGAGGATCGCGCATACGACGGTCGCCACGCGGAACGTCGCGGTGGCGCGGCCGGGCGCCTCGACGTCCTCTTCCGGCTGGTCGAAGTACATCTTCCACACGACGCGCAGGTAATAGTAGTACGCCACGAGGCTGGTCAGGACGAGCGTCACGGCGAGCCCGGTCTCCCGCGCTTCGACCGCGGCCTGGAGGAGGTACAGCTTGCCCACGAATCCGGCCGTGGGCGGAAACCCGGCCAGCGAGAGGAGGAAGAGGAGCATGGCGGCGCCCAGCCACGGACGGCGCCATCCGAGCCCGCGGTAGTCGTCGATCCGCGAGCGCTCGTCCCCCCGCCCCGCGACGTGGAACACGATCGCGAAGCTCCCGATCGTCATCACCGTGTACGTGGCCAGGTAGAACAGGGACGCCGAGCGGCCGAGCGCCGATGCCGCCACCACACCGACCAGCAGATAGCCGGCGTGCGCGATCGACGAGTACGCCAGCATGCGCTTCACGCTGTCCTGCGAGAGGGCGATCAGGTTCGGAACCACCATCGTGAGGACGGCCAGCCACCAGACGGCCTCGTGCCACACCGAGACCGCCCCCGCGAGATCGACCGTCAGCACGCGGAGCAGGGCCACGAACGCCGCCGCCTTGACGCCGGTCGCCATGTAGGCCGTCACCGGCGTCGGGGCGCCCTCGTACGCGTCGGGCGTCCACATGTGGAAGGGGACGGCGGCCACCTTGAACGCGAACCCGATCAACAGCATGCCGATGCCGGCCGTCAGCACGGGATCCCCGACGGCGGCGCTCGCGGCGATGGCCCCGCCCGCCACGGCGAGCCGCGTGACTCCGGTCACACCGTACAGGAGGGCGATGCCGTACAGGAGAAACGCGCTCGCGAACGCGCCCACCATGAAGTACTTGAGCCCCGCCTCCGACGAGCGCGGGTCGCGCCGATCGTACCCGGTCAGGATGTAGACCGCGATCGACATGAGCTCGAGCCCCACGAACAGCAGGATGAGGTCGTGGGCGGACGCGAGCAGCATCATGCCCACCGCCGCGAGCAGGAGGAGCCCGTGGAAGTCCGCCGGCGGCAGCTCCTCGCGTACCAGGTAGTCCCGCGCGAACACGACGACCAGCAGCGCGGACGCGAGGATGATGTAGTTCGCCACCACCCGGAGGCCGTCCACCGCGAGCAGCGCCCCCGGGGGCCCGGACGTGCCGGCCAGCCACGCGTTGAGGACGACGGCCACGAGGATCCCGAGGACGGCCATCGTCTGTGTCCGACCCGCGCGCCGCTCGGACCCGGATCCAAACGCTCCGTCGAGCAGGATCACGGTGGCCGTGAGGGCGAGCCCGATCTCCGGCAGCAGGGCGACCCAGAAGTCGGCGTGCGAGACGAACGCGAGCGTCCTCACTTCACTCCCCTCTCCTGGCGAGCGGCCCGGACGCGGCCGGCGCGCGCTCGACCAGTGCTCCGCCCCGCGACTCCACGCGCTCGAGGAGCGCGGCGACCGATGCGCGGGTCCGATCGAGGAATGGTCCCGGCCACACGCCCACGAGGATGATGAGCGCCAGCATGGGAACGAGGATCCAGCCCTCGCGGCGGCTCAGATCGGTGAGGCGGCGGTTCTCCTCGCGGTCGAGCGGGTTGAACAGCAGCCGCTGTACCATGGGGAGCATGTAGCAGGCCGCGAAGATGACTCCGGTCGCCGCGACGGTGGCCACCCACGGGTGCGAGCGGAAGGTCCCGATGAGGATGAGGAACTCGCCCACGAACCCGTTCGTCCCCGGGAGCCCGATCGACGACAGCGCCACCACGACCAGCGCGAAGGCGAACAGCGGCATCACGCGGGCGATGCCGCCGAAGTCCTCGATCCTCCTGGTGTGCCGGCGCTCGTACAGCATCCCGATGAGGAGGAACAGGGCCCCGGTCGAGATGCCGTGGTTCACCATCTGGAGGATCCCGCCCTCGATCCCCTGCGTCGTGAGCCCGAACACGCCGATGACGACGAAGCCCAGGTGGGCGACCGACGTGTAGGCCACCAGCTTCTTGGCGTCGGGCTGCACGGCGGCCACCCAGGCCGCGTACACGATGCCGATGACTCCAAGCACCAGGAAGGTCGTCAGCACGGTGGGGTGCGTGGCGGCCACAGGGAACAGCGGCAGCCCGAACCGCAGGAAGCCGTACACGCCCATCTTCAGCAGGATGGCCGCCAGGATGACCGAGCCGGCCGTGGGCGCCTCGACGTGCGCGTCCGGGAGCCATGTGTGGAGCGGGAACATCGGCACCTTGATGGCGAACGCGAGCGCGAACCCGCCGAACAGCCACAGCTGGGTGCGGCCCGGGATGTCGAGCCGCAGGAGGTCGGCGTAGGAGAAGCTGAGCGTCCCGAACGCCTCCCGGTGCAGGAAGGCGAGCGTCACGATGGCGACCAGCATGAGGAGCGAGCCGACCGCCGTGTACAGGAAGAACTTGACCGCCGAGTAGACGCGCCGCTCGCCGCCCCAGATCCCGATCAGGAAGTACATCGGGATGAGCATGATCTCCCAGAACATGTAGAACAGGAACAGGTCGAGGGCCACGAACACGCCGATCATGCCCGTGGTGAGGAGGAGGAGCATCGCGTAGAACGCGCGCTCGCGCTTCACGATGTAGGTGAAGGACCCGGCCACGGCGAGCGGCATGATGAACGTCGTGAGCAGGACCATGAGGAGCGAGATCCCGTCCAGCCCCAGCGAATACGAGATGCCCCACGATTCGATCCACGGGATCGAGACCGCGTTCTGGAACCCCGCCGTCGCGGTGTCGAACGTCCAGAACAGCGGGAGCGACAGGGCGAGCTCGACGAGCGTGGTGGCCAGGGCGACGGTCTTCGCGCGGCTCTCGGGGACGGCCAGACACGCGAGCCCCCCGAACGCAGGGATCGCGAGCAGCAGGGTCAGGATCCAGTGCGACGCGTACAGGCCCATCACGCCAGCACCCCGAGCACGAGCACGGCACCCAGCATGAACACGAACAGATAGGTGGTCACCCGGCCGCTCTGGAGCTGCCCGCCGACCCACCCGAACAGCCGCGCGACGTGCCCGGCCCCGTTCACCGTACCGTCGATGATCCCCGCGTCCACGACCCTCCAGCAGCCGCGCCACAGCGCCATCGAGGGCCGCACGATGAGGCGGTCGTACAGCTCGTCGACGTACCACTTGTCGTGCAGTACGCGCGCGAATCCGATGGGAGCCACGGCCTCGGCCTCGGTGGGCACACGGCGTCCGGCCAGCGCACGGTAGGTGAGGAGGACCGCGACGAGGGCGGCCACCGTCGACAGGAGGGCCCACAGCGCCTCGCCCCCGCCGGTGGGCGCCGCGTGGGCCGCCTCGATCCCGTGCGCCGCGGCCACCGACATCGCGGGCTCGAACACCGGCTCGAGCCACCCCTCGAGCCACCCGATGTGCGGCAGCGGCAGGGCCTCGGGGATGTTGACCCACCCCCCTGCGAGGGACAGGACCGCGAGGATCCCGAGCGGCACCCACATGACCGGGGGCGCCTCGTGCATGTACCTCGCCGCCTCGGCGCCGCCCCCCTGCCCGAACGTCCGGTTGTGGCCGTGGAACGTCAGCACCATGAGACGGGTCATGTAGACGGCCGTCAGGATGGCGGTGGCGAGCCCGACCCCCCACAGGATCGGATAGCCGTACGCGCCCGCCGACCACAGGATCTCGTCCTTCGAGAAGAAGCCCGCGAACGGGAACACCCCCGCGATGGCGAGGGTGGCGATCCACATGAAGACCCACGTCTTCGGCATGAACGCCTTCAATCCGCCGTGGTTCCGCAGGTCGTTCGGGTCGCCGTGGCGGGGCCGGCCGTCATCGTGCGACGCGTGGTCCCACGCGTGGTGCACCGAGTGGATGACGGCACCCGCGCCGAGGAACAGAAGCGCCTTGAAGAATGCGTGCGTCATGAGGTGGAACACGCCGGCGGTGAACGCCCCGACGCCCACGGCCACAAACATGTAGCCGAGCTGCGAGATCGTGCTGTAGGCGAGCACCTTCTTGATGTCGTACTGCTGGATGGCGATCGTCGCGGCGAACAGCGCGGTCCCGGCGCCGACGGAGGCCACCACGGCCTGCGACACCGGCGACAGCGCGAACAGTACGCCCGCGCGCGCGACCAGGTACACGCCCGCGGTCACCATGGTGGCGGCGTGGATGAGGGCCGACACCGGGGTGGGACCGGCCATCGCGTCGGGCAGCCACACGAACAGGGGGATCTGCGCCGACTTTCCCGTGCACCCGAGGAACAGGAGCAGGGTGATCCCCGTCACGAGCGCCCCGCCGTACACCAGCGTGTCGGGCGCCCGCTCCACGATGGGCGCGAAGTCCAGCGTTCCGAACGTCGTGAACACCAGGAACATGGCGACCAGGAAGCCGGCGTCGCCGATCCGGTTGACGATGAACGCCTTCTTGCCCGCGTTCGAGAACGCCCGGTTGTCGTACCAGAACCCGATCAGCAGATACGAGCACAGGCCCACGCCCTCCCAGCCCACGAACATCATCGGCAGGCTCGCCCCGAGGACGAGGATGAGCATGAAGAAGACGAACAGGTTGAGGTACGAGAAGTAGCGCGAGTAGCCCGGGTCCTCGCGCATGTAACCCACCGAGTACACATGGATGAGGCTCCCGACCCCGGTGACGATCATGCACATGAGCAGCGACAGGCGATCGAACTGGAGATCCGCGCCGACGCGCAGATCGCCCGACTGGATCCAGGTCCACATGTGCACGATCGCCGGCGCGTGCGGGGCCACCGACCGCATGCCGAGGACGTTCAGCAGCACGATCGCGAACGCCGCCAACAGGGTCCCGGGGCCGATGAGCGTCGCAAGCCCTTTCCGTTCACGCCACAGGAACGCTCCCACCCCGTTGAGCACAGCGCCGAGCAGCGGGAGGGCGAGGATCAGCCCCGGGAGCACCGGCCGGAACCCGACCGCCACCTGTTCCTGGACGCCCGCCGCGCCCTGGCCCGCCGCGAGGTCGAGCACCGCGCTTACCACTTCAGCACCCGGTACCGATCGAGGTCCACCACCTGGTAGTGACGGAACATCGCGATGATGATCGCCAGTCCCACGGCGGCCTCGGCCGCCGCGACCGCCATCACGAAGAACACGAGCACCTGTCCCTCGACCCCGTGCAGGCGGGAGAAGGTGACCAGCGTGAGGTTGACCGCGTTGAGCATGAGCTCGACGCACATGAACACGATGATCGCGTTGCGGCGCAGGAGGACGCCCAGCACGCCGATGGAGAACAGGATCGCGCTCACCAGCAGGGCGACGAGGTCCGTCGTTCCGAGGCCGGCCAGGGCGGGACTCACGCCGGGTCCCTGCGCGCCAGGAGGATCGTCCCCACGATCGCGACCAGCAGGAGGAGGCCGGTCGCCTCGAGGACGACCACGTAGTCCCCGAACAGCGGGTGGGCGAGCATCCCCACCGGACCCTGCTGGGCCGCCATGGCCGCGAGCCGGCCGCCGGTCCGTTCCGCGGTCGGGGGGGCGACGTCGCCGATCAGCCGGTGCGCGAGGAGCCCGAGGAAGGCGACTACCACCGCGCCGGCGAGCAGGCCGCCGAACGGGGCGCGCAGGTCGCGCCAGTTCGCGTGCCCCAGGTTGAGCAGCATGATCACGAACAGGAACAGCACCATGATGGCGCCGGCGTACAGGATGATGTTGATCGCGGCGAGGTACTGCGCGTCGAGGAGGAGGAACATTCCCGACGTGAAGAAGAATACGGCGATCAGGAGGACGACCGCCGACACGGGGTTCCGCCGCGTCACCATGAGGAGGCCCCCGAGAATCGAGCCGGCCGCGAACAGGTAGAACAGGAAGTCGGCCATCACTCGGACGCAGGGTCCGACGGGTCCCACAGCGCGGTCACGGGGTGCTCCTGCTCGCACAGACGCTCGAGGTCGTACACCCAGCGCTCGCGGGAATACTCGGAGTTCTCGTAGTGCACGCCGAGGTGGATCGCCTCGACCGGACACACCTCCTGGCAGTAGCCGCAGAAGATGCACCGGAACTCGTCGATCTCGTAGATCGCGGCGTAGCGCTCCCCGTTCTCGTCCTCCGCGGGCACCAGCTTGATGCAGTTGACCGGGCACACGGTGGGGCACAGCCCGCACGCGACGCACTTGGCGCGGCCGTCCTCGTGCACCGCCATGCGGTGGGTGCCGCGCAGGCGCGCCGACAGCTCCCACTTCTCGTCGGGGTACTGCTGCGTCTTCTTGTTCGGATTCAGCAGGTGCCTGAGGGTGATCCCCATGCCCTTCGCGGTCGCCCGCACGTACGAGCCCTCGTGCTCCGGGCGTTCCACGATCATCACATCACCGGGCAACCTCCTACCCCTCCCTTCCTTCGTCCGCTGCCGCCGCGAGCCTCGGAACCCCGTGCGCGGCGATGCGGGCGTCATGCCGGGCCCCGTGCGCGGCCCCCTTGATGAGGGTGCCGCGGTCCATCACGAAGATCACGAGTGCGGCCAGGACCAGGTTCACGGCGAACAGGATGCCGGCGTACAGGGGCCCGACCTCGATCCCGACCGATTCGATCCCGAGGATCGTGCCGGCGATGACGAGGATGTACACGGTGACCGCCTCGAGCATGAACTTCCAGCCGAGATCCATGAGCTGGTCGTAGCGGAAGCGCGGCAGCGTCCACCGGATCCACATGAACAGGACCACCACGACCCCCGTCTTGGCGGCGAACATCCCGGCCGTGAGCACCGTCTTCCACCAGGTCGGGTCCCCGATCACGCTGCCGTCGGCCAGCACCCGGATGTTGTCGCCGCGCCACAACGGAATGTCCCACCCGCCGAGGAAGAAGACGGTGACCAGGGCGGCCGTGGTGATCACGTGCGCGAACTCGCCGATCATGAACATCGAGAACTTCATCGCCGAGTACTCGGTGTGGTAGCCGGTGATGAGCTCCGCCTCGGCCTCGGGCAGGTCGAACGGCAGACGGTTGGTCTCGGCGAGCCCCGACACGAAGAAGAGAAACGTGCCGAGCAGGAGCGGCGCGATGAACCACACGGCGTACGTGGGTGGGCCGGCCGTGAACGTCTGCTGCATGGACACGATCTCGGGCGCGCGCAGGTCCCCGGCGAGCAGGATCAGCGGCACGAGGCTCAGCGCGAGCGCCACTTCGTAGCTGATCATCTGGGCGGATCCGCGCAGCCCGCCGAGCAGCGAGTACTTCGATCCGGAGGCCCACCCCCCCATGGCCACGCCGTACACTCCGATCGAGGCGATGGCGAGCACGTACAGGAACCCGATCGGCACGTCCGCCACGATCATCTCGACGAGCCCCCACCGGGTCGGCAGGGGCGAGGCGAACGGGATGATCGCGAACAGCACGGTCCCCGGGATGATCGCCAGCGCCGGCGCGAGGAGGAAGAACGGCTCGATCGCCTCCCTCGGCATCGTCTCTTCCTTGATGATGTTCTTGATGCCGTCGGCGATCACCTGGAGGATGCCCCAGGGTCCCACGCGGTTCGGCCCGCTCCGATCCTGGATGAACCCGGCGATCTTCCGCTCCACGATCGTCGCGAGCATCACCCCGAGCATGAGGAGCGTGAAGAACAGGAGGGCCTTGACCAGGGTCGCGATCCCGAACGCGGTGCCGCTGATCGACGGCATCAGGCCTCCGCTCCGGCGCTTCGCCCGGCGCCGGCCGGCGCCGGGGCGCCCTTGAGCCCGAGGCCCTCCCATGTGAGGCCCGCGAACGCTTCGCAGCCCGCGGCGAGCGCGGCGAAAGCGGCCTGCACGTCGGCGGCCGGCTCGCCGTCCCCGAGCCGCGCCAGGAGCCGGCTGAGCACCATCCAGCCCGGCCGTGCGATCCCGGGGGGCCGCAGGGCCTGGTGGAAACGCTGTACCCGGCCTTCGAAGTTCGTGAACGTCCCATCCATCTCGGCGAACGTGGCCAGCGGGAGCACGGCGTCCGCGTGGCGCGCCGCGGCGGGGAGGCGCGTGCCGAGATACAGGAAAAAGGAGGCGTCCGCTCCGAAGGAGGGTACGACACCGGCGAGCGGATCGTCGAGCACCACGAGCGCCTTCCCGGCGGGCGCCGCCGGCACGACCTCCGTCCGGACGCCGCCGAGGAGCTCCGCCCCGGTCGCGTTCGCGGCGCGATCGGCGCGCAGCCGGAGCTTCGGGACCGTGGGGAGCGCGGCGGTGTCGCCCTGCGGCACGCGGAGCTCCATGCGGTCGATCCCCAGCCGGGCCAGGAGCCGCGCCAGGTAGTGGAGGTTCTCGTTCGAGGAGTCGGGCGACACGACCGCCAGTCCCCCGGGAGCCCCGACCTCCGCCAGCCGCTCGGTCACCCGTGCGAGCGCCGTGGGCCAGTCGGTGGCCTGGAGCCGGTCGCCCTCCCGGATCATCGGCACCTCGGCGCGCACGCCGCGGTTCGACATCACCAGGTGCTTGCGGCCGTAGTCGCACATCCAGTACGAGTTCACCTCGGCGTTGTGCCGGGGCTTGAGCCGCACGATCTGGTTCTCCTTCGTGTCGACGGTGACGTTGCACCCGGTCGAGCACCCCGGGCAGATCCCCGCCGTCTTGTCCATGTCCCAGGCGCGCGCCTTGAACACGAAATCCTCGTGCACCAGCGCGCCCACCGGGCACACGTCGACGATGTTCCCCTGGAAGGGATTGTCCAGGACACGGCCCGGGAACGTGTCGATGTACGCCTTGTGACCGCGCTGGGCGACGATCAGCGAATCGTCGTGCGCCACATCCCGCATGAAGCGGACGCAGCGCGTGCAGATGATGCACCGATCGGCGAAGTAGAGGATGTCGTCGGCCACGCGGTCCCGACCCATCACCATCTTGGGCTCGTGCACGCGGCTCTTGAGCTGGCTCGTCTCGTAGGCATAATCCTGGAGCATGCACTGCCCGGCGGCGTCGCAGATCGGACAGTCGAGCGGGTGGTTCACGAGCAGGAACTCGATCACCGACTGGCGCGCCTTGCGCGCCTTCTCGCTCGCCGTCAGGACCGACATGCCGTCCTGCGCCTGGAGCACGCAGGATGTCTGCAGCTTCGGCTGACCCTCGACCTCCACGAGACACATCCGGCACTGCGCCGGGCGGGTCGGGATGCCGGGGTGGTAGCAGTAGCGGGGCACCACGACGCCGACCCGCTCGGCCGCCTCGATCACGCGCGTCCCCTTCGGCACCGAGACCTCGACGCCATCGACCGTGAGGGTGACCGTGTCCCCCACCTCCCGTGCCGCCATGTCAGCCTGTCGCCACCGCGCTGCGGGTCATGCGGGCCTCGAACTCGGATCGAAACTTGTCCAGCGACGAGCGCAGCGGGAACACGACGCTGTCGGCGAGCACGCAGATCGTCCGCCCGGTCATCTGCTCGCACAGCTCGTACAGCGTGTCGAAGTCCCGGAGCTCGCCATCGCCGGCCTCGATACGCTCGAGGATGCGCACGATCCACTGCGTCCCCTCGCGGCACTGCACGCACTGGCCACACGACTCGTGCGCGTAGAACTGGGCGATCCTCCGCACGGCGGCCACGATGTCTGTGTCCTCGTCCATGACGATCGGCGACGCGGTGCCCAGCGAGCTCCCCGCCTCCTGCATCCCCTCGTAGGTGGTGACGCAGTCGAGCTCGTCGCCGGTGAGGAGCGCGGTCGACGACCCGCCCGGAATCACCGCCTTGACCCGTTTGCCCGATGGCGTCCCGCCGCACAGCTCGAAGATGATGTCCCTGAGGGGCACGCCGAGGGCCAGCTCGTAGTTGCCGGGCTTCACGAGGTGGCCGGAGCAGCACCACAGCTTGGTGCCGGGCGACTTCTCGCTTCCCCACTGCTTGTACCATTCGGCGCCGTGCTCGATGATCCCCGGCACCGTGGCCAGGGTCTCGACGTTGTTGACCGTGGTCGGCATCCCGAACACGCCGGCCTGCGCGGGGAACGGCGGCTTGCTCCAGGGCTCGGCCCGATTGCCCATGAGCGAGTTCATTAGCCCGGTCTCCTCACCGGCGATGTAGGCGCCGGCGCCGTTGTGGACCGTGAGGTCGCAGGACCAGCCGAGCCCCATGATGTCCTCGCCGAGGTATCCATCGTCGTACGCCTCGGTGACCGCGCGGTTGAGGATCCTCGTGTACGGGAAGAACTCGCCGCGGATGTAGATGTAGACGTGGGCCGCACCGATCGCGCGGGCCGCGATCAGACAGCCCTCGATGAGCAGATGCGGGGTCCAGCGCAGGATCTCGCGGTCCTTGAACGCGCCCGGCTCCGACTCGTCGGCGTTGCAGCACAGGTAGTGCGGCCGGCCGTCCCCCTTCGGCATGAAGCTCCACTTGAGACCCGTCGGGAAGCCCGCGCCGCCCCGCCCCCGGAGACCGGAGTCCTTGACGACGCCCGTGATCTCGTCGGGTTCCATCCCGATGGCCGTGCGAAGCCGCTCGTAGCCGCCCAGCGCGAGCCAGCCCGACAGCGTTCGGGCCGCCTCAT
Source organism: uncultured Gemmatimonadota bacterium (assembly GCA_964499635.1). Lineage (GTDB taxonomy): Bacteria > Gemmatimonadota > Gemmatimonadetes > Palauibacterales > Palauibacteraceae > Palauibacter. The sequence continues at coordinate 189,042 of CAZCLY010000003.1, read as the reverse complement.
CCCCCTGGTGACGCGACAGGAGGGTGGTCGTCTCGAGCTCGTGCCGGTGGGGGAAGCTCATCGACGCGTCATCATCGGGCGCGGAGCTCCTCGACGATGTCGGGCACCCTGTCGGGCGTCACGTTCTCGAAGTACTCGTCGTTGACCTGCACCACCGTGGCGAACCCACACGCGCCGAGGCACTCGGCCTCGATCACCGTGAACTCGCCGTCCGTCGACATCTCGCCCTGGCGCGTTCCGGCCTCCGCCAGAAAGCGCTCCAGCACCTCCTCGCCGCGGTTCAGGTGGCAGGAGATGTTCGTGCACACCTGCACGAGGTGCCGTCCCACGGGGTGCTTGTTGTACATCGTGTAGAAGGTGGCGACCGAGTGCACGTAGGCCGGGGTGAGATCGAGTGCCCCGGCCACCTCGACCATGTCCGCGGGGCTGATCCAGCCCCGCTTCTCCTGCGCGAACCCGAGCATCGGGAGAAGAGCGGCGCGCCTGTCCGGATAGCGGGACAGGACCATCTCGAGGCGCTCCCTGCCCTCGTCGGTCCCGAGGATGGGCCCCTCGATCTGGTCGCGCTCGGCGCGCTGGAAAGGCTGCGCGCCGGACACCGCAGGGTGGATCTGCCGGCTCATCGGTCGATCTCCCCGAGCACGACATCGAGCGACGCGTTGATGGCGATCACGTCGGCGACCAGCTCGTCCTCGACCATCACGGGAAGCGCCGCGATGTTGATGAACGAGGGGCCGCGGAACCGGCAGCGGACGGGCTTCGTGCCGCCGTCGGAGATGATCCCGAACCCGAGCTCGCCCTTGGAGCTCTCGATCGAGTACCACGTCTCGCCCGCCGGCACGCGGATGCCCTCCATGACGAGCTTGAAGTGCGAGATCATCGTATCGATCGACCCCATGGCCTCGCTCTTGGGCGGCAGCACGACGCGGTAGTCATCGATGTTGATCGGGCCGTCCGGGAAACGCTCGAGCGCCTGCTCGAGGATGCGGACGCTCTGCCGCATCTCCTCGATGCGGACCAGGTAGCGGTCGTACACATCGCCGTGCACACCGACCGGAACGTCGAAATCGTACTCGTCGTAGCCGAGGTACGGCCTCGCCTTGCGGACGTCGTAGGCGACGCCGCTGGCACGCAGGTTCGGGCCCGTCAGACCCCAGTCGATGGCCTCCTCGCCGGACATGACCCCGATGTTCATCGTGCGCCCCTGCCAGATCGCGTTGCGCGACAGGAGGCGCTCGACCTCGTCGATCGTGGCCGGGAAGGTGCGCACGAACTCGCGGGCCGCGTCCACCCATCCCGCCGGAAGGTCCGCCATCATCCCCCCCACGCGGGTCACGGACGTCGTGATCCGCCCGCCCGTGTAGGCCTCGTGCAGGTTGTAGATGCGCTCGCGCTCCTGGAAGGTGTACAGGAACACCGAGAAGGCGCCGATGTCGATGGCGGTCGTTCCCAGCCACAACAGGTGGCCGAGCAGTCGATTGAGCTCGCCGAGGATGACCCGCAGGACGCGACAGCGCTCGGTGATCTCCACCCCGAGCAGACGCTCGACCGCTCCCGCGTAGCCGATGTTGTACAGCATGGGAGCCAGGTAGTCCATGCGGTCCGTGTACGGGACCACCTGGTTCCACTCGCGGAACTCGCACGTCTTCTCGAACCCGGTGTGCAGGTACCCGATGTGCGGGATGCAGCGCATGATCCGCTCGCCGTCGAGCTGGAGCACGAGACGCAGCACGCCGTGCGTCGCGGGGTGCTGCGGACCCATGTTGATCAGCATGGGCTCGCCCTCCACCGAGTTCTCGAGCAGGTCCCCGAGCGACTCGTCGGGCTCGATGTCGCGCAGCGGGGGCCGGCGACCCTCCGTCGTGTCGAGCTCCCCGATGTCGGCGGCCGTCACCGGGGCCGTCCCGTCGGCGCCTCCCGGCGCCACGCGCGAGGAGTTGGGGACACCGGCGAGCTCCAGCTCCTCGATCGCGTACACGTCCTCGAGGCCCCGGGTGAGCGAGCGCCGTACCTGCTCGGAGCGGCTGAAGCGGCCCCGGAGGGGGAAGTCCTTCCGGAGCGGGAATCCCTCCTCGTAGTTCTCGGGCATCAGGATGCGGCGCAGATCGGGGTGCCCACGGAAGGTCACGCCGAACATGTCCCACACCTCACGCTCCAGCCAGTTCGCCGTCTTCCACACGTGCGTGACGGTCCCGATCTCGAGGTCGTCGAGCGGCACCTCGCACGACACGCGGAGCTGACGCCCGTGCCGCATGGACCACAGCTGATACCACACCTGGATCGGGGTCTCGGCGCCGCTCTGGGCGCCCATGACGTCGGCCAGCAAGTCGTACGCCTGGTCCGGATCGCGCCGCAGGAACTCGAGGACCTCGACGCTTCGCGCGGAATCCACCCACACGACCGGGTACCCGAGCGCGTCGCATCCCACCCGGTGGACGGCATCCCCGAAGCGTTCGCGGAGCGCGGAGACGCCCGGGTGCTCCGTGACGTCGCCGCCCGGGTCGGGGGCGCCCTCGACGAGGTGGGGTGCGGTCTCGGTGACGGAGCTCTCCATGAGCGGCGGGGGGCCTCTAGTCGTCGTGCTCGAGACGACGCTCCCGGCGGTCGCGGGGGCGCTTGAGCGCCGAGGTCGGGGCGAGCCCGCTCACCCGGTTCTGGTTCGTCGAGTTGCCGAATGGCTGCGACACGAGCTCGATCGTCTCGGGCGGCAGGTTCGGGAGCCCCACGGCCCCCTGTGCCTCGTCCCGTGGCGAAGGGTTCGAGAGCGACTCGCCCTTGATCTTCTCCTGGATCATCAGGAGCCCATAGATGAGCCCCTCGGGACGCGGCGGGCACCCCGGCACGTAGACATCCACCGGGACGACCGTGTCGATCCCCTGGACGATCGTGTAGTTGTCGAACATCCCACCCGAGCTCGCGCAGGCCCCCATCGACACGCACCACTTGGGTTGCGGCATCTGGTCCCAGATGCGCCGCAGGACGGGGGCGAGCTTGTAGGTCACGCGGCCCGCCACGATCATCAGGTCGGCCTGCCTCGGCGAGAACGACATGCGCTCCATCCCGAAGCGGCCGATGTCGTACTTCGACGCGGCCGCCGCCATCATCTCGATCGCGCAGCACGCCGTCCCGAACGGCATCGGCCACAGCGAGTTCCGGCGGGCCCAGTTGACGACGTAGTCGAGCCGCGTGGTCAGCCAGTTGCGGGGAATCCCCGTATCCACGACGCCCTCGGCGGCGGCGTCGGTGCCGGGGGCGATCGTGTCCAGCTTCCTCATGGTCGGCGCGTCCCCTCTTCGTTCGTCACGGTCACCGCTCGCCGGGCCCTCTCCGACCCCGTCAGTCCCATTCGAGAGCGCCCTTCCGCCACGCGTACACCAGCCCGACCCCGAGAACGACGAGGAACACGGTCACCTCGAGGAGCCCGCCGAGCCCCAGCTCGCGGAAGATCACGGCCCAGGGGATGAGGAACAGGGTCTCGATATCGAGGACGATGAACAGCATCGCCACGAGGTAGAAGCTGACGGACAGCCGCTCGCGCGTGGACCCGAGCGGGGTGATCCCCGATTCGTACGGGCTCGCCTTGACCGTCGTCGGGCGGTTCGATCCGAGGAGGTGCGAAGCCCCCATCATCGCGGCGGCGTTGAGCACGCCCACGATGGCCAGGATCAGGATCCCGAGATACGGATCGAGCACGAGACCGGGCTCCCTTCGAGCTTGTGAAATCATTCACTTGTCGGCCGGGCGAAGGTACCGCAGGGTACCGTACCGCGGCAAGAAAACCGGGGCGTCGCATGCACGCAAGCGCCCCCCGCGCCGCACCCACGCCCCCCGGCGGGGTCGTCGGAGGCCCCGCCCCGCCCGCGACCCGCGACGCAGGTTGCGTCCGGCGCTCCACCTCCGGAGCTTCGCGCGTGCGACACGACACAGGCGGGGAGCCCCGGATCCACGGCGTGACGATTTCCGAGGGCCGCATCCGCGTCCGCAGCCTGGGCTCGGGCGAGCCCGTCCTGTACCTGCACGGCGTCAGTGCGCGGGGCGACGTGTGGCTCGCCGTCGCGCGCCGCGTCTCGGACCGGGCCCGGTCCTGGCTCCCCGACCTCCTGAGTCGGGGGGCGTCCACGGTACGTCCCGACGTCTCGTACGACCTCGATACCGAAGTGATTCGCGCCGGACACATCGCCGACGCACTGGCGCACGGGCCTGAGCGGGACACAGTCGGGGACGCGCGACGCGCGGCGGCGAGCGGACCGCGGATCATCGTGGGGCACTCGCAGGGCGCCGCCATCGCCCTCGCGCTGGCAGCCGTTCGCCCCGGGGTGGAGGGTCTCCTCCTGTCGAACCCGGTCACACCCTGGATCCGGCGGCCGCACACCCTCACCGCGCTGCGGGTCCCGTGGGTGAGACGAAGCGCGGCCCGACTCCTCGCCCCGCTCAACCTGCCGTTCGGGCGGCTGGTGCTCGCGCGGGCCGGCGGCCCAGGCTACCGGGCGAGCGACGAGCAGGTGGAGCGTTACTCGGCCCCCTACGGCGATGCGGCGCGCGCCGAGGCGCTCATGCGGGTCCTGTCCGACTGGAGGCCCTCCGAGCTCGCCGCGCGCCTTCCCCGCCGGCCGCTCGAGGTCCGCGTCGTCGCCGGCACGCACGATCCGCGCATCCCGGTCGCCTCCGCCCGACGGCTCGCGGGCCTTCTCGACGCCTCCTTCACGGTGCTTCCGCGGGGCGGGCACATCCTCCCCGAGCAGCGCCCCGACGCCCTGGCTCGGGAGCTCCGCGCCCTCATGGACGGGCTGCGGCCGCCGGGCGCGCAGCGGTCCGGTTGATCGCCCCTTGACGGCACCCGTAAGGTTGGGGGTTTCATCCGCGCGCGGCGGCCCGACGCGCGACCCTCAGGTCCGCTTCGAACCCGAGAGGCACATGGCGATCAAGAGCGACGGGTGGATCCGGCGCATGGCGAGCGAGCACGGCATGATCGAGCCGTTCGCGGACCGGCAGGTGCGGGACGGCGTGATCTCCTACGGCGTGAGCAGCTACGGCTACGACATGCGGGTGGCGGACGAGTTCCGGATCTTCCACAACGCGCTCTTCCCCATCGTGGATCCGAAGGCGTTCGACGAGCGCTCGTTCCTCGAGTTCCGGGGGGACGTGTGCATCATCCCGCCGAACTCGTTCGTGCTCGCGCGCTCGATCGAGTACTTCCGCATCCCCCGCAGCGTGCTGACGATCTGCGTCGGGAAGTCGACGTACGCGCGCTGCGGACTGATCGTGAACGTCACCCCGTTCGAGCCCGAGTGGGAGGGCCACGTCACCCTCGAGATCTCGAATACGACGCCGCTCCCGGCCAAGGTGTACGCCAACGAGGGCATCGCGCAGGTTCTGTTCTTCGAGTCCGACGAGGAATGCGAGGTCAGCTATGCGGACAAGAAAGGCAAGTACCAGGGGCAGCGGGGCGTCACGCCGCCACGACTCTGAGCGCCGCACGACCCCGCACCCGACCCGGCCCCGGGGCGCCGTCGTCGTCGGACTGCTCTCCGTCCTCCGGGTCGCGACGGCGGGGGCCCAGGCGCCCGACCTGCCCTCGCTCGACGACCTTCCCCCGCGCTGGAGCACCCTCGAGCCCGGCGGGGCGACCCGGTGCGCGCTCGACGATGCGTACCGGTTCTACGTGCGACCCGGGGATCCGGCGCGCCTGTTCGTCTACTTCGAGGGCGGCGGCGCCTGCTGGAGCGGCGACACCTGCGATCCGGAGCGCGAGGATCCCGTATACACCGCGGGCGTGGACGCGGCGCGCCATCCGGCGCAGCGGACGGGCGTGTTCGACCTCGATCACGCCGGGAACCCTCTGGCGGAGTTCTCGATGGTGTTCGCGCCCTACTGCACGGGCGATGTGCACCTCGGCGATCGCGCCACCACGTATCGGGTCGGAGACCGGGAGTTCACGCTCCAGCATCGAGGGCACGCGAACGCGACGGCCGTCCTCGACTGGGTGACGAAGAACTTCCCCGCGCCACGCACGGTGGTGGTAGCCGGCACGAGCGCCGGCGGGGTGGCCACGCCGTTCGAAGCCGGCCGCCTCGCCCTCGCGTACCCGTCGGCGCGGGTGGTGGGGATCGGCGACGCCGCAGGCGCCTACCGGAGCGACGCGATGACCGGGATCGATCCCGCCGTGTGGGGCCTCGGAGAGGTGTTCGCCCGCACGCGCGGGTGGGAGGATGCCCCCGCGGACCGCGTGGGGATCGACGGACTGTTCCGGCGCGCGGGAGGCGTCGCGCCGAACCTGACGCTGTTCCAGGTCGATCAGGCCCGGGACGGCGTCCAGGCCTCCTACCTCGAGCTGGCGGGGACCGCCGACCCCGACGTGCAGACCCTCCTGCGACGCGACCGGGCCGACCTCGAGACGGCCCTTCCCGACTTCGCCGGGTTCACGATCGGCGGGCCGGAACACGGAGTGCTCGGGCTGCCGCCCCTGTATTTCTACCAAGAGTCGGGCCAGCGCTTCGTCGCGTGGCTGGCTTCCATCGTGGAGGGACGGTCGGTGGAGTCGGTCTCCTGTCGGGACTGCGAACGGGCTTCGCTCGCCTTCTCGCCGGCCGATCTCGAGCTCCTCGACCGGACCCTCGAGCTCCTCTCCGGCCCGGAGGGGTGGGATCCGGCGCAGCCCGAGTCCGCGGTGTGCCCCGCGGGGGCCCCCCGGGTAAGCGTGTGGTGCGCCCTGGTGGCCGCCAGCCGCGAGCTCGGGGGACCCGGCCCCCTGGACTACGCGGCGACGTGGGAGGTCGCGTACGAGGCCATGGTGCAGCTCGGCGATACGCGCTTCCGGCAACCGCTCACCCGGTACAACAACGATCCGTCGACCGACTTCGACGACGTGCGGGACCTGCTCCGCCGGGCCCGTGAGGCGGTCGTGTCCGAGCTCGGCGGCGGAGCCGCCCGGACGCCTCCCTCCGGGCGCGACGCCCTCAGGTGGCGCGGAGGACGAGCAGCAGCCCCCACAGCCACCCGGCCAGCAGGCCGACACCCCCGAGCGGGGTGATCGCACCGAGCCAAGCGATCCCCGTGAGCGCGAGCGCGTACAGGCTGCCGGAGAATACCAGCGTCCCGATGAGGAACAGGAGCGCCGGACCGCTCCACGCGACCGCCGGCCACCGGGCGGCCGCCAGTCCCACCGCGACGAGGGCGAGTGCGTGGTACATCTGGTACCGGGCGGCGGTCTCCCAGGTGGCGAGCGCCGGGGGCTCCAGGGTGTCGCGCAACGCGTGGGCGCCGAACGCCCCGGCGGCCACGGCCAGGAACGCCAGCAGAAAGCCGGCGGCGAGGAACGGTCTGTGCATGGTGCTTCACTTCCCGGGAACGGGCGTATCCGCCCACGAGCCAGTATGTTGCGCCTCTCGCGGGCCGACGCCGTGCGTCCGGGTGGATTCCCATGGGCGCGTCTCTCCCGACGCGTCGCGTCGCGTGGCGTTCCGCGACGCCTGAGGCCGTTCGCGAGTGAGCAAAAGGGGAAGCCGAGACATGGGGCACAAGGGGCTCGGACATGGGGGAGGCTCGCGCGTGATCGCGCTGCTCTCGTCGGAGGACGACGCCGACGCGGTCGTGCGCGAAGCCCTGGCCCGGCTGGATCCGGCGTCTTCCTTCGTCCCGGACCTCGACGCGTTCGTCGAGTCGGCTCGCGAGCACGAGGCCGACTTGCTCGTGTGCGACGATCGGGCCGGCGATCCCCGCGTCGCGTACGACCGGTGGCGCGTCGACGCCCCGGCCGACGATGGGGTGGCGTCCCCCGTATTCCTCGCGGTGATCGAAGCCACGGACCCCTATCTGTCCGACCTCGACTCGCACCCGGCCCTGGCGCACTTTCTCGCGCGTCCGTTCCGGGCCGAGACGCTGATCGCGTTGTGCCGCGCCCTGACCGAGGAGCGCGTGACCGGCCATGGGGCGGAGGGGGTGCGTGTCCGCCGCCCCGCCCGCTTCTCCGCCCGCCCCCTGTATGCCGAGGCGGTAGCATGCGCACGCGAGGCGTTCGAGCGGGCGCGCGAGGGCGGCGCGCCCGACATGGGCAGGGCGCTGCTGATGGCCGAGCGCATCCACACTTCCCTCCTCCAGAGCAACCTGCTGCTCAACCGCGCCCTGGAGCCCTACAAGCGATTCGACATCCCCACACACTGCGCCAACGTCGCGATCTTCGCCGCCAGGATCGCCCTCAGCCGCGATCTCGCCCTGCGCGACATGCTGCGGGTGATCGAGGCGGGTCTGGTGCACGACATCGGAATGGCGCGCCTCCCGGAGGCCATCCTCGCCAAGGACGGCCCCCTCACCGAGGAGGAGCGGGCGGAGATGCAGCGCCACCCGATCCTCGGCGCCGAGATCGCCGCCCGGCTGGGGCCCGAGTATGCCTGGCTGGAGCGCGCGGTATCGCAGGAGCACGAGCGGGCGGGCGGCCAGGGGTATCCGGAAGGCCTGTCGGGAGAGGCGATCGATCCGCTCGCCCGCATCCTCGGGGTCGCGGACGTGTTCGAAGCGTTCTCGCACGCACGCGCGTACCGATCCCCGTTCACCGCGTTCGAGGCGCTGGAGCGGGTGGTGGCGATGCGGGGGGAGTACCTCGACGGCGACATCGTCGACGCGCTGGCCGATGAGATCTCGGTGTTCCCGCTCGACTCCTACGTCCAGCTTTCCTCGGGCGCGATCGGCCGGGTGATCGAGACCAACCCGAGCAACCTCATGCGACCGACGATCGAGGTGCTGTGGAATCAGAGCTGGGCCCCGGTGGAGCCGACCGTGATCGCGCTCTCCGCCTCGCCCGATCTGTCGATCGAGCGCCCGTTGCACGAATCGGAGGTGCCGATCACCTAGGACGGCGACGAGCGGCGTGCGGCCGGACGGGTGCCGCCACCCCCTCGCGTTACAGCCGGACCACCCCCATCGTCTCGCGCACATCGGCGGCCGACGCGTGCAGCGCTTCGCGCTCCCCGTCGCTCAAGCGCACCTCGAACACCCGCTCCAGCCCGCCACGGCCGAGCTTGCACGGGACACCGAGGAACAGGCCCTCGAGCCCGTATTCCCCTTCGAGCCAGGCCGCGCAAGGCAACACCCGCTTCTTGTCGCGTACGATCGACTCGACCATCTGGACCGCGGCCGCGGAGGGCGCGTAGTACGCCGAGCCGGTCTTGAGGAGCCCCACGATCTCTCCTCCGCCCTTCCGGGTGCGCCCGACCAGGGCCTCGATCCGATCGGCGGGAAGCAGCTCCGAGAGCGGGATGCCCCCCACCGAGACCGTGCTCACGAGCGGGACCATCGAATCGCCGTGGCCACCGAGCACGAGCGCCTGGATGTCCTCGACGCTCACGTCGAGCTCCATCGAGATGAAGGTACGAAACCGCGCGGTATCGAGGACGCCGGCCATCCCGATCACGCGCTCGCGGGGGAAGCCGGTGACCTCCTTCGCCACCCAGGCCATCACATCGAGCGGATTGGTCACCATGATGATGATCGCGTCGGGCGAGTGCGTGGCGATCTCCGCCGAGATCGCCTGGATGATGCCCGCGTTCTTGGTCACGAGGTCATCGCGGCTCATGCCGGGCTTCCGCGCCAGACCCGCGGTGACCACGTAGACCGCCGATCCGGCGGTGGCCTCGTAGTCCCCCACCCCGACGACCCGGGCGTCGAACCCCTCGACCGGCCCCGATTCGGAAAGGTCGAGCCCCTTCCCCTGGGGCAAACCCTCGACGATATCGACCAGCACGACCTCGCGAGCCAGCTCGCGCTCGGCGATCCTCTGCGCGGCGGTGGCCCCGACGTGGCCGGCGCCGACGACCGTGATCCTGTCCATCGATCCATCCTTCGATCGTTGTGGGTTGGCTCCCCGCGAAACGGGTTCCGACTCTAACGATGTCCGTCGGGTGCGGGCAATGTGGCCGCCCTCGGGGGACGGCGCGGCGCGGGCGGGAGGATGCGGGTCGGGCAGGCGGGGGGGGCGAACCCGCGTCGGCGTCGGGCCGACCTCACTTCATGACGGCCACCACCCCGGCGCGGCGCGCGGCCTCGGCCGCGATCGTCTCCATCATGTGATCCCAGCGATCCGGGCTGAGCTGGAGGACCACCTCCTCCAGCAGGGCGGCGAGCTCCCGGCCCTCCCGGCGCGTCAGGCGCGCGTCGTCCTCGCCCTCGAGGCGCTCGCGCAGGGCGGCGGCGCGTTCGAGGAGCTCCCGGTGCTTGAGCCTCTCTTCATACGTCATGCGGGCGTCTCTTTTCTCCCGGCTTCCCGTGAAATCGACTCCAGTCGGCCGGGGCGGGTCACCGGGCCGGCGTGGGACGCGACGCGCGTCTCAGCCACCGACCTGGCTGAGCGCGGCGAGCCCGCCGCTGCCCGCGGCGCTCCCCAGCTCCAGATAGTGGCGCTTCGGCTTCCCCTCGAGTGCCCGCTCGACCGCGGAACGGATCGAGCCCGTGTCCCGCAGCGGCGTCTTCAGATCGACCTCGTGATCGCCGAACAGGCACGTGCGCAGCATCCCGGTAGCGGTGAGGCGCATCCGGTTGCAGCGCTCGCAGTAGTTGTGCGACATCGGTGTGATCACGCCGAGCGTGCCCTTCCCGCCCGGCGATCGGTAGTAACGCGCGGGGCCGTTCCCGATCGGGCCATCCACCGCCGACAGGTGGTCGATCGCCTCGATGCGGCGCAGGATCTCGTCCGCCGACACGAAGCGGTCGGTGAGGTGCAGATTGCGACCCACCGGCATGAGCTCGATGAACCGGACGTGCCACGGCCGGTCGCGCACGATGTTCGCGAACTCCCCGACCTCGTCGTCGTTGAGACCGCGGAGCACGACGCAGTTGATCTTGATCGGGTCGAACCCCGCCCGCTCGGCGGCTTCGATCCCGCGCAACGTCTCATCGAAGAACTTCGCGGGTCGACGCGCGATCGACTCGAAGCGCTCGCGCCTCAGGGTATCGAGGCTGATGTTCACGCGCTCGACGCCGGCCCGGCGCAGCTCGTCGGCGAAGCGCGGCAGCAGGATGGCGTTGGTGGACAGGGAGATGTCGTCGATCCCGGGAACGCCGGCCAGCATCTCCACGAGCAGCGACAGGTCCTTCCGGACGAGCGGCTCACCGCCCGTCAGGCGCACGCGTTCCAGCCCCATCCCGGCCATCTGGGCGACGATGTCGGCGATTTCTTCGTACGTCAGCATCTCGGGCTTGGGGATCCACTCGAGCCCCTCGACCGGCATGCAATACGTGCAGCGGAGATTGCACCGGTCGGTGACCGAGATCCTCAGGTAGCGGATGCGGCGACCGAACTGGTCTATCATCCCTCGTCCTTCGCGCTGTCCTCGCCCGCCTCCGGGCGGGCCTCCGCACGCGCCGCCAGACCCTCCGGCGCGCCCACCCAGACGGCGTCCCCGTCCGCGTAGCGCTCGTGCTTCCACACCGGCAGCCGCGCCTTGATCTCCTCGATCACGAAGCGCGACGCCTCGTAACACGCCGCCCGATGCGGGGCCGCGACGCCGATCGACACGCTCACCTCCCCCGGCTCGAGCTCGCCCACCCGGTGCGCGGCCGATATGGCGCCCACCGCGAAGCGGTCGGCCGCCTCCCGGCAGATCGCGCGCAGCTCCTCATCGGCCATCTCATCGTACGCCTCGTAGGCGAGTCCGGTGACGGTCCGACCCTCGTCCATGTCCCGTACCCGACCCTGGAAGATCAGTACCGCCCCGTCGGAGCCGGCGCCGAGATCGCCGAAAAGCCCCGGCTCATCGAGACTTTCCCGCGTGATGCGGGTCCGTACACGCGCCTCGACGGGGTCGTGGCCGTCGCGTTCCTGCATCGCCGGTCTCAACCCCCCGCCACGGGGGGGATGAGCGCCACTTCGTCCCCTTCCGAGAGCGGCGTGCCGGTCTCCGCGTAACGCCGGTTCACCGCCACGACCACGCGCTCCGGCAGCCAGTCGAAGCCGCGCGTGTCGCGCAGCGTCGCGACCAGGTCGCCGACCGTGCTCCCGCCCGGAAGCTCGGTCATCCCCTCCCGGCCGTTCGCCATCTCCCCGTACACGCCGAAGAAAAGCGTGCGCACGCGCAGCCGTTCACTCACCGGTCCGGCGTCCGAGCCCGTCGACGTAGGTCAGGAGACGGGGGACGAGCCCTTCCTCCCGGAGCGTGGTGACCCTGACCCGGGTGCGCGCCGGATCCGAAGGGTCGGGGAAGGCGGCGACCGCCAGATTGCCACGGAAGGTGCCGAATCCGATGTGCGTCTCGCTCTCGTTGTCGATCCACGCGTCGGCGATGCGGTCCGTGCCCGTGAAGAAGTCGCGCACCGCGTCGAGCACGCGCGCCGGCGCCACCGGGGTCGTCGTCTCCGAGGTCATGCATCTTCCGGTCGATGTGCCGCGAGTCGCCAGTCGCTCCGGCGTTCCGCGAGGTGGGGACCCGAACTTGACGGTCTCCACGAGGCCCCTCTAACATCGTCGCGCACCGGCGCATCGGGCCCCGCTTGGCTCCGTGGCGCCGGTGTTTCCACGCGATCTCGATCCCCCCGAAGATACGGGCGGATCGGGGTTCCCTCAATCACCGATGCCCCCGAGCCAACGTGGAGTTCTCCCCCAACGTCGCCCGACTGGAGCCCTCGGCCACCCTCGCTCTGGCGGCGCGCGCGCGTGCGCTCAAGGCCAGCGGCGTATCCGTCGTCGACCTGTCCGCCGGCGAGCCGAAGTACCGCTCCCCGGAGTTCGCGGCGCGCGCCGGGATCGAGGCGATCGAGGCCGGGAAGACCGGCTATCCCCCCACTCCCGGGATTCCGGAGCTCCGCGAGGCGATCGTCTCCTACCTCGCCGAAACGACGGCCGGAAGCGTGGCCACGCCGGCCGGCGTGCTGGTGAGCGCCGGGGTGAAGCAGGCGCTGTTCAACTGCTGTTACTGCCTGTTCGGGCCGGGGGATGAGGTGCTCGTCCCCGCCCCCTTCTGGCCCAGCTATACCACGATCATCGAGCTCGCCGGCGCGACCCCGGTCCTCGTCGACACGACGTGGGAATCGGGCTTCGTGGCGGACCCCGACAGGCTCGAGGCGGCGCGCACGCCCCGCACCCGCGGCCTGTTGCTCAACAGCCCGGGCAACCCCACCGGGGCGGTGTACGATCTCTACCGCCTGACCGACATCGTGCGCTGGAGCGGGCGGCACGGGATTTGGGTGCTGTCCGACGAGATCTATCGCCGGCTGTCATACGGGGAGGCGGCCCCCTCTCTGTTCGACGTGCCGGACCTCCACACGCGGACCATCCTGCTCGACGGGGTGTCGAAGGCCTTCTGCATGCCGGGCTGGCGCATCGGCTACGCGGTGGCCGGGCCCGACCTCGTGCGCCGGGCGGCCGACCTGCAGGGCCAGACGACGTCGGGCGCGGTCGGCCCGTCGCAGTACGCGGCCGCGGCGGCGCTGGGGAGGACGGAGGAGCGGGAGGCCTTCGTGCGCGACCTGGTCGCGCGTCTGCGCGGCCTCCGCGACACGGGGGTCGCGGCGCTGTCGGAGATCGCCGCCCTCGAGGTGCGCGCCCCGGCGGGCGCGCTGTACTTCTACGCGCGGCTACGCGACCCCGGAAGGACGTCCCTGGATGTGGCCGAAGCGCTGCTCCAGGAGCAGGCGGTGGCCTGCGTGCCGGGCGAGCCGTTCGGCTCGCCCGGACACTTGCGGTTCAATTTCGCGGTGGAAGAGGCGGAGCTGGAGGAGGGGCTCGGACGGATCCGGGCGTTCTTCGAATCGTGAGCGCCGCGGACCGGGAGTCGTCTCAGGACCAGGTGCCGTACGCCTTGTAGGGCTCGTCCTGGTCCTGGTCGTCCTTCTCCTTCGCCTCCGCACCCACGTCGATGTTCTCGTCGACGTCTTCCTTGAACAGCTTCGACGGCTTGAACACGGGCACCGCGCGCGCCGGTACCTTGACGGGCTCGCCCGTCCTCGGGTTGCGCGCCATGCGCGTACGCCGCTCGCGGACCTTGAACGTCCCGAAACCGCGGATCTCGATGTGCTCCCCGTCGGCGATCGCTCGCTTGATCGCGTTCAGGAACGCATCGACCACCGCGGCGCAGTCCTTCTTCGTGACGCCAGGGCCGATGGCCTCGTGGACCTCTTCGACCAAATCCGCCTTCGTCATTGCCACTCCCTCCGGATCCTGAGGCCCCACGCCCGACGAGTCTTGCGTTTCGCCCGGTTCGAGGCAGCTCATTTCCACTCGTACAGCAGTCTCGGCGTTCCCGAGTGCATTGGCACCAATGTTGTTAGCAACCCCCGTGCCTCGGCGTCGGTCAGACCCCGCACGAGGTCCCACAACCCGATCCGACGCTCGCGGGGATACTGCACGCGAGGTTCGTTCCCGAGACCCGACATGCGCCCCGCGACCGCGATCGCGTCGTCCAGCGTGCCGAGCCCATCGACCAGCCCCAGCTCGGCGGCCTGCCGGCCGGAGAAGATGCGACCGTCGGCGAGGCGCTCGACCTCGGCCGCCTCCAGGGGCCGGTTCTCGGTCACCACGTCGACGAACTGGCGGTACACGTCGTCCACCACTCCCTGCAGGATCGCGCGATCGTCCTCGCTCAGCGGGTGCGCCGGGTTCCCCATGTCCTTGTGCTCCCCCGACTTCACGATCTCCCACCCCACGCCCACCTTGCGCAGGAGCTCCTCCGCGTTCGGGAACTCCATGATCACGCCGATCGAGCCGGTGATCGTTCCCGGCAGCGCGAACACGCTATCGGCCGCCATGGCGGCGTAGAAGCCGCCGGACGCCGCCACGTCGCCCATCCAAGCCACCACGGGCCGATCGTCCTCGTCGCGCAGCTCGCGCAGCGCCTCGTAGATCGACTGCGACGCCCCCACCGTTCCACCGGGCGACTCGATCTGGATCACGAAGCCCCGGATCCCCCCGTCCCTGCGGAAGTAGTCGAGTTGGTCGAGGAACCCCTCCTCGTCCATGATCGCCCCCCGCAGCGGCAACACCGCGACCCTGTCACCGGCGGGCAGCACCCGTCGACCGAGGAGCAGGCGGGCGGACAGCACGACGCCGGTGCCGAACACGACCAGCACGGCGACGATCGCCCATATGGTGGTCCGTCGAGGATCGCTCGACACGTCAGAGCTCATTCGCTGCGGGCCCCCCTGAACGCCCGGCCCCCGGCCCCATGCACCGTGCGTCGAGCGGGCCTCGACGGAGAGCGCGGGGTTCGCTGTCAACGTATTGGCACTACGACAGTTCCGCCATTGCGCCGACAAAGCGGTCGAACAGGTAGCGGCTGTCGTGAGGCCCGGGAGCGGATTCGGGGTGGTACTGGACCGCGAACACGGGGCGATCGCGATGCAGGAGCCCCTCTACGGTCCCGTCGTTCAGGTTGCGGTGCGTCACTTCGAGGTCCGGCGCTCCGACGATCTCGCCCCCCCTCTCCTCCACCGCGAACCCGTGGTTCTGGGAGGTGATCTCCACCGCCCCCGTCTCGTGGTTGAGCACGGGGTGGTTCCCGCCGCGGTGCCCGTACGGGAGCTTGTAGTTGCGACCGCCGAAGGCACGCGCGATGAGCTGGTGCCCGAGACAGATGCCGAACAGAGGCACGCCGGCATCGCTGAGGGCCCGGAGGCGCTCCACGGCGCCCGGGACCGCCTCCGGGTCGCCGGGCCCGTTCGAGACGAACACGCCCTGCGCGCCGGCGTCGAGCAGCGTGTCCACGGCCGTGCTGCACGGCAGCACGCGCACTCGGTATCCGCCGCGCCGGATGAGGTCGAGGCTGCGCGTCTTCACGCCGTAGTCGAGGCACAGGACGAGACCGCGGACGTCGGCCTCGATGGGGTCCAGCTCGTAGGGCTCCGGCGTCGAGACGGCCGACGCGAGGTCCCGTCCGCTCATGTCCGGCTCGGCCCGCAGACGCTCCCGTGCCTGGCGCGTGTCGACGTCGGCGGGCGCGATCACGGCCCGCATCGCCCCCACCTCCCGGATGTGCCGTGTGACGGCTCGGGTGTCGACGCCGACCAGCGTCGGGATGTCGTGCGCCTCGAGATACGCCGGGAGGACGTCGTCGGACGGCCCCGACCCGATTCGGGTGGACAGGTGGCGCACGACGAATCCGGACACCCAGGATCGACGCGACTGGTCGTCACCTCCGCGGACGCCGTATACCCCCTGCATGGGGGCCGTCATGACCACGATCTGGGCCGCGAACGAGGGGTCGGTGAGGACCTCCTGGTACCCGGTCATCACGGTCGTGAACACGGCCTCCCCGGCAGCACCCTCCTCCGGTCCGAGATACGTGCCTTCGAACTCGCGACCGTCCTCGAGCAGCAGGGTTCCCGGGCGAGCTTGCGTGTGCGTCATGCGTCCTGTCGAATGGGGCCGTCGAGCCCGCCCTCGGGACGGGCCGCCGAACACGTGGGCAGGGGGGGCCCGTGACCGCAGCACCCGCGTCCGACCGCAGCGCCTCGAGCGGCGATCCGGTGGTGCACATCTTCGCGGACGAGTCGTGTCTGGGCAACCAGTTCGAGGGCCGCGCCAACCCGGGAGGGGCGGCCGGGCTGGTCGAGCGCTTCGACGAGCGGCGCGGGTGGCATCGGCGGGACTTCCGTCATTTCGATCCCGACACGACGAACAACCGCATGGCCATCACCTCCGCGATCCTGCCGCTCGAGGCGCTGCGGCGTCCCTGCCGCGTGGTGTTCACGAGCGACAGCCAGTACCTCGTCAGGGGGATGGGCGAGTGGGTGCACGGCTGGGCGCGCCGGGGCTGGAGGCGGAAGGGCGGCCCGATCGAGAACCTCGAGCTGTGGCGGCGCCTGGTGCGCGCCGCGGCCCGCCACGGCATCGAGTGGCGCTGGGTGCGGGGACACGCCGATCACCCCAAGAACGAGTACGCCAACTGGCTGGCCGTGCGGACCGCGAAGGAACGCGAGGGGTCCCGGGGGCTGGAGCCCTCCGGGTTCGAGGCGTGGCTCGAGGAGGAGCGGGGACGGGGACGGTTCGAGGATTTCCTCGACCTCCCCGACGACTCGTTCGACCCCGGACCCCGCCCGCCGGGGGGCTGACCCCGCGGTCGCTCAGCCCCCGGTGGAGTCGGGCGCCGGCGCGGGGCTCCCGGCCTCCCCCGCGGCGCCCGTGTCGGCGGCGGATCCGGAGTCGGCCACGGGAGGCGCCTCGAGAAGCGAGGGCGGCGCATCGGGGAGAGCGGGCTGCCCCGCGGACCCCTGCCTGAGGATCGACTGCGGCGCGGCCGAGGGCCGGGCCGAGAGGACCGCGAGCACGAGCGCCAGGAACAGGAACAGCCCGCCCCCGATCCAGGTCCCCTTCGTGAGCGCGGTCGCGGCCTGGCGTCCCCCCATGAACGAATCGGTCGAGGACGACGCCCCGCCGAACGAGGCCGCGAGGCCACCTCCCTTGCCCGACTGGAGGAGGACGATCACGACAAGCAGCACGGCGAGCACGCCGATCAGGGCGATGAGAAACGGGTACATCTCGATCTCGCTCGTTCAAAAAAAAGGCGCTCGCGGGAGCGCCGGCCGATCCGGAACCGGTCCGTCGCGCACGACGGAGCCTCGTAACCTAGGCGCGACCCCCGCGGTCCGGCAAACCGCGACTCAGGCGCGGCCGGCCCGGCAGATGGCCGCGAAGCCGTCCGGGTCGAGGCTCGCTCCTCCCACCAGAACGCCGTCGACACCCGCGGCGGCGAGGAGCTCCTCGATGTTGCCGGGCTTCACGCTCCCGCCGTACAGGATGAGCCCGGCCTCCGCCTCCGCTGCCGAGGCGTGGGTCGCGATGGCCGCGCGCACGATGGCGTGCGCCCCGCTCGCATCCACCGGGCTGGCCGTGCGTCCCGTCCCGATAGCCCATACGGGCTCGTACGCGTATACCAGACGCCCGCGGCCCGCCACATCGAGGGCGGACAGCGCCGCCCCCACCTGCCGCCCCAGCACCTCCTCGAGGCGACCCGCTTCCCGCTCCGCGAGCGTCTCCCCGACGCACAGGATCGGCCGCAGCGACGACTCGAGCAGCCGGACGAGCTTGCGCCCCACCGCCTCGTCGTCGTCACCGAACTCGCGTCGTCGCTCCGAGTGGCCAGCCAGTCCCCAGCCGGCGCCCGTCTGGGCCACCATGGGCGCCGACACGGCTCCGGTGTGTGCGCCCTCGCGCTCGGTGTGGACGTCCTGGACGCCGTACTCGAGGTCCGGTCGACCCCCGGCGGCCGCGGCGAACGCGGTGAGACTGATCGAGGGCGGGAAGAAGACCACCGTGGCGTCGTCGCGCGGCTCGTGCCGCCGCGCGAACGAGTGGACGAACTCGGCCGTCTCGGCGGGGCCCTTGTACATCTTCCAGTTCGCCGCGAACAGCGGCGCGCAGGGCTCTCTCACGTCGTCTCCAGCCTGCCCGCGGTGCACGGGCCTTCCGGTCGGCGCGCAGGCAGGTCGCCGGTCCCGTGTCCCGTTCTCACCGGTCGTCGAGAGCTTCGATGCCGGGGAGGCTCCCGTGCGCGAGGAACTCCAGAGAGGCCCCGCCG
The DNA here is from genome assembly GCA_964499635.1 of uncultured Gemmatimonadota bacterium. Lineage (GTDB taxonomy): Bacteria > Gemmatimonadota > Gemmatimonadetes > Palauibacterales > Palauibacteraceae > Palauibacter. The sequence continues at coordinate 170,545 of CAZCLY010000003.1, read as the reverse complement.
CCGGTCGACACGTGCGACACCGCGTCCGCCAGGCCGGCCGCGCGCAGCGCGGCAGCGGAGTCTCCCCCGCCGATCACGGTGAACGTGCCGTTCGTCGTGGCGCGGGCAGCGGCCTCCGCGAGGGCGAACGTTCCCGCGGCGAAGCGTCGATCCTCGAACCGGCCCATGGGCCCGTTCCAGAACAATGCGCCGGCCCCCTCGATCGCGGCGGCGTAGTCGGCCCGCGTGCGGGGCCCGATGTCGAGCGCTGCCCCGTCGGCGGGGATCGCGTCCGACGGAGCCTCCGACACCGCCGCCTGCGGATCTCGGGGATCGGTACTCACCACCACGTCGGAGGGGAGACACAGCATCTCCCCGCCCCTCTCGAGGATCTCGCGCGCCTCGTCGAGGGCCTCGCTCTCCACCAGGGAGCTACCCGTCTCGAGCCCGCGGGCCGCCAGAAAGGTGTTGGCCATCGCGCCGCCCACGAGCAGTCGATCCGCCCGCTCGAGGAACGCCTCCAGGAGCTCGATCTTGTCGGAGATCTTCGCGCCACCGAACGCCACCACGAACGGACGCGCCGGGCTGTCGCGCAGCGACCCGAGGGCCTCGAGCTCACGCTGCACGAGCAGCCCCGCCACGGCAGGACGCAGGAAATCGGTCACGCCGACCGTCGACGCGTGTGCCCGATGGAGGCTGCCGAACGCGTCGCTCACGAACAGGTCGCCGAGGGCCGCGAAGCCCCGGGCCACACCGGGGTTGTTCGTCGTCTCCCCGGGGACGAACCGGGTGTTCTCGAGCAGGAGGACCTCCCCCGCCGCGAGGTCGTGGCTCGCCTCGAGAGCGAGCTCGCCGTCACAATCGGCGACGAAGCGCACCTCGGCGTCGATCAGCTCGTCGAGGACGCGAGCCACCGGGGCGAGCGAGAACTGCGGGTCCGGCGCCCCGCGTGGACGCCCGAGGTGCGACAGGAGCACCGGCCGCGCGTCCCGCTCGAGCAGCCAGCGGAGGGTGGGCAGGGAGGCCTCGACCCGGGTCGGATCGGTCACGCGGCCGGCCTCGAGCGGAACGTTGTAGTCGACCCGCACCAGCGCCCGATTCCCGGCCAGCGCCTCGCCCGGGAGATCCCGCAGCGACTTCTTCATGGCCGGCCGATCAGGCCGTCGATGCCGCCGGCAACCGCTCGGCGATGTAGCGCGCGAGATCGACGCACCGGTTCGAATACCCCCATTCGTTGTCGTACCACGAGATCACCTTGACGAGCGTGCCTCCGATCACCGAGGTCGAGGGGGCGTCGACGATCGAGCTCGCCGGGTTGCCGGTGAAGTCGACCGACACGAGCGGCTCCTCGGTGTACTCGAGGACGCCCGACAGCGAGCCGGCCGCGGCCTCGCGGAAGGCCGCGTTCACGTCGTCGACCGTCGTCTCCCGCGTCACGTTCGCCACCAGGTCGACGATCGACACGTCCGGGGTCGGCACCCGCATCGACATCCCGTCGAGCTTGCCCTGCACGGCCGGCAGCACGAGCCCTACCGCCTTCGCGGCGCCGGTGGTGGTCGGGATGATCGACATGGCCGCGGCCCGCGCCCGACGGAGGTCCTTGTGCTGGAGGTCGAGCAGCCGCTGGTCGTTGGTGTAGCTGTGCACCGTGGTCATGAGCCCGCGGTCGAACCCGAACGCATCGAGCAGGACCTTGACGACCGGCGCGACGCAGTTGGTCGTGCAGCTCGCGTTCGAGATCACGTCGTGGCGGTCCGGATCGTAGTCGTCCTGATTCACGCCGAGCACCACGGTCAGGTCGGGCTCCTTGGCCGGCGCAGTGATGATCACCTTCCCGGCACCCGCCTCCAGATGCTTTCCGGCCTGGTCCCGCGCCCGGAACAGCCCCGTCGCCTCGATGACGATGTCGACCCCCATATCCCCCCACGGGAGGGCCGCCGGATCGCGCTCGGAGAGCACCGTGACCCGCTCGTCCCGGATGACGAGGTCGCGGCCGTCGACGCGCACGTCGCCCGGGAAGCGGCCGTGCACGGAGTCGTACCGGAACAGGTGCGCGAGCGTGTCCGCATCCGTGAGGTCGTTGACCGCGACGAAATCGAGTCCGCCGCCGGAGGATTGCACGGCGGCCCGCAGGATGTTGCGTCCGATTCGTCCAAAACCGTTGATCGCTACTCTCGCGCTCATGTCTGCCTCATCTCGAGTCCATGCATGCCGGGTGTGGGAGGTTTCCGATGGGCCGCCGGCCGGTCGGTCGGGCGACCGGCGCCTTCGAGGCTACCGGCGACCCTCCAGCGGACGCAGCGTGCGGGCAAAGGTAATCAGGGCGGCGCGCTCGAAACCAGCCTCGCGGAGCGCCTCCGCACAGGCGAGCGCGGTGGCCCCCGTCGTCAGGACGTCGTCCACCAGGAGCGCGGTGCGGGGGCCCGGGGTCGACGGCGCGCGGGCCAGGAAGCGGCCCTCGACGTTCGCCCTGCGCGCCGCGCCCCGCAGGTGCGCCTGCCGCCGGCCGCCGGGCTGGCGCGACAGCGCCGGCCGCAGGGGCGCCCCGAGGACCGCGGCCAGCGGGCGGGCGAGGAGCTCGGCCTGGTTGAAGCCCCGCTCGCGCAGCCGCGCGGGGCCGAGCGGCACCGCTACCACGGCGAGCTCGCATGGGTTCCACCCCAGTCGGGCGAGCATGTCGCGAGCCGGAGGCGTCATGTGACGCGCCATGCGAGGCGCGAGCCCCGTCCAGCGCCCGTACTTGAGCGCGCGCACCACCGCGGCCGCCGCGTCCTCGAACGCGAACGGCGACGCGGCCGCCGTCAGCATCTCCGGCCACTCCTCGCACGTCCCGCAGCGACGGTAGGGCGCGCCGCGCGGCAGTGTGCCCAGCGGCTCGGCACAGCGCGCGCACCGCGGTCGGGGCAGACGCGGCAGACGTGACCCGCACGGCCCGCACAGAGGCGAGGCCCCCGGCTCGACGCCCCGCCCGCACACCACGCACGCCGTCGGGACCAGAGTGTCGAACGCGATCCGGAGGCGCCGGACGACCGCGCGGCTCATACCGGCTCGCGCCCGGCGGCCGTGGCCGCGGCACGCAGCATCAGGTCGTGCGGGGGGTCCCGGTCCGGAAACCACCACGCGAGCGAGCGGGCCGCCTGGTGGACCAGCATGCCGAGCCCGTCCGCGCACGCGATCCCGAGTTCCTCGGCGTGCCGGACCCACGCGGTCCGGTCGCGTCCATACACGAGGTCGAGCGCCGCCGCCGCGTCGATCCTCCTCAGGTCCAGCGGGAGCGGGTCCCGGACTTCGAGCCCCAGTCGGGTCGCGTTCACCACGAGCTCCACGGTGACGCCGGAGGGAGGCTCCGTCCACACGCGAACGGGCCTCCGGGCGCCAGCGGTCAGCCCCTCGGCCCGGGCCCGCGTGCGGTTCCACATCTCGATGCGCTCCGCCCCCGCTCCCTCGAGCGCGTGGAGGACGGCCCGCGCCGCCCCACCGGCGCCCAGGAGGAGGACCCGGGAGCCCTCGAGCGCGACGCCCAGGTCGCGGCAGGCCCCGAGGAAGCCCGCCACATCGGTGTTCTCGCCCCTGAGGCCCTCGCCCGGCGCGCGCCAGAAGCAGTTGCACGCGCCCGTGGCCCGCACGGTGGCCCCGGGGGCCTCGATCAGCTCGGCCACCCGCGCCTTGTATGGCAGGGTGACGTTTCCGCCTCCTTGAGTGGCGACGCGCTCCACGGTGCCCGACAGGTCCTGCGGGGCAACGTCCAGCGTCGTGTAGGACGCCTCCACGCCCCAGTGGCGGAACGCCGCTCGGTGGATCGCGGGGGAGATCGAGTGCGCCACCGGGCGTCCGAGCAATCGGAACTCACGCATGGGCCGCGGCCCGCCTCTCGCCCCGCCTCACCCCGCCGCGCCACCCGCCGCCGGCGTGTCGTCGCCGAAGGCATCGAAGAGACCGGCGACCGCGGCCGCCAGGACTTCGAACGTGCGCTCGTAGGTGGCCAGATCGCCCCCCACGGGATCGGGCACATCCCGGCCCCACGCCTCGTGGCCCTCGGGCAGGTATCGGCCGAGGAGCTCCACGCGTGCCCCCGGCACGGCCGCCCGGATCGCGTCCGCGTGCCAGCGGGTCATGGCGAGGATCACGTCGGCCCACTCGATGAGGTCGCGATCCAGGAGACGCGAGCGGTGGCGCGATAGATCGAGGCCGTGAGCGTCGGCCACCGTCACCGCCGGGGTCGACGCGGGGTGCCCGGGGTAGGCCGAGATCCCGGCCGAGCGCGGGCGCACGTCCGACAGCCGGCGGCGGCGGGCCTCCGCTCGCGTGATCACTTCGGCCAGCGGGCTGCGGCACGTGTTCCCGGTGCATACGAACAGCAGGTTCATCGGCCTCCCGCGCCGGGGTTCCCGGAGGCCTTCCGGGACCCGGAGGCGATCTCGCCGTGCACCACACGCTCGATGTCCTCGCGCGTGATGGCGCCCTCGCGCAGGATCTCGGCGCGCCCGCTCAGGAAGGAAACGAGCGTGGACGGCTCCGAGGGGGGGAGCGTCCCGCCATCGAGGAGGACGACCGGCACCCGGGCCGGGCCCAGCGTGGCGAGCGCGTCGGCCGCCCCGGCGACCGTGCGCACCGCGGGCTTCCCGTGTCGATTGAGGCTCGTCGAGGTCATCCACCCGCCGGCCCGCTCGAGCAGCGCCCGCAACACCGGGTGGGCCTCGATCCGCACCGCCACACCCTCCTTCCCCCCGTCCCGGGAGGGCAGGACGAGCGTGAGGGGGCCGGGCCAGAATCGCCCCGCGAGCGTCTCCGCGACCGGAGGCCAGGGTCCGGGGACCCGCGCCCGGATCTCGGCGGGGGCGGCAGCCACACGGATCAGCGGCCGGGACGCGTCGCGGCCCTTGAGACGCGCGATCTCACGATCGAGGGCGGCGCGGGGCCGGCCGCCGAGGCCGTATACGGTACAGGTGGGGTGCGCCACGAGGCCCCCGCCCGACAGCACCCGGGCTGCCTCCGCCACCCCGACCACGCGCGCCGCCGAGCCGCTCATTCCCACCGCGGTCGCCGGATGACGCCGGTGTCCACCAGCCAGCGCGCGTACGAGAGATCCCCCGGCCCGGTGATCTTGAGGTTGAGCGGGTCGCCCTCGACGGTCACCACGGTCGCCCCGCCCGCCTCGCACAGGAGCGCGTCGTCGGTGATGGCCGCGGAGTGCCCGGCGGCGGCGTGCAGCTCGCGGAGGAGCGGTCCGGGAAAGCCCTGCGGCGTCTGAGCCCTGCGCAGCCGGCGGCGGTCGGGAGTGTCGAGCACGCGTCCGTCGGCGTCGACCCGCTTGATCGTGTCGGTCACCGGGAGCACCGGGACGACCGCATTCGAGGCGGCGCGCTCGAGCACGCGCTCGATGAGGGCGGAGCTCGCGAACGGCCGCGCGCCGTCGTGCACGAGGAGGATCCGTGCGTCCGGTGGAGCCGCCGCCACTCCCCGCGCCACCGACTCGGCCCGCGTCCGGCCGCCGGCCACGAGCACCAGCGCCCGACGGTCCACCAGCCCGGCGAGCCAGCCCGGGGGCGCATGGGCCGCCTCCGGCGGCAGGACGACGACCACGTCCTCCACCCGCGGGTGACCGGCGAACGCGCGCACGGACCATTCGAGCATCGGGAGGCCGCCCAGGTCGAGGAACTGCTTGGGCGCCGAGCGGCCGAGCCGCTCGCCCTTCCCGGCCGCCACGAGCACGGCCGCGATCCCGCCCTCCGTCATGGAAGCTGTTCCTCGGTCGCCACCGGCGTGCCGTGCCGCCGCACCCAGCCGATCAGCTGGCGCACGCTCGACACCGGGTGGATCGAGACGCCCGCCGCCGCGCCGTCGCCGTTCTCCGTGCCACGGCGCGCGGGGATCAGCACGTCGGTGAGCCCCATCCGGGCCAGCTCGCGGACACGCGCCTCACGCTCCCCGATCCCGCGCAGCTCGCCGCTCAGACCGGCCTCCCCGAGGAACGCCGCCGTGGGCGGCAGGACGCGGTCCAGCTCGGCGGACACGAGCGCTGCCAGCACGCCCGCATCGGCGCCGGGGTCCGTGATCCGGAATCCGCTCACGACGTTGACGAACACCTCGCGCCGCCCGAGCGGGATCCCGCCGCGGCGCTCGAGCACGGCGAGGAGCATGGCCAGCCGCCTGGCGGGATATCCCGTGGTCATGCGTCGCGGCGACGGCTGCGTCGAGCCCGTGGTGAGCGCTTGGACCTCGACCGGCACGGCGCGCGCCCCCTCGATCGTCACCGTGAGCGCGGAGCCCGGCCCCGCGGCACGCTCCTCGAGCAGCGTCCGGCCCGGATCGGTCACCTCGACGAGGCCGCGATCCGACATGCGGTACACGGCCAGCTCGCCCACGCGCCCGAAGCGGTTCTTGGTGGCCCGCAGGATGCGCGCGTCCTCGCCGCGCAGGCCCTCGAAGTGGAGCACCACGTCGACCAGATGCTCGAGCGTCCGCGGGCCGGCGATCCCCCCACCCTTGGTCACGTGCCCGACGAGGAAGGTCGGGGTACCGCTCCGCTTGGCGAAGCTCCGCAGGGCGTCGGCGGCACCCCGAACCTGGCTCACCGACCCAGGGGCCGAGTCGAGGCCCTCGCGCACGGTCGTCTGGATCGAGTCCACGCACAGGAGCACCGGACTCGATCGGGCGGCCGCCTCCACGATGGCGTCGACCGACGTCTCGGCCAGGAACAGGACCCGCGCCGCCCCCTCGCCGAGACGGGCCGCACGCCGCCGCACCTGCTCCTCGGACTCCTCTCCGGAGACGTACAGGACGGCGGCGCCCGCGCCGGCGATCGCCGCGGCAGCCTGCAGGAGGAGGGTGGACTTGCCGATCCCGGGCGCGCCCCCGAGCAGCACGACGGAGCCCTCCACCGCTCCGCCGCCCAGCACGCGATCGAAGTCCCCGGCTCCCACCGAGAGGCGCGCGGCGCCCGGACCCGCCCGGTCGCCGAGCGGCCGCGGGGTGGCGGTCGCGGAGCGCCCGCCCGCCGCACGGCGGCTCGACGTACCCCGCTCCACCTCGTCGAACGAGTTCCAGGCGTCGCACCCGGGACAACGGCCCTCCCAGCGGAGCGACTCGCGCCCGCATTCCCTGCACACGAAGCGCTGCACGACCGCCACGCTCACAGACCTGTCGCAGAAGGACGGCGGGTCGCGTTCAACACGCCTCTCAGAACGGGTCTTCGCGCCGCGAGACGGGCTCGAACAGCGTGTAGGACTTGTGGAAGTAGAGGGCGATGCCCCCCGTGGGACCGTTCCGCTGTTTTCCGATGATCAGCTCGGCCTTGCCCGACAGCGTGGGGTCCTGCTCGATCTCCTCGTAGCTCTTGTACACCTCTTCACGGAACACGAACAGGACCAGATCGGCGTCCTGTTCGATCGCGCCCGACTCGCGCAGGTCCGACAGCCTCGGGCGGTGGTCGCCGGTGCGCTGCTCGGGGGCACGGGACAGCTGCGAGATCGCCAGCAGGGGGACTCCGAGCTCCTTGCTTATCGCCTTGAGAGAGCGGGAGATGGCGCTGATCTCCTGCTGTCGATTCTCGACGCGGCTGGGGCCGCTCATGAGCTGCATGTAGTCGACCACGATGAGCCCGAGTTCGACCTCGGCTCGCAGCCGGCGCGCCTTGGCCCGCAGCTCGAGGGCGGAGATGGCCGGCGTGTCGTCGATCCAGATGGGCGCGGTGTTGAGCAGACCGGCGGCGGTCGCGAGCCGCTGGTACTCGTCGTCCTGGAGGCTCCCCCGCCGCAGTCGGCTGGAGTCCACCCGACCCTCCGAGCACAGCAGCCGCTGCACGAGCGACTCCTTCGACATCTCGAGCGAGAATATGGCGACCGGCGTCTCGGCCTCGATGGCGGCGTGCTGCGCGAAGTTGAGCGCCAGGGCCGTCTTCCCCATCGAGGGCCGGCCCGCCAGGACGACCAGATCGCCGGCCTGGAAGCCCGAGGTCATGTGATCGAGCTCTGGAAAGCCGGTGGCGACGCCGGTGACCGTCCCGGGGCTGCGCTGGAGCTCCTCGATGCGCTCGAACGCCGGCCACAGGATCTCCTTGATCCACACGAACCCGCTGCGCTCCTGCGCCTGGGCGATCTCGAAGATGCGCTGCTCCGCGCGGTCGAGCGTGTCGTCGACTTCGCCTCCCGCGGCCTCGTACGCGTCCTGGATGATGTCGGTCGCCGAGGAGATGAGCTGCCGGAGCACCGCCTTGTCACGCAGGATGCGGCAGTGGAACTCGATGTTGGCCGCGGTCGGGACGGCATCCACGAGCTGGGCCAGATACGCCATCCCACCCATCGCCTCGAGCTCGCCGTGCGACTTGAGCTCGTCGGCCAGGGTCACCGCGTCGATGACCTCGCCGCGGTTGTACAGCCGGGTCATCCCGCGGAAGATGCGGCGGTTACCCTCGCGGTAGAACGCGGCATCCCCGAGGAGCTCGATCGCCACCGCCACGGCGTCCGCGTCGATCAGCATGCCGCCGAGCACGGAGAGCTCCGCCTCCTCGGACCAGGGCGCCTGCCGGCCCTGGAACGCATCGTGGCTCAACGTGAGCGCCGAGTCAGCCATGTCCGCCTCCGGCCGTCACGGGCGGATCGCCGTCCAGCAAACGGCGCACGATCTGGAGATCCTCCCACGTAGGACGGATCCAGCCCGGATTCCGAAGCAGGGCGGCCGGGTGGTAGGTGACCACCACCGGGTATCCCGCGTAGCGGTGCACGGCGCCGCGCATGCGGCCCAGCGAGGAGGTCGAGTCGAGCAGCGTCCGGGCGGCGAAGGCCCCGAACGCCACGATGATCTCGGGGCGGATGAGGGCCAGCTGACGGAGCAGGAACGGCGTACAGGCCTTCACCTCTTCGGGGAGCGGATCGCGGTTCTGCGGCGGCCGAGACTTGAGCACGTTGCAGATGTACACCGACGCGCGGGGGAGCCCGATCGTGAGCAGCAGACGATCGAGCAGCCGTCCGGCCCGCCCCACGAAGGGACGGCCGGTCTCGTCCTCGCGCCCGCCGGGCGCCTCCCCCACGCACACCACCCGCGCATCCGCGGCTCCCTCGCCGAACACCGGATTCCTGCGGACGGCGTGCAGCGGGCAGCGAGTGCACCCCGCCACGAGCACCGCCAGCTCCTCGAGGCTCGCGGCTCCTTCGATGGTCGCCTCGCCGACCGGCTCCCCAACGGTCCTCGCCCAACGCGCCGACGTCGCCCCGGCCACGGTCCCGTGCGCGGCGGGTCGCGACTCACGTCCTCCAGCGTCCCGCCCCGCCCCCGCGCGCCGCGGTGGGGCGTGGGGGGCCACCCTCCGACCCTCGCCACGTCCGCCTCGGGCGAGCTCGAGCGCGTCCGCACGCGTCAGGCGGTCGAGGACCCACTCCGTCGTCCCCAGACGGAGGGTCTCCTCCACGTAGCGCCGTGCCAGATCCCGCGTGGACGGGCCTTCCTCGTTCACGTCCCCAACGACTCCTCGATGCGGTCCAGCAACCGGTCTGCCAGCTCTTCCTTCCTGAGCAGCGGGAAGGTCTCGGTGTCGCCCGCCGCGTCCAGAAGCGTGACCCGGTTCGTGTCCACTTCGAACCCGGCGTCGGGATCCGTCGCCAGGTTCACCGCGATGAGCTCGAGCCCCTTCCGCTCCAGCTTGTCGCGCGCGTTGTCGAGCGGAGCGTCGGTCTCGAGCGCGAAGCCGAGCGTGAAGATCCCCTGTCGCCTGCGGAGCTCGCGCGTCGCCGACAGGAGATCCGGCGCCGGGCGCAGGTCGAGCCCCGGCGCGCCCTCACCCTCCTTCTTGATCTTGTGCCGGGAGATCGAAGCGGCCTCGAAATCGCCCACCGCGGCAGCCATGAGCAGGATGCGCGCATCCGTCAACTCGCTCTCCAGAGCGGCCAGCATCTCGGAGGCGGTCTCCACCTCCACGCGGCGCGGACCGACGGGCCTCGGTGCGTGACCCGGACCGCTGATGAGGACGACGTCCGCGCCGCGGCGCCAGGCGGCCCCGGCGAGGGCATACCCCATCCGACCCGAGGACCGGTTGCACAGGAAGCGCACGGGGTCGAGGGGAGCGCGCGTCGGACCGGCCGTCACCACGACCTTGTGACCAGCCAGACCCGCATCCGGCTCGAGCACCCTGCCGAGGCGGGCGAGGATCTCCGCCGGCTCGGCCATTCGACCCGGCCCGCTCTCGCCCTCGGCGAGCGGGCCATCGTCGGGCCCCACGATCTCGTGTCCGAAGCCGCGCAGCGTCTCGATGTTCCTGGCCGTGGCGGGGTGATCCCACATACGCGTGTTCATGGCGGGGCACAGGAGCACGGGGCGATCGCACGCGAGGAGGGTGGCGGTGGCCAGGCCGTCGGCCGAGCCGATCGCCATCCGCGCCACCAGATCCGCCGTCGCCGGGGCGACGACCACCGCCTCGGCGCTCCTCCCGAGCTCGAGGTGGGCCATGGGCCGCTCCCAGAGATCCGTGTGGACGGGCCTTCCCGTCAGCCCCTCGAAGGTCGCCGACCCGACGAAACACTCCGCGGAGGCGGTCAGGATGACGTCGACCGCCGCGCCGGCCTCCACCAGGCGGCGGGCGAGAAACGCGCTCTTGTACGCGGCGATGCCGCCGGAAACGACCAGTAGCACCCGGCGTCCGTCGAAGGGCCGCATGGCCGCTCCCCCGCCGCGGCCCGGCGGTCAGAGGGTTCGTCTACTCCGAGGTGGGGACCCGCTTTCGAACCAGCCGGTACTGCAGCTTGTGCTCGTCCGAGGCCAGCGCCTCGAGCGCGATCGTCGTGAGCTTCACCGCTCCGTACGGCGACCGCTCGAGCGGCAGGGCATTGAGCTCGCGCGCGTACTTCGCGGCCACGAGCACGCCGAGGTACTTGTTGCTGGCCGCCCGCGCGACCTGATCGGGTGTGAAGACCTTCATGCTGCTCCTCTATCGATTCTCGCGGCCTGTGTGGGACGCGCGGATCCGACCCGCCGTCGACAGCCTTGCAACCTACTACATCGCGCTCTCGATTTCACCTGTCAGCCGGCGCGCGAACGCCTCCGCCCCGGGACCGAGCCGGGTCATGCGGCACGACTCCGCGTGGATCACGGCCCGCACCGCGGCCACGGCGCCGTCGAGCTCGTCGTTCACCACCAGATAGTCGAACTCGGCGATCGCGGCGAGCTCCGCCCGGGCGGAGGCCAGCCGTCGGTCGAGCTGCTCGGGTGTCTCGCTCCCACGACGCTGCAGGCGCTCGAAGATCCGCTCTCCGTCGGGCGGGGCCACGAAGATCGATACGGCATCGGGCACCGCCGCGCGGACCTGTCGGGCGCCCTGGACGTCGATGTCGAGCAGCAGGTGGGCCCCCCGCTCGCGAGCGCGCTCGAGGTTGGCGAGCGGCGTGCCGTAGCGCTCCCCGTGGACCTCGGCGTGCTCCAGCATGCGCCCCGCGTCGACCAGCTCGAAGAACGCCTCGCTCGTCACGAATCGGTAGTCCACCCCGTCTCGCTCGCCCGGTCGGGGCGCACGGGTGGTCATCGACACCGAGAACAGGGTCGGCAGTCCGTCCCCGAGCGCCAGCAGGCGGTCACGAATCGACGTCTTTCCCGCCCCGGACGGCCCCGCCAGGATGACCGGAAAGGCCGGGTGGAACGGCGCGTCGCGCTCGCGGCTCATTCCACGTTCTCCACCTGCTCGCGCAGCTTCTCGATCTCGTCCTTCATCTCCACCACCTCGCGCGAGATCCGCACGTCGTTCGCCTTGGCGCCCAAGGTGTTGATCTCTCGCTGGAGCTCCTGGACGAGGAAGCCGAGGCGCTTCCCGACCGGCTCGTCGGAGGGGCGCTCGAGGTACTCCTCGAACGCCGCGACGTGCGATCGGGCGCGGACCAGCTCCTCGCTCACGTTCCAGCGGTCCGCGATGAGCGCGATCTCGCGGGCGAGCCGATCCTCGTCGAGCTCCCGACCGGCGAGCTCTACGACGGACGCCTGGAGGCGCGCCCGCTCGCGCACCAGACGCTCGGGGGCGAGCTTCTCGGCCGCATCGATCCCGGCTGACAGCCCCGCGAGACGCCCGCGCAGGTCGGCCTCCAGCCGCTCTCCCTCCTGCTCGCGCATCTCGACCAGGCCCTCGAGCGCCGCCTCCGTCGCGCGTCTCGCCGTCTCGAGCACGCCCTCGGGGAGCGTGTCCCGCGTGCGCTCGCGGAACAGTCCGCCCACCTGGACCATGAGCGCCAGATCGGGGACGCCGGGGATCCCGAACTCGTCCCGGATCCGCTCGAGACCGGCCATCGTATCCTTCACCCGCCGATCATCGAGCTGACGCACCTCGCCGGCGGCAGACTCTTCGTCGATCCGCAGCATCACATCCACGCGACCGCGCCGCAGCCGCTCCTCCACCACTCCCCGGAGCGCCGCATCCCATGCTTCGCTGCCAGGTGGCCCCTTCACGACGACCTTCAGGCCGCGCGAGTTGACCGACCGGATCTCGACGCTCACCGATCCGTCGTCGCCGGCCGCGGCGGCGGAGCCGTATCCCGTCATGCTGCGAATCATGGCGTGCTCCGGGTCGACGTGGTCATCAGTTGAAGAACTCCCAGCGGATCCCGAGGAGACCGACGGTGCTCGGGAAGGCGGCCCCGGGGATGTCGCTCACGGTGGAGCCCCTGGGATTCGCGAAGCGGTAGAACAGACGGAAGTCGGCGATCTTGATCAACAGGTGCCCCCCCATCCAGGTGTCGGGCTCGAGCTCGACGGGGTCCGGCGAGCCCGCCTCGGGAGCCAGTCGGGCCCCCCGGCGCTCGATGAAACCGGTCAGCCACAGCTCGAGGTGCCCCTGAAAGAACGCATCGTGGAGCTCGAGCTCGGCGCGCGCCACGTGCTCGGGCACGTACAGCGGACGCACGTCGCCGAAGTCGTTCTGGCGCCAGAAGCCACGCACGCGGATGGGGGCGAGCCCCGGGATGAGAACGCCGACCGGGAGGATCGGCCCCTCGAGACGGGCCTCCCAGGAGCCGAGCTCCACCCGTGCGGAGTCGAGGGCGGCCAGGTAGTCGAAGGACGCGTCGAGTCCGACCGGTCGGTCGAGCCGCTGCTTGGCCCACCGCGCGGAGACCCGGAACGGCCCGATGTCGAATCCGCCCGATACGCCGAGGGCGTCGAACCCCACCCGATCGGCCGAGTCGGCCACCGGCCGGCCCACGCCCCGGCTACCTCCTTCCGCGAACGCACGTAGGCGCAGCGGCAGGAGGAGCGTGTCGGCGAGCGACGCGGCCGCACGCCATGATCGCGTGGAGAACTCGTCCCAGCTCTCGAGCTCGATGCCTCCCTCGAGCGACGCCGGGCCGAGGGGGTAGGAAAGTGAAAGGTCGCCGCCACGCGCCGCGTACGCTCCCCCGCCAGACAGTCGTCCGTGGAGCGTCGCGGATCCCCGTCCCAGCCCGGTCGTCAGGTGAACGCCCACCGCGTCGGCGTCCCGCGTGGGCGGCTCCTCGTCCTCCGGCAGGTTGGGGACCTCGAGTCGGTAGTCCGACCACGCGGCGTAGGCCTCGAGCTGGGCGCGGTCGCCGATGTTGCCGCGCGCGCGCACGAGGAGCTCGTTGCGGCGCACGTCCGCGGTGTCCGCCGCGTGTCGGTCGGTCGCCTCGCGCCGCATCTCCACCTGGACGCCGAAGTCGTTCGACCACGGCATCCACGACAGCCGTCCGAAGGCCGCGAATCGGTCGTTCTCGACGCCGCCGGCCCCGGCATCGAGAAGCTCGAACGAGCCGTTCACCGTAAACGCGCTCGCGAGCCCGTTGGCGAACAGCCCATCCAGGATCTGTAGGCTGGGCGAGCCCGTGCCGCCGGAGATGCGCGAATAGGCACGCCCGCCCCGCACGCGATACGTGTCCACATCGATCACGAGGCCGGCGGCCGACCGGTAGGCCCGCACGAGCGCCACGTCTCCGAGCGACACCCGCCTGAGATCCGCCTCGGATCGCTCCAGCGGGGCGAGCTCGGTGCCGTCCACGTACACGCGGACGAAGCCGGGACCGTACGGTCCCTCGTAGGCGTGATGGGGACCGCTGAAGTATCCGGCGCGGATCCCGGTGATCCCGGGAACCTCTGCGATCAGGAGCTCGAGCAGCGACGGGGCGGTCGAGTTCTGCACGCACTCGCGATCGCAGGAGAACACCTCGTTCGCCGGTCCCCGGAGCGCGTAGCGCCGCTCCGGGAACGTCTGGGGCTCCCGGGGGGGTCGACGCTCGAACTCGGCCCGCACGGAGTCGGGGACGGTCTCAAGCGTATCGGGAGGCACGGGTTCCTGTGCGGTCGCCGACGCGTCCACGACCACGGCCAGGACCGCGGCGAGCGCGAGCGTCCGGGAGACGCCCGACTTCAGGAACGTGCCCGCAGCCACTCGTGCAACAGCCGGACACCGACCCCCGTCGCACCCTTTGGCTGCCAGCCGCGGGCTTCCTCGGCCCAGGCCGTGCCGGCGATGTCGAGGTGCGCCCACTCGACCGCGTCGTCGACGAACTGGCGCAGGAACCAGCCGGCCGTGATCGCCGACGCGGGTCGTCCGCCGGTGTTCTTGATGTCGGCGATCTCCGAGTCGAGCTGCTTGCGGTACACGGGCCACAGCGGAAGCCGCCACGTCCGCTCGCCCGACAGCTCCCCGGCCGCGATGAGGGCCTCGGCGAGGGCATCGCTCGACGACATGAGTCCGATCGCGTGGTGGCCGAGCGCGACCACGCAGGCGCCGGTCAGCGTCGCGAGATCGACGATCGCCACGGGCGACAGCCTCTGGGCATAGGTCAGTGCATCGGAGAGGATCAGCCGCCCCTCGGCGTCGGTGTTGATCACCTCGATCGAGGTGCCGGACAGGCCCCTGATCACGTCGCCGGGCTTGACCGCCGTTCCCGAGGGCAGGTTCTCGGTGGTAGGAATCAGCCCCACGACCCGTTGCTCGATCCCGAGGTCGGCGGCAGCCACGAGCGCCCCGATCGTCGCGGCCGCTCCGGACATGTCGTACTTCATGTCCTCCATCCCGGAGGCCGGCTTGATCGAGATGCCGCCGGCGTCGAACGTCACCCCCTTGCCGACCACCACACAGGGGTCCCCACCGGCCCCGCCGTGCTCGAGGATGAGGAAGAACGGCTCTTCCGCCGACCCCTTCGCCACGGCGAGGAGCCCCCCGAAGCCCTCGGCACGCAGCTTCTCCTCTCCCCAGGCCTGCACGGTGAACCCGTGCCGCTCGCCCAACGTCGCGGCACTCTCCGCCAGGTGGCGCGGCGTCACCACATTCCCCGGCAGCGCGATCAGCTCTCGCGCCGTGTTCTGCGCCCGGGCGAGCGCGGCGCCCCGCGCCAAGAACGCGTCGCGCTCGCCCCCCGACCCACCGCGAGTCGAGTACAGGATCCGCGTGCCCGGCGGCTGCGTGCGCCGCTTCGCATCCCGCAGCTCGTCGTACTCCCAGTCGCCGAGCAGGAGTCCCTCGACGGCGGCCTGCCACGCCACCCCCGCGTCCTCGAGGAACTCCGGCACGAGGATCCCCACCGATCGGGCGCCGCGCTCCCGGGCCGCGCGGATCGTCTCGCCAGCCGCGGCCCTCACGGCGGACGCCTCGGTTCGCTGCCCGGAGGAGATGCGGACGATGTACAGGTCCGGCCGCTCCTCGCTCCCCAGCGCCACCCACCCGGAGGGCTCCGTGGAGCCGCTCTCGCTCCGGCGCTCCAGCCAGGTGGTGGCCGGGCCTTCCCACCACTCTCCGCGCGGGGCCTCGCCCTCGAACCAGGGAACTCCCAGCACGTCGACGTCGCGCGACGCCGGGCACCCCGTACGCACCTGCACCTCGCTCATGTTCCCATCGTCTCCGCTGAAAAAAGAAGCGGGTCCGCGGACCCGCTCCGTGTGATGCCGTCGGCGTCGCGGCGTCGGCACGCGGAACCGCGACCCCCGGACGGCGACCCGTCCGGGGTACGACCGCGGCGCGTCATCGGTCGTCGAGCGACACCCAGGGGCGATCCATCTTGCCGATGTACTCGGCACGCGGTCGGATGAGGCGGTTGTCGGCGTGCTGCTCCATGACGTGCGCCGTCCAGCCGCCGATCCGGCCCATCGCGAACAGCGGCGTGTACAGGTCGATCGGCACGCCCAGCGCGTAGTACACGGTGGCGCAGTAGAAGTCCACGTTCGGGTTGAGCCCCTTGCGCGTCTTGAGCTCCGCCTCGAGACGGCGGGAGATCTCGTACCACTTGTCCATCCCCGCCTGGTGGGTGAGCACCCGGGACATCTCGCGCAGATGCGTGGCCCTCGGGTCCTCCGTCCTGTACACCCGATGCCCGAATCCCATGATCTTCCGCTTCTGCTCCAGCGCGCGATCGAGCCACGGCGCGACGTTGTCGACCTCGCCGATCTCGAGCAGCGTCTCCATGGCCTTCGCGTTGGCCCCCCCGTGGAGCGGCCCCTTGAGCGCCCCCACGCCGCCCGTAACCGCCGAGTGCATGTCCCCGAGCGTCGCGGCGATCACGCGGCAGGTGAACGTGGAGGCGTTGAATCCGTGGTCCAGGTACAGGAGGAGCGTCCGGTCGAGCGCCCCGGCGGCCTCGGCCGTCCCCGCCTCGCCATTCGCCATGCGCAGGAAGTCCGCCGCGTGCGACAGGGACGGATCGGGGTCGATGGGCTCGTCGCCTTCTCGCATCCGGTGGAAGGCAGCGATCATGGTCGGGAACTGCGCTACGAGGCGCTTCGCCTTCCGGAGGTTGGCCTCCGCCGAGTTGTCCTCGGCGTCGGGATCGGTGGTCCCGGCCGCCGATGTCGCCGTGCGCAGCGCGGACATGGGTGTCGAGTCGCGCGGCAGGGCGCGCAGCACCTGGATCACGGTGTCGTCCAGCGCTCGCAGACCGCCCACCTCGCGCTCGAACGCCGCGAGCTCCCCGGGGGTCGGGAGCCGGTCGTTCCAGAGCAGGAAGACCGACTCCAGGAACGAAGCGTTCGGGGCCAGGTCGTGGATGTCGTAGCCCCGATAGATGAGGACGCCTTCCTGTCCGTCGATGAAGCTGAGCGAGGTCTGCGAGGCGACCACCCCCTCCAGGCCCTTGGTCTGCTCTCCGGTCATCGTCGCTGGATCGCCTTTCATGCGCGGTGGGCGAGGGTGCCCCGGGGCACCCCGCCGTGGAGGGACTCTATCGAATCGTGGGGTCGATTTGCGCCTTGCGGAAATGACCTTCGAGATCCTCGACGCTCAGCTCCTCGAAGGAGCCCTGTGGAAGCCGGGCCCGGCGCTGCGGCTGATGAGGATCGGAGAAGCAGACGAACACGACCGACTCGCTGTCCGGGTCCGGGGCCTTCTCGTTCGGGTCCGGCCAGAAGACCTCGCGTGACGCGAGCCACGCTTTCCAGCGGCGTCCGTCATCGTCCTGGAAGGTTTTCGTCATGACCACCTCTCGGGTTGAGGACCGATCACCCGTCCTCGCGGGAATGGGGCGAACGGCATCTTGCGAAGCGTTGAAAAATAGGGGCTCGCGGGCAGATCCGGAAGGCGGCGCACCCCCGGAAGGCGGCTGCCGCGCGCGAGATCCACGCTGGGAGATGAGGGGGCGAGCGTCGCTCGGGAGTCCCGGAGAGAGACGCTCGGCCTCGGGGAGGCGCACCCGTCACGCGTTCTGTCTGGAGGCCCGGAGCGGCCCGTCAGCCGTCGCGCCGCCCTCGCGAGGGGTCGTCGAGCTCGGCGAGGCGACAGCCCCAGGCAAAGCCTCCGCCGAGGAGCACGCCGATGATCGCCGCGAGCATCAGCGTGATGAGCACGTGGGACAGTGTGATCGACATGCGCGAAGGATGCGGTTCCCGCGTGCGGCTGTCCAGTGCGTGCCCGCCGGGCGGGCGGCCGTCGCGGCCCCGCCGGGGACACCGCCGCCCACCCTCTCACCGGCCTTCCAGCCGCTCGATCACACGCCGTTGAAAGCCGATGCGACCCATCACCCGATCCACGATCGCCTGCGCCTCGTCGCGTGAGCGTGCCCCTCCGGCCAAGTCGTCGTACGGGACGGGACGCCCGAGGTACACCACGACCTTCTTGCCGACGCGCGGCCAGCGAGCCCCGATCGGGAGCACCTCGTCCATTCCCTTGAGGGTGACGGGCACCAGGTGTGCGCTGGTGCCGAGGGCCACGAGGCCCGCCCCGGGGCGTCCACGGCCGATGGAACCGTCCCGACTCCGCGTCCCCTCCGGGAACAGGATCATCGTCCCGTTGCGGAGCGCGCGGATCGAGCGGTGGATGGCCTTCAGGTCGCGGCGTCCCGGGCGCACCGGGATGCACTTGAGCTGCGTGAACAGCCACGCGAACAACGGATTCCTGAAGAAGTTCTCCTGGGCGGCGGGGTGCCACGGGAGAAGCGAGGGGCGCACCAGCTCCCACGGGAACACGGCCGCGAAGGTGATCAGGAAGGAGTCGATCATCGACTGGTGGTTGGAGAGGAACAGGGTGTTCGTCTCCTTGGGGACCCGGCTTCGCCCGTAGATGGTGGTGCGGTTGAACACGAAGAAGATGAGCAGGATGAGCGGCACCGACAGCTGTGCCAGCAGGTAGCTCATCCAGGGCCACAGGAGGTCTCGCAACCGGCCGCGCGACTCCCCGCGGTACGGGGGCTCCCACTGCGGCTCGTACCCGCTCTCCCCGTTCATCCTACATTCGCTTGTACGCTGGCCCGCTGCCTCCCTCACGGGGCGTCCAGCGCGGTCCCAGCACATCGGTGGCCTTGCAGTCGATGCAGTTCGGCGCGTTCACGACGAGCCTCCCATCCCGACGCTCGTACACCCCGGCCGGACACAGATGCTCGTACAGCTCCGCCATCCCGCGCGTCACGTCCCCGCCGACCAGGAGGTGGGACGGAATGTCGTCGCGGGTGGCGTTCCCCGACCGGTAGACCGCATCGAGCTTGGCGAACGTCCGATCGCCATCGTACTCCGGACGGATCCCGGCCCGCTTCGTCCGCGGCTCGGCCGCATCCGGTCGCGCTCCGATCCGCCCGCCCGGGAAGGCGCCTCGCGTGAGCTGCATGAGCGAGGCCTTCACCCCCCCGGCCACGAACCCCGACTTGAACGCCAGCCGCATGTTGCGGTTCCGGTACAGCGCGCTCGTGCGGAGCCGTCTCCGGATGGCCGAATCGTAGGGGGCGAGACCCGGCGCGGACACGTCGTCCGCCACGAGGGCCGCGTGGATGACGCGGGCCGCCTCGATCCCGGACCACATCGCGTAGTGGATGCCCTTCAGGGTGGCCACGTCGACCATCCCGGCGGCATCACCGGCGATCAGCAGGCCATCGCCGCACAGCCGCGAGGGGAGCGCGTGCCACCCGCCCTCGGGGATCGTCTTTGCGCCCCACTCGACCAGCTCTCCCCCGTCGAGCGCGGCGGCGAACAGCGGGTGCCGCTTGAGCGCCTGGAGCCACGCATGCACATCGAGGTCCACGTACGGGGCGTCCAGCCCCACCACGAGGCCGAGCGCCGCCAGGTCCGCACCCATCGGATACAGGAAGCTCCCGCCGAACGCGTCCCGGGGGAGCGGCCACCCCAGAGTGTGCACCACCGCCTCGACGGGACGCGACACCCGCCACAGCTCCTTCACGCCCAGCGCGTAGATCTGGGGATTCTGGGATCCGATCCGCTCGCGCTCCAGCCACGCGCCGGTCAGCGGCCCCCGCGTCCCTTCCGCGAGCACCGTCACCCGGGCCGACAGGTCGGTGGGCGGCATGTACCCGCCCCCCGGCTCGCCGTGTCGATCCAGACCGGCGGCGGTCGTCCGCACGCCCACGACCCGTCCCTCCTCGATCAGGAGCGACTCGGCGGGGAACCCCGTGAACAGGTTCACGCCGAGGGCCTCCGCGCGTCCCCCGAGCCAGCGAACGATCTCGCAGATCGATGCCATGTGGTGCCCGTGGTTCCGCATCGTGGGCGGCGTCGGAAGACGCACGCGGCCCCTCCGGGTGAGCAGGTACACGCGGTCGCCGGGGACCTGACCGCGCAGCGGTAGCTCCTCGGTCGCCATCTCCGGGAACAGCTCCCGGAACGGCGCCGGGTCGACCACCGCCCCCGACAGACAATGCTCCCCCAGCTCGCCGGACTTCTCCAGCACGCCGATCTCCAGCGCCGCGAGGGGACCGCCCGTGTCGCGGTCCCTCGCCACGAGGCTCGCCAGCTCGATGGCCCCGGCCAGGCCCGCGGGGCCGGCGCCCACGAACAGCACGTCGAGCGGCACGGCGTCCTCGCCGGGGGGCTCGTCCACGAGAAAGCGTGCGACCGGAAGGGGTGGTTGTGCGCGGGCGGGTATGAGCTCGTCCATTCTCTCCCTCAGCCGGCGGCCCGCCGGGGCGGCACCGCGATGTCGGCGAAACGCCCCCGCAGCTCAGGGGGCGCCGCCTCTTCCGAGATCGGGCCGCGTAGTGTGGGCCCGCGCGTGACGCCGCCACAAGTCCGGGTGGAAGAGGAGCAGGATGGTGAACAGCTCCAGCCGTCCGGCGAGCATGAGGAAGACGAGGACGAGGTGCGCTGCGGGTCCCATCCAGCCGTAGTTCTCGACCGCCCCGGCCGCCCCGAGTCCCGGTCCGATGTTTCCGATCGTCGCCGCGCTCGCCCCGATCGCCGTCACGAGGTCCTGCCCGAGGAGGGTGAGCGCGAAGGTGCCGGTCGCGAACAACCCCAGGTAGGCGAGCACGAACGCGAGCACGCGCACGAAGATCCGATCGCCGATCGGGGCGTTCCCGAGGCGGGCCACGATCACCGCCCGCGGGTGCAGGCTCCGCTTGAGCTCGGTGAGGGCGTGGCGCAGCACGAGCCGCACGCGCATGGCCTTCATCCCCCCCGCGGTCGACCCCGCGCACCCGCCCATGAACATCAGGAACAGCAACAGGAGCTGGGCGGCCGGGCCCCACAGACCGTAGTCGGACGTCACGAATCCCGTCGTGGTCGCGATCGACGTCGCCTGGAAGAGCGTGTCCCGGAAGGTGCGCTCGATGCCGCTCCCCATGCCGCTGGCGAGCACGATGGCGAACAGCACCACCGTGGCGGCGAGGAGCGCGCCCGTGTAGAAGCGCCATTCCGCATCCTGCGCATAGCGGAATCGCCGCCTGGTCGCCTGGTAGTGAAGCGTGAAGTTCATCCCGGCCAGGTACATGAACACGATCGTGACGTAGTGCAGATAGGCCGAATCGTACTCGGCGAGGGATCCGTCGCGCGGCGAGAATCCGCCCGTCGACAGCGTCGTGAAGGCGTGGTTGACTGCCTCGAACACCGACATCCCGCCCGGCAGGTAGAGCAGGATCTGGAGCGCCGTGAGGCCCGCGTACACGTACCACAGCGTGGTGGCCGTCTGCCGGATGCGCGGCGTGAGGCGCTCATTGGTGGGACCCGGCACCTCCGCACGGTAGAGCTGCATGCCGCCCACGCCCAGGAAAGGGAGGATCGCGATCCCGAGCAGGACGATCCCCATACCGCCCAGCCACTGCGTGATGGAGCGCCAGAACAGCACGCCGCGCGGCAGCGTCGCGATGGACGAGAACACCGTGGCGCCCGTGGTCGTGAACCCCGAAACGGACTCGAACAGCGCGGCGGCCGGTGAGCTCAGGACCCCGGTGAACATATAAGGAATCCCGCCGGCCAGCCCCACGGTGATCCACGACAGCGCCACCACCGCGTAGCCCTCGCGGATGGTCAGATCGCGCTCGAGACGCGTGCGGCGGAAAGACACGAACCCGACGCCGAACGCGATCGCCGCGGCCGCCAGGAAGGCGAGCGTCTCGGGCTCCCGGTAGGCGAGCGATACGAGGCCGGTGAGCGCCAGCGCGACGCTGAGCGCCATCAAGGTGATCCCGATGACGTGGACGAGGTGGGCGAACCTCACGCGAACAGCTTCTCGAGCTCCGGCATGATCTGCGGCCGCCCGAACAGGATCACGTGGTCGCCCGTCTGGACGCGGTCATCGCCCCGCGGCGTGATGAGACGGTCGTCGCGCACGATCGCGCCCACGATCGCACCCGTCGGGAAGTCGATCTCCCTGAGCGGACGGCCGAGCACTCTGGCACGCGGCCCGATCCGCACCTCGACGGCCTCCGCGTCGACGCCCCGCAGGGTCGCGACCGCCGACACGTTGGCGGTGTGCACGTAGCGCAGGATGGCGTTCGCGGCGGACAGGCGCGGGGAGACCGTCGCGTCGATGCCGAGCCTCGGGGCGATCGCCGTGTACTGACGACGGTGGAGCACGCTCACCACCTTGCGGGCCCCGGTGGCCTTGGCCAGCAGGCTGGCGAGGAGGTTGGTCTCGTCGGTGTTCGTGTAGGCGACGAACCCATCCACCGAACCGACGCCCTCCATTTCCAGCAGCTCGGCATCGGTGGCGTCGCCGTGCAGCACGAGAGCACGCGGGAGCGCCGTCGAGAGCTCGAGGCACCGGCGACGATCCCGATCGAGGATCGTGCATGCCACCCCGTCGTCATCGAGGAACTTCGCCAGGTAGATCGCCTCGGCGCTCCCCCCCGCGATCATCACCCGCCGGAGCGGATACACGTCGTATCCGGCCAGGGCCGGCAGGTGCTGCATCTCGGTCGCCGGGGTCATGAGGAAGATCTGGTCGCCCGCCTCGATGCGGCTCTCTCCCCGCGGGATCTCCGTGGCCCCGTCGCGCTCGATGGCCACCGTGGTGTAGTGCCGCTCCTTGAGCGCCTCCGCGAGCTCGAGGATCGTGCGGCCCGCCACCGGGGCCCCGTCGTGAACCCGCAGACCCACGAGGTACACGCGACCGCCGGCGAACTCGATCAGCTCGCTGGCCACCTCGCTGGCGAGCAGCTTCATCGTCTCCGCCGCGCACTCGCGCTCGGGGTTGATCATCAGGTCGATTCCGAGCTGCTCCCGCGACAGGACGCTCTTCTCGGTGAAGAAGTCGGGGTTCGAGACGCGCGCCACCTTGCGCCGGACGCCCATCCGGTCGGCCGCCAGACACCCGATGATGTTGACCTCGTCGCGATTGGTGACCGCGAGGAACAGCCCGGCCCGCTCCACCCGGGCCTGCTCGAGGACGGGGATCGACGCCCCGTTCCCGACCACCGTGAGGACGTCGAGCCGGTCGGAGATGACCTCCGCCTTCTCGGCGCTCGAGTCGATGACCACGACGTCCTGCGCCTGCTGGGAGAGCCGCTCCGCGAGGTGGTACCCGACCTGCCCCGCCCCCACGATGACGATCCGCATGCGTTCTAGAAGGGTGGCCGGAGCGCGCCGTGCGCCCGCAGGATGTCGAGCGTCGGCCCGAGCGGGAGCGCGTCGGCCGAGCGGCCCCCCTGCCCCACCACGCTGGTGGCCCTGAACAGCGAGTTGATCACGGCTTCCTCGGTGGCCTCGACCACGGCCTCGAACAGCGAGGAGAGCGCGCCCCCGTCGCGCAGGCCTTCCCCCTCGCCCACCGAGAACACGATCGAGTAGTCGCCGGAGCCGTTCGACATGGTGGACCCCGTCCGACCCACCCCAAGGAAGGCACGCAGCCCGAGCCGCTCCAGCTCTCGATGCTCGAGCGGCGCGTCGGTGGCCACCACGATCATGACCGAACCGTCCCGGTGCGGGCCCGGTCCGCCTCGGGGGCCTCCCATCCCCCGTCGCGCGAGGCTGTCCCCGACAGCCACCCCGTCCACGCGCAGCGAGCCTCCGAAGTTCGTCTGCACGAGGACGCCGACCGCGACGGGCCTGCCCTCGATATCGAGGATGCGGGACGCGGTCCCGATCCCGCCCTTCCAGCCCAGCGCCCGGGTGCCCGTTCCCGCCCCCACCGTTCCCTCGGCCACGGGCCCGCCGGACGCACCCCCGAGCGCCTCGCGCACATGCTCCGGGCGAATGGGGCGCGCCCGGATGTCGCTCAGATACCCGTCATTTGTCTCGCCCACCACCGGGTTCATGGAGCGCACGTCCGCGTTCTCGGGGATCGCCAGCAGGGTGTCGAGCAGCGCGTCCGCGACGCGAAACACGCTCAGCGTCCCGGTGAGGAGGATCGGCGTCTCCAGCTCGCCCAGCTCGTTCACCTGGGTCGAGCCGACGAGCTTCCCGAACCCGTTTCCGACGACGATGGCGGCGCGCGGGCGGTCGGTGAACACGTTCCCCGCGTGCGGGAGGATCGCCGTCACGCCCGTGCGGATCGAATCCCCGATCCACACGGTGCGCTGCCCGACGAGCACGCCGGGCACATCGGTGATCGCGTTGAAGGGCCCGGGGGTCAGATGACCGATGGTCACCCCGACATCCCGGGCCCGGGGGCGATCGCCTCGCTCGGGGGCCTGGGCGATGGCGCCACGCGCCGCTCCCGACAGGGCCAGCCACGCGATCGCTGCGAGCGCCTGGCGGCGCATGGGCTCCCTCCGTCGACGAGGGTGAGGATCGCCGGACGTCGCCCAAACTGGCGCCGGACTGTCGGGATCGCGACTCCCCCAGGCATTTCCGCGGCGACCGGCCAGCAAGCGCGGCCGCGGGGCCCGAGGCGTCGTCAGGCGTGCCGCTCGGCCTGCTCCGCGGCCTCGCTCTTCTTGTGCGCCGCGTCGCGGAAGCGCGAGGAGGCGTCGATCGTGCTGGTCACGGGCTGCGCGGGGAGCTCGACCCTGAAGGTCGACCCCATGCCGCGGCGGCTCTCGACGCTGATCAGCCCCCCGTGCGCCTCCACGATCTCGCGTGCGATGGCGAGCCCCAGCCCGGCCCCGACCCGTCCGGCGTGCTGTCCGGCCTGGTAGTACTTCTCGAAGATGTAAGGCAGTTCGGCCGGCGGAATCCCCTCGCCGGTGTCGCGGATCTCGATTACCAGCCACCCCGGCTCGCCCCTCGCCCTGACCTCGATCGTACCCCCGCGGGGTGTGAACTTGAACGCATTGCCCAGCAGGTTTCCGAGCAGCTCGTCCCGCACCCTGCGGGGATCCAGCAGGACCTGGTCGGGGACGCTGTCGTCGGCCGCCACGCGAAACACGATGCGCTTCTGCGCGGCCACGCCCGCGAAGTTGCGCCGCACCTCCTCGAACAGCTCGGCGACGCGCACCGGCTCGAGCTTCACCTCCAGCCCCTGCGCCTCGAGACGGCTCATCGCCAGGAGCTGGTTCACGCGCTCCTTGAGGACCGTGGTCTGCTCCCGGATGTAGCTCAGCACCTCGCGCTGGCGGGGCTCGATCGGCCCGTAGGAGCCGTCCTCGATCATCTCCAGGTAGCCGCGCACCACGTTGACCGGTGTCTTGAGCTCGTGGCTCGCGATCGAGACGAACTCGGCCTTCAGGCGGTCGAGCTCCGCCAGTCGTTCGGCCATGGAGCGGAACGAGCGCGTCAGGTCACCGATCTCGTCGGTGCGCCCATACGGGAGGTCTCGCGGCGGCGAGAACTTCCCGCTGGCCACCGTGACCATCGCCGACCGCAGCCGACTCAGCGGGGTGGTCACCGTCCCCACGGACAGGAGGGCGACGAGCACGGCCAGCCCCGCGGCCAGCCCGGTGGCCGCTGCCGCGGTGCGCGCCGTGCGCTGCGTGATGTTCTGCGCCTCGACCGCGGCCGCCGTGCCGCGTGCCTCGACGCTGTCGCCCAGCGTGAGAAGCGCGAGGCGCGTGCGCTCGTACTGCGGGGCGGAGGCGCGGAACAGGGCCGCGGCCTCCGACAGCCGCCGGGCCTGGGCGAGGCTGTCGATGGTCGTGGTGAGAGTCGCCAGCGAATCGATGTGCCGGTGGCTCTCGGCCGACAGAGCGTCGTAGCCGTTCTCGGACAGGGTGTTGACCCACAGGGCGGCCATGTCGAGGACCCCCAGCATGTCCTCGCGGGTCGCGCTGTCGCGCGTCGCTACGTACGCCCGCTGGAGGCCGTTCAGATCCCCGATGGCCGCGTCGAGGCGCCCCACGCTGTTGAGCGCCGTCGCGTGCGTGCTCTGGAGATCGAACGCGATGTCCCTCAGCTCCCCGAGCTGCCGCAACGTGTAGTAGGCGGGTGCGAGGAGCAGGATGATCATGAGCCCGCACACCAGGTACAGGCGGGCTCTAAGGCTGAGACGCAGAAGTGGCCACGGCATGGCCGCGCTCGATCAGTCGGGCCGGTGGCGCGGGGGCGCGCTCAAGCGCTCACCGGCTGCGCCTGCACGAGCGCCGCGACCACGCCGGGGTCGAAACGGCTTCCGGCCTGTGACTCGATCGGGTCGGCCGCGGGGAGCTCGTGCCCGGTGCCCTGGCGCAGATCGTCGTACGCCCGGGCCACCGCGACGATGCGGGCCTCGATGGGGACCGCCTCGCCCCGCAAGCCGGCGCGTCCGGTCCCGTCCCAGCGCTCGTCGAGCCCCGCCAGCATCTCCCGCACGGTCTCGAGGATGGGCAGCGTCGTTCCGTCCAACCACCGCGCGCCCGCTTCCGGATCGACGTGCACGCGGTCCCGCGCGCCTCCGTTCCCCGCCTGCGCGTGCAGCGGCCGGGAGCCGAGCTCGTGCAGGAGCGCCGCCCTGCGGACACCCTCGACGACCGCCTCGGGAAGCTCCATGGCCTCGGCGATGCGGCCCGCCAGCCAGCTCACCCGCTTGGACCGCCCCTCGGCCCCGGGAAGCACCGCATCGATCGAGGCGCCCCAGCGCTCGAGGACCTCGAGCTCGACGTCGGGCGCGCCGACGCGATCGGAGGGGGGTCCTGTCTCCCTCCCCTGGAGGAGATCGGCCTGGCGGGAGCATTCGAGGTACAGGAAGCGCGTCTCGAGGAGGTTGTCGACGCGCAGACGGACCTCGGTGGGGCTCATCGGCTTGTTGAGGAAGTCCTTCGCCCCGCTCGTCAGGGCCCGCCGACGTGCCTCGCTGGTGATGTCCGACGTGAGGATGAGGACGGGCAGGTACGCATCGGCCCCGATCTGGCGTTGCATGGCCTCCATGACCTCGAAGCCGTCCATCTGCGGCATGAGGAGGTCGAGGATCACCAGATCGGGGGCGAACTCCGCGAACCGGCTCACGGCCTCCGCCGGATCCGTCCACCCCTCGATGCGCTCGTATCCGGCCCACTGGAGCACGTCGGTGACGTACCGCACGTTCTGCGGCTCGTCGTCGACCACCATGATTCGGGCCCGCTCCCGCTGCTCCTGGCGCATACTTCTCACCCCTCGTTTGCTCCCTGCCCCCGGCGAGGGTTGCAAATTGTGCGCGCGGCCGGGAGCCCCGACGACCGGCCCGGCCGAAGCCCCGGGACTCCGGTCGAGCCGCGGGGCGGGAATGGCGGGAATCCGGCGCCAGCAACGGGTTCCGGCGGGGCGAGTGGCCCCGGTCCGGGAGACAAGGGGCCGGAGGGGGGGGCGGCCCGACGGACGGTCGTGTGGCCAAATCGTTGCGACGGCGCAACATCGACCGTGGGCGTGGCACCCGGTCCCGCCCGGATGGGCGCGGGTCGGAAGTCCAGCGCCGGCGGCCGGTTGCGCTCCCGGTCCACCGGCACCGGCCCGCGATCCCCGCGACCCGATGCCGGCCGGGCGTCGGCGCACGTCACGGCCGTCGTACGCCTCTAGGAGACGATCTCAGCCCGCTCGATGTAGTCGAGCCGCGGGAAGTCGCGGTCGAGATACGCGTTCCCTTCCGCCTGGATGCGCGCCTGATCGGGCCCGGCGCCGCGGGGCGCCCCCTCCCCATAGGCGGAATACAGCTGGTCGACCAGGTCCATCCCCTCCACCACCTCCCCGATCGGCGCGAAGCCCTGCGCGTCGAGCGAGGAGTTGTCGCCGTAGCTGATGAACATCTGCGTCGTGCGCGTGTTCGCGCCGGCGGTCGCGAAGGTGAGCCGGCCGCGGGTGTTGCTCTCGACCACGGGGTCGTCCGGGATGCGGGCCGAGCGCCAGTGCGCCTGGACCGCCGGATCGCCCTGGATTCCGAACTGGGCCACGAAGCCCTCGAGCACGCGGAAGAAGCGCGCGCCGTCGAAGAACCCGTTCCGGACGAGGTTGAAGAACCGATCCACGCCGTGGGGAGCCCAGTCGCGGTGCATCTCGAGCACGACGTCTCCCTTCGAGGTGACCAGTCGCACCCGGAACTCGGCCGGAGCCATCATGTTCATCTCGGGCGCGCTGGGGTTCATGAGCGGGTTGGGCACGGGCGCGGTGCTGTCCGGGGCTCTCGTTTCGGCTCCCGCCCGCTCGGCGCCCGTGGCGGGCGGCGGGGGCGGCGGCGCCTCCGCGGCCGCTTTCGACCCCGCGTCGGCGCGATCGCCTCCGCAGGAGGACACGGCCAGCACGAGGCCCGCGCACAACACCGGCAGGCTCCGACGCACGCGACGATTCATGGGCGGTCCCTCCCTGCGGTTCGATTCACCTTCTCCGCGTCCGCGCGGCGGAAGAAGGCGAGCAGCGTACTCACGAGCCCCCCGACCAGAAGCCCCGCGAGGAGCGCGAACACCAGCGTCATCCCGGCCCCGAGGCTCGGATCGAGCCGACCGAGGAGCACGCCGACGGCGCCGAACGCGGTCCCCGAGTACACGAGTGCGCGGAGCGCGTGCACGGTCCCGTGCTTCCCGTCCGCCGGCGACAACCGTCCCGTGAGCTCCCCGAAGCCCGACAGGATCGCGAATCCTCCCCCGACCACCAGACAGCACAGGTACACGCTGGACATGCGAGAGGATATCCCGCGGGGGCGTGACCGCCAACCCGTCTCAGGCCCGCCGCGCCACCAGGTAGCGGTACGCCACGGGGATGGCCAGGAGGACGAAGATGGTGCTCGAGATCAGCCCGCCGATCGTGGCCAGGGCGAGCGCGTTCCAGATGTTCTCGTCCTGCGAAGAGGCGAACAGGACGAGCGGGAGGAGCCCGAAGATCGTGGTCAGGGTGGTCATCAGGATGGGGCGCACCCGCTCGAGCGTTCCCTGCAGGATGGCCTCCGCCGTGGGCATCGAATGCCTGAGCTCCCCGATGTGGTACACGACGAGGATCGCGTTGTTGACCACGATGCCGCCCATCATGATGGTCCCGATGAACGCCGTGCGGGTGAAGGTCGCGTCGGTGTAGAAGAAGATCATGAACACGCCGATGAGCGCCAGCGGGAGCGTGGTCAGCACCACGAACGGCGCCATCAGCGATTCGAACAGGGCCGCCGTGACCATGTAGATGAGGAGCACGGATGCCCCGAGGACGAGCCACATCTGGGTCGTCTCCTCGGTGGTCCAGCGCCCCGTGTCCTCCCTGTCGATCTTGTAGCCCGGCGGGAGCTCCATCGCGTCCACGACCGCGTCGCGCACCAGGTCGCCGAGCTTGCGGGGGCCCCGGAACTCCCACGCGACCGTGCGCTCGTACTGCTGGTCCTCGCGGCGGATGGAGGACAGGACCTCGCGCCGGCCCACATCGGCCACCCGCGCCAGACGGACCTCCTCGCGGTTCGAGATGGGGACCCGCAGCTCGCCGAGGTCGTAGAAATCGAAGTCCCGGTACCCCTCCACCTTGACGGCGTACTGCACCTCCTCGCCGCCCACGCGGATTCGACTCGTGAGGGGCGCGCCCCGGATGTTCGCGGTCACGTACCCGAGCAGGTCCTGGACCGAGATGTCGTAGGCGGCCAGAGCCTCGCGGCGGGGCTCGACGAAGTACTCGAACTCCTTGTCGCTCCGCCAGTAGCCGCTCGCGTTGGGGTCCACGTCGCGGATGCGGCTGAAGCGCTCCAGCCGGCCGGCGATCTCCTCGGCGATGTCACGCACGGTCAGGTAGTTGAAGCCGAGCACCTTGAGCCGGTAGTTGGGCGGGCTCGAGCCGCCGCCGTAGAAGCTCGGGCCGAACCCGTACACCCGGACGTCCACGCCCGAGAACCCGTAGCTGTAGGCGACCATCTGGTCCTTGATGGCCACCGGCACGCTGGTGAGCTCGAGCTCGTCGGGGAAGTAGGCCTCGATGAGGGCGTAGTTCGCCATCACCTGGGTCTCGTAGCGCTCGATCTCCGGCATGCTCCCCAGCCGGGCCTCGAAGGAGCGCGCCAGCTCGTCGGTCCGGTCGAGCCCCGCGCCGCGCGGGAAGCTGATGAAGATCCGAATGTAGGTGTCCTCGCCGCCGAACCCGCCCCAGTAGCCGCCCCGGCTCACGTGCGTGTCGAACAGCCGCCAGCTCCCGTACAGACACGCCAGACAGGCGAACGCAACCAGGAACGGGTGGCCGAGGGAGAACCTCAGGAAGCCGCGGTACCCGCGGATGTAGAACGCCTCGCGCTTCGGCGCCGCGCGTTCGGCTCCTCCCGCGGGGGCGCCCGCCGCCGGGTCGTCGGGGCCGATGCGCCGCACGCGGGCCGCGAGCGCGGGGACGAAGGTGAACGCCACGAACAGGCTGGCGAGGATCGAGAATCCGACCGCGAACGACAGCGGCAGGTAGTACACCCGAAGCTCGCCCTGGAGGAACAGGAAGGGCACGAGCACGATCGCCGTGGTCAGGGTGGCGGCCAGCACCGGCAGCACGACCTGGCGTGCGCCATCGCTCGCGGCCCGGTCGGGCGGTTTCCCCATCCCCCGGTGCCGCTCGACGTTCTCGAGCACCACGATGCCGTTGTCGACCACCAGGCCGAAGCCCCACGCGAGACCGGCGAGGGTGAGCAGGTTGAGCGAGAACCCGCCCAGGTAGAGGAGGTTGATCGCGATCAGCACGCTGAAGCCGATGGTCGCGAACACGATGAGCACCGCCCCCAACGAGCGCAGGAAGAGCATGAGGACGAGGAAGATCACGATCGCGGCCGCGATCGCGCGCAGACGGAGGTCGGTGAGCTGCGTCTCGATGTTCTCGCTCTGGTCGTACTGGAGCTCCAGCCGGGCGCCGTCCGGGAGGGTGGCGCCCAGCGCGTCCATCCTGGTCCGCACCCGCTCGGCGAGCTTGACTGCGTTCGTGCCGGACTGGCGGTTCACCCGGATCGTGATCGTGGGCTCGCCGTTGATCCGCCACAGCTGCCTGAGCTCCTCGGTCTGGTCGCGCACGCGCCCCAGGTCGCGGACCCGGACCGGGGCGTCGGCCCGGGCGAGGACGATCATGTCGCCGATGTCGTCCACCTCGAGCGCCCGGGTGCGGACGGCGATCGCGAGCTGCTTGCCGTCGAGCTCCACCGAGCCGGGGGCGCGCGGCGAGGAGAGCTCGAAGATCCGGGCCCGCACCTGCTCGGGCCTGAGCCCGAGCGCCTCGAGCTTCCCGCGGTCGAGCTCGACCGCGATCTCGCGCCGCTCGGCACCCGACGTCGTGACCGCCGACACGCCGCTGATGCCGCGGATCGCCGGCTCGATCTCTTCCTCGGCGATCTGGCCCAGGCGCGCGGACGTGTACGGACCGGTGAGCGCATAGTCGACGAAGCGCCGCGTCTCCTCGGCGAACTCGTCCGGCACGTACTCGGAGACCGTGGGCCGCACGCCGGGAGGGAGCTCGTCGCGGATCGAAGAGATGCGCTCGCTGAGCTCGAGGCGTGCGAACTCCATCCGGGTCTCGCGCTCGAAATCGACCGTGATCCGCGCCTGCGAGCCGCCGCCGCGCTGGTCCGCCTCCGACGTGGAGACGATCCTCTCGACCCCGGACACCTGCTGGATGACCGCTTCGAGGGGGGCGGTCACGAACGCCTCGAGCGCCTCCGGCGAAGCCCCGTTCCAGTCGGCCGTCACGATGAGCTGCGGGAACGAGGTGTCGGGCACGTCCTCGACCGGGATGAGCCGGAAGCTGTACGCGCCGAGCGCGAACAGCGCCACATAGATGGCCGCGGTGGCCACCGGCCGTCTGATCGCCAGGTCGATCACGAGTCCGCCGTTCCGCGGGCCATCCCGGTCGCGGGACCGGTATCCGGCCCCGAGAGCCCGTACGTCGTCCCCTGTGTGCGTGCCCGCTCGCGGCCGCCGGGTCGGGGACCGGCGCCGCCGCCCTGCGGCGCCACCGAGATGCGGGGCTCGACCATGAGCGAATAAACGACGGGCACGACGATGAGGGTGAGGAGGGTGGCCGACGTCAGCCCGCCGATCACCGCCACGGCGAGCGGCGCGCGCAGGTCCGCGCCGGCCCCGAAGCCGAGCGCGAGCGGGAGCAGCCCGACCACGGTGGTCACCGTGGTCATGATGATCGGGCGCAGACGAAGCCGGCCGGCTTCGAGGATCGCCTCGCGCTTGCCGAGGCCCGCCTGCCGGCGCTGGTTGATGAAGTCGACCTTCACGATGGCGTCGTTCACCACGATCCCGATGAGGATGACGAACCCGATCCCGCTCATGACGTTGAGCCCGTCGCGCGCCACCCACAGGGCCAGGACGGCGCCGATCGCCGCCAGCGGGACGGCGGCCAGCACGACGAGCGGCTGGATGAGCGACTCGAACTGGGCCGCCAGGATGAGGTATACGAGGGCGAGCGCGAGCGCGAAGGCGAACACGAGGGAGCGGAAGCTGTCACGCATCTCCTCGTTCTCGCCGCCCACACGAACGGTCGTCAGGGCTGGACGCGGGAGGCTTGCCACGCGCGACTCCACCTCGCGCACCGCGGCCGCCAGCCCGCCGCTCGTCACGTCGGCCAGCACCTGGATGGTCCGGTTCTGGTCCTCACGACGGATCTCGACGGGGCCGAAGCCCTGGGTGGCGGTCACCAGCTCGCCCACCGGCACGCCCTTGAGGCGCAGGCGGAGGACGTCGTCGAGGGCCTCGCGCCGCTCCTCGGGGATGGTGACCCGGATGTTGACCTTGTCGGCGAACTCGGCGTACGAGTTGTCCGTCTCGGCCCCGCGCAGGTACGCTTCGATCGCATCGGCGACCTCGGTCACCGTGAGCTGGTGGCGGGCCGCCACCTCGCGGTCGACCTGGATGACGAGCTCGGGCTGCGTGCGTTGGAAATCGAGCCGCACATCGGCCAGCGAGGGGACGTCGCCGATCGCCTGCGCGATCGCCTCCGCCACCGGCAGGAGCTCGTCGATCTCGCCGCCCTGGACCTTGACCGCGAGGTCGGCCTCGCCGAGTGCCAGCGCGCGCCCCAGCGACGTCGCCTGCCCCGTCTCGACCGCCACGTAGGACGGGTCGACCCCGCTGCCGGCAAGCCGGGCGCGCAGCGCCGCCACCACCTCGTCGGTGTCCGGGCCGTGCGGGGCGACCTGCACATCGAGCGCCGCGCTGTTGAGCCCGGTGAGCTCCCGGGCCACGAGCTCCGACCCCCTCGCACGTCCCACGCGGGTGAACACCCCCGACACGCCCTCGGTGTCGAAGAGCAGCGACTCGATGCGCGACGCCGCGGCGTCGGTCGTCGCGATCGGCGTTCCCACGGGGAGTTCCAGCTCCACGCGGAACTGGCCCTCGTCCACGTTGGGCATGAGCCCGCGGGGCAGCGCGCGCACCAGCAGGAGCGCCACCACCAGGCCGAGGAGGGCCAGCCCGATCACCGAGCCGCGGTGAACGAGCGCCCACTCGAGCGCGCGCTCGTAACGCTCCGCGAAGCGCTCGAACGCGCGCTCGAACCAGCGCAGGAAGGGGCCGAAGGTCCAGCCGAGGGCGCGGCCCGTCCCGCGTCCCACGTCACGGAACGTGAGACCCACCGAGCGTGCGACGAAGGCGGCACCGCGGGCCGAGCCGCGGGCGGCCCCGCGCCCGAGCCGCGGGAAAAGCGAGCCCAGGCGCCGCACGCGGCCTCCGCCCGCCCGCCCGGCATCGGGGCCCTCCGACGTGGCGGCGGCGCCCGCCGGCGCCGCCCCGGCCCGGGAGGCCTTCCCCGCCGCCACCCGTGCGGCCAGCACCGGCAGCAACGTGAGCGCCACGAGGAGCGACGCGAGGAGCGAGAAGGTGACCGCCAACGAAAGGTCGCCGAACAGCGCGCCCGCCACCCCCTCCACGTACAGCACGGGCCCGAACACCGCGATCGTGGTGAGGGTGGAGGCGGTGATCGCCCCCGCCACCTCGCGCGCCCCGATGGATGCCGACTCCCGGCTCCCGACGCCCGCCTCGCGGTGCCGGAAGATGTTCTCGAGCACCACGATCGAGTTGTCCACCAGGAGCCCCACCCCGAGGGCGAGCCCGCCCAGCGACATGATGTTGAGGCTCACGTCGAACGCGTAGCACAGCGCGAACGCGGCCAGCACCGAGATCGGGATCGCGAGCCCGATGGCCACCGGGTAGCGCGGGTCGCGCAGGAAGAGGAACAGGACGAGGAAAGCGAGCAGGCCCCCGAACAGGAGGGCCTGGACCACGTTCGAGATCGCGTTCCGGATGAACGACGCCTGGCTCGAGGCCACCTCGATCGCGACGTCAGGGAACTCGGCTCGCAGCTCGTCGAGCGTGCCGAGCACCCGGTCGGCGACCCGGACCGTATTGGTGCCGGCTTCCTTGTACACCTGGAGCCCGATCGCCACCCCGCCGTTGTAGCGCGCGATCGTCTGGAGGTCGGCGATCGTGTCGCGCACCGTGGCCACGTCGCGCAGCCTGACCGGGCTCCCGCCCCCCGACTGAGGCCGCGAGATCACCACGTCGAGGAGCTGCGGGACCGCCTGGAACTGACCCAGGGTGCGCAGGCTGTACTCGAACCGGCCGCGCTTGATGGTGCCGCCCGGGGCGTTGTAGTTGGCCTGATCGAGCGCCGTCTTGATCTGCTCCAGCGACACGTCGAGCACCCCGAGCCGCTCGGGGTCGACCACCACTCTCAGCTCGCGCTCGGGGCCGCCCGCGATCCCGGCGAGCGACACGCCGTCGAGCTGCTCGAGGCGGCGCTTGAGCACGGCCTCCGAGAGCTCCTTCAGGCTGCGCAGATCCGCGCCGCTCACGGCCAGGGTCATGATCGGGTCGCTGGTCGGATCGGAGCGCAGGATCACGGGCCGCTCGGAGCCCTGCGGGAGCGATTCGAGCAGGTTGTCGAGCCGCTCGCGGGTGTGGAGCGTCGCGAACTCCATGTCGGTGCCCCACGCGAACCTGAGCTGCACCAGCGACTGCCCCTCCTGGGAGCGCGACGTGATGTCGCGCACACCCGGGATCGAGTACAACTCGCGCTCGATGGGCTCTGTGATCCAGCGCTCCACCTCGGCCGGCGCCGCGTCCGTGTACGTGGTCCACACGGAGAGCGTCGGGAAGGCCACATCGGGAAGGAGATCGATGGGAAGCCGCAGGAACGACACGACGCCGACGACCGCGATCCCGACGTACAGCATCGAGACCGCCACCGGACGGCGGAGCGACAGGTCGGGGAGGGCCACGTTCAGAGGCCCCGCGTGCGCCTAGGGCGCATCGCCGCCGAACTCCTCGAGGTTCGCCCACGCGACGAGGTAGTTGTAGCGCAGGTCGATGAGCCGCTGCTCGGCGTTCGTCACCTGTCCGATCGCCTGCTGGAGCCTCGTGAAGTCGATGGTGCCGTTCTGGTACATCTGGCGCGTCATGTCGAGCTGCTCCTGCGCGATCGCGAACGAGCGTTCCGCGAGCTCCAGGGTCTGGTCGAGCTGCGCGATCTCTCCCAGGAAGCCGCGCACGTCGCGCTCGATCTCGAGTCGGCGGCGGCGCAGCTCCTCCTCGGCCTGGCGTCTCTGCGAGGAGGCCTGCGCCGTCTGCTGCTCGCGCGAGAATCCGTCGAACAGATTCCACTGGGCGCTGATGCTGAAGTTCCGCCCGGTATCCCCGGGATCGAACTGGAAAAAGGACTCGTCCGGCCCGTACTGCTGGCCCCGGGACCACCCCAGGCTCGCGGTGATCTGGGGCAGATAGGCGCTCCGCGCGCTCCACAGCCCCGCGGACGCGGCGGCATGCTGCGCCTCGAGCTGGAGAAGCTCGGGATCGCGGGCCAGGACGCGGTCCACCACCGCCCCCGGCTCGAGCCCCCCGGCATTGGGAAGCGTCTCGATGTCGCGCAGCACGGTCCCGGGCCCGGCGTCGGGCGGGAGCCCGACGGCGACCGCGAGGGTGCGGAGGTTCTCCTCTGCCTGCCGCCGGCTGGTCAGCAGGCTCACCTGCGCGTCGAGCAGGTTGCCCTCTGCGGTGAGGACGTCCACACGCTCGACCGCCGCGATCTCGTACCGCCGGCGGGCGATGTCGAGCTCCTGCTGTCGGTCGGCGATCTGCCGCTCGCTGAGCTCGAGAAGCCGCTGCGCGCGCAGCGCCTCGTAGAACGCCTTGCTCGCCTGGGACGCCACCGCAGCCCGCTGGTCGTCCAGCCGTCGCTGCGCGGCCCGCACACTCGCGCCCTGCTGCTTGAGATCGCCGAACCGGCGGCCCCGGTCGAACACGACCCAATTCAGGCCGAACCCCTGACTCGCGGACTGGCTCGCCGAGTTCAGCGGCTCCGGCAGGGTCGCGGACGTGCCCTCCGGCGAGAGGAACGTCGTCTTGGTGAAGTCGCTCCGATTGAGACCGAGGCTCACGCTGGCGGTCGGGAGGAAGCTCCCCCACGCCCGCAGGCGATCCGCCGCCGCCGCGTCCGCCTGCGCCGCCGCGCTCACGACGAGCGGGCTCCGCCCGAGCGCTATGGACACGGCCCGCTCGAGGCTCAGGGTATCTGGAAACGCGCGCTCCTGCGCCGCTCCCGGGGCGGCGGCGACCGCCAGCAGCACGATCGGCACGCACGCCACGGAGCCGAATCGCCCGCTCGCCACACCCCACGCCCGGTGTGGGAAGCCGGGACGTCGTGCCGTCCGGGGCGCGTCCCTCACCGGCCGCTCCCCGGCCCGGAGCCGCCGCCGGAGCCGCCCCCCGACCCTCCGCCGGATCCGCTCACGTGCAGCTGTCCGTAGTTCTCGATCCGCACCCTCGCGTCGTGCGTCAGCGTCGCGTGCCCATCGACCAGCACCAGCTCGCCGCCGGCGGGGACGAACGTCTCCTCGGCCCCCTCGGGAGCCGGCGTGATCTCCCAGTACTCGTCGTTCTCGAGGCCCGTGGTCACGTATTTCCACTGCGCGTTCCCGGTCGCCGAGCCCGGCTCGCTCGGCTCGAACACGAAGATCACCTGGCGGCGGCTGCGCTCCACCACCGCCTCCTTGGGGACGAACGTCCGGTTCGGCAGCATGCGCCCGGCGATGCGCACGTTCCCGGGCATCCCGGGCACGATGCGCGCCTCGGGGTTGGCGAGCCGCACGGTAACCCGGGCGGTCTGGGTCTCGGGGTCGATGAGCGGGTTCACGCTCACCACGCGGCCCCGGAACTCTTCCCCCGGGAGCGCCGGAAAAGTGGCGGTCGCCTCGCGCCCCACCTCGACCATGGGGAGCTCGGAGTGGAGCACCTCCGCATCGATGTCGACCTCCGAAAGGTCGACGATCGTGGCGATTGAATCGCCGGGGGACAACCGCGTGCCGGGATTGACGGCCAGATTCGCGACGCGGCCACCGAACGGCGCTCGGATCTCGGTCTTCGCGAGCTCGTACTGCGCCTCCTCGAGGGAGGCCTCGCTCTCGTCGAGCCCCACCCGGATGCGGGCCTGTCGGGCACGCGCCTCGCGCACCTGGGGATCCTCGATCCGGTCGTCGAACAGGACCTTGTCCTCGTAGTCGGCCCGGGCCTGGTCGACCCGCGCCTGCGCCTGCCGGACCCGGAGCTCGTACAGGGTCGGATCGATGCGTGCGACCACGTCGCCCTCGCCGACCCGCCGGCCTTCCCTGGTCGGGGTCTCGAGCACCGTCCCCTCGACCTCGGCGTGCAACCCCGCCTTGCGAACGGCCGCCGCCCGGCCGGAGGCCGACACCCACATGACGAACGTGTCGCGGCGGATCACCGCGGCCTCGACCGGGAGGGCGACCTCGGTGGCGAACGCCTGGGCCGCCGCCGTGGACTCGACCGCGGCTCGTACGGAGTCGGTCGTCGCGTCGCCGGTGGTGGCGGCCGGATTCTCCTCGTCACCCGCGCGGATGCGCAGGAACACGCCCGTGAGCGCGGCACCGAGGACGAGGAACACGACGAGGGTCACCCAGTGGCGTGGTTTCATGAGCCTGTGGGAGGTTCGGGTTGCGCGCGTCCCGGGCGGCTCGTCACCCGCGGAAGCCCGAGCGGCGGTGGAATGCGCGCGTGCGCGA
Organism: uncultured Gemmatimonadota bacterium; assembly: GCA_964499635.1. Lineage (GTDB taxonomy): Bacteria > Gemmatimonadota > Gemmatimonadetes > Palauibacterales > Palauibacteraceae > Palauibacter. The sequence goes on along the minus strand of CAZCLY010000003.1, from coordinate 132,663 downwards.
TCCTGTCGTTGACTGGCGGATGTCTCACGGCCTCCAGACCGCGCCTGCTCGGTACCAAGCACGTATGATGCGGTCGCGACGTCAACACACCTCTGCCCCGTATCTTTGACTCGGGACACCGGCCGACCGTTGCTCCGATCGGGTGGCGATGGGTCCGACTATGCGATCGATCGAAAGGACGCGTTGATTATGCTCCATACCCATAGTCGCGACGGGATCCGCATCATAAAGATGCGTCGCGATCCGGCCAATGCCCTCGACATGGATCTGTGCCACGCGCTGGCGACCGCCCTCCATGACGCCGGGCGGGATGCCGGGGACCGGGCGCTCGTCCTGACCGGGACGGGCGGCGTGTTCTCGGCGGGCGTCGACCTGTTCCGGCTGCTCGAGGGCGGCGAGGCGTACGTGCGGCCCTTCCTCGACGCGCTCGACGGGCTGTTCGCCGCCGCGGGGGGCTTCGCGAAGCCGCTCGTGGCCGCGATCAACGGTCACGCGATCGCCGGAGGCGCCGTGCTCGCGTTCGCGTGCGACGTCCGGATCATGGCCACCGGCCCCGGCACGCTCGGCGTCCCCGAGCTGCGCGTGGGGGTTCCCTTCCCGCGCCGGGCGCTCGACACCGTGCGATCGGCCGTGCCGGGGCGTCACCTCCGGGAGGCGGTGCTCGGGGGGCACATCTACTCGGCCGAGGAAGCCGAGCGGAAGGGGCTCGTCGACGAGCTCGCGGGCCCGCAGGAGCTGCTCGATCGAGCGACGGAGATCGCGGGCGACCTGGGCCGCATCCCGGCCCGGAGCTACGCCCTCACCAAGCGCTGTCTCGCGATTCCCCCGAATGGGGCCGAGGCCGCCGCGATCGACGGCGAGATCGCTGCGGTGTGGCAGGCGGAAGAGACCCGCGCGCACATCCGCGCCTATGTGGAACGGATGCTCGGCAAGTCGTCGCGCTGAAGCGCCCCGCCCGCGCGGGGACGGGTCGCCGGCCGCGCGGGCCGGCGATCCCGCGTCGGGCGCCGTGTCGTCTCAGATCCAGCCCTTCTGACGGAATGCCCGCAGCGTGTCGGCGAAGCGGCTCATGTCTTCCGGCAGCCCCATGGACACCCGGCTGTAGTCGAGCATGGGTGGGAACGGCCGACCGACCCGGAACCCGGCCTCCTCCATGCGGTCGTTGTAGTCCTTCAGCTCACCGTGGATGCGGTGCATCACGAAGTTGGTCTGACTCGGCAGGTAGTCCAGACCGAGCTCGTCGAGGCAGTCGCACAGGATCGAGCGCGCCTCCTGGTTCACGGCCACGCTCCGCCCGACGAGCTCCGGATCCTGCAGCGAAGCCACCCCGGCCACCCCGGCCAGGTGGTTGGGGTTATTCCGGCTCAGGAACGGCCGCACGCGTTCCGCGGTCTGCGGGTGCGCGATTCCGTACCCGAGCCGCATGCCCGCCATCGCGTAGATCTTCGAGAAGGTGCGCACCACGATGACGTTGGGCCTGTCGGTCACCCAAGGGATCGCGGTTCGGTAGGCAGGGTCGTCCACGTACTCGTAGTACGCCTCGTCCACAAGGAACAGGGTCTGATCGCTCGCCTCGCGGATCCACTCCTCGATGGCGTCCGAGGGCGTGATCCCACCGGTCGGGTTGTTGGGGTTGCAGATGTAGACGATGGTCGGGTACGGGGTCCTCTCGGTCTCCTCGCGCATGCGGCCGAGGTCGTGCTCGAAGCTCTCGGTGAGCGGGACGGTCACGTGGTCGAACGAGAACGGGGCCGCGTACCCGGGCACGTCCTCGAAGGTCGGCTCGGCGTACACGAGACGCCCGCCGGGCACCGCCCACGCCTGCACCGCCACGCGCAGTATCTCGGTCGAGCCCGCGCCGAGGAAGAGCTGCTCTTCGGGCACCTCGAGCCGGGCCGCCAGGGCCTCGTACACCAGACGCCCCGTGGCGCCGGGGTAGCGGTTGGCCTCGTCGAGCCCGCTTACGACCGCGTCGCGTGCCGCCTGCGAGAGCCCGAGCGGGTTCTCGTTCGAGCTCAGCCGCACGGGACCGTCCTCGGACCTGCGCGGGTCGAAGAGAGGAATCACGTGCCGCGACCCTACGGATCCCGCCAGCGGCGTCGCGGACAGCCCCGCGACGCCCACGCCGGCGAGACCGGTGCGGAGAAACGCGCGTCGTTTCATCCCGGCCTCCTGATGGGGGAACGCGACCGAAGAGCGCCCGGCTCGGCCGCCGTCCCCCTACAGTGGGCAGAACGGGACGCGGCGTAAAGACGTCGTCGTGGAGCGGGGGCCCGGGCGGGCGGATGCCGCCGGGGCGACGGTCAGCGGGAGGGGTCGCGGTCGGGCGGTTCGCTCCTGGGTGGCCGGGGCGGGATCACGCGGCCCAGGCTGTCGCGCGCCAGGTCCCCCACCACCACCGTGACCTTCGAGAGCGCCAGCCCGAGCGTCGAATCGAGCTTCGCGATGAAGGCGCCCTCGTCCATGCCCTCGAACGTGAAGTCGAAGTCGTCGCTCACGCGGCGCAGGATCCGGAGCGCCCGCTCGCGGTGCCAGTCCGCTTCGTGCCGCGCGCGTTCGCCGTCGCTCGGCCCGGCATCCTCCGCGGAGCGCGCCTCGTCACGCCCCGCGAGTCGCACCAGCGGCAGCACGAACGAGGAGTCCATCGACACCGCCTTCTCGAACATCACGCGCGCGTCCTCGAGGCGACCGGCGCGCTCGAGCGAGATCCCCTGCTGGAAGGCGGCCAGCGCCTCCATGTCGTGCGTCCCCATCTGGCTGACCCGGATCGGCTGCCGGCCGCTCCGATCGCCGCCCAGGTGCCGCGCCAGGCGGGCGGCCAGCGAGTCGACGAGCACGAACACGTCACTGCCGCGTACCCGCTCACCGGCCACCACCGTGCCGTTCTCGAGCTCGACGAGCTGGGCGTCGACCGCCAGATCGTCGGCGGTCCCGGTCACCGATCCCCACACCATCATGCGGGCCCCGGCCGCGCGGGCCACCGTGGTGGCCCGCGATTCCGGGATCTCCTCGCTCTCCGTGCGACCCTCCTCGGTGAGCAGGTCGTACAGGCTCTGCCGCCCCACGACGCGGAGCCCGGGGAGCTGCGCGAAGTCGGTGGTGAGGAGATCCGCCAGCCCGGAGCCCAGCCAATCGAGGCTCGAATCGGCCACGTTGTTCCGGAACGGCAGGACGGCCAGCGACCGGCGCCCGAGGTCCGGGACGTCCCCTCCGGAGACCAGCCGGGCGTCCGGTGTGGTGGCGGGAGCGACGGCCCCGGGTTGAGCCGTGCCCATGACCGCCTGCTCCGCCGTCGCGATCCGGTAGGTACCCACGGCCGCCAGCACGCCGAGCGTCGCGAGGAGCCACGCCTCGCCCCGCTGCACGCGCTGGTGTCCCTTCTCGCCGTGGAACCAGCCGATGACGAGAAAGGCCGGAAAGCCGAGCATCGCGAGCAGGACGACGGTGTCGAGCACCTTTCGCGAGAAGCCGTACTCGTTGACCACGAAGTCGGCCATTTCGACGAACAGCCACCCGGCGCCCAGATACACGAGGGCGATCTCTACCAGGTGTCGCTTGCGCAGCTCGGCGAACATGGACACGGGGTGTGCTCCGTTCTCTCATCTATCGGAAGCCGGTCGGAGACGGATCGGCATCCGTCCGCGCGCCGGTGACCGTATAGGACAATCTACGCCGGACGAGCGTTGGTTTTCGAGCCGCCTTCCGCCGCCCGGCGGGGGGGATGCGACGGGGGCCGGTCCCATCCCGGCGGCCGGCCCCCGTCCACGCGGGCCTCCTCGAGGTCCCACCGGCGGCTACACGATCCCGAGCTCCCGCAGGAGCTCCTCGAGCTCCTGCTCGCCCGGGCCTTCGGCGTCCTTCTCGTCCCAGAAACCGAAATCCTCGTCGCGCACCACCTCGACGGAGGTCGTGTACGTTTCATCACCCAGCGTCACGGCGACGGTGTAGGTCCCCGGGGCGGCCAGACGCCCACCGCCGAACCCCCCGCCGCCTCCGAAGAAGCGCCGGAACGAGACGCCGCGGTCGCGGAGCGCGCCGAACAGCTGCTGGACGGCTTCGCGCATCGCCTCGTCGCCGCCGGCGCCCGGACCCGCCTGGCCACCGCTCGGATACGTCTCGGCCGGGCGATCCTGCCACCCGGAGCGGGCCCCGCCGCCGAACCCGCCGCCACCTCCCCCGCCACCGAAGAAGCGGCGGATCGCCCCCGGATCGTCACCGGTCGCGAGCGCGAGGACACGGTCCATGACGTCGCGATCGATCCCCTCCTCGTTCACCAGCGAGTCCCCGATCGTCACGTACATGCGCGCCGTGCGGATGCTGTCGGCGCGCTCGGAGGGCGACAGCCCCTCCTGCTGCTGCTCGGCGCGCCGGTTGAGGTTCCACTGTACGCGGTTGATCCCGGCGCGCACGGTCCCGTTCATGGTTTGTACCGTGTCGCCGGCCGCGTCGAGGATCGCGATCTTCGCCTGCGCCCCCGCGGCGCCGCGGCCACCCTGGCCGGGCCCGCCGGCGCCGGGGCCGCCACCGCGGCGCGTCGGTCGCGCGCCGGTCGGGGCCTCGTCCGACGATTCGCTCTCGTCGGCCGTCGCCGCCCGGGCGGCCTCGTTGAGCCGCTCCGCCACCTCCGGTGGCACGTAGTAGCGGATGTCAGCCCCGTACTCGCCGCTTTCGCCCTGGAACACGCGCTGCGCGATGAACTCGCCACCCGCCGGCGGGTCGCCGTGCTGGATCGCCGTCCCGGGCTCGAACACGACCGTGGTCCGCGGCAGCATGCCGTCGTCGAGCTGCTCGAGCGGCGCGATGTCGGTGATCCAGATCGAGCGGCCGTGCGTGGCCGCGATGAGCTCGTGCTCGCGCGGGTGGATCTTGAGGTCCCGCACCGGCACGGTGGGAAGCCCGTTCATGAACCTCGTCCACGAGCGGCCGCGGTCGGTCGACACGTAGGCGCCCACGTCGGTCCCCACGAACAGGAGGTCCGGGTTCACGGGATCCTCGCGGATCACGTGAACGTAGTCGGGGCCGCCCGACGGCAGGTTGGCGTTGATGGAGCGGAACGTCTCGCCCCGGTCGTCCGTGGCGTACACATACGGCCGGTAGTCGTCCCGCCGGTGATTGTCGAACGTCACGTAGAACCGGTTCACGTCGTGGCTCGATGGCTCGATCCGGGTCACGTACGTGCCCTCGGGGACGCCCTCGAACCGGTCGCTGAGCTCGATCCACTCGACGCCCCCGTCCGGCGAGCGCCAAACGCGCCCGTCATCCGTGCCGGCGTACAGCTCGCCCTCCTGGATCGGCGACTCGGCCAGCGACACGACCGTGGCGAACGTCTCGGCGCCGGTGATGTCGGGCGTGATGCCGCCCGTCTCGCGCGTCGAGATCCGGACCTTCTCCGGATCCGCGTAGGAGAGATCGGGGGAGATCGGGGTCATCTCGTCGCTGTCGTACGTCCACTTGAGGACCCGGTTGGACCCGATGTACAGCGTGTGCGGGTCGTGCGGCGACAGCTGGAGCGGCGTGTTCCAGTTGAAGCGCATGTCGGCGGCTGCCGAGTCCTCGGTCACGCGCACCTGGAGCGCCTCGATCCGGGCCCGCGCCGAGGCCGGCGGATTGTCCGGATCGTCGCCCGACAGGATGGCGATCGAGTCGCGCAGCGCCTTGGTCGCCTCGCGCCAGTCGGGCTGCTGGAGCCCGTGGCGCTCTCCCGTGGCCGTGTTCCGCCAGTAGATGCTCCCGCCCTGCGACTCGCCGAATACGAGGTCCGGGTTCGTCGGGTCCTGCGGCGCGTAGAAGCCGTCGCCGCCGCCGATCGAGAACCACATGTGATTGTCGATTGCGCCCTGCGCGCGGGTGCTCGGCCCGCACCACGAGTAGTTGTCCTGGAGTCCGCCGCACACGCGGTACGGCATGTCCATGTTGTAGCTGACGGTGTAGAACTGTCCCATCGGGACGATGTTGATGAAGTCGTAGTTCCCGCCGCGATCCCAGGTCACCGCGATCCCGCCGTCGTTCCCGACGATGAAGTGATCGGGGTTCGCGGAGTCCCACCAGAACGCGTGATAGTCGACGTGGACACCCTGCGCCGGGTTCCCGACGGTCTTCCCGCCGTCGCGCGAGAAGTACAGCGACGACCAGAACACGAGGTCCGGGTCGTCGGGGGCCACGCGCACCTGCGAGTAGTAGAACGGCCGCGAGTTCTGGTCGTTCATGAACGACCAGGTCCGGCCGCCGTCATCGGAGCGGTACAGCCCCGAGCCGTGCAGGTCGTCCTCCCCGTCCCCGTCCGCGTCGGCCTCTTCCGGAGCCTTCGCCTCGACGAGCGCGTACACGACCCGTGGGTAGCTGGGCGCGATCGCGATCCCGATGCGGCCCTTCTCGGTCTCCGGGAAGCCGCCGCCGGTGACCTCCTCCCACGTGTCGCCGCCATCCGTCGACTTCCACAACGCGCTTCCCGGCCCGCCGCTCTGCAGCGAATACGGAGTGCGGATACGCTCCCAGCTCGAGGCGAACAGGACGTCCGGGTCGCGCGGGCTCATCGCCAGGTCGGCGAAGCCGGCCGCGTCGCTCACGTACTTCACCTTCTCCCATGTGTCGCCGCCGTCCTTCGTGCGGTACACGCCGCGCTCCTCGTTGCGGCCCCAGGGGTGCCCCAGGGCGGCGACGTACACGATGTCGGGGTTGCGGGGGTGGACGACGATCCGGCCGATCGCCTGCGTCCCCTCCAGCCCCTTGAGCTCCCACGTGATTCCGCCATCGGTCGACTTGTAGATGCCGCCACCGGGGGAGATGGAGTTCCGCGTGTCCTCTTCGCCGGTTCCGGCCCACACGATGTCCGGGTCGCTCGGCGCGATCGCGAGGTCGCCCATCGACACGACCCGCTCGTGCTCGAACACCGGCCGGAACGTGGTCCCGTTGTTGGTCGTCTTCCAGATACCGCTGGCGGCGCCGGCCACGAAGAACGTGCCGGTGCCCGGCACGCCCTCGACATCGGTGACCCGGCCGGAGGTGTTGGCGGGTCCGATGGACCGCCACGTCATGGCCGACATGAACGCGGAGTCCTCGACCGCCGGGCTCTGGGCGGACAGCGTGACGGGGATCGCCACGAACGCGGCGACGACCCCGAGAACGAGGCGCTTGGACATCCTCACGTGCTCCTGTTGTGGACGAACGGTCTCGGTCCTGTGGCGAGAGCGTCATTGGGCCCGGTCGGGCCCTCAAGCCCCTTAACACCCGACTCGACCCGAACGTTGGCCGCGGGCGCACGCCCCGGCTTGACCATCTCCCGGGCGTTCGCCATCGTTATGTGAACACTTGCTCATATGAGTTTACTTTCGCGCGCCGGAGTGAGCCGGATGCCAGTGGAGCTGTGCGACGTCGAGGTCATCCACCAGGACGCCGTCGAGGACGTGCTGCGTCGGCGCTCGGACACAGAGACGCTCACCTACCTGGCCGACACGTTCCAGATCCTCGCCAGCCCGACCCGGCTCCAGATCGTGGAGGCGCTCGCCACCCGCGAGCTGTGCGTATGCGACCTCGCCGCCGTCGTGGGTGCCAGCCAGTCGGCGGTCAGCCATCACCTGCGTCAGCTCCGGCAAATGAAGATCGTCCGCTACCGCCGGGAGGGCCGCATGGCCTACTACAGGCTGGACGACGACCACATCGCGGCGCTGTTCCGTATCGGGCTCGAGCATGTCCGCGAGTGAAGGCGTGACCGGAGCCCGGACGGAGCCGGACCGCGTGCTGTTCCGGATCCAGGGGATGGACTGTCCGGATTGCGCGCGGCGCATCCAGGACCGGCTCCGCACGCTGGACGGCGTGGTGGAGGTGGACGGCAACCCGGTGCTCCGAGAGCTGCGGGTCGACTACGATCCGCGGCGCGTGCGGACCACGACGCTCGAGTCCGAGATCGGCAGGCTCGGCTACGCGGCGGTACCCGAGCCCACGGACGCGGGGGTGACGCCCGTGGGAGGCGTGCCGGACAACTGGCGCGGGGCTGAGGCCCTCCGCACCTACCTGTCGGCGGGCCTGTTCGGGATCGCGCTCCTCCTCCGCGTCCTCGGGATCCGGTGGGCCTTCACGGCAGGTGCGCTGGGCGTGGTGGCGGCACCGTCGCTCCTGTTCGTTGGCGCGGCCGCTGTGGGAGGGTGGAACTTCTTCCCCAAGGGCATCCGCTCGGCTCGATCGCTGTCGCTCGACATGAACTTCCTCATGACCGTGGCGATCGTGGGCGCGGTCGCCGTGGGCGAGGCACTCGAGGCGGGGGCGATCGCGTTCCTGTTCTCCTTCGCCGAGCTCCTCGAGAGCCACTCGGTCGAGCGGGCGCGCGGCGCCATCCGCGCCCTCATGCGGCTCGCTCCGGCGACGGCCGTCGTCCTCCGCAACGGCGAGGAGGTCGCCCTGGCCGCCGATCGGCTCGTGCCCGGCGACGTCGCCGTGGTGCGCCCGGGCGAGCGCGTCCCCGCCGATGGAACGGTCATCGACGGGGGCTCCTCGGTCGACCAGTCGACCATCACGGGCGAGTCGATGCCCGTAGAGGTCGTCGCCGGCGATGAGGTGTTCGCGAGCACGGTCAACCTGAGCGGCTGGCTCCAGGTGAGGGTCGACCGCACGGCGAGCGACACGACGTTCGCGCGCATCGTCCGGCTGGTGGCCGAGGCAGAGTCGAGCAGATCGCCCAGCGAGCGCTTCGTGCAACGCTTCGCCCGCGCGTACACGCCGGCGGTCACCGCGGCGGCCGTGCTGCTCATGGTGATCCCGCCGCTGTTCCTCGGTGCCTCCGCCCACACCTGGTTCATCCGCGGCCTCACGCTGCTCGTGATCGCCTGCCCCTGCGCTCTGGTGATCTCCACCCCGGTCGCGGTCGTGAGCGGCATCACGGCCGCTGCCCGACGGGGCGTCCTCATCAAGGGCGGCGTCCACCTCGAGGCCATGGGCGACATCGAGGTCATGGCGTTCGACAAGACGGGCACGCTCACATCGGGACACCCGGTCCTCACCGATGTCGTCGCCCTCGACGACGGGGACGAGCGCCGCGTGCTGAGTCTCGCCGCGGCACTCGAGGCCCGCTCCGAGCACCCGGTCGCGCGGGCGATCGTGGCCGGGGCCAGGGAGCGCGGGATCGCGTTCGAGGAGAGTCGCATCACCGGATTCGTCGCCCGGCCGGGGGACGGCGTGCGGGGGGAGGTGGACGGCGTCGCGCACCGGATCGGGCGGCCGGACGGCTACCCCGTCCAGCGGCTGACGCCGGCCGCCCGGCGGAGGCTGGAGGCGCTCCGCCATGACGGGAAGACGACCGTGCTCGTGGGCACCGACCGGACGCCCCTGGGTATCCTGGCGATCGCCGATCGCACGCGGCCCGGCGCTGCGTCCGCGCTCCGCCGGCTCCGGGACGCGGGGGTGAGACACCTCGTGATGCTCACCGGGGACAACCGCGAGACGGCCCGGGCGATCGCCGAAGAGCTCGGGATCGACGAGGTGCACGCCGGGCTGCGTCCGGACGAGAAGGTGGAGCGAATCCGCGAGCTCGAGGCGCGACGGGGCGCCGTCGCCATGGTCGGCGACGGGGTGAACGACGGCCCTGCGCTCGCCGCCGCCACGGTGGGGATCGCCATGGGGGTGGCGGGCAGTGACGTGGCGCTCGAGACCGCCGACGTGGCCCTCATGGGGGACGACCTGTCGCGGCTCTCCTACCTGTACCGGGTATCCCACGCGGGCCGCCGGGTGATCCGGCAGAACATCGGGGCGGCGCTGGCGCTCAAGCTGCTCCTCGCGGTCGGGGTCCCCGTGGGGCTCGTGTCGCTCATCGTCGCCGTGCTCGTGGGCGACATGGGTGCCTCGCTCGCGGTCACGTTGAACTCGTTGCGGCTGGCGCGGCTGGAGCCGTAGGGCCGGCCTGGAACCGCGCGGCACCAGCGGCGTAGGGTGGGGGTATCGGACGGCATTGGAATCCGGAGCAGGACGAGGTTCCGCACTCCCGGGGAAGCGCATGGACGCTCGTTGGGTCGTCCCCCTACTCGCCCTCACGGCGACGCTGTGGCCCGCGGCCGGGGTCGCGCAGCCCGCCACGCCGCCCGCGGACGCTCTCGACACGGCGCTCGAGTTGTTTTCGCCGGGCTCCCCCATCCGGGTCGCCTTCGATCGGGGGAACCGACTCGAGGGACGCCTCCTCGCGGTGGGGCCCGACAGCCTCGAGATCTCCGTGGACGGGGTCCCGGCAGGGGTGGCACTGGACGCGATCGACAGAGTGTGGTCGCGGGGGCGAGCCGTCGGCAGGGGCACCCTCATCGGCGGGCTCGCCGGCTTCGCGCTCGGCGCTGCCTACGGCCTCCTGATCGGCGAGATCGCGTGCTCGGAGACGGACTGCACGCGCCTCGAGGTGGGAGCGGTCGGCGGTCTCGTCGTCGGGGCCGCCGGGGCCGGCGCCGGAGCGCTCATCGGCCTCGCGATCCCGGTGTGGAAGCGGCGATTCCCCTGACGCCGACCGCCCTCCCGCCCACCGGCCGGGGCGGGCGGCGGCCGGTCCGTCAGCGGCCGAACTCGAACCCCGCGGTGAGGCCCCAGGCGCCCTCGAACCCCTCGGTCGACACATCGACCACCAGGGGCTGGAACGCATCGTCGGGGAACCAGAACACGTTGAACCCCGTGCCCAGCCGGAGGGCCGCCCTTCTGCCCACCCCGATGCGGAGCACCGCCTGGGCCGGGAACGAGAAGGTGGTGAAGTTGTCGAAGTCCCCGCCGGTGAACAGGTGGCCCGCGATGCCGATCACGCCCAGGACCTCGACGGAGGGCGACAGCTTGGCGAGCGGCGCCTCGAGGGTCGCCTGGAGCGAGAACAGCCCCATGCCCGTTCCGTCGGCATCGCTTCCCTCCTCCGCCGAGACCTTCCAGCCTCCCATGGCGGCCACCCGCAGGGTGCCCTCGTTGTCGGCCAGCCCGTGCGCGAGGGCGAACTGAGGCCCGGCGCGCACGAAGCCGGGGCCGGACAGCTTGTTGATCCAGTCGAGCACCATGCCCCACTGGGCGTGGACCGGGGCCGCGCCCGCGCCGCTCATGAGGAGCGCCGCCACCGCCGAGGGAACGATTCGTCTGTTCATTGCGCCTCCTGAAGCTCGCCCGTCGGTCAGCCTGTGACCGACGTGCATTGGCGTTGACCGCCGTCGAACAACCGCGGCTCCTCGAACACGTATCCGATCGTTTCGAGTCGCTCGATCTCCGCGCCCCCCTGTTTGGCGATCGCCCGGACCGCATGCCGGCGGGGCTCGAACACGACCCATTCCGCGGGGGCGTCCACGAGGAGGTAGGCCGGCTCCCCCTCCACCCGGATCCGTTCGGCGTCGGCGTCCCACAACAGACGCCACGGGACCGCGGTGAGCAGCACGAGCGTCACGATCCACGCGAGGCCGGCCCAGCGCACGACCCGCACGTGCCGGTCCCCCGGCGCCCTGCGCTCGAGCCAGCGGAACACGCCGACCCACGCGAACCCCAGCGCCGCGATGAGGATGGCCATCGTGATCGGGTAGGCCCGGTGCAGCGAACGGGCTGCGCAGGCGAACGCATCCTCGCCGTACCCCACGATCGCGAAGAACAGATCGGTGAAGAAGCCCAGGACGAGGAGCGAGACGCCGATCGAGACGAGAAAGAACAGATCGGCGGCCGTCGCCGGGCGAAGCCGGCTGCGGGCCCTTCGCCACCAGCGCGACAGCTTCGTCACCCGGGTTTCGGTCCACGCCCCGACGCCCGGGACCTTCGGAACGAGCCCGAACAGCTGTCGGACCACGAATTGCACCACCACGAACAGTCCGAACGCGATCAGCCCGTAGATCGCGCTCGGCAGGAGGGCCCGGAAGCCGACCATCAGGAAGTCGGTCCGCGATGGGGTGTAGGCAGGCGGCATCTGGAGCCGGAAGTCGAACGCTCGCGTGCTCAGGAGCCCCGCCCCCACGAGCACGGCGAGGATCCCGCCGAGGGTCAGCACCGCCTTCCAGAGGAGCTCCAGGCTCCGCGCCCCGCGCGGGGCTCGAGCGACCGGCCGCGCGGGTGCCGCGGCCCGCGTCCCCGGCACCGCGACGAGCGCCTCCGCGAAGTCGCGCGCCGACTGGAAGCGGTCGGCCGGCACCCGGGCCAGGGCGCGATCGATCGTCTCCTCGAGCGGCTCGGGGACACGGTCGCGCACGACCCTCAGACGGGGGACCGGATCGACGAGCTTGCGCGCGAAGATCGCCCGCCGGCTGTTCCCCGTGTAGGGTGGGTCCCCGGCCAGGGCCTCGTACAGCACGCAGCCCAGCGAGTAGATGTCGGTGCGGTGGTCGATCCCCGTCTCGCCCGTCACCTGTTCCGGGCTCATGTAGAGCGGCGTCCCCACCGAGACGCCCGTCCCCGTGAGCCGCTCGGAGTCGATCGACTGCGTGACCCGCGCGATGCCGAAGTCGGTCACCACGGCGTGCCCCGAGTCGATGAGGATGTTCTCGGGCTTGATGTCGCGGTGCACGACGCCGGCCCCGTGGGCATACGCGAGGGCGTCGGCCACCTCGCGGGCGATCGACACGGCCTCCTCGATCGGCAGCGGGCCGTCGCGCTCGAACCGGTGCCGCAGCGATCCTCCCTCGACGAACGGCATGACGTAGTACAGAAGGTCCCCGGCCGTCCCGGAATCGTGCAGCGGGAGGATGTTGGGGTGCCGGAGCGCGGCCACGACCTCGATCTCCCGCTCGAACCGCTCGCTCCCCACCGCCGAGCCCAGCTCGGGACGCAGGACCTTGATCGCGACCTTTCGATGGTGCCTGATATCCTCGGCCATGAACACCACCGCCCAGCCGCCCGAACCGATCTCGCGCTCGACGCGGAAGCGAGGGGCGAGAGCTCGGGCGAGCGAGTCCTGCGTGAGAGACATGGGTGGCCCCGGCCAGAAGGACATGCTGGTGCGTCATTATAGGCCGTGTGGCATGAGGCGGAAGGGCACGTCGCGCCGGACGCGGTCGGCGCATGTCGTCTGGCGACGGCCCCCGCCCCCGGTCTAGCTTGGTCATGACCCAGCGCGAGGAGCCCCGCATGGACCGCCGTCAACTGTTGCGTCTCCTCGGAGCCGGCGCCGCGGCGATCGGTCTCTCCCCGGCCGATGCGCGCGCATTGCTCGCCCCGGGAGCCCCCCGCCGCCCGCGGCTGGCGTTCTTCACCGAGGAGGAGCGCGAGTCGGTCACCGCTCTCGCGGACCTCATCCTGCCCGCCACCGACACCCCGGGCGCCGTCGAGGCGGGGGTCGTCGACTACACGGAGATGATCGTCTCGGAGTGGATGGACCCGGGGGAGCGGGAGCGCTTCATGCGGGGGCTCGCCCACCTGGACATCCACTCGGAATCGCTCACCGGCGTGCGCTTCGCGTACGCGGGCGAGGACCGCCAGACGGCCATCCTGTCGGGGCTCGAGGCCGAGGGCCGGGCGCTCCGCGAGGCGGATCCCGAGGCGCCCACGCCCTTCTTCCAGCAGACGCGCGCCCTCGTCCTGCACGGCTACTACACGTCGGAGATCGGCATGCGCGAGGAGCTCCGCTACCAGCCCATCCCGGGTCGGTTCGATGGCTGCGTGGACGTGACGGAGGTGACCCGCGCCGCCCCGGGAGCGGGGAGATGAGCCGCCGCGAGCCGTACGACGCGATCGTCATCGGATCCGGGATCAGCGGGGGCTGGGCGGCGAAGGAGCTGACCGGGCGCGGGCTGCGCACGCTGGTGCTCGAGGCCGGGCGCCCGATCGACCCGGCTACCGACTACACGATGTCGGTGCAGCCCTGGCAGCTGCCGTATCGCGGGCGTCGCGACCGCGATCGTCAGGAGCGCCAGCGGCCCGTGCAGCGGCATTGCTACGCCTGCGACGCGTGGAGCGAGCAGTTCTTCGTGCGCGACGACGAGAATCCGTACACCACGGCTCCGGGCACCGACTTCCTGTGGATCCGGTCCCGCCAGGTGGGCGGACGCTCGATCGTGTGGGGTCGCCAGGTGTATCGCTGGAGCGATCTCGATTTCGAGGCCAACGCCCGGGACGGCTTCGGGGTGGACTGGCCGATCCGGTACGCCGACATCGAGCCCTGGTACGACCACGTCGAGGAGTTCATCGGGGTGAGCGGGCAGGCCGAGGGGCTCCCGCAGCTCCCCGACTCGCGCTTCCTGCCCCCCATGGAGCTCAACTGCGCGGAGCGCTTCGTGAAGGAGGGCATCGCGCGCCATTACGACGACCGGCTGCTCACCATCGGGCGCTGCGCCATCCTCTCCCGCCCCCACAACGGGCGCGCCGCCTGCCACTACTGCGGCACCTGCGAGCGCGGGTGTACCACCCATTCCTATTTCAGCTCGCTCGCGGCCACCCTCCCCGCCGCGGCGGCCACCGGACGCATGACCCTCCGTCCCCACAGCGTGGTGCGCGAGGTGCTGTACGACCCCGGCACGGGGCGGGTGCGCGGCGTCCGGGCGGTGGACGCCGAGACGGGCGAGGAGCTCGAGTTCGAGGGCCGGCTCGTCTTCCTGTGCGCGTCGGCCCTCGAGTCGGCCCGGCTCCTCCTCCTGTCGACGTCCGAGCGCTGGCCCGATGGCCTGGCGAACTCGTCGGGACAGGTGGGCAAGAACCTCATGGACCACTGCATGGGGGGTGGCGCGAACGGCGTCATCCCGGGGATGGAGGACCGGTGGGTGTACGGCCGTCGTCCGAACGGGATCTACCTGCCTCGCTTCCGGAACGTGACCGAGCCGCACCCCGACTTCCTGCGCGGTTACGCGTACCAGGGCGGCGCCGGGCGCGACGGCTGGGGGCGCGGCAACGACATGGAGGGCTTCGGTGCCGACTTCAAGCACGCGCTCCGCGAGCCCGGGCCGTGGACGTTCGACTTCTACGGCTTCGGCGCCTGCCTGCCGCGCGAGTCCAACTTCGTCGCGCTCGACGCGGAGCGGGTGGACAGGTGGGGCATCCCGGCCTTGCGGATCCACTGCCAGTGGAGCGCGAACGAGCACGCCATGCTCGAGGACATGTCCATCCAGGCGGCCGAGATGCTCGAAGCGGCGGGCGCGCGGGACGTGAGCCCGTACGTCGACGACAACCCGCCC
Source organism: uncultured Gemmatimonadota bacterium (assembly GCA_964499635.1). Taxonomy (GTDB): domain Bacteria; phylum Gemmatimonadota; class Gemmatimonadetes; order Palauibacterales; family Palauibacteraceae; genus Palauibacter. Next base: position 117,580 of record CAZCLY010000003.1, on the reverse strand, counting down.
GGTCTCACGATCCACGAGATGGGGACGGCGCGCATGGGGCGCGATCCCGACACGTCGGTCCTCAACGGCTGGAACCAGACGTGGGACGTGCCCAACCTGTTCATCACCGACGGAGCCTCGATGGCCTCGAGCGCCAACCAGAACCCGAGCCTCACCTACATGGCGCTCACGGCGCGGGCCGCGAACCATGCCGTGGACCTCCTCGATCGGGGCGAGCTGTGAGGCGGGTCCGACCCGCGGACGGAGGCGCGCCGGGCGGCAGCGCGCCGGGCGACAGGGCGCTCCCGAGCGAGTGCGGGCCCATCGACCGGCGGGGCTTCCTGGCCTCGGCGGGCGCCGCGGCGGGCATGGCCGCGCTCGGCCTGTCTCCCTCCCGGGCGGCCGGCGCCCCCGGCGGGGGGTCGTCGGACGACGGGGTCCCCGGTCGCCTACGGCAGTCCGTGTGCCGCTGGCCGTTCGCCGCGATCCCCCTCGACGACTTCTGCCGTGGGGCGCGCGACATCGGGCTCGAGGCCATCGACCTCCTGTATCCCGACGAGTGGGACACCGCGCATGCGCACGGGCTCGCCGTGTCGACCGGGTACGCCTCGCGGCGACCGAACTTCATCACCGAGGGCTTCAACGACCCGGCCCTGCACGACACGCTGATCTCCGAGCTCGAGGAGGCGATCCCGCGCTCGGCGGAAGCGCGGGTCTCCAACCTGATCGTGATGAGCGGGAACCGCCGTGGTCGCACCGAGGCGGCGGGCATCGCGGCGTGCATCCGGGGGCTCCGGCAGATCGCCCCGCTCGCCGAGCGTCACGGCGTGACCATCGTGCTGGAAATGCTCAACAGCCTCGTCGACCACGCCGACTACGATGCCGACTCGACCCGCTACGGCCTCGAGGTCGTCCAGGGCGTCGGGTCTCCCCGATTCCGGCTTCTGTACGACATCTACCACATGCAGGTGATGGAGGGGAACGTGATCGCCACCATCGGCGACCACCACGAGGCGATCGCCCACTTCCACACGGCCGGCGTCCCCGGCCGGCACGAGCTGGACGAGGACCAGGAGCTCAACTACCCGGCGATCGCGCGGGCCGTGGCGGGGCTCGAGTTCGAGGGGTTCCTGGCGCACGAGTTCATCCCGACGCGCGAGCCCCTGGCGTCGCTCCGCGAGGCCGCGGAGGTGTGTCGGGTCTGAGGGACCCGGAGCCCGGCGCGCACGGACTCGACGGGCCGCTGGCGGGCGCGGGCGGGACCCGGCTCGACGGAGCTGCCTATTCGAGCTCCGCGAGCCGCTCCTCGACCCGCTCCCACTCGGCGACCAGCTCGCTCGCGTCCGTCTGGAGACCGCTGCGCTCGCTCTGGAGGGCGCGCACGGCCTCCGGCGAGGTCTCCACGTAGAAGCCCGGAGCCGCGAAGCGGGCGTCGATCTCCGCGATCCTCGCTTCGACCTCGTCCACGCGACCCGTGAGCTCGTCCCGGCGCCTCGCGAGGGCGCGTCGCTCCTCGACCCCGACGCGCGAGCCCCCTCGCTTGGCTCTCCGCCCGGGGCCCCCGGTGCCCGCCGGGGCGTCAGTCCGCTCCCCACCCGGCGCCGCCCGGGCCCGGCGGCCGTCGCGGCGCGCCCTGAGCACGACGGTGTCCACGTCGAGGTGGTCGTCCCCGCAGAAGTGGACGTAGTCCTCGTACGTACCGGCGTAGTCGCGGATGCCGTCGGCGCGGATCTCGACGATGCGGTTGGCCAGCCGGCTCACGAACCAGCGGTCGTGCGACACGAACAGCAGGGTGCCCTCGAAGGCCCGGAGCGCCTCGACCAGCGCCTCGATGGACTCGAGGTCCAGGTGGTTGGTGGGCTCGTCGAGCACGAGCACGTTGGGGCGCTCGATCGACACCTTGCAGAACACCAGCCGCGCGGCCTCGCCCCCCGACAGCGTCCCGAGCCGCTTGTCGCCGTCGTCGCCCGAGAACAGCACCCGTCCCATCTCGCCGCGCACGAAGCCGATCGTCCTCCCGAGGCAGAACCCGGTGATCCATTCCTCGGCGGTGTGATCGGGATTGTCGAACTGCTCGCGGTGGTCCTGCGCGAAGTAGCCGGGGTGCGTCTCGTACCCCCACTCGACGGAGCCCGCGTCGGGCTCGAGCTCGCCCATGAGGATCTTGAGCAGCGTCGACTTTCCGATCCCGTTGGGGCCCATGATCGCCAGGCGATCCCCGCGGCGGACCACGAGGTCCACCCCGTGCAGGACCTCGTGGACGCCGAACGCCTTCCGGATGCCGCGCGCCGAGAGCACCTCCCGGCCGCTCGGGCGGCGCGGCTCGAACCGGAAGCTCGGGTAGCGCCTCGAGCTCCCGGGGAGCGCCACGAGCGACTCGGCCTTTTTCTCGATGAGCCTCAGCTTGCTCTGCGCCTGCCGTGCCTTGCTGGCCTTGGCCCGGAAGCGGTCCACGAACTCGCGGTGGTGCGCGATCTCCTTCTCGCGGGTGGCGATCTCCCTCTCGCGCCGCTCGCGCTCCTCGCGCTTCGCGTCGAGGAAGTCCGTGTAGTTCCCGGGGTACAGGGTCACCGTCCGGTAGTCGACGTCGAGGATGTGGGTCGAGATGTTGTCGAGGAAGCGGTGGTCGTGGGAGATCACGACGACCGGTCCCGCGAAGTCGCGCAGGAACTTCTCGAGCCAGCGGATCGAGAGGATGTCGAGGTGGTTCGTCGGCTCGTCGAGCAGGAGGGCATCGGGGGAGCCCGCCAGCGCCTGCGCGAGCAGAACGCGCAGCTTGAACCCGCCCGACAGGGTGGCCAGCGGTCGCCGGTGCACCTCGGCCGGGAGCCCCAGTCCCTCGAGGATCTCGGCCGCGCGCGCCTCCGCTGCGTATCCATCGTGGCGCTGGATCGTCTCCTCGAGCTCGGCGAACCGGTGGACGTCGAACGGCTCGGACCCGTCATCTCCCGATCCGCCGGCCAGCAGCGCCTCCTTCTCGACGAGCGCTTCCCACAGCTCGGGGTTGCCACGCAGCGTGACTCCGAGGACCTCTTCGTCCTCGTACAGGAACTGGTCCTGACGCAGGACCCCGATCCGCACACGCCTCGGAACCGATACGGAGCCGGCGCTCGGCTCGAGGTCGCCGCTCAGGATGTTGAGCAGCGTGGTCTTGCCCGATCCGTTGGCGCCCACCAGCCCGTAGCGCGCCCCGGGGTCGAGCTGGAGCGACACGCCCTCGAACAGGGTGTGGTCGCCGAACGTCTTCTCCACACCGGACACGGAGATCATGCGCGCACAACCTCGGATGGGGCGGTGAGACGGTCAACGTGCGGCCGACTCCGCCTTTCCGACCTCCCCGCGCCGACTCATCCTTCCGTCCCATGGCTCCGAGCACCTCCCCCTGTCGGCTGCACGTCTTCCTGGCCCGCGACGCCCGCGTGGGCGTGATCCTGCGCCGCGGGCCGAGCGCGTGGGCGCAGCTCGTCCGCTGGGACCGGAGCGTCGATACGTTCGAGCCGGGCCAGTGGACCCGGGCACGCGTGTACGGACGGCGCTCGGACCTGTCGCCGGACGGGCGGCTGCTCGTCTACTTCGCGGCGCGTTATGGGCGCTTCGATGACCCGCGCTCGGGCTCGTGGACGGCGATCTCGCGCCCGCCCTACTTCACCGGGCTCGCGTCGTGGCCCAACCTGGGGTCGTGGTACGGGGGCGGGGTGTTCGAGCTGGACGGCCGCGTGCTCCTCGACGCGACCTGCACGCTGGAGCCGGACTCGCGTCTGGGGGCCCCGCCACTCGACATCGGCACCTGCCCCGTGGACAGCGCACCGTGGGAGCAGCGCCTGCTGCGCGACGGGTGGACGCTCCTCGAGCGCGGCTTCGATCCGCGTACGCACCGTCGGGTCGGCGAGCGGGAGGTGTGGCGCAAGGAGCGCCCCGGCGGAGGGATCGCGCTGTGTCGAGAGGTCGAGGAGTGGGACGTCCGCCGGTACGGGGGCCCGCACGGGGACACCTTCTGGCTCGAGACGGGGGACGACCTCATCCCGCTGCCGGACGTCACGTGGGCCGACTGGGATGGAGACGATCCCCGACTGCTGGCCGCGAGACGGGGAGAGCTGCACGCATCCGATCGGCCCGAGGGGCTCGCGACCGGAGCCGACGATACGCTGCTGTTCGATCTCAATCCGCTCGAGCCGGTCGAGGTGATCCCCCCCGAGTGGGCCCGGAGCTGGCCGGCCCCTGGCGGCCCGCGCGGCGAGGACCGGCCGGTGCACGGCGGGGACGGGTCGGCGGCGCCTGCCTCCTGACCCGCGATTCGCCTAGCGCCGGATCTCGATCTCCGTAAGGCGCCGGTTCGGCGTGATCGTGGTGCGCTCGAGCCGCGGGAAGCGCTCGAGCAGTCGCTCGCCCGATCGTTCCCACACGCTGGTCGGCAGAAACAAGACGGCCCGATTCCAGAATCCGTGCTCGAAATCGGCGGTCCCGCCGGGCAGGAAGTCGTCGACGCCCTCCACCCGATGGACGTGCGCGCTGTCGGAGAAGAACGCGATCCAGGCGTGCCAGTCCGGCGGTCCCGCCCAGCGGAACAGCGGTGCCTCCTCCGGGGAGAGGAAGAACACGTGGTCGCGAGGATCCCACTCCCTGCCCTGTCCGAAGTACCGCTCGAGCGGGCCCTCGAGCTCGATCCCGACCCCCAGCGTGCGGCCGATCGCGGTCACCGCATCGTTCGGGCCCGCCGCCATCTGGTGCCGCACGAAGCTGCGGAATGCGGCCAGATTGAGCGCCACGATCGCGACGAGCGAGACCGCCAGCGCCCACCCGCGTCCCCGCCCCGCCCGGCCACCGTCCGGCAGGAGCACCGTCGCGAGGCGCACCAGCGCCTCGGCCGCGAGGACGGCCACGAAGGGGAGCGCGATCAGCAACCGGCCGTGCACCGGAGCCCCCTCCGTGAGGAAGCCCGCCGCGTACACGAGCCCGAACCCGATCGCGGCGAGCGACGGCCCCCGCAGCCGGAAACGCGACACCGCCAGCCCGAGGCCCAGCCACAGGAGGATCCCCGTCGCCGGGTCGAGCAGCGGCTGGCCCGGGACGTCGTACGTGACGTAGGGATACGGGGCGTTGAACGAGAGCAGGGCTCGCTTGACGTTCTCGTGCACGATGTCCCCGCTTCCGCTCATCCCCCACACCTGTCCGAGGCGCTCGACCGCCCCGGGGCTCGTGACCGCCACCGCGCGGGCCCGCTCGGTGAAGTCGCCGAAGTGGAGCAGGGCGGTCATGAGCATGGGGAGGGCCGCGAGAAGGAATCCGAGCAGGGAGACGCCCGCGACCCGGAGGAAGGCGTTCCTCGACAGCCGACCGGCGCCGAGCCACGCGAGGAGCGCCGCCAGCCACACCACGATCACGATCTGCCCGCTGGGATACGTGTAGAACCCGCAGCCGAGCGCGATTCCGCCCCACAGCACCCGGAGCGGGCAAGAGGCACCGAGTCCCGTCGCCAGAAGCGCGAGCCCCAGGGCGAGCAGGAGGAGGGGCGAGTTCTGATGGAGCGCCAACCGGCCCCACCCGATGAACGCGTGCGCGAACGCCAGGAGGACGGTGGCGACCGTGGCCACCGTGCGACCGTGGAGCGCACGTGCCCAGAGGTAGAACGGTACCGCGACGAGCAGCGCCGTGACCGCGGTCACGAGACGGACGGCCTCGATCGACGTGCCCAGCAAAGGTGCCAGCCAGCCGACGGCGGCGAACCACAGCGCCGGGAGGCCCCACCATGACACGAGCCCGAACGCGTCGTGGGTGAAACCGTCGGCGAACCCCCGCACGGCCCGCACGGAGTAGATCTCGTCCGTCGAGATCTCGTACGGAATCCGCGACAGGTACGGGAGGAGGAGCAGGCAGGAGGCGAGCAGGACGAGCCCCAGGAGCCACGCCTCGCCGGGCTCCAGCCGCACGACGCGCCGCGCACGCGCGGGCCACAGCCCCGCCGTCGCCAGCCCCCAGCTCCCGATCCACCCGAGGAGGAGGAGCGGGTGGTATCCGGCGATCGCGTACACGAGGGTGACGAGCACGCCGAGCAGGAATGCGGCGACGATCCATCGGCGACCCGCCCCCGGCAGGCCCGGTCCGTCGCCCGGCGCTTCCCCGAGCGGCGGGGACGCCGGCCCTCGCCGCCCGTCGGCGAGCCGGGCGCCGATCCCGAACACGCACGCGCCACCGACCAGCGCGAGGAGCGGCACGATCGGTATCGGAGCCCCGGCCGGGGGCGCCGCGGAGGCCAGCCGCAGCCCGCCGAACGCGGCCGCGGCCGCCCCCGCGAGCGTCAGCGCCGCGGCCGGCGAGGCGGGCGTTCGCACGGGGACCATGGATCGTCTCCAGATCGAGGACGTCGCCGCCGAACGGGGTCCGGACGACCTGTCGTCGGACCGCTCGACTTAAGGCGGGTCGTGCCGCGTCGTGCGCCCGCGGCACGAGCGCGTCGAGCCGACTTCTGGGATTCGTGGGTTCCGCCAGCTCTCAGCTGGCGAGCCGCTTCTTCATCAGCGCTTCGATCTCGTCGATCTCCCGCGGTGCCGAGCTGAGGCGCCGCAGCCCCGTGGGCGTGATGACGTAGTCGTCTTCGATGCGCACGCCGGTGTTCTCGTACTGCTTCACCTTCGCCCGCACGGCGGCGATGAAGCGGCGGTTCCGCGGCGTGTCCGGGAGCGCGTCCAGCGACGCCTGGGCGATGTAGATCCCGGGCTCGATGGTGAACACGTCGCCGGGGTGGTACGTGCCGTCGCCGAAGTAGTACGAGGCGGGGTCGTGGACCTCCAGGCCTATGCCGTGGCTGATGCCGTGGATCATCCACAGGTTGGCCTGCAGGCACGAGTCGGGCGCCCGCTGGCAGTCGGCTTCCCACGGCGGGTCCATGAGGGCATCCTCGGACTCGATGAGGCCGAGGGCCGCGAGCCCCCGCACCCGCAACGCGACCGAAGAGTCCTGCGCAGCCCGCTGCGACAGGCCGGGCCCCGAGTTGCGCTCGGCGGCGGCCTGTGCGTCGCGCACCAACTGGTAGATGCTCCGCTGCTCCGGGGTGTAAACGCCGCTCACGGGGATGGTGCGGGTCACGTCGGCGGAGTAGCCCCGGTACTCGGCCGCCGCGTCCATGACCACCAGGTCGCCCGGCCTGGCCTCCGCCATGTCCTTCATGTAGTGGAGCTGGGTGCCGTTTGCACCGGACCCCACGATGGAGCCGTACCCAGACCGCTCGGCGCCCAGGCGCATGAACGTGCCCTCCAGGGCCGCGCGCAATTCGTACTCGTGGCGGGGATCCGGCACCAGCATGGCCTCCCGGTGTCCCTCCGAGCTGATGTCGGCGGCCTTCTTCAGGAGGGCGATCTCGGCGGGGCTCTTTCGTGCTCGGAGCTCATCCACCATCGGGTGTGCGTCCTTGACGACGATTCGGGGATGGCGCGCCGCAAAGCGGCGCATGAACGCCTGGCCGCGGGTGAGAGAGTCCTGGACGGCGAAGTCCGCGCTCTGGAAGTCGGCCAGCGCGAAGAAGGTCAATCCCGAGTCGACCAGGGAGTCCAGCACGGGCTCGAGGGCGGTGATGGACCGCCCGTGGACGCCCAGGCTGTCCCGCACCGTGGTGGAGTCGGGACGCCTGCCGTAGTAGAAAGCTCTCCGAGGATCGACGGGGGAGAGGAAGAGCGCCGGCCGACCGTGCCCGCCCCGCACCACCATGACGAAGGCGGCGTCGGGCTCGTCGAAGCCTGTGAGATACTCGAACCCGGGCAGTTGGAAGAAGGGGCCCCGGTCGGTGATGGGCGTGGGAGCACCGAAGGCGACGACCACGCCGTCTCCCACGCGTACCGACAGGGAATCCCGGCGGGCGGCGTACTCGCTCGGGGTGATCTGGCCCGCCACCGGCCGAGGCGGAGCCGTCCCCGCCGCGACCAGCACGGCCACAGCGGCGTGTACAATGCGGTCAGGCGACCCGCGCGACATGTGCATACCACTCCCGGGAATGAGTACCGTTCGATGTTCAGAACATGAGCCGGGGGAGCGGGCGGGCGCCACGCAGCGAGTGCGCGGCGATATGCCGGAGGCGGGAATCGAACCCGCAAGGGGATTGCTCCCCACCGGAAGTTGAGTCCCTCTCTACCCCGCCCCGCGGCACGTACTCAGACGCACTAGTCCGTACCACGCGGGACAACCTGCGGGATCAGGCCGCGGGGCGAGTCCCGCTGAATCCCGCTCGGTACGTCCCCGTCACGGCACAATCGCGGCACAACCAACGTGTGCATCCTCCGCCGCGCCCTCGCCCCGCTCGCTTGCCGCGCCGATCCGGTCGCCGCAGCATCGCTTCACACGAACATCGGTCTGTGACGGTCGCGCGGTGTCGACGCCCCGGCTCGCAGCCGAATTGCAGTTGGGCGGCAGGAAGGGGAAGCCGCATGAGCGCGATGTCGCGTCACACCCTTGGCTACACACGAATCGTTGCCGGCGAGTCCGGGGCATCTCATTTCAAAGACGCGAATCTCGAGTTCAAGCCGCTCGACCTCGCGCCGCCGCTCCCGCCTCAGCTTGTGTCCGGGCCGCGTCCCGCAGGTGCCGTCGCTTTCGTTTCGGTGCCGTCGGGTGAGGTGGCCGACTGGCATCGGGCACCTCGAAGGCAATTCGCATTCATCCTGACGGGGCGTCTCCAGGTTCAGGTCTCGGATGGTGAGGTCCGGACGTTCACGCCGGGAGACGTGGTCCTTCTCGAGGACACGGAGGGGGAGGGCCACCTCTCGCGGTCCGTCGGTGGCGAAGCCCTCCACTTTGTGGGTGTGTCGCTCGAGCCGGATTGATCGTCGCCGATGCCGGAGGAGGGACTCGAACCCTCAAGGGGATTGCTCCCCACCGGATTTTGAGTCCGGCGCGTCTGCCAGTTCCGCCACTCCGGCCGGCGTGGGCCGGGAACATAGGACGTCTCCCGGCCGCGTGGAAGCGGAACCTCCCGTCGCGGCGGTCCGTAGGTTATTCATGGAGACCGTTCCGCTCGACCCTCCGAGGACCGGGAGCCGCCCATGGACATGGACCTCGTCGTCACGTTCGCCTTCGTCGCCACCATCGTGCTGATCATCGTGGCGGGGATCGTGTCGTTCCCGATCGCGCGCAAGCTCGGGCACTTCCTCGAGGAGGCGGCCCGCGAGCGGGCCGAGACCCGGCTCAAGGGAGGGACGGGCAGGATGCTGGCGGCCGCGCCCCCCGATCTCGCCGAGACTCTCGCCCGGCTGGAGGATCAGCTCGAACGGATCGAGACCCGGCAGGCCTTCGTCGAGCGTCTGGTGGAGGAGCGCCCGGCGGCCGCGCTCGAGAGCGGCGCGGCACGGAAGTGAGACCGGGCGGTGCAGATCGTTGTCGTCAGACGACTTGAGACGGACTGCATCAACGTTTTTCGGGGAGCGACGGGCTCGCCGGGCCCGCCGCGCGGGCCACCTCCGGCTCCCCGGAACGATTGCGCCCGGCCCGAATCGGGCGCACATTGGCAGGTAGAAAAAAGAGACGCCGGGCGCGTGCGGTGTTGAGCGGCTTGATTGCCGTCTTCGTCCTTGCCACAGGAGGGTCCCGCACGGTCCGGCGCTCTTTTTTTCATCGCCCCGAGCTCACCCCACAGTGCGCGCACGCTCCGTCGGGGCTCGAGCATCTATGTCTTCTACGGGCTTCCCCCCTCCAGGGTTTCCTTCGGTGTCCCGCGGTCGCCGGGCCCGGCCCGCCGCCCCCGGGTCCTCTCGTCCACCCGTCCGATTCATAGGACGTCGCCTCTCGACGAAAGGTTGCCCGCTCAGAGGTGACCTGCAGCCGGTGGCACCGGGCTCAGGGGACGTTGAAGAACGCCAGACCGAGGATGGCGTACACGGCGAGGAGCAGCGCACCCTCCATCCAGTGGGTCTCCCCGTCGTCGGAGATCTGCCCGACCACCAGCACCGCGATCGCCACGGCGACGATCTCGAGCGGCGTGAACAGGAGGTCCATGGGCTCCGGCGCCACCGCGTACGACAGGAACACGAGAAGCGGCGCGACGAACAGCGCGATCTGGACGGATGAGCCGACCGCGATGTTGAGAGCGAGGTCCATCTTGTCCTTGAGGGCCGCCATCAGGGCCGTCGAGTGCTCGGCCGCGTTCCCGACCAGGGCGACGATGATCACGCCGATGAACACCTCGCTCATCCCGAGCGTCTCGGCCGTCTCGCCCGCTCCGCCCACGAGGATCTCGCTCATCCAGCCGACCATGGCCGCCGATGCGAAGAGCACCGCCAGTGAGCGCCTCAGCGGCCACACGCTGGCCTCCGGCTCGTGGGACGACCCGCCCGTCCCCTCGAACAGGTGCCCGTGCGTGCCGAGCGAGAACACGAGCGCCAGCACGTAGCACACCATGAGGACGACCGAGATCTCGAGGCTGAGCGAGCGCTCGGCCGTCTCGAGCGCCGCCGATCCGCTTGCCCCGCCGATGAGGTAGAACACGGCCGGTACGACGAGCGCGACCGCGCTCAGGAGCAGCATCGTAGCGCCCAGGTTGGCCGCCGTGCGGTTGAAGGCCTGGCGCGAATGCCTGACCCCCCCGAACAGTGCGCACAGGCCGAACACGAGGAGGACGTTTCCGATGATGGAACCGGTGAGCGACGCCTTCACGAGTTCGCCGAGCCCCGCGCGGAGCGCGAAGATCGCGATGATGAGCTCGGCCGCGTTCCCGAACGTGGCGTTCAGGAGGCCTCCCAGCCCCGCACCCACCCGGGTGGCGAGCATCTCCGTCGCCTTCCCCATGAGGCCGGCCAGGGGGACGATCGCGATCGCAGAGGTGAGGAACAGCGCGACGGGCGAGGCGTGCACGACATACTCGAGCACGATCGCCACCGGGACGAACACGAGAAGCAGCCAGAGGGCGTTGTCGAGGCTCAGTCGGCGGGCCACACCCACCTCCCCCTGCCGCCGGGCGGGATAGGAGAAGGCGCCGTCCGGATTCGAACCGGAGTAGGGGGCTTTGCAGGCCCCTGCCTAGCCACTCGGCCACGGCGCCGCGATGCGGGACAGCCTAATGGAAACGGGGACTCCGGGAAAGGCGGAGCGGCCCCCCGAGGGCCCGAAAAGGCCTGCCGCACGCGGGGATCGGGCCTCGCTTGTGCCGCTTCGGGCGAGGGGACTATACTCGCGCGATGCTCTCCAGGATCCAACCCCTCCGCGGCGTCTCGCGGACGTGGCTCGTGCCGGTGGCGCTCCTCCTCTCGGGCCCGGCGGCGGTCGCCGCGCAGGTACGGGACGCGCGCATCCCCGGACACGGCAGCGTGTGGCTCGAGATCGAGCCGTCGCTTCTCGACTGGAGCGAGCAGTTCGCGCTCGACAGTCCCGAGCCGGAGGTGGCGAACGGCGAGCGCGAGCCCCTGTTCGCGCACTTCGATGGGCCCATCGCGGCGCGTCTGTACCCGGGGCCCCTGCCCTTCATCGAGGAACTCAACCAGGACGCGGCGGCGCTCGGCTTCGACCCCGTGGCAGCGCAGGACTTCTCGCTCGGCTCGCTCGATTTCTCCGATCTCACCGTCCAGACGCGCCGGCTGGCTTTCGGTTTCGAGCTCGGCCTCCTCGGGCGGTTCGCGATCGGCGCCCGCGCCCCCTTCGTGCTGACCGACGCGACGCCCTCGTTCGCGTTCGACTCGACGGGTGCCACCGTGACCGCGGGCGCGGTCGCGTTCGCGGGCAGCACGTTCCTCGACGACATGCAGGGCGCCCTCACTCAGCTCGGGGCGCTGATCGCCGGTGGCACGCTCATGGGGGCCGAGCTCGACGCCGCCACGGCCCTGCAGACCGACGCGCAGGCGTTTCTGGGCGCTCTCGGGGCGCGCGTCGTGGACGGGCGGTTCGTTCCGACGGCACCCAGCCTCGCGGGGATGCAGATGATCCAGCGAGTCGATGGGTTCGTCGCCTCGTTCGATGGCTACGGCATCTCGCTGCCCCCGCTCACCCTCCCGGCCACCGGATCGGCCATCACGCTGGCGAGCATCTTCGGCGACCCCCCGTTGTCGGGCATGCTCCCGGCCAGGTCGAGACAGGGACTCCTGCTCGGAGAGGCCGAGGTCTCGCTGCGGGTGGGCCTCATCGACCAGATCACGCGGCGCCGGCCGATCTTGCCGGCGGATTCCACCGCGGCCCCGCCCGCCCGGCTCCGGGCCGACAGCGCGGCGATCGCGGGTGACACGGCGTCGGTCCCGGCCGATACGGGATCGGTGAGCGACGCACGCGAAACGGGACTCCGGCTGCGGACCACGGTCGGGGGGCTCGTCCGGATCCCGACGGGAACCGCCGGGTTCCCGCCGTTCGGGAATCCGATGGACTTCCTCGACGTCCCGATCGGTGACGGGCAGATGGACGTGGAGCTGTCTCTGTATCAGGATGTCGCGTTCGCCGGGTGGCTCCTGGTACGGTCGGTCGCCACGTACGGGATCCAGACGGCCGATGATCTCCCGATGCGCGTGCACCCGCCCGATCGACCGTACGCGTTCGAGTCGACGGAGACCGTCGTGCACCGCGATCTGGGGGACTACTTCGAACTCACCATCCGGCCCGGCCTGATCCTCAACTCGGCCATGCGGATCGGGCTCGAATACGACTTCTGGCGCCTCCAGGCGGCCTCCTACACCCTGGACGAGCCGCTCCCCGACGTCCCCGACGCCTCGCCGCTCGAACTCGAGACCGCACAGACGCGGCACATGGTGGGACTCGGCTTCGCGTACGACCTGTCCGAGGCGCGCAGCCGCGACCAGCTAGTCGAAGGCGCGACCCCGGTGCGGGCCCCGTGGCGATTCGAGGTGAGCCTGCGACGCTCCCTGTCGGGCTCGGGGGGACAGACCCCGGCCGCCTTCCGCTTCCTGGCTTCGTTCCGGGTCCCCGTGCGGGCGTTCTAGCCGCCCGACCCGCGGCGGGGCTCACGCGCGGCCGGAGAGGAGCTCCTCGGCGTGGGCACGCGACGTGGCGCTGTCGGGATCGCCCCCGAGCATGCGCGCGAGCTCCTCGACCCTCGCCTCGCCGGCCAGCGCGCGCACCCCTGTCCGGGGGCCGCCGGACTCGGACTCCTTGTCGACCGCGTAGTGCGCATCGGCGCGAGCCGCGATCTGTGCCAGGTGCGTCACGACGAGCACCTGATGGCTTGCGGCCACCTGCTCGAGCCGTTCGGCGACGCGGTGTGCCACCTCCCCTCCCACACCCGCGTCGATCTCGTCGAAGATCAGTGTGGGGACGTCGTCCACCGACACGAGCGCGGTCTTGAGGGCCAGCATGAGGCGGCTCATCTCGCCCCCGGAGGCCACCCGCGACAGCGGGCCGGGCGGGAATCCCGGGTTGAGCGTGACCTCGAGGTTCACCCGCTCGCCACCACGCGGGGAGAGCTCCTCCAGGGGCTCGAGCGCCACCTCCAGCCGCCCCCCGCCGAACCCGAGGCCCGGGAACGACGCCATGGTCGCCTCCTCGAGGCGCCGCGCGGCGACCTCGCGGGCGGCGCCGAGCTCCGCCGCGTGCCGCTGGAGGGTCCCCGCCCGCTCGTCGCGCAGCTTCTCCAGCCGCTCGATCTCGGCGTCGGCGCCTTCGATCCCGGCCAGCTCCCGACGCGCGCTCTCCCCGGCCTCGATCACGGATTCGACGTCGTCCCCGTACTTGCGCACGAGTCGATAGAGCTGGTCCTGCCGCGCCCGCACCCGGGCCAGACGCGCCGGGTCGTGCTCCACCGAGTCGCCGTATCGCCCGAGCTCCCGGCCGAGCTCCTCGGCGTTGTGGAGCGCCGCCTCGTGCAGCTCGAGGAACCGGCGCGCGCTCTCGTCGATCCGCACGAGCTCGCGCAGGGGACGGCCGAGCTCTCCGAGGCGCTCGACGACGGCGTCCTCCGATTCGTACAGCGCGGCGTGGAGCCGCCCCGCCAGCTCGATGAGCTCCTCGGAGTGGCCGAGCCGCGCGGCTTCGCCCGCCAGGCGGCCATCTTCGCCCGGCTCCAGCCGCGCCGCATCGATCTCCTCCACCTTGAAGCGCAGAAAGTCGGCGCGCGCGCGCCCCTCGCGCGCCGTGCGACGCACCTCCTCGAGGCGGCTCTCGATCTCCTCGAGCGCCTCGTAGGCCGCGCACACCCGGTCGACCAGTTCCTCGTGCTCGCCGAAGGCGTCGAGGATCCGACGCTGCTCGGATCGATCGAGCAGCCTCTGGTGCTCGTGCTGCCCGTGCAGGTCGAGCAGCCGGGCACCCAGCTCGCGGAGGAGGCCGGTCGTGCCGGGGGATCCGTTCACCCACGCCCGGTTGCGGCCCTCCCGGCGCAACTCGCGCCGCAGGATGAGCCACCCGTCCTCGATGTCGACGCCGGCCTCGTCGCACGCCACGCGGACCGCCGGCAGGTCGGCGAGCTCGAAGCGGCCCTCGATGAGGGCCCTCCCCTCGCCCGCGCGGATCATGTCGACCGACGGACGGCCGCCCACCAGCACGTCTAGCGCCTCGACGAGGATCGACTTCCCCGCCCCGGTCTCGCCGGTGAGGACGCTGAGGCCCGGCCCGAACTCCAGCGTCAGCTCGCGGACGACCGCGAAGTTCCGGATGCGCAGCTCGCGGAGCACCGGTCAGCCTCCTGCCCCCGCCGCAGGACCGCCGTCATCGTCGTCTCCGGACGCGGCGCCCGCGTCCGCCAGCGGACGCACGTCTCCCCAGTGGAGCTTGCGGCGCAACACCGAGAAGAATCGATGCCCCGGGAGGCGCACGAGACGCAGCGAATGCGCGGAACGGACGATGTCCACTCGGTCCCCCACGTTGAGCCGGCAGCCGCTCTGCCCGTCCACGGTGAGCGCGAGCTCGTCGACACCCGACATGAGCTCCACGCCGAGACGCGTGGAGCCCGGAAACACGACCGGACGCACGGCGAGCGTGTGCGGCGAGATCGGCGTCGCGACGAGACCGTCCATGGTGGGGACGACGATGGGGCCCCCGGCCGACAGGCTGTAGGCGGTCGACCCGGTCGCCGTGGCGAGGATGATGCCGTCGGCGCTGTAATGGCCGACCTCCTCCTCGTCCGCCCACAGCCTCAGCGTGATGAGCCGCGCGAACCCGCTCTTGTGCAGCACCGCGTCGTTCACGCCGTAGAACGTGGGCTCGCCCCCGGGGACGCAGTCCGGCGGCACCCGGACCTCGAGCGCGAGCCGCTCCTCCAGCTCGTGCTCTCCCCTTGCCACGGCCGCCAGCGCCCCCGCCAGCTCCTCCCTCCGGACCAGGGTGAGGAACCCCAGGCGGCCGAGGTTGCAACCCAGCACGGGAACGCCCCTGGGCCCGGCCGCTCGGGCGCCCCGCAGGAGCGTCCCGTCCCCGCCGAGCGTGAGCACGAGGTCGAGCTCACCCGCCCCCTCGAGGTCCGACCCCAGGCCGTCGCCGCGCCCGAACCCCTGCTCGAACAGGAGCTCGATGTCCAGACGGGCGGCGATCCGCTCGAGTTCCTCGAGGACGCCCGCGATGTCCGCGGATTTCCGGTTGCCGATCACGGCGACACGCATCGGAGCGTCGCGTCCTTTCCCGTCGTTCGTTCCGTCCGCGGGCGCCGTGACGCGCCCCTCAGCGATCGCGCTCGACGACCCAGCGGGCGATGCGGGCCAGGTCGTCGGCCCCCGCCATGGGGGCGATCTCGGCCAGAGCGCGGCCCACCAGATCGCGGGCCCGCGCGCGGGCCCCCTCGAGCCCCAGCAACCCCGCGTACGTCGCCTTCCCCAGCGCCTCGTCGCGACCGCCCGTCTTCCCCATCGACTGGGCGGTCCCTGTCACATCCAGGATGTCGTCCACGACCTGGAACGCCAGCCCCAGCCAGCGGCCGAAGCGGCCCAGTCGAGCGAGCCCCGCCGCGTCCGACCCGGCCGCCGTCCCCCCGAGCACACACGAGGCTTCGATGAGCCGGGCGGTCTTCCCGAGGTGGATACCCTCGAGCTCGGCATCGCCTACCCGGCGACCCTCGGCCCGCAGGTCGAGGAGCTGGCCGCCCACCATCCCGCCCGCGCCCGACGCGGCCGTCAGGATCCGGACGAGGCGGGCGATCGTGTCCTCGTCGAGCGCCAGCGCCCGGCCCGCCTCGTCGAGCGTCCGCACGGCCATCGGCATGAGGGCCGCCCCGGCAAGGATGGCCTCGCGCACCCCGAACCGCACGTGCACCGTCGCCCGTCCCCGGCGCAGCTCGTCGTCGTCCATGCACGGCAGGTCATCGTGCATCAGCGAATACGCGTGCACGAGCTCGACCGCGCATGCCAGCCGGAGGACGGCGTCCGACACCGGGGGTGTGTCGATGCCCGTGGCCCTCCCCGTTCGCGCTCCGCCGCCGGCGGCGCGATAGGAGGCGATCACGAGGAGCGGCCGGACCCGCTTGCCGGGCGCCAGAACCGCGTAGCGGACCGGGTCGGCGATCGCCGCGGGGGCTCGGGCGAGGCCCGACTCGACCACGCGGGCCAGCTCGCGGTCGACGGCCGTCCGGTCGGAATCCGGTCGCTGCCTATCCCCGGCCGCTGTCGCCGGTCTCCCCATCCTCCGACTCCTCGAGCGCTCGTGTCTCGGGCCGACCGGAGGCGGAGGCGATGATCTCCTCGACGCGCCCCGACGCCGTCTCCAGCCACTCGTTCGCCGCGCGGAGCCGCGAGATCCCTCGCTCGAAGAGGGCGATCGCCTCATCGAGACCGAGGTCGTCGCGATCCAGGGCGCGGGCGATCTCCTCCAGCTCCTCGAGGGTGCGCTCGAAATCCAGCTCCGAGGACCCGCTCACGGGTCACCGCGCATCGTGCGCTCCGTGATCGCGTCCACGGAGCCGTCGCGCACCCGCAGGAGGAACGGCGACCCCGGCTCGAACCGCTCCACGCTCGCAAGCAGGGCGCCCTCGAGGTCGGTGGCCACCGAGTAGCCACGCGCCAGCGTGGCCAGCGGGCTCAAGGCGTCCAGACGCCCGCTCACCGACCCCAGGCGCCCGCGCGCCCTGCCGAGGGCGGAGCGCACGCCTCGCGGGAGGCCGCGCGCGTGCCGGCCCACCCGCTCGCGACCGCGTGCCAGCGCGACGCGGACGCCCCGCGGAAGCTCCCGCGCGTGGCGATCCAGCCGCTCCCGCCCGCGCGCGACCGAGCGTCGAAGCCCGCGGGCGAGCGCCAGCGAGGCGCCGTCCAGCCGCTCGCGGAGCGCGGCGACGTCCGGAGCCACGAGCTCGGCGGCCACCGAGGGGGTGGGGGCGCGCCGGTCGGCGACCAGCTCGGCGAGCGTCACGTCGACCTCGTGGCCGATCGCGCACACCACCGGCACCGGGCACGCGGCGACCGCGCGCACCGTGACCTCCTCGTTGAAGCACCACAGGTCCTCGGTGGAGCCGCCACCGCGCGTGAGGATGACCGCATCGATACGCTCGAGACGTCCGACCGTGGTCAAGGCCCTCCGAATCTCGATCGCGGCCCCCTCCCCCTGCACGCGGCAATCGCACACGAGGATGTCGATCCACGGGCTGCGGCGACGGAGCACCGTGAGGACATCGTGCAGTG
Organism: uncultured Gemmatimonadota bacterium; assembly: GCA_964499635.1. Taxonomy (GTDB): domain Bacteria; phylum Gemmatimonadota; class Gemmatimonadetes; order Palauibacterales; family Palauibacteraceae; genus Palauibacter. The sequence continues at coordinate 100,088 of CAZCLY010000003.1, read as the reverse complement.
CGGCGCCGTCCCGAGACGTGACGACGGCCACCCGGCGCGGGAATCGCGGCAGCGGTCGCTTTCGCGACGGCTCGAGCAGGCCCTCGGCCTCGAGGACACGGCGCAGTCGCTCGAACGCCAGGCGCCACAGGCCCTCGCCGGCCGCCTCGAGGCGGCGCACAACCACCTGGAACCGACCGCGGGCCTCGTACAGCTTCGGTCGGCCGAACACGGCCACCTCGGTGCCGTCGTCGGGATCGGCCGGCAGCCGCCACGCATCTCCTGCGAACAACACGCAGTCGACCTGCGCCGCGTCGTCGCGGAGCGTGAAGTAGCGATGACCTCGGGACGATGTGCGCCAGTTCGCGACCTCCCCACGGACCCACACATCGGGGACGTGCTCTTCCAGCAGCCGCTGGGTGCCGTGGTTCAGGGCCCGCACGGAGATCGCCGTCTCCGGGCTCCGACCGTCGGGCCTGGGTGGCTCGAACAGGGCCATCTGGCCGTCGCCGGGCACCAGCGTCCGCCGCCCGCTCAGCTCGAGGTCGCGGGCGCCACCGCCCCGGCTCCCTCCAGCCGGCGCCGCGCCGCCTCGACGGTGTTACGAAGCAGGAGGGCGATGGTCATGGGCCCGACTCCCCCCGGCACCGGCGTGATCCAGTCAGCGCGCTCGGCGGCCTCTTCGAACTGGACGTCGCCGACCAGTCGATACCCCTTCTCCACGGTATCGTCCTCCACGCGGTTGACACCGACGTCGATGACCACCGCGCCCTCGCGGACCATGTCGCCCCGCACCAGCTCCGGGACGCCCACGGCGACGATGAGGATCTCCCCTTGACGCGTGATGTCGCCCAGGTCCCGGGTGCGGCTGTGCGCCACGGTCACCGTGGCGTTGGCGCCCGGCTCCTTCTGGAGGAGGATGGTGGCCATCGGCATGCCGACGATGTTCGACCGACCCACGATGACGACGTGCCTGCCCGCGGGGTCCACACCCGTCCGCCGGATCAGTTCCTGGATCCCGGCCGGAGTGGCGGGGCGGAACGCGGAGCGGTCCCCGGAGGCCATACGGCCCTGGTTGATCGGGTGGAATCCATCCACGTCCTTCTCGGGGTGGATCCGCTCCATCACGATCCGCCCGTCGAGGTGACCCGGGAGCGGGAGCTGCACGAGGATGCCGTGCACCTCGGGATCCTCGTTGAGGTCGTCGACGATCGCCAGGAGCTCCTCCTGCGAGACGTCTTCCGAGCGCGTGATGTCGCGCGCGTAGATGCCGGCCTGCTCGCAGGCCCGCGTCTTCATGCGCACGTACACGTGCGACGCCGGATCGTCCCCCACCAGGACGACCGCCAGACCGGGACGCTCGCCCCGCGCCGTCAACTCGGCCGCCTGCTGCGCCACGTCCTCGCGGATCTCCGCCGCGATACCCCTGCCGTCGATCAGCTTCGCTCGCATGTCCGCCCGCCGTCCGGAGTTCGCAGGGAGCGCGGCCCGATGGATCTCATCGCGCGAAGTCCACCGTCCGGGTCTCGCGGACCACCACGACCTTGATCTGACCCGGATACTGGAGCTCGTTCTCGATCCGCCGGGCCGTCCGCTCGGACAGCTCGGCCATCTCCTGGTCGGAGATCTTGTCGGGTGTGACCATGATGCGGATCTCGCGCCCTGCCTGGATCGCGTACACCTTCTCGACGCCCTCGTAGGAGCTCGCGATCTCCTCCAGCTTCTCCAGCCGCTTCACGTAGTGCTCGAACGATTCGCGCCGCGCGCCGGGTCGCGCCCCCGAGATCGCGTCCGCGGCCGTGACCAGGAACGTCTCCGGATAGCGGGGGGGCTCCTCGCCGTGGTGCGCACGGATGGCGTTCAGCACGGCGTCCTTCTCCCCGCACCGCTTGCACAGCTCGTAGCCGATCTCGACGTGGCTCCCTTCCTGCGCGTGGGTGAGCCCCTTCCCGATGTCGTGCAGGAGCCCCATCCGTTTGGCCATCTGAGCGTCGAGCCCCAGCTCGGCCGCCATACCGGCCGCGAGCAGCGCGACCTCCCGGGCGTGCTGGAGCTGGTTCTGTCCGTAGCTCGTGCGGAAGCGGAGCACCCCGAGCACATCCAGCAGGTTCGCGTGCAGGTCGTGGATGCCGAGCTCGTACAGGACCTCCTCGGCGGCCTCCCGCATCGACTTCTCCACCTCCTCGCGCGCCTTCTCGACCACCTCCTCGATGCGTCCCGGGTGGATCCGCCCGTCCCCGACCAGCCGTTCCATGGCCAGCCGCGCGATCTCGCGGCGCACGGGATCGAAGCAGGACAGGATGACCGCCTCCGGGGTGTCGTCCACCACCACATCGACGCCGGTGGCCGCCTCGAACGACCGGATGTTCCGGCCCTCGCGACCGATGATGCGGCCCTTCATGTCATCGCTCGGCAGGGCGACGACCGACACGGTCGCCTCGGAGGAGTGATCGACCGCCAGCTTCTCGATCGACTGCGAGATGATCTTCTTCGCCTCGCGCTCGGCTTCCCGTCGCGCGCGCTCGCGGACCTCGCGCACGTGCTGCGCGGCCTCCGCGCGCGCCTCGTCCTGGATCTGGCTCACGAGCTCCCGGCGGGCCTCCTCGCGGCTCAGTCCGGACAGCGCCTCGAGCCGTCCGTCCAGCTCCTCGCCTCGTGCCTGGAGCGACGTCTGCTGCGCCTCGAGCCGGGCGCGCTCGCCCTCCATGCCGTCGCGGCGCTGGTCGAGCCGTTCCTGCCGTTCGTCGAGGAGCTCCAGCTTGCGGTCGAGCATCTCGCTGCGCTCGGCGACCCTCTGCTCGAGACGCTCGAGATCGCCGCGTCGACGCTCGGCCTCGCGGGCCCACTCCTCCCGGAGCTTGTGGGCCTCCTCGCGGCCCTCGAGCTCGGCCGCCTTTCGGACGCCCTGCGCGTCGTTGCGCGCCTGGTCGAGGATCCTGTCGGCCTCCCCACGCAGGCGACCTCGAGCCCGCCTGAGACCGCGGCGCTCGACGAGCACACCCACGAGGCCCGCGACAACGGCGACCACGGCGCACAACAGCGTCACCGTCAGAACACTCATCGGGCACCTCAAGCATCTATCAACAAAAAAACCGGCGGAGATTCTCCACCGGTGCGTGCCGCTCGGGATCGGGCTTCTCGATCGCCCCGATCATCTATCTAGAAGACGAAACTCATCCAGTAGACGAGCCTGCGCCTGCGAACCGCCCCCGGTCTGGAGTCCGAACCTTCAAGTTGCCGCGGCCCTCGGGACCCCGCAAGCGATCCGGAGGGTCCCGACGTCTCAGCCGTCCAGCGCCAGCTCCGTGTTTCTGGCCTCGCGGCTGGACGCCCGAATCTCCTCCAGCCTCGTGGTCAGGTCTTCCACGCGCTCGCGGACGAGATCGGAAAGCCCCGCGGCCTCCGCCCGGGCCCGGAACAGCTCGTCGGTGATCTTGAGAGCCGCGAGGATGGCGGCCTTGTGGGGCTCGGCGACGTGACCCCCGATGTGGGCCTCCTGGATGGCGTCATCCACGTAGCGCGCGCACTCCTTGGTGTACTTGTCTCCCAGATCCGTCCGGATCTGGTAATCCTCCCCGAAGATGGTGACGCGCACCGTCTTGCGATCGCTCATACCTCGTCCTCCACCACGGCGAGCCGGCTCCTCAGTCGGGCCGCGCGATCGCGGGCCTCGACGAGCGTGTCGCGCAGCCGGCGGTTCTCCTCGGCCATGCGCGACAGACGCTCGTCGAGATCCGCGGGGGCGTCGGATCCGCCCGAGCCCGCCAGGGCGGACCGCAGCGACTCGTACTCCGATTCGAGGGTCTGCGCCCGCTCCCGAATCGAGCCGTACTCGGCCAGCACCTGTTCGACGGCCGAGGTCAGCCGATCGAACGCGGCCGAGATCTCCCTCTCGCGTTCAGGACGTTCGGATTCTGGCATCGAAGCGTTTCTCCAGGGTGGCGGAGAGCGCCGTCATCTCCCCCTCCACCTCGTCATCCGTGAGCGTACGGTCCTGCGCCCGGAAGCGAAATGCCCACCCGAGGCTCTTCCGTCCCTCCGCGACGCCGGCTCCTTCGTACACGTCGAACAGCTCCACCGACTCCAGGAGATCGGACGCCGTCTCGCGGAGCGCCGTCTCCACATCCGCCGCCCGCACGGACACGGGGACCGTAACGGCCAGGTCGCGACGCACGGCCGGGAACGACGAGATCGGCCGAAACACCACGGCGGCGCGCTCGCGCACCGCACCGAGATCGAATTCCAGACCCCAGGCGGACGCGGCCCACGGCGGGGCGTCGAGGGCCCCGGGGCGGACCGAGCCGGCGACGCCCACGGTCCGACCTTGCGCCACGAGGCGGAAACCGTCCACCTCCAGCCACCCGGCCGCCAGTCGGTCCGCCTCCGGATCCTCGCCACCGGCCAACGGCTCGAGGTGCCCGTCGAGCAGCCGCCGCGCCACCACCTCGGCCTGCCCCTTCAGGTCCCAGAGCCCGAAGTCGCCTGCACCGCCGTCCCAATGCGGCGGCTCGCGTCTCCCCGTCCACACCGCACCGACGCGCAGCGTCTCGGCGAAGCGTTCCAGCCCTGCGTTCTTCGAGTCGGCCGGCGGGCGCGGATCGGCGGCGTACGCGAACACCGCTCCGATCTCGAACAGACGCACGTCCCTCCGGCCCCGCGCGTGGTTGTGCTCCACGCGCCGCAGGAGGACCGGCACCATCCCGCTCCGCAGGTAGCTCTCCTCGGCCGACAGCGGGTTGGGCACCGCCACGATCGCCCGGCTCCCCCGGTGCTCCTCGGGCACGAAGCTGAGGCTCCTCGTCTCGAGCAGCCCCCCCGCCACCAGCATCTCCCGCACGCGCGCGGCCCGCCGCACGGCTGGATCCTCGGGGACCACGCTCGGTCGGAAGCGGCGGGGCTCGCGCGGAACCTCGTCGTATCCGTAGCGGCGCGCCACCTCCTCGACGAGGTCGATCTCCCGGGCCACATCGCCCCGCCAGCCGGGCACGCGGACCCGGACCTCGCCGGCCCCTTCGTCGCTCGACAGGGTGTGGAATCCGATCGGGGCCAGCAGCCCCGCGATCTCCGACACCGCGAGGTCGAGCCCGAGCACCTGGCGGACGCGCGAGGCGCGCAGACCCAGCACCGGCGCCTCGCCGGGCTCACGCCCCACACGGACACCGATCGGGTCCGCCTGGCCGCCCGCGATCGCCAGGATGAGCTCCACGCAGCGCGCCAGCGCCGCTTCCTGCCCGCGCGGATCGATCCCGCGCTCGAAGCGATACGAGGCGTCGGTGGCGAACCCGCACGAGCGCGCCGTGCTCCGCACGCTCGACGGATCGAAGAAGGCACACTCGATGAGCACGTCCACCGTGTCCGGCGTCACCTGGGTGTCCCGTCCGCCCATCACCCCGGCCAGGCCGACGGCTCGATCGCGATCGGCGATCACGGTCGCGGCCGGCGTCAGCTCGCGCGCCTCGCCGTCCAGCGTGCGCAGGGGCTCTCCGGCGATGGCCGCGCGCACCCGGATCTCGGATCCCGCGAGCGTGCCCAGGTCGAAGGCGTGCAGGGGCTGATTTCGCTCGCGCAGCACGTAGTTGGTGGCATCCACCACGTTGTTGATCGGCTGGGCCCCCGTGGCCAGCAGGCGTCCGCTCAGCCAGGCGGGCGACGGCCTCACCCGCACGCCGCGCACGACCGCCGCCAGATAGCGCGGGCAGCGCGTCGCATCCTCGATGCGCACGCGGACTCCGGCCCCCTCACCCTCCCGCTCGTCACCCCGCCATTCCGGGGACCACCCGGGACCTCCGAATTCCCGCGGGCGGAGCGAGGCGTCGCCTCCGGGGGCCAGCTCGCGGGCGGCCCCCATGTGGCAGGCCAGATCGACACGGTTCGGATTCAGGTCGAGCGTCAGCCGCACATCGGGCAGCCCCAGCGCCTCCGTGAGGGCGGTGCCCGGTTCGAGGTCATCGGGCAGTCTCATGATCCCGCCTCGATCGCGTCCGAGCCGCAACTCCATCTCGGAGCACAACATACCATGGCTCATCTCGCCTCGAATCTCGCGCGACTCGATCGTGAAGCCGCCGGGCAGCGTGGCCCCCGCGGGGACGTACGGATACAACCCGTCCCGGTCGATCCGCGGCGCTCCGCACACGACCTCCACGGCGTCGCCCCCGGCATCCACGCGACACAGCCGCAGGCGATCGGCGTTCGGGTGCGGGCGCACCTCGAGCACGCGGCCCACCACCACCCCGTCGAGCTCCGCGCCCACGGGCTCGAGAGCCTCGACCGCGGCGGCCACCCGGCTGAAGCGCGCCGCGATCTCCTCCGGCGTCCCCTCCAGCCCCGGGGCCAGCTCGCGCAGCCAGTTGAACGAGACGTTCACGCGAACTGCTCCAGGAAGCGGACGTCGCCCTCGTACAGCATCCGCATGTCGGGAACCCCGTGCCGTACCATGGCGATCCGGCCCGGTCCCATGCCGAACGCGTACCCCGTGTATCGCTCCGGGTCGTATCCGACGGCCTCGAACACCGCCGGATCGACCATCCCGCTCCCCATGATCGTGATCCAGCCCGTGCGCTTGCACGTGGGGCAGCCGCTTCCCCGGCACACGGTGCACGTCACGTCCACCTCGGCCGAAGGCTCGGTGAACGGATAGAACGAGGGACGGAAGCGGCTCTTCGTGTCGCGGCCGAAGAAGCGGCCCACGAAGTGGTCGATCGCGGAGCGGAACTCGATGAAGTCGACGCCCTCGTCCACGGCGAGACCCTCGATCTGTTCGAACGCCGGCGCGTGGGACGGGTCGAACGAGTCGCGCCGGTACGCCAGACCGGGGACCACGACGCGCACGGGGGGAGCGTGCGACTCCATGACGCGCGCCTGGACCGGCGAGGTGTGCGTCCGCAGGATCACGTCCTCGTCGAGATAGAACGTGTCCATCATGTCGGCCGCCGGATGATCGAGCGGGATGTTGAGCGCCGTGAAGTTGTACCACGTCGTCTCGAGCTCGGGCCCTTGGACGCGCGTGAATCCGAGGTCCTTGAAGATGTCGCAGATCTCGTCGATCACCCGAGTGACCGGGTGCACCCCCCCCACCCACGGTCTGCGTCCGGGGAGGGTGAGGTCGACGCGCGCCCCCCCGCGCTCCTCCGTACCGGTGGCGAGCTCCCGTGTCCGCGATTCGAGGGCGCCCGAAAGTGCCTGCTTGGCGGCGTTCGCGCGCTGTCCGACCCGTGGGCGCGCTTCGGGCTCCACCGATCCGATGCGGCCCATCAGGTCGGCGAGCGCCCCGTTCCGACCGAGGTAGGCGACGCGGGCTTCCTCGAGCGCCTCCTCGGTCCCGGCCGCCGCGATGGCGGCCAGTCCCTTCTCCTCGAGCTCCACGAGACGCTCGAGAAGGGACGCTCCGGCCGCCGTCATGGGGCGTGAGCTTTGGCGACCTCCGCGAGCTCGCGAAACGCGCCCGGGTCCCGCACGGCGAGATCCGCCAGCATCTTGCGATTCAACTCCACGCCGGCCCCGCGCAGCCCACTCACGAACCGGGAGTACGAGATCCCGTTCTCACGTGCGGCCGCGTTGATCCGGGCGATCCACAGGCGCCGGAAGTCACGCTTCTTCCGACGGCGGTCCCGATAGGCGTAGGCCCACCCGCGCTCGACGGAGTTCTTCGCCGTGCGGTACAGCTTGGAGCGCCCGCCGAACTGGCCGCGGGCCTCCTTGAGGACTTTCTTCTTGCGCCGATTCCTGGCCACGCTGTTCGTGGAGCGAGGCATGTGCGCCCTCCTGCGTCATCTGATCGTTCGGCGGACCGCTCTGGGCCGCGCGCCCGCGCGGGGGTCCGTCGGAGTGTGTTCCTGTCGTCGGCGGAGTGGGACCGCTATCCCCCCAGAAGCCGTCGCACGCGCTTCTCGTCGGCTTGGGCCACCAGCGTGGTCTGCCGCAGCCGCCGCTTCCGCTTGGGGCTCTTCTTGGTGAGGATGTGGCTGTGGTACGCCCGCTGGCGGCGGAACTTGCCGCTTCCCGTCTTCCGGAACCGCTTGGCGGCCGACCGGTTCGTCTTCATCTTCGGCATCGTCGTTTCCTTCCCCCCACGCAGACCGTGTGGCGCGTCGCTCCTGCGAGGCCCCGCCGGGGACCGCGCGTCGCTTTATCGTCCGGGTCCCCGCGATCCTACCGCTTGGGCCCCACCAGCATCGTCATCGTCCGGCCCTCGTGCGAGATGTCCGACTCGACCTCGCCGAGGTCTTCCAACTCGTCCTTCACCTGCTCGAGGAGCCGCACGCCGAGCTCGGGGTGGGTGACCTCCCGACCGCGGAACATGAGCGTGAACTTCACCTTGTGGCCTTCCTCGAGGAACCGCTTTGCATGGCGCAGCTTGAACTCGATGTCGTGCGTCTCGATCTTCGGGCGCAGCTTGACTTCCTTCACCTGGATGACGTGCTGCTTCTTCTTGGCTTCGCGCGCCTTCCGGGCCTGCTCGTACTTGTACTTCCCGTAGTCCATGAAGCGGCACACCGGCGGACGCGCGTTGGGGGCCACTTCCACCAGGTCGAGGCCGCGCTGCGAGGCGAGTGACCTCGCCTCGTCGGTGGCGACGATCCCGAGCTGGTCTCCGTTCTCGTCGATCAGACGGATCGGGCTGATGCGGATGCGCTCGTTGACTCGTAGTTCGTCCTGGTTCACTGCACCTCGTGTTTTCGAGCGATCACGGCGGCCGACGCGCGCGTGACGCGCGGCCCGCTGCGGGGAGCACGGTGCTCCCTCGCGCGCAAAAAAAGCCCGGTACGGCTGTGCCGACCGGGCGCGCGAAGCCTCGCCCTCCGTCTCGTGGAGGGCGCCGCTCCGTTTCGACCCGGCAGCAGCACGAGGATCGTGCGCCGCGAGGGTGGGGGCTCGTGCCCCACTTCACCAGACTTTTTCCGCGTCCCGAAGGTAGACGTGACCCCCCGGACTGTCAACGCGGGACGGGGCTTCCCGGGGCCACCTTCAGGGCTCGAGCGCCCGTTCCTCGACGCGCTCCGCGAGACGGCCGAGGAACTCCTCCACCGACATCACGACCTGCTTCTGTTCGGCACCCCGGACGCGCACGGCCACGGTGCCCGCCGTCGCCTCGCGCTCGCCCACCACGAGGAGGTAGGGGACCTTCTGCAGCTCCCCGTCCCGGATCCGGTAGCCCAGCGTGTCGGAGCGCGCGTCGAGCTCGACCCGGTGGCCCGCGTCCGCGATCCGCGTCACGATGCCGGACGCGACCTCCTCCTGGCCGTCGGTGATCGGCAGCACGCGGACCTGGACGGGGGCCAGCCAGGGCGGGAAGGCCCCCGCGAAGTGCTCGATCAGGACCCCGGTGAAGCGCTCCAGCGTGCCGAAGATCGCGCGGTGGATCATGACCGGGCGGTGCGGCGCGTTGTCGCTCCCGATGTACTCGAGCTCGAAGCGCTCCGGGAGGTTGAAGTCGAGCTGGATCGTGGCTCCCTGCCACTCCCGTCCGATCGCGTCGCGGAACTTGATGTCGATCTTCGGCCCGTAGAACGCACCGCCCCCCTCGTCGATCCCGAACTCCACGCCCGCGCGCTCGAGCGCCTGGCGAAGGGCCGCCTCGGCCCGGTCCCATACGGCATCGTCCCCGATCCGCCTCTCGAGATCGTCGGGACGCGTCGACAGGTCGAAGCGATACTCGAGCCCCAGGGTCCTCATGACGTGATCCACCAGGTCGAGACAGGTGAAGATCTCGTCCTCCACCTGCTCGGGGGTGCAGAAGATGTGACCGTCGTCCATGGTCAGCATCCGCACGCGCAACAGGCCGTGGAGCGTGCCCGAGCGCTCGTAGCGGTACACGTTCGCGATCTCGGACAGCCGGAGCGGCAGATCGCGGTAGCTGCGCGGCCGGGCGGCGTAGATGCGGGTGTGCCCGGGGCAGTTCATCGGCTTGACCCTGAACGCCTCGTCCTCGCCCTCCGCCTGCATGCGCGGGTACATGTTGTCGGCGTAGGTGGGCAGGTGGCCCGACCGCCGGAAGAGCGCCTCGCTGGACACGTGCGGCGTATACACGAACTCGTAGCCGCGCGCCATCAGCAGGTCCTCGATCCAGCGGCGGAGCTCGAGCTGGATGCGGGCGCCCTTCGGATGCCAGCACACCAGTCCCGGTCCGATGTCCTCCTGGATCGAGAACAGGTCGAGCTCCTGTCCCAGCCGGCGATGATCGCGCTTTCGGGCCTCCTCCAGCCGCTCGAGGTGCGTGGCCAACGCGTCGGCCGAGTAGAAGGCGGTCCCGTAGATACGCTGGAGCATCTGGCGCTTCTCGTCGCCTCGCCAGTAGGCGCCCGCGGCGTTCAGGAGCTTGAAGTGGCGGATCTCGCCGGTCGACGGGACGTGCGGCCCGCGGCACAGGTCGAGAAACGGTCCGTCCCGGTACACCGAGATCGTCTCGCCCTCGGGGATCTCGGCCAGGCGCTCGCGCTTGAGGGGGTCGTCCGTGAACAGGGACCGCGCCTCGGCGCGATCCACCTCGCGTCGCTCGAAGGGATGATCGGCCTCGACCACGCGGTGCATGCCCTCTTCGATGCGCTCGAGGTCCTCGGGCGTGAATGGGGCGTCGACCTCGAAGTCGTAGTAGAACCCGTCCTCGATGGGTGGCCCGAAGCCGATGCCGGCTTCCGGATGGAGCTCCCGCACCGCGGTCGCGAGCACGTGCGCCGCGGAGTGCCGCAGCACGTAGAGCGCATCCGGGTCGACATCGCTGCGCGTCACGATCGCCACCTCGGAGCCATCGGGAAGCGGGCGACCCAGGTCGGTCAGACGACCGTCGACCCGGGCCGCGATGGCCGCGCGCGCGAGACCCGGTCCGATGTCGGCGGCCAGATCGGCGGCGGTGGCGCCCTCCGGGAGCGAGGCGGACGATCCGTCGGGGAGCGTCACGGAGATGCGTGGATCGTTCATCGGCCTACCCGTCGATAAACGTCGGGAGCGGTCCTGGATCGTGGAGACGGCACGGGGGGCTCCGCACCACGCGCCGTCGTCCCCGTAGAAGCTAGATCGGCGGGCCACGCCGGCCAAGAGCGTCGTCGGCCGCGCCGCCGAGACCCGCGCCCTTCCTACAACGTGCGGACGATCGTGACGCGGATGTCGGTGGATCCGGTCAGCGGTGCCCCGTTCGGTCCACTTATCCGCAGCCGCGACGCCGGCGTATCGACCACTCCCTCGACCCGGTAGTAGGAGGCCGTCGAGGGCAGCAAGTCCACATCGTCCACGAATCCGGACTCGGGGATGGTGCCCAGCAGCACCAGCCGCGGGACGAGCGGGAAGCCGTCCGGGAACTCGAGCGCGAAGCCGTTCTTGCGGGCGTTCTCGTACACGGCCGGGAGGTTCCAGCTCCCGATCAGGAACGCGCCGGGGAGCTCGATCGGCGGTCTCTGCACGTCGTCCACTGCCGGGGCCATGACGTATTCTCCGAACAGCTCCTCCCACGTGCGCGTCTGACCGAGCGTGGCCGACAGCGTACCGGTGACGTTCTCGGTCGACCGGAGGAGCCCCCCGCCACCCACCGTCAGCACGCGGAAGAAGTCCTGCTCCGCCTGCGAGCCCACGATCCCGGGCGGTCCCCCGGAGGCGTATCGATCGGCGAGCCAGCGCAGGAACAGGTACCCGAACCCGCGGGCCCGGGCGAGCTCGTCGCGCGTCACGAGACGGTCCGCGAGGGCGGGGACCGTGGCCGTCTCGCGAAAATAGCTCTGCACGAAGAGCAGGTCGCCCACGTGGTAGCGGGCGAATCGCCGCGCAACGACCGGATCGTCCAGATCGGCGAAGTCCAGATTGGCGCCCGTGCGGAGCCCACCCTTGTAGAACCCGCTGACCTCCTCGGCGATGTGCGACATCGCCTCGTTGAGCCACAGGAAATCCACGGAGTCGAAGTCGCCAGCGGCCTCGAAGATCCGCCGCTCGGCGTGGATCAGGTGTTGCAGCTCGTGCGCGATCACGTCGGGCAGCCGCGAGGTCACGAGGTCGATGGGAATGACCTCGCCGCCGAAGCGGAGCTGCGGGTCGGGCGCGATGACCCACAGCAGCTCCCCCTCGTTGCTGGATGGGCACTCCTGGCGGGACGAGAGGTCCGACCGGGTGAAGAACCCGGCGGCACCGAGCCGGTTCACCTCGCCCGTGACGAGGACGAGGACCGAGCCGTTGTCGTCGATGTCGAAGGGTTGGCCGAAGTAGGCGCTGTCCACGGGCCACGCGACCGCCTCGATCTCGGTGCTCAGCTCCGTGAAGTCCGCCGTGTCGAGCGACCCGGCCACCGCGGTATCCTCGACGACCGTGAAGTGGGGGCCGACCGCGCGGACCACGCCGGTGACCCTGGAGGTGGACGTACAGGTCTCGAGGGACCCGTCCGCCTCGACGGGCGAGCCGAAGTCGAGCGTATCGCCCACGACGGTCGTGGCCGTGACCCGCGACCAGCGGGGCCCCGCCTCGCTCGAGCCCCGGCGCAGGGGGGTCGCTCCGCGCTCCCGGAGATCCCGACCGATCTGCAGCCGAAACTCGGCTTCCCCGCCCGCGAACCAGGCGTCGAACGGATGCGCCGGCCACGACGGCGCCAGCGGGGCTCTTCCCTGGCCGGGGGCGGCGGAAATGGAGAGCGGGACTCCGGCGCGCATCACGCTGAAGCGCGCCGGCGTCGCGTCCCCGGTCGTGCCGCGCGAGTTGTGAACCACCACCACGTACGAGCGCGACTCGGAGGCCGCGGGGATCTCGATCGACCCGGACAGCTGGGCTCCCGAAAGGACCGTGAACTCGCCCGGCTCCAGCTCGATCCGCGCGCTCGTGAGCGGCGACTCGAAGCCGGGCGGGGGGGCGAGCCGGTCGCCGTTGCAGCCCGCCGCGAGGAGCACCGAGAGCGCCGCACGGGCCCCGGCCGCCCCGAGCCCGCCCCGGGGCGGGTTCACAGGGGCTCTCTCAGCACGCCGTACTGCGCCACCCCGCCGCGCGCATCGAGCACGACCCACACGAGCGCGCCCTCGTGCTCCGCGAGCGCGTCCGAGACCGCCGCGAGGGGGGTGACCACGCCGTTGGGCGAGACCAGCCGGAACCCTGCTTCATCCCTCTCGAGCCTCCCGAGGATGGGACGGTCACCATCGACCGAGAGGATCTCGTACGACGTGGCCTCGAGGGTGGGGCCGGGGTACCCGTCGCCCCCGAAGTGCCCGGTGAGGCGCACGACGGCGCCCGCCAGCCGTCGGATCTCGTCGCGATATTGACCCTCGACCACTCGGGCCCCGCCTCCCTCCGGCTCGACGAGGGCGCGCGTGAACGGGGCGTTGCCCGCCAACCGCACGGTCCCCTCGAGCGAGTCTGGACCCCGCTCGCCGACCCGGGCGGGTCCGCCCCCCTGGGTCTGCGCGACGCAGGCGACCGCGGTCGCGATGGCCGCGGCGAGCCAGCGGGGCCGGAGTGGACGGACCGGCGTCATCGTCGGAGGGCCATCAGCGGATGCGGATGATGGTCACCTGGCCCAGAGCGCTTTGGGGCAGGTCGGCCCCCGTATTCGTCGTCACCTCCAGCACCACATCCGGCGCCGGATTGGCCGCCGCCAGGTGGAAGAAGGCGCCGGTGGAGGAGTTCACGGTGAACGTCCGCGAGGTGCTCGTGGTGGCGGTCAACGAGACATCCGAAGGCATGAGCGGGTACGCGTTCCGGAACACGGTCGGCGGAGGCACCGAGTTCCCGTTCTCGTCGCAGCAGAAGGTGGCCTGGCTGAGCTGGAGGAACAGGTCGCGATAGTCCCACGTCTTCGATTGGAAGCGCGGATCCAGCCCCGACAGGTTGGTGTCGTCGACGGCCAGCATCCCGAGGAAGTCCGCCAACAGCACCACCCATGGGACGTTCTCCCCACTGATCACCTGCACTGCCCGCTCCACGTTGTCCGCCCCGCGCAGCAGGTTCGGCCCTCCGAGGGAGAGCTCCCGGAAGAAAGCCGCTTCGGCGCTCCCGGGGACCACCCCCGAGCCGCTCGGCCCGAACTGGTCCCCGAGCCACCGCATCATCATGTACGCGAAGCCGCGCATGAGGAGCGTGCTGTCGTCACTGGGATCGTTCCCGAGCGCATCACCGAGCGCCGGGGTGCCCTCCGGATCGAGCATGAAGCGCGCGACCCGCGCCAGGTTGAGGAAGTGGAAGTCGTTGAACGCGTCCCGCGACCTGGCGTCCGTGACGAGGCCATCCAGATCGAGGTTGGAGCGCGTGGGCTTCCCGCCCACAGCCAGCCCGACGAGCTCCTCGGCGAGGTGGGCCATGCCCTCGTCGAGCCACGCGTCCATTTGGTCGGCGAACGTGCCGCCGGCCTTGGTCACCCGCTGCTCGGTGTTGAGGAGGTGCTGGAACTCGTGACCCATGGTCGTGCGGGCCAGACCGATCGCCTGCTCCGCGTCGATCGGATCGCTGAACTGTCCGCCCGGGTCCGGGGCCACGATGTAGAGGAGCTCGCCCGCGTTGCTGCCGGCGCAATCGGCCGGATCGCTCAGATCGCCGCCGAAGAAGAAGCCGGCGATCAGCGTCCCGCTCCCGGGGGGTGTGAGCTTGTTGACCTCCGCCGTGACGAGCGCGATGACGAGGCCGTTTCCATCGAGATCCGCAGGGTCCCCGAAGTACGAGGTATCGACGTTGTAGATCGTGTCGTTGAAGAGTCGGCCCAACTCGGTGTAGTCGGCGGGCGAGAAGTTCCCGGCATTCTGCACGTCCGCGGCGATGGCGACGTGCGGTCCCACGAACTCGATCTCGGCGTCGATCGTGGTCGCGTTGTCGCAATCGACCGTGAGCTCCGGCGTCACCGCGAGGTTGAACTGGACCATGTCGCCCGGGGCGGGCGGGACGGCGGCCACCGACAGCCGGGGCCCGACGCGCGGCTGCCCGGGTCGCAGGGGCCGTGCGCCCACGCGCAGGAGCTCCGCGCGGGTGGCTTCGCGCAGCTTGCGCTCCTGGCGGAACCAGCTCATGCGTTTCGCCTGAAGATCCGGGAGCCGTGAGAGGCTGGGGGCGAGGCGAGGGATCGGACCCGCATCGGTCACGCTCGCCGACGCCCCCGTCGCGGTGACCGTGAGCCGCATCGGGGTCGAGGCCCCGAACGTCTGCGACGCTCTCTGCACGATGAGCTGGTACTCCCGGGCCTCGTCGGCGCCATCGAGCTGAAAGGCGCGGACCTCTTCCGCCGCAATCAGGGTCACCGACTCTCCCGGCGACAGGTCGAGCGTGACGGCCGGCTCCGCGATCCCCGGAGGGGGAGGCGGAGGAGGGGGTGGCGGCGGAGGCGGCCCCGTCCCGCCGTCGCCGCACGCGGCTACCCCGATGACCGCGACGCACCCCGCCAGCACTCTCCAGCGAGACCGCCTCACGGAGCCCGACCCGCCCGGCTCGCGATCACTTCCACCGATTCGACTCACGCTCGTCGCTCCTGGTTCCGCCGCCCGTCCGCTCCGCGGGCGTCCGTGACCGTGTCGGACCTATTCCCGACAGCTGTAAACCGCGCCCGGACCCCGGAGTTCCCGCCGGTCCGTTCAACGCGTCCGCAGCAGCACGATCTGCGGGCGCACGGAGACCGGCACACCCGCGCCGCTCGGTGTCGTGAGCGTGATCCTGATGTCCGGGTGTGGCCCATCGCTCTCGAGCAGAAAGTAGGCCGCCGTGGACGCGCCCAGCTCGACATCGAAGCTCTTCCCCACCGTCGAGTCCAGCCTCACGACGTCCGGATCGAGCGGGTACGGCGATCCGAACGGTTCCTTGTCGGGCAGCGAGGCGTGCAGCGCCCCGAACACGTCCGGAAGGTCGAAGGAGCTCAACTGCGTGGAGGGAGGCGCCCCGGACGCACGATCGTCGGCTCCCGGGGCCGGCGCATAGCGGGACAGGAGCCGGCGCCACCCCGACACCCCGAGCAGCGGCCCCGCCACCCGCTCGACGTTCGCCACCCCCCGCGCGCGCGTCTGGCCGCCGGAGGACAGCTCGCGGAACATCTCCTCCTCGGCCTTGCCACCCAACACGCCACCACCGCCCACGCTCGCGTGATCCGCCATCCAGCGCAGGAACAGCCACGCGAAGCCCCGCATGCGCAGAGACGGCACGCCGCCCGGATCGCCGTTCGACGATGTGCCGAGTGCGAGTGTGCGGCTCGGATCCTCCAGGTAATAGCCGGTGCGGCGGAAGTTGGCGAGGTGGAATGCAGCGAACACGCCCGGGACGGCGTCGAGCGCCGCGAATCCCAGGTTCTGCTGCGGCGCCAGCCCGCCCGCCTTCCAGCCCACCACGCTCTCCGCCGTGTGGGCCATTCCCTCGCCGAGCCATGCGTCCTCGAGGTCGGCGAACGTCCCGCCCCCGGGGCCGACGCGCTGCTCGGCCGACAACAGGTGCTCGAGCTCGTGCGACGACACGCCGATGGCGTTGCTGACCGCGAACGCGGGCGGGACGGGATTCGAGAAGCGCCCCGTCGGATCGGGCGCCAGCAGGTAGAGCAGCTCGCCTCGATTGGAGGCGGCGCAGGTGGCGGGGTCCGAGAGGTCGCTCGGATTGAAGAAGCCCGCGATGAAGGTGCCGCTTCCCCGGGGCGTGACCCGGTTCACGGCCACGGTGACCAGCGCCCACACCCGATCGTTCCCGTCCAGGTCGGCCGGAGCGCCGAAGTACGCCGTGTCGACCGGGAACACGAGCCGCTCCAGCGAGTCGAGCATGTCGCCGTACTCGGCGGCTCCGATGTGGCCGGCCGCTTCGATGTCCTCGGCGACGGCGAACTCGGTCCCGACGGCCTTCACGACGGCCGTGATCACGTCGGGGCCGTCGCAGTCGACGGACAGATCGGGGGCCACGGAGTTCCGGAACGTGACCGTCTCCCCCACCGTCGGGGGCGCTGCGGCGACGCTCGGCCTGATGCGCGGGTCGCCCCCGGGTCGGAACGGTCGCGCGCCGACCCGCTCGAGCTCTCGCAGCGCGTCGTGCCGCAGGCGAAGCTCCGCCGAGGACGACCACGCCTCCGGGCCCAGGGGCACCCGGCTCGACGCGCGGTCGGCGGACGAAGTCGCGGACGGGGCGTTGGGCCCCCGAACCCACAATCGGATGCTCGACACGGCGCCGGCCACGGTGCTCGCGCTCTGGATGGCGACCAGGTACTCGGCTGCCCCGTCGGAGCGACCGAGCGCGAAGGACTCCGACTCCCCGGAGCTCAGCGTGCAGGTGGACCCGACGAGGAGCGACACCCGGCCCGGCGGCGTGAACCCGGAACGGAGGGAGACGCCCGGGTCGAGGATCGGAGCGCCGCACGCCTCGCGCGCCGGACCGGTCACGTCGTCGCACCCCGCGAAGAGGAGCACGCCCAGGAGCGCGCACGACAGCGATCCTGCCCGGGGGGGAGTGCTCGAGCGACGAGCCGGGGGTCTACCGCGCCGGGGGACGTCAGGGTGCATTGTGTCCCTCTTTCTCCGGATCGGGTCGAGGCGCGGGGCACCGACGAGGGGCGTCTCCCGTACAACGCGTGCTCCGGCCATCGCGTGACGGCCTTCCGCGGGGGCGGCGCGCACCCCGACCCGGCAAGCGGCGGGCCGGGCGGAATCTCGGTGGCGGCGGCTCCGACGTCCAGATGCTCTGGGGCCGGGGGCGCCTGCGGGGCGGATGCGCGAAGGCCCGGCGATCTCGCCGGGCCTTCGAGTAGCTCCCGACGGTGTCGGAAGCGCCTGGACGGAGGGCCTCCTAGTACATGCCCCCCATGCCGCCACCGGGCATCCCGCCCCCGGCCTCTTCCTTCTCGGGCCGCTCGACGACGACCGCCTCGGTCGTGAGCAGCAGACCCGCGATGGACGCGGCGTTCTGCAGCGCGGTGCGCGTCACCTTGGTCGGATCGATGACGCCCGCCTTGACCATGTCCTCGTACTCGCCGGTGGCCGCGTTGTACCCGAAGGTGTTGTCCTTAGACTCGCGGACCTTCTCGACGATGATGGAACCCTCGGCTCCCGCGTTCTGGGCGATCTGACGGATCGGGCTCTCGATCGCGCGGCGCACGATCTGGATTCCGATGTCCTCGTCGCCGTCCGCGCCCTTCACCTTGTCGAGTGCCTTCTGGCTGCGGAGCAACGCGACGCCGCCACCCGGGACGATGCCCTCTTCGACCGCCGCGCGCGTGGCGTGCAGCGCGTCCTCGACGCGAGCCTTCTTCTCCTTCATCTCGGTCTCGGTCGCCGCCCCCACGTTGATCACGGCCACGCCGCCGGCCAGCTTCGCCAGACGCTCCTGGAGCTTCTCGCGGTCGTAGTCGGACGTAGACTTGTCGATCGCGACCTTGATCTCGTTGATGCGGCCCTTGATCTGGTCCGCCTCGCCGGCCCCGTCGACTAGCGTCGTGTTGTCCTTGTCGATCACGACCCGCTTCGCCGAGCCGAGATCGCTCACCACGGCGTTCTCGAGCTTGAAGCCGAGCTCCTCGGAGATCACCTGGCCGCCGCTCAGGACCGCCACGTCCTGGAGCATCTGCTTGCGGCGATCGCCGAACCCGGGCGCCTTGACGGCGCACACCTTGAGCGTCCCGCGCAGCTTGTTCACCACCAGCGTGGCGAGGGCCTCGCCCTCCACGTCCTCGGCGATGATGAGCAACGGCTTGCCCATCTGGGCCACCTTCTCGAGGACCGGGAGCAGGTCCTTCATGGCCGAGATCTTCTTGTCGTGGATCAGGATGAGCGGCTCGTCGAGGACGGCCTCCATCTTGTCGGGATCGGTCACGAAGTAGGGCGACAGGTAGCCGCGGTCGAACTGCATCCCGTCCACCGTCTCGAGCTCGGTCTCGAGGCCTCGCGCCTCCTCGACCGTGATCACGCCGTCCTTGCCGACCTTCTCCATGGCGTCGGCGATGAGCTCGCCGATCTCCATGTCGTTGTTGGCCGAGATCGACGCGACCTGGGCGATCTCCTTCTTGCCCGAGGTCTCGACCGAGATGTCGTGCAGGTTCGCGACGATCGCCTCGACGGCCTTGTCGATGCCGCGCTTGAGCGCCATCGGGTTCACCCCCGCCGTCACGCTCTTGAGGCCCTCGGTGAAGATCGCCTGCGCGAGCACCGTCGCGGTCGTCGTGCCGTCACCGGCCGCATCGGAGGTCTTGGTGGCGACCTCCTTCACCATCTTGGCGCCGAGGTCCTCGACGGGATCCTCGAGCTCGATCTCCTTGGCGACCGTCACGCCGTCCTTCGTGATCGTCGGGCTACCGAACTTCTTCTCGAGGACGACGTTCCGTCCCTTGGGCCCGAGCGTCACCTTGACGGCACGGGCCAGCTTGTCGACCCCTTGCTTCAAGCGCTGACGCGCCTGGGTGTCGAATTCCAGTTCCTTGGCCATGCTTCAATCTCCTGTATGACGTGTTCCGTTCGCGATCGTGCGGCCCGGGCCTCGGGTCGATTCCAGCCTCCGGCGGCCGGCCGCGGGGTTCGGGTTCGGGCGCGGGATCCCCGATCGTGACCGGGTCCTCCGCTCCGGAGGACCCGTGTCAAGCGAGGATCGCGAGGATGTCGGTCTCTTTCACGATCAGGTAGTCGTTCCCCTCGATCGAAACTTCGGTGCCGGCGTACTTTCCATACAGCACGCGGTTCCCGACCTCGACCTCCATCGGCATCCGGTCGCCGTCGTCGTTCAGGCGGCCGGGACCCACCGCGACGACCTTCCCCTGTTGCGGCTTCTCCTTCGCCGTGTCGGGGATGTACAGCCCTCCCCGCATCTCCTCGGTCTCCTCCAGCGGCTCCACCACCACGCGATCCGCCATGGGCGCGATGTTGAGCTTTGTCTTCGAAGCGGTACCCATCGTCGGCGTTCCTCCTTCTGACCTTCACGAGTTTTGCCCGTCGGGACCCGCGACGGAACACGCCACGGGTGTTAGCACTCTCGGACAACGAGTGCTAAAGCGATTTCCAATATGGCCTCCGGCGGCTCCGCGGGCAAGGGCCGGGGGAGCCGCGGATTACGGTCATCCGGGTGTGCAGTCCGTGGGCCACGCGGCCGACCCCGAAAGGGGTCGCTTTGGCAGTCCCCGCATGCCATTTCGGCCCAGGGACCCGGGGTCTGCCGAACCGGCAAGCCCGCCCGCGTTTGAAACTCGGCGGGGGCCGTCCGCGTACCTTGATTGGAGGGCCCGGTTCGCGCCGTCGGCGCGGTCCGATGGAGCTCAGGAGGATTGGATGATTCGAGCGTTGCTGGTTCTGATGACGGTGGGGGTGGTCGGCTTCGCGGTGACCGGGGTGGTGTTCTCGCTCGTGGTCCCGCTGCTCCTCGTGGCGATCAAGATCGCGTTCTTCTGCATGATCGTGTACGTGATCCTGCGGATGGTGAAGCCCGATCTGGCCGAGGACCTCAGGGACCGCTGCTGCGGGAGGAAGTGAGGGGCGGTCCGGACGGGTCCACCTGAGGGTCCGCGGCCCCGCCGGGCGCCCTTCGCTCACGCCCCTACTCCTCCCCTCCTCGCAGGTGGCGGTCGGCGATCGCGAGCCCCGTGAGGGTGAGCGCCGGGTCGATCCGCTCGACGGTCGTGCAGTGCCGTCCGATGAGCTCCGCCAGACCCCCGGTGGCCAGGGCGAGGATCCCCTCCGCCCCCCACTCCTCGCGGATGCGTCGCACCATGCCGTCGATGGCATCCACGATGCTGTAGAAACCACCGCTCCGGATGCAGTCGAGCGTGTTGCGACCGATCACCCGCTCGGGCTTCCCGATCTCGACCTGGGGGAGCTTGGCGGTCGCCCGGCTCAGGTGATCGAGCGCGGTGAGCGGGCCGGGCGCGATCGTACCACCCAGGAACACCCCGTCGCCCGTCACGCAGTCGCAGGTGGTGGCGGTGCCCAGATCCACCACGATCGTGTCCCGGTGGAACAGCTCGGCCACCGCCAGGGTGTTCGCGATCCGGTCCGCACCCACCTCGAGCGGGTGATCGACGTCGAGACGGATCGGAAGGGACGCTGTCCCGTCGAGGAACGCGAGCGGCAGCTCGAGGCGATCCGCCGTCTCGCTCCACACCCGGTCGAGCGCCGGCACCACCGAAGCCACGATGACCCGCCGCGGCGCGCCCGCCGATGCGCCGTCGAGCAGACCCCGCACGATGAGCGCGAGCTCGTCGCCCGTTCGTCCGCGCACGGTCGAGATGCGCCACAGCCGGTGGAGCTCGAGCCCGTCGAACAGGCCGAGCACCGTCTCGGTGTTCCCCACGTCGACCGCGAGGATCATCGGTCCTCGATCACTTCGATCGAGCCGCTGGTCACCCGGCGGAGAGCGCCGCGGTCGGGACGGAACAGCAGCGCCCCATCCGGCGCGATGCCCGCGGCGTAGCCCACCACCGGCTCGTCGCCCCCCTGGTCGAGCGCCAGGCGGCGGTTCTTGAGCCAGTCCCGACGGTCGAGCTCGTCGAGCCGGGTCGGGTCCAGAGTCTCGGGCACGTCGGGTAGCCAGCGCTCGAGCCCGGCGACCACCGCGTCCGCCGTCCCGGGAAGCGTCGCCGGGCCGAGGCTCTCGAGCGCGACGGCGGTTCCGTCGAGCGCCTTCGGCCACCGGGAGTCGGCCACGTTGATTCCCACCCCGACCACCAGCCGGGGGGCTCCGTCCTCCGACGCGCTCGTCTCCGCCAGGATGCCTCCCAGCTTGCGGCCTTCGACCACCAGGTCGTTGGGCCACTTGATCCACGCGGGGGCGAACGCGAAGCGCCGCTGGAGCTCGGTGGCGACGCCGAGGCCCGCGAGGATCGTCACCAGCGGCGGCACGGCGGTCACCTCCGGACGGAATATCATGCTCAGATAGAGCCCTCCCTCCGGAGAGAACCAGCTCCGTCCGGACCGTCCCCGGCCGGCGCTCTGCTCGCGCGCCAGAACGATCGACCCGTCATCGGCTCCCTCGTCGGCCAGCCGGCGGGCGATGGCGTTCGTCGAGTCGGCCTCGCCGTACAGGTACACCCCCTCGCGCTTCCAGCGCCGACGCAGCTCGTCGGCCGACAGTCCCGCCCACGTCCTCACCCGCCGGGCGCTCACCGGTCCACCTCGAGTGCCAGGTCGAGCGCCGGAGCGGAATGGGTGATCGCCCCCACGGACACGAAGTCCACACCGGTCGCCGCCACGGCGCGGAGCGTGTCGAGCGTCACGCCGCCGGACGCTTCGAGCAGCGGGTGCGGCCCGGGGGTGGCCCGCACCCGGCGCACGGCTTCCTCCAGCTCCCGGGGCGCCATGTTGTCGAGCAGGATCCGGTCGGGCCCGTGCGGCAGGGCCTCCAGCAGCTCGTCCACGTCCGTGACCTCGATCTCCACCTCGAGCCCCTCGGCCCGGGCACGCGGGATCGCGGCGGCCAGCGCACGCCCGATGCCCCCCGCGCCGCGGATGTGGTTCTCCTTGATGAGCACCATGTCGTCCAGCCCCATGCGGTGGTTCACGGCCCCCCCGGCCACCGCGGCTGCCTTCTCGAGGCGGCGCCACCCGGGCGTCGTCTTGCGGGTGTCGAGCAGCCGCGCGTCGCTGTCGCGGAGAGCGCGCGCGTACCGGGCCGCGAGCGTGGCGACCCCCGACAGGTGCGACAGGCCGTTGAGCGTGACCCGCTCGGCCGCGAGGATCGAGCGCAGGCTCCCCACGATGCGCACGAGCTCGTCCCCGGGATCGACGGCGTCGCCATCCGCGACCCGCCACACCCGCTCGAGGTCGGGATCGGCGGCAGCCAGCGTGGCGTCCGCCAGCTCCACTCCAGCCACCACGCCGGCCGCCCGCGCCACGATACGGGCGGTGCCGCGGGTCGCGGGATCGATGGTCCACTCCGACGTGCGGTCGCCGTCGCCGATGTCCTCGGCGAGCCACGCGCGCGCGAGATCCGCGACCCCCGTCGCCGGAGCCGCGCGTCGGCGGCTCATCGGAGCCCCGGCGACAGCCACGCCGCCAGGAGGTACGCAGCGCCCGCGGCCCAGCAGTAGTAGGCGAAGCGGTAGAACGTCCCGCGCCCCAGCATGCGCACGAAGATACCGATCGCGAGGATGCCGGACAGGACCGCGGCGGCGAACGCCACGACCAGCGGAGCGGCCCCGATCACGGCGCCGGCGCCGCGCACATCCGGGATCTGGAGCACCGCCGCCCCCGCGATGGCGGGAATCGACATGAGAAACGAGAACTCCGCCATGCGGGCCGGGGCCACACCGAGGCCGACTCCCGCAGCCACCGTCGTGCCCGAGCGCGAGATGCCCGGGAGGATGGCGACGGCCTGCGCGATGCCGACCAGGATCGCGTCCCGTGTCGTCGGCCTCTCCCGCTCGGCCCGCCCGGTCGTGATCCGGAGCGTCCACACGATCCCGCCCGTGACGAGCAGCAGGGCCGCGGCCACCACGGGTCGGTCGAACAGCGGCTCGATCCAGCCGGACATCGTCGTGCCGATGATGGCGGCGGGCACCGTGGCGACCAGCAGGAGACCCACGTACGCGTACGATCCGGCATCGCCGTGCGCCATGCCGGACAGGAGCCCGCCCAGCCGTCGCCGGAACACCCAGCACACGGCGCACAGCGTCGCGACGTGCACGGTCACCTCGAACACGACCCCGGGGGTGGTGAGCCCCAGGAGCGCCTCTCCGAGCACCAGGTGGCCGGAGCTCGACACGGGCAGGAACTCGGTCAGACCCTGGACGATCCCGAGCAGGACCGCGTCGAACAGCGTCAAGCCGCCGACGTCCCCGAGGCGGCCGACGTCCCCGCGGAATCCGGGACCTCCGCCTCGCCCGGGGTCCTGGGAGCCGGTGTGTCGCCGGCATCCGCTCCATCCGTCACCCGGCGGTACAGGTCCTCGTACAGCGGGACGACGCGCTCCGCGGCGAAGCGCTCGACGGCCCGGGCGCGGGCGGCCTCCGAGCGACGCTTCCAGAGCGACGGATCGCGGAGCAGCTCGATGGATGCCTCTGCCATTCCCTCCACGTCGCCCACCGGGTGGAGCGAGCCCGTGACCCCGTGCTGGACGACCTCGGCGAGCCCCGTGTCGGACGTCCCCACCACGGGGACGCCGGATGCCTGCGCCTCGAGGGCAACGAGCCCGAACGACTCCTGCTCACTCGGAAGCAGGAACAGATCCGCGCACCCCAGCAGCTCGGCGACCGATTCGAACTTGCCCAGGAACACGACCCGATCGCCCACCCCGAGCTCCTCCGCCAGGGCCTCGGCCCGCGGACGCTCCGGCCCGTCCCCGATGAGCACCAGCCGCGACGGCACCTCGCGCTGGACGCGACGGAACACCTCCACGATGTCGGGCACCCGCTTCACGGCCCGGAAGTTCGAGATGTGCATCACGATCTTCTCCTCCGGCAGCGCGAGGGCAGCCCGTTCGTTCCGATACAGCTCACGGTCGTAGCGTTCGGGATCGATGAAGTTGGGGATCACGTCGATCGCGCAGCGGGCGCACTCGAAATCGACCAGCGTCCGCTCCTTGAGCCACTCCGACACCGCCGTGAGGCGATCGGACTTCTCGATCGAGAACTTGGTGATCGACCAGTAGGAGGGATCCTGACCCACGAGCGTGATGTCGGTGCCGTGCAGCGTCGTCACGAGCTTCACATCGCCCCCGTTCGCGCGCAGCATATCGCGCGCGATCCATCCAGCCGTGGCGTGCGGGATGGCGTAGTGGACGTGCAGCAGGTCCAGCCCCTCGCGGCACACCACCTCGTGCATCGTCACGGCCAGCGCCAGCGAGTACGGAGGATACTCGAACAGGGGGTAGCGGTTGACCTCCACCTCGTGGAAGAAGACGCCCTCCCGGAAGTGCGTGAGCCGGAACGGCTGCGCGTAGGAGATGAAATGGATCTGGTGGCCCCGTCGGGCGAGCTCCAGCCCGAGCTCGGTGGCCACCGCTCCCGAGCCTCCGTACGTGGGATAACAGGTGATTCCGATGTTCATCGCCGCACCGGGCCCTCCCGCCAGGTCTCGATCACACGACGCGCAAGTTGATTCGTCCCCTCCGACCCGTCCAGCCGCATCGCGCCGTCCGGAAGCTGGTGTCGGAACCAGGTACGCTGCCGACGGGCGTACGACCAGGTGCGCGACACGACGCGATCCAGCGTCTCATCGCGGCTCAGCTCGCCGCGCACGTGGGCCGCCACGTCGGCGTAGCCCAGCGCCCCGAACGCCGCGACGCCCTCCAGACCGCGGGCCACCAGGTCCCGCACCTCCGCTTCCCACGCACCGCCCTCGAGCATGGCCTCGGCACGGCGGCGGATCCGCTCCCGCAGGGCCCCCGCCGGCAGCTCGAGCACGGCCACCAGCGGCCTGAGCGGCGCCCGCTCGGGCGTCCCGTTGTCCATCCACCAGGTCAGCGGCCGCCCCGCGAGCAGGGCCAGCTCGAGCGTGCGCTCCGCCCGCTGCCGATCCACACCGCCGAGCCTCGCCGCGAGATGCGGATCGAGACGCCGAACCCAGCGGCGAAGCTGTTCGTCGGTCCGCGACGAGGCCCACACGCCGAGCGCGGCGCGTCGGCGGTCGTCGAGCTCGGGCTCCCGGAACACGGGGTGGGTGAGGGCGCGCAGGAAGAGCCCGGTGCCGCCCGCCAGGATGGGGAGTCGTCCACGGCCGCGGATATCCGCCATCCACCGGTGCGCCAGCCGCGCGAAGCGACCCGCCCCGTAGCGCTCGTCGGGAGACAGGAACCCGACACCGTGGTGTGGAGCGCGCTCCAGCTCGGCGGCGGTGGGTGCCGCGGTGCCGACCCGGAAGCCCTGGTACGCCTGCCGGCTGTCGAGCGAGATGACCTCGCCGTCGAGCGTGCTCGCCACGGTGACCGCGAGCGCCGTCTTGCCGCTCGCCGTCGGCCCGACGATGGCGATCGGCGGACGGGCTTCGACGCCCGCGGCCGACGCGCGGCGCGGCGACTCAGGAACGCCCGAAGCGTCGATCGAGCTCATCTACGGTGAGACGCACGATCGTCGGTCGACCGTGCACATCGTGACCGGGGAGCTCCGTGGCGAACAGGCGATCGAACAGCTCGCGCGTTTCCTCCGGGCTCAGCCGCTCGCCCGCCTTGATCGCTCCCTTGCAGGCCATGCTCCTCGCGATACGCTCGTGCTGGTTGCGCGCCGAGTCGACCAGCGGTGATCCCTCGGTGAGCTCCGTGATCATGTCCCGCAGACAGCGCTCGGCGTCGAACCGGGCGTGCGGCTGCGGGCTGGCCCTCAGGATGAAGGTGCGCTCGCCGAACGGCTCGAGCTCGAACCCCAGCCGTGCCAGGAGACCCTCCAGCTCCTCCACCGCGGCCGCCTCGGCGGGCGAGAAGCGGAGCGTGACCGGAAACAGGAGAGCCTGCGCCGTGGCTCCCCCTGATTCGAAGCGCCGCATGATCTCCTCGTACAGGACCCGCTCGTGCGCCGAATGTTGATCGATGATCAGGAGCCCTTCGCGCGTCGCCGCGAGGATGTACCGGTCGTGCAACTGCCACAGCTCGGGTCCGTGAAATCCGGTCTGCTCGCCGGGCGGCTCCTCCGTCTCGCGGGCACCCCGGCCGCCCTCCTCCACCGGCTCCACGCGACCCCCCGCGACGAACAGGGCGAGCTGCGGCATCGCCTCGTCCCCCCCGGGGGCCACGGGACGACCCGAGCCTCCGACGCGCACCCCCCCGCGCCCCTCTCCCGCGGACCGCCGCGGACCGTCCGCGCTTCCCAGTGGCCGGGTCGATTCCAGTCGGGCGAGGGCCGCCCGGATGGCGTCGCTCACGGCGCGCTCGAGAACGTCCCGCTCCCGGAACCGCACCGCGGTCTTGGCCGGGTGCACGTTCACGTCGACCGCGCCGGGCCCCGTGTCGAAGCGGAGGAAAAAGGAGGGGTGCACGCCGTCGGCGACCGTGGTCCGGTACGCGTGATCGACGAGGCGACCGAGCCCCGCGTCCCGAAACGGCCTCCCGTCGACGAACAGGTAACGGCGTCCGCCGCGCGGCCGGGCCGCAGCGGGACGCTGCGCGTAGCCCGACACGCGGATGGGGCCCGCTTCGCCGGACACCTCGACCAGCGTGTCGGCCACGTCCCCCCAGATCGCGTCGATCCGCTCCAGCCACGTGTCGTGCGCCGCGAGCTCGAGGAGCGATCGGTCGTTGGAGCGGAGCCGGACCTCGACCCCGGGGTTCGCCAGCGCCAGGAGGACCACGGCCTCGCTGGCGGCGCGCGTCTCGGCGGAGGCCGTGCGCAGGAACTTGGCGCGCGCCGGCAGATCGCGGAACAGCGATCGGACGGCGACCGTGGTCCCGGGCTGACGCGGTTCCTCGTCGACGCTCCGGATACGGCCGAAATCCACCCGGATCCGGGTCCCCTCGCCGCCCGCCTCGGCGGTGTGGAGCTCGAAGCGGCTCACGGCCGCGATCGAGGGCAGCGCTTCGCCGCGGAAGCCGAAGGACGAGATCGAGCGCAGGTCGTCGGCCTCGCGGATCTTGCTGGTCGCGTGCCGGTCGAGCGCCAGGAGGGCGTCCGAGCGGCCCATGCCGTGGCCGTCATCGGCAACGCGGACCTCGCTCTTGCCGCCGGACCGGAGCCGGATCTCGACCCGCCCCGCGCCGGCATCGAGGGCGTTCTCCAACAGCTCCTTGACGACCGAGGCAGGACGCTCGACGACCTCGCCCGCGGCGATCTGGTTCGCCACGTGGTCGGGGAGGATCTCGACCGCGTGTCGCCCCGCGGCGGTCCGCTGGACATGGCGCCCGATCTCCCCCGATCCGGCGCTCGACCGGCTCACGCGGCCGTCCCCTCGAGGCCGTAGAAGCGTCGCGCGTTGGCGCGCGTGGCGAGCGCGGCGTCTGGCGGCTGGATGCCGCGTATCTCGGCCACGCGATCGCAGGTGAAGCGCAGGAACGCCGGCTCGTTCCTGCGCCCGCGCCGCGGGACGGGTGCCAGATACGGGGCGTCGGTCTCGATCAGGAGGCGCTCGAGCGGCACCTCGCGCACGGCGTCGGCGAGATCGGAGACGAAGGTGACCAGACCTGAGAACGACACGTACCAGCCCATGTCCAGCGCCGCGCGCAGCAGCTCCGGGCCGGCCGAGAAGCAGTGCAGGACGCCCGTGACGCCGTCGCCGAGCTGGGCGATCACGCCCGCCGTGTCCGCGTCCGCCGCGCGGCAGTGGACCACGATCGGGAGGGAGAGCGACGCGGCCAGCTCCATGTGCGCCCGGAAGCTGGCGAGCTGCAGGTCGCGGGGCGCATGGTCGTAGTGGTAGTCGAGACCCGTCTCCCCGATCGCCACCACCTCCGGCGCGGCGGCCAGGCGAGCCACTGCCTCGATCAGCTCGGCCGAGGTGCGCCCCGCCTCGTGCGGGTGCAGCCCGGCCGTGGCCCAAATCCCGGCCTCCGCCCGCGCGAGGGCGATCGCCCGCGTCGCGTCCTCGGGCGTCGAGGCGACGGTGACCATCTCCGTGACCCCCGCGGCGCGGGCGTCCCGGAGCACCTTGTCGAGGTCTTCGTCGAAACGCGGAGCCGTCAGGTGGAGGTGCGAGTCGAAGAGCGCGTCCGTCACCCCGTGGCGTGTGCCGGTCCGGCGTGCCGGCGCCGGGCCCAGTGGTGGATCTCGAGCAGGACGGGCGAGGCCACGAAGATCGAGGAGTAGGTGCCGATCGCGATCCCGAGGATGAGCACGAGCGCGAAGGGACGGATCACGGAGCCACCCAGTACGAAAAGCGCGACCAGCGCCACCAGCGTCGTGCCCGAGGTGAGCACCGTGCGTGGCAGCGTCTCGTTGATGCTGCGGTCCAGCGTCTCCTCGTACGACTCCTTGCGCTTCTTCTTGAGGTTCTCCCGCACGCGGTCGAAGACGACGATGGTGTCGTTGAGCGAATAGCCCACGATCGTGAGGATCGCGGCCACGGTGGCCAGGCTGATTTCGATGTTGAGCAGCGAGATGAACCCGAAGGTGACGACGATGTCGTGGATGGTGGCGACCACCGCCGCGACGCCGAAGCGCCACTCGAAGCGGAAGGCCAGGTAGATCAGGGTGAGGAGGAAGGAGAGGACCAGCGCGAAGGCCGCCTTGCGCTGGAGCTCGCTCCCCACTTTGGGACCGATCCCTTCCGTGCGCAGGATCTCGACGCCGTCCTGCCCGAACGCGCCCTCGAGCGCACCCCGCACCTGGCGGCCCACTCCCTCGAGTCCCTCCGCCTCGTCCGTCGTCGGGACCCGGAACAGGTATTCCTGAATGGACTCCCCGCCCCTCGTGCGGAGCGGCTGGATCTGCTCGCCGGTGACCCCGGCCCCGTTCACGAGATCGCGCAGCTCGGCGACGCTCGTCGAGCGCGTGAAGCGGGCCTGGATCATGGTCCCGCCGGTGAACTCGACGCCCGTGTTGAGGCCGCGGTGCACGGCGATCGATCCGAGGCCCAGCAGGACCAGGGTCCCGGAGATCAGATACGCCCGGCGCCGAAAGGAGAGGAAACCGAAGTGCGCGTTGGTGAACAGCCTCATATCGGATTCGCTATATGCTGACCGACTCGCTCGAGGCGCGCCGGTTCAGGTAGATCATGAACAGGGTCCGCGTCACGTAGATCGCGGAGAAGAACGACGCCAGAATTCCGATGCACAGAGTGACCGCGAACCCCCGCACCGGCCCCGTCCCGAACTGGAACAGGATGATCCCGGTGATGAGCGTGGTCAGATTCGCGTCCACGATCGCCGACAGGGCATTGGAGAACCCGGCGTCCACCGCCGTGCGGGGCGTCTTCCCCGCCGCCAGCTCTTCGCGTATCCGCTCGAAGATGAGGACATTGGCGTCCACCGCCATCCCCACCGAGAGGATGAGCCCCGCGATCCCCGGCAGGGTGAGCGTCGCCTGGAGACCGGCTAGGCCGCCGAGCATGAGGATCACGTACACCAGCAGGGCGCCCACCGCGAGGACGCCCGCGAATCGGTAGTAGGCGATCATCAGCACGACCACTGCGGCGATCCCGACGATGAACGCCATACGGCCCTGGCGAATCGAATCCTCGCCCAGCGACGCGCCCACGGTGTACTCCTCGACGATCCGGATCGGCATGGGGAGCGCGCCCGCGCGCAGCACGAGAGCGAGATCCTGCGCCTCCTGGAAGGAGGATCCCGGCGAGAGCTCGATCTGCGCACGCCGGCTGAGCACGCCACGGATCACGGCGTAGCTCTGTACCTTCTGATCCAGCACGATCGCCATGTTGTCCTGCACGTGCCGCGACGTGCCGCGCTCGAACAGCCGGGCGCCGCGGCGGGTGGTCTCGAACGGGACGATGGGCTGGTTGAACGTCGGATCGCGGGTCGCCGGCCCGGCGTCCTGGAGGTACTCCCCCGTGATCAGGGGCTCGGCCTCGAGCGTGTACAGCGGGAGATAGGTGTTTCCGCCCGCCGGCACCTCCTCCACTCCCCAGTTGAGCGTGATGTCGCGCGGGATGAGCTCCTTGACCTCGGGGAGCTCGAGCCACGACTCGACGGTCGGCTGGTCCTGCGTGGCCACCAGAAACTCGCCCGCGACGCGGCCCGGTCTGAGGATGGCGGCGAGCGGATGGAGCGCCTCGTCGTGCGCCGAGTCGGCCGGCGTGGCCGGGCCGGTGTCCTGGGGGACCGCTCCCGGCGTCGGGGTGACGCCCTGCGTGGAATCCGCCATCGCGTTCGGCGCCGTGTCCGCCACGGTCGTGTCGGCGGCCGTCGTGTCGGCGGCCCCGGAGGCGGTGTCCCGCGCGCCGAGCACCTCGCCCAGATCGACCTGCGTCTCGAGCTCGGTCGGCCGGAGGTGCTCGACGCCCACGGCGTTCACGATCGCACGATCGATGCGCGGCAGGGCGGTCACGAACGACTGGCCGTCCGTGATGATCTTGAACTCCATGAACGCCGTCCGCTCGACGATCGCCTTGGCGCGCTCGGGATCGGTGATCCCGGCCAGCTCGACGATGATCCGGTCGCCCGCGCGCTGAATGGTGGGCTCCTCCACGCCGAACTGGTCGATCCGGTTGCGGATCGTGGTCAGCGTACGCTCCACCGCGTCCTGCAGGTCCGCGTCCGGCGGGGCGTTCGAGTCGTCCACCTCGACCGCGAGGTGCATGCCTCCCTGGAGGTCCAGACCCAGCTTGAGGGGCGGGATCGGATTGCCCTCGGCGTCCTGTTTGGGGACCAGGGCCCACCCGCAGAGCAGGACGAGCAGCGTGATCCAGATCACGCGCCATCTTACCGTACTGAACATCTATCTCACCGTACCGGACATCTGGATCGTCATCCCATCGCGAGACAGCGCGCCGCCCACCGCCCGGGGGTCACCGCGCCGTCGGAAAGCCGGTCTCTTCCAAAGCTTTGAAAGGTAGCCGGGGCCCCGGTCGGGGGAAAGCAATCGGGGCCCCTCACGGGATCGGGACGCCGAACGCGAGCGGGAGGAGGAGCAGCGTGAGGGCCGTAATGAGGATCGTCATGATCACGTTGGCCCACATCCCCGCTCGGGCCATCTGCGCGATCGTCACGCGACCGCTCGAGTACACGATCGCGTTGGGGGGGGTGGCGATCGGCAGCATGAAGGCGCAGCTGGCGGCAAGCGCCGTGGGGATGGCGAGGAGCCGCGGGTCCCACCCGACCTCTACGGCCACGGCCCCGAGGATGGGCAGGAAGGCGGCCGCGGTGGCCGTGTTGCTGGTGAGCTCGGTCAGCATCACCACGATGGCGGTGACGAGCCCTATGAACAGCCACGGCGGCCAGTCCGCCAGCCCGGCCGCGCCGCCACCCAGCCACGTATTGAGACCGGTCCGGTCGATGGCGGCCGCGAGACTCAGCCCGCCTCCGAACAGGATGAGGACGCCCCACGGGAGGCGCTCGGCCCATTCCCAGTCGAGGACGCGGCGCCCTGCCCGCTCCGCCGGCAGGAGGAACAGGAGGAGTCCGCAGGTGATCGCGATCCCCGCATCCGACAGACCCGGGATCCAGGGCTCGAGCAGGGGGCGGAAGATCCACAGCCCCGCGGCGAGCACGAACACGAGCGCCACGCGCTTCTCGGCGGGCGTGACCGGTCCGAGGGCCGCGAGTTCCGAACGGATCGCCTCGCGCGCCCCCGCGGCGTCCCCCGTTCCGGCCCCCCGCGTCATGAGCCGCGCGAGGACCAGGTACACGAGCGGCAACGCGAGGAGGACGAGCGGCAGACCGAGCTTGAGCCACGCGGCGAACCCGATCTCGATGCCGTACGACTCCTGCACGAAGCCCGCCAGGAAGGCGTTCGGCGGTGTGCCGACCAGCGTCCCCATGCCCCCGATGTTGGCCGCGTACGCGATGCCGAGCATGAGGGCGAGCGCGAAGCCCGTCGTGGGCGCGGCGCCCTCCCCGGATCCACTCTCCCCCGCGGGCTCGACGTACCCCACCACCGAGAGGCCGATGGGGAGCATCATCAGCGCCACCGCCGAGTTGCTCACCCACATGCTCAGAAAGGCGGTGGCCGCCATGAACCCGGCGAGGATCGCGGCCGGCCGGCCGCCGACGCGGGACAGGATCCCGAGCGCGATCCTGCGGTGGAGCTGCCAGCGCTCCATCGAGAGAGCGATGAGGAATCCCCCCAGGAAGAGGAAGATGATCGGGTTCGCGTACGGCGCCGCCACCTCGGTGATCGTCCCGGCCCCCACGAGCGGCAGGAGGACGATCGGGAGGAGGGCGGTGGCGGCGATGGGTACGGCTTCGGTGAGCCACCAGATGGCCATCAGGAAGGCGACCGCCGCCGTTCGCCATGCCTCGGGGGCGAGGTCCGCGGGGGCCGGCAGGGCGAGCACCGCCAGGAACACGGCCACGCCGGTCGACACCCCGGCCCTCTCCTTGAGCGTCATGGCCTCCGAGGATCCGCCCTCAGGCGCACCGACGCAAGCGAGCCCCGAGCGCGAGTCCGGCCTCGCGGGACACGCGGATTCCGAACCGCTCCCGCAGCGCGGCCCGGGCGGCGTGGAACCCGCACATGCCGTGCACCCCGGCCCCCGGCGGGGTCGCGGCCGAGCACTGGTAGAGGCCCGCCATCGGGAGCGCGTAGGGGCTCCTACCCGGGATGAGGGTGCCGATCACGCGACGCAGGTCGAGCACTCCCGCGCCCACGTCGCCTCCCACGAGGTTGGGATTGAGGCGTTCGAGGTCGGCGGGGGACAGCGCCGAGCGCGCGAGGACGCAGTCGCGGAACCCGGGCGCGAAACGCTCCACCTGGCGCTCGATGCGGGCCGTGGCGTCGGCGGACGACCCGGCGGGGACATGGCAGTAGGCCCACGCCGTGTGTCGCCCCTCCGGAGCCCGCGTGTCGTCGAACCGGGACGGCTGCGCGAGCAGCACGAACGGTCGCTCGTGCGCCACACCTTCCCAGGCGGCCCGCTCGGAGGCCGCGATCTCCTCGAACCGCCCGCCCAGGTGGACGGTGGCGGCGCGTCCGGTCGACGGGTCGGCCCACGGGATCGGCTCCGACAGGGCCCAGTCGAGCTTGAAGGCGCCGGGGCCGTACCGATACGCCGCCAGCCGCCGGCGGAGGGCCGGCGGGGCGGCCTCGCCGAGGACGCGCAGCAGCGGCCCGGGGCCCAGATCGAACAGCGTGGCGCGGGCGGGGGGTAGATCGAACAGCGAGCCGATCCGCCGCTCGGTCTCGAGATGCCCCCCGAGCTCGCGCAGGAGCGCCACGAGCGCCCCGGCGAGGGCCCCCGCCCCGCCGCGTGGGATCGGCCACCCGACCGAGTGCCCGGCCACGCCGAGGGTCAGTCCCACGCCGGCCGACGGCCGCCGCTCGAGCGGCAGGATGGAGTGGGCCCCCAGCCCGGCCCACAGCGCGGCCGCGCGGTGCCCCCCGAAGGCGCGCCGCGCCACTGTGCGGGCACTCGCGAGCCCGTGCCACGCCCAGCGCCACAGACGCACCGCGGCGGCCCCCGGGGGCGCGAGCACGGCGTGCCGATCGACCGGCCACGCGTCGAGAAACGGGCCGAACAGCCGGACCCAGGACTCGCCGTCATCACCCAGCCCCTCCGCCGTGCCCTCGAGGGAGCGCCCGAGGAGGACGCTGGACTCGCCATCGAGCGGGTGCGCCGCGCAGGCGTGCGACTCGATCCACTCGAGCCCGTGGCGAGCGAGCGGGAGGGCCTCGAACAGCGGCGAGGCGGCGGCGAGCGGGTGGACGGCGGAGCACACGTCGTGACGGAACCCGGGGAGCGTGAGCTCCTCGGTCGACAGCCCCCCACCGGCGCGCGCCGCGGCCTCGATGACCCGCACTCCGAGTCCGTGGCTCGCGAGGGTGATGGCGGCGGCGAGCCCGTTGGGACCCGAACCGACGACGAGCGCGTCGAGCGTCAACGCTGGGCCCCGCGCGCCGCCGGCCGGGCGCGCGTGCGGGTCGCGCCGCCGATGCCGGGACGCGGCCCGTCGGCGCGCGAGGCCCCCGAACGCACGGAGACGGCGCGGGCCCGCGGGCGCGCGCCGTCTCCAGAGGGTGAGATGGGAATGTCCGGACCGGCGCCTACATCCCGGCGGCCGGGTGTGCCGTCGACAACGCGAGCCTGATCTTCCACGCGCCGTCCGCGCCCCGCTGATACAGCGCCGCGTAGTAGCCCTCCATGTGCTGGTCGCCGACCGAGATGGTGGCGGTCCCGTGACCGGCGATCATGTCGTCGGACAGCGATCGGTACCCCAGCGACTGCAGGTGGAGGTCACCCGCCCCGGCCGCGATCCGATTCGCCAGCGACTGCTGGATCGCCGCCTTGCCGTCGGCTTCCGGCTGGCCGGAGAACATCGCGACGGCGTCGTCCGTGTACAGATCGGCCACCATACCGGCGTGCCCGAGATTGAAGTGCGTCTCGTACGCCGTCTGGAGCTCGCCGAGCCCGGCCGGGATCTGGAGATCGGCCGGCGGCGTCGGCAGCGGGCCCGGCTCGCCCGATGGGGTCTGATCGGGCGAATCGAAGTTGCTCATCAGCCCCTGGATCAGCCAGGTGCCGCCCGTGTTGTGGAACAGCCCGGCCCAGTCCCCGTGGTTCGACACGGGCTCGGCCCCTTCGGGCGTCGCCTGCACGGAATACGTGCCGTGCGCGACTCCCCAGTCGCCCTCGACGATCGTGCCTTCGGTGTCGATCGACACCCGGGGCGAGCCCATGCTCATCTCTTCGCCCAGGTAGCCGGCGATCGCCTCCCGGCCGGAGAGGACCTGCCCGGAGGCGTTGATGAACAGGCCGTCCGGCGCATGGAAGTCCGCGACCATGGATGCGTGGCCCATGTTGTAGTGCGTCTCCCACCCCTCGGCCACGGCGGCCAGGGCCGCGCCAGCGTCGGTGGCGGCGGTGTCACCGGCTTCGGCGGCGTATTCCTGCGCCTCGTCGGAGGCGGCGGCCTGCTCTCCCGTGTCCCCCGAGCAGGCGACGGCGAAGACGGCGAACAACGGGGCCAAAGTACGAATTCGCATGGAGTTCCCTCCTTGAGCGGGATGCTCGTGCGGCGCGCGGATGCACCCGGAGTACGTCCGAGCAGCGCGCGAGCGGGACAGACGGTCCCACTCGCACCGTACACCCCGGGACACCGAGCGTCAATGCCGCGCGACCGCGAACCCTCCGCGGATCGATCCCGCAAGGACGCAGCCCACCGGGCTACCTCCGGAGGGTTGACGGAGGCTCGTCGAGGTGGCCGCTTCTTCCGGGCGGTCCGGCTGTCGGGCCGGCGGGGCGTTCCAGCCGAAAACGGAGGAAGACATGGGTCTGTTCGACTTCGTGAAAGACGCCGGTCGCAAGCTGACCGGTGCGAACGGAGAGTCCGCGGCGGTGGAGGAGTACATCGCGGAGGGCCAGAAGGCGAACGCACTCTGGCACTTGGTGAGGGATCTGGGCCTCGAGGTGGAGGACCTCCACGTGGAGTTCGACGACGGAACCGCGACGGTCACCGGGACGGCCGCCTCGCAATCGGAGCGCGAGAAGGTCGTCCTCGCGCTCGGCAACACGCGGGGTGTCGGGCGCGTCGATGACCGCATGGAGGTCGCGTCCCCCGAGCCCGAAGCGCGCTTCTACACCGTCCGCTCGGGGGACACGCTGTCCCGCATCGCGAAAGAGATGTACGGGGATGCGTCGAAGTACGGGACGATCTTCGAGGCCAATCGCCCGCTGCTCAGCGATCCCGACCTCATCTACCCCGGTCAGGTCCTGCGCATCCCGCCGCAGGCCGGCTGACGCGATCTCCCTGCCCCGGCGCGATCGCTTCCGCCGACGGTCACGGCGGGAGCGGCCCGCTCAGAAGCTGAATCGCACGCCGAGTTGCGCACGACGGGTCTCGCCGAGACCGCTACGGATCGTGCCGTCGAAGTTGAACAGGAGCGAGCCCTGCGCCGTGTCGAGGAAGTTGTCGGCGTTCGTGACGTTGAACACCTCGAGGATCGGCTCGATCGTCTGCCCGTTCCCGAACGCGAACCCCTTCGAGATCCGGATGTCCCACATGAAGAAGTCGTTCTCGCGACGCAGCGTGTTGCGCTTCAGGATGCTGCCGTCCGCGCACACGCGATCCGCCGGGGCGGCGGCGCGCCCGCCCGCCGGGGGGGCGAACGGATTCGCGGTCGTGGGGCCGCAGCTCTCCGAAACGGGCGAGGCCGTCGCGTAGCGGACGATGTTGTTGAAGTAGATGTCCGCCGGCAGCCGGAAGAGGAAATAGCCGTTCACCCGATGTCTGCGGTCCCGGTCCGACCAGTTGTATTCGGGCGCGAGGTTCGCGGCGCTGGCGTACCGGAACGTGAACGGGTCGCGCTCGTTGTCGTCGTCCGACTTGTCCCACGCCAGCGTGTAGTTCGCCTCGAAGGTGAGCAGGTCCTCGAATGCGTTCCGGCCCCTCAACCCGAGGGTGAACGCGTTGTACCGCGAGCGGGCCGTGCTCTCGGTCACAAACAGCGCCCCGATTCCGTTGCCGCCCGGCAGCGAGCCGGCCCCGTAGGGCGATCCGAGCGCGGCGTCGTTCCCGTTGAAGAAGCGGAACAGGTTGTCGGTGCGGGCGTGCTGGTAGCTCAGGCTGACCGCCAGCTCGTCGGTGAGCAGCCGCTGCACCTCGCCGCTGAACGACCAGGTTCGCGGCAGCTGGAGGTCCTTCGAGGCCACCGAGATGTCCGGAAAGAACACCTGCTCGTCCGGAGTCGGAACGAACAGCTCGCCGAACGGGGGGATGACGCCGAAGTCGTCGTAATTGGCGCCGCTGCCGGCCGCGATGGCCTGGAAGGCCCCGTTCGTCGTTCGGTGCTGCGCGAACACGAGCATCGGGATCCGCGAGAAGTAGGAGCCCGCGTTGGCCCGGACCACCGTGCGTCCATCGTTGTCGACGTCCCAGGCCAGCCCGAAGCGCGGCTGGAAGTTGTTGAGGTCGTCCGGGATCCGGCCGTCCGACGGGAAGTTCGGATCATCCAGGAACGGAGCGAAGAACGTCTCATCGGGCTCGATGAACACGGACGGGTGCCAGGTGCCCTCCCAGCGCACCCCCAGGTTCAGGGTGAGGTTCTCCAGCGGGTTCCAGGTGTCCTGAATGAACAGCCCCAGCTCGTGCACATCGAAGCTCTGGAGCCCGAGCTGGTCCTGCGGCGTCGGGGGGACGGCGACGGACTGCAGATACAGGACCACGCCCGAGTCGTCGCCGTTCTGGACGAAGTTGATGAAGCTGTCCACGGAGTCGAACAGGTAGCGGCCGTTCGCGAACCCGATGAACTGCTGCTTCACCTGGGTCCGGTTGAACTCGACCCCCGCCTTGAAGAGGTGGTCACCTGCCAGATAGGTGACGTTGTCCACCAGTTGGAGGCGGGTGTCGAAACCAGGTTCGATCGGAAGGAAGAACGGGAGGCCGATGCGGAACCCGTCCGCGAAGTCCATCCCGATGTCCGGGAACGGTCGTCCGCCGATCGCGCCGAACTGCGGAGGCGCGGGAGGCGTGGCGCCCGGGATGAGCGGTCCCTCATACGCGCGCGGCCGGTCCTCGCGCGCGTACTGGAAGCGGAACTCGTTCGAGAGGACGTTCGAGAGCTGGGAGTTGAGGCTCCCGTTCACCGCGTGCGAGAAGTCCTTCTCGATGCCGTTCGCGCTCAGACCCCACGAATCGACGTCGAACGTCCCGTTCACCTGCTGGGACCAGGTGTAGTTGTACTTGAGCGACGCCCGGTGCCGATCGCTCAGGTTGACGTCCAGCTTGGCGATCAACGCCTTGTTGTCATCCGTGCGGTCGACCGGACCGAACTCGTTGTCGAACAGCCCCGGCCACTGGCTCTGCAGAAACGTCTCGAGCTTGTCGAGCTCCGCCGGGCTCACGACGTTGCGCTGGAACTGCTTGGTCTCGCTGGCTTCCTGCTGGTCGTAGGACACGAAGAAGAAGGCCCGGTCGCGCACGATCGGCCCGCCGAGCGTGAGCCCGAACTGGTGCCGGTAGAAGTCGGGCTTGCTCACGTTGCGGAACTCGGGGAACCCGGACGAGATCCCGTCCCACTGCCCGAAGTAGTG
Source organism: uncultured Gemmatimonadota bacterium (assembly GCA_964499635.1). Lineage (GTDB taxonomy): Bacteria > Gemmatimonadota > Gemmatimonadetes > Palauibacterales > Palauibacteraceae > Palauibacter. The sequence continues at coordinate 61,728 of CAZCLY010000003.1, read as the reverse complement.
CGCCGTGCCCTCGAACTCGTTCGTCCCCGACTTGGTGATCGCGTTCACGAAGCCGCCCGCGGAGCGGCCGAACTCGGCCGAGGCACCCTGGTTCACGACCACGAGCTCCTCGACCGCGTCCTGGTTGAACGTGAACGCCGGGCGCTGCCCGCCGCGCTGCTCGCCGAAGAACGGATTGTTGAAGTCCGCCCCGTCGACGATGATGTTGTTGAAGATGCCGCGCTGCCCGCTGATGTTGAGCTCGGCGCCGTCCGGCCCCTGCGAGATCGAGACGCCGGGCGTGAGGAGGGTGTAGTCCAGGTAGTTGCGCCCGTTGTTGGGCAGGTTGTCGACGACCTCCGTCGACAGGCGCTGCGAGCTCGTCACATCGGTCTCGTCCACCAGCGGCGCGCGCTCCCCGGCGACGGTGATCTCTTCCACCGCCACCGGCCGGAATTCGAGGATGAGCTGCACCGTCTCGCCCACCCGGAGCCGGATGTCGCTCTGCTCCACATCGCCGAATTGCCCGATGGCCCGCGCCGTGACGTCGTACGTGCCCACCGGAAGCAGGGTGCCGACGAAGGTGCCGGTCGACGTGGTCTCGAGCGTCCGCGTGAGCCCCGTCTCCTGATGGTGGATGATGACCGCGGCGCCACCCACCCCGGAGCCCGTGGGATCGCGCACGACCCCGCGGATCACGCCGGTCGTGGCCTCCGCCTGTGCGGTCACGCCGGCGGCCGCCGCGATCAGCGAGAGCAGCCCCACCATGCCTGCATACAGGGTCCGGACAGCCGTGCGGGGAAGTCGAGCCTGGTGGCGCATGGACGGCTCCTTCGGGTTGAGCGAACGGTGCGGAATCCGCGCTGTCGGGCAAGGCCGGCCGGACGCCAACACGTTCGTCACGAGCCGGTCATGAGACCTTATCTCTGGAACCGCGCGGCTGCAACGTGTGCCTGCGGGCGCGTCACGGTCTCGGGCGGGAATCGGCCGCGGATGCGACGATGTCGAGGATTTCCGCGGGAGCTCCGGCCCGATACGGCGGTTCGACAGGCCACGGCTCGGACGCGGCGACGCCGCCGTACGAGGCGCCGATCGCCACCACGCGGACGGGGTGGCCTTCCGCTTCGAGCGCCGCGTTGGCGTTCGCGGCGCACTCGGCATCGATCGGGTGGTCGCCCACATAGAACACCGACCCCCGGACCCTCCCGATGAGCGTCTCGACGCAGCGGAGCAAACCGTCGGGGCGCGGCTTCTGACGCTCATGCTCCACTTCCTCACACCCCAGGACGAGATCGAACGCCGTCCCGACTCCCGCCTCCTCCAGCGCGCTGACGATGTTGGCGCGCGTGTTGAGCGACACGATCGCCTGCGGCCACCGGTCGAGCGCGCGCACGACGCGTCGGATGTCCTCGAACCACGAGGTCCGGGTGCGATCGCCGAGCTGTGCCTCGGTCCACATGCGGCCGGCCCGCCGGATGAGCTCCGGACCGAGATGGAACTCCCTTCGATACAGCTCCTGCCAGTCCTGGGTGCGATGGATCGCGCGGTCGTAGGCATCCTGGGTGCGGAGCGTCGGGAACTCGTCCGGGTCCCTTCCCGTCAGCTCGGCGAGGATCGTGCGGGTCACGGAGCGGTTCCGGGCCCGCGTGTCGACGAGCGTGTTATCGAAGTCCCACAGCACGGCGCGGACCGGGGCGGGCGGCATGCGCCGATCCTATCGCGGGCGCCCCTCGCTCGCCACGTCGGTGGACGGCCGCGCCCAGGCCGATTCCTCGTTCGCGCTCGTCAGCCGGCCGGGGGCCGGGGGTCCGGGTGAGATGGCCTGTTCGGCGAAACGGTCCACTTCTCCCAGGCGCCACCAGCACCACGTCTTCGCGTCGACCGCCACGACGACGAACGGGTGCCGCAGTCGGCTGGCGGTATGGATGTCGGTCTCCGACAGCACACACAGACGCCGGGCCCGTTCGGCGCGCGAGGGGAACGGCGACAGAATCGGCGGGCCCTCGGCGCCGCTGAACGGCGGGTGGTTGTGCCAGGAGGCCAGGGTGCCCGAAGGGCACGGATCGAACGACGACCGCGTCGGCGTCGACAGCCGCGGCAACGGCATGTGGAAATCCGCCGCCACCGCGGTGGTCCCGTGCACGTGACCCGTCAGGCAGAGGACGACTTCGCGGTGGAGACCTTCGGCGAGCGTCTGGAGTCGGGTGAGGAGCGGCAGTTCGATCACGAGATCCCTGGGAAGGGGACGCAGGCTGCGGTACCTCATCGCGCTGGCCGTGAGGGCGGCCACGCCGCACGCGACCAGACACAGCGAGGCTGCGCGGCCCCACCCACGCCGTCTTCCTGTCGCGATCCGCTCGTCCATGCTCGCCCCGTCCACCCCACGACCCGTCCGTGAGCACGGGAGTGGCAGGTTCCGGACCACGGTGGATCGTCGCAACGGCGCGGGGCAGTGGCCTCCGGGGCCGGAGACATCCGCCGGAGAACGGCGCCTTCAATGGCGAGATCCGCGAGCATGGCGGCGCCGGCGGCCGGGCTCTTCGGGTGCCTGTCAACCGGTGTCCGGGACGAGACGCACCGCGATGCGACCCCGAAGAACGCCAAACCCGGGGGCAATGTGCGAGCCCCCCCGGCCGGCTCGCGTGTTCAGCCGCCGACGTAGAAGGACAGCCCCACGAGCCCGCGGATCTCGTGCGTGGCATCGAAGGTCGACGTCGCGAAGGCGCGCGCATAGTCGGCCTCGAGTCGGATCCCGAGAACACGGCGGACGGGGAGCTTGACACCGACCCCGCCGGTCGCGAGACCCTGCCACTCCGTCTCTCCATCCGCGTGCGCGAAGCGTGCCGCCCCGCCGAGCAGGACGAACGGTCGGATGCGTGACGCATCGGGGCCGAAGTGATACGACACGGACAGCTCCGCGCGTCCGGCGCTCGCGCTCTCCCCCGATTGGCTCGCGAGCGCGAAGCCACCACCCGCCTCCACGAGCGTGTGGTCTCCCAGGTAGTTCCCGATGCGCACCCGGCCGAGCGGGACCTCGACGGTCGTGAGGCGGTCCCCGTCGTCGGGGATGGCGACCTGGAACGCCGCGTCGATCCCGAGCTCGACACGGGGGGACTGCGCCCTCGCGGATCCGGGCACCAGCGTCCAGAAGGCGGCGAGACACACCGCGCCGGCGAGGGCACGCACGGGGCTCGGGGCAGCGCCCGACGTGAGGGAGCCCGTCATGGGCTCTTCAGTACTCGTCGAGGATGGCACGCACGAACTCCAGCACCTTCTTCCTGACGAACGTCTCGTCGACGGCGTCGAGGCGCTGCGTGGCCTGCATGGTGATCGGCTCTTTCTGCGGCGGGCAGATCTCACCGGACACGACGAACCCCTCCGTGCACACGCACCGCATCGAGAGGCGCGAACGTCGGACCCACTTCTCCTCCGGGATGTAGGGGCGGATGGTGAGGTCGGCCGAGGGCACGTCGTAGTCGGCGATGCGGCGGCTCGCCGTGCACTCGTGCGCCCGCTTCGAGAGCGAACGACCGGCGGTCTCGAAGGTGGGGATGGCCACGGTCTCCAGGATCTCGATGCACCGGTTCCGGAAGTCGGCCTCGCCCTGCTCCGCCGTGCGCCTCGCCTCCAGCTCCTCGGCCCGGCGCAGCTCGAACTGGTCGAGAACGGCCTCGAGGTCTTCCCACTCGTTCATCTCCTCTCCCCCCCTCATCTCCTCTGCTCCCCCGCACGTAATGTTCCGAGGGCCCGGCAGGCCTCGGACCTCCGGCCCCCGACCCCTCCCGCCCGTGCAGGTATCGCTGCTCCCTCGGTACGGGGCAAGGGCGAAACCACTCCCGCCGGGTCGACCGTCGGCGCACACGGTCTGCACGCCCGCCTCCCCCGGTCCACCGTCCGTCACGTCCCCCGCAGGAGTCGGATCCCCACCTCCCCTCCGAGATACAGCACCCACAGGACCGCGAGCAGCAGCAGCCCCGATCTCACCCATCCGTGGAGCCTGGCCCTCGCCGTCAGACCCTCCAGGCCCGATCGAAGACAGATCGCGAGTCCCACGACGGCCGGGAACACGAGCCGCGCCTGGAAGACCGTCCATACGTCGTAGTGGAGCCCGGCCGCCACCACCAGCGCGAGACACGAAAGGAGCGTGAGGACGCCGAAACCGTCGAACAGGGCCCGTGTGTCCCACTGGCCGTCCGGCCCCCCGTGACGACCGACGACTTTCCCGATCGACCCCATCACCCGAACCACGCCGACAGCCATGAGCGCGGTCGGAATCAGCGCCACGACGTAGATCGCGCTTCCCAGGTAGCGGAGACGCGTCGTGTAGCCCAGGAACCCGGAATCGGGAATGTGTGGGTACCACAGCGTTCCGTAGAGCATCAGCGGCAGGGAGTGCTTCGTGCCCCCCGAGACAGTCGGGTGCGACACCAGCTTGAGGATGTTCATGTCCAGGAACGACGCCATCCCCCGGTAGGCACCCTTCTGATCCGCGACCCACGCCCAATTGGCGTCGAGGTTGGAATAGAAGGGGTTGCCCAGATGCACGTAGCTCTGCACGTACTTGTACGCCCCCACGCCGAACGAGATGGCCACGAAGAGGGTCACGGCCCCGAGCAGGTCACGAGCGCGGCGACGCCGACGGCCCAGCGCGATCAACAGGAGCAATGGCGGAATGAACGCCAGGAATATCGCCTTCGTCAGAAGCCCGAGACCGAGAAGCAACGCCAGGAATATCTCCCTTCTCGTGCTCGGCGCTTCGAGATGGCGAAATGCTTCGAGATAGATGAAGGCTCCGATGAATATTGCGAGACCATCGTTCGAGATGATGTTCTGATACAGGATCAGCTGGGGCAGCGCGCTCAGGAACAACAGGATGTACCATTTGTTAGGGGCCGTCCCGGTCATCGACGTGACCAGGTTGTAGAAGACGACCAGGGTTCCGAGCGAGAGGGCGAGTGACAGGAGCTGCACGGTCCTGGCATTGCCTGCGTACAGAAGTGGAAGCGCGAGCGAGTAATACAGGGGCGGGTGATAGGATTGCGGCAGCAGGTCCGCCGTCGGAACCCGGTGCATCGCCTGCATGTACTGAATCACCTGAAAGTGATGGTCCGCGCCGAGCGGATTCTGGAACGCGAAGACGAGCAAGCGCAGGAGCACACCCAGCACGACCGGGAACACCAGCCTCCGATCCGTGGCGAACGTCTGCCCCAGGTCGCCGATCCTCGACAGGCGCACGTGGTAGACTCCTCGTTCCGGCGTGGGGCGCGAGCCCGCCCGCCGACGCTTCCCGTGGGTCGCCGTCGGGGGCCAGGGAGCGTCGATCCGAGCCGGATCCGGACCGATCGATGACCGGCGGGCGACTCGTCCCGAGACGGCACGACTCCGAGTGGGCCCGGCAGGACTCGAACCTGCGACCTTGGGATTATGAGTCCCCTGCTCTGACCAGCTGAGCTACGGGCCCGGACGCCGGCAATCTCGCGATACGGCGCGTCGGGAGCCAGCGGAGGATCGCATCCCGCGTCGGGCCCCCCGGGTCAGGCGCGCTTCAGGTGCTCGCGCACCATGATCGTCGCGGCGGCTCCTTCCCCGGCGGCCGAGGCCACCTGCTTCGTGGAGCCCGCGCGCGCGTCCCCAGCCGCGAACACGCCGGGGACGCTCGTCTCGAGACCGGCGGGCTCGCGCGTCTCGTAGCCCGGCGGCCGATCGCCGTCGTGCACGAGATCGTGACCCGTCACGACGAAGCCGTGCGCATCGCGGCGCACCGCGCCGGATGCGAGCCACGCGGTGTTGGGATCGAGCCCGATGAAGATGAACGCGCCCGGGACGTCGAGCTCCTCCGTGTCCCCGGTCCCCCGGTCGCGCACGCGGACGGCGCGGAGCTTCGAGTCGGCCCCCTCGAACCGCTCCACCTCCGTCCCGAAGCGCACCGCTATGCGCGGGTGCTCGAGCACCTTCTCGGCGATCACGCGACTCGCCGTGAGCTCCCCGCCGCGCACGAGCAGGGTGACGTGGTCCGCGAACCGGGTCAGGAAGAGGCCTTCCTCTGCGGCGCTGTTCCCGCCCCCCACGACGGCCACCGGGCGCCCCCGATAGAAGGGACCGTCGCACGTGGCGCAGAAGTGGACGCCGGCGCCCAGGTAGTCCTCCTCGCCGGGCACTCCCAGACGCCGGTACCGGCTGCCGGGCGTGACGAGGACGGCGAGCGACGTGTAGCGGCTCCCGTCCGCCGTGTCCACGCAGTGGTAGTTGTCGTGCTCGCACAGCCCGATCACCTCCTGGGCCTGGAGGAGCTCGACGCCGAACCGCTCCGCCTGGGCGCGGAGGCGCTCCGACAGCTCCCGCCCGCTCACCCCATCGACGAACCCGGGCACGTTGTCGAGCTGGAGCGTGGCCGCCGCCTGCCCGCCGAACGCCGCCCGCTCGATGACCAGCGTGTCGATCCCCTCACGCGCCGCGTACAGGGCGGCGGTGAGCCCGGCCGGCCCGCCGCCCACCACGATGAGGTCGTAATGGTGCCGGTCGGCGGTCGTCTTGAGCCCGAGCTTCTCGGCGAGGACCGCGTTGGTCGGATTCACGAGGATCGAACCGTCACCGAACGCGATCGTGGGGATGCGCGGCTTGCCCGAGCTCGCCTCGAGGACGAAGCGCTCTCCCTCTTCCTCCTCCTCGATGTCTACCCAGGCGTAGGGGATCTGGTGCTCGCCGAGGAACATCTTGCTCCGGTGGCAGTCCGGACACCAATACGCCCCGTACACGGTGATCTCGTCTCGATCCATGGCTCCCTCGCGTGTGGTGGAGTCCCGCCGCCGATCCCCGGGCGGGGAGACCCCGCCCGCGTGCGGTCCGGCCGAGGTCGTGCGAACCGCCCGTCCAGAGCTCAGACGCGGTCGCGGCTCCCGGGACCGAGCGCCCGCTCGACGATCGCCCGCGCGACACGCCCGGCGGACACCCCGAGCAGGACGCCGGCCACCCCTGCCCACCCGGCGGACAGCACCGGGCTCGCGAGCGGCAGCGTCAACAGCAGGGCCGCCCACAGCGCGGCGGGTCCGAGGGCGCGCCATCCGACACCCCACAGACCGAGCGGGACGGCCCACGACGCCATCCACGCGAGGTCGAGCGCCGTTCCCCACCTCCGGTCCAGGCGCGCGCCGTACAGGAGGAACGCCCACCCGCGCGCCGTGGGGACCGTCAGCCTGCGCGGGGGCGAGCCGTCGATCGACACGGCGACGCCGGCCCCCACGGCCGACACCGTGACCTCGGCGGCGTCGCCTTCGGACCAGTCCAGCGCGCGCCCGTAGTCGCGCAGGTCGGGGCCATCGAGGAGGAGGCGCTCGCTCCGCGTTCGATAGCGTACCACCAGGTCCTGGTCGTCGATCCCCACCACCAGCATCTGGACCCATTCGCCGCGGGTCAGCGTGAAGATCGGCGCGAGATACCGCGGCGCGATCCCGTCACGCCGGAAGCGCAGGTCGACCTCCGTCCCGCGCAGCAGCCACCGGCGCACCGAGTCTCCCCGGGCGATGGGCCCCTCGGCGATCGGGTGTCCCGCGACGCGCACGTCGAGCACCGGGCCCCGGAACACATCGTGGCCGCTCAACTTGGGGGCCCGGTGCGCCACCCAGCCACCCGTCTGGAACGCCGGGGCGAGGAGGAGGGGCACGGCGACCAGCGAAGCGACCCCCGCGGCGCCCCACCCCCACAGGCGCGCCGCCGGATGTCGCGCCGCGGGGCGCAGCCACCCGGATCCGACCGCCCACAGCGTCGCCCCGAGCCACGTCCCGGCGGCGTTGTAGATCACATCCCCGATACCGGGGAATCGGTGCGGGAGCAGGAACTGGACGAGCTCGATGGTCAACGACAGCGCGAACCCGACGGCGAGGGCCCGCCGCGGCCGCCAGCCGATGGCGCCCAAGGCCCAGCCGAACGGCACGAACAGCGGGATGTTGAGCAGCACGTCGGCCATGCCGCGCGCGCCGCACACCAGACACAGGGGCGTCGCGCCCACGTTGACGGCGGTCTCGGGTCCGGGCCGGAGGGTGAGCACGAGGATCGGCACGGCCGCGACGGCCGGAAGGAAGGGCCGCAGCAGCCGGCCGGCGATCGCGAGCCGGGTCGGGGCTCCCGCGGGGGCCCGTGGGGGAGAGCGCCCGGTCACGCCGTCCCGTACAGGCGATCGCCGGCGTCGCCGAGCCCCGGGAGGATGTACCCGTGCTCGTTCAGCTCGCGGTCGAGGACCGCCGTGTACACGGTGACCTCCGGGTGCTCGGCCGCCAGACGCCGGACGCCCTCGGGCGCCGCGACGATGCACATCAGCCGGATCGAGCGCGCTCCCGCGCGCTTCAGATACGAGATGGCGGCGCTCGCCGATCCACCGGTGGCCAGCATGGGGTCGGTGACGATGAAATACCTCTCCTCCGGACGAGGCGGGATCTTGAAGTAGTAGTCCACCGGCTCGAGCGTGTCGTGCTCGCGCTGGAGACCGATGTGCCCGACCCGCATGGTCGGGAGGGCCCGCATCACCCCCTCGACCATCCCGAGCCCGGCGCGGAGCACCGGCACGAGCGTGATTCGCTGGCCAGGGACGCGCACCCCGGATGTCCGCTCGAGCGGAGTCTCGACCTCGCGAGGCTCGCTCGGCATGTCGGCCGTGACCTCGTAGGTCATCAACATCGCGACCTCGTCGACCAGCTCCTTGAACAGCTTCTTGCCCGTCTCCGTGTCTCGCAGGAGGGTGATCTTGTGGGCCAGGAGCGGGTGGTCGAACACGATCAGGTTGCCCAGCTCGGGGTGTCGTCGTGCGGTCATGTCGGGGCTCGTCGGTGCGTGGGTGGCGTTGGAGGGGCGGGTCCCCGGCCAGCCGACCGGCCCGAGACGTCCTGCCGGCGTCCCGGGCGCGACGGTCGGTCGGTCGGATCCGGGGTCCCGGCGGTCACGGCGTGACGGTGATGTCGGGCGTGGCGTTCAGGCGCTCGACGAACTCGCCCACGCGCGTGGCGGCGTATCCCGCCGACTCGAGCGCGGCCAGCGCCTCGGCGGCCTCGCCGGGGGGCACCGCGGCCAGCAGCCCGCCCGAGGTCTGCGGATCGTACAGCACGTCCCGCAGGGGCCCGCGGATGGGGTCGTCCCAGCGGACGTGCGGATCGATGGCCGCCCGGTTCCGGGTCGTCCCCCCTGGGACGCACCCGGCGGCGGCCAGCTCGAGGACGCCCGGCAGAAGCACGGGAGCACCGGCCCGGATCCGCGCCGAGACGTCGGACGCGGCGCACATCTCGTACAGGTGTCCGAGCAGGCCGAAGCCGGTGACATCGGTCACTGCCGAGATGTCGAAGCCGGAGAGCACCGTCGCCGCGTCGCGGTTGAGCCGACGCATGGAGGCCACCGCGGCGGCGACGTGCGCGGGGTCGGCCACCCCCCGCTTGATCGCCGTCGTGACCACCCCGGTGCCGAGCGCCTTGCCGAGCAGGATCGCATCCCCTGGTCGGGCGCCACGCTTGCGCCACAGGTGGTCGGGATCGGCCAGACCGAGGGCGACCAGCCCGTACTTCGGCTCCGGATCGTCGATCGAGTGACCCCCCGCGATGGGGATTCCCGCCTCGCGGCACACGTCGGCGGCCCCCGCGAGGATCGCCCCGACGACCTCGGCGGGGAGCGTCCCGGAAGGCACGGCGAGGATGTTGAGCGCCAGGATGGGACGGGCCCGCATGGCGTACAGATCGCTCAGCGCGTTGGCCGCCGCCACCGCCCCGAAGTCCGTCGGATCGTCGACCAGCGGCGTGAAGAAGTCGAGCGTCGCAACGAGCGCCTGCCGATCGTCGAGGCGATACACGGCGGCGTCGTCCGGGCCTTCGAGACCCACGAGGAGCCGCTCGTCGGCGAGCAGGGGCACATGCTTCAGGATGAGACCCAGATCCTCCGGGCCGAGCTTGCACGCTCAACCGGCGCCGTGGCTGTACTGCGTCAGCCGCGCCGCCTCGGCCGACGGCGTGTTCACGGCCGCGGTCCGGCGCCACGGCGCCGGTCGAGCCGTCTCTTCGGCGGGCCGGGGCGCGCACGACGCTGTGGGTACGCGGAGCCCCGATTCACCAGTTCTTCTGTACGACGGGGTCGCGGAACCGATTGCGCCCCATCACCCGGTCCCGGATCGATGACTCGGCGTCCCCGGCCTGTTGCAGGAGGGCCGCGGCCTCCTCCGGAGAGAGCATGCGGTCCTGGCCCTGACCACCCGCGGGCGCCCCGCCCGCACCCGCACCACCAGGGGACTCGGCCTGCCCGCCCTGCGAGCTCTGGCCGCCCGATTGCTGCTCCTCCTCTTTCAGCCAGCTGTCGACCAGCTCGAGGTTCCAGCGCGCATCGTCGTCGGAGGGGCGAGCGCGAAGCACGTCGCGGAAGGCGTCGCGCGCCGCGCCGAGCGCGCGTCGACGCCCCTCGGGATCCTGCTGGCCGAAGCGGCCGTCGAGCGCCGTGCTCAGGCCGTAGTTGTACTGGCCGCTGATGCGGACCACCTCCCGGTCGCTCGCCAGGGAACGCTCGAGCGGCTCCTGGGCGTCCGCGACCCGCCCCTCCCGGAGGAGGGCCGTGCCGAGGTTGTAGTGATCGATCGGCCGATTCGAGCGCTCCACGGCCCGGCGGTACGTCTCCGTGGCCTGAGACGCCGGGTCCCCCTCCTGTACGGGGACGTCCTGGGTGGCACCCACCCACGCGAATGCGGCGACGAGCCCGCCCGCGATCACCGAAGCGTCCTTCTTCCGCCTCATCCGCCTCACCCTCGGGGAAACAGGAATCCTTCACCCCACAGACTGGCGAACGCGAGCACCAGAAGGAAGCCCACGGCGGCATCGCCGGCCGCCGGGAGCGGCACGTCCCCCCCGTCGGCGAGCTCGCGTTCGAGCGCGGCGAGGCCGTCGGCGCCCGCCACATAGCGTCCCCCCGTGCTCGTCGCGATGCCCCGCAAGATCGCCTCCTCGAGTCGCGTGATCACCACCTGACCGTCGGGCCCCTGGAGATAGGTGGTTCCGCGACGCCGACGCAGGGCGGTCGCCGGATCCAGAGACGCGTCGCGCGTGAGCGGGATGGGGGCGCCCTCCGCCGTCCCCAGCCCGACCGCGTGGATCGCGACCCCCGCGTCCCTCGCCCGGTCGACCGCCTCCTGAAGCGGCTGTTCCACCGTCTCCTCGCCATCGGAGAACAGGATCACGGTCTTCCTCGCATCCTCCTCCCCTCCCGCGAGCAGGTCGAGCGCCTGTGTCACCCCGGAGGCCAGTGAGGAGCCACCCAGCCCCACCGCGGCGGGACGGACCCCTTCCACGAACATGCGGATCGCGTTCAGATCCGTCGTCAGCGGCGACAGTACGTACGCCCGACCGGCGAAATACACCACGCCCATCCGACCGGGGATGCGCGTGGCCAGACGCGACGCGAGCTCGCGCTGGAGCTCCAGCCGACTCGGCTCGAGATCCTCGGCGAGCATCGAGTTGGACGCGTCGAGCAGCAGGATCGTCTCGCCCCCTCCCGTGTCGGAGCGACGCACCTCGGCACCTCCCGCACCGCTGGCGAGCGCCAGGGCCCACACACCCGCACCCAGGAGGACGAGGCGCACGATGGGGATCGCCCGTGCCGGCAGGCGGACGAAGCGCCTCAGGAGGCCTTCGTCCGCGAGACGCTGGCGCGCCGCCTCGGCACGACGCATGGCCGCTAGGCGCAGCGCGACCGCGGCAACGACCAGGGCGAGCACCAGCCCGAGCGGCACGTTCACGCCCACACGCGGCGCGACCTGGTCGCGTTCGCGAGCAGCTCGAGAAGCAGGAGACCCAGGGCGGCCAGCAGGAGCTCGCGGCGCATGCCGACGCGCTCCTCGGTGCGGACTTCCTTGAGCGGCGTGGTCTCGAGCTCTCCGATGCGATCGTAGATCCGGGTCAGCCCCTCCGGGTCGGTGGCCCGAAAGTAGAGCCCGCCCGTGCGGGTGGCCACGCGATCGAGCAGCTCGTCGTTCACGTGCACGCGAACGTTGGCGTACTGATACCCGAACGCCGTGCGGGCCACGGGAACCGGGGCCACGCCGTCGCGGCCCACGCCGATCGTGTACACGCGGATGCCGAGCGTCGCCGCGGCGGCTGCCGCGTCTTCGGGGGAGATGCCGCCGCTGTTGTTGTCCCCGTCTGTCAGGAGGACCACGATCTTCGATTCGGGCTCGAGGTCGCGCAGGCGGTTCGCGGCCGTGGCGAGGGCCACCCCGATGGCGGTCCCATCGCGCAGCTGCCCCGCCTCCAGGCGCTCCACCGCGCTCTCCACGACCGCGTGGTCCAGCGTTCCCGGCACCATCGTCAGGGCTTCTCCCGCGAACGACACGAGGCCGATCCAATCGGACTCGCGGCCCTCCACGAAACGGATCACCTCGCGCTTCGCCACCTCGATCCGATTGTCGGGCCGGAAGTCCTCGGCGAGCATGGAGCTCGAGATGTCGACCGCCAGCATGATGGCGACGCCCTCGCGCTCGGACTCCACGCGTTCCCAGATCCGCACGGGGTGGACGAGGGCGATCACGACCAGCGCGAGCGACGCGGAGCGAAGCGCCGTGGGCGCGTGCCACCACACCCTCGACCAGCGCGGGGGCCGCCGGAGGCGCTCGATGCCGGGATACGGGAGTCGTACGCGGGTGGATCGCATCACCCACCACCCGAGCGGGATGAGGAGCAGGAGGAGGAGGAACGGCCACCCGGTGAGCGACAGGTTGCTCACGGCCCACCCCGCTCCGCGCGTCCCGCGTCGCCCGCGGCCGGCGCTCGCCCCGCGTCGGTCTCCGGCGGGCTCATCTCGGCGCGGACGAAGGCCTCACCCGCCTGGAGGGCCGTCTCGGGACCCTCCGGTGAATCGTCGACGCGGGCGAAGCGCACGATCAGCGAGCGCTGCAGGGTCCGAAAGAGCTGACCGGCGCCGCTCCCCAGACGCACGAGCGTGCGACCCGGCGACCAGCGCCGCGTCGCCCCCACGTACTCGCGCACGACGGCCTCGAAGCGGTCGTAGAACTGACCCGGTGCGAGCTGGCCCGCGCGCCACGTGCGGCGCAGCCGTTCGAGCTCGAGGAGGGCCCGCTCGCCGGGACCCGTCGGCGTGGCCGGCACGGGCGCCGGGCGTCTCCGCCACCACAACCACGACGCGAGGGCGGCCGCGCCGGCGAGTGCGACCAGGATCCACCAGGGAAACGAGCGCACCCGCAGGAACCCGCGAGGGTCACGGAGCTCGAGGTCCTCGGTCGCGGCCGGCAGCACGGACCGCACGTCGACGGCCGGGGCCGTCAGGGTCAGCGGAACGGGGGCGGCTTCCGGCGCCTCGAGGGTCACCTCGATGGGGGGGATTCGGTGCGTGTCGGCCGTCCACGCCGAGAGCGTGTAGTAGGCGCGCCAGTCGGTGCCTCCCTCGCTCGAGCGGATCTGGACCGGTTGCCGCTGCTCGAGCTCGTCCGGAAGCGGCAGCACCGCCGGGAAGCGAACCTCGCCCGGCGCGGACAGCGTCACGGTCAGCCCGAGCGTGAACGGCTCGCCGACCCGGATCGAGTCGGGCCGGATGGCTGCGGCCGTGCGTGGACCGGCGCCCTGTCCCCCCACCGGCCCGACCCCGACGGCGACGAGGGCCGCCCAGGCGACGGCCACCCCGCGCGGGATGCCGCGGATCATGCCCGGCGCTTCCGGCCGCGCGCCGCGAAGAAGCCCGCCAGCGCGGCCTCGTACGACTCGTCGGTCCGGATTCGCAGTCGATCCACGTGACAGCGCGCGAAGGCCCGCTCGAGCTCGCGCTCCTCGACCGCGGCACGTCCCTCGAGCGCGGCACGGACCCCGGCGTCGCCGAGGTCCACCACCGAGCGTCGTCCCGTCTCGGGATCCTCGACCTCCACCCAGCCCGAATCGGGGAGGCGGAGCTCGGCGGGGTCGCGCACGTCCACGGCCACCACGTCGTGCCGGAAGGAGAGCGACAGGAGGGGACGCACGAGATCATCGATGCCGACGAAATCGGAGATCACGAATACGAGCGAGCGGACGGTGAGGGTCCGCGCCGCGATTCTCAGCGCCAGAGACAGGTCGGTTCCCTTCCCCTCGGGCCGGCAGGCAACCAGGTCGTACAGCAGACGCAGGTTCCGGCGCCGCCCGCGCTGTGGTCGCATGAAGCGCTCCACCCGATCGGAGAACAGCAGCAGTCCGAGCCGATCGCCGCTCCGCATGGCGGCCAGCGCGAGCACCGCGGCCACCTCGGAGGCCCGCTCCCGCTTCAGGCTCCCACGCGTGCCGAACTCGTTGGACGCCGACACATCCACCACCAGCAGGACGGTGAGCTCGCGCTCCTCCACGAAGCGCTTCACGTACGGCCGCCGCATCCGGGCGCTCACCTTCCAGTCGATGGACTGGAACGGGTCGCCGTGCTGGTAGGCGCGCACCTCCGAGAACTCGATCCCCTGCCCCCGGAACACGGACTCGTACTGACCGAGCGCCGGGCTGTTCATCAGACGCCGGCTCTTGAGCTCCAGACGCCGCACCTCGCGCAACATGGCGACCCGGTCATCGGCGGGGTCGGGCGGCCGCCGGCGCCAGAGGAAGTCGAGTGCGCTCACGGCACCGGCACGGTCTCCAGCAGGCGATCGAGGATGCGCTCGATGTCCACCTGTTCCGCCTCGGCCTGAAACGTCAGGACCAGACGGTGGCGAAGGACATCGCGCGCGATCTCCTGCACGTCCTCGGGCACCACGAATCCACGCCCATCGAGGAAGGCGATCGCACGGGATGCCCGCGCCAGGTAGATCGTGGCGCGTGGAGAGGCGCCGAACTCGATCCAGTCGGACAGATCCGCCAGGGCGTGGTTGGCCGGCTCACGGGTCGCGAGCACGAGCGACAGGATGTAGTCCTCCACGCGCTCGTCGAGGTAGATGGAGGAAAGCAGCGCGCGGGCCTCGAGGATCTGCCGGGGCCCGGTCACCGCGTCGACGTGCGGGAGCTCCTCGGACGCCATGAGCCGCATGATCCGGCGCTCCTCCTCGCGCGACGGATACCCGACCCTGACCTTGAACATGAAGCGATCGACCTGGGCCTCCGGGAGGGGATAGGTGCCCTCGTGCTCGATCGGGTTCTGGGTGGCCATGACGAGGAACGGCACGGGCAGGCCGTGCGTCTCGTCGCCGATCGTGACCTGCCGTTCCTGCATCGCCTCGAGGAGCGCCGATTGCACCTTCGCCGGTGCCCGGTTGACCTCGTCGGCGAGCACCATGTTGGCGAATATGGGCCCCTTCTTGGCGCTGAAGCGGTGCGAGTTCTCGTCCCAGATCAGCGTGCCGATCACGTCCGCGGGCAGGAGGTCGGGCGTGAACTGAATCCGCTGGAACGAGGTATGGATCGACTCGGCCAGGGTGCGGACCGTCAGTGTCTTGGCGAGCCCGGGCACGCCTTCGAGCAGGATGTGTCCGCCGGTCAGCAGGCTCGCCAGCACGCGATCGATCAGCGCCTCCTGCCCCACGATCCGTCGTGCCAGCGCGCCCCGCACCAGGTCCACGAACGCACCCGCCTCCCGGATGCGGGCGGCCTGGCTCTCCAGCTCGGCCTCCGAGATCCGCTCGACCGTTCCAGCATCTGGATTCATGTCCTCGTCTCGTTCCTGTCGGTGGTTCGGTTCGGAGTGGCCAGGCTTCAGCGCTTGATCCGCGCTCCCCGCTCTTCCACGCGCAGCACCATGGCCGCGAGCGCCCCCGGGCGAATGCGTCCGGACCAGGCTCGGAGGTCGATGTCGGTGCGCGAGCCCTCGTCGACGCCGGGCGCCGTACGAAGGAAATCCAGCATGCGTCGGCAACGGTCACGCCATTGGACCCAGGAGCTGGGACGAAGATCCACCCATCCCTGGTGAGCCAGATGATCGACGTCGAGCACCCCTCCCGGCGGCTCGATCTTCACGGCCGGCCCGCGGAGCAGCAACCCGTCCGGGCGCACGATCGGGATGCCGATCGAGAGCATGTCCGTTCGCAGCCGGCGGTCCTCCTCGACCAGGCGAGCCGCCGACCTGGACGTCTCCTCCGGATCGAGAGTGCCCCCCATCTCGAGATCCCCGTACAGCCGTTCGAGTATGTGCGCCTCGAACAGCAGCTTGTTGAGCCGCGGCGGCCCCAGCATCTCGAACGCGATCGAGCGGACGCCGTGCCGTTCTTCGAGCTCCTCCATGCGCGACAGGGCGGCCTCGCGCAGGATGCCTCCCCGGTATGTGGGGCCGAACACGGAGCCGTCGAGCGCGGCGATGATGTTGTGGCCGGTCGGCCGGCCTTCGAGCTCGGCCAGCACGATCGCGGCGATCTCCTCCGGCGTCACGACCTCCATCATCCCGAGCGAGGAGATCGTCTCGAACTCGGACAGGGCGAACAGGCCGTTCTCGCCCGCGTCCAGATACACCGACTCGAGAGGCTCGTCCGAGACGACCCACAGATCGCCGCTCGCGATCGCCGGATCCGAGAACGCCTCCTCCGGCGATGCGGCGCGGGCCGCGTCGGCGCGCCGGATCGGGCGGCCCCGGCGACGGATCGGCCCGTACCCGATCCCCTTCCACGCGATCGCGGCGGTCGGCTTGATCTCGACGATGGCGGGGGCCCCGGGCGTCCGCCCGAGAAGGAAGAGGAGCATCGAGTGCGCGCCGGCTACGCTCGCCTTGGCGAGGAGCTGCCGGGACGGCTTCTCCTCGGAGTGGGTGAACGGGACGTTGAGCCCCATGCCACCGGTCCCCGACGTGCCGATCTTCACGTAGCTCCTGACCCCGGCGCGGGCCATGCCGGCCATCAGAAGCTGGACGTGGCGGATGAGCTGCGGCAGGTACAGCGTGCTCAGGTGCCGCGACACTTCCTCCGCCGCCAGCTCCCCGCCGTCGAGCGCCGCCTGGATGCGCGTCGTCGACTCGAACAGGTCCTGATAGGCGATGACGGTGGCCGTGTTGATGCAGTCGATCACCACGTCGGGCGCATGACGCTGGAGTTGCTGGACGAGCAGCGAGCGGGACACCGCCGCGTCGTCGAGCGGGCCGAACACGTCCTCGAGCAACTCGGCGAGCCGCTCCGGGTGCGCGCGGGCCGCCGCCCGCCCTTCGTGTCCGTGCGCAGCGCGGACGAACACATCGCCGGTTTCGGAATCGAGCTCGACGCCGAACTCCCGCGCCTCCGGACCGAGCGCCTCGATCGCCGCCGGCACCTCATCCTCTCCCCGCGCGCCGATGACGACCTTCGCCGGTCGTCGCGGGAACATCTCCCGGGCGATGGCCCGACCCACGAGGCCCGACCCTCCGAGGATCAGGACCGTGCGGCCTGACAGCTCCAAACTCTCTCTCCTCCGTGGCTCGAGTTCGATCCGGTGGGCCGCACGCCGACCCCACCCGTACGTTCGGATGCTCGGCGGGCCCCCTACGTGGCCCGCGCGTCGAGCTTCCGATCGGCCTCCGAGCGGAGGGCGTGGACCTCCGCCGCCTCCAGTTCGCGCACCTCGCCCCGCGGGAGGGCCCCGAGGGCGATCGGTCCGAACGCGATCCGCCGCAGCCAGCGGATCTTCACATCCATGGCGGCCAACATACGACGGATTTCGCGATTCCGACCCTCGGCGAGTGACAGGGAGAGCACGGGCTCTCGTCCCGCGAGCGCACCGGACCACGCCGCGCGCGTGGCCCTGGCAGGTCCGTCCTCGAGCCGCACCCCGGCGAGAAGTCGGGTGGGGAGCGCGGGATCCACCGGGCCGAGGACCCCCACGAGATAGCGACGGATGAGCTCGTGGCTCGGGTGGAGCAGCCGGTGTGCGACCCCGCCTTCATTGGTCAGGAGGAGGAGGCCCTCGCTCAGGTAGTCCAGCCGCCCGACGTGGAAGAGCTCGGCGTCCGACTCCGACAGGAGGTCGTAGATAGTCGGGCGACCCGCGGGATCGGCACGCGTGCACAGGAACGCGGGCGGCTTGTGCAGGGCGATCCAGCGCGCCGGCGACAGGTGCACCTCCCGCCCGTCGACCTCCACGCGCTGCTGGTCGGGATCGACGGTGCTCCCGACCTCGGAGACGATCCGGCCGTCGACGCGCACGCGTCCGGCGGCGATGATCTCCTCGCTCTTGCGACGCGACGCGACACCGGCGCGCGCGAGGAACTTCTGGAGACGCACCGGGCCCGTCAGCCGGCGGTCTCCGACGCTGGGCCGGCGCCGTTCCGCCACCCGTCAGGCTCCGTCACCCCGGCGCCCGTCCCGTGCCGCTCGTTCGTCGTCCCGCCGGCCGCGGCTCTCCCCTCGGGATCGTCGACCTGACGCAGGGCGATGGGGAGGTCGTCGGGGTGCGGGAGCTCCTGCAGCGAGCGGAAACCGAAGTGATCCAGGAACTGACGGGTCGTGCCGTACAGGAGTGGACGACCGAGACCGTCGCCGCGGGCCACGATGTCGATGAGCTCCCAGTCCTGGAGCGTACGGAGCACGGAGGTCGACGCCACTCCGCGAATGTCCTCGATCTCGATCCGTCCGATCGGCTGCCGATAGGCGATGATCGCCAGCGTCTCGAGCGCCGCGCGCGACAGCGTGGGCGGTCGCGGCACGGAATCGAACCTCTCCAGGTAGGGCGCGAACTCGGGCCGCGTGAGGAGCTGGTACCCGTCCCCGAGCTGATACACCTGGAACGCGTTCTCGGCGGCTTCGTAGCGCTCGCGCAGGGTCCGGAGGGCGTCCCGCACGGTGCCCGCGTCGAGCGATTCGTCGGCGCGCGCCAGCTCCGACACCGTGAGCGGCGTCTGACTGGCGAACAGGGTTGCCTCGATGATCTGATCGGGTCTCATCCCTCAGACTCCACGGCGGCCAGCTCCCGCTCTTCGGCCCCCTCGTTCGCCTGCGGCCCGACGAGTGGCGATTCCTGCGGGAAGATCCAGATCGACCCGAACCGGGTGACCTGTTCGAGACGCAGCACCTGCTGCTTGGCGAGCTCGAGGCACGCGAGGAGCGCGGCGACCACGTGCTGGCGGTCGTTCCACGATCCGAACAGCCGGCTGAACAGGAAGCGTCCCGCGCGCCCCAGGTGACGACGGATGACCGACACCTTCTCCTCGACCGTCACGACGCGGACCGGCGCCACGTGGGTCGGCTCCGGGATCGGCTCGGGGAGCGCGAAGGCCACCTCGAGGAGGTCCTCCAGCGTCGTCGAGAGCTCCTCGCGCACGGGCTCCGGGCGGGCGCGGGGCTCCACGTATCCCTTCCCGTGGTGCCGGCGCCGCTCGGCCTCCGCTGCGCCGAGCACGTGCGAAACCTCCTGGAAGAACTCGTACTCGAGCAGCCGTCGAACGAGCTCGGCCCGAGGGTCCTCGCCCCAGTCCTCCTCCTCGCGGCGGGGGAGGAGGAGCTGCGCCTTGATGCGCACGAGCGTCGCGGCCAGCTCGAGGAACTCGCCGGCCCGATCGAGCTCCAATCGATCGATCCCCGACTCGATGACCACCTGGAACTGGGAGGTGATCTGGGAGATCGGTATGTCGAAGATGTCGATGTCCTGCGCGCGGATCAGATGGAGCAGCAGATCGAGCGGCCCCTGGAAACGATCCAGCTCGACGACGAAGGGCTCGGTGCGCCGCTGGCTGGGCAGCCGATTCGGGACGGCGCTCAACCGCCCCCCGCGTGCCGGCACGACCCCTGGTACGCTGCCAAGGTGATACACATCCTCCCGCTCGTGACCCTCCCCCGCCGATGCCGATGCTCCCGTCGCGGTGTCGCGCGCCGACCGACGCCGTATCATAACGGTACGAGGCGCTTTCATCACGCCGGCGGCGTGCGCCGCACCGCGACCGCGCCTCCGGCTTGAGGGGCCGGCCCGAGGCCTCTATCTTGATGGGCTTTGCGGCTCGGGCCGCTACGGCGTCCCGGGCGTGACCGAACGAGGAGAGGTGACGTGCCGAACAACGCGAGCCAGAAGAAACGTCTGCGGCAGTCGCGGGTCCGCCGGCTTCGAAACCGGCAGGTGCGATCCGAGATCCGCACGCGCACCCGGCGCCTGCTGGCGATGGATTCGGCGGAGGGAGCGCAGGCCGCGCTGTCGGAGCTGTACGCTCTCCTCGATCGCGCCGCCCGCAGGAACGTCATCCCGCCGAACGCGGCGGCTCGTCAGAAGGCCCGCGCGGCGCGCCACGTCCGGCATCTCGCCGGCGTGTAGCCCTACCCGTCACCGCGGGGCCCGAGCGTGGCCCCGCCGCCCGGCTCAGCCCTCCTTCTTGCCGTTCCCGCTCTCGTCCTCGTCCAGCATCGCCGACACGGCGTCGAACCGTTCGGCCTCCTCCAGCGACAGCGACTCGAGGAACTCGAGCTCGTCGAGGTAGTCGCCGGCGACGTCCTCCGGGGCGGGCGCGGTTTCCTCGGCGGCGACCGCCGAAGGGGCCTGTTTATCGTGCGGGGCCGCCTCGGACTCCGACGCCTCGTCCGTCCCGGTGTCCGCAGCCTCCGTCGCCGTGCCGGCGGGCTCCTCGGTCGGCGCGTCGGCGGGGCCCTCGCCCCCGGGCTCCCGGGTGGCCGCCAGCTCGTCGGCCTTCTTCATCCAGGCGGGGGTGGCGGTCTTCGAGCTCCGGGGCGGAGCGGCCGCGGGCTTCATCGCCGCGGGGCGCTCGGCCGCGGAGCCGCCGGCGACCACGGGCTTCGACGGCGCGGCCGACTGGACCTTCGGGGACGCGGCTCGCGCCTCGGCGACCATCTCCTCGACCGCCGGCGTCCCCCCTTCGGCGATGCTCGCGATGATCTCGGTGAGCTCGTCGACCGCCTCCTGCTCCACCGCGAGACGCTCGTCGAGCCCGGAGATGGATGCCTCGATCTTCTCGCGCCGCTCTTCCCAATGCGCGTCGGCGTACTCGCCGACCACGTGTCGGAGGCGCGCTTCCTCGAGCTCGGCGGCATGCGTGTCCCGCTCGCCCTGGAGCGAGGCGACCTCCCCCTCGTGCCCCTCGAGATTCGACTCGAGATCCGCGCGATGCTTGACGAGCCGGCCGCCGACCTTCTCGAGACGGTCGCGGTAATCCGACAGGACGCGCTGATACACCTCGGGGCGGGCCTCGTCCGCGTGATCAGCCAGACGTTCCACCCAGCCCTGAATCTTCTGCGACTCCCCGATCAGCTCGCGAACCTCGGGCGGGACCACCGGACTTCTCTTGCTCTGGTTGGCCATGTCGTTCGCCTGCCCCTACTTGGCGCTCGGCCGCCGATGGCGAGCGCGTCACATTGCGCGCGGCCCGCGGGTCGGGCCGACGTCCGGAATCGCAAGTTCCGAGCCCCCGGAGGCGGGCCCGCGGCTCGGCCGCGATTCGCCGGTCAGGAGCCGACGTACCGCGTCTGGCCGCCCACGATCGTGCGCCGAACCCGTCCCGTGAGCCGCTCGCCCGCGAACGGCGTGTTCCGACTCCTGGACAGAAAGCGCGCCGGATCCACCGTCCAGGGCTCCCCGGGGTCGAATACGACGATGTCCGCCGGCCTCCCCGGGCGCAACGACCCGCCCTCGATTCCCATGGCGCGCGCCGGAGCGCACGACATCCGATCGACGAGCCCGGACAGGGGAAGATCGCCGGGCTCGACCAGCTCGCGAATGCACACGCCGAGGGCCGTCTCGAGCCCCACGATCCCGAACGGCGCGTCGTCGAACTCCCGCTCCTTCTCCTCGTAGTGGTGCGGCGCGTGATCGGTGGCGATCATCTCGATCACACCGGCGATCAGGGCCTCCCGCACGGCGATCCGATCCCGCTCGGTACGGAGCGGCGGGTTCATCTTGGCGTCGGTCCGATATCCCCGCACGGCGTCCTCGGTGAGCGTCAGATGGTGCGGGGTCGCCTCCGCCGTGACGGGCGCGCCCCGCTCTCGCGCCCGCTCGATCGACTCCACGGCTTCGCGCGTCGACACGTGCTGGACGTGGAGATGCCCCCCCGTGAGCTCTGCCAGGTAGACATCGCGCGCCACCACCGCGGCCTCGGATACGTTCGGGATGCCCCGCAGACCGAGCGCGGTGGCCACGGCACCCTCGTTCATCACGCCCCCGGCCGACAGCGCGCGGTCCTCGGCGTGCTGGAGAACCGGAATGCCGAACGTCTGCGTGTACTCCAGCAGGCGACGCATGAGCGCCGGGTCGGCGATCGGATATCCATCGTCGGTGACCGCCACGGCCCCCGCCTCCACCAGCCCGCCGATCTCGGTCATCCGCTCGCCGGCCAGCCCCCGTGATGCGGCTCCGACGGGGCTCACTCGGGCACCCCCCTCCCCGCGGCGGGCCCAGGCGCGCGCCTCCTGACGAACGAAGCCCACGGCCGCCGGATCGTCGAGCGGCGGGTCGGTGTTCGGCATCGCCCACACGGTGGTGAAACCCCCGGCCGCGGCAGCGAGCGCCCCGCTGCGGATGGTTTCCTTGTGCTCCCCACCGGGCTCGCGCAGGTGGACGTGCACGTCGATCAGCCCGGGCGCCACCACGAGACCCGACACGTCGATGCGCTCCGCCTCGTCGGGCCCGGCGAGCCCGCGCTCGACGGCCTCGATGCGACCCCCGAGGACGAGCACATCACGCGGCTCGTCGATCGACTGCGAGGGGTCAACCACCCGCCCCCCGACGAGCAGCACGGGACGCTTCACGCCACCCCTCCCTTCGCGGTCTCGGCCAGCTCCGGCTGGCCCCCGGCCAGCAGGTAGAGCACCGCCATGCGCACCGCGACCCCGTTCGTCACCTGCGGGAGGATCACCGATCGCTCGCCGTCCGCCACGTCCGAGTCGATCTCGACGCCCCGGTTCATCGGTCCGGGGTGCAGCACGATGAGATCGTCGCTCGCCAGACGGAGACGCTCGGAGGACACGCCGAACACGCGGTTGTATTCACGGAGCGACGCGACGTAGCCCCCCTTCATGCGCTCGAGCTGGAGGCGGAGCACGTACAGGACGTCGCCCCACTCGATCGCCTCCTCGACGCGCCGCAGCACGCGGACGCCGAGATCGCCGATCCCGGCCGGGATCAGGGTGCGCGGCCCGCACACCGCGACCTCGGCGCCGCACTTGAGGAGCCCCCAGATGTTCGACCTCGCGACCCGCGAGTGGAGGATGTCGCCCACGATGCACACGCGACGGCCCTCGATCGACCCGAACCGATCCCGGATGGTGAGCAGGTCGAGAAGCGCCTGCGTCGGGTGCTCGTGCTGCCCGTCCCCCGCGTTGATCACGTTGGAGGGGATGCGGTCGGCCAGAAAGCCCGCGGCGCCGGAAGAGCCGTGGCGAACGACCACCATGTTGATCCGCATCGCCTCCAGGTTCCGGGCCGTGTCGACGAGGGTCTCGCCCTTCTCGACGGACGAGCCGGAGGAGGAGATGTTCACCGTGTCCGCCGAGAGGCGTTTCTCGGCGAACTCGAACGAGATGCGGGTGCGCGTCGAAGGCTCGAAGAACAGGTTCACGATCGTCTGTCCCCGCAGGACGGGCACCTTCTTGATCTGGCGCTCGCTGATCTCCTTGAAGGGCTCGGCCGTGTCGAGGATCCCGAGGATCTGCTCACGGCCCAGCGGCTCGAGACCCACCAGGTCCTTCCCGAGCCCGAGCCCCGCCCCGGGATCGCTCACTGGCCGTCCCCGTCGGATTCCTTGCGGACGAGGTCCACGCCCCAGGCGCCGTCCAGGTCGCTCACCCGCACGGAGACCTCGTGCCCGTCCGGCACGTCCACGACGCGCCCGGCGTAGTCGGGCTGGATGGGAAGCTGCCGCCCTCCCCGATCGACGAGGACACAGAGTCCGATGCGTCGCGCCCTTCCAAAGTCCGCTAACTCGTTGAGAGCCGCGCGGATGGTACGTCCCGTATAAAGCACATCATCGACGATGATCACGTGCGCGTCGGAGATGTCCTCGGGGATGTTGGTGGTACCGATGCGGGGCAGCGCGCCCACCTGGGCGAAATCGTCCCGGTACAGCGTGATGTCCAGCGATCCGGTGGGCACCGGCCCGCGGCGCTCCGCCAGACCACGGGCGATCTCGGTGGCGATCGAGTCGCCCCGCCTGCGGATGCCGACCAGCACGAGGCGCTCGTCGGGTTGCACGGCGGCATCGATGTCGGCCGCCAGGCGGCCCAGGAGGGCGAGGGTCGCCGATTCGTCGAGAAGGGATCGAATCCGTGCGGGGTCGGTGGGCACGCGCGCCCTGTCGTAGGGTCGTGAGTCGGTCCGCGCGGGCGGCGGGCTCCCCGCCGGCCGCGGTCGCGGCGGAGTATAGACGGCCCCTGCCCGCCGATCAACGCCCGCCACGCCCTTTCGGCAGGCGGGACGGGTTGCGCGGCGGTCCCGTACCGACTCGTTGACCCCCTCGCGCGAACCGGGATAGCTTCCGGGATGCCGACTCCTACGCGTGTCCCGAGGGTCCCCGCGCGGTGGACCGTCGCCCCCGGGCTCGCGGTCCTGCTTGCCGCCCCCCTGCTGCGGCCGACCCCCATGCTCGCCCAGGAGGAGCCCGCGCTCTCCGCGCACGGTCCGGTAGTCGTCCTGGGCGGTGTCCCCTTCTCGGTGACGTTGCGCAGCGAGGACACGGCCGATGGCACCTTCCGGGTGGAGACCGCAGGCGGCCGGGAGCTGGCGACGGGTACCCTGCCCCTGCGCGAGGATCTCGAACTCGACGACCTCGAGGCCGCTCCGGAGGATCTCCCGCTGCGGGTGACGCTGACCACGGCCGAAGGCCGCGTTGCGGAGACGAGCGTGGACGCGCCTCACTTCCCGGGCTGGGTGAGCCTGCTGCCCCCGCTGGTCGCGATCGTGCTGGCCCTCGTGTTCCGGGAGGTGGTCCTGTCGCTGTTCCTCGGAATCTGGATCGGTGCGCTGTTCGTGGCCGGCCTCGATCCGCTCGCGGCCCTGTGGCGCACGATGGACACGTTCGTCGTCCCCTCGGTCGCCGACCCCGGCAACGCCTCCATCCTCGTGTTCACCGCCCTGCTCGGGGGGATGGTGGGCGTCATCTCGCGCTCGGGGGGGACGCGCGGGATCGTCGAGGCGGTGCGGCCACTGGCCACCAGCCCGCGTCGAGCGCAGCTGGCCGCGTTCTTCGGGGGCATTGGGATCTTCTTCGACGATTACGCCAACACCCTCATCGTGGGCAACACGTTCCGGCCCATCACCGACAAGTTGCGCGTGTCGCGCGAGAAGCTCGCCTATCTGGTCGACTCCACGGCGGCCCCGGTGGTGACCATCGTGTTCGTGTCCACCTGGGTCGGGTTCGAGATCTCGCAGATCCAGCTCGGGCTCCAGATCGCTGCACGGCAGGCGACCGATCCGGAGCTGGCGGCGGCGCTGGCGTCCGCGAGCCCCTTCACGGTGTTCCTGCGCTCGATTCCACACCTGTTCTACCCCGTGCTCGCTCTCGTGATGGTCGCCATCGTGATCGTCGTGCGGCGCGACTTCGGACCCATGTACCATGCGGAGCGTCGCGCGCGGTCGGGCGGCGGGGTGTTCCGTCCCGGCTCGCAGCTCCTGGTCGACACCGAGGACGCGGGGCTCGACGCCAAGCCGGGGGCACCGCTGCGCTGGCAGAACGCCGCAGTCCCCATCCTCGCCGTGGTGCTCGTCGTGCTGCTCGGTCTGTACGTGGACGGGCGGCGTGCGATCGGACCGGAGACGATCTGGAACACGTTCGGCGCGGCCGACCCGTTCAAGGCGCTCCTGTGGGGCTCGCTGGCCGGGTGCGTGGTGGCGGTCGGCCTCGCGGTGGCGGAGCGCATCCTGACGCTCCAGGAGGCGGTGGGGGGGTGGGTGTCGGGCGCGCGGGCCATGATGATCGGGTTCGTGATCCTCATCCTCGCCTGGTCGCTCGGCAAGGTGACGGGCGACCTCGGGACGGCGCGCTACCTGACCCTCCTCCTGCGCGACACCCTGGCGCCCGAGTGGCTCCCCGCCCTGACGTTCATCGTAGCGGCCGCGATCAGCTTCGCCACGGGCACCTCGTGGACCACGATGACGATCCTCATGCCGCTGGTCGTCCCTCTCCTGGTGGCGCTCGGGGGCGCCACGGGGTTCTTCGGCGGATCCGGGGGGCCCCTCCTGGTGGGGACGGTGAGCTCGGTGCTCGGCGGGGCGATCTTCGGCGACCACTGCTCGCCGATCTCCGACACGACGGTGATGAGCTCGATGGCCTCGGCCTGCGACCACATGGATCACGTGCGTACGCAGCTCCCGTACGCCCTCGTCGTGATGATCACGGCGCTCGTGTTCGGGGACTTCGCGACCTCGTTCGGGCTCCCGGTCCCGATCGCCTACCTGCTCGCCGTCTCCGCCCTGTACGCGGTCGTGCGCTTCGTGGGACGGCCGGTGGACGCCGACACCGACCCCGCCTAGCGGCGCGCTCGAAAGAAGTCGCTCAGGAGGGTCGAGCACTCGTCGGCGAGGATCCCCTCGATCACCCCCACGCGATGGTTGAGCCGCTCGTCCTGGACGAGGTTCTCGAGCGAGCCGCACATCCCCGCCTTGGGATCGCGCGTGGCGAACACCAGAGTGCCGATGCGCGCCAGCACCGCGGCGCCCGCGCACATGGCGCAGGGCTCGAGCGTCACGTACAGGACGTGTCCCTCGAGCCGCCATTGGCCGGCGCGGCGCCCGGCCTCGCGCAGCGCCAGCATCTCGGCGTGCGCCGTGGGATCGGTCAGCTCGCGCGTGCGGTTGCTCCCCCGGCCCACGACCTCGCCGTCCGGCGCCACGACGACCGCGCCCACCGGCACTTCGTCGCGCTCCCCCGCCTCGCGGGCCAGCCCGAGGGCCCGTTCCATGTACGGCTCGTGGTGCGTCCCGCCGGTCACTCCACGGCCGCCTTCGCGTCCAGCCAGCCGACCGCCGTCTCGATCCGACGCCGGGCACGCGCCGGTCCCATCCACACCAGCACGTCGAATATCCCCGGGCTCACGGCCTGACCGGTGAGGGCCACGCGCAGCGGATTGATCAGCCGGCCCGCCCCCACTTCGAGACGCTCGGCGAGGGCCCGGATGACGACCTCCAGCTCGCCGGCAGTCCAGGGCTCGTCGATTCGCCCGAGGGCCTCCGACACGGCGCGGAGGTGCGCGGCGGTCTCCCCCGGGCGGTTCCAGAAGCGGTCCACGGCCCCCGGCTCGTAGTCGATGTCGCGGGCGAAGAAGGGCGACACCTGGTCGGCGAGGGCGCGGAGCGTCCGGGGCCGCATCTTCACGAGGTCGATCACCGCCTCGAGACGCGCCACGTCGGAGCGGATCCCGGGGTGCGTCTCGTCGAGGCCGGCCCCCTTCCGGGCGGCCCGCTCCTCGAGCACGCGCAACACCTCGGTGGCCAGCTGGTCGGCCGGCGAGGACACGATGTGCCGGCCGTTCAGCCACTCGAGCTTCTCAAGGTCGAACACGGCGCTCTTCCTGAGGATGCGATCGACGGAGAACGCTTCGATCAGCTCGTCGAGCCCGAGCACCTCGCGATCGTCACCCGGCGACCAGCCGAGCAGCGCGAGGAAGTTCACCATCCCCGCCGGGAGGAAGCCGGCGTCGCGATACGCGAGCACCGACATCGCCCCGTGCCGCTTCGACAGCCGCTTCCCATCCGCCCCGAGAATCAGCGGCACGTGGCCGAACGTGGGCGGCTCCCGATCGAGGGCGCCGTAGATGAGCAGCTGCTTGGGGGTGTTGGAAATGTGGTCGTCCCCGCGGATGACGTGCGTCACCCGACCCTCCAGGTCGTCCGACACGACCGCCAGGTTGTAGACCGGGGTGCCGTCGGAGCGCAGGATGACGAAATCGTCCAGCGTGTCGTGCGACACCGACAGCCGGCCGTGGATGAGATCCTCCCACGCGGTCTCGCCCGGCGGGACGCGGAAGCGCAGCGCGAAGGACTCGCCTGCCTCGGCGCGCGCCCATGCTTCGTCCTCGGTGATGGCGCGACAGCGACCGTCGTAGCCGAACCCCTCGCCCGCCTCCTTGGCCGCCTCCCGTCGGGCGGCGAGCTCCTCGGACGTGCAGAAGCAGCGATACGCCGCTCCCCCGCCGAGCAGCGCCGCGGCATCCGCGCGATGGCGCGAGAGGCCGTCCGCCTGGAACACCGGGCCCTCGTCGACGGCGAGCCCCAGCCACGCCAGGCCGTCGAGGATGGCCCGGGTCATCTCGTCGCTCGAGCGGGCGTGGTCGGTGTCCTCGATGCGGAGCAGGAACACGCCGTCCTCGTGACGCGCGAACAGCCAGTTGAACAGCGCCGTGCGAGCGCCGCCCACGTGCAGGAACCCGGTGGGACTGGGGGCGAATCGCACTCGAACGGTCATGTTTCTCCCTTCGCTGACGATCACGGCCGGCGATGTCGGTAGCGGTCCCCCGTGCGGATCGGTCGGCTGGACCGTCCCGCGAGCCGGCAAGGCGAGCGGCGTTCCATCTTGACGCGCGGCCGCGTAGGATGCCACGAGCGGGCGTCCTCGCGCGAACCTGCGCGCGGCCGGCCGCCATTCGTGCAACCGGCTCGAGCCCCTGGACCGCCATGACCACACCCGCCGTCTACGTGCTGCCGGGCCTCCGGAGCCCATTCGCCAAGATCGACCGCGAGCTCGCGGACCTCGATGCGCTCGGGCTGTCGGTGCCCGTGCTGCAACAGACGGTAGCCGGAGACGGCGGCCCGGGCCGGGAGCGCGCCACCGAGGTGGACCTCGTCCTGTGGGGCGCGGTCATCCCGAGCCTCTCGGTGAGCAACTGGGCCCGCGAGGCGTGGTTCGACTCCGGTCTCGATGAGCGGGTTCCGGCGCAGAGCATCGTCCAGGCGTGCGCCACGTCGCTGGCGGCGGCCACGCACGCGGCCGGTCAGGTCGCGGCGGGCCGCCTCGGGCTCGTGCTGTGCGGAGGCGTCGAATCGATGAGCCACACGCAGATCGGGCTGTCGGACGGTCTCAGCGTGAAGTTCCGGCGCACGGCCCAGGCGGGGAGCCCGGCTCGCATGGTGCGCTCGCTGGCGCAGATCCGGCCGGGCGACCTCAAGATCTCGATCCCGGGGGTGGAGGAGCGCACGACCGGAAAGTCGATGGGAGAGCACACCGAGGAGATGGCGCGTGAATGGGACATCTCGCGGCAGGCGCAGGACCGGTTCGCGCTCGCGAGCCACGAGCGCGCCTCGCGGGACGACGGCTCGTTCTTCCGACCCCTCCTCGTGTCTCCCGGCACGTTCGCGATCGACCGGGACACGATCCCCCGACCGGACACGTCTCCCGAAGCGCTCGCCGCGCTGAGGCCCGCGTTCTCCGGGGAGGGCACGCTTACGGCCGGCAACTCATCGCCGCTCACCGACGGAGCCGCAGCCTGCTGGGTGGCCGGCAGGAAGGCCCTGTCCCTGTTCCCGGACGGGCTTGAGCGGGCGCGGCTGCTGGACTGGGAGCAGGCGGCCATCGACCCGCGTCACGAGGGCCTGCTGATCGCGCCGGCCCTCGCGATCGCCCGCCTTCTCGCCCGCCAGGATTTGACATTCGACGACGTCGGGCTGTGGGAGTTCCACGAGGCGTTCGCGGCCCAGGTGCTGTGCACGCTGGCCGCGCTGGAGACGCCGGACTGGCTGCGCGAGCGCGCGGGAGTCGACATCGATCTGGGGCCTTTCCCGCGCCAGGCGATCAACCCGAACGGTGGGAGCGTGGCGCTTGGACACCCGTTCGCCGCGACCGGGGCACGCCTGCTCTCGCAGACCGTGCGCGAACTGGCGGCCCGGCCGGCGGGAACCCGGGCGGTGATCAGCGTCTGTGCGGCCGGCGGTCTGGGGCACGTCGCGCTGCTCGAAGCCTGCTAGGCTAGGCGGGAGCCACGATCCGTCCCGCCCGGTAGGCGTGGGCCACCAGGGTCGCGAACAGGGCCGTCCCCACCGCGAGGTGGGTAGCCTGAAGCCCCGCCGGCAACAGTCGCAGGACCATCACCGCGGCGACCACTACCTGGAGGACCGCGAGCAGCGCTGCCAGCCACGCCGTCGCCCGAGCCCGTCCATCCCCCACCCCTGGCAGCGCCACCACGCCGAGCACGGCGAGATAGGCCGCGACGCGGTGGGTCCAGTGCAGGTGGATCCGCCAGTGCCCTCCGGGCAAAAGGGAGCCGTTGCACAGGGGAAACCCCTGGCAGGCGGGGGCCGCGCCCAGGTTCGCGACCAGCGCCCCGAGCAGGACGACGACGCCCACGAGCACCGCAAGCGAGATGGCCATGCGCACGGGCCCGCCGCGCGCTTCCCACGCGCCCGCGTCGGCCGCCCCGAGCGCGGCGAGCAGCACCACCGACAGGAGGAGCATGGCCGTCCCGAGGTGGAAAATCACCGACGGGGGGGGGAGCTCGAGCCATACGGTGACCGCTCCCAGAAGGATCTGGACCACCAGCAACGCGAGGGCCGCGAGACCGAACCGGGCCCGAGCGGCCCACCCCGGGGAGCGCCGTCGGAGGAGCGCCCACCCGGCCAGCGCCACCACGAGCGCGGACACCATGGCCGCCACGAGGCGGTGGCTCCATTCGATCAGGGTCGGGAGGTCCATGGGGGGGAACCACTCGCCGTTGCACATGGGCCAGTGATCGCCGCAGCCCATCCCGCTGCCCGTGATGCGGACCACGCCGCCGAGCACGATGAGCACGTAGGTGACCGCGAACGAGGCGATCGCGAGCCTGCGCCAGCCGTCGATGCTCCCCTCCACCGTCACTCTCGGGATCGAGTCCATCGGCGACCCGCGCGGGCGCGTTGCGCCGCCTTCCGGGGTCGTGCGAAGTTGCCGCGCCCCGGCTCCTCCCGGGGGCGGCGGGTCGCCCACCGGGTCGCCGGGGGGCGAATCGGGCGCGCAACATAGATCCCTCTGCGGAGGACGCCAAGCTGGAAGAACAGCACCCCGCCCCGAAGCTCTCGCTGTTCGCCGTCAAGCGGTTGCTGCCGCGCCTGCGGCCGCACCGCTGGGCGCTCACCGGGGCCGCCGCCTGCCTCGTCTCGAGCACCGCGATCGGCCTCGCGTTTCCGCTCGTGGTCCGCTACCTGATGGACGCCGCGTTCGTCGAACGCAACGCATCGCGTCTCGGGACCATCGCCCTGTGGCTGCTCGCCGCCTTCACCGTCCAGGGCGTGCTCAACTTCCTGGAGACCTACTGGCTCGGGGCCACCGGGGAGCGCGTGGTGGCGCGTCTGCGCTCGGACCTGTTCTCCCACCTGCTGCGCTTCTCGCCCGGCTTCCACACACGGCGATCGAGCGGCGAGCTCACCTCGAGGCTGGCGTCGGACTGCTCCACCATTCAGTCGATCATGGGGCATCAGATCGCCGAGCTCCTCCGGCAGCTGCTGTATCTGTCCGGCTCGCTCGTGCTGCTGTCACTGCTGCACTGGCAGCTCATGCTGACGACGCTCACCGTGGCGCCGCTCGTGGTCCTGGCGGGGTTCGGTGTCGGGCGGCTCGTCCGCAAGCGGAGCACGGAGGTGCAGGACCGACTCGCCCAGGCGCACGCCGTCGCCGACGAGTCGTTCGGCCAGATCGACGTGATCCAGAGCTTCGTACGCGAGGACTGGGAGCGCGGACGATACACGCGCAAGATCGACGAGGCCCTGAGCGCGGCGCTTTCGAGGGCGGTTTTCCGGGCCATCCTGTTCGGCGTGCTCACGGTCGTGGCGTTCGGGGGGATCGTCCTCGTGCTGTGGGAAGGAGGCCGGCTCGTCGTTTCGGCCCGACTCACCGCCGGCCAGCTGGTGTCCTTCCTGCTGTACGCGTTCCAGGCGGCGGCCGCGATCACCTCCCTGGCCACCCTGTGGAGCTCCTACCAGGAGGCGCAGGGGGCGGCCCGACGCGTGTTCGACCTGCTCGACGAGCGTCCGGGAATCCTCGATCCGGCCGCCCCGCGTGACCTGCCGATGGAGGGCCCACCGCGCATCGACTTCGAGCGCGTGTCGTTCCGGTACGCGGTGGGCGATCCGTGGGCCCTGCGCGGCATCGATACGACCATCGCTGCCGGCGAGGTCGTGGCCCTCGTGGGACCGAGCGGCGCCGGCAAGACCACGTTCGCATCGTTGATCCCGCGCTTCTGGGATCCCACCGAGGGCGTGGTCCGCGTGCGCGGCGAGAACGTGCGGGACGTGCGGGTGGCGGACCTCCGCCGGCAGATCGGGCTGGTCCCACAGGATCATCCGCTGTTCGCTGGCACGATCGCCGAGAACATCGGGTACGGGCGTCTGGGCGCCAGCCGGGCCGACATCGAGCGTGCCGCCGCGCAGGCGCACGCGGCCGAGTTCATCGAGCGGCTGCCCGACGGCTACGAGACCGTCGTGGGGGAGCGCGGCGTGCGGCTCTCGGGTGGCCAGCGGCAGCGCATCGCGATCGCGCGCGTCCTCCTCAAGTCTCCCATGATCGTCATCCTCGACGAGGCCACCAGCAGCCTCGATGCCGAGAGCGAGGCACTGGTCGAGCGGGCGCTCCGCGAGCTCGCCGTGGGACGCACGACGGTGATCATCGCGCACCGCTTGCGGACCGTGGCGCGCGCCGACCGGCTCCTGGTGCTGGATCACGGGGCCGTGGTCGAGGAAGGCCGTCATGCAGAGCTCCTGGAGCGAGACGGGTTGTACGCCCGGCTGTACCGCGGCCAGCGGCTCCGCTAGATCGACGCGGGGCCCCCGGCGACCGCCGCCGGGCGAACAGGAGCCGGAGCCCGAGGTCCGCGCCCCCTTCGCGGCCGCTTCAGGAAGGATGGAGTAGCGCCTCGATCCGGGGTGCGAGGGATTCGACCGACTGCGGCCCGTAGAATCGATGCCGGATGGTCCCGTCCGGAGCGATGAGCAGGGTGAAGGGGTAGCCGACGGCCTCGAATTCGGCGAGGGCCGTCGGCGTGTCGGTGACCCAGATCGGGTACTGGACGCCGTACCGATCGGCGAACGCGCGGATTTCCGTGGGGTCGCCGGACTCTACGGCGATCCCGATGACTGTCACGCCCCGATCCCCGTATGCACGCTCGATCTCGGCCAGCTCGGGAAGCTCGCGTCGGCACGGCACGCACCACGTGCCCCACAGGTTGAGGACCACCACGCGCCCGCGGTAGTCGGCCAGCGAAGCGGACTCGCCGGCCAGGGTGCGGAAGCCCGCCGTCGTGACCTGGCGGGCGGGCGGCTCCGCGCCCTTCCCGGTGGCCACGGCCGGGGCTCCGGCGTCTGAACGCGCGCACGCCCACCCACCGATCGCGATCGACGCGCACGCCCAGGCGGCACGTCGGGCGCGGTCGGGCACGGAAGGCTTTTCCAGGGGCGTGTGCCGCCTCATCGTGTTCCTTGTCACCGGGACCGGAGTGCGCTCGGCGGCCTGCCGGCGGATCCCCCACAAGAGAAGGGATCGGAGGCGGAGAGAAAAGAGAAGGTCCACGCGCCCGACGCATCCCAGCCGGCGAGGTGCCTGCGGGCCTCCACCGGTATCGGCAGTGGGATCCACCCTGGGTCTTCATCTCGCGCGGACGCGCGGAACCTTCCCGATCACCGGCCGCCCGGACAGCGGCTGGCCGACATCCACGACGGGAAGCAAGGGGCATACCGCGCCGATGGTTCCCCCGCGGCCCTCGAATCCAACTCCGGCGACCGCACCGGATTAGGGCGGCGACCGCCCGCCACCCGCCGCGCCGCGCGACCGGCGAGGGGTCGCTGGTTGTTGCACGCACCCGCAATACTTGAACGGAAATGACGCGGCCGCGCCGGAGAGGATCCGGTCGCGGCCTGCCCGCGTCTGCGTGAGGCGGGGTCGTGCTCGCGTCGCTGCGGAAGGAAGCGATCAACCTCAGTTGTTGTTCACCGCCAGGCTGAGCTCGCTCGCGATGCCGGATGCGAGCCGTGCCCGGATGCTCTCGGCATCGGGGTGGTTGGACGCAAGGCTGCGGAGCTCGTCGAGCAGCCGGCTCCGATCCGCCCCCTGCCCCAACAGCTGCAGTGTGTCCGAGAGACCCATGGCGAGGCTCTCGCGGAGGACGAGCTGATCCGGATACGCACCGGCCATCTCGCGCAGCTCCTCGAGCAGATCGTTCGCATCGCCGGAGTCCTCGGACATGCAGCTCTGGTGGAGCACCGTAGCCAGCCCCTTGGAGAGTCGCGCACGCACTTCGACGTCCTCGGGGTGTCCGGCCGCCAGGTCGCGGAGCTCGGCGAGCAGACCCCTCGCCCGCTCGGTGGAGTCCTCCTCCACGGCGTGGCTGATCCCGTTGAACAGCGCCTTCGCGAGCCGCAGCCGGGTCGAGGCCTGGCCTCCGGAGCCTTCGTACACCCCGCGCAGCTCCTCGAGGAGCGCGTCTCGCTCGGCCAGATCACCGGATGCCTTGGCATAGTTCATTGCGTTGAACAGCGCCTTCGCGAGGTGCTCCTGGGCCGTCTCGTCCTGCGGGTGCTCCGCGGCGAGAGAGCGCAGCTCCTGGAGCGCCGAGTCGCGGCCGTCGGCGTCGCCGGCTTCATGCGCGACGTTGAGCATGTTGAACAGGGCACGGGCCAGGTTGTTGCGCACGACGTCGTCTTCGGGGTGCCGGGCCGCGAGGTCGCGGAGCTCCTCGACGAGGCGGTCCCGCTCGGCACGATCCCCTTCCGGGGCGTGCGTCAGGGCGCTGAACAGGCCACGTGAAAGGTGGCCACGAAGCTGCGGTTCCTCGGGGTTCTGGAGCGCGAGATTGCGGAGCTCCGAGATCAGGTCCTTGATCCGCGTCCCTTCCGTGTCCTTCTTGCCATTGAACATCGGACCTCGTGTCTCCGGATGCCGTTTGTGACGGTGATCAGATTTTCCACCTCGCCGTGCAAAAAGCGTTCACCACCGCGCTTCGGAGACGCCGTGCTCATAACTGGTTGTCGTGCAATCGATTGGGAACGGCACGCGGAACAGCCGGGGGCGGGCCCGCCCGAACTTGTTTGCAGAGGTCTAACGGCGTTGCAGAACGCGGGAGGAGGTGCGGTGCGAACCCGCTGGCGCGCACCGCCTTACCCGGTCGGCGGAGGATCCCGCCCGACGACCCCCGGCCGGCCGGTCAGCGATCCGACACCGTTCGCGCCGTGCGCGATCGGGCATCGGACGGGGTGAGGATCGTGCCCGGGAGCTCGTAGGTCAGCCGCCCGCCGTCGACGGCGAAGCGCCCGTTGATGAGCACGTAGTCGATCCCGGCGGCGTACTGGTGCGGTTCGAAGAAGGTGGCCCGGTCCTCGAGCCTGTCGAGATCGAGCACGGCCACATCGGCCGCGAAGCCCTCCCGAACCATCCCGCGATCGCGAAGCCCGAGGATCTGCGCGGGCAGGCTGGTCGCGGACCTCACCGCCCCCTCGAGTGACAGCACCCCGCCATCGAGGGCGTAGCGGCGCAGCTTGCGCGGGAAGGTCCCGTAGTAGCGAGCGTGCACGGGCCCATCGCCGGGCAGCGCGACCCCGGCATCCGAAGCAGTGGCCACCCAGGGACGCGCCGCGAACGCCTCCACATCGATCTCCGACAGGGAGAAGCCACGGATGCGGGCCCCGCCCGGCCGCCCGCGGTCGCCGTCGAGCTGAAGACGGATGGCGACCTCGACGGGCGACAGCCCCATCTCCTCCGACAGGGACTGGAGGCTCCGACCCACGAGCGCACTGTCGGGGTGATCCATGATGACGAGGTTGTCCGGGCCGCCGCGCCGGCCGATCTCGTGCGTGATGTCCCCTCTGAGCTCCCGCGCCAGCTCCGGATCATCGAGCGCGGCCCGCAGGGCGGCCGCGAAGTCGGGCCGCTCGCCCGGAGAGCGCTCCTCGCGCGACACGCGCTGCACGAACCAGTCGGGAATCAGAACCGTGGTCCCGTCGCTCCCGGTGGTGTTGTACGGGTAACTGTCGGCCCAGATGGGCACGCCGCGGGCGCGCGCCCGCTCGATGAGCTGGATGAGGATCCGGCTCGCACCCCAGAAGTCGGAACCCCGCGCCTTGATGTGCGTGGCCACGGTCGTCACGCCGGTGGTCTCCGCGATCTCGATGTCCTCGAGGATCGTCTCGATCATGGTCGGCGGATCGGGGTCGTCCTGGCTGGGCCAGTACCACATCGGGGTCAACCCGGAGCTCCGCTCGTGCACGATGTAGATGCCGCCCCCGCGTCCCGCCTCCTCGACGAGCGGGAAGAGCTCCGAGGTCTCGCTCCAGCGCCCGGGCACGTACTCCAGCCCGGCGCTCAATCCGAACGCCCCCTCCTCCATCCCCTGGCGCACCATGTCGCGCATGCGCTCGACCTCGGAGGGGGTCGCAGGCCGCCGGTAGTCGTCCCCGAGCACGAGGCCCCGAACGGTGTTGTGGCCGACCAACAACGCCGTGTTGGGCCCGATGCCCAGACGCTCGAGCCGCGTGCGCTGATCGGCGATCGGCCACCCCGAGCGGCCGTCCTGGTTGACGACCACGGTGGTCACGCCCTGGCTGACCATGTTCGGCACCGCGCGGCGTCGGGCGCCCGGCGAGCCGGGGGCGCCTTCCTCCCCCAACCCTTCATCGGCGTGTGAGTGGAGGTCGATGAACCCTGGAACCACGTACCGACCCTCCAGCTCGACGGTGCGAGCCGCGGTGGCTGCCGACAGGTCTCCCAGGGCCACGATCCGACCGTCTCGAATCCCCACGTCGGCCCGGAACCACGGGTTGCCGGTCCCGTCGATCACGCGGCCGCCGCGCAGGAGGACGTCGTACGGCCCCTCCGCGGCCTGCGCCTCGAGACGCGTCGCTCCACCATGCAATGCCAGCCCCAGCAGGGCCACGACCGGGACCCGGAGCGACCGGGTCGGTGCGGACCTCCTCATCCATCACCTCCTTCCTTGCGGTCAACCGGTGACGGCCGGGGGCCCAACCTAGCGAGCCCGGGGGGCGCGCGCGCCGGCGGATTGCGCCCACCACCCCGGCCGGTTAGAAACCGGCCATGAACGACCTCCTGATCCGGGCGCTGCGGCGCGAGCCGACCGAGCGGACCCCCGTGTGGTTCATGCGCCAGGCGGGACGCTGCCTGCCCCGATACCGGGAACTGCGGATGGAAGAGGCGTTCCTCGACATCGTGGCCGACCCTCGTACGGCCGCGGACGTGACGTCGCTGCCCCTCGAGTACTTCCCCGTCGATGCGCTCGTCCTGTTCATGGACCTGTCCACCCCGTTCGAGGCGGCGGGGCTGTCCGTCGAGATGAGGTCCGGAGTCGGACCCGTCGTGGGCGCGCCGTGGAGCGGCCCGGAGGACGTGGGACGTCTGCAGAGCTTCGACCCGCGTGACAGGCTCGAGCACGTGCTGGAGGCGATCCGGATCCTCGTGGCGCGCGAACGCGTCCCAGTGCTGGGTTTCGTGGGGGCGCCCTTCACGCTGTGCTCCTACCTCCTGCGGGGCTCTCGCGTCTCGCGACTCACGGGCTTGCGCGCGCTCGTTCGGGGCCGCGTCGGGCTGTGGGACCGTCTGGCCGGGTTCTGGGTCGAGCACCTGGCCGAGTTCGCGATCGCCCAGCACGAGGCGGGCGCGGCCGCCGTCCAGGTGTTCGATTCCTGGGTCGGCGTCCTCGATCCCGAGACGTACCGGACGCGCGTCCTCCCGCACACGCGCCGCCTGCTCCGGCGACTCGCCGCGGCGGGGGTGCCCGCCATTCACTTCGGCACCGGGAACCCTGCCCTCCTCCCCGCCCTCGCCGACGCCGGCGGCGACGCGCTCGGCGTGGACTGGCGTCTGCCGATCGACCAAGCGTGGGAAGCGGTGGGCGCCGACCGTGCGGTGCAGGGGAATCTGGACCCGGCCGCGATCCTGGCCGGGGAGGAGGCCGCCCTCGCGGCCACGGACGACGTCCTGCGCCGGGTCGACGGACGACCGGGGCACATCTTCAACGTCGGGCACGGCCTCGATCCCGCCTCGGACCCCGCCGTGATCCGCGCGGTCGTCGACCGTGTCCACTCCTTCGAAGCGGCCGGAGTCTAGTCGGAGCCCTCGGCCGCCAGGGCGAGCGCCAGCGCCTCGGCCTCCGCGATCCGCCCGGAGATCCCCAACCTCGCCCGGTAGTTGGCCGCCAGCCGAACGTCGGACGGCAGCGTGAGTCCCTCCAGCCGATCCCAGGAGTCGTCGTAGGCCGGGAGGGAGGCACGGCTGACGGCGAGGACGGTGGCGCCGACACCGTGCACGGCCCGGTACTCGGCGGCCGCCACCTCGGCGACCCGCTCGTCCCTCCACCCGCGGATCTCCGGATCGCGGCCGCCCCCCAGGTAGGCCGCCGCGGTGACCGGGGAGCGCCCGAACAGGGATGCGCTCCACGTCACGCCCCGCGTGCGGAGCTCCTCCCCGAACGCCACCTGGAAGCCGAACCCTTCGGGCGTGCGGGGGACCGCGAGCTGGACCGTCGCCACCTCGTGGTAGGCGAGACCTGCGAGCCGGTCTGCGGCGTCCGGTGCGATGGCCGACAGCAGCCGGCCCGTGACCGGGGCCGGGGTGGTGAGGACGACGCGATCCACGGCCACGCACCCGCCGTCCGACAGACGGATCTCGACCGCCCCACCGGCGCGCTCCAGTGACACCACCTCGGTCCCTCGACGCACCCGCGCGCCGTGGCGCGCCGCCAACGCCTCCGGGAGCTCCCGCATCCCGCCGACGAACGTGCAGGCCGGGGCGTCGCGCGTCGGGCGCCTCCGTCTCGTCGCGATCAGCAGGCTGCGCCGGACCCCCAGAGGTCCGAGCAGCATGGGGAGCGAGTGGCGGGCCGGCATGCACTCCGGATCCGACGCGAACGTGGCGGACATCAGCGGCCCGAACAGGACCCGGTACGCCTCGTCGCCCACCTTGCGCCGGAAGTACGCGGCCACCGTCTCGTCGTGGCCAAGCGGCCCGCTCAGCGGCTCGCACAGCAGCCTGAGGCGTCCGGGGACGGACAGAAGATCCGCGCGCAGCACGCCCGCCGGGGTGGTCGGCACGCCTCGCAACCGCCCGTCCCTCCAGATGAACAGCCGGGCGCCCGGACGCGCCCTGAGCACGCGGGAGTCGAGCCCGAGCTCGTCCACCAGACGACGCACCGGCCTGACCCACCGGGTCCGCTGCGGCCCGAGCTCGAGCAGGTGCCCGTCTAGCTCGCGCGTGCGGATGACCCCTCCGGGCACGTCCGCCCGCTCGAACAGTACGGACTCGACCCCGACACGCCACAGCGCGTGCGTCAGCGCGAGCCCCGTGATGCCGCCGCCCACGATCCCGACCCGCATCGCCCATCCTTTCAGCGCTCGTCGAGGGCCGTCGAACCTCCCCCGCCTCCCGCCGGCCGGCAATAGCAGATCATCCGGCCGGTCGCACGCCGCGCCCGTCGCGCGGTACTTTCGGGCGCCCGAGATCGAGCACCGACCCCAGGAGAGCCATGAGACTGGACCCGATACACGACGCCGTGCTCCTGATCAACTTCGGCGAGCCCGAGACGCCCGATCCCGAACACGTCGTGGACTTCCTCGAACGGATCTTCCTGGCCAACGCCTCGCTCGAGAGCCCTTCCGATCCCGGCGCCGCCGCACGCCGCAGCCGCGAGCTCGCCGAACGGCGCGCTCCGCGGCTCGTCGAGGACTACCGGCGCATCGGGGGCTCCCCCCTGGCCGGTCAGGCGCGCGAACAGGCCCTGGGTCTGGCGACAGCCCTCGGGCGGCGCGGGCGGGCCGTCCACGTCGAGCTCGCGATGCAGTTCGTCGATCCGCTGATCCCCGTGGCGCTCGAGAGGCTGCGGGAACGTGGCACGCAGCGCATCATCGCGCTCCCCGTGTATCCGCTGTGCGGACCGTCCACCACCGTGCAGGCGCTGGCGGGCGTCGCCGATGCGCTCCGCGACATGCAGTGGCGACCCGAGGTTGCCGAGGTCACCGGCTGGCACCGGCACCCCGGCTATCTCGCGGTCCGCGCGGACGCCATCCGCGAGACCGCGCGTAGCGCCGGTCTCGATCTCTCGGGTCCCGCGGTGGAGCTCGTGTTCAGCGCGCACGGCACGCCCATCCGGTATGTAGAGGCCGGATCCCGATACGTGGAGTACGTGGAGGACTGGTGCGAGCGGCTGGCGGGGGCCACGGGCGTGGATCGCTACACGCTGGGATACCAGAACCACGCGAATCGCGGCATCGAGTGGACACGACCGGACATCGGGGAGGCGATCGACGCGCTCGGTGGACGAGAGGCCGTCCTCGTGGATGCCGTGAGCTTCGCACACGAGCAATCCGAGACGCTGTTGGAGCTGGACGAGGACCTCCGCGAGCACGTCGAGGCGCGTGGGCTCGACTTCCATCGGGTGCCGATCCCGCACGCTTCGCCGGCCTTCTGCGACGTGCTGGCAGATCTCGTCGAGCTGGCGGGCGGGGCGCGGCTCGATTGGCTGCCCGAGCCGCGCGCGTGCCGGTGTCGTCCGGGGGCCAGAGTGTGCTTCAACGGCGAGCCCTCGCCCTGATCTCCTCGTGCCGGAAGCAGTCGACCACATGGTCGTTCACCATGCCGGCCGCCTGCATGTAGGCGTAGCAGATCGTCGGCCCCACGAACGCGAATCCACGCGCCACCAGCGCGCGGCTCATCGCCTCCGACTCGGCCGTCCTCGTGGGTACGTCGACCGACCGCCGCCAACGGTTCTGGACGGTCTCGCCGTCCACGAAGCGCCAGATGAAGTCGTCGAAGCTCCCGAACTCCTCCTGCACCTCGACGAACGCGGCCGCGTTGCGGATCGTGGCCTCGATCTTCTGGCGGTTGCGGACGATCCCCGCATCGCCCCGCAGCCTGTCCGCATCCGTCTCGTCGAAGCGCGCCACGCGCGCGGGGTCGAATCCGGCGAACGCCTCGCGGAACGCGGCGCGCTTTCGGAGGATGATCGCCCACGAC
Source organism: uncultured Gemmatimonadota bacterium (assembly GCA_964499635.1). Taxonomy (GTDB): domain Bacteria; phylum Gemmatimonadota; class Gemmatimonadetes; order Palauibacterales; family Palauibacteraceae; genus Palauibacter. The sequence goes on along the minus strand of CAZCLY010000003.1, from coordinate 20,985 downwards.
AGACCCGCCTGGAACGCGTCCAGCACGAGGAACTCGAAGTGCCGTCGGTCCTCCCGCACAGGGACGCCCCACTCCGCGTCATGGTAGGCCACCATGGCGGCATCCGAGCCGGCCCAGCCGCACCGTCCGGTCCCGCGGGTCACTCGGTCAGCCGTCGGCCGGTCGCTCGGTCAGATCCTCGATCACCCGGTCGACGACGCTCCCGACCTGCCCCCGAATCACCCCGGCCAGCATGTCGGCCGCCTCGCGGAGCAGCGAGTCGTTGTTGCGCCGGTCGCCCTCGAAACGGACGACTTCTCCCAGGAAGATCCCCACCAGGTGACGATCGGCCGACTCCTCTTCCATCCCCGCGTCGTAGGCCGCGCCCGGCACGCTGGACCGCCAGGGCTCGTCGTCCTCCTCCGCTCCGTCGCCCTCCGTGCGGTCGATCGGGACGAGCGCGAGCAGACTCCCCTCCACTCCCGGCCCTCCCTTGCGCACGTTGAGGGCGACGGACACCGGGGTCCGGAAGAGCTCCATCTCGAGGAAATCCTCCACGCTGTCGCTCGGGATGGCACAGCGGCCGATGGGCCTGCCATCGTGGAACGTCCCGATGCAAACCGTGCCGGCGGGCGTTAGGTGGTGCTCGATGGGACGCACCTCGAGCTGGATGGGCGACGCCGTCCCCACGAGGACGTGCTCGTCCATCTCCCCGGCACGTTCGCGGGGCGGCGGCAGCATGTCACCGAAATACAGGGTCGTCATCCCGTCCTCCTCCGCTCCCGTGCACCCGTGCGCACGGCTTCCTCACCGAACGAATCCCTCCTACCCGCTCCGCCGCCAAAGGTGCGTCCCGTCTCGGCGGGTCAGACGCCCCCGACCGGGGGCGTCACCTTGACCCCGGCGAAGCTGTCGATCACCGCGAAGTCCGTCCGGAACCGGGAGAGCGGCTCCGCGCGCTGCTCGATCCGATCGTCACCGGTGTTTCCCAGGAAGGGGTCGACGGCCGCCAGATAGTCGATCTTCCAGGGGTCGATGCTCATCAGTCGGGCCCCCGTCGCATCCACGGCGACCGGGTCGGCGCCGAACACGAGCACGCCGACCTCCTTCGCCTCCCCCTGGATGGGGCCGTTCCCCTCCATCCCCAGAACGCCATCCACGATGTTGAAACGCGGCACATCCAGAACGGCATTGATGTCGATGATGCTCCCGCCGAGCCCGGCCCAGTGGAGCACGTTCTTGGGCCACCCGTATACCGCGCCGGGCACGATGCCGAACAGGTTCTTCATCGAGAGGGTGACACCGGCCCAGTGGTGCGTCTTGAGCTTCGGCATCGAGACGAACAGATCCGCGTCCAGCACGGTCTGGGGCAAATAGAGAGCCCGCAGGTCCGTGAATCGGCTGGCCAGCTCGACCTTGCGGACCGCGTCGTGGTTCAGATCCACGAACCGCGCGCCCGTATCGCGCAGCTGCGCCGCCAGACCGGAGGCGCTGAGGAGGTATTCGTTGTCGCGGCGGTGCCCGGGGCCTTCGGCCACGACCACCTCGCGCGCCCCCCCGAGGCGAAACGCCTCGATGGTCGCGGCCACGAGCGCGGGGTGCGTGTTGATCACGCCGCGCGGATCGAACTCCACCAGGTTGGGCTTGAGCACGACTCTCCGCCCGCGGACATCGAGATCGAAGGCGGCGAGCCCGCTACGCACCGCGTCGAGAAGCAGCGCCTCGTCGTAGGAGGCGGCCGGGACGATGGCCACCGGGGAGCGCGCGGGCTTGCGGACGGCCGCCGGCGTCCAGCGCTGCGGCTCGCCCCGCCGGCACGCGAGCGCCACGCCCGCGGTCGCGCCGGCGGCGACTCTCAGGAACTCGCGCCGATCAGGCACCTCGCACCCCCAGCGGGTCGTCGGTGTCCGCCAGCGCCAGCGCCGCCCACGCCAGCGCCCGCAGCTCGCCGCCCCGTCGGTCTTCCAATCGGTCGGTCAGCCGCTCGCGTACACCGGCCGCCTCGGGCGCCCCGTGCGCGCGGAACGCGAGCCCGCCCAGACCCAGCGCGAGGATCGAGTCGTTCTCGTCCAGCAGGCGCCCGAGCGCCGCGAGCCCGTCGCCGACCTGCGGCAGATCCGGCCGATCGGCGAGGGCGAGCAGCGCGAGCGCCGTGGTGTCGGGGTACGGCCACAGGGCGTCGCCGAGAACGCTCGCGTTCCCGTAGTTCCAGCCCCCGTCGTGACACGCGCGGTCGACCAGGAGCCGATCGGCCTGGTCGATCCGCGACGCGACGCGACCGTGCGGCAGCGCGACGCGCAGACGCTTGAGCGCCATGCTCGCGTACGACGTCGGCTCGACCCAGGAGAAGGTGCCCTCCACCCACGGCCACCCCACGAGGTCGGGATCGAGGTCGACCGCCCTCCGGTCGGGGAACAGACGATAGAAGAGCTTCCCCCACCACGGCGTGCCCCGCCCCTCCTGGCGGAGGAGCCAGCCGCCCGCCCGGGCCGTGCGCTCCGAGTCGGGGGCGAAGTGGGACAGCGCCAGCGTCGCCAGGCTGCTCGACCAGCTCGGTTCGGGGATGTCGTCGGCGAGCGGCCACGCACCAGAGGAGAGCTGTCGCGTCTCGAGCCACCGGCTCCCGGCGGCGAATCCATCCTCCGCATCGCCCGGACCGTTCGCCCACAGGGCGAGCGTCGCCAGCGCCGTGGCCTCGGTGCGGCTGGCCGCGCCCGGATAGGCGCCCCACCCCCCATCGGGGGACTGCGCGTCGATCAGCTGTTGGACCGCCAGGTTGGTCACGTGACCCTCCAGGGGCGCGCCCGGGCGCCTGCCACCGACACTGCGTACGACGCGATGTCCCTGCAAGGTTCTTGCGAGGGGAGCCGGCTGGCGAGTTATTCGGCGTTCACGAACGCGTCCACGGGGGCCCGCAACGGATCGGGAGGCTCGCGGTTGACGGCACGATGGTGGTCGAGGATGACGGCGTTCCTGATGCTCGCCGCCGCGACGCGTCTGCTGCTTCCGACGGTCGCCGATCCGGACCTGTGGGGGCACATCCGCTTCGGCCAGCGCACCCTGGCGCTCGGGCTCGAGCGGGTGGATCCCTTCTCCTATCTGACCGCCGGCCACGAGTGGATCAACCACGAATGGGTCTCGGAGGTCGTGTTCGGGTTCCTGTTCGACCACGGCGGCCAGGCGGCGCTCATCGCGCTCAAGACCGGGGTGTCGCTCCTCACGGTCGGCCTCATATACGGGCATGTGGTGCGGCGCGGCTCGGACGCCGTCCGTGCGGGACTCCTGATTCTGTTCTCGCTGCTCCTCCTCGTGCCGGGGCTCGCCACCGTGCGTCCCCAGATGTTCACCTTTCTGTTCTTCACGCTCACGGTGCTCGTCCTGCACCGGGTCGAGATGGGGGCGGAAGGGTGGCTGTGGGCGCTCCCCCCTCTGTTCGCCGCGTGGATCAACTTCCACGGCGGGGTCCTCGCGGGGGTCGGGGTGGTGGGAGTCTGGGGCCTCACCCGCTGCGTCATCACCCTCTTGAAGCGCGACGGACGGCACGTGTGGCGCGAGCTCGCCACGCCCCTCGCCGTCGGCGTCGCGTGCGTGGCAGCGTTGCTCATCAATCCGTACGGGCCCGCGCTGCCCCTGTTCCTCCTGCGCACGGCGACCATCCCGCGACCGGATATCGTGGAGTGGCAGAGGCTCGACATCGCCTCGGCGCCGGGGGTCGTGTACCTGGCCATGGTCGGGTTCGCCGCCGCCACCCTGCTCAGGAGCGGCTCCCCGAGGCGTCCGGCGCTGCTCACGGTGCTCGGCATGTTGGTGCTCATGCCGCTGACCGCGGTCCGCCACCTGCAGCTGTTCGCGATCGCGGTCCCCGTGCTGATCGCGGACGACTTCGCGGTGGCCTGGTCGCGTCGATCCGTTCCGTCAGCCGCCCGCCCGCGGGACCGGATCGTCGTGACGCTGGTGACGGTGGCCGCAGGCGTGGTGCTCCTCGGGAGCAGCGTACCGCACGCGCGCTGCATCACGATCGACCCGAAGCGGGCGATCCCCTTCCCCGTGCGGGCGGTGGCCTGGCTCGAGCGGAGCCACGTGCAGGCCAACCTGGTCACCTATTTCGACTGGGGAGAGTACGCCCTGTGGCACCTCCACCCGCGCGTGAAGATCTCGATGGATGGCCGTCGCGAGACCGTGTACCCCGATTCGATCTTCGAGGAGTACCAGCGCTTCGCGGCCGGGCTGGAAGGGTGGAGCGACCTGATCGAACGCGAGGACACGGACCTGGTGCTGTTCCCCCACCAATCTCCCGCCTACCAGCTCCTCGGGCTCGACCCGGGGTGGACCCGCGTGTACGCTGACTCGCTCGCCGGCGTGTTCGGTCGCGCGGACGTCCCCCTCACCTCACGCCTGCGCGCGACGCCCGTCCCCGACGTGCCCGTCGACGGCGCGGGACAGTGCGTCCCCTGAGGAGATTCGCCGGGTGCCTCGCGGGACCGCTTCCGGTTCGCCTGGGGCTCGCCGCGCGGAGAACCTCACGGACCTATCCCGTTTTCGCGTCTTCGGTTAGAATGTACTGTCGTATCGACCCTACACTCGGTGCTCCGGCCCGACACTCCGTGGCGCGCCGAAACACTCGTGTGGGCGGGTCGTTCCCATCGACGATGCGGGCCCCGGGGCGCCGTAAGCGCGTTCCCCTAAGGGGTTATTCCGCGTCTCCGGGGAACCGGTGGGTGCGGGAGGACGCCGGAAGGCGGCTGGCATGGATCCTTCACCTCCACTGCGCGGCGTGCGGTTCCAGGCGGCTGTTTCGGAACCGTTGCGGTGGAGGGGTGGACCGTCCGTGGTGGGCGGTCGCAAAACACGGATCCCGGACAGCGGGAAGCGGAGGAGAACATGAGACGGTTCCTGAATCAGCTCTGGAATGACGAGTCCGGTCAGGACGCGACCGAGTACGTGTTGCTGGTCGTCCTGATCGCGCTCGCGATCACCGCGGGCATGACCGTGCTCGCCACGGGCATCAACGGCGCGTTCGGCAACGCGGCGAATACGCTCAACAGTCAGTCGAGCGGCTCCTGAGCCTGACGTCGTGGCGCGGGGGCCGGAGCCCGGGAGATCGGGCGCCGGCCCCCTTTGCGGACCCCGAACCCGCGTGAGAGTCGGGGGTACAGCTCGGCTCCGCGGGATCGGTGGAACGGGGGGATGGTGGACGGATCGATGTGGAGGGTCGTGATGGGGGTCGCACTGTGCGCCGCATGCTTCGCGGCGGCATGGTTCGACGTCCGCGAGCGACGGGTCCCCAACGCGTTGACGCTGGGGGCGTTCGCAATCGCGATCCTGCTGAGGGCACCGCTGGGGCTGGACGCTCTGGCGGACGGGCTGCTCGGCACTCTTCTCGGCTTCGGACTCGCGCTCCCGTTTTTTCTGGTGGGAGGCCTGGGGGGTGGGGACGTGAAGCTGTTGGCGGCGGTGGGGGCGTTCCTCGGGCCACGGGACTTGTGGTTCGCGCTTCTCGTGATGGCGCTCGTCGGCGGCGTGATGGCCGTGTTCGTCATCCTGAAGCATCGGGCGATCGCTCAGACGGCGGTCAACCTGCGCGCGATCTTTGCCAGCTTCGGCGCGGCGACGTTCAGCGGCTGGAAGGGCCGGGAATCGAGGGCGGCCGTGACGCTCGAGACACCCGGCGTGCTGACCGTCCCGTACGGGGTGGCGATCGCGGCCGGTGCGTTGACCGCCTGGTTCGTGTACGGCGCGAATCCGGAGTGGTCCCTCACCGCGACATTGGCTGGCTGGCTCACATGACTGCAAGTACGCATTTGACAAGAACTAATGCACTTTGCGCGCTCCGCCGACGACTGCGCGATCAGCGGGGCCAGTCGCTGGTGGAGTTCGTACTCGCGCTGCCGATCCTCCTCGTCATCGTGTTCGGGATCATCGAGTTCGCGGCCGCGTGGCGGACGTACCAGGTGGTGACGAACGTGGCGCGTGAGGGGGCCCGCTTCGGAGTCGTGCCTACGACTCCCTCGGCCCAGGCGGTGAGGGACCGGATCGACTCGCTGCTCGTGAGGAGCAACCTGTCGCTGTCCCGGCGCACCACGACGCTGACGTGCTATCTGCAGGGCGGGGGCACCTCCTCGAACCTGTGCCCGACGACGGGTGAGCAGTTCGAGGTGCAGCTCGACTACCAGCACACGTTCGTGGTGCTGGGCCCGGTGCTGAACCTGATGTGCACCGGGTGCGGATCGGGGTACGGGACGGTCACCCTGACCTCCCGCTCGAACATGCGCGACGAGTAGGGTCGGACGGACGCAAGCGGGGGACGCCGTCACGCAACCGAGAGGCGATGAGCCTCCAGGCCGGCGGACAAATCAGAGAGGCGGATGATGAGAAATCGTGTGGGTGTGATCCTGTTCCTGGCGCTGATCTCCGGGCTCATGGCCGCCTACCTGGCGTTCCGGTTCCTCCGTCAGCCGACGGTGACCAACGTCGTGCAGGCCTCCGAGGCTCCGACCGTGCCAGTCATGGTGGCGGCGCGCGACCTGCCCTTCGGCCACATGCTCGAGAACCAGGACGTGCGTGCGGTCGAGTGGCCGGCCGGCGCCACGCCTCAGGGCTTCGCGCGCGAGCCTGCCGAGGTAGTGGGTCGCGGACTCATCTCCGCGATCCGGATGAACGAGCCGGTGCTCGCCTCGAAGATCGCCAGCCCGGAATCGGGAGGCGGCATCCCGCTCGCGATCGATGAGGGGTATCGCGCCGTCGCGGTGCGGGTGAACGAGGTGATCGGCGTGGCGGGCTGGGTGAGCGAGGGCCAGCGCGTCGATGTGCTGGTCACGCTCGACCAGGGAGCCCAGATCGACCAGCCGGTCACCCGGATCGTCCTCCAGGACATCCCGGTGCTCCGCATCGGGCAGATTCCCGCGGTGAACGATCAGAACGAGGCGCAGATGGTCACCGTGGTGACGCTCGTCGTGACCCCGGAGGAGGCCGAGCGCCTCACGCTCGCCGAGACCAAGGGCCAGATCCGGCTTTCGCTGCGCAACCCGCTGGACCGCGACACGGTCGAGACGAACGGCGTGTACACCCGCGAGCTGGTGGGGGGGCGCCGAGTGGTGGCGTCGACCGGGCCCGTCTCCCGGGCCGCTCCGCGGCCGTCGGGCGTGTCGGTCGAGATCATCAGCGGGACGGTGAAGAAGACGGAATCCACAGAAGGCGGCGGTGGCGGCCGGTAAGCGGACGCGTACCCAGAGCTTCGGTCATAGGAGAGTGAGGATGAGGGGGATGCGGATGATCAAGCGCGCCAACGCGTGCCTGTTCGGATCGACGCTGTGTCTCGCCCTCCTGGCGACGGCTGCGCGGGCGCAGACGAGCCAGGAGATCGTGCTCCCGGTCGGAAACTCCACCGTGATCTCGGCAGGGGGGTCGCTGATTCGCGTCGCGATCGGCGATCCCAACGTCGCCACGGCGACCACCGCGGGACCCACCGACGTCCTCGTGAACGGCGTGGCGCCCGGCTCGACGTCGTTGTTCATCTGGACGGTCGGTGGTGCGCGAGCGAGCTACACGATCCGCGTGACGCTCGACGCGCCGTCGCTCGAGCGCGAGCTGGCGGCCATGTTTCCGACCGAGAACATCGAGGTCACGGCCGTGGGGAACTCCGTGATCCTCAGCGGACAGGTGCGTGACCCGCTGATCGCCGGCAAGGCGCTCACGCTGGCGCGCGGGCTGGCCGAGAACGTCCAGGTGATGGACAACCTGGTCGTCCCCAACCCGGGCCAGGTGCTCCTCCAGGTGCGGTTCGCCGAGGTCAGCCGCTCGTGGCAGCGCGAGATCGGCCCGACGCTGATCACCCGCGACGGGAACAACGTCGACGTGGCGCTCGGCCCGGTGGAGAACGCGCGGACGCCCAACAGCAGCGGCGGGAACCAGGGCGCGCAGGCCGAGGTGTTCTCGGACGCCGTCAACTTCTTCCTGTTCCACGACCCGTCCCGCGTGACGGCATTCGTGCGCGCGCTGCAGACGAACGGCCTGTTCAGGAGCCTCGCGGAGCCGAACCTGATCGCGATGCCGGCCGAGACGGCCTCCTTCCTGGCGGGCGGGGAGTTCCCCTTCCCGGTCCTCCAGGCGAGTCAGGGCAACAACGCGGTCACGATCCAGTTCAAGGAGTTCGGGATCCGGCTCAACTTCGTGCCCGACATCACGAACTCGGGCTCGATCCGGCTGTGGGTGCAGCCCGAGGTGTCCTCGCTCGATTTCGCGAACGGCCTCACGATCTCCGGATTCCAGATCCCTTCCCTGCTCTCGCGCCGCGCATCGACGGTGGTGGAGCTGGAGGATGGCCAGACGTTCGCGATCGCCGGTCTGGTCGACAACTCGATGACCGAGAACATCAGCAAGGTGCCCCTCCTGGGCGACATTCCGATCCTCGGCGAGCTGTTCAGGTCGCGGGACATGCGGCAGAATCGCTCCGAGCTCCTCGTCCTCGTCACGCCCCGGATCGTGCAGCCGCTCGATCAGGAGCCGCCGCTGCCCACGGGCGAGCCGGAGACGTGGAGGTGGGACAAGTCCATCCGCGACCCGGACGGCGGCGGGTCCCGCTGAGCGGGGAGCGATGATGGGGTTCGGAAGGGGACGGGACGTGGCGAGGAGAGTCCGCCGGGGAGCGGGCCGCGCGGCGCTCGGGGGCTCGAACGCCCGACCGCTCGTGAAGGCCGTGAGGCTCGTACCATGACCCCGAACGGAGGTGCGGTGAGTTCGGAACTCGAGATCGGCGGGACCCCGCTCCGGGCGGCCGTGATCTCGGCCGACCGCGAGTTCGCGCGCGACCTCAAGGAGGTGCTCGACCAGACCGGGCACCCCGTCCAGATCGCGCTGACGGTCACCGCCTCGTACACGGACATCGATGACTCGCACCTCGATCAGCTCCGCGAGTCGAAGCCCGAGGTCACCTTCCTCGACCTCGAGTCCGAGCCGCACGTCGGGCTGAAGTTCGCGCAGTTCGCGGTAGACTCGGGGTTCTCGGGGGCTCTCATCGCCCTCGGCGCGACCGACTCGCCCGACCTCATCCTGCAGGCCATGCAGGCCGGCGTCACGGAATACGTCGGCAAGCCGGTCGAGCTGGGCTCGTTGAGCGCCGCAATCGAGCGGGTGCTTCGGAAGTCCGGACGGCAGGCGACCCGACGCGTGTCCACTCCCGGTCGCATGCTCCTCGTGTTCAGCGCCAAGGGCGGGACGGGGTCGACGACCGTGGCGGCCAACCTCGCCACCGAGATCCACAAGCTCACCCGCAAGCGTACCCTGCTGGTCGATCTCGATCTGGAGCTCGGCGAATCGGCGCTCGTGATGGGCGTCGAGCCGCGCTTCTCGGTCGTCGATCTCGTGCGCAACTTTCACCGCGTGGACTCCCGGCTGCTGGCGTCCTACATCGAGCGCCACGAGACCGGCGTCGAGATCCTGTCGGCCCCCTATCAGCCGGCGGACTACGAGGCCGTGTCTTCGGACCGCGTGAGGCAGGTCCTCAAGTTCCTGAAGCAGCACTACGACTACGTGATCGTGGACTCTCCGAAGACGTTCACGCCGGCCACCATGGGAGCCTTCGAGGAAACCGACGAGGTGTACCTGGTCACGACCGCCGACATCCCGTCGCTCCGTAACCTGACGCGCTGCGTGCAGCTCATCCGGAGCTTCGGCCGCAAGAAGCAGGAGGGCTGGATCCGTCTGCTCGTGAACCGCTTCGACAACAACCAGGTGGTCACCACGGCCGAGATCGAGAAGACGCTCGGCTTCGAGGTGTTCTGGACGCTGAGAAACGACTACCGCGCCGTGATGAACTCCATCAACACGGGGCGACCCGCCGTGTCGGACCCGAAGTCCGCCTTCGCGAAGGACATCCGCGCGCTGGCTTCGAAGCTCACCGACACGCAGATCGATTCGTCGGGTGGCAGCTGGCTGTCGACGCTGCTCGGCAAGAACGGGCGACGCGAGCCCGACTGAGATGAGGAACCGCGATGAGTAGTGGATTCAAGGAAGTTTCGGACGCGGAGCCGGCGGATTTCTCGTGGGTGCGCGGCGAGGGCGAGGCCGTCGAGACGGGCTGGTCCGACACCGGGTACCCGACCGAGCTCCAGGAGATCAGGACCCGGGTCCACCGGCGCCTGCTGGAGCGGCTCAACCTCGCGAACCTGTCGGAGCGCGACCAGGCCGAGGCCGAGGACGAGGTGCGCAAGATCGTCCGCGACCTCCTGGCTGGCGAGGAGACGCCGCTCAATCTCGAGGAGCGCGAGATGCTCGTCGAGCAGGTCATCAACGAGGTGTTCGGCCTCGGACCGCTCGAGCCGCTCGTGAAGGACCAGAGGATCTCGGACATCCTGGTGAACTCGTTCCAGCAGGTGTACGTCGAGATCGACGGCAAGCTGCACAGGACGGACGTGCGCTTCCGGGACAACCGCCACCTGATGCAGGTGATCGACCGCATCGTGTCGGCCGTGGGGCGACGGATCGACGATTCCTCGCCCATGGTGGACGCCCGTCTCGCCGACGGATCGCGCGTCAACGCGATCATCCCGCCGCTCGCCGTGGACGGCCCGCACCTTTCCGTGCGGAAATTCCGGCGGGACGTGCTGTCGGACGAGGACCTCATGCGCAACAACTCGCTCACTCCCGAGATGCTGGAGCTGCTCCAGGGCCTCGTGAGGGCGCGCCTCAACATCCTGATCACCGGCGGGACCGGCTCGGGGAAGACGACGCTCCTCAACGTGCTGTCGGAGTCGATTCCGCACGACGAGCGAATCGTCACGATCGAGGACTCGGCGGAGCTCCAGCTCCGGCAGCCGCACGTCGTGCGGCTCGAGACCCGTCCGCCGAACATCGAGGGCGTCGGCGAGGTCACCCAGCGGCAGCTGGTGATCAACTCGCTGCGCATGCGTCCCGATCGGATCATCGTGGGCGAGGTGCGGGGCGCCGAAGCGATCGACATGCTCCAGGCCATGAACACCGGGCACGACGGCTCGCTGACGACGCTGCACGCCAACACGCCGCGCGATGCGCTCCACCGCCTCGAGACGATGGTCTCCATGGCGAGTCTCAACCTGCCCGAGAAGGGCGTCAAGGCACAGATCGCGAGTGCGATCGACGTCGTCGCCCACGTGCAGCGCATGTCGGACGGAACCCGCAAGATCCTCACGATCGCCGAGGTCGTAGGGATGGAGGGGGACGTCATCACCATGCAGGATCTGTTCGTGTATCACCGCGAAGGGATCGACGATGACGGCAACGTCGTGGGTCACTTCGCGGCCACCGGGATCCGTCCGAAGGCCTCGGAGCGTCTCGCCGAGTACGGCATCGATCTCGACGAGACCCTGTTCGCGAACATCGGGCTGGCGAGCGTCAAGTGAACCGTCTGGGAACCTCCCCGATCCTCGTCGGGCTGATCGCCTTCGGTGCGGTCGTGCTCGCCGTCGTGTCGCTGGTGCTCCTGTGGGAGGGCCTGCGGCAATGGGGCCGACAGGCACGGATCACCCGCGAGCTGCGGAAGCTGTCCTCGGACAAGCGGCACGACGCGGGCCGGGGAACACAACCGAGCTCGATCCTGCGCGAGGTCGCCGATCAGGGACCGGATTGGCTGCAGCCGCTGTTCCTGCGTCTGCCGCGCCAGCGCGACCTTCAGCACTTCCTCGCGCAGGCCGACGTGAAGTGGAGCGTGGCGACCTACTTCCTGCTCACGATCGGGTTCGCGGCCGCGCTGTCGCTGGCCATTCTGGTGACGATCGGCGGGTGGCTCGCGCCCCTGCTGGGGGTCGTGGTCGGGGCGCTGCTTCCCTATTCGTACGTGTCGCGTCAACGCAAGCAGCGCTTCGACAGGTTCGAGGAGCACTTCCCCGAGGCCATCGATCTCCTCGGACGCGCCATTCGAGCCGGACACGCGTTCTCCACGGGTCTCCGCGTGGTCGCCGAGGAGTCACCGAGCCCCATTTCGGACGAGTTCCGGCAGGTGTACGAAGAGCAGAAGTTCGGGCTGCCGCTCAGCGAGTCGCTGCTCGCGCTGTCCGACCGCATGACCCTGCTGGACGTCCGCATCTTCGTGACGGCCGTCCTCATCCAGGTGGAATCGGGGGGCAATCTGGCGGAGATCCTCGACAACCTGTCGAAGATCATCCGCGACCGCTTCCGGTTTCGCCGTCAGCTCCGGACCCACACGGCGCACGGCCGCATGACGGGCTGGGTGCTGGCGAGCGCCCCCTTCGTGGCCGGGATCGGGATGTTCATGCTCAACCCCGAGTACATGCGCGTGCTGTTCACCGAGCCCCTCGGACGGCTGATGCTGGTCATGGCCGCCGGGCTCCAGCTGATCGGGTTCGTCGCGATCCGTCGAATCATGGACGTGGATCTGTAGTCGAAGCGACGAGGAAAGCTCAATGATCTATCTCGTGGTGGTACTGACGGCGATCTCGGTGGGGCTGCTCGTGCTCGGCCTCGCCAACATGGCACCGGCCGACGAGCGGGTGGTGCGCAAGCGGCTGGTGAGCCTCCAGACGGGCGCCACCAGCTATCGTGATCTACAGGAGCGGCGGCGACGGCAGGCGAAGCGCGAGCGCCTCGCCTCCGTCCTGGAGGCGTTCGGCGACCGGGTGGGCTCGAAACAGAAGAGCGACCTGTCCAAGACCCGGCAATGGCTGGTGTACGCCGGGTTCCGACACCCGAACGCGATCTCGATCTTCCTCGCGATCCGCATCCTCACCACCGCGATCCTCGGGCTGGGCGGGTTCCTCGGTCTCGCCGTCCTGTCTCAGACGATCGGCTTCAGCATGCCGGCGCCGACGCTGTGGCTGATCACGGCGCTGCTGACCCTGCTCGGGTGGATGATCCCGTTCTTCTACGTGGACGGTCGGGTCAAGGCCCGGCAGCTGGCGATCTCCAAGGCCCTTCCAGACACGCTCGACCTGCTCGTCGTGTGCGTCGAGGCGGGGCTCGGCCTGAACCAGGCGCTGGTGCGGGTAGCGGACGAGATCGATCGCATCAGCCCCGAGATGAGCGACGAGCTCACGGTGGTGAATCTCGAGATCCGGGCCGGCACACCGCGTGACGAGGCGCTTCGACATCTCGGCGAGCGTACGGGGGTGGACGACGTGCGTTCGTTGACGTCGATGCTGCTGCAGACCGACCGCTTCGGCACCTCGATCGCGGATTCGCTCCGCGTGCACGCGGAGACCCTGCGCTCGAAGCGCATGCAACGGGCCGAGGAGGCCGCCGCCAAGACGACGGTGAAGATGCTGTTTCCGCTCATCTTCTTCATCTTCCCCTCCATCTTCGTGGTCCTCGTGGGTCCGGCGGTGTTCCTGTTCCGCGACTTCTTCGGAGGTCTGCAATGAAGCTGGCGCGGATCCGAAACGAGGACCGGAATGCGGTCATGGGAGATCGCGTCCGGGTCGCGGACCGATGGTGGCCACGGCTGCGCGGGATGATCGGTCGTCCCGCACCGCAGGCTGGAGAAGGCCTGCTCCTCGTACCGTGCCAGGGCGTGCACATGCACTGGATGCGATACGCGCTCGACATCGCGTTTCTGGACGAAGCCGGGCGCGTCGTGGCGCTGTACCACGGCCTGAGGCCGTGGAGGTTTTCGAAGACTCACAGAGAGGCGGCGTGCGCCGTGGAGCTGCCGGTCGGGACGCTGTCCGGGACCGGAACGCAGGTCGGGGACCGCCTGACATGGTCCGAATCGACGCGCGCGGCCGCCTGAACGGAAGCCAGGACGAGACGATGATGGTGTATGCAGCCCCAGAAGCCGCGGTCGCCCCCCGGATCAGCGAGGGTGCGAAACCTCCGGTTCCGGAGACGCTCGAGGACACGGGCCTGTCGGAGGCCATGGTCTCCGATCTGCTCGTGAAGACGCTGTACCTGCAGGGCGCACGGACCGGACTGCAGCTCGAGTCATTCCTCCGGCTGCCCTTCGCGATCCTCGACCCCATCCTCATGGACCTCCAGCAACGGAGGCTCATCGAGGTGCGCGGGTCCGAGGGACACGGACGGATCGGATACACGTTCGACGTCACGGGCGAGGGTCGCGCGCGCGGCCGCGAGGTGATGCAGACGAATCGGTACGTGGGTCCGGCCCCCATCTCCCTGGGTGAGTACTGGGAGTCGGTGCGCTCGCAGAGCACGCGCGGGCTCCAGATCGGCCGCGAGGCGATCCGGGAGGGGTTCAGCCACCTCGTGTTCGAGGAGGACTTCGTCGACACGCTGGGTCCGGCGATCAACTCGGGGAAATCGCTCTTCCTGTACGGACATGCCGGAAACGGCAAGACGTCGATCGCCGAGGCCGTGGCGGAGATGATGGGCTCGCGCATCTTCATCCCGTACGCGGTCGAGATCGACGGGCAGATCATCTCGGTGTACGACCCCGTCGCGCACCGCGAGGGCGGCTCGGACGAGGACGTGGAGCCCATCGGCATCCCGCAGGCCATCGAGCCGCGCAAATACCTGCGCGAGGTCCCGGACCACGACCTGCGCTTCGCCCTCGTGCGTCGGCCCGTCGTCATGGTGGGCGGCGAGCTCACGCTCGATCAGCTCGAGCTCCAGTTCGACAGCCAGACCGGCGTGTTCCGGGCACCGCCGCAGATGAAGGCGAACTGCGGCGTGTTCATCATCGACGACTTCGGCCGTCAGCGGGTGCGGCCGCGCGATCTCCTCAACCGCTGGATGGTGCCCCTCGACCGGCACATGGACTTCCTCAGCCTGCCGATGGGCCACAAGCTCCCGGTGCCGTTCGAGTGTCTGCTCATCTTCGCGACCAACCTCAACCCGACCGAGCTCGTCGAGGAAGCCTTCCTCAGACGCATCCAGTACAAGATCCTGGTCGACAACCCCTCCCGGGAGGAGTACGAGGAGATCTTCCAATCCTGCTGCGAGGCGGCCGGACTCGCCTACTCGGCCGTGGGAGTCGACCTTATCTTCCGAGAGTTCTACGAGAAGCGCGGGCTGGCGCCCCGGGCCTGCCACCCCCGGGACATCGTCAACCACCTCCTCGATCTGGCGCGCTACCTCGGCGCAGATCCGGAGGTGTCGGGACGCATGCTCGGCCTGGCCTGCCGCTCGTACTTCCTCGACATGCCGGTGACCGAGGGGATCCTCTGAAAGGCGGGGAGCGCATGCTCCGGACGCGGCCGATCTGACCGAGGGCGAGGACGGGATGGCAACGAACGAACCGGGACGCACCCCGGCGTGGCTCCGTCGCATGGAGGCCGAAACGTCGGAGAAGGCTCCCGACATCGCGCCGGTCGACGAGGCGCCGCGCTCCGTGTCCGGACCCGCGGCGGTCGACTCCGAGCCCCCATCCCCCTCCGCCGAGGCCACGACCGGCTCCACCGGGATCGCGACGCACGGGGGCGACATGACCCGGCAGCTGGAGGAAGCCGGCATCGCTCGACTGCGCGAGGAAGCTACGCGCGCCGCCCGGCAGGACGCCGAGGCCGGGGTGCCGGACACGCACGGCGAGGGCCAGACGGGGAGCGAGCGCGATCTTCGCGAGCGCTGCCGGGCCTTCTACGATCGCTGGAGCTTCCAGTACCGGCGGCACCTGCACGATGAGGTCGCCGACCGCGAGGAGGCGATCACCGACCGCCTCGGTCGCGCTTCGCTGGCGGTCGATCGCTTCGAGCGTCTGACCAACGAGCTCATGCGGCTCAAGGCGCGCCGCGCCGTCCGCGAGCGCGAGGTCGCGAGTGACCTCGCGGGCGACGAGCGGGGGGAGCGCGGCCTCTCCACGAAGGTCTACCTCGGCGCCATCCTGTTTCTGGGGCTCGTCGAGTTCTTCGCCAACGCGCCGGTGTTCCAGGCGCTGCTCCCGCGGGACGTGCTCACCGAGCGTCAGATCCGTCTCGTCACCGAGACCTCCAGCGGGTGGTTCGCGGGGGCGGAGCGGGTGATCGCGCACCTGATCCTGCGACCCGACGCCGCGCTCCTCGCGGCCGGCGTGGTGACGTTCCTGTGCGTGCTGGCCCATTTCTTCGGCCACTCGCTTCGCGAGCTGATCATGCAACGCGACACGGCCGAGCGGCACCACACGGTGTCGGCCCGCTCGCCCATCGAGAACGTGATCCCGATGGTGCTCACCGGGCTCGGGCTCCTGCTCGTGCTCGGCGTCCTGTACGAGGCCCGGATCCGTCTCGGCGAGGTGGGGCGATCGCAGTACGAGGCCGACATGGGTCAGGTGCAGGAATGGCGGCGCCAGGCGGACCTCCAGGTGGCGGACGGCAACCTTCTGGAAGCCAACGCGCTGCGCGGGCAGGCGGAGGATCTCGCACAGGCGGCGGATGCCCTGCGCAACTACGCGGACTCCATGAGCCGGCTGAGCTTCCCGATCCTCCTGCTCAACACGACGCTGGTGATCTGTGCCCTGTGCGCGGCCTATTTCCACCGTCGCGACCGGCGGCGCGAGCATTTCAACGAGAACCCGTTCGAACGGGATAGGGTGCGTTTCATCGAGACGGCGGAGACGACCGCCACGGAGGTGTCGGAGATCCTTTCCGACCTCGCGAAGCACATCCGGGGCCTCAAGAGCGTCACCGCGGCGGCGGCGCGCGAGGAGCAGCGCGCCATGGTGCGCGAGCTCGAATCGGTGATCTCCCTGTACCGGGCGGAGAACGGGCGCGCACGGGGGATCGACCCGCGCTCCATCGTCGCGTTCCGGGACCGGGCCGCGCTGGAGATCGAGATCGAGCCGTACGACGACGAGGCGATCCAGCCCCTGCGCTCGCCGACGGAGTACGATGCCGAGCGGCGCGAGCTGCACGATCGTTTCCAGGCCGTTCGCCAGCGGTTCAACGAGGAGGCGATCGCGTGGTAGGACGGTCGCGATCGCGATCGCCCGTGATTCCCGTGGCGTGCGCGCTGGCGGTGGGGGGACTCGCCTGCTCGGGCGAGGCGTCCACTCCCGCCGACTCGCCACCCGAGCCGCACGAGCTCGTAGTCTTCGTGTACGACCGCTCCACGAGCATCCCGGACCACCAGCTGGAGCTCGCCCGACAGCTGACCGACGAGCGGCTGGGCCACATGACGCACGGGGATCGACTGGCGGGCATGCAGCTCCTCCAGCTGTCGCTCGCCGAGCCGCCCGAGCGCTGGTCGCAGGCCATCCCCGCTCGCGAGGTCGAAGGGTTCGAGGTGACGCGTGATTCGGTCGCGCTCGTCCGCTTCCTGCGCGATGCCAGGATCCTCCTGAGTCGCTACAGCGATCCCCAGAACCGCGAGAACATCGGCGGGACCGACATCCTCTCCACCCTGCACGACGTGGAGGAGGAGTTGCGGCCCTACCGTGACTACAAAGCGACGCTGTATCTTTTTTCGGACATGCTCCAGTCGAACCGGGAGATCGAGATGGAGGGGCTGCGGCAGATGCCACCCGACGACTGGGTCAAGCTAGCCAAGTCGAACGGACAGCTCCCCGATCTGTCGGGGCTGTGCGTCGTGGTCGTGGGGGCGCGCGTCGACACGCCGGCCTCACAACGCGTCAAGGCGTTCTGGTCGGAGTACTTCCAGGCGACGGGCGCGACGTTGTACGATCGCAACTACATGCTTCGCCCGGTCCGGCTGCCGGTTGAACCCTGCGGTTCGGCCGGCCCGTAGTGCCGAGTGTCGGGAACGGGGGCGTGTGCGTCGGGCGGAAGCTCCACAAGGGGGGGACATGAACCGAAAGCTGATCTACGCCATCCTGATCGTCATTCTCGCCATCTACCTCATCATCTACTACACCTGAGCCCGGTCCGCGTGAGGGTCCGCAAATCCGGACGGACCTTCACGCGCCGATCGACGTCGACGGCCGGCCCGGCGCGCGCAGCGCGTCGGGCCCGGTATCGCCGTCTCGGGAAACCGACGTCATGACCGCCAGCCTGCGCGACAGAATCGAGGCCTGGGACGGGGAGTCGGTGGTCGTGTCCCACGACGCCCCCACGGGCACCTGGATCTTCATCGCGTTGCACGACACCCGACACGGACCGGCCGTCGGCGGGACGCGGATGAGGAGCTATCCCTCCCCCGCCGACGCTCTCGAGGATGCCCTGCGCCTGGGTCGAGGGATGACCTACAAATGGGCCGGGGTCGGCATGTCGTTCGGGGGCGGCAAGGCCGTGCTGGGGATCCCGGGACCGCTGGACGACGACACCCGCGGCGGGGTTCTCGACCGTTACGGGCGCCTGCTGGCATCGCTCCGGGGCGCGTTCCGGACCGGAGTGGATCTCGGCACCACGCCGGCGGACATGGCCCGGGTCGGCCGGGCGTGCGACTACGTGATGGGCCTCACCAATGGCCACCCGGAAGATCCCGGCCCGTACACCGCCCTGGGCGTGTTCGTGGGGATCCACGCGGCCGCGGCCCGGGTGTTCGGGGAGCGCTCCGTGGCCGACCGATCGGTCCTCATCCAGGGGTTGGGCGACGTCGGCCTGCCACTGGCGGAGATGCTATCGAAGGCGGGAGCGTCGCTTTTCCTGACGGATATCGATCAGGACGCCGCGACAGCCGCCGCCGGGCGGCTGGCCGCGACGATCGTGCCGCCCGACGAGCTGTTCGACACCGAGGTCGACGTATACGCCCCGTGCGCCATCGGCGCCACGATCAACCCGGACACGGTGGACGCCCTGCGCTGTCGCATCGTGGCCGGGTCGGCGAACAACCAGCTCCTCGCCGACGCCGACGCGGATGCCCTTCACGAGCGGGGCATCCTGTACGCGCCGGACTACATCATCAACGCGGGCGGGGCGATCGCGTTCGGACGCATGGCGGAGGGGGTGCGGGAGCGCGACCAGCTCGAACGCGAGGTGTCCGAGATCGAGGGCACGCTCGATCGGATCTTCGCCGAGGCGGACGAGGCCGACGAGTCGCCGCTCCACGCCGCGCGCCGTCTGGCGGAGCGATTTCTGGAGACCGGGCCCGCCCTCGTCGGATGACGGACTCGGAGGGTCGACCGGCCGGGAGACGCGCGGTCGATCCGCTGCGCGACATCGACCTCCTCCTCCGGTCGCGGTACGCGCTCATCCACATCGACACGAGCGAGGAGGAGCGTGCCGAAACGCTGCTCGCCCACCTCGCCGACTCGCTCGGCCTGCCGCTGTTCGTGTGGACGACGAGCAAGGGCCTTCGACGTTCGGACAGGCCCACCGCCATCTACGAGACGGCGGACCCGGCAAGCGCCCTCGCCCACGTCGAGAGCGCCCGCTTCCCCGCCCTCTACCTGTTCCACGGGCTTGGGCCGTACCTGGAGGACGCGACGCTCCAACAGCGCCTCCTCGATGCGAGTCGGCCGTATGTGGAGCTGCGGGGTGCCCTGGTGCTGACCGGGACCGACGTGGCGATCGGCGAAGCGTACCGGGCCCACATGGCGACCGTGCGACTCCCGACCCCGGACGTGGAGGAGTACCGGGCGCTGCTCGTCCACATCCTGCGCGATCTGGACGCACGCGGGCGAGTCGAGGTCGACCAGACGCCGGAGGAGACGAACCAGCTGCTCCACGGCCTCCGCGGACTCACCCTGCTCGAGGCCGAGAAGATCCTCACCAAGGCGATCGTCGAGGACGGGCGGCTCGCGCCCGACGACATCGGGAAGGTGGTCGAGGCCAAGCGGCAGCTCGTGGAGCGCGAGGGTCTGCTCGAGTACTATCCCGTCGAGGAGTCGCTGGCCGAGGTAGCGGACCTCGTGACGCTCAAGGGCTGGCTCGCGAAGCGCGAGGCCATCGTGACGACCCCGGAGCGGGCCGCCGAGTTCGGTCTGGAGTTCCCGCGCGGCGTCCTGCTCCTCGGCGTGCCGGGGTGCGGCAAGAGTCTGTGCGCCAAGGCCGTGGCGACCGAGTGGCGTCTGCCGCTGCTCAAGCTCGATCCCTCCAACCTGTACAACAAGTACATCGGCGAGAGCGAGAAGAACTTCAAGCGGGCCATCGAGACGGCCGAGCGCATGTCGCCCGTGATCCTGTGGATCGATGAGCTCGAGAAGGCGTTCGCGGGGAGCGGGGATCATGACGGCGGGGTCACGCAGCGCATCCTGGGGACCTTCCTGTCGTGGCTCCAGGACCGGCGGGGGGACGTGTTCGTGGTCGCCACCGCGAACGACGTGCAGCGGTTGCCGGCGGAGTTCCTCCGCAAGGGCCGCTTCGACGAGGTGTTCTTCGTCGATCTGCCCGACGCGGCGACCCGCCGCGAGATCTTCCGCATCCACCTCGAGAAGCGGGGCCACCACGCGGCGGACTTCGACCTCGACGCGCTCGCGGCCGCGGCGCAGGGGTTCTCGGGCTCCGAGATCGAGCAGGTCGTCGTCGCCGCGCTGTACACCGCGTTCTCCGACGGGGGCGACCTCTCGACCGAGGGCGTGCTCGCGGAAGTCGCCTCTACGCAACCGCTGTCCCGCATGATGGAGGAGAATGTGACGGCCCTCCGTGCCTGGGCCGAGGGCCGCACCGTGCGGGCGAACTAGGCGCTCAGTGGCCGATGTCGTGCAACGAGATGTCGTCGACGAGGACCCGCAAGTCGCCGTCCTTGTCCCATCGATACTGCAAGACCTCGTTGAGACGCAGGGCGGTCAGCCGTACGTGACGATCTCGTCGAGCGGCTTCTTCGGGATGTCGGGCACGACCGCGTCCTCGGCCGGATAGCCCACGACGAGGAGCAGGAAGGGGCGCTCGTTGGCCGGCCGGCCGAGGATGTCGTTCAGGAAGCCCATCGGGCTCGGGGTGTGCGTCAGCGTCACCAGACCCGCGTAGTGGAGCCCCGTGATCAGCATCCCGGTCGCGATGCCGACGGATTCCTGCACGTAGTAGTTCTTGATCTTCCTCCCTTCCTCGTCAAGCTCGTAGCTTTCGGCGAAGATCGCGATCAGCACGGGGGCGGTCTCGAGGAAGGGCTTGTGCTCGTCGGTCCCCAGGGCGGCCAGCGCCTCGAGCCATTCGGGTGGCGCCCGGTCCCGGTAGAAGTCCCGCTCCTCCTCCTCGGCGGCCGCGCGGATCTTCCGCTTGACCTCCGGATCGGTGATCACCACGAAGTGCCACG
>CAZCLY010000002.1:206714-312888 GCA_964499635.1 uncultured Gemmatimonadota bacterium | reverse complement strand
CGGGGCAGGAGCCAGTCGAAGACCGCCTCCAACACGCCGGTCCGCGGTCCGTCGCTCTGGCACATCGCGCCGCCGTCCACCAGCTCGTGGTTCGCGTTCGGGAACTCCACGATGGTGAAGTCCTTGTGGAGGCGGTCCCGGAGGCGCTCGAGGTTGGCGACGCTCCGGGTCACGGGGATGCTCGTGTCCCTTCCGCCGAACAGCCACAGGCCCGGGGCCCGCATCTCCTCCAGGTACGGCGCCGGATCGAATCCGGAGGGTCCCGCGGCCGCCAGACGGCTCTCGATCTCCGCGTCCGATAGGCCGGTGGGGACGCACTGGTCGTCGCCGGTCAGCTGGCTGTACAGCTCCTCCTCTCCGATGGTCACGGCGGGGCCGGAGCCGATGATCGTGAACGCGATGTCCAGCGGCGCCATGGCCGCGGCGGCGGGCACCACCCACCCTCCCTGGCTGAACCCGAACAGGCCGCGGCGGCCGGGATCGACGTCCGGATTCGTCCCGAGGGCGGCGAGCGCCCCGATGAGGTCATGGGCCAGGAGGGGAAAGTAGTCCGGATCGTGAATGGGGCAGCAGTGGCCGCCCGACTCCCCGACGCCACGGCGGTCGAACGACAGGACGGCGACGCCGCGACCCACCCACATCGGGATGGCGGTCCCCGCCCATGGGGCACGCGTCCAGCGCGGGGATCCGAACTGGAATACGACCGCGGGGTGCGGGCCGCTCGCCGTGGGCAGGTAGAGAGTCCCGGCCAGCACCGTCCCGTCGAGGCTCCTCCAGCGCACATCGACCTCGCGGTGATCATCGAATCGTCGCTCGGGGGCGAAGCCGAGGGGGGGAGAGTTCGGAGTGGCACACCCCGTCGTCAGGCACGCGATCGCCAGCATGACCTCGATCGCACGCGAGCTTCTCACCGTTGGCGTCATCGCGTCCGTCCTCGATCCCGTCACACGCGGTACACGGCCGCCCCGATCGCCGCGGCGATCAGGAACTCGACCGCGCTCCACGCCCACACCTTCGCGCCCAACGACCAGGAGAAGAGTCCCCACTCCGCCATCACGGCGTACGGCAACACGGAGGCGAGGAGCCAGGCGAACCCCGCCGCGGCGAGAATCGCCTGTGGCCGCGGAAGCGCGCGCGCCATCATCCCGAACAGGGTGACGATGATCGCTCCCAGCACCAGACGCACGAGCGTGTGCGTCATCATCGGCCCGGGTCCCTGGGGCACCGCGAGACCGATGGCGTCGAAGGCGTTCTTCATCTCACGGTATCCGAACACGGCCGCCATCAGCATCCCGCTCATCACGACCCAGACGCCCCCCGCGAACCCGGCCAGCGCCAGCCGTGGCAGGTCGATGGTCGCCTCGTTCATGTCGGACCTCCACGTGGGAAGTAGTGGCGATCGGCGACGCCCCCGCTCCTGCGTGTCCGGGCCGGGACTCGTCCGACTCGGATCGCTTCTGGTCCACGGTTCGAATCCGTTCGAGCGCGGCGATGCTGAGCCGTGCCGGATCGCGACGGTCGTCCAGTCCCTGGATGAACAACGCCGGCTGCTCCATCCGCTCGAGGTCCGGCAGGGGGTCGAAGCACCCGTCGCGGCCTCGGTTGGCCGCGGTGAACTCCGAGGCCGACTTCCGAAGCGGACAGCGTCGCTCGCCTCATGTCCACGTCGCGCCTCCCAGATGGTCACCGAGCCAGGACAGCACCAGGGTCCAGCCCTCGGCGTGTTCGCGACACGATCGCGTGCGCCGCGCGAAGCCGGAGTGGATGACGCTGAGCCGGGTGCCGGCGGGTGTGGGCTCCAGCTCGTACCGGACACGGGTCTCGACGAAGTCGTCCCAGCTCGCGCACCACGTGGTCTCGAGGAGTCGCGGAGGCTCGACCGCGAGGTACTCGCCCCGGACGCTGGAGGGCTGACCGGCGGCGTTCTCCGATTTGCAGCTCCACGACCCGCCCGGACGAAGGTCCACATCCCAATCGAATGTACGGTACACCTCCACGGCCCCCCACCACGAGGCGAGCTCGACCGGATCGGTCAGCGAAACGAACACCCGCTCGGGTGGAGCCTCGATCTCGATGACCGCCTCTACGATCCCCCTGCCGGTGTCGGCGACGGCGCCCATTCACGGCCTCCGTTCCACATGACGCTTCAGACTCTCGAGGCTCTCGTCCCAGAAGACGCGATATGCCTCGGTCCACCGCGCGATGTCGCGGATGCGCTCCGCGGACAGCTCGTAGATCCGGCGGCGACCCTCGCGATGCGCCCGTACGAGTCCCGCCTGTCGCAACACGCGCAGGTGTCTGGACACCGCCGGCCTGCTGATGGGGAATCCGTCGGCTAGCTCCGTGGCCGGGCGGCCTCCCTCGCGCAGCCGATGGAGGATGGCCCGCCGGGTGGGGTCGGCGACGGCGTGAAACACGTCGGCATGCGCTCGTGAACGGTGCATGTTTCCTGATATGTAACCTTTCCGTTACGGAAAATCGCGCGAGCGAGGCGGCGTGTCAATGCCAGTCTCCGACCGTATCAACGCGGGCCTTCGGCGCGCGGCGTCCGGGTGGACGCTCCGGTCGCGTCGGCGCGGCACGGCATTCGCTCGCTGGGTCCGTTCGGGGGTCGCGCGGACGGCGGAAGGCATGGATCGGGAGGGCGACACATGAGATGGCAAGGCGTCGTGTCAGTTCTGGCCCTGGGAGGCTGTATCGCGTGCTCGGGCAATTCGCGGGTCGAAAGCGGCCCCTCGCCGCGGGCCGAGGTGCTGGCGTCGGGCAACGGGACGGTGGTGACGGACGGGTCGAGCAGCACCGCGGCGACGCTCGGGATCCCGCCGGGTCACCTCCCCGCTCCGGGCGCGTGCCGTGTATGGGAGCCCGGACGCCCGCCGGGCCGGCAACGGCACCTCCCGTCGGGCTCTTGTCGCGATGTGGAGCGGCAGGTTCGTCCGGGTCAATGGCTCGTGTATCGCCCCGGAGACGACAGGAAGGTGGTCGAGGTCCGTACCTACGAGGCGGCGCGCTCGGGCGGGATCGTTCTCCGCCTTACGCGCGTGTTCGACATCGCGACCGGGAAGCTGCTCCGCGAGATCGAGGGCTGAGGCGGCTCCCCCGGGTCCGGTTTCGGGGGTTCCGCTCTACGACGACGCGCCGCCCGCCGGCGATGGGCGCGTACGCCAGTACCTCGCCAGCCCCCACCAGGAATCCTCGTATCCGAACGTGGCGGTGTATTTCCCCGCGACCTCCGACGGCATGCGGGTCGCGAGGTCCCGCTTCAGCCATTCCGCGAACTCCCGCGCTCGGCGCTCGTCCCGGTCGGGGTCGTCCCGATCCGGGTCGTCGACGTCGAGCGATTCGCGCACGCGCGCCGCCCATTTCCGCAGACCGCGGCGAAGCTCCGCGAAGTGGGCCTCGGGGTCGTCGAAGGGGCCGAAATGGGTGCACACGATGCGGCGTGGGGCCCGGGCGAGCACGCGGTCCATGCTCGCGAGCCACGCTTCGACGTCGATGTCCGGCGGCGGCGTGACGGGGACCGGGAGCCCGCCGGGCAACCGGATCCCTCCGACGTCGCCGATCCACGCCGTCCCCGCGGCTTCCTCGTGGTAGGCGACGTGGTGCTTCGCGTGCCCCGGCACGTACGCAACATCGAGCCGCCGCCCACCGAGCTCGACCGCGTGTCCCTCGTCGACCTCCACCACCGACGACGCCGGGACGGGTACGAACTCGCCCCACAGACGCTCCATCTCGCTCCCATAGATGCGCTCGGCCGAGGCGAGGAGACGGGACGGATCGATCATGTGTCGGGCGCCGCGCGGGTGGACGTACACGCGCGCCCGGGGCGCCTCCCGGGCGATCGCGCCCGAGGCCATGGCGTGATCGAGGTGGATGTGGGTGAGGAGGATCGCGTCCACATCCACGAGGGCGTGACCGAGCTCTTCGAGGCGGCACCGGAGCTCCTCGAGACACGAGGTCGGGCCGGGATCGACGAGGGCGATGCCGGCGGCGTGCTCGAGTACGCCGGTGCCGATGGCCCCCGGGCGCCCCAGGTGCCGGATGTCCACGAAGTGGGTGTCGTCGTCGATGCGCTGGACCGTCACGGGCGTCCGCTCGCCGGGGTCGTGTATGTCGCCCGGGCAACCTACGGGCATCGTCTCGGACCCGCAGGCCGGACCTCGCTTGACGGAGTCCGGCTCCGGCGCTCGGTTCCGGACGATCGCTGCGCACCCGAGCCCGGAGCCCGTCATGGATCCCGCCACCGACCCTCGAGCCCCCGTCCCGGCTCACCTCGACCGACGCGAGTTCGTCGGGCTGACTGCGATGGGGATCGCGATGCTGGCGGCCGGAGGGTGCGACCGCGACGGGGAGGGCACGGCCGCCGCCGGTCGGGCCGGCGCCTCGTTCGAGCTCGAGGAGATGACGGTGGGAGAGCTCCAGGCGGACATGGCCGCGGGGGCGCGCACCTCCGTCTCGATCTGCGAAGCGTACCTCGACCGCATCGAGGCAAACGACCGCCGCGGTCCGACGCTCCGCTCCATGCTCGACCTGAACCCCGAAGCCCTCGACCTCGCCGAGCGGCTCGACCGCGAGCGAGCCGCGGGGGGGGCACGCGGGCCGCTACACGGCATCCCGGTCGTCCTCAAGGACAACATCGACACGGCGGATCGGATGACGACGACCGCGGGGTCGTTGGCGCTCGAGGGCTCGATCGCGGCCCGGGACGCCTTCGTGGCGCGGCGACTGCGGGAGGCCGGCGCCGTGATCCTCGGCAAGGCGAACCTGAGCGAGTGGGCCAACTTCCGGTCCACGCGCTCATCGAGCGGCTGGAGCGGCCGCGGGGGCCAGTGCGGGAACCCCTACGCCGTCGACCGCAGCCCGTGCGGCTCGAGCGCCGGCACCGGGGCGGCCGTCTCGGCCAACTTCGCCGCCGTCGGGGTCGGGACCGAGACCGACGGGTCGGTCGTGTGTCCGTCGGCCACCTGCGGGTTGGTGGGGATCAAGCCCACTCTCGGGCTCGTGAGCCGGGCGGGCATCATCCCGATCGCGCACAGTCAGGACACGGCGGGTCCGATGGCACGCTCGGTGGAGGACGCGGCCATCCTGCTCGGCGCGATGGCCGGGGCGGACCCGGACGACCCCATCACCCGGACGGATCGCGGGGAGTCGGACTACACCGTCTACCTCGACCCGAGCGGTCTGGCGGGCGCGCGCATCGGAGTGGCCCGCAACGTGATGTTCGGAAACACCCCCGACGCGGACGCCGTGGCGGAGACCGCGATCGAGCTCCTGCGGGCCCGGGGGGCGACGGTGATCGACCCGACTCCGCTGCCGCACGCGGGGGACTACGATGATTCGGAGTTCGAGGTCCTCCTGTACGAGTTCAGGTCCGATCTGAACGCGTACCTGGCCGGGCTCGGCCCCTCGGCGCCGGTCCACAGCCTCGCCGATGTCATCGAGTTCAACGATGCGAACCGCGAGCGCTCGATGCCGTACTTCGGCCAGGAGATCATGCTCATGGCCGAGGAGAAGGGGCCCCTGACCGAGCAGGCGTACGTGGACGCCCTCGCGCACGACCACCGGCTGTCCCGGGCCGAGGGGATCGATGCCGCGATGGACGAGCACGAGCTCGACGCGCTCATCGCGCCCACCGCCGGGCCCGCCTGGACGATCGACCTCGTGAATGGGGACCACTACGGGGGCGGGAGTTCCACGCCCGCGGCGGTGGCGGGGTATCCCCACATCACGGTGCCGGCCGGCTACGCCTTCGGGCTCCCGATCGGTCTCTCGTTCTTCGGACGCGCGTTCTCCGAGCCCACCCTGATCCGTCTCGCCTACGCGTTCGAGCGGGCCACGAATGCCCGCCACGCACCCGATCTGCGGGCGAGCCTCGGGCTTCGGTCCGCGTGAGCCGTCCGGATCCCGGGGGGACGCGCAGCCTCCCGACGGCCGGCGAGGAGCCGCGCGGGAGCGGGTCGAACGCCTCGGTCGAGGCGCGGTGATCCTGCTCGAAGCCTGCGTCGACTCCCCCGCGGGCGCGGTGGTGGCCGCCGACGCCGGAGCGGGTCGCGTCGAGCTGTGCGCCGACCTCGTCGAGGGGGGGACGACACCGAGCGCCGGAGCCATCGCGCTCGCCGTCGCACGCACTCAGGTGCCCGTCATGGTCATGATCCGGCCCCGTGGCGGCGACTTCCTGTATTCGGGCGGCGAGCTCGAGGAGATGCGGCGCGACATCGCGGTCGCGGCCGAGCGGGGCGCCGCGGGCGTGGTGCTCGGCCTCCTCCGGGCGAATGGCTCGGTGGACGCGGAGCGCACAGCGCTCCTCGTCGGGGAGGCGCGACCGCTGTCGGTCACCTTCCACCGCGCCTTCGACCTGTGCCGCGATCCCTTTCGGGAGCTCGAGGCCCTGGTCGAGCTGGGGGTCGACCGGGTGTTGACCTCGGGTCAGGCGCCGAGCGTGCCCGAGGGGCTGGACCGCCTGCGCGAGCTGGCGGCGGCCGCCGACGGCCGCATCGGTATCCTACCGGGCGGCGGGATCCGAGCCGAGAACGTGGCCGACGTGGTCTCGATCCCGGGCATCCACGAGGTCCACGTGCGCGCCGCCGGCGAGCGACGGAGCCCCATGACGCACCGCAACCCGGGCGTCCACATGGGGTCGCGGTACGAGCCGGACGAGTATCGCCTCGTGGAGACGGACCCCGACGCGATCCGGGCGCTGCTGGAGGCGGCCGGAGCCGCATAGCGCCGGCCGGGCGCCCACTTCAGGTCAGCCCGATCGCGATCCCGATACCGATCGAGAGCCCTCCGAGCGCCACCAGCCCCGCGTACACGGGGGTCGCGAACCGCATCCACTCGTCGTAGCGCACGCCGGCCGCCGCGAGGAGCGCGAGGAGCGCCCCGTTGGTCGGGGTCACGATGTCGCACAGCCCCGCGCCGTACTGGTACGCGAGCACGGCGATCTGGCGCGACAGGCCGAGGAGGTCCGACAGCGGGACGATCACCGGCATGGTCAGCACGGCCTGGCCGCTCACGCTCGGCACGGGGACGTGGATGGCCGTGTGAGCCGCCACCATTCCGAGCGCCGACGCGAGCGTTGGGAGCCCGTGGAGCGGCGCGAACATCCCGGTGACGATCGTGTCGATGATGTGGCCATCCTGAAGGACCACGAAGATCGCACGCGCGAATCCGATGAGAAGGGCCGCGTAGGCCATGCCCCGGAAGCCTCGCACGTACGCCTCCGCCGTACCGCCGAGCCGCATGCCCGACACGAGGCCCACCACGATGCCCATGATGAAGAAGGCCGCCGACAGGTGGTCGAAGTCCCAGTCCCAGCGCAGGAGCCCGAGCACGATGACCACGAAGGTCGCGGCCACGAGCGCGAGCACGGTCCGGTCACGGGTACGGAGGGTGTCCTCCTCCCCGGGACCGGTGACGGCCTCGGGCTCGCGTCGGGTCCGGGCCGCGAACCGGACCGTCATCCAAATCCACAGGGCGAGGGCGAGGAGGAGGAAGACGATCCGGAAGATGGCTCCCGACAGGAGGGGAAGCTCGGCCAGTTTCTGGGCGATCTGGACCTGGAACGGGTTGATGGGGCTGAAGGCCGAGCCTACGAAGGCCGCGCCCCCGCTCATCGCCACCGCCACCAGCGGCGAGAAACCCAAGCGCCGCGTGAGGATGAGGAGCACGGGGATGAGTGGGATGATCTCCTCCTGCATGTTCTCCACCACGCCGCCAGTGGCGAAGAACAGCGACACGATCGGGATGACGAGCAGGTCCCGGCCCCGGAGCGATCGGGTCAGCGATGCGACCGCGCGGCGGAGGGCGCCGGACTCGTCCACCACCGTGAACGCGCCGCCGATGAGGAACACCAGGAACACGACGTCCGCGGCGTCGGCCAGCCCGCGGGGCAGGGCGACCACGGCATCGAACGGCCCGACCGGTGTGGGTGTCACCTCGTGGTAGGTGCCGGCCACCACGACGTTGCGACCGGTGGTCTCGTCCAGACGGCGGTCGAACTCCCCGGCCGGCAATACCCAGCTCGCCGCCGCCGCGAGGAGGACGCACGCGGTGAGGAGGACGAGCGGGTGCGGCACGCGCAGTCGCGAGCCGTCGGTCATGTCGATCCCATGGCCGCACAGCTTCGCCGCCCCCACACGGGTGCGCCACCCCCCCGCGGACGGCGGTGGATCACTCCTGCCGGAGCGTCGTGGTCGGGTCGACCCCCGCCGCGCGCCGGGCGGGCAGGTAGGAGGCCACGAGCGAGGTGAGCCCGAGCAGGACCGCCACCCCCACGAACGTCCCCACGTCGGTGGCGCTCACCTCGTACAGCAGGCTGGCCAGGAAGCGCGACGCGCCCAGCGCCAGCAGGACGCCGATCGCCAGGCCGGTCGCGGTCAGACGGAGCCCGCGACGGACGATGAGGCCGATCACCCGTGAGCGGCTCGCCCCGAGGGCCATTCGGATCCCCACCTCTCGCGCGCGCTGCGCCACCAGGTAGCTGAGCACCCCGTACACGCCCACCACGGCGAGGACGAGCGCCACCGACGCGAACAGCCCCAGGAGCAGCGCCTGGAAGCGCGGCTGCGCGACCGACCGTTCGAGGAGATCCCCGTATGTCGTCACCGAGCCCACCGGCTGGACCGGGTCGATCTCCGTGACGAGTCCGGGCAGGAGGTTCATGATGGCGGCGGGGTCCGTGCTCGCGCGGATCACGACCTGCTGGCTCCAGGCCGGGCGCTGACCGAGCGGGAAGTACACCTGCATCGGGGGCGGCCCACCGAGGGTGAAGTCCCGAACCCCGCCCACGACGCCCACGATCTCCGCCTCGAGTGGCTCGCCGAGGTCGATCAGGAGCCGCTGGCCGACGGGATCCTCGTCCGGGAAGATGGTCTCGGCGAACGGACGGTTGACGAGGACCACCGGCGGCGCGCCGGCCCGATCGGCGGCGATGAAGCCGCGACCGCGGAGAAGCGGGATCTGCATGGACTCGAAGAACCCGCGGCTCGCCGAGCGGATCTGGGCGTTGAACTGGCTCTCCGTCCCCAGCTCGTGTCGGCCGGGAACCGCCATGTACGTGTCGTTGCCGTTGCCCGACAACGGGAGGATGTCGGTGAGCCCCACGGACGTGACACCGGGCAGGGCCCGGAGCCGATCGCGGAGGGCCTCGTCGAAGGCGAGGACCTCCTCCGCCGTCTCGTACCGTGCGCTCGGGAGCGACAGCGAGGCGATGATCGCGCCGTCCGGACGAAACCCCGGGTCGACGCTCACCAGCCGTGCGAAGCTCCGGAGCAGGAGCCCGGCCCCGAGGAGGAGGACGAACGACAGCGCCACCTCCGCGACGACGAGCGTCCCCCGGATCCGCCCCGCCGCGCCGGACCCACCGCGTCCACCCGCCTTGAGGGCGCGGGTCGGGTCGGGTCGCGACGCCGTGAGCGCGGGCAGGAGCCCGAACACGAGGCCCGTCGCGAGCGACACGCCGATCGCGAACGCGACCCCCCATCCATCGAGCCCGATCCGATCGATGCGGGGCAGGTTGCCGGGATCGAGGGCCGTCAGGAGTCTGACGCCGAGAAGCGCGATGCCCGTTCCGGCGGCGCACCCGGCCCCCGCCAGCGTGAGGCTCTCGACGAGCAGGAGCCGCACGATCCTGCTCCGGCTCGCACCCAGCGCCGTGCGGACGGCGATCTCGGCGCGTCTCCCCGCCCCCCTCGCGAGCAGGAGGTTCGCCACGTTGGCGCACACGATGAGGAGCACGAGCGCCACCGATCCCCACAGGATCACGAGCCCCGTGCGCACGGGCCCCACGACCACCTCGCGCAGCGGCGCGATCGCGAGTCGCCAGGTGGCGTTCGACTCGGGATGCTCGCGCTCGAGCCGGGCGGCGATGACGTCGAGCTCCGCCTGCGCGCGCTCGATCGTCACGCCGGACCGCAAGCGTCCGACGAGTCTGAGATTGTGGAATCGCCGGACCAGGTTGCCGCCCACGTGGAGCGGGATCGGGCGCCAGAAGTCGGTTTCCGAGAGGGTCCGGAATTCCGCCCGCATGACCCCGATCACCTCGTACGGCTCGTCGTCGAGAGACACCGTGCGTCCGATGATCTCGGGATCGCCGCCGAAACGGCTCTGCCAGAAGGCGTACGACAGGACGAGCACCCGGGTCACGTCCTGCTCGTCCCGGCGGGCGAACGTCCGTCCGAGGAGCGGGGCGCCCCCCAGGGCTTCGAACAGCTCCGCCGTCACCGACTGCCCTCGCACGATCTCCGGGGTGTCGAGCCCGGTGAGGGCGTACGATCCGACGCCCCGTCGCGCCCCCAGATACTCGAAGGATGTCGACCGCTCGCGGTAGTCCAGGTAGTCCGGAGGGGAGACGGACGCCCCGTCCGATCCGCTGAAGGAGCCCACGCCCCACACGAGCCGGTCGGCGTCCGGGTAGGGAAGGGGGTCGAGGAGCACGCCCTTCACGACGCTGAAGATCGCGGTATTGAGCCCGATCCCCAGCGACAGGGTCAGCACGGCGATGGCCGCGAACCCCGGGCTCTTGCGCAGCGCCCTGAGCGCGAACTTCGCGTCCTGGATCGACTCTCGCAGCCTGCGTGCGTGCTCCCGCTCCCGGCGCCGCCGGCGCTCGCCGCCCTCCATCTCGGAGCGGACGCGGCCGACGTCGCCGAAGCGACGCTCGGCCTCCCGGAGGGCCTCCGTCTCGGAAAGCCCCTCGCTCTCCATCAGCGTTTCCGCCCGGGACTCGATGTGGTGGCGGATCTCGAGCTCGACGGCGTCGGACGAAGAGGGCGGGCGCTCGAAGATGCGGAACAGCCTGCGCACCAACGTGTCCGGCGGTCCCGGGCGGCTCACGCGCTCAGCCCCCCGAACCCGCCACGAGCACCCGGCCCACGATCGCGACGTAGCGAAGCCAGCTCCTCTCCTGGCGGACGAGCTCCTGACGGCCGGTGCGGGTGAGCCGATAGTACTTGGCGCGCTTCCCCTTCGCGGAGATGCCCCACTCCGAGTCCAGCCAGCCGCGTCGCTCCATGCGATGCAGCGCCGGGTAGAGGCTTCCCTCCTCGACGACGAGCGCCTCGTCCGTCGCGTCTCGAAGCCAGCGCAGGATGTCGAAGCCGTGCATCGAGTCGACGCTCGCGACGGCCTTCATGACGAGCAGCTCCAGCGTTCCGGGGAGGATCTCGACGGGACCTGCCATGGGCGCCTGCTCGGGTTCGAGATGACATAGACTGTCTAGGTCATGCTACCGCGGCGACCGGAGGGGAGCAAGGCGGGTCATGGAGGCGAGGCCGGTCCGCGCTCAGGGATCCTCGTCGGCCCGGGCCCCTTCTCGTGGAGCAGGGAGTCGCGATCGACCACCTCGCCCCGCAGGATGACGGCCCGGATGCGCCGCGTGTTTCGGATGTCTTCGATCGGCGATCCGTCCAGCACGACGAGGTTCGCCTCGTCTCCGGGCTCCACGCCCCACGGCCGGCGGAGAAAGCGCCCCGGCGCGGTGGTGGCGGCCTCGAGCGCGTCCCACGGGCTCAGACCCGCCTCCACGTATCGCTCGAGCTCGCGGTGCACTGACCAGCCCAAGAAGGCGCCGTAGTTGCCCGCATCGGTGCCGAGGAGGAGCGGCACGCCGGCATCGTGGAGCGCGCGCAGCGAGGTGTAGTAGCCCGACACGATCGAATCGGCGGCGCTCAGCCAGCCCTGCAGGTAGGGGGGGAAGGCGGTGCTGTCCCGGTACGCGTCGCGGATGGCCGGGCTCGTGACGGCCTCGAGGGCCGGGTCGTCCAGCAGGGCGGGCTGGCGTGCGAGGACGACCGCATCGGCGGGCGTCACCATGGTGGGCATGTACCACGTGCCCGCCTCGGCGATCCGTCGGGCCAGACCGGAAGGGATCGGACCCTCGCGCGGCAGGTGCGTCACGACGGAGACGCCGGCCGCGACGCTCTCCTCCACGTCGGACCACGTGGCCACGTGCACGACGGTCGGTGGGCCGAGCTCCCGCGCCGCGGCGATCACGGCCGCCATCGTCTCGCGGCTCATGGTGGGCAGATATCCGGAGTGATCGTACACGAGCTTGACGACGTCGGGTCGTCGCGTGGCGAGCTCCGCGACCTCGGCCCTCGCATCGGCCGGCGAGTCCACGACCCTGGTCGGGATGCCGTACTCGGTGCAGTGCCCGCCGGTCGCCGTGAGGCACGGCCCGGCCGCGAACAGCTCGGCGGCGAGCGCCGGTACGCCGCGCCGACGCTCGCGGAGCGCGAAGATCGAGTCCTCCAGCGAGAACAGGTCGAGGAAGGCGGTCACCCCCATGTACAGCATCCGCCGGGACATCTCGGCGGTGCCGGCGAACTCGATCACGCGGGGCGGCGCCACGTTGGCGCCCGAATGGGTGTGCATGTCGACGAGGCCCGGAATCACCCAGGCCCCGTCGACATCGAGTCGGGCGGCGGCATTCCGTGGCGGCGTGTCGGCGATCCCCCGGATGACGCCGTCCCCGATGACGATGTGCCCCGCACGGATCCGGCGCGCGGCCGGATCCACCACGCGTGCGTTTTCGAGCACGAGGTCGGCGGGCCGCCCGTCGTCGGACCCGGGTGCCCCCCCGCAACCGGCGAGCAGCACGCACGCTGCCATCGGCACCAGACGCGCGCCATTCCGCGCGGTCTGCCTGGTCTGACCTGACATCGCGACTCCCGGACCCTCGGGGGTGGGGGCGGCCCGTCGGCCCATCCGTGCGGGCCCCCGACCGCCCCGGAGGGACACGACGGCCGGGCCGACGGTTGCGCGACCGGGAATCGTCCGGGGGACCGCACCCGGTCGTCCCGTCGCAGCCGGCGGGGCGTCGCGACCTCGAAACCCGCGCCGCCGGCCGATCGTAGGGAGTCTGGACAGATCGGAGGCCCGTCTCGCCGCTGGCCCCCCTCGCTCCCCGCCGAGGCCGACACATGGACCGACTACGTCAGGACGTGCGCTTCGCGTTCAGGGCGCTCACGAAGAGCCCCCTCGTCACCGGTCTCGCGGTCCTCTCGATCGCGATCGGGATCGGCGCCAACGCCGCCATCTTCTCCGCGGTCGACGTGTTCATGCTGCGTCCGCTCCCCTATCCGGACGAGGACCGGCTGGTCCAGGTATACGGGACGAACGAGATCCAGGGCTGGACGCAGACGAACGTCTCCGCGATGGACTTCCGGGACTTGCGGGAGGAGAGCCGGACTCTCGAGCTGGCGGCGTACCGCGGCGTGGGGGTGAACCTGTCCGGCGGCGATCGGCCGGAGCGGCTGTCCGGGATGCGCGTGACCGAAGGCTTCTTCCGGCTGTTCGGCGCCACGCCCGCCCGCGGCCGCGTGTTCACGCCCGAGGAGGGCCGGGAGGGGGGCGCCCGCGTCGCCATCCTGAGCGACGCCGTGTGGCACCGCCGGTTCGGAGCCGATCCGCAGATCGTGGGCGGGACCGTCAACCTCGATGGGGCCCCGCACACCGTGGTGGGCGTACTGCCTCCGGGGTTCCGCTTCCTGTCCGGGAACGCCGACGTGCTCCTCCCGCTGCAGCCCTCGGCGGACGAGACCCGCACCGATCGGCGGCTGCGCGTCTCGGGCCTCCTCGCCGACGACGCGACCATCGAGGCCGCACGCGCGGAGCTGGACGCCGTCACGGCGCGCCTGGAGTCGGCGTACCCGGAGACGAATCGCGGCATCGGCGCCAGCGTGACGCCCCTCCGCGACGACATCTACGACGAGGGGTTTCGCCAGGGGAGCCTGATCTCCTCGGTCGCGGTCGCCTTCGTCCTCCTCATCGCGTGCGCGAACGTCGCGAACCTGCTCCTCGCGCGCGGCGCCGGACGGGAGCGGGAGATCGCGCTCCGCAGCGCGCTCGGGGCGGGCCGGGGTCGAATCATCCGGCAGCTGCTCACGGAGAGCCTGATCCTCGCGGTCGCCGCCGGGGTCGTGGGGATCGGTCTCGCCGTCGTCGGGATCCGCGGGCTGGTGGCGGCGATGCCCGCCTGGTTCCCCGGGATCGAGGACGTCCGGCTCACGCCGCGCGTGCTCGGCTTCACATGGATGGTCGCGGTCGGGGCGGGGGTGCTGTTCGGGCTCGTGCCGGCGCTGCGGGCCGCCACCCCGAACCTCCGTGAGGGGCTCTCCGAGGGCGGGACCCGCGGCGCCACCGGCGCCAGAGGCGGTCGCCTGCGGGGCGTGCTCGTGGCCGCGGAGTTGGCCCTCGCGGTGGTGCTGCTCGTGGCGTCGGGTCTGCTCGTCAAGACCTTCATCGGTCTCCGGACCACGGATCTCGGATTCGAGACCCAGAACCTGCTCACCTTCCGCGTCACGCTGCCCGAGACGAAGTACGACACGGAGGAGGACGTCCGTGGATTCTTCAGGCAGTTCCGGGAGCGGCTGGCGGCCATCCCCGGAGTGGAGTCCGTGGGCGCCGGATCCTCGCTCCCGCTCATCGGCGGGGCGGCGACGTATTACTCGCTCCCGGGCACGAACGAGACCGAGGAGCGCCGGCCGGTCGCCCTGTACGCAGATGTGACGCCGGGATACTTCTCGGCGCTCGACATCCCTCTGCGCTCGGGCCGCATGCTCGAGGAGGATGAGGGCGAGGGGAGCCCGAGGGTCCTGCTCGTCAACGAGCGGCTGGTCGAGCGACACTGGCCGGGCCGCAATCCCGTGGGCGAGCGTCTGGTGTTCTCGAGCGGGGACGCGACCATCGTGGGCGTCGTGGGCGACACGCGCGAGGACGGCCCGGACAACGAGCCCGAGCCGATGATCTACTTCGCGGGTTCCCAGTCCGCCGACCGATCGCTCGCCTTCGCCGTGCGGGCGCACGGCGACCCCGGCGCGCTCGTCGACCCCGTGAGGTCGCTCCTCGAGGACATGGATCCCGACCAGCCGCTGTACGGGGCGAGCACGATGGAGACCGAGCTGGCCGACCGCATCGGGGGCCAGACGATCATGCCCAAGATCATGGGCGTCCTCGCGCTGGTGGCCCTCGTCCTCGCCGTGGTCGGCGTGTACGGCGTGATGGCGTACGCGGTCTCGCGGCGCGTGCACGAGCTGGGGATCCGGATGGCCATGGGAGCCGAGCGGCGCGACGTGCTGCGGCTGATCGTCGGTCAGGGAGCCCGGGTCGCCGGCGTCGGGATCGTGATCGGGCTCGGCGCCTCGCTGATCGTGACCCGGGCGCTGTCGCTCTTCCTCGTCGGCGTGAACCCGAGGGACCCGGTCACGTTGCTGGTCGTCACGGGCATCCTGCTCGTCGCGAGCCTCCTCGCCAGCTACGTGCCGGCCGAGCGCGCCGTGCGGGCGGACCCGATCCGGGCGCTCAAGACCGAGTGAGCGCCCGGCCGAGCCCCGGAGGTATGGGCCCCCGGAGGTGAACCGTCGTCCCGGCGCCGACCTTCGGCCTATTCCATCCGGAGCGTGCGGGCCGGGTCGGTGCGGGCCGCGCGTCTGGCAGGGATGAACGTCCCGACCAGCCCCGCGACCCCCAGCACGAGGGTGATCAGCACCAGCGTCAACGGGTCGCCGGGGGGAATCTCGTACAGCAGGCTCTCCAGATAGCGTGAGACCGCGAGCGTCCCGACCAGCCCGCCGAGCACCCCGAGGCCGATCAGCCGCGCTCCCCGCGAGAGGAAGAGGGCCAGGATCGTCTCTGCCCGCGCGCCGAGCGCCATCCGGATCCCGATCTCGGCCGTGCGGCCGCGCGCGGCGTAGCTGATGAGTCCGTAGATACCCACCACGGCGAGGACCAACGCCGCCGCCGAAAACGACACCAACAGGAGGAGATAGAAGCGGCGGGGTCGGAGCGTCTCGTTCATCAGGGAGCGGAGCGTCCCCGCGTCGGTGAGCGGGATGCGGGGGTTCAGCTCCCAGACGCGGCCCTTGAGAGCCGCCAGCGCGGCGGCGGGAACGGTCGTCGTGCGGAGCGTGAACGTGATGGCCCCCGTGGGGTGCTGTGCGTGGGGCACGTAGAACGCCGCCGAGGGCGTGTCATCGAGGCCATCGTGACGGACATCGCCGACCACCCCGATCACTTCGGCCGGCGTGGGGGGGCCGGCGAAGGAGAGCGAGATGCGCGCCCCCACCGCGCCGCCGGCGGGCCAGTGGCGGCGCGCCAGGCCCTCGCTCACGAGCACGACGGCGGGGGCGTCCGCATCGTCGGTGTCCCGGAAGAGCCTCCCCTCGAGGAGCGGGATTCCGAGCGCCGCGAAATACCCCGACGTGACGGCGGCCCCGCGCGCGCTCGGCTCCTGACCGGGCCGTGGTTCCGGCTGGCCGATCACCGTGTAGGTGCCCCGATCCGCGTATATGACGTCGGACAGGGGGAGGGAAGAGGTCACCCCGACCGCGCGCACGCCGGGCGCTTCCTCGAGGGCCGCCGTGGCCTGACGGACGAACTGGATTCGGTCCACGGCCCTCGGATAGTACCGCCATGCCTGGGTGGTGAACGCCACCACGTTTTCGGGCTCGTACCCGGGATCTTCGGACAGGAGCCGCACGAAGCTCCGCGTCATGAGGCCGGCGCCGGCGAGGAGCACGAGGGCGAGGGCGATCTGGGCGATCACCAGCGCGTCCCGGAGCGCGGCCGGCGATCGGCCCCCCGTCGACGTCCGACCGCTGTCGCCGAGTTGATCCCTGAGGTCCACGCGGGCCACCTGGAGCAGAGGCGCGATGCCGAACACGAGCGAGGTGAGCGCCGAGATCGCGGCCGCGAACCCCAGCACGCGCAGGTCCACGGCGACCGTATCGATGCGTGGCAAGCCGGCCGGAGCGAGGCCCTTGAGCGATGACACCAACCAGCTCGCGACCGCCATCCCGAGTGTCCCCCCGAGCGCGGCCAGCACGAGGTTCTCGACCGTCAGTTGGGCGAGGAGCCGTCGCCGGCCCGCACCGACCGCGGCTCGCATCGCGAACTCCCGCCGGCGCCGCGCTCCGCGCGCGAGCAGGAGATTGGCCACGTTCACGCACGCGATCAGAAGGACGAGAACGACCGCGCCGAGGAGCACGAACATCGCCGCGCGAACCGACCCGAGGAGATGCTCCGCGAGCGGCACCACGGTGACCCCGATTTCGGCGTTCGTGTCGGGATACTCGTCCGAGAGCCGCCCGGCGATCGCGTCCATCTCCGCCCGGGCCGCCTCCAGATTCGCTCCCGGACGGAGCCGGCCCACGACCTGGAAGTAGTTGGCGGCACGCACCTGTCGGGCGCTCTCCGCGAACCTCTTCGGCGCCCAGAGCTGGTTCCCCGGTGGGTATTCGAAGCCCGGCGGCATCACGCCCGCCACCTCGACCGGCCGGTCGTCGAGCGTGAGCGTACGCCCGACGAGCGAGGAGTCCGCACCGAACCGGGCGCGCCACAGCCGGTGGCCGAGGACCACCGTGGTCAGCGCCCCGTCCTCCCGGAAGTCCTCGGCGCGCAGCGCGCGACCGAGGAGCGGTGTCGCGTCCATGACGTCGAAGAACCCGGGGGTCACCAGCCAGGCTCCGATCTCCTCCGGCCCATCCGGGCCTATCCAATCGAGGCTGTAGGGCTCCACCGCCGCCATCGACTCGAACGACCCTCGCGCCCGGTCGCGCCAGTCCATGTAGTTGGCGGAAGAGACGTCGTCGCGCTCGATCGCCGCGCCGCGGTCGTGCTGCCACAGGGTGACGATCCGGTCGGCGTCGCGGTACGGAAGTGGGCGGAGGAGCACGCCGTCGACCACGCTGAAGATCGCGGTGCTCGCACCGATGCCGACGGCCAGCGTGAGCAGCGCGGTGAGCGAGAACGATCGATCGCGGACGAGCGTGCGCAGCGCGAACCGCACGTCGTTCAGAAGGGCGTCCATCCGGGTCCTCGCCGCTCGGAGCGTGATGGGGATCCGGAGCGATGGGGGCAACGGGCGTGCCGCTGTCTCTCGTCGGGACCAAGTGACGGGCTGACAACGACTTGGACGATGCCGGCGAGCCCTCATGCCGGCCCGGAAGCGTCCGGTCACGGGATTCCATGTCCGTAACCGGTCACGCCGACCGCGGCGCTCGCCCGCTCCCGGGATCCCCGGCCGCGCTGATGGTTACCAGACGGCGCGACCGCGGCCGGTTGAGCGGATCGTCACCGACCGGAGGCAGGACATGGACATGACGATGCGGATCGATCCGTCGTGATTCGACTCGTGGCGCTCGACGCCGACGATACGCTGTGGCACAACGAGCCGCTGTTCACCGACACCCAGGCCCGCTTCTGCGAGCTCCTGTCACGCCACGTGGACGCGGAGGTGATCGAGCAGCGGCTCCTGGAGACCGAGGTCCGCAACCTCCAGCACTACGGGTACGGGGTGAAGTCGTTCACGCTGTCGATGGTGGAGACGGCGATCGAGCTGACGGATGGGCGCGTGGCGGGGGCGGAGATCTCGCGGATTCTCCGCATGGGGCGCGAGATGCTCCTGGGTCCCGTGGACGTCCTCGACGGGGTGCACGACGCCGTCCGCGAGCTGGCGGAACAGCACGACCTGATGGTGGTGACCAAGGGGGACCTGCTCGATCAGGAGACGAAGCTGGCACGGTCGGGTCTCGGGGACTTCTTCCAGCACGTCTCGGTGGTGAGCCGCAAGGACCGGGCGATGTACGAATCGCTCCTCGCGGTGCACGGTCTGACCGCCGGGGAGTTCGTGATGGTCGGCAACTCGCTCCGCTCCGATATCGTGCCGGTGGCCGAGATGGGAGGGCATGCGGTCCACGTGCCGTACGGCGCGACCTGGACGCACGAACGAGTCGATGACCGGCGGCTGGCGACGCTCCGCTACCACACGCTGCCCCACCTCCGCGAGCTCCCGGATCTGCTACGCCGGCTGGCGCCCGTCTGAGTCCCGCCGGCTCCCCATGTGGGAGCGGGGTGCCCGCCCGCCGGCGGGCGCGGATGCAACCCTTTCCGGCCCGCGCGGTTCACACGGGGGTGATCGAGTATCTGTCGATTGACAGATTATCCGGCCGCGCGCAGCTTCGGCGCCCGGACGCCCCCCCGAACCCCGTGGATCGCGGTGACCGAGCCACCCGAATGGTTGCCCCTGAGCCCGCGTGACTTCCTCATCCTGCTCGTCCTCGCGCGCGGGGCTCGGCACGGATACGGGATCATCAAGGACGCGGAGCGGCATTCGGCCGGGCAGGTCACCCTCGATCCGGCCAACCTGTACCGCGCCCTGAAACGCCTCGAGCGCGACGGGCTCGTGAGGGAAACCGACGTGGAGGATGAGTCCGCCGGCGCCCCCCGCCGGCACTACGCGCTCACGGAGCGCGGCCGGCGCGTGGTGACCGCGGAGGCGGCCCGGCTCGCGAGGCTCACCGACCGGGCCCGCGAATGGCGTCTGATCCCGCGGACGGGGAGCGGCTCGTGACCCCGGGCCGCCCCGACGAGCCCCCCGCGGCCCGGATGGCCCGTCTGTACGGTCTCGTACTGCGTCTGTATCCCGTCGACTTCCGCGACCGGTTCGGCGCGGAAGCCGTGCGCATCTTCGACGCGCTGGTTCGTGAGCGCCGCGCGCGCGACGGACGCGCGGCGGCGTTCGGGTTCGCGGTCCGCGGTCTCGGGTCGGCGCTCGGGGGCGCCGTCCTCGAGCGCATGGCCGCGTGTCGCGAAGCCGCGTCGCGGACCCCCGCTTCTCCCCGTCACCCGACTCCAGGCAGGGCGAACATGGCTCACGACATCCGATATGCACTCAGATCGCTGCGCACGCGCCCCGCGTTCGCGCTGACCGTCACGCTTCTCCTCGGCGCCGGCATCGGCGCCACCAACACGGTGTTCTCGGTCGTCGACGGCGTTCTCCTGCGACGGCTGCCCTACCCCGAGCCGGAGCGGCTCGTGTACCTGTCACACGCCTCGCATCCGCCGATCGAGTTCCAGGAGTGGCAACGCGACATCTCGGCCGTGTCGGAATGGGGCGGGATCTGGACGGAGGAGGCGGATCTGACCGGCGATGGGCCGCCACAGCGCCTGTCGGTGGCGCGGGTCACCCCCGACCTGTTCGACGTCCTCGGCGCACGAGCCCAGCTCGGCCGTCTGTTCACGCCCGACGACCACGCCGGCGAACGCGACCTCGCGATCCTCACGCACGCGTTCTGGCAGATGCGGTATGGGAGCGATCCCGAGCTCGTGGGGCGGGACGTCCGCATCGGAGGACGGGCGCTCCGGGTGATCGGCGTCCTCGCTCCGGACTTCTCGCCTCCCGGCATCATGGTGCGCGGAGATCCCGAGGTGTGGACCCCTCTCGACCTGCAGGATCCGGCCATCCAGGACCGCGGGCTCCACGTGCTGGAGGTGGTCGGACGCCTGGCGGATGGGGTCGGGATCGAGCGAGCGCGCACCGAGATGGAGGCCTTCGATCGACGGCTCGCGGACCGGTATCCGGAGTGGCACGTGGACTCGGACGGGAGGATCGAGGAGACGCCGGTCGTGCCGCTCAAGGAGGCCGTGGTCGGGGACGTGGGCGGGACGCTCCTCATCCTCCTCGGAGCGGTCGGACTCCTCCTGCTACTCGCGTGCGCCAACGTGGCCAACCTGCTCCTCGCGCGCGGCGCGGACCGCGCGCGGGAGCTCGCCGTCCGCGGAGCGCTGGGGGCGACCCGCCGGAATCTCGTCTCGCAGCTCACCGTCGAGAGCCTCGCGCTGGCGATCGCCGGGGGCCTCGTGGGGACCGGCCTCGCCTTCCTCGGAGTACGCGCCTTCACCGTCCTGGAGCCGGGGATCCTGCCGCGCACCGCGGCGGTGGCGGTCGACGGCCGCGTCCTCCTGTTCGCGCTCGCGGTCTCGGTCATGACGGGTCTCCTGTTCGGCGTGTTGCCCGCGCTCCAGGCGACGCGTGTCGACCCCAACGACGCGCTCAAGGAAGGCGCGGCCCGCATCACCGTCGGCGGCGGCCGAGCCCGGCTCCAGGGGGCGCTGGTGGTGGCCGAAGTGTCCATCTCGCTGGTGCTCCTCGTCGGGGCGGGGCTGCTGTTCCACAGCTTCCTGAGGCTCACCGGCGTGGATGCGGGGTTCGCGCCGGATCATCTGGTCACCGTGGACCTGCAGCTTCGGGCGGGATACGAGGCGGCCGACCGCGAGCGCTTCGTCGATGAGCTCGTCCCCCGTCTGCGCGCCCTCCCCGGCACGCGAGCGGTTGTGGTCGGTGTCACTCTCCCGTTCCAGTACGCTTCCGGAGGGAGCTGCTGCTGGCGCTCGGGCGTGTCGCTCCCGGGGCCGGACACGCCCGCCGACGGGATCCCGACGGCGCTGAACCCGGTGACCGCCGGGTACTTCTCGGCGCTCGGCACGACGCTGATCGCGGGTCGGGACCTGCAGCCCGGGGATGAGGGGCTGGACCCGCTCCCCGTGGTCATCAACCGGTCGCTCGCCATGCGTCTGTTCGGCGGTGCCCCCGACGCCATTGGGGAGGTCGTGCGCTTCTCCGACCGCCGTGGCCTCGTGGTCGGTGTGGCCGGCGACGTGCGCTACACGTCCCTCCAGGTGCCGGCGCACCCGGAGCTCTACATGCCGTGGGAGGCACGGGGTCCGAACATGCCGTTCCTCAACATCGGCGTGCGCACCGATCTCGAGATCGGTGCGGTGGCCCCGGCCATCCGGCGCGCGATCTGGGACGTCGATCCCGCGCTTCCCATTCCCGATGTGGTGACGATGGACGGTCGCATGTCCCGCTCGGTCGCCGACGAGCGCTTCTACTCGGTCATCCTGGCCGGTCTCGCGATCGTCGCCATCCTGCTCGCCGCCGCGGGGGTGTACGCGACCCTCCTGTATTCGGTTCGACAGCGGGTGCGGGAGATGGGGATCCGCCTCGCGCTCGGGGCCCGCAGCTCGGACATTGTCCGTCTGGTATTGCGCCGGGGTGTCGCACTGACGGCCACCGGCATCCTCATCGGGCTGACGGTCTCGCTGGCCGGGGCCCGCGTGCTGGCCAGCATGGTGTTCGGGATCTCGCCCCGGGATCCGGTCACGATCGGGGTCGTGTCGGGGCTCCTCGCGCTGGTGGCCCTCGGGGCCTGTCTGTTGCCCGCGGTCCGCGCGGGGCGGACCGATCCCCTCGAGACGCTGCGCGCCGAATAGGTGACGGGCGGACTCCGGGGGCCGTGGCGTTCAGATCCGGACACCGCGTCCCGAAACCGCCCACCCCGAGTCCGGGCCGGGCGGGCTACGCATCGCGCTATATGACATCCTGACATAGACTTATGGGTGGAAGCGAGGTGTGGTACGGGCATTGCCCTATATCGGTTGGATCGCCGGGAGCGCCGCCCGGGTACGCGGAGGCGGACCCGGCGGTCCCCGTGCGTGAGGAGACAGGATTCACGGCGCCCGCGACGCGGTGCGACCTAGAAGCAGGAATATGACGTGAGCTCAGGCAGCGAACCGGCCGATCGCTCGCCCCGCAAACGCCCCGGGCTGTCGGCCGAGGTCGGCGGCAGGGAGAAGAAGCGTTTCGGACGCAGGGCGAAGGGCGAGCCCGCGATCGGGTCGGAGACGGAGCCGGGCGACCCCGGTCGGCGCATCCAGATCGGTATCGGCGGCGGTGCCGGTATGGACGTCAAGCGCGCCGGCGGCAGCCGCAAGCGTCGTCGTAACATGTGGATCGGCGCCGGCGTGCTGGCGGTGATCGTCGTGACGTTCCTCCTCTCCCGCCTCGAACCGGCGGCGCCCAGCGTGGATCGGGATATTCAGCTGTTCGGCACCGTCGAGCGCGGCTCCTTCGTGCGCGAGGTGCGGGGGCCGGGAACGCTCGTGCCGGAGCAGATCGTGTACGTCGCCGCGCTCACCGGGGGGCGGGTGGAGCAGGTGTTCGTGCAGCCCGGAGAGACGGTGACGGACACGACCGTGCTGGTCGTGTTGTCGAACCCCGACGTCGAGCTCCAGGCGCTCCAGGCCCAGCAGCAGCTCACGCAGGCCCGCGCGACCCTGATCACGCTCGATCAGAGCCTCCAGACCTCGATCCTCCAGCAGGAGTCGACGGTCGCGACGGCGGAGGCGGACTACCAGGCCGCGCAACGCGAGGCCGATGCGTTCCGCGAGCTGGTCGAGAACCAGACGGTGTCGCGCAACGAGGCCAGCAGCGCGATCGAGCAGGCGAACGCCGCGAAGGTGCGGGTCGATGCGGAGCGTGGCCGGCTCGAGCTCATGCGCTCGAGCGTCGACACGCAGCTCCAGGTGCAGCGCGAGCAGATCGCGCGGCTCCAGTCGATCGTCCAGCAGCAGCAACGGCGCGTGGAGTCGATGCAGGTGATGTCGGGAGCGGGCGGAGTCATCCAGGACCTGTCTCTCGAGGTGGGTCAGTACGTCCAGGCGGGGACGACGCTGGCCCGCGTGGCGCAGCCGGGCCGCCTCAAGGCCGAGCTCCGGATTCCCGAGACGCAGGCGCGAGATGTCCAGATCGGTCAGCCCGTAGTCATCGACACGCGCAACGATTCGATCGCTGGAGCCGTCCGAAGGGTGGACCCGAACGTCCAGAACGGATCCGTGCTCGTCGAAGTGCGGCTCACGGAGGAGCTGCCTCCGGGCGCCCGTCCCGATCTGAGCGTCGACGGGACGATCGAGCTCGAGCGGCTCCAGGACGTGTTGTTCGTCGATCGCCCGGCCTACGGACAGGCGAACAGCTCGGTCAGCCT
This sequence comes from uncultured Gemmatimonadota bacterium, assembly GCA_964499635.1. GTDB lineage: Bacteria > Gemmatimonadota > Gemmatimonadetes > Palauibacterales > Palauibacteraceae > Palauibacter. The sequence goes on along the minus strand of CAZCLY010000002.1, from coordinate 289,288 downwards.
GTTCAAGGTGGTGGGGGACGGAGGCGAGGCCGTCAGGGTGACCGTGCAGCTCGGCCGCAGCTCGGTGAACGAGATCGAAGTCGTGGAGGGTCTCCAGGAGGGAGACGTGATCATCCTGTCGGATCTGTCGCGCGTCGCCGATGCGGACCGCATCCGGATCCGGTAGGAGGCACCCCCGGGCAAACCTCCGCGGGAGTCGTAACGTACGTCCAGAGGAACCGAACACGCCGGTGCGCGACAAAAAAACCCTCCTGTGGCAAGGCAGAGTTTCGCGGGCACGCCCGCCGCGCACCGGTCGACGGCCGAACGCCGTCGGGGGTCGTCCCCGACGGCGTCCCAACCCGGCGTTGACCGGAAGGTGAGATCATGAGCGAACAGACGTCGAACGGCGACCGCAGGGCCCTCATCGAGCTCCAGGGCGTGAAGAAGGTGTTCTACACCGAGGAAGTGGAGACCCACGCCCTGTCCGACATCCACCTCGAGATCCCGGAAGGCGAGTTCCTGTCGATCGCGGGGCCCTCGGGATGCGGGAAGTCGACGCTCCTCTCGCTGCTCGGGCTGCTCGACACGCCTACGGCCGGCGAGTACCTGCTCGACGGTCAGCCGGTGGCGGAGCTGTCGGCCTCTCAACGCGCCCGGATCCGCAACCGTCACATCGGGTTCGTCTTCCAGGCGTTCAACCTGATCGGCGATCTCACGGTGTACGAGAACGTCGAGCTCCCGCTCACGTACCGGGAGGGAATGCCCTCCAGCGAGCGCAAGGAGCGCACGCTCGAGGCGCTCGAACGGGTGGGCATGTCACACCGCCGGAACCACTATCCGGCCCAGCTGTCCGGCGGCCAGCAGCAGCGCGTCGCCGTGGCGCGCGCCGTGGTCGGGGATCCGCTGATCGTGCTCGCCGACGAGCCGACGGGGAACCTCGACTCCACGAACGGCAACGCCGTGATGGAGCTCTTGAAGGAACTCCACATGGAGGGCGCGACCATCTGCATGGTCACGCACGATCCGCGATACGCGGAGTTCTCGGAGCGCACGATCCACCTGTTCGACGGGCGGATCGTCGAGGACGAGGAGCACGCCGAGCGGGCGATCGAGGAGCTCAAGGAAAGCGGGTTCGAGATCGCCTGATCCGGGGGCCGGCTCGCACGGGCCGGCCGTCCGCCCGCCGGCGGCGTGTCCACCGCCGGCCTCCTCGACCTCACGCCAGCCGGAGACGGGATCATGCTCCCCCAGGTCAGACGCGTCGCCCGCCGGCTTCTGTCGGCGCCGACGTTCACGATCGTCGCGGTCCTGACGCTCGCCCTCGGGATCGGTGCCGACACCGCCATCTTCAGCGTGGTGGACGGGGTGCTCCTGAGGTCGCTCCCGTTCGAGGACGCCGACCAGCTCCTGTTCCTCACGCGTCCGGGGGCCATGGAGAGCGATCTGTCCATCCCGGACGGCGCGGATCTCCGCATGCAGGAGACCGTGCTCCAGGACGTCGCCCTGTACCTGCCGTTCTGGGCCTTCGACCTCACGGGCTCCGGCGAGCCCGAGCGGGTGGCGGCATCGGTCGTCGAGCCGGAGTACTTCCGCGTGCTCGAGACCACGCCCCTGTACGGCCGGGTCCTCGCCACGAGCGACGATGTGGAGGGCAGCGAGCGCGTCGCGGTGGTCTCCGAGCCCTTCTGGCGGGGACGGCTGGGGGCCGATCCGGCCGTCGTCGGGTCACCGCTCCGGCTCGGTGGGGAGGTGTTCACGGTCGTCGGCGTGATGCCGGCGGAGTTCGACTTCCTGCAGGCCGGCACGGACATGTGGCTTACGGTGGCCGACGCGACCCCGATGTTCCTCGAGTCGAGGGGGTCGAACAACTTCGAGGCCATCGCGCGGGTGGATCCGGGGGTGTCGGTCGCGGCGGCGAGCGCCGAGATCGAGACGATCACGACGCGGCTCGCGGACGCATACCCGGACACCAACCAGGGCAAGATCGTGCACGGCATCCCGCTGCGTGACCGGGTGGTGGGGCCGGCGCGGACCGCGCTGTGGGTCCTGTTCGGCGCCGTGGGTCTGGTCCTCCTGATCACGTGCGCGAACGTGGCCAACCTGCTCCTGGTGCGCGCCAGTGCGGGCGAGCGCGAGGTCGCCGTCCGCATGGCGCTCGGCGGGAGCCGCTGGCGGGTTGCCGGCTCGGCGCTGGGCGAAGCCGTGCTCCTGTCGCTGGCCGGCGGCGCGCTGGGCACCCTGCTGGCCTGGTGGGGGGCGCGTGCGCTGATCGCCCTGGCGCCGGCGGGTCTGCCGCGGGTGGATCAGATCGGGATCCATCCGGGCGTCCTCCTGTTCACCGCGGGGCTGTGCGTCGCCACGGCGCTCGTGTTCGGCTGGGTCCCGGCCCTCCATGCGATGCGGCGCGACCCGGCGGACCTCCTCGCGCGCGGGGGCGGTCGTGGGGCGGCGGGCCGGAGCGGGCGCACGTTGAGCGCCCTGGTGGTCGCCGAGGTGGCGCTCGCCGCGCTCCTGCTGGTCGGCTCGACGCTGCTGCTCCGCAGCTTCCAGTCGCTCCGCCACGTCGAGCTCGGGTTCGAGCCCGCGCACGTCATCACCGCCAACCTCGTGCTGCCGGAGTCGCGGTACGGCGACACGGAGCTCCAGGATGCCGCCTTCGACCGCATCCTCGAGACGCTCGAGTCCTCGCCGGGTGTCGAGCGGGCCGCCTTCATCCTGGGAGCGCCGCTCACCGCGTACGGCTCCATCGGCAACAGCATCGCGTTCGACGACCGACCCCCGCCGGAACCCGGCAACCGACCCAGCGCCCGGATCCGTCTCGTGCTGGGAGACTACTTCCGCACCATGGAGGTCCCCGTACGGCGGGGTCGCGCCTTCGAGGAGACGGACGACGCCGAGGCGCCCCGCGTCGCCGTCGTGAACGAGACGTTCGCACGCCGGTACTGGCCCGACGAGGATCCGGTCGGCAAGCGGGTGGCCGCGCTGTACACGCCCGAGCCGGAGTGGATGACCGTCGTGGGCGTGGTCGCCGACGTGAAGCAGAACACGCTGTCGGGGCCGGACGACTACACGATATACGTGCCGTATCCTCAACGGCAGATGGCCTGGGGGCGGTTCGGAACCCTAGTCGCCCGCGGCCCCGGTGACGACGCGACGCTCACGAGGGCTGTGAAGGACGCCGTGTGGTCCGTCGATCCCGCCGTCCCCTTCGACCAGATCGCGCCGCTCGATCGGCTCGTGTCCGATTCGATCGCGCCGCAGCGCTTCACCTCGACGCTCGTGGCGCTGTTCGCGGCGCTGGCGCTGGTGATCGCGGTCCAGGGTCTGTACGGGATCCTGTCGTACGCGGTCGTGCAGAGACGCGGGGAGATCGGTGTTCGCATGGCCCTCGGCGCCCGCTCCACGGATGTGCTGAAGCTGATCGTGGGACGTGGGCTGTGGCTGTCGACGATCGGGCTCGTGATCGGCATCGTAGGCTCGCTCGGCCTCACCGGGCTCATCCAGAGCCTTCTGTTCGGGGTCGAGCCGAGCGATCCGCTGACCTACGCGGTGGTGGCCCTCGTGCTCGCCACGACCGCGCTGGTGGCGAGCGCCGCGCCGGCCGTTCGGGCCTCTCGCGTCGATCCGGCGCGCACCCTGCGTCGGGAATGACCCGATGCGCGATCTCCTGAAGGACCTCCAGATCTCGCTTCGACAGATCCGCCGGCGGCCCGCTTTCGCCGCGGTCGTGATCCTCACCCTGGCGCTCGGGATCGGCGCGAACACGGCGATCTTCAGCGTCGTCGAGCGCGTGCTCCTCCGGCCCCTGCCGTACGACCATCCCGAGGAGCTGGTCGTGGTGTGGCCGGAGATGGTGACCAACGTCCGGGCCACGGAGTGGCTCGCGTCGAACGCCCCGTCGCTGGCGCGGATCACCGGCGTGTCGGTCGCCGACTTCGCGCTCACCGGCGAGGCGGGGGTGGCGGCGGAGCGGGTGTTCGGAGCCCGGGTGTCCCCCGATCACTTCGACGTCATGGGCGCACGGGCCGCAATGGGGCGGACGTTCCGGCCGGAGGAGTCCGATCCGGGCCGGTCCTCGGTCGTGGTCATCGACCACGCCCTGTGGCGCGGCCGGTATGGGGGCGACCCCGACATCGTCGGGCGCACGATCCAGATCGATTACGCGTCGTACACGGTGATCGGCGTGATGCCGGCCGACTATCTGCCGCTCGAGGCCCGCTACCGCCTGTGGATTCCGCAGGAGGTGGAGCCGGGGACGACGGTGGGGACCGACGGCACCTGGTGGATCCCGACCCGGGTCGCCCGGCTGGCGCCGGGGGCGTCGCTGGGGAGCGCCATGTCGGAGGTCCGCGCCGCGGCGTCCCGTCTCGCGGGCCTCTACCCCACGGATCTGGACGCCCGGCAGGCGGCGCTCGCCACCGTGGCTCCTCTCCAGGAGGCCATGGTCGGATCGCTGGGCCGCGCGCTGTGGATCCTGCTCGGCGCGGTGGCCCTCGTGCTGCTCGTCGCCTGCGCCAACGTGGCGAACCTCCTGCTCGCCCGCGCGCCGCTCAAGCGGAGGGACGTGGCGGTGCGCAGCGCCCTCGGATCCAGCCGGGCGCGCGTAGTGTGGCACCTGCTCGTCGAGAGCCTGGTGCTCGGCCTCCTCGGCGGGGTGGCCGGAGTGGTCCTCGCGTGGGGAACGCTGGACGCGCTGAAATCGTTCTCGCCCGCCGAGCTTCCGCGGATCGCGGACGTGCGGATCGACGGACCGGTGCTCCTGTTCGCGTGCGGCGCCTCGCTGCTCACGGCCCTCCTGTTCGGGCTCGTGCCCGCCCTCCGTGCGACGCGCTTCGACATCCGCTCGGTGCTGGCGGGGAGCGGCCGCGGAGCGACCGACACGGGTGGGGGGAGCCGGCTCAGCTCCGGGTTGATCGCGACCGAGGTCGCCGTCTCGGTCGTCCTGGCGACCGGCGCCGGTCTGATGGTCAGGACGGTGCGGAACCTGACGGATGTGGACCCGGGGTTTCGCGCGGACGGGGTGTTGACGATGCAGCTGTCGGCGCCCCCCGCGGCGGGGGAGGGCGCCGACACCGGAGGAGGTCCGGACATGGCCGAATACCGCCAGCTGTGGGATGCGCTCGCGGCGCTCCCCGGCGTCGAGGCGGTGGGAGGTATCCACATCCTCCCGCTCGGAGGCGGCAACAACCGATACCCCTTCTGGGCCGAGGGCAACGAGCCACCCTCCGGAGGTCGCCCGCCGACGGCCAACATCCGGGTCGCCACTCCCGGGTATCTCGACGCCATGCGCATCCCGCTGGTCGCCGGCCGCTGGTTCGCGACGGCGGACCGCCTGGCGACCACGCCCGTCGTGGCGCTCAACAGGACCCTGGCCGAGCGCCTGTGGCCCGGCGAGAGCGCCATTGGAAAGCGGGTGCGGCTGCTGGCCGCGGACGGGATCGAGTGGGAGGTGGTGGGCGTCATCGGGGACGTGACGCAGATGGCGCTCGCGCGCGACCCGAGCGGCGAGATCTACCTGCCACACGAGCAGTGGAGGTGGGGATCCATGTTCGCCACGATCCGCACGACCGGTCGTCCCGAGGCTCTCGTGCCCCCGGTCCTGCGGACGATCGTCGATCTGGACCCGGACATCACGGTGTCGCGGGTGTCCAGCATGGAGGACATCGTCGGCGCGTCGATCGCCACCAACCGATTCCTCGCCGGGTTGCTGGGGGCGTTCGGGCTCCTGGCTCTCGTGTTGGGAGCGGTCGGCGTCTACGGCGTCGTGGCGTATGGGGTGAGCCGCCGCGTCCCGGAGTTCGCCGTGCGCATGGCGCTCGGCTCTTCCGGCCGCGACATCCTCGGCGAGACGGTCGCGCGGGGTCTCGGGCCGGTCGCCGTGGGCATGGCCGTGGGGATCGCCGCGGCGTGGGGCGCGACGCGCCTCCTCTCCGCGCTCCTGTTCGGCGTGGAGCACACGGACCCGGCGACGTACGTCGGCGTGGCGCTCGTCCTCGCGCTGGTCGCGTCGCTCGCGTCGTGGATCCCGGCGCGGCGGGCCATGCGCATCGATCCGATGATCGTTCTCAGGGGGGAGTGAGATGATGGAGGGGCTCGTCCGAGACGTGCGGTTCTCGCTGCGACAGATCCTGCGCCGCCCCGGCTTCGCCGCGGTGGTGATTCTCACCCTGGCGCTCGGGATCGGCGCCAACACGGCGATCTTCAGCGTGGTGGACGGTGTCCTGCTCCGACCGCTGCCGTACGACGATCCCGACGAGCTCGTCGTCCTGTGGGGGATCGAGACGGGCATGCGGAGCGGCTCCAACTGGGCCTCGTACCCCGACTTCGTCGACTTCGAGGCGCAGGCGCTGAGCTTCGAGTCGCTGGCCGCCTGGTCGAGCCAGACGCTCACCCTGACGGGGTACGGGGGCGAGCCCGTGCGCATCCCCGTGACGCGCGTCACCTGGGACCTGTTCTCCGAGCTGGGCGTGTCGCCGGCCGCCGGTCGCTCGATCCTCCCCGAGGAAGACCGTCCCGGGGGGGCGAACGTGCTGGTGCTCACCCACGCGTTCTGGCGCGACCGCCTCGGCTCGCCGGGCGACGTCGTGGGACGCACGCTCACGCTGGACGGCCATCCGTTCGAGATCGTCGGCGTGATGCCGGAGGGATTCCAGTGGAGCACGGGCGAGGTGTACGCGCCGCTCGTGCCCGTCTACGGGGGCGATTCGCGCGGAATGCACCGCATCATCCCGCTCGGCCGGCTCGCCGCCGGCGTGTCGCGCGAGGAGGCCGAATCCGAGGTCGTGGCGATCGCGTCGCGGCTCGAGACGCAGTACCCGGAGTGGAACTCGAATCGGTCGGCGCGTCTCGAAGCCTATCGGGACACGCTCGTCGGCTCGGTTGGGACGACGCTGTGGGCGGTGTTCGGGATGGTCGGGCTCGTGCTCCTCATCGCGTGCGCCAACGTCGCAAATCTGATGCTGACGCGAGCCACGGAGCGCACCGGCGAGGTCGCCGTGCGCAGCGCGCTGGGGGCCGGCCGTCGCCAGATCGCGAGGCAGCTGATCGTCGAGAGCCTCGTCCTGTCGCTCCTGGGGGGCGTCGCCGGGGTCGCGGTCGCGGCCGGGGGTCTGGGTCTCCTCGTGCGGCTCGCACCCGCCGGTCTGCCGCGGATGGACGAGATCGGTCTGAGCCCCGTCGTGCTCGGGTTCGCGCTCGTCCTCACGCTCGTTACCGGAGCGGTGTTCGGGCTGCTGCCCACGCTCCAGGCCGCGCGACGCGACGTGTATCGGGGGCTCAAGGCCGGGGGCCGCACCCGACTGCAGGGGTCGCGCGGCTGGCTGTCGAAGGCCGTGGTGGTGGGGCAGGTGGCGCTCGCCATGGTGGCTGTGGTGTCGGCGGGGCTCCTCGTGAACAGCTTCATTCACCTCCAGCGCGTGGACCCCGGCTTCCGGCCGTCCGACGACGTGCTCGTCGTCCCGATCTCGCTCCCCGAGGGCAAGTACTGGGGGGGCGAAGATCCCGACGGCGCCCGCTCGGTGGCCTTTTATCGTGAGGCCGAGCGACGCATCGAGGCCCTTCCCGGGGTCACGCGCGTCGCCTCGGCGTACATGCACCCCCTCGCCGGGGGGTGGGAATCGAGCTTCGTGATCAAGGGGGTGCTGGAGCCGCCGCAGGGCGAGCAGCCGGAGGCGCGGTTGCGTCCCGTGACACCGGGGTACTTCCAGACGGTCGGGATGCGTCTCCTCGAGGGCCGGGACATCTCCGACGATGACACCGGGGACGCGCCCGGGGTGGTGGTGGTCAACGAGTCGTTCCGGCGCACGTTCGTCCCGAACGGCGACGCGCTCGGCCACGTGGTGGCGCGCTCGTCATGGTGGGCGGATCTCCCCTACGAGTACGAGATCGTGGGGGTGGTGGCGGATGTACGCATGGATGGGCTCACGGCCGATGTGCCGACGGCGCTCTACTTCTCGTACCCCCAGTTCCCGTTCGCGGAGATGAACCTGGTGGTCGAGACGGAGGTGGCCGCGCGTTCGATCCAGGGCGCGATCGAGCACGAGATCCACGAGATCGACCCGCAGCTCCCGGTCGAGAACGTCCACACGCTGGCCGAGCTCCGCGCCGACACGGTGGGCCCGGAGCGCTTCCGCACGATCCTCGTGTCGCTGTTCGCCGGGCTGGCTCTCGCCCTGTCGGCGATCGGCATCTACGGCGTGCTGTCGTACAGCGTCGCGCGCCGCACGCGCGAGATGGGCCTCCGGATGTCGCTCGGGGCACGGACGGGCGATGTCCTGCGACTCGTGATCCGCCAGGGCATGACCCTGACGCTCGTCGGCGTGGCGATCGGAATCGCGCTCTCGGCGCTCGCGACGGGGCTTCTGTCGAGCCTCCTGTTCGAGGTCAGCCCGACGGATCCGGCGACCTTCGCGGGCGTGAGCCTCGTCCTGTCGCTCGTGGCCCTGCTGGCGTGCCTCGTCCCGGCCTGGAGAGCCACCCGCGCGGATCCGGTGATCGCCCTGAGGACCGAATGAAGCGCCGAAGACACCCGCGTCGGGCGCCGTAGCGGCCGCCGCATGGACTCCCTGCTCCAGGACTTGAGGTTCTCCCTCCGGCAGTTCGCCTCCCGGCCGGGCTTCGCGCTCGTCGTCGTGGCGGTGCTCGCGATCGCCATCGGCGCCGCCACCGCGATCTTCAGCGTGTTCGACACGCTCGTGCTGCGCGCGCTGCCCTACGAGGGTGCGGATCGGATCGTCACGCTGTGGGAGCACGGCCCGGACCGCGGCAGCGAGCGCGACGAGGTGGCGCCCGGAAACTTCTACGACTGGCGGGATGCGGCCCGCTCGTTCGAAGTGCTCGCGGCGTTCGATCCGTACAGCCTGGACCTCACGGGCGAGGGGCGGCCGGAGGTCGTGTTCGCGGCCCGCGTCACCCGGGGGTTCTTCGATGCGTTCGGTACGCGGATGCTCCTCGGCCGCGGATTCGTCCCCGAGGACTTCGACATCGGTGGGGCCGTCGTGATCGGGGAGCGGCTATGGGAACGCCGTTTCGGGTCCGACCCGGAGCTCGTCGGTCGCTCGATCGTGCTGGATGGCGTGCCGACGACCGTGGTGGGAATCGCACCACGCTCGTTCAACCCGCATTTCCAGCCCACGGTCACCGAGCGAGATGCATGGATCCCGCTCGTGGAGCAGGGCTGGGAGCGCCAGATGCGGGGCTCCCGCTTCTGGAACGTCGTCGGAAGGCTCGCCCCGGGCGTGACGCTCGAGGCGGCGCGCGCCGAGATGACGGCGGTCTCGGCGCGTCTGGCCGTCGACCACCCGCAGTCGAACGCCGGCATGCGGGCCAGCGTCGTGCCCCTGCGTGACCACCTCGTGGGCGACGCGCGTACGGCGCTTCTCGTCCTCCAGGGCGCCGTCCTCTTCCTGCTCCTCGTGGGGTGTGCGAACGTCGCCAGCCTCATGCTGGCACGCGGAACGGAGCGGGAGGGAGAGCTCTCGTTGCGCGCCGCCCTCGGGGCCGGGCGCGGGCGTCTCGTCCGTCAGCTCCTCACCGAGAGCGTGGCGATCGCGGTGTTGGGTGGAGCGGCGGGAGTCCTGGTCGCGTACGGGGGCCTCGATCTCATCGTCGCGATCGGACCTCCGGAGATCGCGCGGCTCGACGAGGTCGCCGTCGATGGCCGGGTTCTGGGCTTCGCGCTCGGGGCATCGCTCATGACGGCGCTCGCATTCGGCCTGGTGCCCTCGATCCACTTCTCGCGGCCGGATCTCCGGGTGGCCATGAAGGAGGGACGGCGCGGCGCCTCGGGAACCCTCCGCAGCCGGATCCGGGGCGGGCTGGTGGTTGCCGAGATCGCGCTGTCGCTGATGCTGGTTGTGGGCGCTGGTCTCCTGGCGAGGAGCTTCGTGGAGCTGCTGCGGGTCGACCCCGGCTTCGATGGCGAGCGGGTCGCGGCGCTACAGGTGTTCCATTATCCGGAAGGCGAGACGCCCGGGGAGCGGGCGGCGTTCTTCGACGAAGTGCTGGAGCGAATCCGCGGGCTGCCGGGCGTCGTGTCGGCGGGGGCGGTCTCGGCCCTGCCGTTCATCGAGGCCGATGTCGCGATCCGTCGGAGCTTCGTCGTCGAGGACCGCCCCGACCCGCGCCCCGAGGATCGCCCGACCGCGTTCGTGGCCCAGGCGACGGTCGACTACTTCGAGACCATGGGGATCCCGGTCATAGAGGGCCGGGCGTTCGGTGCGCGCGATCGCGACGGATCCGTGCGCGTCACGGTGGTCGGCCAGGGGCTGGCGCGGCGCTACTGGCCTGGCGAGAGCCCGATCGGAGAGCGACTGGCGATCGATGGGTATCGGGACGCCGACGGGCGAGCAGTGTCGTGGGAGGTGATCGGTGTGGTCGGGCAGGTCCGGCACGAGGGGCTCGACCGCGACCCGCGGCCGGAGCTCTTCCTGTCCGAGGCGCAGGCGCCGAGCGGTGGGATGGTGTTCGTCGCGCGGACCCGGACCGCCCCGCGGCCGAGCCTCGAACGCATGCAGACCGAGCTGTGGACGGTAGATCCCGACCAGCCCGTGTATCGGGCGGCCACGCTACAGGAACTCCTCGCGAGGTCGGTCGCCGGGCGTCGCTTCACCCTCTGGATCCTGGCCACCTTCGCGGCTATCGGGTTGGTCCTCGCGGTGGTGGGGATCTACGGCGTCGTCGCCTACGCCACCCGCCTGCGCACGCACGAGTTCGGCGTTCGCATGGCGCTCGGAGCCGGCCGCGCGGACATCATGGGCGAGGTCATGCGACGGGGGTTCGGGCTGGCCGGCACTGGGATCCTCATCGGGCTGGCGGGCTCGCTCGGTCTGACGGGTCTCATGGCGAGGCTCCTGTACGGCGTCGGACCGCGGGACCCCCTCACGCTGCTCGTCGTGGCGACGGTCCTCATGGCCGTCGCGCTGCTCGCGACGTGGCTCCCCGCCCGTCGCGCGACGTCGGTCGATCCGTCGTGCGCGCTTCGCATCGAATAGAGGACGGACGAGCCCGCGTACCCGACAGGAGCACCATGGAAACGCTGCGACAGGACATTCGGTTCGCGTTCCGCGCCCTGCGGCGCAATCCCGGCTTCACGGCCATCGCGCTCCTCACCGTGGCGCTCGGGATCGGCGTGAACACGTCGATCTTCAGCGTCGTGAACGGGGTGCTGCTAGAGCCGTTGCCGTATCCGGAATCCGGTCGACTGCTGACCGTGTGGGAGAACCAGGAGCTTCGCGGAGGGCCGGCCAACGAGTGGACGGGGCGCACGACCTTCGCCGAGTGGCGCGACCGGAACCGGACCTTCTCCGGCATGGCGGCCCTGACGGGGTGGCAGCCCAACCTGACCGCTGGCGAGCGGCCCGATGTCCTCAACGGGGCGCTCGTGAGCCCGTCGTACTTCTCGGTGCTCGGGGTGGAGCCCCGGCAGGGACGCGGCTTCGCTGCCGGGGAGGAGACCCCCGGCAACGACCGGGTCGTGGTGCTGGGACACGACTTCTGGCAGGAGCGCTTCGGCGGCGATGAGGCCATCATCGGGACATCGCTGACGCTGAACGGCGAACCGCACGTCGTCGTCGGAGTCGCGCCGCCCGGGTTCCAGGGGCCCATCATCTCGAACGCGCAAATCTGGGGTGTCCTTCCGATCGATCGCTCGCGGGACGACCGCGGGAACTACTACCTGCGGGTGATCGGACGGCTCGCCCCGGGCGTCACGCGCGAGGCCGCGCTGTCGGACATGGAGCGGATCGCGGCGGGGATCGCCGAGGAGAACCCGGTCGACTATCGCGACGTCGGGGTGACCCTGGAGCCGCTCCGGGACACAGTGGTGGGCCCCGTGCGCACGCCGCTCTTCGTGCTCCTCGCCACGGTGGGCCTGGTCCTGCTGATCGCGTGCGCCAATGTGGCCAATCTGCTCCTGGGACGCGCATCGGTGCGCGAGCGCGAGCTCGCCGTGCGGGCGTCGCTGGGAGCCGGACGGATCCGCATCGCCCGGCAGCTCCTCACCGAGAGCATGGTCCTCGCCATCGCGGGGGGGCTGCTCGGACTCGGCCTGGGGGTGTGGGGCACCGACGTCCTCGTCCAGCTCGCGCCGTCGGGTCTGCCGCGCGCATCCGCCATCGGTCTCGACGCCGCCGTGTTCCTGTACGGTCTGGGCGCCTCGGTGCTTACGGGGCTCCTGTTCGGTCTAGCTCCGGCCCTGGGGTATGCCTCCGAGGCGTCTAGCCTCACCCTGCGCGAGGGGGAGCGCGGGTCCACTGCCGCGGCGGGGAGCCGGTTGCGGAGCGCGCTCGTGGTCGGGGAGCTCGCGCTGGGCGTCGCGGTCCTCGTCGCGGCGGGTCTCCTGCTGCGGAGCTTCCAGGAGCTGCAGCACGTCGATCCGGGATTCCGGACCGATGACGCGCTGACCGGCCAGATCACGTTCAGCGGTGCCGACTATCCGGATGCGTCGGTTCTCCCGGAGCTGGTCCGGCAACTCGAGGATCGTCTGGAGACATCTCCGGGCGTCCGCGCGGTGGGGAGCGCGTCACTGCTCCCGCTGGGTGGAAACGTCAACGACGTGAGCTTCGGGGTGGAGGGACGGCTTCCGGAGCCTGGACAGGAGCCGGCCGGCGACTTCTGGCGAGCCACCCCGGGGTTCTTCGAGGCCATGCGGATCCCGCTCCTGAGGGGGCGCTACGTGGACGATAGCGATCGTCCCGACGGACTCCTCACCGTCGTCGTGAGCCAGTCCATGGTCGATGAGCAGTTCTCCGACGAGGACCCGATCGGCAAGCGCATCAAGATCGGAGGCGTACGGGACCCCGATTCGCCGTGGTGGACCATCGTCGGCGTGGTCGAGACGGTGCGAACCCGGGGGGTGGCGGCGACCCCCCGTCCCGAGATGTTCATCCCGTACGCCCAGCGCCCGGGGCGCGCGCTCAATATCGTGCTGCACACCGAGGGCGGCGATCCGTCCGCCTACGCCAACACGCTCCGCGAGGCGGTCTGGGACCTCGACCCGGACATGCCGGTCTCGCAGGTGGCCACTCTGGACGAGGTGTTCGCCACGAGCATCGCGTCGGAGCGCTTCGTGAGCCTGCTCCTGGCGCTGTTCGCCGGGCTCGCGCTGGTCCTGGGGGTCATCGGGATCTACGGCGTGATGGCGTTCATGGTGTCTCGGCAGACGCGGGAGATCGGGATCCGGATGGCCCTAGGCGCGCGCCCCGGCGACGTGCTGGGACGGGTGATGGGTCAGGGGGCCATCCTGACGGGTCTGGGCATCGTCCTCGGCCTGGGCGGGGCGATCGCGGCCGGTCGGGCGCTGTCGAGCCTCCTGTTCGGCGTGGCCCCGACCGATCCGCTGACGCTCGGGGGCGTCACGCTCCTGCTCGGCCTGTCGGCCCTGTTCGCGTGCTTCTGGCCCGCCCGGCGGGCCACCCGCGTCGACCCGATGATCACGCTGCGGACGGAGTAGGCGGCGTGACATGCTGAACCGACTGTGGCAGGACGTGCGATACGCGCTCCGTCATCTGTCCCGGAGCCCCGGGTACGTGGCCGTCGCGGTCACTACGCTGGCGATCGGAATCGGTGCGAACACGGCCGTGTTCAGCCTCGTGCGGGGCGTCGTCCTCCGAGCGCCGCGCTACGAGAGCCCGGCTCGGCTGGCGCGCGTGTGGCTCTCGACGCCGCAGGGCCAGCCGCACGGCCCGCTGAACCCGGCCGATCTGATGGATCTGGCGAACGCCGCGTCGGTCCAGGGCCTTGCGTTCGGAACGGAGACGGCGCGCACCCTCACCGGGCTCGATCGACCGCACAGCCTCGACGTCGGGCTCGTGTCGGCCAACTACTTCTCGGTGCTCGGAGTGACGTCGTCTCGTGGCCGGCTGTTCCGCGTCGCCGAGGACCGGGCCGGGGCGCCCTGCGTCGCCGTGGTCTCGTACGCCATGTGGCGCACCCTCCTCGCGGGCGACCCGGACGCCGTGGGTCGGACGCTCACCCTGAACGGCGTCGAGCACGAGCTCGTGGGCGTGGCGCCCCCCGGCTTCGAGGATCCGATCACCGGGACGCAGCCCGACGTCTGGGTGCCATACGTCGTGGACCCCGCGAACCGTGGCGGTCACTTCATGAAGGCCATGATCCGGCTGGCCGCCGGGGCGGATCTTCCCCGGGCCGGCGCGGAGCTCGATCGCCTGTTCGGAGCCATCTCCGAGGACTATCCGTTCAAGCAGGGCCGCACGATCTCGCTCGAGCCCCTCACGCGGGCGATGACCGGGACGGCCCGCGAGCCGCTCGTGATCCTGCTCGGCGCCGTGGCCTTCGTGCTGCTCATCGCGTGCACCAACCTGGCCGGCCTGGGTCTGGCCCGGGGCGTGCGCCGGCGCCGCGAGCTCGCGATCCGCGCCGCCCTCGGCGCCGGCACCGGGCGCATCGCGCGGCAGCTCCTGATCGAGAGCCTCATCGTGGCCGCGCTCGGCGGGGTGGTGGGGCTCGTCGTGGCGAGCTGGTCCCTGGGGGCCGCGACCGCGGTTCTTCCGGCCGAGCTCCCGCGGGCCAGCCAGATCCGCATCGACGGCTGGGTGCTCGCGTTCACGTTCGGTGTCGCCGTTCTCACGGGGACGCTGTCCGGTCTCATCCCGGCGCTCCGCTCCCGCCGCGTCGACGTGGTGCCGGCCCTCAAGGCGGGCGGCGCGCGCGGAATCGCCGGAGGGACCGGCACCGGGCTCCGTTCGGCCCTGGTCGTGGTGCAGGTGGCCCTTTCCATCGTGCTCCTCGTCGGGTCGGGTCTCCTGGTCCGTACGGTCATCGGCCTCGAAGCGATCGACCCGGGGTTCGATCCCGAGCACGTGCTCGCCTTCCGCGTCGAGACGCCGCCGGCCGACTACCCGGACGTGGTCGCCTCGCACGCCTTCTTCGACCGCCTGTTCGAGCGCATCGACGCGCGGCCCGAGGTGGTGGCGGTGGGTGGCGGGCAGCTGATCCCGCTCCGCGGTGGTGCCTCCTGTGCCGGCTTCACGCTCGACGACGGCGTCGAGCGGCCGGACGCGTGCGCCGAGGAGCGCATCATCCGGGGCGAGTACTTTCGTGCCATGCGGATGCGGCTGGCGAGCGGCCGCGGCTTCGACGACGACGATGGCCCGACATCCGAGCCCGTGGTGGTCGTGAACGAGGCTGCGGTCCGCGAGTACTGGGGCGGGATCGATCCGATCGGCGATCGCTTCCGGTGGGGTGGGCCCGAGAGCGAGGACCCGTGGCGGACGGTGGTCGGCGTGGTGGGCGACGTGCGCCATTTCGGTCTCGACGAGCCGGCGCGCCCGGAGATCTACATGCCCCACGCCCAACAGCCGTACCCGCGCGAATTCGAGGTGGTGGTACGAACCACGGGAGACCCGCAGTCGATCGTGGGGATCGTGCGCCGCGAGGTGGCCGAGCTCGATCCCGACATCCCCCTCGTGGACGTCGAGCCCCTCGCGCGGACCGTGTCGCGGCAGGTCGCGCCGGCGCGCTTCAACGCGGCGATGGTCGGCGCGTTCGCGGCGCTCGCGGCCCTGCTGGCCGGGATCGGGCTGTACGGGCTGCTCGCGCTCACCGTCCAGGACCGCACCCGCGAGATCGGCATTCGCATCGCGCTCGGGGCGCCGGTCCGGCGGGTGCTCGGCGATGTGGTACGCGCGGGGCTCGAGCTCACGCTGCTCGGCGTGGGGTTGGGTCTCGTGGCGGCGTTCTGGCTCGCACGGCTCATCTCGGGCATCCTGCACGGCGTGAGCCCGACGGATCCGCAGGTGTACCTCGTCGTGCCGCTCCTGCTGCTGATCACCGCGCTCGCCGCCTCGCTTCTCCCGGCACGGCGCGCGGCCAGGGTCGACCCGATCGTCGCGTTGCGCGCCGAATGAGCCACCGGCCCGGCGACCGGCCGCGTCTCGAACCCGGATGCCCGCGCGTGCCGCCGCGACGTAGGTTCTGCGTGCGAGTGTTCCGGTCCTTTCCCGTGACGAGAACGACGAAAGAAACGAACGGCGAGCGATGATCCGTCTCGAAAACGTAGAGAAGAGCTATCCGTACAAGGGCGGTCGCACCTGGGTGCTGCGCCGCATCGGCCTCATGGTCCGTGAGGGCGAATTCCTGACCTTCATGGGTCCGTCCGGCGCCGGCAAGTCCACCCTGCTCGGCATCATGGGGCTGCTGGATGGGGCGTTCGAGGGCGAGTACTGGTTCATGGACGAGCCCGTACACGCCCTCAAGCCGAAGCACCGAAACGAGCTCCACAAGGCGTACATCGGGTTCGTGTTCCAGCAGTACCACCTGATCGACGATCTGACCGTGTACGAGAACCTCGAGATCCCGCTCTCCTACCGGGACGTGAAGCGGTCGGAGCGACAGGCTCTGGTGGCGGACATCCTCGACCGGTTCAACATCGTGGGGAAGAAGGACCTGTTCCCCAACCAGCTATCCGGGGGACAGCAGCAGCAGGTGGCCGTGGCACGCGCGGTGATCTCCGAGCCCCGGCTGATCCTCGCCGACGAGCCCACCGGCAGCCTCCACTCCTCGCAGGGAGAGCAGATCATGCAGATGCTGAAGGAGCTCAACGAGGCGGGGACGACGATCGTCCAGGTCACGCACGACCCCAAGGTCGCGGCCTACGGCCATCGCGTGATCAACCTCGCGGACGGCTGGATCGTCGAGGACTAGTCCCGGATCGAGCGCGCGCGCCCGCCGCCCGGACCCGCGCGCCCGGACCGCCGGTCGACGCCACGACGGCACGCGCGGACGGGCTCGGATCCGGACGACGTGCTAGCTTTCCTGCCGTGACCGACAAGCCCTCACCTCCGCGCGTGCTGATCGGGGACGACCAGCAGGACGTGCTCAGGGCCCTGCGCCTCCTACTCAAGGGGGAGGGTTTCGAGCTCGAGACCGCGACGTCGCCGCCCGGGATCATGAGCGCCCTCGAGTCGCACGACTTCGATGGCGTCCTCATGGATCTCAACTACGCGCGCGACACGACCTCGGGGCGGGAAGGCCTCGACCTCATTCCGAGGATCAAGTCGGTCGATCCCATCCTCCCGGTCATCGTAATGACCGCGTGGGGTTCGATCGAGGGGGCGGTCGAAGCGATCCGGAAGGGGGCGGGTGACTACATCGAGAAGCCGTGGGACAACCAGCGGCTCCTGTCGACGCTGCGCACCCAGATCGAGCTCGGGCGCGCGCTGCGGCGCGCCCAGCACCTCGAGCTCGAGAACCAGCGCCTGCGCGAGCGCGATGTTCCGGACTTCATCGCCACCTCCCGTGCCATGCAGCCCGTCCTCAGGCTCATCGAGCGCGTCGGGCCGTCGGATGCGAGCGTCCTCATCACCGGCGAGCCCGGCAGCGGCAAGGAGGTCGTGGCACGCTGGCTCCATGCCCGCTCGGAGCGCGCCGACCGGCCGCTCGTGGCGGTCAACGCCGGCGGGCTGTCGGAGACGCTGTTCGAGAGCGAGATGTTCGGCCACGTGAAGGGCGCGTTCACCGATGCCAAGACCGACCGGGTAGGCTACTTCGAGCTCGCGGACGGGGGGACCCTGTTCCTGGATGAGGTGGGGAACCTGTCCCCCGCCCAGCAGGCGAAGCTCTTGCGCGTGCTCGAGACGGGGGAGTTCCAGCGCGTGGGCTCGTCGCGCGCGCGGCGGGCGGACGTCCGGGTGCTGGCGGCCACCAACGCCGATCTGCCGGCGCGGGTGGCCGAGGACCGATTCCGCGAGGATCTCCTGTATCGCTTGAACTCCGTGGAGATCCCGATTCCGCCCCTCCGCGAGCGGCGCGAGGACATCCCGGCCCTGGCCGCCTACTTCCTGAAACAGCAGACGGCACGGTACGGGGTCGAGCTCGACTTCTCGCAGGCGGCCATGCGCGCCCTGCTCGCACACACCTGGCCCGGGAACGTGCGCGAGCTGCGACACGCGGTCGAGCGGGCCGTGCTCCTGTCGGAGGGCGCCACCGTGGACGGCGAGGATCTGGGGCTGCGCCCGGCGCCCGATGCCGCGGCCCGCTTCGACGAGCTGACGCTGGAGGAGGCCGAACGTATCCTCATCCAGCGCGCCCTGGGACGCTTCGACGGCAACGTGAGCCAGGCCGCCGAGGCACTGGGCGTGAGTCGCAGCGCGTTGTATCGTCGTCTCGAGCGCCACGGGATCGAGGCCTAGCCGTGCACGCGACGCACCGTACGTCTTCGACGGGACACTAGTGGCGCGGGGCGACGGGGCGCGTGCCGCGTCGAGAGCCGGGAGGGTCGTGAAGAGCGCCCGGATCAGCTACGAGCGTCGCGTTCCCCTCCTGTCGCTCCTCTCCGCCCTGCCGGCGCTCGTGGTCGCCCTGGTCCTCGTGTGGACACGGGAGTTCGCCCTCCGTCTCCAATGGACCCTCACCCTGGTCACCGTCGGCGGGTGGCTCGGGTTCTGGCTGGTGTTGCGCGAGCGGCTCGTGCGGCCGCTGCAGACGATGTCGAACATGATCGCGGCCCTCCAGGAGGGCGACTACACCATCCGGGCCCGGCTGGGCCGACCCGACGACGCGCTGGGTCTGGTGGCGCACGAGGTGAACCTGCTCGGCCAGACTCTGCGCGAGCAGCGCCTGGAGGTCCTCGAGGCGACCGCGCTCCTGCGTCGCGTCATGTCCGAGATCGACGTCGCCGTGTTCGCGTTCGACGACGAGGATCGCCTCGTGCTGGCGAACCGCGCCGCCGAGCGGCTGGTGGAGCGCTCGGAAGAGAGCATGATCGGCCGGAGGGCCGGATCCCTGGGGCTGGAGGACCTGCTCAAGGGACCGTCCCGCCGCGTCGCGGACATGGTGTTCCCGGGCGGGGCGAGCCGCTGGGAAGTGCGGGTGAGTCATTTCCGTCAGGAAGGCAGACCGCACCGCCTGCTCGTCCTGTCGGACCTGAGTCGCGTGCTGCGGGAGGAGGAGCGCTCTGCCTGGCAGCGGCTGGTGCGCGTGCTGGGACACGAGATCAACAACTCGCTCGCGCCGATCCGGTCCATCGCCCAGAGCCTGAGCTCGCTGTCGGCCTCGCGTCACGACGGCCACCCGACGAACGGTGACGCCGAGACGTGGCACGAGGATCTCGAGCAGGGCCTCGACGTGATCTCGAATCGGGCGGAAGCCCTCGCCCGCTTCCTGTCCTCGTACGCGCGGCTGGCGCGGCTTCCCCCGCCGAGGCTCGCTCCGCTGGATGTCGGCGAGTGGGTGCGACGAGCCGTCGGTCTCGAGACGCGCATGAAGGTCGACCTGCGTCCGGGCCCCGAGGCCCGAATCCGCGCCGATGGCGATCAGCTGGATCAGCTCCTCATCAACCTGGTGGACAACGCCGTGGATGCGGCGCAGGAGACCGGGGGCGTGGTGCGCGTGGGGTGGCGCGTCGCGCGCCGCGAGGTGGAGGTGTGGGTGGAGGATGAGGGTCCGGGGTTGGCCGACACCTCGAACCTGTTCGTACCGTTCTACACCACCAAGGAGTCCGGCTCCGGGATCGGTCTGGTCCTGTGTCGCGAGATCGCGGAGGCCCACCACGGCTCCCTCAGTCTCTCGAATCGGGAGAAGGCACGCGGTGCCGTGGCCCGGCTCACCCTGCCACGGCTCGGCGACGCCGTCAAATCGCGGTGAGCGCGATGCGCGTCGTGCCTCGCCGATCGGGGCGCTCGCCCCCGGATCAGACGGGAGACCACCGAGGCAGGGCGCCCCGGCGGTCTCCCCGCCCGCTCGCCGCGCCCCCGACCTCGTCGGGGGACGCCGGGCCTAGGGGTGGAACCCGAGACCCGCCATCACCGACCACACCCGGTTCTTCGCCTCGGAGCCGTTCATCGCATCGATGTCCCGCAGCCCGAGCGTGTAGCGGCCGTCGAGAAGCAGCACGACGCCGCCGGCATCCACCTCCACGCCACCTCCGAACGCCACCCCGAAGTCGGTGCTCTCGGTGTCGACATCCTGATCCGCGCAGTCGGCGCTGACGCTCACGCCGCCGGAGGAGCCCTCCAGCTTGCAGGAGGCCTCGAAACCGACGACCGGACCGGCGAACACCACGGGCCGGACCGAGCTCTGTCCGAAGCGGGCGGCCAGGAGGAGCGGCACCTCGATGTAGTCCACCTTGAGGTCCGCGTCGATGCCGGTATCCGTCTCGGAGAACCCCTTTTGGGAGTAGAGCCCCTCGGGCCGGATCGCGAACACGCTGCCCAGCCCGAGCTCGGCGAACACGCCGCCCACCAGCCCGGTGCGCGTGGACGTATCGCCGAGGTCCGCCCCCGTCACATGGAGGTCGGCGATGTTGATTCCGCCCTTGACACCCAGGATGACGTCCTGCGCCAGGAGCCTCGCGGGCGCGATCGACAAGGCCCCGACGAACAGGGCCGCCAGCGACAAACGATGGAGTCTCATTTGCTTGCACCGCCTCCAGTTGTGTTCTTCCTCGTACGGATCCGAAGTGACCCGCCCCCTGCAACGTGCAGGGACCGCTCGATTTGACACGCTTCGCTGCCGGATGGTGCGATGAGTCCCGGTGGGGCGCGTCCGGAAACGGTGCCCCGGGTGGCCGGCGGCTCCGTCTCGCCGTCACATTGTGACCTTCCGAGCTGCCACCCAGGAGGTCGCATGAAGCCCACGCTCCGATTCCGCCCGTCCCGACACGCCGTCCTGGCGGTGTCCCTGGTCGCCTCGTGGAGCCCTACGCGCGCCGGGGCGCAGGAGGTTCGGCCGGCTCTCGACCACGAGGACACGTACCGCTGGAGCGAGATCGATGACCGCGCCCTTTCCCCCGACGGCGCGTGGCTGGCGTACGTCCTCGCCCCCTGGGATGGAGATCCGACCCTCGTGGTGACCAGGACGGACGGCTCGCTCGAGCGGCGCTTTCGGGGCCGGGCGCCGGTGTTCACACGGGACTCGCGTCACGTCGCGTTCCGCGTTCCGCCGGTAGACGCGGTCGTGGATTCGCTCGCGCTCGCGGGGACGAAGGACGACGAGCTGCCCGGCGACTCGATCGCCGTCGTCGATCTCGAGGTGATCGGCGTGTCGGGTGTGCCCCCGGACGAAGGGATCTTCCGGGACGGCCCGATCGAGTCGTTCTCCGTGCCCGAGGACGGGGGCGTGTGGCTGGTCTATCGCCTGGCCGAGGAGCCCGAGGCCGAAGGCGAGGGCCGTGAGAGCGAGGGCGAAGCGGAGACGACGGAGGGAGAGACACCGCAGGAGGAGCGCTCGCCGACCTGGGAGGCGAGCCACGAGAAGGAGGATGGGACGACGCTCGTCCTGCGCGACCTGGCGGGCGGCTCGGAGTGGCGCTTCGAGTCCGTGCTCGAATACGGCGTGGCGCCCAACGGGTCCGCGCTGGCGTACGTCGTGTCCACGGAGGAGGGAGATCGGGACGGGCTGCGCGCCGTGGATCCCTCCTCGGGCGCCGCCACCCCGGTGCTCACCGGGACGGGACACTACACGCAGCTCGCCTTCGACGACGAGGGCCGGCGTCTGGCCTTCCTGAGCGACCGCGACGGCTGGGACGACGAGCGCCCCGAGTACGTCCTCTACGTGGCGACGGGCGCCGGGTGGAGCACGCGCACGGTCGCGGACTCCCGCACCAGGGGCATGCCCCCCGGCTGGTGGGTCGGCCCGCACGGCCCGCTGGAGTTCTCCGAGGACGGCTCGCGACTCTTCTTCGGCACCGCTCCGCGGCCCGGTCCGGAGCCCGAGAAGATCCTCGACGAGGACGAGGTGCGGGTCGACGTGTGGAACTGGCGGGACGACTACCTGCAGCCGATGCAGCTCCTCCGGGCGGAGCGCGACCGCGAGCGGACGTATGCGGCCGTCGCGCGCGACGGCGAGGATGGGATCGTCCAGCTCGGCTCCCCGGACACACCGGACGTGGAGCGCCCGCTCGACGGATCGGGCGACTTCGTCCTCGGCACGACAGACGCTCCGTATCGCCAGGAGCTGTCGTGGGATGCGCAGTACCGCGACGCCTGGGCCATCGACGTCCGAACCGGGGCCCGGCGCCCCGTCACCTCACGCGTGCGCGGGTTCGGCGGCGTGCGTCTGTCGCCGGCCGGACGGTACGCGTACTGGTGGGATGATGGCGACCGCGACTGGAAGCTCGCCCCCGTGGACGGGAGCGCCGAGCCGCACAGCCTCACGGCCGCCATCCCGCAGGCCTTCCACGACGAGCTGGACGATCACCCGCAGGGTCCCCCGCCGTACGCATCGCCCGATTGGATCGAGGGGGACGCGGGGCTCCTCGTCTACGACCGCTTCGACGCATGGCGCATCGACCCGAGCGGCCGCTCCGCCCCGCTTCGCCTCACCGACGGACGCGACGACAGCGTGCGATACCGGGCCGTGGAGCTCGATCCGGACGACCCGACCCTGCCGGAAGGTCCGATCCTCCTGTCCACGTTCGATACGAGGACGCGCGCCGCCGGCTTCGCCGCGGGGCGGGACGACCGGGCGGGCGCCACGCGGACGCTGATCGAGGCGGACGCGTGGTTCGGCACGCCGCGCAAGGCCCGCGATGCGGAGCTGCTGCTGTGGACGCGCGAGACCTTCGTGGAGTTCCCGGATCTGTGGGTGAGCGGCCCCGCGTTCGGGTCGCCGCGCCGGCTGAGCGACGCCAACCCCCAGCAGGCCGAGTATCGCTGGGGGAGCGCGGAGCTCGTGTCGTGGCTGTCGGCGGACCGCACCCCGCTCGAGGGCATCCTCATCAAGCCGGATGGCTTCGATCCGTCGCAGCGCTACCCGATGATGGTGTACTTCTACGAGCGTCTGTCCGACGACCTCAACCGCTATCAGTCCCCGGTCCCCAACCGGGCCTCGATCCGCTACGCGTTCTACGCGAGCCGCGGATACCTCGTGTTCATCCCCGACATCCCGTACGAGATCGGATACCCGGGCGAGAGCGCCCTCGACGCGGTGGTGCCGGGCGTGCTGTCGCTGATCGACGACGGGTTCGTGGATCCGGACCGGATCGGCGTGCAGGGGCACTCGTGGGGAGGCTACCAGATCGCCTACATGATCACGAAGACGGATCTGTTCGCGGCCGCCGAGGCGGGCGCCCCGGTGGCCAACATGACGAGCGCCTACGGGGGGATCCGGTGGGGGAGCGGGATGAGCCGCATGTTCCAGTACGAGCGCACGCAGAGCCGCATCGGAGGCTCGCTGTGGGAATCCACCATGGAGTACGTGCACAACTCGCCGGTGTTCTACGCCGACAAGATCCGCACGCCGCTCCTCATGATGCACAACGACGCGGACGGGGCGGTGCCCTGGTACCAGGGGATCGAGATGTTCGTGGCCATGCGCCGGCTCGGGAAGCCCGCATACCTGCTCGACTACAACGGAGAGGACCACGGGCTGGGACGCAGGGCGAACCGGGAGGACTGGGCGATCCGCATGCAGCAGTTCTTCGACCATCACCTGAAGGGCGCCCCCGCGCCCGAATGGATGGCGACGGGTGTGCCGGCGGTCGCCAAGGGCCGCGACCTCGGCCTCGGCCTCGTCGAGAGCGCCGCGACCGGGGAGGAAGGAGGGGGCTCGCCGTAGCGCACCGGGCCCGTCGGGCCCGGTCGCTCACCGTCGATTCAGGGGGTGACTCCCTCGGCCGGCATGCGGCGAACGACGCGTCCGCCGCCCTCGGACTTCGCCTCGTACAGGGCGCGGTCCGCGTCCTCGAGGAGCTCTGCCGTGCTCCCGACGCCGGGCCCGTAGGAGGAGATCCCGGCGCTCAGACCCACGAGGTCCGTGCGCGCTTCGAGCTCCCGGAGCACGCGCTGGGCGAACACGAACGCCGTGTCGGCCGTCTCGCCGCCCAGGATGGACAGGAACTCATCGCCCCCCAGACGCCCCGACAGGTCCGAGGCGCGCGTGTTCTGACCCAGCACGTCCGCGACGACCTTGAGCACGCGGTCGCCCTCCGCATGGCCGGATTCGTCGTTGTGGCGCTTGAAGCCGTCGATGTCGAACAGGACGATGGCGAGCCCCCGGCCCCGCTGGGCCTCGGCGAACTCCTTCCCCAGGAACCATTCCAGCGTGCGACGGTTCGGCAGCCCGGTCAGGTGGTCCAGGTAGGCGAGATCGAGCGCGCTGGATCGCTCCCGGTGCAGGCGCTCGGAGATCACGCCCGCCCCGAGGCTGACCGTGATCAGGATGACGATCACCCCGCTCACGACCCACCAGCGCACCTCGCGGTTGGCGAGGTAGGAGCCTCCGACCTCGACGCCCACCAGGAGCACCATGCCGATCGACAGCGCGAGCGTCGCGCCTTCCCACCCCTTGTAATAGGCGAGCAGGAAGGGCGGGATGAGCGCGAGCAGCCACAGGAGTGCGAAGTAGTTCTCGAGCTGCTCCGGGAAGAAGATGTTGCCCGTCGCCGCGGTCCCGAGCGCGAGGACGGAGACCAGGAGGGCGCTTCGTGGGACGTCTCGCTTCGAGCCGCCGATCAGGGGAACGAGCCCCGTCGCCCCGTTCGAAACCGTCGCAGTCTTCACCCCCCGCACCCCCCCTCGGGCTCGGCTACGGGGGCTTCACAGCGTCAGTTCGCCCCCGGCAGCGTCGCGACGCGAAACCAGAACTCCGCGATGGCGCGGATCGACTCGAAGAAGTCGTCGATCTGCACCGGCTTGGTCACGTAGCAGTTGGCCAATCGATCGTAGCTCGACTGAATGTCTCGCGGGTTGTCCGATGTAGTCAAGACGATGACCGGAATCCGCCTGAGCTCGGCGTCCCCCTTGAGCCGGGCGAGGATCTCGCGGCCATCCATCCCCGGGAGGTTCAGGTCGAGCAGCACGAGGTCGGGAGCCCGACTTCCGCCAGAGGCCGAATGCAGGTATTCGAGGGCTGCCGGCCCGTCCGCGACATGGCGGATGTGGCTCGGGAACCCGGCCTCCCGGAGGGCCGACTCGATGAGGAACGCGTCGCCCTCGTTGTCCTCCACCAGGAGGATCTCGGCGGTCCGCCCCCCGAGGGTGCCCATCACCTCTCCTTTGCGCCGGCCGTCCCGCCGCCCGCTCGGTCTCAACCGCCGGCGGGAGAGGGGCTCGCGAGCGCCTCGGGCGGCGGGCCGAGGCGCCCGCCTTCCAGCAGGCGCTCGAACGCCCTCGGTGTGACCGCCTTGGCGAACAGGTATCCCTGACCCACGTCGCACCCGAGGTCCAGGAGACGTCGGAGCTGATCCTCGGTCTCGATCCCCTCGGCCACCACCGACACGCCGAGGCGCCGGCCCAGCACGATCATCGCCTCCACCACGGCAGTGTCCCGCGAGCTGGTGCCGAGGCCGCCCACGAACGTCTGGTCGATCTTCAGAACGTCCACTTCCAGCCGGGTGATGTTCTCCAGCGATGCGTGGCCCTTCCCGATGTCGTCGAGGGCGATCGACACGCCGAGCTTCTTGTACCCTGCGAGGTGCCGTGCCGCGCGGATGGCGGCCGCCTCTTCCACCTCGAGCTGGAGCATGCGCGGCTCGATCCCGGTCTCCTCGAGCACCTCGGCAACGATCGCGACGAAGCCGGGGTCGCCGAGCTGCCGCGCCGACACGTTGACGGCGAGCGTCAGGCTGGAGCGGGTCGCATCGACCCTGATCCAATCGCGCCAGCGCTCGGTGGCCTGTCGCAGCACCGACTCACCCAGCTCCCGTACGAGCCCGGATTCCTCCGCCAGGGCGATGAACTCCCCGGGGAAGATGAACCCCCGCCTGGGGTGCTCCCACCGCACGAGGCCCTCGCCACCCACGATCTGTCCCGTCGCCAGCTCGACGATCGGCTGGAAATGGACGCGCAGGTGGCGCTTGCGGATGGCCTCGCGGAGCTCGTTCTGTACCTGGACGCGGCGTGTCGCGCCGAAGTCCTCGCGCGGATCGAAGATCTCGTAGGTCGTCCCCGGCTTCTCCTTGGCCCGATACATGGCCACGTCGGCGAAGCGCAGCAGATCCTCGGGGCCCTCCTGCTCGCTCGTCAGGGGCGCGATTCCCATGCTCGCGTTCACCTGGATCGGCGAACCCATCACCTCGAAGGGCTTCTCGAACGCCGTGGCGATCCTGCCTGCGACCGTATGGATGATCTGCTCGTCGGTGACCTTGTCGAGCAGGATCGCGAACTCGTCTCCTCCCATTCTCGCGACGGTGTCGTCGGCGCGCGTAAGGTCGACGAGCCGCTGGCCGACCATGGAGATCAACGCGTCTCCCACCGGGTGTCCAAAGGAATCGTTGATCGCCTTGAATCCGTCGAGATCGAGCATGAGCACCGCGACGGGCGTGCTCATGCGAGCCCGCCGCTTCATGGCGTGATCGAGACGGTCCTCGAACAGCATGCGGTTGGGGAGACCCGTGAGCGGGTCGGAAAAGGCGGCGCGTGCAAGCTCGACCTCGGTGCGCTTCCGAGAGGTAACGTCCATGAGCAGGATCACGCGGCCCCGCTTGCGACCGTAGTCGTCCTTCAGGGACGAACAGGAGGCGTGGACCGAGATCGAGGCCCCGTCCTCGCGTCGGAAGTCGAGCTCCACGTCTCCCGAATCGGGAAACGGATCGCCGAACTCGCCGTTCCCATCCGTGACGTGGAACAACTCCCCGACCAGACGGCCGATCAGCTCGTCGGGCTCGCGGTCGAGCATCCGACCCAGGCTGGGATTGACGAGCGTCGCGCGCCCCTCCTCGTCGAGGGCCAGGATGCCTTCCCGCGATGTGTTCACGATCGACCGGTACAGGAGCTCTCCGGCGACGGCGGCACGCGTCCACCGGAAGCGCTCGATGCTGTACCGGATCGTGCGGCGCAGGTCCTTCGGCTCGAAGGCGCCCTTGCGGAGGTAATCCTGGGCGCCCTCGCGCAGCGCCAGACGGGGGAGATCCTCATCCAGGGCACCGGTGAGAACGACGACCGGAGTGTCGGAGGCAGCCTCGACGGCCTTGCGGATGGTCGCGACCCCTCCGTCTCCCGGAAGCGACAGGTCGAGGAACATGATGTCGCAGCCGGAGCGCCCGATCTCGTCGAGGGCCGGCGTCAGGCTCGCGGCGTGCTTGAGGGTCGCGCGCCCGAGCTTCGCGCGGCCGACGAGATCCTGGAACAGACGGACATCGGCGGGATTGTCTTCGACGAGCAGGATGGTGAGAGGAGCGACCTGGTCATCGGGCCCCCACTCTTCCGCACGCACGGCCACGGGGTCCGGCTGATCCGGCTCGATCTCGGTTTCCATGCTCGTGGTTCCCGGCTCCTCGGCCACGTCCCGCCCCCCCCTTGTCCGTGTCGCTCGGGTGCACACCGCGTCCGCGCACACCCCTCCTCCTGCTAAGGGTACACGAGTCGACGAAATCTAACATCCGGGGTTTCAACGACTCGCTCCGGTTTCCCGGTCTCGAACCCGGATGTTAGATTTTGCCCACTCGTGTACCCTATACACTGGGAAACGGAGGGCCGGACGCGCCCGTGGACTTCGACCAGCGCGCGAATGCTCGAGACGAACAAGCTCCGACCGACCTCGACACGGCGGCGTTGCATGCGACGCTCGATCGGCTGGCCACCGGCGATGTCGTGGCGCTCGCGGAGATCTACCGGGCGTACGCGGAGCGGGTCTATCGGCTGGCCTATCGGCTCACGCGTTCGGTCCAGGACGCCCAGGACATCGTTCAGGATCTGTTTCTCGGTCTCCCGGAGGCGCTCGGTCCGTACCGCGGAGGCGGCAGCTTCCACGCCTGGCTTCGCACCGCGACGGTGCGGGTGGCGCTCTACAGGATCCGTTGCCGGCAGAGACGGCGGGAGGTGGCCTTCGAACCCGACTGGTTGCCGGGCAGGACACCGGGGCATGGGACGCGCATCGACCTGGAGTCGGCGATCGATGCGTTGCCGGAGAGGCTCCGCGTGGTGGTCGTGCTCAAGGAGATCGAGGGATTCTCGCATACCGAGATCGGCGAGCTCCTCGGAATCACGGCCGCGGCGTCGGCCATGCGTCTCATGCGGGCCCGGGAGCAGCTGCGGCGCGCGCTCGCTTGAAATCTCGTTCCGTCGATAGCCGCATGTTCTTCCGCACACACCCGTCATACGAGAAGCTCTCCCGGCTCGCCGACGGCGACCTGACGGCTCGGGAAACCCTCGACATCAACGGTCATCTCGCCAGCTGCGAGCGCTGTCGCGAGGAAGTCGACTTCATGATCGAGCTGCGCGCCCGGCTGCGCGAGCTGGCGGTGCCCGGCCCGCCGAGCTCCCTGTTGCCGGACCTCCTCGAGCGTCGCGAGGCGGGCGAGCGGCGCGTCCTGCCGCTCGAAGATGTGGAGGGTCCATCCGGAGGGAGACGCCGCGCGTGGCAAGGGGTCGCCGTGATGTCGATCGTCATGGCGCTCGCGTTGGGGAGCTTCCTGATCTTCGGAGCCAACCCCATCCGCGCGGGCTCGCGGACGTTCGAGATCGAGTCTCGCGGCGCCGCCCGCCCGCTCGAGGTGAGCTTCTCGACGTCGGGGGTGCTGTCGGGAGAGCCGGCCCTGCGCGTCCGCGGCGAGTACTACAACCCCGGCCAGCAGTCGTCCGGCGCGACGAGTCCCGGCGTCGTGATCGAGGGCGACCTCGAGTCGCGGCACGACGGGGAGTTCCGCGGCGAGCTCCCGTTGCCTTCGTCGGCCGCGTACGCGCGCTTCGTGGTGGAGGACCTGCGGGGCGAGGTGGTGGACCGCGACTACGGCGAACGCTGGGAGTACCTCCAGAAGGGCTCGGACGGTCTCCCGACGTTCGACGCGCTGTGGCAGCGGACGCTCGTGCTCGAGGATGTGGCCCCCGGAGGGGCGCTCGAGTCGGCCCGGGAGCTGGTCCGCCTGTACCCGGATCAGCCACAGGGGTGGGGGTACCTGGCGTCGCATCGCCAACGGGTCGGGCGCGATGCCGAGCCGGTGGCCAGCGAGAAGCGGTTGGAGCGGTTCGTGGAGGCGCTTCCGGCGAATCCCGATCCGGACGAGCTGGCCGAGCTCATCGAGTATGCCCGCCATACCGGTGACCCGGCGACGCCGGCCCGGCTTCTATCGCGCCTCCAGCAGATCGCTCCGCGACACCCCAGCGTCGTCAGGGATCGGGTGCTGAAGCTGTCCGCCGAGCTCCGTGGGAACCCCCGTCAGCTCGCCGCTTCGCTCGAGGCCGAGTGGCGGAGCCACGGACAGCCGGTCGGGCTTCTCCTCGAGGCGGGTCTGGGGACCGCCGTGGCGATTGCGGATGACGAGGCGGCCCTCCGGTGGGCCGACCGCTGGGCGGCCACCGATCCCTCCGCGGCCGCCATGCTGACGCGCGAGCTGGCGAGCTTCCCGTCGCTGCGGTCTACCTCCATGGAGCGGCTGCGGTCCGAGCTCAGGCGTCTGGACGAGCGGCCGCCCCCCCGGGCCCTCGGCACCACCCGCTCGGGCTATCTGGCCGCCGTAGGCCGTCGACGCGCTGCACTCCTCAAGACCCTGGGTGAGCTCCTCCAGGCCGAGGGGTCGCTGGGATCCGCGGCCGACACCCTCAACCGGGCCTCGGCGCTCGTGTGGGATCCCGAGCTCCTGGTGCGGCTGGCCAGCCTCTCGGAGACGCTGGGGCGACCGGATGCGGCGGAGCGGTACCGCCTCCTGCAGGCGGCCGATCCGCTTCTGGGGGACGCGGACCGTCGGACGATCGAGGAAGCGACGGGGCTCGATCGGGCCACGTTCGATACCCGTCTCGCCGCGGCCCGCGTGGAGATGATCGGCGAGCTTCTCGGCTCGGGCCGCAACCAGATCTACCCGCAGGGACCGATCCCGGTTCGGGCGCTGGATGGAGGGCCGCGCGACCTGGGCTCCCGGCTGGGGCACCGGACCACGATCGTCCAGTTCTGGACCCCGCTGCTCCCGGGCTCGGTGGACAAGCTCGAGACCCTGATCGAGAGCTGCCCGCGTCTGGAGTCCGCGGGCGTGCGTCTGATCGCCGTGTCGGTCGACCGCGTCACGCCGGCCGATGTGCCGGACGGGGCCGAGAGCTGTCCCGCCTTGGACGTCCTGGTCGACACGGGTCAGGAGGCGCTGCTGTCGTTCCGCACGGCCACCTTCTCCGAGGCCGTCGTGCTGGATGCCGGCGGCCAGGTGCGGGCCCGGTTCGTCCGGGCAGGCGACGTGTTGCGGGCCGCCCTCGCGCTGGCGGCGATCGGGTAGCCGGGCAGTCGCGATCGCTTCCGGTGGACGCGGCGGCGTCCCCGCCGGGGCGCCGCCGTTTTCATCCACTCCCCATCCCGCCAGTGTCATCGGGCCGACCGGAGCGGCGGTCGGCAAAGGCCGTCGACCGCAATGTCGGCGGCGCGCGGAGCCCCCGCGAGCACTTCCAACCACACACAAGGAGAACATCATGACCGCCATTCGAAGCATCCGCTGGACGTTCGTCGCCGCGCTCGTGGCCACCCTGTTCCTGATCCCCGTGTCGGTCTCGCCGGCCGGGAGCGTGGAGCTCGAGGGCGTGTGCGCCTCGGTCGAATGCAAGCCGCACTACGCGTCGTACTGCTGGGATCAGGGCTCCGTCCGGCCCGACTCCAAGCGCGCCATCATCGAGATCGACTGAGTCGGAACCGTGTTCCTTCGAAGACCGGTCGGTCGGGCGAGGATCCGACCACAGGGGGCTCCGCTCGTGGACTCCCCGCTCGCCGGCCGGTCGACGGCGGGACGTTGCCCCGAAACGACACAGACGCCGCCACGGAACAAGGGGCGAATCGTGACATCCAGGAAGCACATCGCGATGCTGGCCGCGGGGCTGGCGGCCATTTTCGTAGGGGGGACCCTCCTCCGCACGGTGATCCGGCAGCGTCCGCACGAGTATGGACTGGAGCCGATCCCGCTCGAGGGGGAGGTGTTCCACACCGGGGATCATCTGGGCGTGCCCGTGGACCTCGCCCCGGTCGACGGGGTGGTCGTCGTCCTCGATCGGCACGGCGAGAAGAACCTCCACCTGATCGACGCGGCCGGGGGGACGCTCATCGCGTCGGTCGGCAACCCCGGCGAAGGGCCGGCGGAGTTCATGGCGCCCGCCACGATCACGCGGGATGCCGACGGTCGGGTGTGGATCCTCGACACGACGACGCAGCGGATGACGCGCATCGATCTCGCCAGACTGGGAGAGGCGACGGGGTGGGCGGACTCATCGTTCCAGCTGCACGGCGCCCTGGTCACGGACCTGTCGTGGACCTCGAGCTCCGGGTTGCTCGCTGGCGGCGCCTTTCTCGACGCGCGCTTCGGGCTGCTGGACCGGAGCGGAGCGCTCACGCGCGAGGTCGGCGCGTTCCCGAGCCTGCCGGGCGACCTGCCCACGGTGCTCCGCCAGCAGGCGTTCCAGTCGCGGATCGCGGGACGTCCCGACGGACGTCTGTTCGCGGTCGCGGCGCGCTACGCAGGCCGCATCGACATCGTGAGCGGTCAGGGGGAGTCCCGCGGCCAGGTGAGCGCGCCGATCCCCTTCGAGCCGGAGTTCGTGGTCGGGAAGAAGGGCAGCTTCCCCGTGGCCATGTTCCCGCCCGAGAGCGCGCTGGGCTATATCGACGCGACGGCCGGCCGCGACTTCATCTTCGGGCTGTTCTCGGGTCGGAGCGAGGCCGACTTCCCGGGTCGCGACAACTACGCCCGCGACATCCACGTATTCGACTGGAAGGGGTCGCTGGTGGCCGTGTTGCGCGCCGATCGGGATGTGTTCGCGATCGCCCTGGACGAAGATCGACACCGTCTGCTGGCCATCGCCCACGATCCGGTTCCCGCGATCCTGAGCTTCCCGTTGCCCGCCCTCGAGGCGCCCGGTCGGGTCACCGGTGAGACCGGCCCGGGTGTCGGATGACGGGTCGGAGCGCTCCGCGGCCTCGCCCGCTCAGGGCGAACGGTCGAGCGACGCGGTCACCTCGCCGATGATGTCGGACAGGTAGGTCGTGACGTCCCCGGCGCTCGGACCCAGCCGCACGATGACCATGTCGAGCGACGGGATGATGGCCGTGAACTGCCCCATGAACCCGGCCGCGTAGTAGGTATCGGCCGGCGCACGCGGCAGGTGGCCGCCGCGATTGAGCCAGAAGAGGCCGCCGTAGTTGCGGTCGGGATCGCCGGGTGCCGGCGTGCGCTCGAACTCGACCCACCCCTCCGGCAGGATCCGCTCCCCCCGCCACATGCCGTCCCACAGATGGAGCAGCCCGAAACGGGCCCAGTCGCGCGCGCTCCCGAAGTCGTAGCCCGTGATGATGAAGTTGCCCCACGCGTCCGGCTCGAGGACGTAGCTCCGCGCGCCGATCCGATCGAACAGGATCCGTTGCGGATAGGTCAGCCAGTCCGCGCCGGCGGCCTCGGCCGCCCGGCGGACGATCCGAGCCACCGCGAGCGGGTCGGAGTTCCGATACCGGAACCGCTCGCCCGGCGCCAGGTCCATGGGCTGGTCGATCGCGTGCTCGTACACGTCGAGCCCGTCGAAGTAGATCCGGAAGTGCTCGTTCTGGCTCATCCACGTGCGCGGGGGACCGATGCCCCAGTTCTGAAAGTCCAGCCCCGAGCTCATGTTGAGCAGATCCCGCACCCGGATCGCGTTCCGCGGGTCGCCCTCGCCGTGCCACTCCGGGACGGGCGCCGGATCGTCCAGCCCCACGTCGAGCAGACCGGCCTGGATGGTGGCGCCGAGAAGCGTGGCGGCGATGCTCTTCCCCTGTGACCAGGAGATCTGTGGCGTGTTCGGCCCGAAGCCCTCGGCGTAGCGCTCGCCGAGGATCTTCCCCCCGTAGACGACCACCAGGGCCCGGGTGTGGTGCTCCTCCTGGGCCATGGCCCAGTCGAGGGCGGCCTGGAAGCGGTCGTAGTCGACGTCGGCGGGGAAGGGATCGTGGTGTGCGTCCGCGTCCCCCATGGGCCATGGCGTCGTCTCCGGGTCCGGCACGTGGCGCGGCACCGGTGTGGGGTGGAAACGGACATCGTCCATGCCCTCCGGCAGGATGGTGCACCCCTGATCCCCGTTGTACTCGGCCTTCCGGGCCGGAACTCCCTCCCCCCACACCGACGCGGTCCGGCTCTCGCGATCGACCGCGTACGAGAAGTCGTCCTGCCAGTTGAACATCGGGAAGCGCGCGATGTCGTTCTGCACGACCGTATCGGGGTCCCGCGGGTGGTCGCGTCCCACGACGAATACACCGGCGCACAGGTGGTGCGCGGCCATGGCGGCCGTGTGGATCCGCACCTCGGCCGGGTCGACCTCGACTCCCGTGGTCGCCGGGGCCTGCGCGACGATCGCGTGCGGGGTGGCGACCAGCAGGACGCCGAGGACGGCGCCGACAACGGACGGGGAGGTGTGGCGGGTGCGGGTCGGGGCGGTTGCGGGCCTCATGGTGTTCCTCCTGAGTGGACACCTGGAGGAATGTGGCCGTCGGGCCGGGGCCGGGCCACCGGGGTGCGTGCAGCCGGACGCGCCCGATCGCGACGCGCACGCCCGGGAGCGGCGGGCGAGGAGCCCCGCCGGGCTACTCGTACCTGAGCGCCTCGATCGGGTCGAGCGACGCCGCCTGCCGGGCCGGGTAGAAGCCGAAGAAGATCCCGATCGCGCCCGAGAAGCCGAGCGCGATGAACACCGTCGCCGGCGAAATCGCGGTGCTCCACCCCGTGACCCCGCCCAGCGCCCGCGCGCTTCCGAAGCCGAGCCCCACCCCCAGCAGCCCGCCGATCGCGCTCATCACCACCGCTTCCACGAGAAACTGCTTGAGGACGTCCGAGCCACGGGCTCCGATCGCGAGTCGGATGCCGATCTCCCGCGTCCGCTCGGTCACCGACACGAGCATGATGTTCATGATCCCGATGCCCCCCACGAGGAGCGAGATTCCCGCGATGGCCGACAGGAGCAGGGTCATGACCTGGGTAGTGCCCTGTGCCGCGTCGGTGAGGTCGGACTGGTTGCGGACCGTGAAGTCGTCGTCCTCGTAATCGGGAAGCTCGTGCGATTCCCGCATGATCGCTGTGATCTCGGCCTGTGCCGCCGGGATGTCGCCGGGCGAGAAGGTGGAGGCGAGGATCTGCGGGATGAAGCTCCGTCCCGAGAGCCGCGTCTGAACGGTGGTGTACGGGGCCAGCACCACGTCGTCCTGGTCGTTTCCCTCCGCCGATTGACCCTTGGCGGCGAGCACTCCGATGATCCGGAACGGGACGTTCCGGAGCTGCACCTGCTCGCCGACCGGATCGGTGTCGGGAAACAGGTTGCGGGCCACGGTCTGACCGAGGATGGCCACGCGTCGCGAGGACCGCTGGTCGCTCTCGTCGAAGAACGTCCCGCTGGCGAGCGGCCAGTCGCGGATGACCTGGTAGTCGGTCGATACGCCGTTGATCCGGGTGCGCCAATTGCCCTGTCCCCCGATCACCTGCGTTCCGGTCGAGATCACCGGCGACACCCCGGAGAGAAGCACGGACTCGCGCCGCAGCTTCTCGACGTCATCGAGCCTGAGGCGATTGAAGCTCCCCGCGCCCCGGCTCACGCCCCCCTGGTCGCTCGAGCCGGGCGACACCACGATGAGGTTCGTGCCCAGGTTCTCGATCTGCGAGCGGATCTGGCCCTGGGCGCCCTGACCGATGGCCACCATGAGGATCACGGCGCCGACGCCGATGATGATCCCCAGCATCGTGAGCAGAGTGCGCAGCTTGTTCTTGAGGATGCTCTGCGCCGCGACCCGGGTGAGGACGGTCATCTTCACGGCGCCGCCTCCCCCGCGTCCCGGTCGTCGAGCTCGGACAGACGCTCCAGGTCCTCGCGCGCGGTCCGAGGATGCGCGACGGGCTCGTCGGCGATCACCCGGCCGTCACGCATGCGGATGATCCGCTTGGTGTAGCGCGCGATGTCCGACTCGTGCGTGACGATCACGATCGTGATCCCCTGGTCGTTGAGCTCCTGGAACAAGGTCATGATGTCGACCGAAGTCCGGCTGTCGAGGTTCCCGGTGGGCTCGTCGGCGAGGATCATGGCCGGCTGACCGACCAGGGCCCGCGCGATCGCCACGCGCTGCTGCTCGCCGCCCGAGAGCTCGCTCGGCTCGTGATCGAGGCGGTCACCGAGACCGACGTGCTCGAGCGCATCGACGGCGGCGGCCCGCCCGTCGATCCCGCGGTTCGAGCGGTCGTACAGCAGGGGCAGCTCGACGTTGTCGATGGCCGCCGTGCGCGGGAGCAGGTTGAAGCTCTGGAAGACGAAGCCGATGCGCCGGTTCCGGATATCGGCCAGCGCGTTCCTGTCCAGCCCCTCCACCCGGATCCCGTCCAGCTCGTACGTGCCGGTGGTGGGGCGGTCGAGGCAGCCCAGGATGTTCATGAGCGTCGACTTTCCCGAGCCCGAGGCACCCATGATCGACACGAACTCTCCCGCGCGGATGATGATGTCCACGCCGTTGAGGGCGCGCACCTCGGTCCGCCCCGTGGCGTACACCCGCGACAGACCCGACGTGCGGATCACGACGCGATCGGCGTCCGACTGCGCCGCGAGCTCCATGGCCGCGAGTGCGGCGAGCTCGCCTCCGGCCATCGTCACTCCCTCGCCGATCGCCTCAGAAGCCACGGCCGAAGCCGCGCTCCGGGCGCTGGGGTTGGAACGGATTGACGGTCGTGCCGCTCTCGGCCTGTACGACGACCCCGGCGATCACCTCGAGCCCCTCCTCCAGACCCCGTCCACGCACCTCCGTGAACTGGCCATCCGTGACGCCTACCTGCACCCTCGCCACCTGGAGCGCACCGCTCGCGTCCACGTACCACAGCTGGGTGCCGCCGCCCCGCGCGCCGACGGCCGCCCCTCCGAGCCCGTCCCCCGGACCGGCCCCGCCGCCGGGCCTCTGGCCTCCGTTCGCCTCCCGCATGGCGCGGAAGCGCTCACGGACAGAGTCCGGGACCTCGCCGCCGAACCGTGCGGCCCCCGGCGCGGCGCCCGTGTCGCCCTCGGGCCGCGCGCGCTGGAACTCCTCGCGTCGGGCCTGGATGCGCTCCTGGATCTGGGCCAGCATGGCCTGGCTGGGACGGAACCGAAGCGCGGCGTTGGGCACCTTGAGGACATCCTCCACGCGCTGGACGATGAAGTCCACGGTGGCCGTCATCCCGGGGAGCAGGCGGCCGTCGGGGTTCGTCACGCTCACCACCACGGTGTAGTTGACCACGTTCTCCTGCGTGACCGACTGGAGCCGGACCTGCCGCACGGTGCCCGAAAAGCTCTCGTCCGGGTACGCCTGGACGGTGAACCGGGCCTCCTGCCCCTCCTCGATCTGCCCGATGTCGCTCTCGTCCACCTGGGCCAGGATCTCCATCTCCGAAAGGTCGTTCGCGATCAGGAAGAGCTGCGGAGCCGAGAGGCTGGCCGCCACGGTCTGTCCCACGTCCACGTTACGCTCCACCACGACCCCATCGATGGGCGCGTAGATCTCGCTGTACGCCAGGTTGTTCCGGGCGCGCTCGAGGCTCACCTGGGCGGCCTTCAAGTTGGCCTCGGATACGGCGACCTGGTATTCGGCGTCCTTGTACTCGCTCTCGGTGACGCCCTGGATGGCGAACAGCTCCTTCGTGCGCTCGAGCTCCCAGCGATTCCGCTCGAGCTCCGCCGTGATGCGCTCGATGTTGGCCTCCGCGTCGCGTACGGTCTGTTGGAGGGGCGTCGGATCGATGCGGGCGATGAGCTGGCCGCGCTTCACGTGATCGTTGAAGTCGACGAAGATCTCGTTCACCTGACCCGACACCTGCGTGCCGACCTGGACGGTGGTCACCGCGCTCAGCTGCCCGGTCGCGGCCACGACGGCCTCGATGTCGCCGCGCTCGACGGTGACGAATCGATACGAGCTGGTCTCGGCACTCCCGGATCGGGTGATGAAGAAGATCCCGACGGCCACGGCCGCGACCACCGCC
Organism: uncultured Gemmatimonadota bacterium; assembly: GCA_964499635.1. Taxonomy (GTDB): domain Bacteria; phylum Gemmatimonadota; class Gemmatimonadetes; order Palauibacterales; family Palauibacteraceae; genus Palauibacter. The sequence goes on along the minus strand of CAZCLY010000002.1, from coordinate 252,495 downwards.
AGCCCGAGGATGAGTCTCTTCATGGATGCCTCTGGTATCGTTAACGACTGTCGAAGCGATGAGATAGACACTTCACGGCTCCGAAATGTTAGGCGTGCGGCCGGGAGATGGGGCCGCTAACGCGACGCTCGCGCCGGCTGTCGTATCCAGCGGACGAGACGTCGTGCCGGGGTCGTGCCCCGGCGGGGCGGACGGACGACAGACCGACAACGAGAGGGCGTTCCGATGTGGACAGACAGGGCGGGTTTCGCTGCCGCGGCGGTGTTGTTCGCGGCGGTCATGGCGGCTCCGGTGGCCGCACAGCAGGGTCCGGGCGGTCCGCCGCGGCGCGGGCCGGGTCTCGACCGGCAGATGCGGATGCTCACCGAGCAGCTCCAGCTCACCGCAGAGCAGGCCGTGTCGGTGCGCGAGATCCTCGAACAACAGGGTGAGCGGCGCCGCGAGGCGATGCAGGCCGCCGCGGGCGACCGGAGCGCGATGCGCTCCGCGATGGAGGAGATCCGCGGAGAGACCGACACCCTCCTGGCCGAGGTTCTCGACGAGACGCAGATGCAGACGTTCCGGGAGCTCCGGCAGCGACGCGCGGCCCGACGGCCTCCGCCCGAACGCTCCCCGGCGTGATGGCGTGCGGATCCACACGCCCGGTGGCGGGCCGTCGCGGGGCACCGCCCCGACCCGTCAGGCGGAGGCCCCCTCCGGGGCCTTCGTCCGCCGCCGGGCCATCCGCGCGCGCCCCCGCTGCACGAGGGCGACCGAGACCACCACGATCGAAGCGCCCACCGCCATCCTGGCGGTGAGCGTCTCGCCCGCCAGCCACCACCCCAGAAGCACCGCCACGACGGGGTTGACGTAGGCGTACGTGCCGACGAGCGCCGGGCGCACCACCCTGAGCAGCCAGGCGTAGGCCGAGAACGCCACGATCGATCCGAACACGATCAGGTAGGCGAGCGCGGCGACCGAGCGGCCCGAGACGGCCCCCGGGTCGAATCGGCCCGCCTCGCCCCGCGCAACCCCGGCCGCGAGAAGGAGCGCTCCACCCGCCAGCATGGTGAGTGCCGTCGCGTACAGCGGTGGAGAGGGAAGCGGAGCACGCCGGGTGTACAGAGAGCCGGCGGCCCAGCTCCCCGATGCCGCGACCACGGCGAGCGCGCCCCACACGACCATCCCGCCTCCCGCCGCGGACGTGGAGCGGCCGGAATCGGCGACCAGGAGGGCGACGCCGAACAACCCGAGGCCGACGCCCGCGAGCTCGAGCGGTGCGGGCGCCTCTCGATCCGGACCCAGCCACACCAGTCCGACGAACCACAGGGGGACGGTGGCGACGATGAGCGCGGCCACCCCGGAGGGCACGTACAGCTCGGCCCAGCTCAGCACGCCGTTCCCGCCGAGGATCATCAGCGCGCCCGACACGCCGGCAGCCCACCATTGACGGGCGTCGGGGCGAGGCGCGCCGCGTGCGCGCAGCACGATGCACAGGGTGAGGCCGGCCACGCCGAACCGCACCCCGGCCATGAGGAGCGGAGGGAGCGTCTCGACCGCGAAACGGATCGCCAGGTAGGTGGAGCCCCAGATCACGTACACGGCGGCGAACGCGAGGGCCACCTTGCCCGGGGGGGCCGGAGATTCGGTCATGTCGGCGCGTCGGTCGGTGCGAGGAAGTCGGTGCGAACGGAAGGACGCAATCGCGCGCCACCCGGCATTGAACGCGCGGTCCGCGCGGACGTGAGAGCGGCGCGCCGCCGGCCCCCGCGGGCGCGGCCGTGTGGTAGCGACCGGACCGCCGTTACACACGCGTTTCGGGACCCTGATCGCGCGGTGAGGCGCGGGCCCCAAACTGCGCGTGTGGCCACCGGCGGTCCTCCCGTCCGTAAGTGAGCCGGGGCTGGGTTCCGGCAACGCGATCGTCGCGGGCGAGACCCACCCCGGTATCCCGCCTGACCCATGGAACCGCGCGCGGCGGTCGCACCTCCCTCCCTGCTAGACGTCGAGCCCCGCCGCCCGCATGATCGCGAGCGCGTTCCCCGCTTCCACGACCCCCGGGCGCAGCCGGTAGTCGAACCGGACCCGGTCTCCCTCGAGCGCGAACTCGAAGTGGGCGTTCACGGCGCGCGCCCCCGGACGCTCGGCGATCTCCGCCAGGGCGAGGTCGTGCGTGGTGACGATCCCGATCGCCCCCCGCTCGAGAAAGGCGCGTACGATCGCCTCGGCGCCCGGCCGGCGGTCGTGCGAGTTGGTGCCGTGCAGGAGCTCGTCGAGGAGGAAGAGCGCCGGTGGCGAGGTCTCCGCGGCATCCATCGCCCGCTTGATGGCCCGGATCTCGGTGTAGAAGCGGGACGCTCCGTCCTGGAGCGAGTCGACGGTGCGGATGGAGGCGCCCACCGAGAGGTCGCCGAGGGCCAGCGACCGGGCGCGCACCGGGGCCCCTGCCAGCGCGAGCACCGCGTTGATCCCCACCGTCCTGAGCAGAGTGCTCTTTCCGGACATGTTGGACCCCGTGACCATCAGGAGGGCGCGGTCGGCGTCCAGCGACACGTCGTTGGGGGTGCAAACCGGGAGCAGCGGGTGCGCTAGCTCCGTGGCGTCGAGACGCGCCACCCCCGGTTCGACCGATGGGAACACGTACTCGGGGCGCTCGTACGTCAGCCGTCCCAGATCGAGGAGCGCCTCGAGCTCTCCCACCGACCGGATCCAGCCTGCGACCTCGGCCCCGTGCCTCCGGCGCCAGCGGTCGATCGCGAACGCCCAGTTCGTGCCCCACAGGAGGAGGGCCGACACGGGCAGGAACAGCTGGTTGCGTCTCCACTCGAGCGCATCCACCCGCCGCAGGAGGTCGCCCAGCCGCCCGGAGGCCGGCATGCCGCCGTCGCCGGGCGCGGGCGCGATAGCCCGGATGCGGGGAGCCTCGAAGCGTTCGCGCTCGATCCGCTCCAGGGCGGAGCGCACGAGATGCAGCGACACGGCCGGGTGCTCGACCGCCTCGAGGACCGCGGCCACGCGCCCACGGAGGCGCCACCACAGCCCGATCTCGAGGACCACGAGCCACGCCAGGGGCGTTGTCCCCAGCCAGGGGACCGCGACGGCGGCCGCCGCGGTGGCCGCGGCCAGCCCCAGCCCGGCCATGCGGAGGGCACCCGACGGGAGCAGCGCCGGTGCGGTGGCCCACGCCACGAGCTCCGTGGAGCCGAACGCCGCGAGGACCCGGTCCTCGATCGTCGCGAGGTCCTCCCTCAGGTCGAGGTGGTGGGCCAGCTCGCGGGCCGCGTCCTGGCGCGCCGCGACCTCCGCCGCGGAGGCCGGCTCGAGCAGCCAGCGCGCCACCGTCTCACGACCCGCCGCGGTCCGCGCCCCGCACAGGAGCTCGTACAGCGAGCCCATCCCGAACAGATCGAGGTGCGTGGCGTACGGATGGGATGGGTCGAGCCACTCGTCCCCGATCGGGCCGCCCCCGGCGAAGCGGTGCTCGAGGCGGTCCAGCGCACGCCGATAGAAGACGACCGAGCGACGAGCGAGCGCGTGGCGACGCTTCACGCGACCGTGCACGAGCACGAGCGCGGCGAACAGGAGCGCGAGAACCGCGAGCGACGCGAGCGGGGCGACACGCTGGCGAAGCAGCCACACGGTGGCGGCCCCGAGCACGAACAGCGCGAGCCTGAGATCGGCGATGCGACGCTCGCTCGCGGCCGCGCGCCCGGCGACGAGTTCGCGCGCTTCGAGGCGGCTCCCATACTCGGACCGCGCCGCGCCGGGCCCCATGCTCAGGAAGAGAAGCGGGCGAGGATCCAGTCCGAGATCGTCTCGAGGACGCCCGGCGCGAACCGGCTGTCGAGCGTCGCGTACTCGGAGGGGCTCCCCGTCCCGGCGCTCTGGAACAGGTGGTTGGCGCCGGGCACGACCTGGAGCGTCGCGTCGGGGTTGTCGCGCAGCGCATCGGTCATCGGACCCATGTTCTGCGCCGGGGTCACTTGCAGATCGCGCTCGCCGAACAACGCGAGGACCGGGACGGTCGTGGCCCGCAGCGCCGGGATCGGATCGTACGCCAGGAAGAAGCGGAACCACGGTGTCTGGATCTGCTGGATCTGCGCGGCCGCCTGGCGCCCAACGTACTCGTCGACATCGACGATCGCGTCCCGCTCGGCCGCCGGAAGCGCCGCGATCCGTTCGCGGATGGAGGCTTCCACCTCGGGTAGGAACGGTGCCAGGTCGCCGCCGTTCACCAGCGTCTCGAACATGCGCTGCTGGAGATCGCGGCCGGACGCGATGTCCGCCTCGCTGGCGCCGGCGACACGCGCGATCGCCGCGCCCTGCTCGTAGATCACCTCCGCGCCCGGCACCGTGGTACCGGCGAGCAGCACCACGAACGCCACCGTTTCCGAGCGCGAGGCCGCGAGCGGCGCCACCACGGCCCCCTCGCTGTGACCGAACAGGCCGATCCGGTCGGGATCGATGTCGGGGAGACCGGCGAGGCTCCGGATCGCCGCCAGCGCGTCGTCCGCGAAGTCGTCGGTGGTCGACAGGAACACGCTCCCCGTCGAGCCGCCCACCCCGCGGTCGTCGTAGCGCAGCACCGCGATCCCGCTCCGGGTCAGGTGATCCGCCAGCACGCGGAACACCGGGAAGCCGAGCAGGTCCGAGTCCCGATCCTGGGGCCCCGAGCCCGAGAGGAGCACGACGGCGGGAAACGGACCGCTCCCCTCCGGCACCGTCAGGGTGCCCGAGAGGCGGACGTCACCGTTGGCGAACTCGAGCTCGTCGCTCCGGTAGGGCCGGGTCTCGACGGCCGTCGCGGGCGGTGGCGGCGCCTCGCCGCGCGCCATGTGGAACGTCCCCCGGGCGCCCCCCTGCGTGAACTCCCCCTCGACGACACCGTCGACCATCCGTCCGTCCCACACCGCGAGCCCCGGCCCGGCCTCGAGCTCGAAGTGGACGCGGGCCGACGTCGCCGCGACGTGGATGAGTTCGAGCTCGTGGGCGCCCTGCGCGGGGATGTCCATGGTGGCCCGCAGCGAGTCTCCCTCGCGGCGAAAGGCCACCCGAAACCCGAGGTCCTGACCGAGGACGGCGAGCGATCCCGTCCACACGCCGCCCTCCGCGGCCGGATCGGTCTCCTGCGCCGCGAGGTCGCTCGCGCCGGGCTTGCCCTCGCCGGCGCACAGCCCGGCGAGGACGCACACCGTGACGGGCACACGCGCTGCGCAGGGGGTCACTCGCTCTCCAGCGTCACCGCCGAGCCGTAGACGAGGATCTCCGCTGCGCCGCCCATCACGTAGGAGGTCGAGAACCGGACGTTGAGCACCGCATCCGCCCCCAGCGTCTCGGCGTCCTCCACCATGCGGTCGATCGCCTGCTCGCGCGCTTCCGCCATCATCTTCGTGTACTCCTGGATCTCGCCGCCGATGAGGCTCTTGAGGCCGGCGAGGATGTCGCGGCCGAGGTTCCTCGCCCGGATCGTGTTGCCGCGCACGAGCCCGAGGTCCGTGGAGACCGTTCGGCCCGGAATGCGGCTCGACGGAGTGACGATCATCGCACCACGTCCTTGTAGGGGTCATCCCTCTGCAGGAACCAGCGTTCGCGGACGACCGACACGAACAGGATCGCGAGCCCCGCGGCGAGCACCAGCACGGACCAGCGTACGAACACGGGCAGGGTCGTGTCTGCCAGCAACTCGCTCACCCACGTCCACACGCCCCACACGGTGAGCACGATGGCGCCCACCGAGACCAGGATCCACGCCAGCCCCCGCTCCAACCGTCGGTATACGCCCTGCCAGTACGTATCCCACACCTCGGGGGGCGGTCGCCTTGGTGTCATGGTGCTCGTCACCTCCCTGAGCCTCTCGAAGGAGCGCAATTCACGGCGCAGGCCCGCGTCCCCTGCCAGGGCGTGTTCCAGCGTCGCGCGGTCGTTGTCGGAGATCTCGCCGTCGACGGCCGCCATCATCAGGCGGCGCCACCGCTCCTTCTCCGTCGGGGCCCGTTCCGACTCGTCCTTCACGGGGAGCCCTCCTCGGGTCGTCTCGTTTCGTCCGTAGCGGAGGCTGGGGGCCGCACCAGGCCCCCCGCCTCCAGCTCTCGAGCCAGCGCCCTCCTGGCCGCGTACAGCCGCGACATCACCGTCCCCACCGGGATGCCCACCACATCCGCGATCTCCCGGTACTTCAGGCCCTCGAATTCGCGCAATACGAGGACTTCACGCTCCCGGACCGACAGCCGGTCGATGGCGCGGGTGATGATGTCGCGCAGCTCCCGGCGTTCGGTCTCGGCGTCGGGGTTCGCCGGGCTCTCGCCCATCGTCGTGTCGGCCAGCCACGCGCCGGCCCGCTCGAGCTTGCGGCGATGGCTCGAACGGTCACGCGTGTGATTGAAGCACAGACGCCGAATGATCTGGTACAGCCACGGGAAGAACGGCCGCTCCGGATCGATCTTCGCGCGAGCCCGGAAGGCGCGCGCGAACGCCTCCTGCGAGAGGTCGAGCGCATCGTCGTGCGACCCGACCAGCCCGAGGGCGGCGAAGTACGCCCGTTGCATGTACCGGGTGACGAGTTCGCCGAACGCGGCGCGCTCGCCGCCCTGCGCCCGCAGGACCAGCGCGCGGTCGGTCACCTCGCTACCGTTCAGGGCTCGTTCCATGGCGCGTGCGTCACCGGAAGCTGTCGCCGTTTCGCAGGGGTACCCATCGAGGATGCATGTTATTCGATTCTGGGGATCGATGAAGGCCCGCGGGGGCGTCGACGCCCCCACGGCGCTCGCGCTCGCGTGCGCGGCGCTCGCCGCGGCCTCCCTCGCCGCTCAGGAGCCCGCGTGCCCGCGCCCCGGTGACGAGGGTCTCCTCGAGGGCGTGACCCCCCCCGACTCCAGCCAGCGCTCCGAGGCCTACTGGGCATGGGGAAACGGGCTCGAGCGTCGGAATCTCGGCGTGGGCTATCTGGAGCCGCGCGAGACGGGCGACGATGCCGGTGCGGCGACGCCGCCCTCGAATGGGGATTGGCTGCCGCACGTCACCTTGCCGCTCTTCTGGACGCCCGCGGAGGACGATGCCGGCGTGTGGATCCATCGCGGCTGGTGGATTCCGATCGACCCCCCTCGCGATCGCCTCGCGCTGACCTACCGCGGCATGGTGGAGACGGATTACGAAGCGGCCCGCCCGATCGTGATCTCGACGCGCGAGGACGGTTGGATCGAGCTGTGGGTGGACCCGGGGCCGCTCGGCCCCGGCGAGACATCCGGGCGCATGTGGACGCGACGCTGTCTGCTCGGGTCGGGCGAGCTCGCCCTCGACGTCGTCCTGTGGAGCGAGCGGTTCGCGGGGGCCGATGCGCCCCCTCTGTCGTTCCGCGACGAGTCGCGCCACGCGCTCCGCACCGGTCCGGCGCCCGATGCCGAACGCACGGCGTGGCTCCAGCCGCGTGATGAGGTGGAGCTGCTCGAGGTCCGCGGCGACTGGGCGCGGGTGAGGGCGTACCGGCCGGGCGTGTATCTCGCGGGGTGTCTGGGGGAGACGTGGGAAGGCGAGGCGCTGGAGGGCTGGATCCGGTGGCGCGACGACGAGCGCGGGACGTGGCTGTGGTATCCGACCCGGGGGTGCTGAACCGCAGCGAGCGTTTCGTACCGGGGTCGGTCCGACGGCCCGTCGAGTCCACGACGGCCCCCGGCGGCTCCGATCGGAGCCGCCGGGACCCGTCCGGGCAAGGCCAGGCTCGGCGGAGCCGCCCCTCAGAAGCGCGACGCGGCGAGCGTCACATCCGCGTCCTTCCAGGCGGCCTCGAAGTCGGCCCAGGTCGCCGACGCGTCCTTCCCCTGTGCCTCGAGGCTCCGCGCCAGCCCGAACAGCGACCAGCCGTTGGCCGGGAAGCGGGCCAGATCCTCCCGGTAGGCCGTCTCGGCCTCGGCGGCCCGACCGGCCTCGAGCAGGGCGCGGCCCAGCGAGTGCCGGATCGGGTAGTACCACAGGGGCGGCTCCTCGTACAGCATCTCGTCCTCGTGGTCCGCCGCGGCCCGGAAGTATCCGACGGCTCCCTCGAGATCGCCTCCGCGATGCGCGATCTCGCCCCGCAGGGCGTCGAGCGCGATCGCGAGCACCGGATTCTCGCCCTCGGGATCGGCGTCGGTGACGACGCTCTCCATCTCGTCGAGGGCCTCCGCCGCCGCTGTGCGGTCGCCGGTCGCCGCCAGCGCGACGCCCCGCGCGTACAGGGCCATGACCGTCGCCTGGTGGAGCTCCGGGTCCGGCATCGGAAGCGACAGCACCTCGTCCCAGCGCCCGAACGTCACCCCGGTGAGGTGCGGGAAGACGATGGCGTTCTGGATCCACGGGACCTGGAGGGCGATGTCCTTGGGGACCTTGGGAGACACGATGCGCGACGCCTCCATCGCCTTCCCGGACATGCCGGCCATCGTCGCCGCGAACGCCATGAAGTGGTAGTTGTGCGGATAGTACGCCGCCGGGTACAACCCCATGGGGTTGCGGTCCTCGATGTAGGTCTCGTCGGAATGGACCGCGTGCTCGTTGGCCCGCACGGCGTCCGCGTATCGTCCCACCCGGATGTAGATGTGCCCGGGCATGTGGACGATGTGCCCGGCCCCCGGCATGAGGGTGGCCAGACGATCGGCGCACGCCACCGCCTTCTCGGGGTGGGCGGCCTCCACCGCGTGGATATAGTAGTGGCAGGCGCCGGGATTCCGCGGGTCGAGCTGGATGGCGCGCTCGAGCGCCGCCAGGATCCCGTCGGTGCCCGCGTTGGGCGTCCGGGCGCCGTAGTCGCCCGACCAGTAGTCCCACGGGCGCAGGTTCATGAGCGACGCGCCGTACAGCGTGAGCACGTCGGTGTCGTCGGGGAAGCGCTCCGCCACCGCGGCCATTGCCGTCGCGTAGGCCGAGTCGTGCGCCGCGCGATCGGCGCCCGGGTCGGCGCCGTACCGCGCTGCGAGCGCATCGATGAGCGCCCGCTCGAGCTCGCTCGCCCCCGCGGTGCGCGAGCGGGCCTCGCCGATCGCGGCGTAGGCGTCCCGGCCGGCGTCCTCCTCCATCTCCCCGTTGATGTTGGGACCGTTGGCAAGCGCGATGCCCCACCAGCACATGGCGCAATCCGGGTCGCGCTCCAGCGCGGCGCGGTAGGACGCGATCGCCTCGGCGTGGTTGAAGGCGTACTGGAGCCTGAGACCCTGGTCGAAGTAGTCCCGGGCCCCGGCGGAGGCCGTGGTGATCGCGTGTCCGTGGTCGCCGAGGTTGTCGTACAACGGGGCGCCACCGGGCTCCGCCGTGGTGGCGGCGTGCGCGGGATGGTCCCCGCCATCGGCGGCGACGTGGTCGTGGTTCCCGTCCTCGGCGCCGGCGGTGCCGCACGCGGCGATCGCGAGACCGAGCGCGAAGATCGCGAGCGGTGAAGTCCTGGCCGTCATCTTTCCTCCCGAATCTGTGGCGGAACAGAATCCGTACTCGACTGCGCGGCGGCGACGGGCGCGCACGGAATCCGGTGCCGCGAGCGACACGTTCCAACGTACACTGTGCTGAACAGGAAAGCGGGCCGCTCGGGCTCACGGGCACCGGTGTCCGCCCGGCCGTCCCGCAAGACCGCAGGGGGAGAAGACAGACAGACCATGGAGACCACGCCGACGCGCCGCCAGCCCGCGCGCACCGAACTGCGCCCTTCGCGTTGGACGCTCATTCGGGATGCCCTCGTGTTCCAGCTCAAGCTGTTCCTGGACGGGGTGCGCGACTTCCTGATGATGCCGATCTCGACCGGCGCCGTCGTGCTCGACCTCCTCGGCGTCGGCCCGCGTCCGGGCCTTCAGTTCTATCGCATCCTCCAGCTCGGTCACCGCACCGATGAGTGGATCAACCTGTTCGGGGCGCGGGAGCACCACGATCCGCTCGCCGCCGCGTCCGGACCGGGCGTGGACCGTCTCGTCGAGCGCATGGAGCAGCTGGTCGTCCAGGAGTACGAGCGAGGGGGGATCACGGCCTCGGCGAAGGAGGTGGTAGATCGGGCCCTCGACGGGCTGCAGAGGAAGAAGAAGACGTAGCGGTGGCGGCCGCCCACTCGACGAGCGCCCCTACCCCGGCCGTCAGCAGGCGTCCCACACGTCGGATCGCCCCGGGCGTTCCGAGCAGCGCCTGGTTGACCTCCAGCTCGATCCCGGCGTAGGCGTCCCCGCCGAGCGTCCCGCGGAGCGTGGTGGTGAGGCCGTCCGCGACGCCGCGGTAGGGGTAGTTGCGCCGAATCCGCCACGCCTCGCCGCCTCCCCCGACCTCGCCTGCCGAGGTCGCCCGCCGCTCGAGGATCGACCGCCAGCAGGCACACAGATCGCGCTCCCACGCACGCCCGGGATCGTACAGGAGGCCCACCTCGGCGGTGCGCTCGACCCCGTCCCGCCGCGGCGTGAAAGTGTGGACGCCGACGTGCACGCACGCGCCGTGTCGAGCGATCTCGGTCTCGACCGCGCCCGCGACGCGTCGCCGGTGCGGCGCATGGATCCGTTGCAGGACGCGTCGGCGCTCCGCCGCGGGGAGCCCGCGCGACAGCTCCGAGAAGCAGGCGCGGTGGGTCGGCGAGCGGTTGGCGTCCACCAGGAGACGCGTCGGAAGGTGGAGCAGCGCCCGCCGTCCGAGCGCCGATGCGAGCTCGCGGGCCAGCGGGGCCGCGCCGGCGTCCCACCCCCTGTGTGAGCGCAGGAGCTCCGCGTGCCCCGCGAACAGCTGCCGGTACCGGGGCGGGACGCGGCAGCCGGCATGCTCGCACGACACGACCCAGCCCGGCCCCGAGCGCACGCGCCCCCGCCTACTCGAAGGGCGCATCCGCGCGCAGGCAGTCGCACAGCCGCGCGTACACGGTGTGGAGGATCTCCCGCGTGGGTCCCTCGCCAAGGGCCGCGACCAGCCGGCGGGCCAGCGGCCCATCCCGCAGCGTGCGCTCGATGCTCGGCGCGAGCCGCGGGTCGGCCGCGAGGCTCGCCGCCCGGTCGAGCAGACGGCCCCACAATCGCCCCGCGCCGTCCGAGGATCTCACGCCGAGGAGGTGCCGGATCTCCGTCGGGATGACGGCGGCATCGGCCTCGCGCACGGTCGCCTCGAGAACGTGCGCGAGGAGCTCGGTGGGCACGCGGTTGGCGGCCGACGGGTCCACCTCCTCGGCAACCCGGCGGACGACGTCCGTCACGGCCGCCGCGAGGGCGATGTCCGCCGAGGCGCATTCCTGCGAGTCGAGGAGCCGGATCTCGATCGAGCCGCGCTCGAAGCGCGCGATCGCGCCGCGCGCGTTGGCCCATTCGTGCCGGAGCACGCCTTCCGGGTCGTGCGGCGCGAGGTCGTCGTAGATCCGGGCGAGGATGCGGCGCTCGTACTCATCGCGGGTGCGCACCGGCTCGGGGACGACGAGCCCGGCCACGGAGGGGATGCGGCGCGAGTTCCCCATGTACGCCACGAGTCGCGTGTCCAGGGCTCCGCTCCGTCGGCCGTCGGCGACCGGCGAGGAGGCGGCGAGGGCCGGCGTCAGGGGCAGGACGAGCCGGATCGCCGCGTGCAGGCGCGCGAACTCCTCGTCGCCGTGGAACGGCAGGTTCAGGTGCAGGCTCTGGAGGTTGGTCCAGCCGTGGCCGGAGCACCCGAAAATCCGGTCGAAGGCCCGGTACACGTCGTTGTACTCGTGCGGCCACAGCCTGGATTCGGTGGCCGGGTCCATCCACGGGTGCATCGCGCCGGGCATGAGTCGGGCTCCGAGGGCACCCAGGGCGGCATCCGCCGTGCGAAGCTCGGCGGTGAACCGGTCCGGAAGCGGTCCGAGCTCCGGGGCCGGACCGTCGGTCTTGAGCTCGAGGACGTGCAGGGCGAGCTCGTTCGACCAGCCGACCCCGCCCCGCACGAACTCCGACGCGGGCCGGCCGGCCACCGACTCCATCAACCGATCGGCGAGCGGCCGTACGTCGAGCGTGTCGGCGTCGACGATGGCGTACTCGATCTCGACGCCGAAGGCCTCGAACAGGTGGAGGGGGGGCGTCACCCGGCGCCCCGGCCCGGCCGATCGCCGCGCTGGTCGAGGCGCCGGCGGAACAGGCCGGCGAGCTCCCCGTAGATACGGTCGCGGTCGTGCGCGTCCTCCACCCCCGCCTCGAGGTTGGGATTGTCGTTGACCTCGATGACCAGCGGCTTGCCGTCCACGACCTTGACGTCGACCCCATACAGGCCATCGCCGAACAGGCGGGCGGCGCGCACGGCCAGATCCACGACGCCCGCGGGCGCGTCGGGAATGGCGACGGTCTCGACACGCCCGTAGCGCGTCTTCCGCCCCACATCGTGCACGGCGATCTGCCAGTGGCCACGTGCCATGTGGTACTGCGACACGAACAGCGGACCACCGTCGAGCACGCCGACACGCCAGTCGTGCTCGGTGGGCATCCATTCCTGCACCACGACGAGCTCGGTATCGCGGAACAGGGCGTCCAGCGCGGGCTTCAGCTCCTCTCCCGACTCGATGCGCGTGACTCCCCTCGAGAACGAGCTGTCGGGCTGCTTGACGACGCACGGGAATCCGATGTCCCGCGCGATCTCCTCCTCGCCCCCCGGTCCCACGACGAGGGTGCGGGGACAGTCGATCCGGTGACGCGCGAACACCTCGGCCTGGTAGACCTTGTTGCCGCAGCGTACGATCGACAGCGGGTCGTCGATGACCACCATGCCCTCGGCGTTCGCCCGCCGCGACAGCCGATAGGTGTGGTGGTCGACCTGCGTGGTCTCGCGGATCCACAGCGCATCGAACTCCGCTATCCGCCCCGCGTCCTGCGGCCCGATGATCTGGCAGCCGATCTCCACGGCTTCCGCAGCCTTGATGAAACGGCGGATGGCGCGCTCGTCCGAGGGGGCGAACGGATCGTCGGCCTGCCAGAGGATCGCGAGGTCGTAGCGGAACGAACGCGTGGCGCTGGCACGCGACGGTCGTCGGAAGTACTCGCTCGCCCGCTCGACCACGAAGTCGCGGTGCTCGTCGGGCACCTCGGAGGCCGGGATGGGCCGGATCGACTTGAGCCGCCAGCGCCCCTGCGCGCGCGCTCCCGATGGCTCCCGTACGAACCGCGCCCGGAGCAGCGGGGCGGGGAACAGGTTGAAGAACGCGCGCGACAGCCGATCGTAGCGCTTCGCGACGTTGCGGCCGAAATAGATGCTGAGCTCGAACTCGTCCGATCTGAGGCGCGCGAGATCCCGCTGGATGGGATCGTCGAGGTCCTCCCCGGCGAGGCGCACGATGGAGGCGAGGTTCAGGTCCTGGAGCGTCGAGACCGAAGGGATGGTGCGGTGGCCCCGCGCGGCCGCGAGCAGCGACACGTAGTAGCCCACGGTCTGGTAGGCGTAGCTCCGGCACACGTTGAACACGGCGGCACGCCGCAGCTCCTGGAAGCGACGGTCGGTCAGGTAGTGGCGCGCCGCGACCACCTCCGCCCCCTCGAACGCGACCGGCCAGTGCTTCGGATTCTCTACGACGATGAGCGCTTGCACGCGTGCCTGTCAGGTGCACCGGGCGACGTGGGGCGAGCCTACGCTCGCGGGGAGATCGGGCGACGGCGCGGCTAATCTATGCGGCGTCCCGATCTCGATCCACGCACCGGAACCGCCACACGCCGGGGCTCCGCTGCGTCGCTGACTCGCGTCCGTGCCCTTGAGCGCCGACTCGTGCCCCGCGAGCATGGGGGCATGGACGCCGCCGACCTGCCCCCGCCCCCGTCCCCCGACGCCATCGAGCGGGCCCTCGAGAGCCTCTCCGGCCACATCGAGCGTACTCCGGTGCGGGCCTGGACCCCGGACGACGCCGGCGCACGACTTCCCGACTGCGATCTCCACCTGAAGCTCGAACTCTTCCAGCGCACCGGCACGTTCAAGGTGCGCGGCGCGCTCACGAACCTGCTCGGTGCGCCCGCCGAAGCGGTGGCGGGCGGGGTGACGACGGTCAGCGCGGGCAACCACGCGATCGCGGTGGCCTACGCGGCCCGCACGCTGGATACCTCCGCGCACGTCGTGATGCTCGAGTCCGCCAACCCGGGTCGCGTCGCCCGCTGCCGGAGCTACGGAGCCCGGATCGACCTCGCCCGCACGGGCGCGGAGGGGTTCGCCCGCGCCCGGGAGATCGCGAGCCGGGAGGGCCGGCTGTTCATCCACCCGTTCGAGGGGGAGGCCACGATCCTCGGGAGCGCGACCCTGGGGCTCGAGCTCATCGACCAGCTGCCGGAGCTCGATGCGGTGGTGGTGCCGGTGGGTGGTGGCGGGCTCATCGCGGGCGTGGCCGCGGCCGTCAAGACCGCGACGCCGCGCTGCGCCGTGTACGGCGTCGAGCCGGTAGGGGCCGACTCGATGTCGCGCAGCCTGGCCGCGGGCGAGCCGGTGTCGATCGACGAGGTGCGAACGGTGGCCGACAGTCTCGGAGCGCCCCACGCCGCGCCGTACGGGTTCTCGCTCGTGAGACGCTACGTGGATGACGTGGTCCGGGTGGACGACGACGCGCTGTGCCGGGCCATGCGGCTCCTGTTCGCGGACGCCAAGCTCGTCACCGAGCCCGCCTCCGCCGCGCCGCTCGCCGCCCTCGCCGGCCCCCTCCGCGAGCGCCTCGACGGGGCGCGAGTCGCGCTCTTGGTGTCGGGCTCGAACATCGATCGGGCCACATTCGCGAGCTTGCTGACCCGTGGCGAGGCCGACGGCGGGGGTACCGCGTGAGGATGCCCGCGACGTCCGGGGCGGCCGGTGGTCGGGGTGGCCGCCGCGTCGTCCGCGGATTCCGCCGCCTCGTGCGGCTCGCCGCCGCCTTCTGCGTCGCACAGCTCCCGGGCGATCCGGCGAGGGCCCAGGCGCCGCCCGGCGCCCGGGAGCTGCCGAGCGGCACCAGGGCGCTGCTCCAGGCCGTGAGCGCCGTCGACGAGCGGACCGTGTGGGCCAGCGGGCACGAGGGGGTGGTGCTCCGCTCGCTGGACGGTGGCGAGACGTGGGAGCGCCGGCCGGCCCCGGCGGGCGACTCCCTCCAATTCCGGGACGTGCACGGCTTCGATGCCGAGCGGGCCGTGATCCTGAGCGCGGGCGAGGGAGACGCCTCCCGCGTCTACCGGACCGAGGACGGCGGCGCCACGTGGACGCTGAGCTGGATGAACCCCGAGCCCGAGGGTTTCTACGACTGCCTAGACTTCTGGGACGCGCGCCGGGGCGTGCTGTACGGGGACGCCGTGGCCGGGAGACTCCGCGTCCTCCTCACCTCGGATGGTGGAGCGACGTGGGAGCGGGTCCCCGACGGACGCCTCCCGGCGGCCCTCGAGGGGGAGGGAGGCTTCGCCGCGTCCGGGACCTGCGTGACCACGGGCCCCGGCGGCCGGGCGTGGATCGCGACGGGGGCCGGCAGCCGCCCGCGCGTCCTCCGTACGGACGACTTCGGGCACCAGTGGAGCGCGACCGACGTGCCGCTCGTCACGGGACCGCAGGCCGGGGCGTTCACGATCGTGTTCCGGGACGCGAACCGGGGCATGGTGCTCGGAGGGGATCTGGGCACGCCCGCCGGGGTTACCTCCAACGTGGCCGTGACCACCGACGGCGGCGTGAGCTGGCGGACGGCCGGGGGGCCCCCTTTTGCTGGCCCGGTGTACGGGTCCGCGGCCCCGCGGCGGATCTCGTCCCTGGTGGCGGTTGGGCCGGGGGGTGTGGCCGAGCGCCGGTCGGATGGAGTCTGGCGCTTGCTCGATGGGGGCAGCTGGTGGGCGGTGGGCGCCGCGGGAGTCACCGCGTGGGCCGTGGGTCCGCGCGGCCGCGTCCTGAAGCTGTCGTGGGGGGAGTCGGCCCCCCCGTAATGTCGTACCCAACCGGTTGCCCAAGGAGGAGGCCCATGTCGCTACGCTCGTACGGAATCCTCGTGCCCGCGGTGGTCACCGCCGTCCTGCCGCTGACCGCCGGTGGCCGAGCGGCCCCGCGGGCCACGACGGCCCGACCCCCCGACGGTCCGCTCCAGGAGGCCCCCTGCAACGGTCCGGAGCATCGCCAGTTCGACTTCTGGCTGGGCGACTGGGAGGTGCGCGCCGTGGCCGACGGCCGCCTGGCCGGGACAAACGAGATCACCTCGATCCTCGACGGCTGCGTGCTCATGGAGAGCTACTCGACGCCCACCGGGTATGCCGGCCACAGCTTCAACGCGTACGACGCCTCCACCGGCCAGTGGCACCAGACATGGGTGGACAACACGGGTCTGGTGCTCAAGCTGGATGGAGGGCTCGACGGCGAGGGGCGGATGGTGCTGAGCGGTCCGGGGGTCGACCCGCGCGGGAACGAGGTCGTGAACCGCATCGTCTGGACGCCCCGCGAGGATGGGAGCGTACAGCAGACCTGGGACATGTCCCCGGACAGCGGCGCCACTTGGAGGACCGTGTTCGACGGCATGTATCGCCTGCGAGGCTGAAGGGCCGGGGCGCTGTGAGGGTCCGCGCGGTTCCGCGCCCGCCGGTCGTCCTCGCGCGGCCGGGGCCATCGAGGCCCGCGGCCACGATCACACGCGGTCGACGCCCGAGCTCATGGATCGGGCCCTGCCAGCGGGAGGGCGAGGATCCTCGGCGGAGCCACCCGCGGGTCCGCCCCGTTCGCGAACCGCGCCCACTGGCTGTTCGCCACGTAGTAGAACGTGTCCCCCGAGATCACGCCCAGGGTGGGGTCGTCGTGCAGCGGGTGTCCGGCCTCCAGCACCTCGACGCGGGTGATGGACGCTCCTCCCGGGTCGAGCGCCAGCCGAAGGACGCGGGTCGGCCGGACTCCGTTCTGGACCGCGATGAGCGATCGGCCCCGGCGGTAGAGTCCATCGATCCCGAGGAGGGTCGCCGAGTCGGGGTAGGCGAGTGCGGTCGTCGCGCCCGAAGCGAGATCGATCCTCAGGACGCCGAGTGCGTAATCGGCCAGATACGCGGCGGACCCGTCCGCGGATACGGCGACCCCCTGCGGAGAGGAGAGCGGCTCGCTCATGGGCACGGGCTCGAGCGAGCCTGAATCGGTGTGCAGTCGGTACAGCTCCGGCGCGCGACTGTCCGACACGAGCAGGTCGCCTCCGGGCACCAGGGCGAGATCTCCGAACCAGTGCTCACGACCGTCCGCGGGGGACGAGTAGGCTCCGCGCCGCTCCCCCGTCCCGAGGTCGAACGCGACGACCGCGGCGTGTCCCAGGTCGACCGAATCCGTCCCGCGCCCCTCGGCGACCGCGCTGGTCGCGGCCCACAGGAGCCCGCGAGCCGTGTCGACCACCATCCCCATCGGGCTCCACGGCGAATCGCCCGCGAAGACGGCCGGCGCAGCGCCGCGACCGGAGGGAGGGCCCTCGACCCGCACGACGCGTCGCAGATGGACGGAGCTCACGAAGAAGGCGCCGCTCGTCGGATCGCGGGTCAGGCCCTCCGGGAGAAAGCTCGAGTCCCGTACCTCGAACGCGAGGCGGCTCCGGGCCAGCGGTGCTGCGTTGCTGTCGAAGCGAGCCAGCAGGGCCGCAAAGCCCGGCGAGCCTCCGAGGGGCGCGAAGGCCGAGTCCGGGCCCACGTCCCGGGCGACCCCCATGGCGGCCAGGCGATGGAGGGCGGCCATCGCCCCGGCCTCATCGCCGCTCTGCGCGGAGGCCCGTGCCAGATGATAGAGGAGGATCGGGTGATGCGGGCGCAGTCGCGCCGCGGCGCGAATGTTCTCCAGATAGGCCGGCGGGTCCCCCCGCTCGAGCGCCTCGCCGGCCTCCCGCTCGAAGCCGCGCGACTCCTCGACGCGCGCCAGGAGCCCCTTCGTTTCCAGGTCCGTCTCCGCGGGCTCGGGGGCACGGTCGCGGCAGCCGGATGCCGCCGCGCATTGGAAGAGCAGCGCGGCGGTCATGCCGTGTCCCGGGCTACGGCGCCGGCGCATGGGCCACGTTCGCCTCGTGCGCGGCTTCCTGCAGCAGCGTCGCGAGGTCGGGATCGATATCGATGGGACCGGTGGCCGCCGGGATCCGCGGCGGGAGGTCCGTCGGGGGCAGACCGGAAAGGCGTTCGTACATTACGAGGGCTGCAGTATACGTCCCCAGCAGGCCGGGGTGGAATCCATCCGGCCCGTAGAGCGGTATGCCCGGGTCGCGCGCCCACGCTGCGCGCCACGCATCGCCCGCCGGGAACAGCACCCCGTCCACGAGGCGCGCCGCCGTCGCGTACGAGTCCGACACCCCGTCGAAGTCGAAGGGCCTCGTCGCGTCCGGCCACACCATGAACAGACCGGTGGTCGCGCCCACGCGGCGGTTCTCATCGTCGAAACGCCGGGTGTAGTCGAGGAGCGAGGGGCGGCCCTCGGTGGCCGAAGGGCCCTGCTGGAGGACGACGAGCTCCCAGCCCCCCCGGGCGATGCGAGACCTCGCGAGTCCGTACACCCAATGGTCCTGGAGGCCGAAGCCGGGATAGGCGACGACATCGAGTGCGAACCGCTCCGGACTCCCGAGCTCCAGGAGCTCACCGAGCATGGGCACGAGCCCGTTGGCGATCGTCAACGAGTTGCCGATGAACAGGATGGCGCGGGCGGCGGACGGCGGAGGTGGCCCCGTCGGGAGGGTGGACGCGCCCCCCAGACAGGCCGCGGGGACGAGCGCGAAGGCGATCGCGGCTCGCCGCGCCACCCGCCGTCCGCCGCGTGCGGGCCGCCGCGCCCGCGCCCCCGATCGCGACCCGGGACGTCCACGCCGACACCGCCCGCTCACGCCTCGCGGTGTGTGGGCTGCCGCTGGATTCATGTCTCGATGTTATCGCCGTTCCGGCTGTCGGCGACCAGCCGGAGCGATGGATCGGCGGGTCGAAGCGACGAATCGACCGCGGGGTGCGGCGAGGTTCGGCCGTCGGCGCCGCGGTCGGGCGGCATTCTCCCGAGGGCGTGGTGCGGCGACCTTGCGGGGTCGGGCGGGTCGCGGGACGTTCCGGGCGTCGGCCCGATTCAGTCTGCGGAGCCCTGGAGACGTACGTGGAACACACCCCATCGGCCCCCGCACGCATCGGCCCCCGATGGGCCTTCCGTCTCTGGCGCCTCGGATTCGCGATCCTGATCCCCGTGTGGGGGGTCGCGGTGATCGTGGCGTACGTGGGCCGCGAGGCCGCGGGTCTGTCCCGTTCCCCACTCCTCGCGCTCGAGCTCCTGATGGACTGGTCGCTGTGGGTGCTCCTCGTACCGGCCATCGTCCACCTCGTGCGCCGCTTTCCCCTCGACGCGGGCCGCTGGGTCAAGGGGATCGGGATCCACGTCGCGCTGGGAGGTGCGGTGACCCTGGTCGAGCAGCTCACCTTCTCCCTGCTCGACTGGCGGTTCATCGCGCCTCTGGTGCCCACGAGCCTGCAGAGCTTCGGGTCGGTGTTCTGGTACACGCTGTCCGCCTGGTTCCCCTATGCGCTGCTGTTCTACTTCGTGATCGCGGTGGCGACCCATGCCGTCGAGGCGACCGCCGAGTCCCGGCGGCGGGAGCTGGAGGCCGCGGAGTTGCGGGAGCATCTGACGGGCGCCCAGCTTCAGGCCCTGCGGATGCAACTGCACCCGCACTTCCTGTTCAACACGCTGAACACGGCGACGGTGCTCGTGCGGGATGGCCGGCCCCGCGAGGCGGTCGATCTCCTGACCGATCTGGGGGATCTCCTGAGTCGCTCCCTCGACAGTCTCGATCGCCCCACCATCCCGCTCCGGGACGAGCTGGCGTTCATTTCGAAGTACCTGGGAATCGAGAAGAGGCGCTTTTCGGATCGCCTCCGCGTCGACATCTCGGTAGGCGAGGGTCTGGGAGAGGTGCCCGTTCCGGCCATGATTCTGCAGCCTCTGGTGGAGAACGCCATGCGACACGGGATCGCGGCGCGCCCCGGCACCGGAACGATCGAGATCGAGGCGCGTCGGGAGGGGGAACGGATCGCCCTCTTGGTGCGGGATGACGGGCCGGGGGTCCGGGGGAGCGGGTGCCACGCCGGCCCCGACGGCCGTGGGGTCGGCCTCCGGAACACCCGGAAGCGGCTGGCGCGCGCATACGGCGGGGCCGCGAGCCTCACGTTGAGGACCCGGGACACCGGTGGGGCCGAGGCTCGGATGGAGTTGCCGCTCCGGAATCCCGGGGTGGTGCCCGCCGAGCCGGAACGCCCGGCCGCCTCCGCGGTGCCGGCGACGAGCGTGCGCTGAAGATGCGACCGATCCGCACGTTGATCGTGGACGATGAGCCCGCCGCTCGACGGGGCCTCGAGATTCTGCTGGAAGATCGGGAGGGATTCGAGATCGCGGGTCTGTGCGCCGACGGATCCGAAATGATCGCCGCTATCCGGGGCCTTCGCCCCGACCTGGTTCTCCTCGACGTCCAGATGCCGGGGATGGACGGCTTCACGGCGCTGTCGGAGGTGGCGACGGGCGCGCTCCCGCATGTCGTGTTCGTCACGGCCTACGACCGGTACGCGGTCCGCGCGTTCGAAGCACACGCCATCGACTTCCTCCTCAAGCCGGTGTCCGAAGCGCGCTTCGACGAGGCGTGTGATCGCGTGCGGACCCGGATTCGGGCGGAGCGGGAGCGGGAGTATTCGACCCGGCTCGTCGAGCTCCTGCGCCGCTTCGCCTCGAGCGTGGACGAAGAGGAGCTCCCGCGGGGGCCATCAGCGCTCCGTTTCGCGGTCCGATCGCACCGCGGCGTTTCCTTCGTGCGTGCGCGCGATCTCGTATGGGTCGCGGCGGCTGGTGACTACGTCAGACTCCACACGAAGGACGGTTCGTACCTGCTGCGCCAGACGATGGGCGCGATGGAGTCGCGGCTCGATCGGGACCGTTTCATCCGCGTGCACCGTTCGACGATCGTGAGGACCGATGCGATCGAGAAGATCCGTGCGGGGCAGAATGGCCGCTGGCGCGTTCTGCTCGCCGATGGAACGGAGCGTCCGGTGAGCCGGGGAGGCAAGAAGCGACTCGAGGAGGGGCTGGGGATTCGGCTCTGACCCGCGTCGGGCCGGGCGTCTCCCGACCGGGCGGACGGCCGGCGGTGTGTGATCCGCCCGCCGCCACGTCCGGCTCGACGATGGGTGTCGGGGAGAGTGTGCGGCGGGCGTGCTCGTGGGCCGCCCGCCGAACACGGCGCGCGGATCGCGCTAGCGGGGTCCGAGATCGTGCATGAGGAGCTCGTCGAACGCGGCCTCGATCGTCCGCAGGGCGCGGGTATCGTAGGCATACTGGATCTCGAGGGCGTCCGTGTAACGCGGAGCGACCATCGCCGGACCGCGACCACGCACACACCCCTCGAAGTTCACGTACTCGCCCGTGCAGGTCTCCCGCACGCAGCGTCCGAGGTCCCCGGAACAGCGGACGTACGCCTGACCCGCGCGGGTCTGCTCGACGGACTCGATGTCCTCGAGGTACATCTCCCAGCGAGACACGACGCCCGTCCCGTCACGCTTCTCGGCGACGAGAACCCCGTTCGATTCGACTCGAAGCTGGAACCCCCCGCCCGGGGACGGGTTCCGGGCGAGTGCCTCGTTGATCTCTCCGATCAGCTCTCCGACCGCGCGTTGCCCATGCGCCACACCCGGAAGGAAGATCAGGAGAGAGAGAGCGAGGGAGCACACGGCAGTGCCTGTCTTGGCGCGCATCGGACCTCCGGTTTCGTAAGTACCGTTTCTACATGACTCTCACCTCCGCCTCCACGTCCACCGCACTCTCGAACACCACCGGAATCGGCCCGAGACCGCAGGCCCCTCGCCCGATCCCTGCCCCCGAATCATGCAATCGCCCGGCCATCGGCTCAGACGGGACCGGGTCCTCCGAACAGGAGCCACAGGTAGGCGCCGTACACTACGAACAGCAACCCGCCCTCCCAGCGTGACAGCCGCCAGCCGGATCGCGCGAGCGGGAGGAGGAGCATTGCGACGACGATCGCCGCGGGCAGGTCCAGCCTGAGGAACGGCCCGACCGGCGCCAGCGGGCGCATGAGCGCGGAGGCGCCGAGGATTCCCAGCATGTTGAAGATGTTGGAGCCGAGGAGGTTCCCGACGGCCAGGTCGGACTCCCGCCGGAGCGTGGCCACCAGCGTGGCGGCCAGCTCCGGGAGCGAGGTGCCGCACGACACGAGCGTCAGGCCGATCACGCGCTCGGACACTCCGAGGTCGCGGGCGATCGACGTCGCGGAGTCCACCAGCCAGCGGGCTCCGTACAGCAGCACCACGAGCCCCAGCGAAGCCATGAGGATGGGCACCCAGACCGATCCACGCGCGTCCTCGGAGGCCGGGCGCGCGACGCTCCCGCCTTCCGCGCCCTCGCGGCGCACGGTGTGACGCAGCGTGTACAGGTAGCCGACCAGGCCGATCAGGAGGAAGGACCCATCCAGCCGCCCGATCGAACCGTCGAGGGCGAGCGCCGTGGTCAACACGGTGATCAGCAGGACGAACGGAATCTCGAGCCGCAGCAGTCGGAGCTGGATCTGCACCGGTCGCACGAGAGCCGTGACGGCGAGGATGACCGTGATGTTGAAGATGTTGGACCCGACGACGTTGCCCAGCGCGACGTCGGATTCCGCCCGGGCCGACGCGATGACGCTCACGAACAGCTCCGGGAACGAGGTTCCCAGCGCGACCACGGTGAGGCCGACGATGAGCGAGCTGACGCCAAGCCTGGCCGCGAGACGGATCGACCCCCGGACCAGGCCCTCGGCCCCCAGGAGCAGGAGCACGAGCCCGGCCGCCAACTCCAGGTAGAGCAGCGGACCTCCTCATCGATCGGCTCGAGACGTACGGAGCGACTCGGCCCGTCCGCGCTCAGCCGACGGCGGTGCCGGGCGCCCCACAGTGCCGCTTCGGCGGCTGCGGCTCAAGACCCGCGGGGGTCGTACGGGGGGGCGATCCCGCCCCCCGCGAGGAAACCATCTCCGGATCGGATGCGTCATAGAAGACGTGAAGCGCATTCGATCCATCTTCCGTCGGTTCCTGACCCTGCGGGCGTTGGGAGTGCTGTTCGCGGCGACCGCCGCCTTCACGCTTTCCTATGCCGCCTTCGAGGCCCGCGTAGTCCACGCCTTCGGGGCGGTGAGCGCGTCGGTCCCCACGCGGGTGTTCGCGCGGCCGATCGTTCTGCGTCCGGGAGAGCGACCCTCGGAAGTGCGCGTCCGTCGGCACCTCGAGCGGGTGGGCTATCGCCCCACCACCGACCGCGATCCCGCCATCGGCCGTTATCGACTGTCCGCGTCCGAATGGCGTATCGGGCGGCGGCCACTTCGCCTCGGCGCGTTCTTCGATCCCGGCGGACCGGTCGCCATTCGCCTCGATCGGTCGGGGCGGATCCGCGACATCCGTGACGGCGAGAGGCGCGTCCTGCCCGGCATCGCGCTGGATCCCGAGCGGATCGCCTCCTTCTACGGGCCGCGCGGCCGTGACTGGATTCCGGTCCGCCTCGAGGAAGTGCCCGCGCATCTGATCGACGCCCTCCTGGTGACCGAGGACCGACGCTTCCTGGATCACAACGGACTCGATCCGCGTCGCATCATCGGGGCGATGGTGGCCAACCTGCGCCGGGGACGTCTGGCCGAAGGGGGGAGCACCCTCACGCAGCAGCTGGCCCGCACCCTGTTTCTGAGCCCGGAGCGTCGCGTCCTCCGCAAGATCCGGGAAGCCGCGATCGCGTTCGCACTCGAGCGACGTGTTCCGAAGCGCAGGCTGCTCGAGGCGTATCTGAACCACATCTACCTGGGACAGGACGGCGGCTCCGCCATCCACGGCGTGGGGCGAGCGGCCGAGTTCTTCTTCGACAAGGACGTCTCCCGACTGAGCGTCGGCGAATCGGCCATGCTCGTCGGGATCATCCGGGGTCCGAGCCTGTACGCGCCGCACCGGCACCCCGGTCGGGCGAAGGCGCGTCGGGACCTGGTGCTCCGTCTCGTGCACGAGGCCGGCTACCTGACGGACGGGGAGCTCGAGGTCGCCCTGGCCGCGGATCTCCGGATCCACGTCCCCGAGCACGGGGCGGCCGGGAGTCGGTGGTACGTGGACCACGTGCGCGCTGAGTTGTCGGCCATGCCCGGGGCGCGTGGTGCCACGGGGCTCACGGTGATCTCCACCCTCGAGCCCGATCTGCAGCGCATCGCGGAGCGTGCGGTGACCGCCGAGATCGAGCGTCTGGAGCGCCTGCGGCCCCGGCTCGCGCGTCAGGCCGCTCCCCTCCAGGCCGCGCTGGTGGCGGTCGATCCGTGGACCGGTGAGATCGTGGCCATGGTGGGCGGGCGATCGTACACCAGCTCGCAGTTCAATCGTGCCACCACGGCACACCGCCAGCCCGGGAGCGCGTTCAAGCCGATCGTGGCCCTCGCGGCGCTCACGGGGGACGTGGACCATCGCTACACGCTGGCCTCGCCCCTCGCCGACGAGCCTCTGCGGGTCGAGACGCCCGGGGGCGTGTGGAGCCCATCGAACGCGGATGCCGAGTTCCTCGGGCCGGTGACGCTACGACGAGCGCTGGAGGCGTCGCGCAACGTCCCGTTCGCCCGCCTCGGTCTCGCGATCGGCCCGCAACGCATCGTGGACGCGGCTCGCCGGCTCGGCATCCAGAGCCGGCTCGTCCCCGTACCGGCGCTGGCGCTCGGTGCCTCGGAGGTCTCTCTGCTCGAGTTGACCTCCGCGTACGCGGTGCTGGCGGCGGAGGGCGAGCGCACGCCGCCGCACGCCATTCGCACCGTGCTCGGCCGCGATGGCGGGCGGGCGGGTGACCCGGAGGCCAACCCGACGACGCGGGCGTTCACTCCGGCCGAGACATACCTGCTCACATCCGCGTTGCGGGGCGTCGTGGATGAAGGGACCGGCACCGCGGTGCGCGATCTGGGCTATCGCGGACCGGTGGCCGCCAAGTCCGGCACGACCAACGGGTCCCGGGACGCGTGGTTCGTGGGGTACACCCCCGAGCTCGCCGTCGGCGTGTGGGTTGGATTCGACGACGGGACGCCCCTCGGTCTGAGTGGATCGCAGGCGGCGTTGCCGATCTTCACGAGCTTCCTGCGCGAGGCGCTGGGGCCCGACGGACAGTCCGACTTCCGCTTCCCGGACGGCGTGCAATGGGTGGACGTGCCTCGAGATGCCGATGCGCGGCGCGGGTGGCGGTGCGACGGAGATCCGGAGTTGTTCCTCGTCGGAACCGAGCCGCGGGACGCGTGCCGGGGAGGATTCCTCGATCGCCGCGGGCGAGACTCCGATGTGCTCGAGGACGCCGCACGCTGGCTTCGCGAGGGGGCACGCCGGCTGCGTCGCCCGGTGCGGATCGAGAGCGGCGGCGGACATCGCTGACCGGGCTCCCCGGATCCGGTGCCCCGACTTCCGCCCCTCGGGCCGCGTCACGCCGGAGGGGCGGCCAGACCGGGCTCCCAGGGCCCTCTAGCGTTCGACCGGGACGTTCACCAGCGAGCCGTACTCGGTCCAGGAACCGTCGTAGTTCCGCACGTTCCCGTGCCCCAGCAGCTCACGGAGCACGAACCAGGTGTGGCTCGAGCGCTCTCCGATTCGGCAGTAGGGGATGATCTCGCTCGCCTGGAGGACCTCCGCGTACAACTCGCGGAGCTCGTCCGGGGAGCGGAACGTCCCATCCTCGTTGGCCGCCTTCGACCACGGGATGTTGAACGCGCCCGGGATGTGGCCGCCCACGTAGGGCTGCTCCTGGGGCAGGTGGTCGGGTGCGAGCTTCTCGCCGGTGTATTCCTCGGGGGATCGTACGTCGACGAAGCCTGCGCTGCCCACCGACGCGATCACGCGGTCGCGAACCGCCCGCAGGTCCGGGTGCTCCGGCCCCGGATCGGACCGCGCCGCGCGCTCCACGGTCGGGACGTCCGTGGCCAGCGGTCTCCCCTCCAGCTCCCACTTCTTGCGACCGCCGTCCAGGAGCCGCACGCGGTCGAACCCGCGGTACTTCAGGAGCCAATAGGCGTAGGCGGCGAACCAGTTGTTGTTGCCGCCGTACAGGATGACCGTCGTGTCGTCTCCCGCGCCCGCGCGCTCGAGCAGCTCCTTGAGCTCGGCCTGCCCGACGTAGTCCCGACGGAGTCCGTGGTGCAGGTCCTTCTTCCAGTTCCAGGCGACGGCGCCCGGGATATGTCCGCCGGCGTAGGCCGTCGCGTCCTCATCGACCTCCACCGGCCGAACAGACGCATCGTCCAGGTGTTGGGCCAGCCATTCCGTGGACACGAGCGAGTCGGGATTTGCATACGACATGCGGCGCTCCTGCGTGTTCGCGCGCCCGTGGGGGCGCGGAGGGAATCGAGTCGATCGGGGCTCCGGGTGTCGTCCCGATGGTCACAGACGATCACGAATCGTTGTACGCGTACCACACCGAACGGGTTCCCGGTTAGCCCGGATGTCGAGCCCCTCGGATCGTCATGTGCTCATAAATCGTTTCGAAAAAATGACTTACATGGCATCGTATCTCGAGCGAGTCGGCGGGTTCTACCGGGGTACACTCCTTTCATATCAGGAATGCTTGCCTGCACAGACACTCAAAGGTCCTGACCCAGTCGGGAACCAACAGGAGGCACTCTATCATGCGCGACTTCCTCAAGCAGTTGTGGACCGACGAGACCGGTCAGGACGCCACCGAGTACGTCCTGCTCGTCGTCCTGATCGC
The DNA here is from genome assembly GCA_964499635.1 of uncultured Gemmatimonadota bacterium. Lineage (GTDB taxonomy): Bacteria > Gemmatimonadota > Gemmatimonadetes > Palauibacterales > Palauibacteraceae > Palauibacter. The sequence goes on along the minus strand of CAZCLY010000002.1, from coordinate 225,906 downwards.
CCTCGCGATCACCGCCGGGATGACGGTGCTCGCCACGGGGATCAACGGCGCGTTCAGCAACGCCAGCAACACGCTGAACTCGCAGACCACCGCTTCCTGAGGCGGGTTGGACGAGGAGTCGCGGGCGGGCGCACTCACGCGCGTCCGGCCCGGCCCTCCGTCCAACAAGAGACGTAGCTCCTCGCGAGGACGGGTGTGGCCTGCCGGCCGCACCCTCTCCTCATCCCCGGCTCCTGCCTCGCCGGGCCCGATGTGACGCGCGTCCGCTACGACACGGCGGTGTAGTGTCCGTGGATGCATAGCCAGCGGCCGTTCTCGCGCACGAAGATGCGCGTCGACTTGCCGCGGCTGGTGAAACGCTCGCCGTCGACCCACCCCGAGTCGGTCCAGTAGTAGGTGATCCAGGCGACGTCGCCGTGCACGGTCACCGACGGCTGGTGCATCTCGGTGTGCACGTCGCGGGCGCGACCGAGGTAGTCGGCCAGCGTACGCACCTCGAGCGCCTTGCCCTCGGCGAGATATGCGTCGTTTTCTCCGAACTGCGTGAAGGCGGGATGCACGTGGCGTGCGTACGCTTCCAGGTCGCCCGCCTCGATCGCCGCCCACATCGCCTCGAGCGTGTCGATCACCTCCTGCTCGGGCGTCTGGGCGGGAAGCGGCGCCGCGTGGGCGAGCGCGAGGACGCACAGCGCGATGGCTCCAAGGTCGGATCCCATGGTCGTCTCCTCGAGGTGGTGGCGAGCGGGGGGGGGCGCGACCCGGTCGTCGCTCCTTGCGGGGGCGAAATCGGGGGTCCAGCTTCGTTCGGCGCAAGGAGCACGCACCGTCACCACACCCACGGCCCCGGGGACACCATGGTCGACACCGATTCGAACGAAGAAACGTTCTCGATGGACGACCTCGAGAAGGACCTGAAGCGGTCCCGCGGCGCCCGACGGTTCCCGTGGTTCGCAGCGGGACTCGTGCTGGGGGTGGCGGGGACGATCCTCGTGCCGCGCTTTTTGGGCCCCTATCTCCCCGGGGTATTCAGTGGCCGGGGAGAGGCCCTGTCCGGGCCCGTACTCGCCGAGGAGCGGGATGGCGATCGGCTGCTGCTCACGATCGAGACGGCGCCCGGCGCCCTGATCGCCAGCTTCTCGCACCGGGTGACCGAGATCGCCCAGCTCGTGGAACCGGGCGACACGGTCACGATCTCCGCGCGGGACTACGACCCATTCATCGAGGACCCCGACTTCGAAGGCGTGAAGAAGGCCCGCCGGACGGTGGAGGGGGGCGGCCCGGGCGCCGTACGCACCGCTCCGGGCGGAGCCGCGGACACCACGGACGCCGCGACCACGGACAGCACGCCCGCCGTGGGCGCGGACACCTCCGCTACCGTCGACACGGCGGGGGTGGCCGGGTCCGGCGCGCCGACGAGCGCGATCCCCGATTCGACCGTCCCGGACAGCGGGGCGCTGTATGGGACGTCTAGCGGTGGCTGCTGTACACCGAGCTCGAGGCCGCGTCGAAGATCATGACGTCGTAGGGATCCACCCGGTCCCCCACCTCCATCCCCGGCGCGCCCACCGGCATTCCCGGTACGGCGAGACCGCGCGCCGCAGGCTTCTCCTCGAGAAAGCGCACCATGTCCTCCACGGGGACATGTCCTTCGAACACGTAATCCCCCACGGTCGCCGTGTGGCAGGACTGGAGAGCCGGAGGTACTCCGACTTCGGCCTTCACCGCGGCGAGCGCGTCGGTGTCCTCCACCTCCACCGTGAAGCCGGCGCTTCGCAGGTGCTCCACCCAGCTGGCGCAGCAGCCGCAGCTCGGCGACTTGTAGACGTGTACGACCGCGTTCGCGAGCTCCCCCGAGACGAGCGTCGCCTGCATCCCCTCCGTTCGCCCCTGCTCCGCGTCTGCGGCGCAGCCGAGCGCGATGACTGCGGCCAAGCTGGCGCCCAGGCTCCACCTCGTGCGCGACATGCTTCCTCCTCCCTCGGTCGACTCTCGGACGGTCCGACGGCCGGAATCTACGCGGCGCCCTCGCCGGCTGACACCCGGACGGGCGTGGCGGGAACGGGTGGCGCTCGAGGGACGGGCACCCGACACTGACCGTCTGCCGCTGGCTCGCTGACGCGGAGGAGGCATGGAGATCCTGGGATTCGATCTTGGGGCGATCGACGTCGCGAGGCTGTGGCGTGGCGCGCGGGATTTCGTGGCGCCACGATTGCTGCCGACCGTCGGCGTCGTGCTCCTGGCCGCCATCGTGTTCTACGTCGCGCGCTGGTCCCTGGGGAAGATCGAGACCCGACTGGCGCGGCGGACGAGCACGCAGCTCGACGATCATCTCGTCCGTCTGGTGCGACGCACCCTCCAGCTGTCGGCCCTCGCGTGGGCGGTCTGGCGCGTGCTCGGGCTGTGGTCGGCGCCGCGGGCCGCCGCGGTCGTCGAGGCACTGTGGCTCGGGGCGCTGGCGATCCCGCTCGCCAGCTTCATCGGCGACCTCCTCGAGGTCGTGGAGCACCGCGTCGTGCACCACACGGAGACCACGCTCGACGATACGGCGCTCCCGCTGCTCAACAGGATCGTGCGGTTCGGCATCGTGGCCGTCGGCGGGATCTTCGCGCTCGATCGGCTGGGGCTGAACGTCGCCCCGCTGCTGGCCGGAGCCGGTGTCCTCGGTCTCGCCCTGTCGCTCGCCGCCAAGGACACGCTGTCCAACCTGATCGCCGGTGTCCTCCTGATCCTCGACCGGCCGTTCCAGGTAGGGGACCGGATCGAGCTGTGGAGCGCGCCGAACGAGACGGGGACGTGGGGGGACGTGATCGAGATCGGCCTGCGCGCCACCAAGATCTGCAACCCGGACAACCTGGTCATCGTCGTCCCCAACAACGAGATCATGCGGCGTGACATCGTGAACTACACGGCCTCCGGGGACCACATGCGGCTGCGCATCCCGTTCGCCGTCGAGTACGAGTCGGATCTGGAGGCGGCGAAACGGGCGATCCGCGAGGTGGCGGCGGCCACCGCCGGGGTGAAGCCGGAGCCCCCACCGGTGGTCATCGTGCGGGGCTTCGGTCCGTCCGAAGTGAACCTCGAGCTGCGCGTGTGGATAGAACAGGCACGGGAGCGGCGGGCGATCGCGGATCACATCACCGAGCGCGTGATGGGCGCCTTCGCAGAGGGCGGGATTCGAATTCCATATCCGAGACGGGAGATCTACGTGCGAGAGATGGAACCTGCGCCCGGGAGAATCGCAGGTGCGCCGCGCGCGCCCGACGGCGCGCCGGGGAGACCCGAATGATCGAGGAGCCGCGATGCGCGCGCGGCTGACGCTCTGGGTCGCGGTCGCGACGGCGTGGGCGCCCCCGGGCGCCGCGCAGCAGCCCGATGTGTTCGTCGGGCGGACGGCCGAGCTGTACCTCCACGGCACCGTCATCGACGGACGGGGAGGCCCCCCCCGCCCGCAGACCGCGATCCTCGTGTGGGACGGCCGCATCCAGGCCATCGGCGCAGGCGACCAGATGGTGATCCCCCAGGGCACCGCCGTGGTCGACCTGTCGGGCGCCGTCGTGGTGCCGGGCTACCTGGATGCGTACGCGTCGGTCGAGGATTCGGCCACGCTCGCGGGGAGTCTGGCGGCCGGGATCATGGGGGTGCGCGAAGCGGCGACACCGCTCGCCCGCTTCGAGCGGAACGGGCGTTCCGTGGACGCGGCGAGCCCCGCACCGAGCGTGTTCATCGGCGGGCCCGTACTGGATTCGGGACCGGGCGCGCCGGGTCTGGCGCTGTCGAGCGAGGACGAGGTGGACGCGGCCGTCCGGCGGATCGTCGAGGAGGAGGGGGCGAGGTTCGTCTCGATCTCCGGTGAGGTGCCGGCCGAGTGGATCCCGCGCATCGCGCGCGACGCGCGACGGCTCGATGCAGCGGTGTGGGCCAACCCCCGGGCGCGCGGGTGGCTCCTCGCGCTGCGCGCCGGCGTCGATGTGTCGAGCGGCCTGATCTCTGGCGATCCGGAGATGCTGCCGGAGGGCGCCCGCGCGATGTATTCCGGGCAGCTCGACAGGGCCGAAGCGCCCGAGATCGCGACCTGGCTGGCGGCGCTCGACCCGTCCGGGCCGGAGGTCGAGCGCGCCATCACGGCGCTCCTGTCTCGGGACGCGGCCGTCATCCCGCTGCTCGCCAGCGCCGCGGGAGCGCCGGGCAGCGGAGTATCGTGGTCGACGGCCGAGGAGCTCGTCCGCCGACTGCACGCCCAGGGCGTCCGCCTGCTGGTGGGTTCCGGCCCGACCGGGAGCGCTGACCGGTTCCACGACGAGCTCGAGCGGCTCGCCGCGGCCGGGATCCCCGCCGTGGATGTGCTCGCCATGGCCACGCGAAACGTGGCGGCGGCGCTCGGCGTGCTCCACGACCGCGGCACCCTGGAGATCGGCAAGCGGGCCGATTTCGTCGTCCTCGCAGCGGATCCCGTGGCGGACATCCGGAACGCGCGCCGCGTCGATTTCCTCGTGGTGGGCGGCGATCCATGGCGACCGCGTGCCAAGGGAGGCTTCGAGCGGCTTCGATTCAAGCCCGGCGGTCCCGCTTCTCCGACGCCGCGGTCCGGCTCACCCGGTGGCGCCGGCTCGGAGCGTCGCTGACGTCGGGAGCCCGCGCGTTCCGATCGTCGTGCCGGGCTATGGCGACCCGGTCCCGGCCGACACGACGACCGCTTCGTGCGCGCTCCCCGCTCCCGGCCGCGTCGGACAGTGCTCGTCGCGTCTTCGCGTGAGGTCCGCGACGACGGCGGCCTTGAATCCCTCGCGCCCGTACCGCTCCAGCAGTCGGGATCGGTAGGCCGGGATGTCGAGGATCTCGGCCCGCAGGCGAACCCGGCGGAACAGCCGGGGCCATCGATCCCCGGGGGCATGCACGTGATGAAGCCCCTGGCTGTATCCGAGAAGCAGCCGCCCGTCCGGCACGCCGAGCAGGATATCCGCGATCCCGCCCCGGATGGTCATCGGATTGCCCTGCGCGTCGAGCCCGGTGCGCCGCTTCATGCGTCCTTCGGGCAGGATCACGATGAGCGCGCGAGGGTCCTCGATGCAGCGCAGGAACTCCGCCCACGTGTGATCGCGTTCGCGGGTGATGGGGACCACCTGGTGGGCGACGAAGCGGAAGAAGCGGCCCACCAGGGGGCGGTTCGCCGTCTTGTCCGCGATCGGCGCGACGCCATGGGCGGCTATCTGCCCCAGTAGCCGGTTCGGGGCGAGGGCCGCGAACACGGGCTCGAACAGACTCGTATGGTTGAGCAGCGCGAGGACGCGGAGGTCCGACCACGGGTCCGGATCGTCGGCGATCCATTCCAGACGAACCCGGAACGACGCCCGGCTCGCGAGCTTTACCGCGAGCAGGAGCAGGAACACCACGAAGCTCCGCATGGGGTGGGAGTCTGACCTCCGCCGCGACCGGCGGTCAAGTCATGGAATCCGGTGGCATCACGGCCCCTGTCGTCACATCTTCGAGCTTCGGACGAGGCGGTCGATCGTGGACTGCGTCACTCTTCCTGCCCCTCCGCTCGATCGAGCGTCACGGGTGGAGTCGAACCGAGCGGAGCGTTCATGTCGATGTCGGCCCTGATTCCCGCCGCCGTGCAGCCGGTGCCCGTCCTCCCCATCGACGTCACCGGGATCGTGGCGGTCATCATGGGAATCATGGTGATCCTGATCCCGGTCGCGGGGATCACGGCGCGCTTCGCGCTCAAGCCGATCGCCGAGGCGGTGGCACGCATGCGGGAGGCCCAGGGAGCCAACCGCGAGCTTCAGCTCGTCGAGCAGCGTCTCGCCCTCATGGAGCAGCAGCTCCAGAACCTCGAGACGGATGTGCGCAGGATCGAGGACAAGACCGAATTCGATCGCCAGCTGAGCGCGGGGAAGGAATGATGTCGGAGCGGGACGGGGAGCTCGTGACGCGTTCGAGGCCCAACGACGGAACGGGTGGCAACGGTGCCGCCGATGGGTACAACGCGGGGTACGCCGAGCATCTGTACGAGAGGCGCCTGCGGGACCGCGGATTGATCCCACCCTCGTTGGCGGACTGGCCCGCGGAGCGCATCGCGCCCGCGGCCAGCGCGCGACTCGCGCCCCCGCCGCCGTCGGTGACCGAGGTCGTGATGGCCGAAGACCTGCGTCTGGCGGCGATCGCCGGCGCGCTGGTGGAGGCCTACCGCGCGTACGGCCATCTGGGTGCCGATCTCGATCCGCTGGGTTCCACGCCGCCCCGTCACCCGCTGCTGTCGCCGGAGTTCCACGGCGTGCAGCGCGCCGAGCTCGCCCATATCCCCGCCTCGGCCGTTCAGCTCGAGCGCCTGGGGACGACGGTCGCGGAGGTGCTCGACAGGCTGGAGACCATCTACTGCGGTCGCATCGGCTACGAGCTCGACCAACTCGAGAACCCGGCGCAGCGGGATTGGCTCGTCGACTACATCGAGACCGGCCGCCACCGCGAGCCGCTTGAGCCGGAGCGGGCGTTGCGCGTGCTCGAGCGGCTCACGCGCGTCGAGGGGCTCGAGCGCTTCCTGCACCGCTCGTATTTGGGCAAGAAGCGGTTCTCCATCGAGGGGCTGGACATGATGGTGCCCATGCTGATGGAGATCCTCGGCGGCTCGGGTCGGCGTGGCGCGCGCCACGTGTATCTGGGGATGGCGCACCGCGGTCGTCTCAACGTGCTGGCCCACATCATCGGCCTGTCGTACGAGTCGATCGTGGCGGAGTTCGAGGAGCAGATCTCGCGTGGCATCCAGACGGCGCTCCCGGAGCTCGGATCGGGCGACGTCAAGTATCACGTGGGTGGGCGAGGGCGCGTATCCGCCGAGGAGGTGGACCTCGACATCCACCTCGCGCCCAACCCCAGCCACCTGGAGCACGTCGATCCGGTCGTGCTCGGCATGGCCCGCGCGGCCCGCTTCCTCGACGAATCGGGAAACGCGGCCTGCGTGCTGCCGATCCTCATCCACGGCGACGCGTCGTTCGCGGGGCAGGGCGTGGTCGCCGAGACGCTCAACCTGGGCCGTCTCGAGTCCTACGAGACGGGCGGCACGATCCATCTGATCGCGAACAACCAGCTCGGGTTCACCACCGTGCCCGGCGACGGGCGCTCGACGCGATACGCCAGCGATCTGGCGCTCGGCTTCCGACTCCCGATCGTGCACGTCAACGCGGATGATCCGGAGGCGTGCCTCGCCGCGGCGCGCCTGGCGGTCGACTACCGGTTCGAGTTCGGCGAGGACCTGGTGATCGACCTGGTCGGCTATCGGCGCTACGGGCACAACGAGGCCGATGAGCCGGGGTACACGCAGCCCCTCATGTACGAGATGATCGCCGATCACCCCACCGTCAGGGAGCAGTGGGCCGCCACGCTCCTCGAGCGCGGCGTGCTCGACGAGACGGCCGTCGAGCGGCTGGTTGACGACGTCGACGAGCGTCTGGCTGCGGCGCGCGAAGCCCTCGCCCGCGCCCCCGAGGACGACTCCGGGGACGAGCCCGCGGACGGCGATCTGCGCTGGCTCACCGAGCCCGCCGACGAGCCCGTCCCCACCGCCGTCGAGGAGCCGACGCTGCGCACGATCAACGAGCGGCTCCACACGTGGCCCGAAGGCTTCACGCTGTTCCACAAGCTGGGGCGGCAGCTGGAGAAGCGGCGTAGGCTGCTGGACGACGCCATCGACTGGGCGCACGCCGAGGCCCTGTCGATGGGATCGCTGCTCGTGGAAGGCGTCCCGATCCGGTTCACGGGCGAGGACACCGAGCGGGGCACCTTCAGCCAGCGCCACCTGGTCCTGCACGACTCCGAGGACGGACGGACCTTCGTGCCGCTCGAGCATGTGGGGGAGGGGCAGGGGGCGTTCGAGATCGCCAACAGCCCGCTGTCGGAGATCGCCACGCTCGGCTTCGAGTACGGCTTCTCGACGGTGGCCCACGATGCCCTCGTGGTGTGGGAGGCGCAGTTCGGCGACTTCGTCAACGTCGGTCAGCCCATCATCGACCAGTTCATCGTGGCGGGCCGCTCCAAGTGGGGTCAGGAGTCACGTCTCGTCCTCCTCCTCCCGCACGGGTACGAGGGACAGGGTCCGGAGCACTCGAGCGCACGCCTCGAGCGCTTCCTGCAGCTCGCGGCCGAGAACAACATCCGCGTGGCCAACTGTTCGACGCCCGCGCAGTACTTCCACCTGCTCCGGCTCCAGGCCCTGGCGCGCGCGCGGCGGCCCCTGATCGTGATGACGCCCAAGAGCCTGCTTCGACACCCGGCGGCGCGCTCGAGGCTGTCCGAACTGGCGTCGGGTGCCTTTCAGCCCGTGATCCAGGACACGGACACCGTGTCGCGGGCCGACACGGTCGACCGCATTCTCCTGTGCAGCGGGAAGGTGTACTACGATCTGAGCGGGGCGCGCCCCGAGTGGGACGGCATCGCCATCATCAGGCTGGAGCGGCTGTATCCGTTCCCGGAGCCCGAGTTGCGCGACGCCCTGGCGCCGTACCCGTCGAGCGCGGAGGTGGTGTGGGTGCAGGAGGAGCCCGCCAACATGGGGGCATGGACGTCCGTGCGCCCCCGAATCCGCGCAGTCAACGGACGCGAGCCGCTCTACGTGGGACGATCGGAACGGGCCAGCCCCGCCGAGGGATACGCCGGGAAGCACGCGCGGCGTCAGAAGGCGCTGGTCGAGTCGGCCCTTCGTCTGTAGGCCTCCGCCCGCTGGCGGAGGGATCCACCGGGGTCAGCGGATGCGCTGCTCGATCGTCCGCTTCATGTCGGAGAGCTCGGAGACCACCTTCTGGTGGAAGTCCCCCAGCGCCTGGGACGCGTTCTCCGTCGAGGACTCGCTGAACTCCTCGAGCTTCTCCTTGGCTCCGTCGTACTTCCGCTCCAGCCGGTCGATCATCGCCATGATCTGGACCTTGCGACCCGCACGCGCCGCACGGAGCTCTTCCCTCAGCTCCTCGGCCCGCTCGCGGTATTTCTCGACGGTGGCTTGCGTGCGCTCGACCAGCTGGTCGAAATCTTCGGAGATTTCCATCCCTTCTCGCTTCCCCGGGGAACGTTCAGGACCGTGACACCGGTGTCGACGGTTCGTGACGTGGACGGAGCATCATCGACGCACCGCCAGCGTTCAAGATGAACGACGGCCGCGGGTGGCGCACCCCCCCGGGGTGTTCGGATGCCGCCGGCGCCCTGTCTCCAGGTCGGCCCAAGACACGATGGGGTAGCGGCTTCCGCCGCCCGCCGCCGTTGCGCGTCAGGGGCCCTGGCCGGCGCTCCCGACGGCGATCGTCTCGCGGATCGGCACTTTGGGGAAGGTGGTGATGTAGGCGGCGTAGCACAGGCCGAACGCGCCGAGGAACCCGAGCGAGATCATGATCTCCGGCAGTCCCAGCGGGGCGCTCGGGCCGTCCCACACGGACGGAACGACCATGTTGTAGCGCTCGACCCAGAAGCCGGCGAGGATCACCACGCCGACGAACGCGAGCCAGCGGGGACTCATCTTCGGCTTGCGCCCGAGGAGGAAGAGAAACGGGAGCGCGAAGATGAGGACCATCTGGAGCCAGTAGAGGTTGCGGAACGGCGCCGTGGTTCGCGGCCCGAAGTAGTTCACTTCGCGCGGCAGGTTCCCGTACCAGATGATGAGGAACTGCGAGAACCACAGGTAGGTCCAGAACACCACGAACGCGAACGTCAGCTTGCCGAGATCGTGGAACTGATAGCTGTCCCACAACGGGACGCCGTAGCGGTCCCGGTAATACCTCGCCACGATCGCGACGACCGCGAGCAGCCCCAGCCAGCCCCCCACGAAGTAGTACGGGCCCCAGATCACGCTCACGAAGCCCGGCGTGAGCGACATCCCGAAGTCGAAGGCGACGATCGACAGCACGAATGCCCAGGCGAGGATGAGCGGGGGAGAGATGCGGCCCAGCCGTCGCCGGCAGCGCTCCACCTCCGCCTCGTCGCCGCGCCACCCACGGGCGAAGAACGAAGAAAAGGCCCTCCGCCAGCCCGTGTGCCGCGCCGCCATCAGTGGGGCGTCGGCACGGATCGAGTACCAGAGGAAGAGAAAGGCTCCCGCGTACAGGAGTGCCAGCAGGATGCCGTCGCGCACGAACACGCCGCGGAGCGTGAGCCACGTGCGGTTGATGTGCTCGGCCTCCACGGGCCCGATCCACGGGAAGATGTGCTCTGCCCCGAAGCGGAGGATGAAGAACACGATGAGGGACACAGGGAGGAACGCTCCGGCCGCCTCGGCGAGCCGACGGAATCCCTTGCCCCAGTGACCCTTGGCGGCCTGCAGGACGGCGCCGAACACCACGCCGCCCATGGCCACGCCGGTCCACAGGAGGAAGTTCATCCACACGCTCATCCAGGCCCGGCGGGGGTCGTCGCCCACCGTGAGCGCGAACCCCGCCACGCCGAGCGCGATCGCCGCCAGCCACACGAGCAGCCAGGCCGAGGGGATGCGCGTCCCCATCGTGGCCAGCGCCTGCTCGGTGGTGAGCGTCGTGGACCGCCGGCTCATCGATCGCCTCCCGGGGCGGCGGCCGTACGGCCGGCCGGCGCGTTGCCGGCCTGCCGCTGCAGCTCGCGCACCCAGCCCACGATGTACCAGCGCTCGGCGGCCGGGATGCGCTTGTAGGAAGGCATCAGACCCCGGCCGTTGGTGATCATCCCCCAGATGTAGCCGTCCGAGAAGGCGGCGGTGCGCTGGCTCCGGATCTCGAGGAGCGGGAGCGGCGGGATTCGATTCGGGCCTACGACGCTGCCGTCGCCGGCGCCCTCCGCCCCGTGGCACACCACGCAGAACGTCTGATACAGCTCCTGACCGTGGGCGAGCTCGGCCGCCGTGCCGGCCAGGGGGCTCGAGAGCGCGGTGTCGGCCTCCAGCAGGCCGTACGTCCGCTGCCCATCGATCGGCATGGTGCCGGGCACGACCGCCCGCGGCGCCGCCTCCTCGAACGCCTCGACCGACGGCTGCGTGGCCATGGTGGAGAAGAAGGGCACGTACTTGATCTGATCGTCGCAGGCGGAGAGCGCGCCCGCCGCCAGGGCGATCAGGAGGGCGCGCCGGGCGGTCATTCGTGCACCTCGATGTCCACCGCCGCGGTGGCCCGAACGAGCGTCTCGGCGTCGGCGCGCCGGTCGCCGGAGGCGGGCACGAACACGCCCCAGCGGTCCACCGAGAACGAGGTCCGATAGTGGGGCGACAGGTGGATGACGGGTCGCCGGATGTGAACCAGCAACGCGACCATCCCGAAGATGCCCGCGAGCAGGACCGTGAGCTCGAACATGAACACGACGAACGGGGGGAGCGATACGAGCGGCTTCCCCTGCGTCACGAGGGGATAGCCGAGCGACGTGCCGGAGGTGAGCAGGATACCCGTCGTGCACCCCGTGATGCCGCCGATCAGCGTCCACAGTCCCATCGGCGAGGAGTGGATGTCCATCGCTTCCTCGAGCTCGGGCGCCGGCACGGGCGAGAACACCTCGAGATCCCGGTGTCCCGCCTCCCGCAGACGCTCGATCGCCTCGATCGTCCCGTCGAGCGTGTCGTACTGCGCCAGGACGCCGCTCATCGGCCCTCGCTCCGCATCCGTTCCGTCCGTCCGCCCGCGTCGCTAGTCGTGCCGGGCATTACCGTGCTCGTGCGCCAGATGCTCCTTCACCTCCGCGATCGAGATCACCGGAAGCGTCCTCGAGAACAACAGGAACCAGAAGAAGAACCAGCAGAAACTCCCGGCCAGGATGGTGATCTCCACCCAGCTCGGCTTGTACAGCCCCCATGCCCCCGGCTCGTACTCGTGGGCCAGCGAGGTCACGAAGATCACGAAGCGCTCGTACCACATCCCGATGTTGACGAAGATCGAGATCGCGAACAGCGCCTTGAGGCTCGTGCGGATCTTCTTCATCCACAGCGCCTGCGGGATGATCACGTTGCACGTCGCCATGACCCAGAACGGCAGGGCGTACGCCCCCAGGGCCCTCCAGCGGAAGCTCTCCATCTCGATCGGGTCGGCCGAGTACCACGCGAGGAAGAGCTCGGTCGCGTATGCGTAGCCGACGATGAGCGACGTGAGGAGGATCAGCTTCGCCATGTTCTCGAAGTGGTGCTCCGTGACATACGCCTCGAGACCGAACGCCCAGCGGAGGGGGATCATGAGCGTGACGACCATGGCCACGCCGCTGAAGATGGCGCCCGCAACGAAGTAGGGTGCGAAGATCGTCGAGTGCCACCCCGGGACGATCGAGAGCGCGAAGTCCCACGACACGACGCTGTGCACCGACAGCACCAGCGGCGTCGCGATCCCCGCCATGTACAGGTACAGCCGGCGGTAGTGACGCCATTCGCGCACCGAGCCCTGCCAGCCGAGCGACAACGCGCCATAGATCTTGTGGCGCAGACCCGAGACCTTGTCGCGCAGCACGGCCATGTCGGGGATCAGCCCGGTGTACCAGAACAGGAGGCTGATCGTGAAGTACGTCCCGACCGCGAACACGTCCATCACGAGCGGCGATCGGAAGTCCGGCCAGATCTGCCGCTGCGAGGGGTAGGGCATCAGATAGTAGAAGTACCACACGCGACCGAGGTGGACGAGCGGGAACAGCCCCGCCGTCATCACGGCGAAGATGGTCATCGCCTCGGCGGTGCGGTTGATCGTCGTGCGCCACCCCGAGCGGAACAGGTACAGGATGGCGGAGATCAGCGTGCCGGAGTGCGCGATCCCGACCCAGAACACGAAGTTCGTGATGTACACGCCCCACATCACCGGGTGGGTGATGCCGGCCACGCCCATGCCCCGCGCGATCTGGTAGAACCAGGCCGCGGCCGCCGCCCCGATCCCGACCACGGTGACCAGCAACACCACCCAGAAGCGGGTCTCCGGCTTCTGGATCGGCCGGGTGATGTCGCGGTTGGCATCCGCCAGCGTCGGGTGCACGCGGCCGGCATCCAACTCGGCGGTGGCCATCAGCGGCCTCCCTCCGGCTCACCGGTGGCGAACGTCCCGGCCTCTCCCTCGGCCCCGTATCCGGCGTGTACCGGGCTGGCGTGCGTGACGTCCTCGAGGTAGGTGATCGCCGGGCGGACGCCCAGCTCGTCGAGCGCGTGGTAGCCGCGCGCGCCCTTCGCCTTGCGCGACACGGCGCTCTCCGGATCCTTGAGGTTGCCGAACGTGATCGCCTGCGTCGGGCACCCCTGCGAGCACGCCGTCTGGATCTCGCCATCCCGTACCAGACGGCCCTCGTCCTTCGCGTCGAGCTTCGCCCGGTTGATGCGCTGCACGCAGAACGTGCACTTGTCCATCACGCCCTTCTCGCGGACGGTGACATCCGGGTTGAGCTGCAGGTTGAGCGGGTACGGATATTCGTAGGTGAACCAGTTGAAGCGTCGGACCTTGTACGGGCAGTTGTTCGAGCAGTAGCGAGTCCCGACGCAGCGGTTGTAGACCTGGACGTTGAGGCCCTCGGGGTTGTGATACGTCGCGTACACCGGGCACACCGGCTCGCAGGGTGCGTCGCCGCAGTGCTGACACAGCATGGGCTGGTGCACGGTCTGGAATCCGCCGTCCTCGGTCTCCTCCTCGAAGGCCTCGACCCGGAGCCAGGACATCTCGCGACCCTGCGCGACGATCGCTTCACCCACCGTGGGGAGGTTGTTCTCGGCGTAGCACGCCGTGACACACGCCCCGCAGCCCGTACACGCGTTGAGGTCGATCACCATGCCCCAGCGGTAGGGGCTGTCGGGATCCGAATCCCACGCGGCCTCGACCATGGCCGTGAGGTCGACCTCGTGCGCCTCGTTGGCCTCGAGCGCCTCCTCGACGTTCACGATCCCGGCGATCTCCCGGTCGTGATCCGTGGAGCTCCCCTGCGTCGTCACCAGCCGTCCGCGCTCGCCGGTGGCCGACACGCTCACCTGGGTCCCCGCGTAGGCCATCACCCCCGAGGCCGGGTCGGCGACGGCCGGCAGGAGCGCAAGAGGATCGACGCCGCGTCCCTCGGCGTTGCGGCCGTAGGCGGTGTGTCCCTGGCCGATGGGGATGGCCACCGTGTCGCCGCGGATGCCGCGACGCACGTAGGCCGGGGCCTCGACGCTGCCCTGGTCGGACTGTACCCGGACCAGGTCGCCCGTCCGCACCCCGAGCGATTCGGCCATGTCCGGGTGCAACTCGACCCACGAGTTCCACACGGCCTGCGTGATCGGGTCGGGGAGCTCCTGCATCCACGATCGGTTGGCCCCGCGCCCGTCGTGGAACTGGACGGTCGGGTACACCACGAGCTGCGTGGCCGACGGCTCCGGAAGACCCGAGAACTCGAGCGCCGGGCCCGCCTCCTGCGGCCTCCCGGCTCCCTGCGCGGGCGATCGGGGAGGGGAGGAAGCATCGGACGCCGTCGAGCCTGCGCCGGTGACCCCTCCGGTGCGAAGTGCCTCGAGCCAGCCATTCTCCGAGCCCACCCGCGCGAGCCACGCGTTCTTGAGATAGGTGGCGTAGTCCGCCGCCCCGAACTGGTCTCCCAGACCGGCCCCGGTGGCCACCGCGAGGAGGATGTCCTCGCGCTGCCGCGTGTCGAACAGCGGCTGCATCACCGGCTGTCCGAGCGCGATCGTGCCCCCGCCCAGCTCCGCGTCGGTCCACGACTCGAGCGCGTGGTGACAGGGAAGGACCCAGCTGGACGCCGCGGCCGTCTCGTCGAGGTGCGGCGAGATAGCGATCCGGTTTGCGACGTTGGCGAGCGCGTCGGCGAACCCGGCCGCGGTCGGCAGGGTGAACGCGGGGTTCGCTCCCGCCACGACGAGCGTTCGGACCTGTCCCGAGCTCATGCGGGCGATCAGGTCCTGGATGTCGGCGAACGTGGCGCCGGCGCCGTCGACCGGACCCTCATCGGGGAACACGGTGGTGCCGACGGCACCCAGAGCACGGTTCAGGAGCGCCACGGCGGCGTGTGCCTCGAACGCCGCCGCGCCCTGCGACTCGATACCGGGCGGGAGGGCCACCGCGGTGCCGGCCGCGGCCATCTCCTCACCCAGGGCCCGGATGCGGTCGGCCGGTACGCCGGTGCCCTCGGCGACGGCTTCCGGCGTGAACGGCGTGGTGGAAGCCGGAAGCGTCACGCCACGGGCCGCCGCCACGACGCCGGCGACCGCGAGCGCCACGTGGCCCTCGGTGCCCGCGCGGGCCGGGAGCCACTCGTCGGCGTTGGTGCCCGCGAGCGACAGGCGGGGCCCCACGAAGGTGAGCTTGGCGTGCCGGCCCGCATCGACGTCGCGCGATGCGGCGAACCCGGCCGCGAGGGCGTCGGGCTGGAGCCACGTGCCGAGAAAGTCGGCGCCGAAGCTCACGATCCGATCGGCGACCGCGAGGTCGTACCGGGGGAGCCCCTCCGTCCCGAACACGCGCGCGTACGCGAGCCGGAGCGCGTGGTGGGAGAAGGGCTCGAACGAGAGGTGCTCCACGCCGAGCGCCTCGCACCACTGCGCCAGGAATCGTGCCTGCGTGCCCGTCACACGACCCGTGAGGAGCACGGCATCGCCCTGCTGCACGGCCGCGAGGAGCGCAGCCGTGGCGTCCTCCCAGTTGGCGTCCGACAGGTCGCCCGCTTCGCCGTTGCTGCGCAGCGGGTTCCTGACGCGGTCCGGATCGTACAGATCCTGGAGGGCCGACTGCGCGAGCGCGGAGAGACCGGTCCCGCCCGCCATGGCCGGATTGCTCTCGAGCTTGATGACCCGTCCGTCGCGCACCGCCGCCCTCACCGCGACCGCCACGGGCCCCTGGTCGGGGAGCACGGTGGCGTAGACGTCGCTCACTCCCGGCGTGATCCCATCCTCCTGTACGAGATGGGGGATCAGCCGATCGGCGAAGTCGGGCGGGCCGCAGGCGAAGGTCGCGGCCCCGACGCCCCCGACGCCGACGACCTTGAGGAAATCGCGGCGAGACGTGCGCGCGGAGCCGTCCGTGGACGCGTCGTTCTCGCAGGCGCCGCCGCACCCGCAGCCGCCCGACTCCCGGTTTGGTGCTGTGTCGCGCGCCCCCCCGCGGGTCTCAGACATGCTCGTCAGCTCGACCGGGTGTTGGATTCGTGGGGACGGGGATCGGTCGGAACAGGGCCAGGGGGCTCACCATCGGCAGTGGCATCAGTAGTGGCATGCCGCACAGTCGGTCGGCCCCCGGAACGCGCCGTACTGCGAGTCGATGCTCCGCGGGTAGAAGCTCTCGTCCTGCCGTCCGTCGGGTGGCTGCGGAGGCGGGTGGAGCGCGGTGAGGAGGTGGTCGGTCGCCACGTCCGTGTCCCGGGGCTCTCCGCGGTGACACGACAGGCACCAGCCCATGGTGAGCGGGGCCCACTGGTAGACGCGGTCCATCTGCTCCACCGGCCCGTGGCATTCCGCGCAATCGAGGCCGTTCCGTACGTGGGGGCGGTGGCTGAACTGCACGAACTCCGGCAGCTTGTTCACCCATTTCCACGGCACCGACTCGCTGCGCTGTCCGTAGCCCCTGAGCTCCTCGACCGGCGGCAGCCCCGTGCCCGCGATGCGGTGGCACCCGAGACACACCTCGAGCGGCGGGACGACACCGGACACGGAGCGCTCGGTGCCCGCGTGACAGTACATGCAGGGGACCTGCAGGTCCGTGGCGTGGAAGCGGTGGTTGAACGGGATCGGCTGCTGCGGGCCGCGGGTCGCGTTGTTGTGGTCGTCGATCGCCTGCCACTGAGGCGGCTGTGTGGCGGCCTCCTGGCTCGCCGCGTACCGCGCGGCATCGGCGGCCGTCGCGCCCTGAGCCGAGTCCTGCGCGCTGCTCGATTCCCGGGCCGCCCCGGCGTCCTGGATCGTGGTGCGGGGCCCGGTGTCGGCGATCGAGGGGGTCGAACCGTCAGCGGGTGAAGCGGCGCGCACGACCGCCGCCGTGACGGCGAGAGCCGAGCCGAGGACCAGCGCCGCAATGCCGTAGCTTCTGTTCATCCGCCTCTTGGGAGGGGGAAATCGAACGGGTACCCGGTGGATCCGAGCCCGCCCCGCCGATGGCTTGGCTCCGAGCCGCCGACAAGGTATACCACGGCCATGGGGATGCAAGGCGGATATGATGGGGTCTGATGGAGCGGCCGAGAGGCTCCTTCGGCGCGTGCCGATGGCCGATCCCGCGCGCGAGTACGAAGAGCTGCGCGCCCGCATCGACGCGGCCGTGCGGGGGGTCCTTGCCTCCGGTCGCTACGTGCTCGACGAGGTGGTGGCCGACTTCGAGCGGGCGGTGGCGGGTCTCGTCGGGGTCCGCGCGGCGATCGGGGTGGCGAACGGCACCGATGCGCTGCGGCTGACGCTCGTGGCGCTCGGGATCGGGCGGGGGGATGAGGTCATCACGACGCCGTTCAGCTTCGTCGCTACCGCCACGGCGATTCTCGATGCGGGCGCCACCCCCGTGTTCGCGGACATCGATCCCTCGACCCTCAACCTCGACCCCGCGGCGGCGGAGGAGGCGGTCGGCGAGCGGACGGCCGCGCTCCTCCCCGTCCACCTGTTCGGCCAGATGGCGGACATGCCAGCCTTCGAAGAGCTGGCGCGGCGCGAGGGGCTGGCGCTCATCGAAGACGCCGCGCAGGCGTTCGGCGCCAAGGAGGAGCCACCGGACGGCCGCGCCCGGCCGGCAGGCGGGGTGGGGATCGCGGGGTGTCTCTCCTTCTACCCCACCAAGAGCCTCGGGGCCGCGGGCGACGGCGGGATGATCGTCACCGACGACCCGGCGCTCGCCGACCGTCTGCGTCGGCTGCGCGACCACGGGCGCGGCGGGACGGGCGCGCGGCTCGGGGCAGGCACCAACAGCCGCCTCGATGCGCTCCAGGCGGCGATCCTCGCGACGAAGCTCGATCGGCTCGAGCGCTGGACGGAGCGTCGACGGGCGCATGCGGCCGCGTACGACCGGGCGCTCGCCCCGGCGGTCGACGTGACGCCGCCCGGCGTCCGGGAGGGCGCTCGACACATCTACCATCAGTACACGGTGCGTGCCGCGGACCGGGATGCCCTCCTCGCGCGGTTCGACGGCGCGGGGGTCGACGCGTCGGTGTTCTACGACCCCCCGCTCCACCGTCTTCCGGCTCTGGAGGGGAGATGCCGGGTCTCGGGGTCCCTCGCGGCGGCCGAGCGCGCCGCCTCGGAAGTGCTGAGCATTCCGGTGTTCGCGCACCTCGGCGAGGCGGAACGCGCCCGCGTCTCGGGGGTTCTCTCGGGTTGACCCTCCCGGCCGTTCCGTTTAAGATATGCGCTCTTCGAGCGGGTCCCCCCGGGTCCCGCTCGTCGTGTCTGGGGACGGGGCCTTAGCTCAGATGGCTAGAGCGCTACGTTGACATCGTAGAGGTCACTGGTTCGAGTCCAGTAGGCCCCACTGGGCGATGTGAGCGGGCAGGGTCGCGGGGGCTCCGTCGCGCGCGCGTCCGCTGTACGGGGGGCTGTAGCTCAGCCTGGTTAGAGTGCCGGTCTGTCACACCGGAGGTCGCGGGTTCGAATCCCGTCAGCCCCGTTCACCAGTGGTCCGTCGCGCGGGCTTCGGCGAGCTGCGAGCGTGCGGATGCGCCCGGCTCGTAAGGCGCGAGGACACAGGAATAGCGGCGCTATTCCAAGGACGCGCAACGCCGCGAGCCGGGATGCAGCGGCGCGCGAATGCCGGCGAAATCCGCGCGACGGACCACCGAACAAGCGACGACGATCGTGGGGCCGTAGCTCAGCCTGGGAGAGCGCTTGAATCGCACTCAAGAGGTCGAGGGTTCAAATCCCTCCGGCTCCACTCTCGCCACCGTAGCTCAGGGGTAGAGCACCGCATTCGTAATGCGGCGGTCGTCGGTTCAAATCCGACCGGTGGCTCTGGTCACATGACGGGGCGTGGCTCAGTCCGGTAGAGCGCTGCGTTCGGGACGCAGAGGTCCCCGGTTCAAATCCGGGCGCCCCGATTAAGTAGAGCGATGTTGACCGATCGGCCGCTGGCGGCGGATTCGGCGGAGGCTGCGAAAGCGGCCGGAGCCCCAATCCGGGCGCCCCGATTAAGTAGAGCGATGTTAACCGATCGGCCGCTGGCGGCGGATTCGGCGGAGGCTGCGAAAGCGGCCGGAGCCCCAATCCGGGCGCCCCGATTAAGTAGAGCGATGTTGACCGATCGGCCGCTGGCGGCGGATTCGGCGGAGGCTGCGAAAGCGGCGGAGCCCC
>CAZCLY010000002.1:174907-206614 GCA_964499635.1 uncultured Gemmatimonadota bacterium | reverse complement strand
ACCGATCGGCCGCTGGCGGCGGATTCGGCGGAGGCTGCGAAAGCGGCGGAGCCCCAATCCGGGCGCCCCGATTACGGCCGTCGCGAGACAGAATCGCGGCGGCCGCTTCTTCATCCGTGGATCTCTCCGCCGTTCCCATGTTGCAAACTATAGTGTTACTCACTATAGTTATACAACCAATACCGGATCCCGCGCATCCACGGATCGGTCGGCGAGGTGTCGATCGAACCGGTGCGGCACGAGCCCAGGAGCCAACCATGCCACGCAGGCCGAAGGCCGAGCGATTCGTCCCGCTCTCGAACCTCTCCTTCCACCTCCTCCTCGCGCTCGGCGGAGGCCCCGGCCACGGGTACGGCCTGGGGAAGGAGATCGAGCGACGGACGGATGGGCGGCTGACTCCGACCACCGGGAGCCTGTACCAGGCGCTCAAGCGGCTCGCCGACGACGGGCTCATCGAGCCCGCGCCCGAGGCCGCGGCGGAGTCCTCCGATGAGCGCCGTCAGTACTTCCGCCTCACGGCGCTCGGCCGCGAGGTGGCCCGTCTGGAGGCGACGCGCCTGCACGAGCTCGTCCGGCTGGCGGCCGAGTGTCGCCTGTACCCGAGCCTCGGCTGAGCGGAGACCGGTCGTGTCCCGCGGCCAGGGGCTTCGCGCCCGCACCTACGCCGGCTTCCTCCGACTCTACCCGCGCTCGTTCCGGGAGCTGTTCGAGGAGGACATGAGGCGCACCTTCGCGACACGCCTGGCCGAGGCGGATGCAACCGCGGGAACGCTCGGGCGCACGCGGTTTCTGGCCGTGGAGCTGTTCGGCGTGCTGCGCTCGGCGGTCTCGCAGCGACTCGGTGGCCGGGCGGCCGATCACGGCATGCGGCTCGGGAGCCCGCTCAAGAGCGTCCCCACCCTCAACACCCGAAGGAAGGACCCCATGTCGATCCTCGCTCAGGAGCTCCGCCACGGGCTCCGGCGCCTGACCCGCAACCCCGGGTTCACGCTCGCCTCGGTGGTCACGCTCGCGCTCGGCATCGGCGCCACCACCGCCGTGTACAGCGTGGTGCATTCGATCGTCCTCCGTCCCCTGCCGTATCCGGAGTCCGACCGTCTCGTGTGGCTCGACCACGCCGGACCCGGGATCGGGACGGCGCGCGGCCTCGGGATGACGAGGGGATTGTACGCCTACTACCGCGGCCGGGTGACCGCCTTCGAGGACATGGCGACGTGGACCCCGATGGAGGTGAACATCACGGGGGACGAGCCCGAGCGGGTCAGGGCCCTCGCCACCACCCCGGAGCTGTTCCGCACGCTCGGGGTGCGGGCCGAGCACGGCCGCGTGTTCGGCGCGGGCTCGGAGGACGTCGCGAGCGGGACGGTGGTGATCAGCCACCGCTTCTGGATGCGCCGCTACGGCGGAGATCCGGATGCCGTGGGTCGCGTCCTGAGCTTCACGGGCGTCCCGCTCGAGATCATCGGCGTGATGCCGGCCGGGTTCGCGTTCCCGGATCCACACGTCGATCTGTGGACGCCGGTGACGATCGATCCCGGGCTGTCCTCGTTCGGCGGCTTCTCGTGGCAGGGGATCGCGCGTCTGGCGCCCGGCGTCACCCGCGCCGCCGCGGAGGCGGAGGTCCGTGCGCTCATCCCGGGGCTCCGCGAGCGCTTCGGCGTGGGCCGCATGCTCGACGACTCGGGCCTCACGCCGGTGTTCCCGTCGCTCAAGGAAGAGGTGGTGCGGGAGGCGGAGCGCACCCTGTGGATCCTGCTCGGAAGCGTGTGCTTCGTCCTCCTCCTCGCGTGCGCGAACGTGGCCAACCTGGTGCTCGTGCGGGCCGAGGGACGCCAGCGCGAGACCGCTGTCCGCCGCGCCCTCGGCGCCGGCCGATTGGATGTTCTCCGCTACCACCTGGCCGAAGGCGTCCTGATCGCGCTCGCGGGGGGCGCGCTCGGCGTCGCGCTCGCCGGTCTGGCGGTCCGCATCCTCGTGGCCACGGGGCCCGAAACCCTCCCGCGGCTGGCCGAGGTGTCGGTGAGCCCCGCGGTGCTCGGGTTCGCGCTCCTTCTGGTGGCGGGGACGGCGGTCGTGTTCGCTCTCGTGCCGGCGCTCCGGCGCGGCCCGTCGATGGCCGCCACGATGAAGTCCGGCGATCGCCGTGCCTCCGCGGGACGCCGGGCCGCCGGGCGGGGCGCGCTCGTGGTCACGCAGGTGGCGCTGGCGCTCGTCCTGCTCATCGCGACGGGGCTCATGTCGCGGAGCTTCGTCCACCTCGTGCGTTACGATCCGGGCTTCGACTCCGACAGCCGTCTCACCTTCCGCGTGGGTCTGTCGCCCCATGCCTATCCGGACGACCGGAGCTCGGCGGCGTTCCACCGCGAAGCGCTCGATGGCCTCGCGGCGATCCCGGGCGTGGAGGTCGCCGGCGCCACCACGTGCCTGCCGCTGTGCGATCGCTGGGGCGGTACCCAGCTGTCGGTCGAGGGTCGCCCGGACGATCCGTCGAGCGTGCCGCGCGTGGTCGCCATCCGGCGGGTGAACGAATCGTACTTCGAGGCCCTGGGGATCCGTCTCGTCACCGGGCGGCTCCCGAACCGCTTCGACCACGAGTCCGAGACCGGCGCGGCGGTCATCAGCCGCGAGGTCGTCGACGCCTACTGGCCCGACGAGGATCCCCTCGGCCGGCGCTTCCAGCCCGGCTCGGGGGGAAGCGACTGGTACACGGTGGTCGGGGTGGTGGCGGACACGCCGATCAACGGATATGCCGCCGATCCGCCCCCCATCGCCTACCTGCCGCTCGTGTACGGGTCGGACGGGAGCAACTCGCCGTACGAGCTGTCCTACGTCCTCCGCACCTCCGTCCCTCCGCAGAGGGTGATCCCGGCCGTCCGCGAGGTGATCCGCTCGCTCGACGCCGACGTCCCCATCTCGGATGTCGCCACCATGGAGGAGATCGTGGCCGCGGCCAATGTCCAGACGGCGTTCACCACCGTGATGCTGGGGATCGCCGCCGGGATCGCGCTCCTCCTCGGCGTGGTGGGCATCTACGGGGTGATCTCCTACGCGGTCGGACGCCGCACGCGCGAAATCGGCATCCGCCTCGCGCTCGGAGCCCGGGCGGGCCAGGTCACGCGACGGATTCTCCGCGACGAGGGCAGGGTCACGGCGCTCGGGCTCGTCGTGGGGCTGGCGGGCGCCTTCGCGCTCACCCGCCTCATGCGGAGCCTCCTGTTCGGCGTGAGCCCCACCGATCCGGTCAGCTTCGCGGGCGCGGCGGGTCTCCTCGCCATCGTGGCCCTGCTCGCCACCTGGGTCCCGGCCCGTCGGTCGGCGCGGATCGACCCGGCCCGCACCCTCCGGGCGGAATGACTCCGGCCGCACGCTCCGGGTGGAACCGCCCGACCTTGACGGCTCAGGGGAGGGGCTTCTAGTCTTCATCTAAGCCGTTTAGGTGAAGGCCGACGTCGCCGAGCGGAGGGGTGTCAAGGGATGTCCGAGTCACCGGTGCGCGTCCTCCAGGGGACGCTCGAGCTTCTGATCCTCAAGACCCTCGCGTGGGAGCCGAACCACGGGTTCGGGATCCTGCGTCACCTCGAGATCGTCACCCGCGAACGGCTCATCGTGGAGGAGGGCGCGCTGTACCCCGCCCTCCACCGCATGCGCGAGCGCGGGTGGATCGAGGGGGAGTGGGGAAAGACGGAGAACAACCGCCGGGCCCTGTTCTACCGGCTGACGCCCGAGGGGAGGGCCGAGCTCCGCCGCCAGCACGCGCACTGGTCGCGCCTCGTCGAGGCGATGACGCGGGTGCTGGAGCCGGAGGGCGCATGAGCGCGCCCGATCGGGGGTCCCGGCTGCGGGACTTCCTGGCGCGTGCGAACCCCGGGCGGGCGGTCGACGAGGAGCTCGCCTCGCACATCGAGATGCGAGCCCGCCAGCTCCGGGAGGAGGGGTGCTCCGAGGAGGCGGCGTGGGCCGAGGCACGCCGCCGGTTCGGCGATCTGGATGGAGTGCGCGCCGAATGCGAGCGCACGGACCGGCGACGGGTGCGACGCGCGTGGCGGGGAGAGGCGGTGTCCGCGTTCGCACGCGATCTCCGCTTCGCGGCCCGTACAGCCCGGCGAGCCCCCGGTCCCTCGGCGCTCGCGGTCGCGGCGATCGCGCTCGGGACCGGGGTGGGCGCGGCCGTGTTCAGCGTCGCGAACGGCGTCCTCCTCCGCGACCTCCCGTATCCCGATGCCGATCGCCTGGTGCGCGTGCACGCGATCGATCCCCACACCGGCGACCGCTTTTCCCCGTTCTCGTACGAAGACGTCGAGGCGCTGGGGCGTGTCGAAGGCGTGGGCCTGGCGGGGTACACGCCGATCAACCGACCGATTACGGGGGAGGGGATCGAGCCCGCCGAGGTCACCCTGGCACGCACGACCGACGACTTCTTCGAAGTCCTCGCGACACCGCCGCTCGAGGGCCGCGCGCCGGCCCCGGAGGAGACCCGCGAGGGGCGGCCGGTGGCGGTGCTGGGGTTCGATCTGTGGATGCGTCTGTTCGCGGGTGATCCCGGGGCGCTGGGGCGCCGGATCGAGATCGCCGGCGTGCCGCACACGGTGATCGGCGTGATGCCACCGCGGTTCGCCATGCCGGCGCAGGCCTCGCTGTGGCGGCCGATGACGCCCGAGGAGCGTGGCTTCGACGACCGCGAGCTGTACGTGATCGGCCGCCTCCAGCCGGGTTCGAGTCTCGAGACCGTGTCGGCGGCCCTCACCGCCCGGCTAGAGGCGTTCGAGACCCAGCGGGGGGTGGGTCCCGCGGAGCGACGCTCCGCGTGGGCCGGGTCGGCCCGAGATGCGCTCGTCCGCTCGGTCCGCGGCCCCCTGTGGCTCCTCCTCGGCGCCGCGACGCTGGTGCTGCTCGTCGCGTGCGTGAACGTCTCGAACCTCCTCCTCGCCCGGGCGGAGAGCCGTCGCGACCAGGCCGCCCTGCGGCAGGCCCTCGGGGCGAGCCGGCTTCGGCTCGTATGGGCCCACTTGGCCGAGAGCTTCCTGCTCGCCGCCACCGGCGGGACCCTCGGTCTCCTCCTGGGCCGGGTCGCGCTCCCGCTGCTCGTGCGTGTCGCGCCCGCGGGCACGCCCCGTCTCGACGAGGTGTCGCTGGATGGGCGCGTGGCGCTCGCCATGACGGCCGTCGTGTTCGCCACCGCCCTCCTCACCGGGATCGTCCCGGCGCTGCGGGCGGCGGGCACGGCGCCGGCGTCGCTCGCCGCGGGCGGGCGGCGCTTCGGGGGAAGCGGGGCCCGCCTCCTCCGGGGCTTCGTGGGCGCGCAGATCGCGCTCTCTACCGCGCTGGCGGTGGGGGCCATGCTCCTGGGCGCCTCGTTCGCGCGGCTCATGCGCTTCGACCGCGGCTTCGACACGAACGAGGCCCTCGTCCTGCCGCTGGCACCGCCCGATCGGGTGCGGAGCAGCGAGGGCGGCACGCTGGGCTGGTATGGTCGCATCCTGAGCGAGGCCCGCTCGCTTCCCGGCGTGCGCGCCGCGCACCTCGCGTTCCGCGCTCCGGACGGGGGGGCCGGCATCAACCTGCGGGCGATCCAGCCCGAAGGACTCCGCGACGACCCGTCCGCCGGGGCGAGCATCGGGGCGGTGACCCCCGGCTACTTCGAGGCGGCAGGGATCGCGGTGCTAGAGGGGCGGGGGTTCCTCGACAGCGATGGACCGTCCGCCGCCCCGGTCGCGGTGGTGAGCCGCTCGTTCGCCGATCGGCTCCTGCCACCCGGGCCCCGGGTGGGCGCCCGCTTCCGCCATCACGCCACGCGGGATGGAGAGCCGCTCGAGGTCACGGTCGTGGGAGTGGTGGCCGACATCCTCCCCGACCCCTCCGAGCCGCCGCCGCCCCTGCTGTACGTCCCGTACGCCCAGCTTCCATTCGGGTCGATGGACCTCGTCGTCCGCACCCAGGGACCGCCCGGCGCGATCCTCCCGCCGCTCCGCGAACGCATCTGGGCCCTCGATCCCGACGTGCCGCTCGATGCCGCCTACACGCTGGACGATGCCGTGTCGCGCTCGGTCGCCTCGCCGCGCTTCTACATGCTGGTCGTCGGCGCGTTCGCCGTGCTCGCCGTGCTCCTGGCCGCGATCGGCACGTACGGCGTCACCGCCTACGGCGTCTCGCAGCGGGCGTCGGAGATCGGCGTCCGATCGGCCCTCGGGGCGGACTCGCGCCGCATCCTCGGACAGTTCGTGGGGCAGGGGCTCCGCCCGGTGGTGATCGGGATCGCGATCGGCCTTGGCGCGGCCGCGGCCCTGTCGCGCACCCTCGCGAGTCTCCTGTTCGGCGTCACCCCGCTCGAGCCGTGGGTGTACGGGGCCGTGGCGGCGGGGCTTGCGACCGTCGCCTTGTGCGCGGTCGCCGTCCCGGCCCGGCGCGCCAGCCGGATGGACCCGCTCCTCGCCCTGCGGCACGAGTAGGCACCCGCCTCCTGCGCCGGGGGCTCCCGCTTGACGGGGGACCGGAGAGGGCTAGCTTCCCCGCTCGCATCGGGGCGTGGCGCAGTCCGGTAGCGCGCCTGAATGGGGTTCAGGAGGTCCCGGGTTCAAATCCCGGCGCCCCGATTGAAGATTTGCGGAACCGGCAGAGCGAGGCGTCCGTCGAACATGACGCACCTCTCGAGGTGTGGGCGGCGCCGGGCAGGGACGGCCGTCCCTGCCCGGGGTGGAACATTGCGGGCGACATCGGATCCCAACAACGGTTCGGTAGGGGCTGGACCGACCCCGCTCGGCTGCCTTACTCCTCCCGGCAGCGGTCACGGCGACGTGGCATCGTCGTCCGCGATCGAGAGCCGGCCGTCGACCAGCGTGAGCGCCGGGACGTAGGGTCCCTCGAGCGTGCGCGCCCACCAGTCGCCCGTGCGGCGGCGCTCCTCCGCCGTGGTGAACCGGTACCGGTAGAGCTGTGCCCGCACATAGCGGGGCGGCGCGCCGTCGAAGGGATCGCGTTCTGCCAGCGACGTCACCGCGGGCGAGCCCTCGAGCAGCCGCTGGCAGAACGAGAGGAACCACGGGTTCTGGCGCGGACCGCCCAGCGCCGCGAACCACATCTGCCAGTCGAGCCGCGGCATGTGCGGCGTCGTGAACGCGGGACGGCGGGCCGGGTCGCCCGGCTTGTACCGGAGCTCGTACGTCTGCCATTCGTGGCCGTCCAGGCTGCCCTCCACCACGATCTCCGGGCGTTCGGTCGTCATGACCGCGAAGAGCCCGTACGGATTGACGAGCTGGAGCGGTGACGTGAACCGGTAGGCGTGGAGAAGCGGCCGCGGCGCGAGGGTCCCGACGCCCAGCGCCTGCGACAGCGGCGCGAGGCTCGTCAGGAACAGGGCGGCCGCGACGACGCCGAGCGGCCACCGCGCTCGGCCGGGCGGGGGTCGGGGCGGGTCGGGGGAGAGCCCGGTGCGAGCGGCGGTTCCTCCGGGCTCTCGATCCGGGGTCGTGTCGGGTCCGCCCGGCGAGCTCGCGTCGGGCCCGGGCGCTGGAGTCGCTTCGGGCCCGCGCATCGCGGTCCAACCCGGCAGGCGCGACAGCACGCCGTCGTCCAGCGCCGGCACGCACAGGGCGAGCGCGAGGAGGTTGAAGAAGCCGTAATTGCCGGTGAGGAGGATCAGCACTTGGAGCGCGGCGATCGCCGCCACGCCGACGTGGCGCGCGCGGCGCGGTCCGAACAGGAGGAACGGCGCCACCCCCTCGCACGCGAACATGAAGAGCACCGACAGCTTCTGGAACCAGGCGGGCAGGTGACTCGCGTACCACGCCGTCCAGGGCGGCAGCGGCTGCGTGAAGTAGTGGAAGTCGAGGGCGGTGAGGGCGTGCCAGGTCGGGTCGCCGCTCGTGAGCTTGACCGCCGCCGAGGCGAGCATCAGCCGGAAGAGGAGCCAGCGTGCGAGCCACAGCGGGGCGCGGGGGACGCGCGCGGGCGGATCGCCCGCATGACCGAAGAGGCGCGAGCGCCAGCGCCACGGCGCCAGCAGGATCGCCACGAAGCCGGCCTCGAGCAGCAGGCCGTCCCACTGGAAGCGCAGGAAGTCCTGCCCCACCGTCGACAGCGACAGGTACCCGAGCCACGCGCCCGCGAGCGCCCCCACCGGCACCAGACCCACCACCGCGAGCAGCGCGCAGAGCGTTCCCGCGGCGCACAGGAGGTGGAGGGCGGCATCGGTCGATCCGAGCCAGAGCACCGTGGGCACATACCAGAGGCGCCCGGCGCCGAGCTGCGATCGCGCGGCCGCGAGGTACTCCCGCGCGGGGAGGATCCCGTCGCTGCCGAGGAGCCCCGAGACCTGAACCCAGAGCGAGATGAAGGCCGCCACGTAGACCAGCCCCATCAGTCGCAGGAACAGGGCGACGGTCCGCGCCTCGCCGGGCGAGTCGGCGTGCCGACCCCGGAGCCACCCGGTCACGCGATCGGCGAGCGGGCGGAGGCGCTCGGCCACGCGTCGGACGAGCGAGTGGAGGCGCGCGACCACGCGCGGTCCGGCCGGGGACGTCGCGGCCGGCGGCCAAGGGTCGGTTGTGGCCGGGCTGTTCATTCGGATATCCGCTGGCGGTTCTTGACGGGTCGAACGATCCGACCCGCCGTGAATCGGCACAAGCGGGCGATTCACCTGGCCGCCGACAGCGCGAGCCGGGAACCGCCGGTCGTCCGCGCGGCGAAGGAGGGCACGGCCACGACGTCGCGCTGTCGGAAACCAAGACCGTCTCCTACGATGGACGAGACGGAACGCGGCGGGGCGTCCCACGAGGCCGAGGGGGCTGTCCATGGGCAACAGAGCGCAGGGCTGTGCCACCCTCGTCGCGGTGGTTGCGCTCGGAACGTTGCCGACGGGCGTAGCCGCCCAGGTCACGACATGCGCCCTCGAACGGACCGAGGGCGACACGTACCGGGGCGTGTGCCGCGGTTGGGGGATGGAGCGGCCGATCTCCCTGTCCCTCACCACGGCGAACCGGGTCTTCCCGTGGACGGGCACGGTCGAGGGCGCGTCCGGTCCGGGTCCCGTTCATCTCGCACCCCCTTCCGAGGCGGGCTACGCGCGAGGCGCGATCCGCACCTTCGGCTTCGCGTTCGATGACCTCCAGTCGTTCTCGCTCGCCGGAGACAGCCTGACCTTCTCGTTCGACGCGTACGCCGGCGCGGACCCGTCGGCTCTCGACCGGGAAATCCTCGAGCGGGCCCGGGAGATCCTCGAGACATCCGGATGGAACCAGCGCGAGAGGGGCCGGTGCCCCGAGCCGGGGGCCGCGGTCGGGCTTCGCTGCGCGCTCGAGCAGGCCAGCTCGGAGGTCGTCGGCTTTTCCGATCCCGGTCAGCCGGCGCGCGTCATGGCGCAGAGCATCGTGGCGGAGGTGGCCGCCGGACGCCGGGACATCGACGACCTGAGGAACTTCAACAACGATCCGGACCGAATGGAAGACGAGGTCCTCAGGATCCTCGAACGGGCCGTGCAAAGAGTCGACGCCGGCTTCGAGCTCCGGTATCCCCGGTCGCTCGGCCGGGACGAGGGCCTCTCGGCAGCCGTGGCCCTCGGGGACGTCGACGGGGATGGCGACCTGGACGTCCTCGTCGCGAACGGGACGCACTGGCCCGGTCAGAACGTCGTGGTCTTCAACAGCGGGGTCGCACAGGGGGCGTTCACGCTCGAGCGGCCGCTCGGCCTGGGTCGCGCGGCCAGCTATCGCATCCAGCTGGCGGATCTCGACGCGGATGGAGATCTCGATGCTGCGGTGGCGAACGACCGCGCGCCGAATCTGCTGTTCCTCAACCGCGGCGACGGTTGGTTCGATCCGTCGGGAAGCTTCGGCGACCCACAAGCCCCGTCGCGCGATCTCGAGGTCGGGGACCTCGACGGAGACGCTGCGCTCGATCTGTTCGTGCTCGACCGCGACGGTCCGAGCGAGATCTGCTTCAACGATGGCACCGCCGGATTCGCCGATTGCCGGGTGTTCGCCGGACAGCCGTCGGCCATCAAGATCGCGCTCGGCGACATGAACGAGGACGGGGCCCTGGACCTCGTCCTCGCGAACCAGTATGCGAGCCAGAACTACATCTTCCTGAACGATGGCACTGGCGGGTTCACGGAGCGCCGGCCCTTCGGGACGGGGACCGACGAGACCCTGACGGTCGCGGTGGGCGATCTGGACAACGACGGGCACCTGGACATCGTCACGGGGAATACCTTTCAGCCCGGGGGCGTGTACTACGGCGACGGCACCGGCGGGTTCGTCGCTGGCACGACGCTGGGCAAGGGAGCCGACACCTACCGCGTGACCCTCGGCGACATCGACCTGGACGGCGATCTCGACGCCCTGTTCGCCAACGCCTGGGAAGTCAACTGGCTCTATCTGAATCGCGGCGGACGCGAAGGCTTCGACGAGTTCGAGTTCGGGAGCCCGCTCACCTGGACCCTGGGTCTGGCGATCGGAGACGTCAGCGGCGACGGCGTACCCGACGTGGTCGAGGCGAACGACGAGGGCGAGAATCGCATCTACCTCGGTCGGATTCACCGGAGGCCCGGCCAAGCGGCTCGCGATCGGCGGTGACCTCGGCCCAAAGACCGCCGCGAGTAGCCGCGACGCGTGATCGCGACCGGGCCTGCCTCACAGAGCCGGGTGGACCCCGGGATCGCGTGGCGCCTATCGTGCATCATATTCGTTGAGAAAGTGATGCGCACACCGTGAGGAGTTGAGAGGTCGTTGAAGACGATCACCATTCGTCAGATCCCGCCCGAGCTGGCGGAGCAGATCGAGGCCCACGCCGAGAGGGAGGGGACGAGTCTGGCCCAGGCCGTCATCCGGTTGTTGCTGCGCGCGACGCGCTTGAAACTCCTATCCCTCGAGGGCTCGACGCTCATCGCTACGCGATCGAAGGCGGCGCGCCCGCGTTCGCGCGCGAGCGCTTCCATGAATGCGCCGGTCCCGCCGGGATAGGCCTGGAACTGCCGCCGGCTCGCCGTTCCCTAACGCCGGAAGCGCGGCCTGCTGGGGCCCTTGCGCCGCCCCGCGGCCGCCCCCCTGGGCGCCGACCGGAATGTTCAGCCCCGCCACCGCCGCGGTGGCCAGGGCGACCTTGACCGAAGCCGCGGCGGTCGAGGCCGGGGGCGTCCGCTCCGTCGTCGGTCGTCACGCCGGCGTCGGCGAAGTCGAAGAGGTCAGTCTGCGTGTCCATGGATGCCTTCTCCCCTGGATCGAGGATGTCCCGTGCGGGGCGCGTCGTGGCCCGGTGAGCGCTACCTGCCGCCGGTCAGCGCCGCCAGCTCCGCCACCACGCTGTCGCGCTGCGGCTGCATCGACGGCTCGGGATCGTCGCGCAGGAAGAGGTACTTGCGATACGCGTCGATGGCGCCGGTGCGGTCTCCCGTCCGCGCCGCCAGCCGCCCATCGAGCCGAAGTGAGCAGCGAGGCCGATGGGAAACGAAAACCCGAGCGCGATGAAACGCCGTCGCACGACTCGAAGCGCATCCTCGTTCCTGCCCAGCTGTTCGAGCAGCTGAGCCACGATGAAGTTGAGCGGCTCAGCGCCAACTTCCACTCCGCGAAGCGCCGAATCCGCCTCGGTCACCACTTGGGCCGCCGTGGGTCGTCCGGCCTGCACGGCCGCCCACGCGTCGAGGACGTGGCGGGAGCGCTGCTGGTCCGCCGTCAGGCTGTCCGTCCGCGTGCGCAGCGTGCGAAGCACCGTGTCGGCGGCAGCGGAATCGCCCCGAAGGAGGATGCGGGTCAGGCGGACCCTCACGCCCGCCCAGCCGGCCTGGGGAGACCCGGAGAGGGCATCGAGGGCCACCGTGTCACCTTCGAAGACCGCGCTCATGATGGCGATGCTCTCGAGAACATACCGGGGAGCACGGGCCGATCGGAGCGAATCGAACCACGCGTTCGCTTCTCGTGGCCGGCCGCGGTTCGAGAGCGAAATCAACTGGATCTGCATCATTCCCATCCGATCCTCACCAACGGCGCGCCGGCGCACGCTCTCCAGGATATCGTGGCTGTGCGCGCGCAGGACGCTGTCGAATGGCAGGATGAAGGGGAGAGGCGCGATCAAGGCCGCCGGTACGGAATCGATCGCCGCGAGCAGGGAGTCGACGCGGCGGGCGTTGCGCGTCATCGCTGCGGTTCCCCATTCCGCCTGCAGGCGGAAACGAATGTCGCCGCCAAGCGCGGTCATCCGGCGCAGCCAGAGGCGGGCGGCCGTCGTATCGTGGCGTACCAGCGCGAGCGACTGCAGGTGCGTGATCGGCCCACCATACAGCGAGTCGAGATGGAATGCCTGCTCGAATGCCTGCCGCGCGCGGGGAAGCGGATCGGAGATATCGGCGAGGTACCCATAGTGAAAGAGCGCATCGCCGAGGTAGTACCAGGCCTCGGGGCTGTCGGGCATCGTTCGCGTGGCGGCCTCACGATCGGCGATGCGGACCTGCCAGAGGGTCTCCCGGGGATAGTGGGAGCCGAGGCGAAGCGACAACAGCAGCTGATCACGTGGGGCGAGTCGCTCCCGGTACTGCCACGCCAGACGCCGAACGCGATCCATGTCCACCGTGGCCGGTTGCCAATCGTTGGCCTCGACCAGGGCCGAGGTTGCGAGGGCGAACGTGGAGTCCAGCTGTACCGCGCGTTCGAGGAGGGGCGTCGCCTTCTCGAACACTCCGCTGCGATAGGCGACAACGCCGTCGAGGTAGGCCCGCAGGGCATCCAGGTTCGTGGTGGTGAGCGCGCTCAATTGCTGCGTGCTCGCGCCCGCCCCGAGTGCGAGGAGTTGCGCCGCCAGCCGATCGACCATCGCGAACAGAGCTGCGGCTCTAGGGGCGCCCAAGACGTTCCGCGGGACGGGCGCCCGGTATCGGGTGATGGGGTTGGGAGGAGACGAATCGACCAACAGCGGACGGGCCCCGGCCCGCCCCCGAAGGAGGGACCATGAACACGACGATGACCGCGCCCCGTACACGGAGCTCCACGATCACCACCCGCGACGGGACCGAGATCTACTTCAAGGACTGGGGCTCGGGTCCGCCGGTGGTGTTCAGCCACGGCTGGCCACTCTCGTCCGACGCGTTCGAGGACCAGATGTTCTTTCTGGCCTCGCACGGTTATCGCTGTATCGCGCACGACCGTCGCGGGCACGGGCGCTCGAGCCAGCCGTGGACCGGCAACGACATGGACACCTACGCCGATGACCTCGCGGAGCTCGTCGACGCGCTCGATCTCCACGACGCGGTCCACGTCGGCCATTCCACGGGGGGTGGCGAGGTCGCCCGCTACATCGGCCGTCACGGCACCAGTCGGGTCGGCGGGGCGGTGCTGATCGGCGCGATCCCGCCGCTCATGCTCAAGACCGAGACGAATCCGGACGGCACGCCGATCGAAGCGTTCGACGGACTGCGCGCTGCGGTCCTCGCCGACCGCTCGCGGTTGTGGAAGGACCTCAGCCTCGCGTTCTACGGCTACAACCGGGAGGGTGCCGAGATCTCGGAAGGGGTGCGGGAGTCCTTCTGGCTCCAGGGGATGATGGCCGGGATCCCGGCCTGCTACGATTGCATCGAGGTGTTCTCCGAGACGGATCACACGGAGGACCTGAAGCGATTCGATGTGCCGACCCTGGTCCTGCACGGCGACGACGACCAGATCGTGCCGATCGCCGCTTCGGCCCTCCGTTCGTCGAAGCTGATCCCGAACGCGACGCTCGACATCTACCAGGGCGCCCCGCACGGGATGTGCACGACCCACAAGGATCGGGTCAACGCCGACCTGCTGGCGTTCGCGACGGGCCTCGCGCGACCCGACGCCGACACGCCTCCCGACGTCCCCCGCAGATCGATCCGCCGTACGGGTGCGGGGACCTCGGGCGGAACCCGTTCTGCAACGGGACGTAGCACCTGAGGGAGTGCGGATGCCCGAGGGGACGTCGCCGACGCCCCCGGAGCTTCACCGATCCCACGACGAGGCGCCCGGCATGCATGCTCGAATCGTCCACGCCCGCTCCATCGGCCGCCTCGCGTCGGAGCTGCGGGACGCGCTCCGAGCCACGAGGCGCTCGGTCCGACTGAGCGTCTCGGCGATCGCGTGTGTCGCCGTCGGGGTTCTCGCGACCGGGTCCGCATTGACGTTCTACAGCTCGGTCTTCCTCCGACCGCTCCCGTTTCCGGAATCGGAGCGACTGGTCCGCATCTGGAACGAGGAGCCGGGCGTCGAACGGCGGGGCGCGCTGTCGTATCCCGACCTCGAGGACTTGCGCGGGAGTCTCCGCACCGTCGATCGACTGGCCGGCGTCTCGAGGGCACGGTTGGTGTTCCTCGGCGTATCGGGGGCTCGCAGGGTCCAGGGCGAGGGCGTCACGCCGGAGTACTTCGAGATGCTCGGGGTGGAGCCACGGCTCGGCCGCCTGTTCGCGGCCGATGACTTCGCCCCGGGCGCGCCGCCGACCATGCTGCTTTCACACGGGTCGTGGCGCGCCCACTTCGGCGCCGATCCGGGCATCCTCGGCCAGACGATCCGGACCACGACGAAGACGTTCACGGTCATCGGCGTGCTGCCGGCGCCGTTCATGGGAACGATCGAGAACGACCTCCGTGATCACGAGTTCTGGGTTCCGATCGAGCAGGAGCTGACGCGCGAGGAGGTGGTCTCGCGTGCCATGGCCGGCATCTGGACGATCGGGCGCCGCGCGGCGGGGGTTTCCGAGGCGGAAATGGTGGCGGAGGTCGGCGTCGTGAGCGCGCGACTGCAACGCACGAACCCGGTAGCGCGACGTTCGCTCCGGCTCCGCGCCGAGCCGATGGGAGAGAGTTGGCGCGAGCAGCTGCGCGAACAGAACACCCGCCTCGTGGGCGTCGCGGCACTGCTGCTGCTCGTCGCAGCGGTCAACGTCGCCGGGCTTCTGGTTGCACGGACGCAGGCGCGTCGGAGGGAGTTCGCCGTCCGCGCGGCCCTCGGCGCCAGCCCAAGTTTGGCGCCATCTCCTTCCTCCACCGGTTCGGCGCGAGCCTCAATCCCCACTTCCATTACCATATCTGCGTCCTGGACGGCGTGTTCGAACAGGTCGAGTACCGAGAGGGGGAGGACTCGTCCTCGGCCGGCGTCCGCTTCCACGAGGCCACGGCCCTCAGACACGCCGGCGGCTTCTCGCTCGACGCCTCCGTCCGCATCGAAGCCCACGACCGGGCCGGCCTCGAGCGGCTGCTCCGCTACTGCGCCCGGCCACCGTTCGCGCTGAACCGGCTCGAGTGGCAGGGCTCCGGGGAAGGGGAGGAGGGCGTGGTCCTCTACCGCCCGCCTCGGCCCACGCCCGACGGTCGCAAGGTGCTCCGGCTCTCCCCGCTCGAGTTCCTGGACCGGCTGGCCGCCCTGGTTCCCCCACCCCGCGTCCACCGACACCGGTATCACGGGGTGGGGGCCCCGAACTCGCCCCTCCGGCCTCTGGTGACCGCTTCGGCGGGCGCCGCCACGAACCTCCCGTTCCCGCAGACCACCCCGCCGCGGCCGGTCTCGGCACCGTCTCGCCGCGCCACGCATTCGCGGCCGCGCCGGATCTCTTCCCGCTGGGCCGCGTTGCTGGCCCGGATCTACCACACCTTCCCGCTCGTCTGTCCGGGGTGTGGCGAGGCCATGCGGCTGATCGCCTTCCTCACCGACCCGTTCTCCATCCGGGACGTCCTGCGCCGGGCACCGGCCGAAGCGTGGTCGGGGGAGCCCCTCCGGCCGCCCGAGATCCATCCCGCCCGGGGCCCGCCCGAGCTGGAGCTCGGCTTCGCGCAGGGCTCGGGCGCCGATCTCGCGGGTGCGCTCGGACACGGAGAACGACAATCATGCCGTAGATCCCCGAGATTGCCAGGGCGACGAGGACGCCGACGAGCAGCGTCAGGCCGCCCGCCACCCCCATCATGACGTACCAGTCTCCCTGGTAGACGTCGCTCAGGACGACCGGGGTTCCCAGGATGAGGCTCGGATCCACCGACGCCGCGATCTCCCGCAGGCGGGGGGCGGCGCACGCTGGTCC
Organism: uncultured Gemmatimonadota bacterium; assembly: GCA_964499635.1. Taxonomy (GTDB): domain Bacteria; phylum Gemmatimonadota; class Gemmatimonadetes; order Palauibacterales; family Palauibacteraceae; genus Palauibacter. The sequence goes on along the minus strand of CAZCLY010000002.1, from coordinate 190,603 downwards.
AGCTTGGCCTGGGCGCCGTCCTCGGAGCGGCGCTGGCCGGACGCCTCTTCTTCGAGCTCGGCAGCACATCCGGTGGAGCGCGGTCCCCCCTCGTGGCCTTCCTCACGGCGCTGGGCCTGGCACTCGGCATCGTGCTTTTCATCGGCCTGGTCTCCTGTCTCGTGCCCACCCGCCGGCTCGTGAGGGTGGAGGCGAGCGAGGCGCTTCGGGCGGATGGGTAGTCCGCGGCCTGGCGCTGGCCGAGTACCCCCTTCCAAGGATCTCCACGCCCCGCGTCGTCGCCGGCACGACACTTAGGCATTGCGCTCAGTTTTGGTCAACGATATACTTAGGCATATGCCTAAGCAACGATCCGCCGATCTCGACGCGCTGTTCCAGGCCCTCGCCAGCCCCATCCGGCGGTCCGTCCTGGAGCGTCTGCACCGCGGCCCCGCGAGCGTGAGCGAGCTGGCCGAGCCCTTCGACATGGCCCTCCCGTCGTTTCTCCAGCACATCGTCGTGCTCGAGGCCGCCGGGGCGGTGACGTCGGTGAAGGAGGGACGCGTGCGGACCGTCTCGGCCGTGCCGGACCGGTTGCAGGAGGCGCAGGACTGGCTGGCCGAGCAGCGCGCCATCTGGGAGCGCCGTCTCGACCAGCTCGACGACTACCTCGAAACCCTCGGGAGCGACCCTGAATGAGCACGATCGCCATCGACCCGTCCCTCGACCTGGTCCTCGAACGGACCGTCGCCGTCCCCCCCGCGCTGGTCTGGAGGGCGTGGACCGAGCCGGAGCACCTGAAGAAGTGGTTCACCCCGCGCCCGTGGACGACCCCCGAGTGCGAGATGGATCTCCGGCCCGGCGGTCTGTTCCGGACCGTCATGCGCTCGCCGGAGGGCGCGGAGCACGAGAACATCGGGTGCTTCCTCGAGATCGTGCCCGAAGAACGGCTCGTGTTCACGGATGCGCTTGGGGCCGGCTATCGGCCAAGAGGTAAGCCGTTCATGACCGGCGTCGTCACGATGGAGCCGGCGGACGGGGGGACGCTCTACCGGGCGGTCGCGATCCACGGGAGCCCGGAGACCCGGAAGACCCATGAAGCAATGGGCTTCCACGACGGGTGGGCCACGGCGCTCGACCAGCTGGTGGAGGTGGCGAAGACGCTGTGACGCAAGCCAGTCCCGACAGAGTGCGACACCGCCGCGGCCCCACCGACACTCGACGTGCCGGGGGGGCCGCGATCATATGGAGCCGCGGCCTCCTCGACGGTTGCGAAGCGTGGTGGAGGCGCGACGACGTGGCGGCCTCGCACGTCAGCCCCGAGAAACCAATCGACGACCGCGTCCTGGACGGCTGGCACCGTCAGCATCTCGTGTACCCCGTTCGCCACCTCGAGCGAAACCGCGTTCGAGAACCCGCCGGCGACAGCCGTCGCGTTTTCGATCGGATTCGTCGCGTCGAGGCTCCCGGTCAGGAATAGCGCCGGCACGGCGCTCCGCACGGCACCGCCGAACTCGCTGGGGGGCGCGCCGTACCCCACCGCGCGGCAGAACTCTTCCGTCAGGACGTCGTCGTCCAGAGGGATGCCGAACGGGCCGGTGGTGGCTTCCGACCGAACCCGTTGCCAACGGGACTCGGGACGATCGGCGGCGCAGTTCACCGCGCGCCCCATGAGCCCGGCCGTGCCGCCCGCCAGGCCGTTCCACGCATCCTCTACGAAACGGGCCAGAACCCGGTCGTCTCCTCCCGCCACCGAGATCAGCAGCGCCGGCAGCCGCGCGTCGTCCAGATTGAGGTTGACGAGCGCATCGAGGCCGTCCCGGCCGACGGCCAACTCCAGCTGTCTCTGCGTGCGCCGGTCGGTGACCGTCACGGTCGAGGGCGTGCGCGCGAGACGCTCCAGCGCCGCACGCGCGGCCGCGCGAAGATCGGTCGGCGCGCGCCACGTCGAATCACGCGCGAGCAGCCGAGAGATGCGATCCAGCTTGCGCGCGAACGGCGCCGGGCGCTTGAGGACCAGTCCCGGCCCGTTGACCCCCTGCAACGCGAGGCGCCCGACGTGGTCCCCCTGCCGTTGGACATACATCAGCGCGAGACGAGTACCATAGCTGAAGGCGAGCAGATCGAATCGCTCCGCGCCGAGCGCCTTTCGCAGATCCTCGATATCATCCGCGCTCTCGATCGTCGTGTACGCGGTCGGATCGATCCCCCGGTTCCGGAACTGCGACGCGCATGCCGCGATCCGGTCGCGGATGACTCGAACGATGGCGGCCCGGCGTACGAACAGGTCGGGCGGCAGTTCGTCATCCGCCGCACAATCGAGCTCGGGCGTCGAGCGCCCGATTCCTCGTTGATCGATGATGACGACGTCGGCCAGCTCCCGCAGACGCTGGAACAGGGTGAAGTAGGGCGGAATGGGTGCCATCACGCTGCCCGGAATGCCCGGCCCTCCCATGAGGAACACGATCGGGGCGCCGGGATGGCTCGCGCTGCTCTGGATGCGCAGCGCGGCGACGGTGATCGTCGTTTCGGGATCCGCCCTTCGCTCGGGCACCCGGAGCCGGATGATCTCCGCCGACATGGAGCGCCCATCGTAGGAGCGCACGGTCGTCGTGTCGCGCGATACGATCGAAACGGATTCCGCGGCCACGGGGACCCGACGCGTTTCGACGGCGGGCCGCGCGCAGCCGGCCGTGTGGCAGGGAATCGCGACGCAGGTCAGAAGGAGCACGTTCGCCCGTCGGAGGATCGAACCATTCGCCGAGCCGGAGCACCTCCAGAAACGGTTCCCCGCCCGGCGTCCAAAGAAGCGGGGGGACGCCGTTCCTCGGCGCGAGGTCGCCCGGCAAGTCGTCAACGCCTCGCCAGCCAATCGAGCAACGTGGGAATGTAGTCCGGAGCCGTTACCGGCCACCCGCCCGGACCTGGCGCCAGGCGAAAGGTGTGATCGGCGCCGGAGAAGATCCGGACCGTCACATCCCGGTTCCCCGCGTCGCGCAGCAACGCGCTGCTGATTCGCGCGGCGCTCTCCGCGGCCGGCACGCGTTCATCCTCGGCCCCATAGATGAGAAGAACCGGAACCTCGACGCGGGCCCACCAGTCCAGCGGACGGTAGCGACCGTAGGCCTCCGAAAACGTCCAGTAGCTCGAGCTCGCGGGCGGCGGGGCAAAAAACCATGGGCGTTCCTTCAGCGCCGTCGCGAGCGAGTCGAGACGGGCTCGCCCCTTTCCGTGATACGCGACGTCGACGAGCTCGCTCGTGTAGGTCCCCGCGTCCGCTGAATCCCGCGCCGACGTCGCCAGCGGATGGACCGAGTTGAGGATACTGAAGATCTCCGTGGAATCCGTGGGCAACCCGGCCGCGGCCGATCCGATGACGAATGCGACCTCCGGGGTGCGCGCCGCCACCAGGGGAGCGTGCGTCCCCCCCTGGCTGTGACCGTGAATGCCGATGCGATCGGGGTCGATCCGCGACTCCTCGAGGAGGTGCACGACGGCGGCCGCCGCATCGCCCGCCAGATCGTCGGGGGTCGCCTGCTGCCAGTCGCCGGAAGAGCCGCCCACACCTCGCTTGTCGAAGATCAGGGCCGCGATGCCATGCTCCACGACTTTGCTCGCGACGTAGCGGGAAGCCGACCGACCCTCGGCACCGGAGCCGTGGAGGAAGACGACGGCGGGCAGGGCGCTTCCGGATCGTGGCAGAAGCAGCGACCCGGCGAGGGTCACGGGGCCGTTGGAGAAGGTGATCTCGCGCTCCTCGAACGACGGAGCGGTCTGCGGAACGCCCGCATACGCGAAGCGGCCATCCCCGACGCCGTCCTCCCGAAAGGCACCGAGCAACGAATCACCCCGGAGCGTACCCGTGAACGCGGAGGTCGACCGGTCTCCCCGCAGCACCATCGTCACGTCACAGCAACCCTGAACCCGGACCTCGTTGAACGGGATCCCGCTCACGCGCAGCCGATCGGCCGAGAATGCAGCCGTGAACCGACCCGTGTCCGGGTCGCGCTCAACGTGCACTTCGACGAGCATGGAGTCCCCGGCACGCGACCAGTAACCCCGCCAGTCACCATCGAGGGACTGAGCCCGAGCGGGCATCGCCGAGACCAGGAGCACGAGGGCGGAGAGCTCGGCCGCATGCAACCGCGCGTGACGGCGCGAGCGGACGCCGAGGGGCGTGACAGCTCGGTGCTGCGGCTAGTTCTCGGGCCGCGGAACATGCTGATCGATGAGGATGAGATTGCCGTCCGGGTCGTGCCGCATCAGGCTCGCCGGTCCGCTCGTGGACTCATCCGCCTCGGCCTCGAGTGTGAGGCCCCGCTCCTTGAGCCGGCGCTGAATACTCCGAATATCGTCGAACTCGGGCAACGGGTTTCCGTGCCGGTCCCAGCCGGGGTTGAACGTCATCATGTTGCCATCCAGCACGCCCTGGAACAGGCCGATGGTCGCGGCCTCGTTCTGTAGGATCAGCCAGCCCTGCTCCTGGTCGCCGAACGCAACGCGAAAGCCGAGTGTCTCGTAGAACTCGCGCGATCTCGCGAGATCCTCGACCGCGAGGCTGACGGAGAAGTTCCCCAGGCGCATCGTTCTCTCTCCTGCCGTGCGCGCAGACGTCGAGTCGGCCGCCGGCCTCGCCGCGCACCCCCCGAGACCGACGATCGGTACCGCGCTCGCCACCGGCACCAGGAGCGAGCCGGCGACCAGCCACATGGACATTCGCGGCGGGCGTCGCCCGAGCCGCTGAGCGAGCAGGAACGTCGGGAGCAACCCCACGACTCCGACCAGGACCGCGGACATCGCGGACACGAAGGACAGCAGGACGACCAGACCTCCGAGCGCCATGAGGCCGGTGCCCAGCGTTCGGTGGACCCGGGCCCACGAGGCCGGGTCGGAGAGGTTCGCCCGGGTTCGGAGTCCGACGATCCAGTTCGGCGGGACCCGCGGCATGAGGTGACCCATGGACATGTAGCCGGCACCCAGCATCGCGGTCATGGCGCTCCGGGTCCACCCGGGCCACTCGAGCGCTCGGGAGATGAACCCGAGGTGGGCGAGGAGGATCAGGGCCGTGACCGAGAACACGATCGTGTGGTAGGTCGGCTCGAAGCGCCTTGTCGCCGCCGCGCCCGTCCGAGCGTTGAGCCACCATTCCGGGAGGGGCTTCACCGGCCCCCGGACCTTCCGCAGCGCCAGAAGCAGTCCCCAGGTCGCCAACCCCACCGTCGGGATCAGAAACGCCACGGCACCGCGAGGAACCGGATCTCCGGCCGACGTGAACGGTGGGAGATCGAGCGACACCGTTCGCGGAAGTCGCGAGAAGACCGCCGCCGAGACGGAGTAACCTGCAACGACCGGCAGCCCGGCCAGCCATTTCCGCATGATCTTCGCCCACGGGGTAGAGTGATCGGTCGCCGCTTGTCCGAGGCGGCTAAATTGCCAGTTTGCGGCGTGTCGGGCTTGCCAAATCTTGCGGAGGCGTATGAGCACCCGTCGGACGGGCGGAGCGGCCTATCTCGACCGGCTGAACCTCGCCATCGACTACGTGATGGCTCATCTCGAGGAGCCCCTGCGGCTCGCGGATGTGGCGGCTGCGGCGAACCTGTCGCCCTTCCATTTCCACCGCGTCTTCCAGGCTCTGATCGGGGAGACGCTCGCGGCCTTCGTGAGACGACTGAGGCTGGAGCGGGCCCTCGTCATGATGGCGCACGCGCCCGGGACCTCGCTGTCGACCATCGCGCTGCGGTGCGGCTTCTCGTCCTCATCCGACTTCTCGCGGGTCTTCAAGCGGCGCTACGGCGCGGCTCCCAGCCGATTCGATATCGCGGGTTGGCGCGAGGCGCACGGCGGCGAACTGCAGGAACGGGTGTCCGAGGCGACCGGTTCCCGCCTGGTCGTCCTGCCCCCGGTGGAGAATCCCGATGGCTTCGAGGTGAAGATCCGCAAGCTCCCGCCGCGAACCGTGGCCTACATCCGGGTGCTCGACCCGTACCACGGAGACGCTGTCGTGCGGGCCACGGAGCGACTCGTGGCCTGGGCGGAGCGCCACTCGCTGGCCGACGGCCAGTGGCTCGGATACCAGTGGGACAACCCCGAGATCACGTCGCTGGAGGATTGTCTGTATCACGTCGCCGTCGAGGCCGAGGACTTCGAGCCCGAGGGGGAGATCGGCCGATACCGGTTTCCAGCGATGACCGTGGCGCAGGTCGAGCTCCGTGGTGGCCTGGACCTCGAGCTCCGAGCTCTCTACTGGCTGTACGGCGCCTGGCTTCCGAGAAGCGGGTACGTGCCGGATGATCAGCCCGGGTTTGAAGCGTGGATCGGCCGGCCTTTCTCGCACGGCATGGAGCATTTCGAGATCTACGCCCAGCTTCCGATCACGCGCGGGCGCCCGTAGCCGCGTCTACCACGTCGGCTCGACGCCGGCGAGTCACGACGCACGGGACCCGGTCCCGAGCGTCCGGGTAGGCATCTCGTGGCGCGTCTCCGCCGGCGGAGACGCGAAGAACACGTTCGCAGGAGCCGTCCCGTGCGCGCCGTCACGACCTCCGCAGTCGCCCTGACCCTGTTCGTCGGTCTCGCCCCGGCACCCCGTCACGCGGACGACGGTGGGGCGATCCGGCTCGTCGGAACTCTCCGAACCCCGCGAGCCGCACACACCGCCACGTCGTTGTCCGACGGGCGGGTGCTCGTGGCGGGCGGGATGGCGTCGGGCGGGGGAAGCCTCTCGTCCGCCGAGCTGATCGATCCCCGCACCGGATCGGTCGGAACGCTGCCATCGCTCCATCACGCGCGCTCGGGCCACACCGCCACGAGGCTGCCCGGCGGCCGCGTCCTGCTCATCGGGGGATACGACGGGAGCTATCTGCGCTCCGTCGAGGTCTTCGACCCGGCCACCGGGACGTTCGAAGACATAGGGGAGCTGGGTGAAGGGAGGAGCGGGCACACCGCCACGCCGCTCGCCGACGGAGGGATCCTCATCGCCGGCGGCGTCGGACGCGGGTGGACGTTCCTGGGCACCGCGGAGCTGTTCGACCCGCGCACGGGGCGCTCCGTTCCGGCGGGACCGCTCGGTGTCCCCCGCGAGAGTCACACGGCCACGTTGCTCGAGGACGGCCGGGTGCTGATCACCGGCGGCCACCGGGGACGGCGCGAGGCGATGGAGGTGTACGCGACCACCGAGATCTACGATCCCGCGACGAATCGGTTCGAGGCCGCTGCGTCCATGGGAACGGCCCGGCACAAGCACGATGCCGTCCTCCTCTCGGATGGCCGCGTGCTCGTCATCGGCGGAGCGGACCGCACCGATCGGAGGTACTTCCAGAGCACCGAGATCTACGACCCGCGGACAGGTTCGTTCGCCGCCGGGCCCTCGATGACGAGCAGCCGCTACAAGATCGAGGGGACTGCCGTCCGACTCCCGAACGGCGACGTCCTCGTTCCGTCGGGGGCCCGCACCGCCGAGATCCTCGACGCCTCGTCGCATACCTTCCGGACCGTGGATGGCGACTTTCCCGATGCCTTCTACTTCGCGACCGCGACCGCGGTGGAGGGCGGGGACGTGCTCATCATCGGCGGATACGGGGACGGGATCCGCAGCAGCGACGGTGTGTGGCGGTTCACGGATCGATAGGCCGGATCGCGCCCGCGCCCGGCACCATCTGAGGGCAGCACACCCCCGGGGCGGGCGGAGCACGCCGAGGCCGAGTCCCGGCCATTCGCGGAGAAGACACCGATGAGCGACGGACCGTACCACCTCGCACAGGCGAACATGGCCCGGGGCCGGGCGCCGGTGACCGATCCCGTCATGCGCAGCTTCGTCGACCAGCTCGACTACATCAACTCGGTCGCGGATCGGGCTCCGGGCTTCGTCTGGAGGCTCCAGACCGAGGAGGGCGACGCGACGGCCATCCGCGCGTTCGACGACCCGCTGATCATCTTCAACATGTCGGTCTGGGAAAGCGTCGACGCGTTGCGGGCGTACGTCTTCCAGTCGGATTACGTCGGGCCGATGCGGAACCGGCGCGAGTGGTTCACCAAACTCGACCGACCCCACTCGGTCCTCTGGTGGGTCGCCCAGGGCGAGCAGCCCGATGTCGCGGAAGCCAGGCGACGCCTCGACCTGCTCCGCGACGCGGGGCCGACGCCGGACGCTTTCACGTTCGCCCGACTGTTCGACCCCGACGGCCGTCCGATCGAGCGGAGCCCTGGGGTCGACGAGGAATGCGGAACGGAGGCACCGTGACTCGAGTTCGCGTCGAATGCTTCACCATCTCGCTCGACGGATACGGAGCGGGGCCCGATCAAGACCTCGACCATCCGCTCGGTATCGGTGGGGAGGACCTGCACCACTGGATGGTCCCGACGCGCACCTTCCAGCGAGCCGTGTTGGGCAAGGACGAGGGGACGACCGGCGTCGACGACGAGTACGCCGCCCGGGGGTTCCGGAATGTCGGGGCGTGGATCCTCGGGCGGAACATGTTCGGACCCGTTCGCGGGCCCTGGCCGGACGAGAGCTGGAAGGGTTGGTGGGGGGACAGTCCGCCGTATCACGTGCCGACCTTCATCTTGACCCACCATGCGCGTCCGCCCCTCGAGATGGAGGGCGGCACGACGTTCCACTTCGTCACGGGAGGCATCCACGAGGCGCTCGAACGTGCCCGCGAGGCGGCCGCCGAAAAGGATGTCCGGATCGGCGGCGGGGCGGACACGATCCGTCAGTACCTGCGCGAGGGTCTCATCGACGAGCTTCACATCGCGATCTCGCCCGTCCTGCTCGGTCGGGGAGAGCGGCTGTTCGAGGACGTCGACCTGCGGGCTCCGGGATACGAGTGCGTCGAGTTCGTCGCTTCGGAGAAGGCCACGCACGTCGTTCTACGGCGCGCAGCGACCTGACAGCCACGCCGACGGCGGAGGATCGCAGATCGATACCACGGTGGACACGCTGACGTAACCCCTGATCCGTAGCGAGGGAGCTCGGGGGCGGAACGATCTTCGCTGCGCCCACGCTAGCCTTCCCGCTGGGCCGCGTTGCTGGCCCGGATCTACCACACCTTCCCGCTCGTCTGTCCGGGGTGTGGCGAGGCCATGCGGCTGATCGCCTTCCTCACCGACCCGTTCTCCATCCGGGACGTCCTGCGCCGGGCACCGCGCGAAGCGTGGTCGGGGGAGCCCCTGCGGCCGCCCGAGACCCATCCCGCGCGCGGACCGCCCGAGCTGGAGCTGGGCTTCGCGGGCGCCGCGGGAATGGAGATGGACCAGACGCCCGCCATCGACCCGACCGAGCCCGAGCCGATCCCTCCGTACGAGATGGACCAGACCCGATCGTCGTGACCTGAGGGGACGGCTCCCTCCCCGGAACCGGGGGGCTCGCTCCGGTGCGTGCCTCCGAGCGTCGGGAGCAGGGCAGGGGCTCTCGGAGGCGGCACAGGGGTCCTGACGCGGCTGCTGACCCTCTTCTCCGGCCCTCGAAAACTCTCCGTCCTGCCGATCCACGCCGATCTACGTTGCCCTCGGAGCCGATCGGAGCGCCCGCCTGGTTCAGAATGGTTGCCTCGCGGGCCCGACGAGAGCTACGTGCGGCTCGCGTCCGGCATGGTGACATCCCGTGCGTCACCTACGCTCCCCCCGGGGGCGCGACCGGGAACAGCATGAAGACCAACAGGGGCAAGTCGAGTACGAGATGGGCCGAGATGCATGCGACGAGTGTCTTGCGCCACAGGAACAGCGCCGAGAACGCCAGCCCCATGACGGTGGCCATGACGATCGTGGAGGGTCCCCCCCACCAATGAAGCACACCGAACCCGACGGCCGCGAGCAGTACTGCCGCGGCTCGCGACCGGGTCGCCTCTTCGAGCATCCTGATCGCATAGCCCCGCCAGATGATCTCCTCCAGCGGCGCGAACGCGGTCACGAGCGCGAGGCCGTATACGATGGCCGCCCACGTCGGACGCGGATCTCGGGAGACCGTGGACGGCAGTATCTGCTCGACGTAGAACGCGCCGAAGCCGGCCAGGACGATCAGGACGATACCCATGACCACACCAATCAGGGCCTCGCGCTTCCAGGCTCGACGCACGAAGCCGATCTCTGCCAGGCCCATGCCGCGTTGTCGGAGGAATCGCCAAACCACGAGAAAAGCCACGTATTCGGTGATGACGCCGGCGACGAAAGCGAATCGGCTGAACGTGTCGAAATCGACCCCGCTAGCGAAATAGAGCAGGGCCTGGAAGGCCGGCGCCCCGACCAATACCAGGACCACCTGCCAGGTCGGTGATCGTCCTGACGAGGTCATCTGGCTGACGAGGTCATCTCGGGCCAGCCGCTCCGGCGATATCCGCCTCAGCCAGCAACCGTGTCAGGGTCCGGCGCAGTCGCCTGCTTCGAGCCGACACTTCGAGACCATGAGCCGCCCCACCGATTCCGATCGAGAAGGCCGTCAGCTCGGTGATCAGACGCAGCGGGGATGGCCACTCGGGCACCCATACGGCGACGACCACCGTCGACGACATCCAGGCGACGAGGGCGAGCGTCAGCCAGTACGATCCGCTGGCCCGCTTGCTCCGGTGAACCGCATAGGAATCTGCGAGCTCGCGGGAACCGCTTGGGTCGGCGGGCTCCGCTTCCAACAGGGTTGCATCCACCCGCGACGGTCCCCACCAAACGAGCGCCAGCGCGACCGAAAGCAACAGGAGCGTGGCGGCCCAGGGCCCCTCCCGGCTACCGGGGTCGGCGACAAGTAGCGAGATCAAGCAAGCGACGGCGCCGTACCACCAGATCCCCCAGGTGAAGAGCCAGCTTCGCGCGGACACCGGTGACGCGGAAGCTCTCGAAGCGGACGACGCGCTCCGCATGGCCCCCTCCGGCCAACCGACTTCCCCGCGGTCCGTCCGAGACGCCTGGAGGACTCGGGCCGACAGACCGAGCCAGAGAGAGAACAGAAAGAGTCTGAAGAGATCTGTCGGGGCCGCGGAGAAGCGCAGGGACTGGATACCGACGTACTCACCCCACTGTCGGGGCCACCCGAGGAGCAGGACGGCGTAAAGACCCACGGCTCCGTACGTCAGGGCCTGGATCCCGACCCGAATGCCGACGCCCCGGCGTCGCCCGCGGAGCGCTTGCTGGAGCAGCACGAAGAGGGCCGGGACGAGAGGCGTCGCGACCGCCAGGATCGCGTGGTCGCTCACAGGTTCATGCCTGCTTTCTCGCTTCTGCCTGCCAGACGAGCTCGAGCTGGGTCGCGATGACGTCCCGGGTTTGACCGAGGCTGAGTCCCGCCAGTTTCGCGTCTGCCAAGGCAGCCCCGATCACCTGCGCCGCCCGCCTTCGCGCCATGGCGGGAGCCGCCCTCGGTGTCTCGACCGTCGCGGTGACACGAGTGTTGCGCCCTCTCGCGCTGTGGACGAGGCCCTGTGCGTGTAGCACGCGGTACGCGCGCGCGACCGTATTGAGGTTGATGCCCAGGTCGTTGGCCAGCTGTCGAACCGGGGGAAGCTCGTCGCCGAGCTGCAATTCCTGATGCACGATCGCAGCTCGCACCGCCGTCACGATCTGGTCGACAAACGGAATGTCGGAGGTGGGATCGATCGTCAGCATGGTCACATAGTATCAGTCTTTGATACTATCGGATACCCCCAGCCCGTGTTCACCGAGTGGCAGGGCTCCGGGGAGGCCGTTCCCGCGCCGAAATCGCCAAGGAGGTCGTGGGCGGACGTAGCTGTCCCAGCGCTCTCCGGGCTAAATCGCGCCGGCCGGCGCTGCGCCAGGGTGGGGTAAAAAGTGGGGTAGGATCGTGCGATTCTCGGGTGCTTTCGTTCAGCTCAGATACGATGTGGACGCCCGAAACACCGCGTGAACGCTACATTTTGTCCTGTCTGACGCTCCCATCACTCCGAATGGGGGTTCAGGAGGTCCCGGGCTCACCCGATTGGCTGTATTTCCTGCCTGCTCGGCGGAGCGGTCGCCGCATCGTAGGGCGATCGTAGCCCATCTCGCCGCCCCGATCGGTCGGACTTCCTGCCGTCGCGCCTTCCTGCGCGCCATGTGAGACCAGGGTTCCGGGACCTCCGAACCGTCAGCCAGGTACCCCGGGATCCGCAGCCTTTGGGCGGAGCTCGATGAACCGCGCGCCGGCGCGCCTCACGGTGAGGCGGGCGGTGCGACCGTGAACCCCGGGCGGATGTTCACGCGATTGGCGATGTCCACCATGCGCAGATCGGCGAGGAGGTCCTCGGCGATGGGATGGATCGGGAGGAGCACCATCATCGGGAAGCGTTCGTCCGCGGCCTTCCCGAACCACTCGACCGCCCCCTCCCGGTCATCCCGGGTGTAAGCGGCCAATGCCATGAACCAGGACCCGCCGGCCTGGCCGCTTCGCGCCTCGATCTGCTGCGCGATTCTGTGGGCGTCCTCGGTCGAGCCCAGCTCCTTGTACACCAGCGACAGGACCGCGAGAAGGTCCCTATTGGAGCCGCTTCTGTCCAGTTCCTCGGCACGCCGGCAAAGCTCGAGCGAGCGATCGTGATTTCCGATGCGTCGGTACGCCGCAGCCAGCCACACCGCGTTGAGGGGGAAGTCCGGGGCTCTCTGCATCCCCGACTCCAGCGTTGCGATCGAGTCTTCCCAGCGGCGCGCCAGGTAGAGCGTCCACCCGTGGAGCATCGTAAGCATCGGCGAGAACGGGTCGAGCCTCACCGCCCGCTCCCAGATCTCGACCGACTGGTCGAAGTCGCCGACGATCGTGAGGTGCCACGCCAGATCCTGGAGCGCTTCGACGTTGTTCGGCTCGAGCTCGATCGCCCGCGCGAGGTCCCGGCCGCCGGCCTCCGGGTCCCAGTCGAACATCGTCTTAAAGTATCCGCTTGCGGCGAGCACTTCCCCCGACTCCGGATCGAGCTCGAGGGCGCGGGTCACGGCCTCTCTTGCCCGGAGGGTCGTGCTGCTCGGCTCGATTCCGAGCTGGACGAGCCACATGAGTGTGCGCGCGAGACTCGCATGGGCGGGCGCGAACTCCGGAGCGCGCTCGATCGCTTGCTCGAGAAACGCGATCCGCCGGTACGCCTGTTCGTCCATCCCCAGGTTGAGGTGCCGGCCGCGCAGGAAGAGCTCGTATGCCGCGGGGTCAACTGCCACGGTCCTCGAGAGACGCTGCACCTCGTCCGTCGTGAGCTTCGCCGAGATGGCCCCGGCGACCGATTGCGCGACCTCACCGTGCAGGGCGAGGACATCGGTCAGGTCGCGCTCGTAGCTTTCCGACCACAGGTGGCGCTCGGGCTTGGCCCGCATCAGCTGGAGCGATATCCGGACGCGATCGCCGGCCTTGAGGACGGACCCCTCCATCACGGCCTCCACCCCGAGTTGATCAGCGATCTCGGGGATCGAGGCGTCGGAGTCTCGGTACCGCATGACCGAGGTCCGCGATATGACCGTGATCGCCCCGATCTTGGCGAGTTGGGAGATGATCGCATCGTGCATCCCGGCGACGAAGAAGTCCTGGGACGGATCGCCCGAGAGGTTCGCGAAGGGGACGACCGCGACGGAACTCGGAGTGCCAACCGCCTGAGCCGATGTCTGGTCGACCGCCGGCGCAGTCGCCTGCACCGCCGGAGCGGTGGGAACGGGCGTCGTGAGGGCCGTCGCCCACATCTCGAGGCTGTCGAGGCGGTCGATCGGCGTCTTCGCCATCGCCCGCTCGACGGCCTGCGCGATGTGCACGGCCAGGCCGGGCCGCGCGGTCGTGAGCGGCGGCACCGGATCGAACATGTGGCGCGCCAGGACGACCGCCGCCGTCGGGGCCGTGAAGGGCTGCTGACCCGCCAGCATCTCGTAGGTGACGCACGCGAGGCTGTACAGGTCCGAGCGCGCGTCGACCTCGCCCTGCCCCGACGCCTGCTCGGGACTCATGTACGCGGGGGTCCCGACGATCATCCCGGTCTGCGTGAGCCGCTGGCCGCCAGCCAGCGACACCGCGCTCGCGATCCCGAAGTCGCTGACGACCGCGTGCCCGGCCTCGAGCATGATGTTGGCGGGCTTGATGTCCCGGTGGATGATGCCCCGTGCGTGCGCGTAGGCGAGCGCGCCCGCGATCTCGCACGAGAGGCGGAGCGACTCGTCGACGGACAACTGCGCCTCGCGATCGAGGCGATCGCGCAGCGATTCGCCCTCGATGAACGGCATCACGTAGAAGAGAAACTCGTCCGCCTCCCCAGAATCGTAGAGCGGGACGATGTGCGGGTGACGGAGGTTGGCCGTCGTACGGATCTCCTGGAGGAACCGGTCGGAGCCGACCGAGGCCGTGAGCTCGGGCTTGAGGACCTTGATCGCGACGTGGCGCCGGTGCTTCAGGTCCTGGGCCAGGTAGACGGTTGCCATGCCGCCCTGACCCAGCTCTCGCTCGATCTCATAGCGGTCAGCCAGAGCCGCCTTCAGGCTTTCGGACGCCGAAGCCATCGCAGAACCGCCTGAGTGAAGTCGTCACGCAGCGCTTGAAGCTGGTCATGGGGAACGGGGCCGGCAACCGAGCGCCGCAGGGCGCGAGCTCGGCGAAGCCGACCGAACGTGCGGCGGACGGCCGAGATGACCTGTCACGCCTACTGCAACAAGGTGTGCAGGAGTGTGCGGAAGTGCACGGAAGTCAAGACGGCCCAATCCCGGTGTGCTGAAGTGTAGCGACGTGTACGCGCACTGCGCGCCCGAATGGGGTTCAGGAGGTCCCGGACCTTGGCGCGCACCAGATTCGGTCCGCGCGCTGTGAATGCGCCCGACCATACTGGGTCCGATCGTCCGAGTCCAAGGAAGCTGAACCCGGGGATCTGGTGGGCCACACGTCCCGGGGGCTGGACGTTTCGCCTCGACGAGTGTCCTATGTCGGTGCGGGGCCATCGGGTCCAAGGACATTTGCGAAACCTGGAGTCGATCATGTCGCGGTACACAGCTGGACGGGCGGCGGTGATGTTGACGATGGTGCTCGGCGGGTGCGCGGGCGGCGCTTCCACGGCCGAGACGGCCGGAGAGTGCGGTACCGCCTGGGGCAACGATATCTGTACGTGGACGGTGACGGAGAACGGGGCCGTCACCGAGGTGGGAGCGACGATCCCGGTGGCGAGCCTCGAGGCCGCACCGGCCGACGCGCCGTTTCTGTGGCCTCCGCCGGCGGAGGTCTCGCTGGCATTCCCGTCGTCGGCGCACGGGATGACCCACCTGACCGTCAACTGGGAGGCCGTAGGGCATCCGCCTCCGACGTTCCTCGTGCCCCACTTCGATTTTCACTTCTACCTCATCCCGCCGAGCGAGCGGATGGCGATCGACTGCGCCAATCCGTCGACGACCGCGGCCTTGCCGCAGGGCTACACGCTGCCGGACGAGGCCCTGCCGCCGGAGCTCGCACAGATCACCGGCGTGGATACGCTGATCGGCACCTGCGTGCCCGAGATGGGCATGCACGCGGTCTCGACCGCGGACGCGTCGAACACAGAGCCGTTCGACGGCTCGATGGTCCTCGGCTATGGGGGAGACCGCGTGATCTTCTTCGAGCCGATGATCTCGAAGGCGTTCCTCCTCCAGCGCCGGTCGTTCGACCTCGACGTGCCGACGATCCCGGGGGTGACGGATGCGCCGTCGTCGTTCCACGCCGAGTACGTGGCCGACCAGGACGCGTACCGGTTCTCGTTCACGGGGTTTGCCTCGACGGACTAGCCCGATCCAAGGACGCCGCCGTCCGCGTTC
>CAZCLY010000002.1:0-174807 GCA_964499635.1 uncultured Gemmatimonadota bacterium | reverse complement strand
CACGGGGTTTGCCTCGACGGACTAGCCCGATCCAAGGACGCCGCCGTCCGCGTTCCCGACCGCTCGAATCCGCCGGCCAGGTGATCGCGCTCACCGTCGAGGGAAAGTCCTGCCTCGGCATCCCGGCGTTCGCCGTCGTCCTCTGGATCTCGGAAGCACTTCCGTTCGCGATCACCTCTCTCTTCGTGATCCTCCTGATCCCGGCGTTCGGGATCGCGGACTACGCCACGGTCGTACGGACGGGCTTCGGGAACCCCATCATCACGTTCTTTCTCGGCGTCCTGCTCCTGTCGGCGGCCTTCACTCGTTCGGGCCTCGGCCCTCGCCTGGCGCTCGATATCCTGCGCCTGGTCGGTACCAGGACGGACCGAGTGCTTCTGGGATTCCTGACCGCCGGCGCGGCGCTCTCCATGTGGATCACCGACATGGCCGTGGCCGCGATCCTCCTGCCGCTCGGCGTGGGGGTGCTCCGTGACGCCGGTCTGAAGCCTCTCGAGAGCAACTTCGGCCGCCGCGCTCATGATCGGCTGCGCCTTCGGCCCTCTCATGGGAGGCATCGCGACTCCCGCCGGCACGGGCGCGAATCCCATTGCCATCAGCTACCTGCAGGAGCTCGCCGGTGTCGAGGTCTCCTTCCTCCACTGGATGCGCTTCGGGCTTCCCGCCACCATCCTGATGATTCCGTTCGCCTGGCGGATTCTCCTGCGCCTCTTCCCGCCGGAGATCGAGCGGCTGCCCATGGGCGAGGGCGAGATCGACGACAAGCTGAAGGCCCTGGGTCGACTCGGAGCGGCCGAGCGCAAGACGCTCGTCGTCTTCGCGGTGACGATCACGCTGTGGCTCGCGACCTCGCTGCCCATCCAGGCGGTCGCGCTCTTCGGCGGCGTGTGTCTGTTCCTGCCCGGGATGGGCATCATGAGCTGGAGGGACGCGCAGAGCGATGTGGACTGGGGCGGTATCCTCCTCATCGTCGCGGGCATTTCGCTCGGCATGATGGTGTACGACACCGGCGGAGCGCAGTGGCTGGCGCTCGTGCTCATGGGCCGCATGGGTGACGTGCCGGTGCTGCTACGGCCGCTTCTCATCGTGCTCGGCATCGCATTGCTCCACCTCGTCTTCTCGAGCAACACGGTGACGAGCACCATCATCATGCCCATCCTCATCGCCCTCGCGGCCAGTCTCTCCCTGGACGCCTGGTCGCTGGCGGGACCGGCGGCGTTCACGTCCTCGCTCGCGTTCGTCCTCGTCACCGAGACTCCCACGAACGTGATTCCGTACTCGTCGGGCTATTTCTCCATCCGGGACATGGCGAAGGCGGGTGTGATCATGACGCTCGTCGCCGCGCTGTCCGCGGGCGAGCCCGCCTAACGGCCCCCGGAGCGTGCGCGCACGTCGGGGTGCGTCGGGTCGAGCGCTTCAGCGATCTCCAGCCAGTCCTCGGCCGTGCCATCGTCCCCCATGGCGGAAAAGACGTCGTACCACCGCAGGAACTCGCCGATCATGTTCTCGTGAATCCGGGCGAAGAACGCATAGAGCCGCCTGGCTTCCTCGAGCCTGTCGGCCAGCACGTACTCCCAGAGCAGCGCGACCGCGAACGTGGGCTCGTCGAGAACCGGGGAGGGTGAGGCTCCCGTCCAGCGTTCGAGAATCCCTATGGTCTCCGCGAGCCCGAGGCGCTCGATCAGTGGCCGAAGCTGGCGAGGCGTCGGTGGCCCGTCGGCCGGGTCGGAGTACGCGGGGGCGGCGGTGGTGCCCTTCGGGACGTACTCGAGGTGGGGTGCGGAGCCGCCCAGGGGGCTCGATCCGAGGTCCCGACGCAGCTCGCTCAGGGCGATCCGATCGCCTTTGAGCTGTCCGTCGAGGAACCGCCGCACGATCGTGACGAGCGACGCATACCGCTCCATGACGCCGGGGTCGCCCCGGTACCGATCCGCCGGGGTGGGGGATGGGGCGGGCGCATCCGCGTCCGCTGCCTCCGAGCGCGCCTCGAAGTCGGAGGCCATCAGGCCCTGCGAGATGAACTCGTTGTGCGCCACGTCCCGGACGGTCAGGTAATACCGGTCCGCGGATGCGAGCGAATCCGCGAGCAGAAACACGGCGTGCGAATTCGCCGCCACGAGGATCGGCACCGTCACGTGGTCGCGGTTCTCGAGCACCTCCGCGGGGAAGCTCCAGAAGGTGGCCGACAGGCCGTAGTAGTCCTCGGTCGTGTCGAGCGACACGAACGCGTCGATCGCGGACCCGGGCCGTGCCGCGTAGCGGAAGCCGAGCTGTGCGCCGCCGCTGTGTCCGATCAGGGCGATGCGGCTCCACTCGGCGTGATCCAGCCCGCGGGCGAACCGAACCAGGGCGTCGATGTCCGCGATCGACCCCGCGTCGGTGTCGGTTCCAAGCCCGCTGCCGTCCCCGTGCTGGAAGGCGCTCCCGATCACGATGTAGCCGTGACTCGCCAGCAGCTCGCAGAGAACGGCGTTGTCCTCGAAGGACGAGCCGTGGCCCGCGTGATAGATGACCACGGGGAATCGACCCTCCGCCACCGGAGCGCCCCGGCGCGACACAGTCCGGGCGTCCAGCGTCGCTTCGAACCGCGCTCTCGCGGGGTCGTCCAGCTCGTCGAGCTCCAGACCCGTGACCTCGCGCGCGATCACCTCGAGGTTGTACCGGCGCAGGGCCGCCGCGAACGCCGCCAGGTCCGGGTCATCGGATTCGATGCTCAGGTAATCCCGGTGCCGCATGCGCGGTGCCGACGGGTCCGGGGGCGCGGGATACCAGAGGTTGACGAGGAGCGGCCGGGGCGCCTTCTCGCCCCCGTAGGAAGACCCGTCGTCGAAGGTGGCTCGATAACTCCGGCCGAAGTCGAGCAGCCATTCCGACCGGAATCCCACATCGTGCGGACCGGGCTCGAGGTCACCCCAGTACGGCGACGCCTGTGCCGCCCCCGGGGCCCTCATCGACACCATGAGGAGGAGCGCGAGCCTCGTCCCTCCGACGATCGTCCTACGGGTCATGCTCCGTCTCCTTGCCACGTGGTGTTGCTCCGGATCGGAGCCGTCGAGGGGATCGAGAATACGCGCACGATCATGACGTTCCGGACCGTGAAGGAGACGTCCGCCGTCACGCTCGATGCGGCGTCCTAGCGGGAAGCGGCCCTCGTCACCGCGCGCTCGATGCTCCGGCGGACACCCCTCTTCCCACGGTGCTGTCTCAATACGATCGCCGTGCCGTGCGGCGAGGGGGCAACCCGGACCTCGAGATCGCCCCCCGCCGAGTCCCGGCCCGCACGTCGCCGGCCGTTGCGCGACCGGGCCCACTCGGCCCCGTCCGGAAGGTGCTCATCGTAGAACGCCTTCGCCTCCTCCCACATCCGCGATCACGAGCCACCTCCGGAAGTCGCATGGGTCGGCGCATCCACGTATGCGCTTCCGGAGCGCGGCCGCAAGCGCGCGCGGGTCATTTTCGCCCCGTTCAGGGACATTGTGACCCGCGTCAGCCCGCCCCGTCCCCGGCTCCACCGCGCCTGTCTGATCCCGTAATTCATATCATGACAATGAGTTACTAGATCGCGAGCGATCGTGTCGCCCGATCGTCTCGCCGGACCGGAATTCGCCGGGAAAGGGGCCACCCGGCCCGACGACCCGTCCCCGCACGGAGGAGAAGGCCCATGGAGACCTACGAGGCCTACTGTAGCGTGTGTGCCGCGAACGTGCGCGTCACGCTGGACCCCGAGGCCGAGCATCCCCTCGCGCACGTCACGCTCGAGTGCCTCGAGCGTGACGCGAGCTGCGAGGGCGTCTCCTGTCCCTTCGACGGGGCCACGGCGCGGGAGCTCTCCGAGCTGCTCGAGTTCCTCCCGTCGGAGGCTCGCGAGGAGGGAGAGGGGGGCCCGGGCGTCGCGGATGCCGAGGAGACGTTGCGACGGGGCCGCATCCAGGCCATGCGACGCGGTCACGACCCCGTCGAGTGATGCGCACGGAACGCCCGCGGTACGTGGACCGGCTCCCGCCCTGCAACCACGCGTGCCCGGCCGGAGAGAACGTGCAGGCGTGGCTGGATCATGCCCAGGCGGGCAGGCATCGCGAGGCGTGGAACGTCATCATGCGCGACAACCCGCTGCCGGCGGTCCACGGGCGCGTGTGCTACCACCCGTGCGAGACCGACTGCAACCGGGCCCGCGTGGACGAACCGGTGGCGATCCACGCGATCGAGCGCTTCCTCGGCGACATGGCCCTCGAGGAGGGCTGGCCCGCGCCGCTTCCCGAGACCGAGCCGGGAGGTCGCGTGCTCGTGATCGGCGCCGGTCCGAGCGGGCTGTCGGCCGCCTACCACCTCGCCAGGCTGGGCCACGGGGTCGTCATCCACGAGGCGGGACCGATGGCGGGCGGCATGATGCACTTCGGCATCCCGGCGTACCGGCTTCCGCGCGAAATCCTCGACGCCGAGGTGGCCCGTATCGAGGCGATGGGCGTGGAGATCGTCCTGGGCCACAAGGTCGAGGACGTGGCGGCAGAGATGCGTGAGGGCGCCTTCGACGCGGCGTTCCTGGCGATCGGCGCGCACCTGAGCCGCCGGGTGGACATCCCCGCCCGTGACGCCGGCGTGCTGTACGACGCGCTCGGCTTCCTGAGACAGGTCGAGAGCGGCGACCGGCCGAAGATCGGACGCCGCGTGGCCGTCTACGGGGGCGGGAACACCGCCATGGATGCGGCGCGCACGGCGAAGCGCCTCGGGGCGGAAGAGGCCCTCATCATCTACCGGCGCGATCGCGCGCACATGCCAGCGCACGCCTTCGAGGCCGACGAGGCGCTCGAGGAGGGCGTCGAGATCCACTGGCTGAGGACGATCCGACAGATCGACTGGAAGACGCTCGAGGTCGAGGTCATGGAGCTCGATGAGGGCGGATATCCGAGACCCACCGGGCGGTTCGAGACGCTGGAGGCCGACACGCTGATCATGGCCCTCGGGCAGGACGTCGATACCGGGTTCCTGAAATCGGTCCCGGGTCTCGAGCTCGAGAAGGACGGCACGATCCACGTCGGTCCCGACATGATGACCGGCCACGAGGGGCTGTTCGCCGGAGGCGACATGGTGCCCGCAGAACGGACCGTCACGGTGGCCACCGGTCACGGGAAGAAGGCCGCGCGCCACATCGACGCGTGGCTTCGCGGGACCACGTACCGGGGCCCCGCGAAGCACGAGCTCGCGAGCTACGAGCTCCTCAACCTGTGGCTGTACACGGAGGCGAACCAGCGGACCCAGACCGTCATCGATCTCGATCGTCGGCGCACGACGTTCGACGAGGTCGTGGGGGGTCTCGATCCGACGGCCGCCCGCTACGAGGCCGCGCGCTGTCTGTCGTGCGGTAACTGCTTCGAGTGCGACGGGTGCTACGGCGCCTGCCCGGAGGACGCGATCCGCAAGCTCGGTGAAGGAGAGCGGTACGAGATCGACTTCCGCCTGTGCACGGGGTGCCGGATCTGCGTGGAGCAGTGTCCGTGCGGAGCGATGGAG
The DNA here is from genome assembly GCA_964499635.1 of uncultured Gemmatimonadota bacterium. Lineage (GTDB taxonomy): Bacteria > Gemmatimonadota > Gemmatimonadetes > Palauibacterales > Palauibacteraceae > Palauibacter. Next base: position 169,299 of record CAZCLY010000002.1, on the reverse strand, counting down.
ATGATCCCGGAGCCGGTCCCATGATGCGGATGATCGACGGCAACGAGGCGGTCGCCCACGTCGCGTACCGCGTCAACGAGATGTGCGTCATCTACCCCATCACGCCGTCCTCTCCGATGGGCGAGCTCGCCGATCAATGGGCGTCCGAAGGGCGGCCGAACCTGTGGGGCACCGTGCCCCACGTGGCCGAGATGCAGAGCGAGGGCGGCGCGGCCGGCGCGGTGCACGGTGCGCTCCAGACCGGAGCGCTCACCACCACGTTCACGGCGTCGCAGGGGCTCCTCCTGATGATGCCCAACATGTTCAAGATCGCCGGCGAGCTCACGTCGGCGGTGTTCCACGTGGCGGCGCGCTCGGTTGCGGCCCAGGCGCTGTCGATCTTCGGAGACCATTCCGACGTCATGGCGACGCGCAGCACCGGCTTCGCCCAGCTGTGCTCCGCCTCCGTCCAGGAAGCGCACGACATGGCCCTCGTCGCGCAGGCGGCGACCCTCGAGAGCCGTATCCCGTTCCTCCACTTCTTCGACGGGTTCCGCACCTCGCACGAGATCAACAAGATCGAGATGCTGGGCGACGAGCAGATCCGGGCCATGATCGACGACGATCTCGTGGCCGCCCACCGGCGACGCGCGCTCAGCCCCGACCACCCCGTCGTGCGCGGGACGGCGCAGAACCCGGACGTGTTCTTCCAGGCGCGCGAGACGGTGAATCCGTTCTACGAGGCCACGCCGGGGATCGTGGCGCGGCTCATGGAGCGCTTCGGGGCGCTCACGGGGCGGCCCTACCGGGCGTTCGAGTACTTCGGACACCGGGAGGCGGAGCGCGTGATCGTCCTCATGGGATCGGGCGTGGGCGCCGCGCGGGAGGCCGTCGAGTACCTGAACCGGGAGGGCGCGCGGCTCGGGCTCGTGCAGGTGCGCCTCTTTCGCCCCTTCTCCGTGACGCACTTCCTCGAGGCCCTGCCGCCGACGGCGTCCCGGATCGCGGTCCTCGACCGCACCAAGGAGCCCGGCGCGACGGGCGAGCCGCTGTACCAGGACGTGGTCACCGCGCTCGCCGGAGCCGCCGGCACGGGCTCCCTGGCGATGCCGTCCATGCCCCGCGTCGTCGGAGGCCGGTACGGGCTCTCCTCGAAGGAGTTCACACCGGCCATGGTGAAGGCGGTGTTCGACGAGCTCGTGCACGAGGCGCCGCGGAGCCCGTTCACGGTGGGGATCCGCGACGACGTGGGCGGCCTGAGCCTCGAGGTCGACCCGGCGTTCGAGGTCGAGCCGGACGACGTGTACCGTGCGGTGTTCTTCGGGCTGGGGGCCGATGGGACCGTGGGGGCGAACAAGAACTCGATCAAGATCATCGGCGAGGAGGAGGGCCGCTACGCGCAGGGGTTCTTCGTGTACGACTCGAAGAAGTCCGGCAGCCGCACGGCGTCCCACCTGCGGTTCGGGCCGCGCCCCATCCACTCCACCTACCTCATCGCCTCGGCCGACTTCGTCGGGGTCCACCAGGCCCAGTTCCTCGAGCAGCACGTCGACGTCCTCGGACCCGCGCGCCGTGGCGCCGTGCTGCTCCTCAACACTCCGCACCCCGCCGAGCGGGTGTGGCGCGAGCTGCCGCTGGTGGTGCAGCGCGAGATCCTCGAGAAGGAGCTCGAGGTGTACGCGATCGACGCGTATCGAGTGGCCGGCGACGCGGGGCTCGGGACGCGGATCAACACGATCATGCAGACGTGCTTCTTCGCGATCACGGATGTCATCCCCACGGAGCGCGCGATCCTCGAGATCAAGCGGGCCATCGAGAAGAGCTACGCGCGCAAGGGTCCCGAGGTCGTGGCCCGCAACCACGCCGCCGTGGACGCCGCCGTCGCGGCGCTCCACCGGGTCCCGATTCCCCGCGCGGAGCCCGCGGGGAGGGAGCTGCCGCCCGTGGTGCCGCTCGATGCGCCCGACTTCGTCCGCGAGGTGACGGCGGCGATGATGGCGGGGAAGGGCGACCGGCTGCCGGTGAGCGCGCTGCCGCCCGATGGCACGTATCCGTCGGGGACGGCCGCCTGGGAGAAGCGGAACGTCTCGCAGGAGGTGCCGATCTGGGAGCCCGACATCTGCATCCAGTGCGGAAACTGCTCCTTCGTGTGTCCGCACTCGGTCATCCGGGCGACCTTCTACCCCGAGTCGGCGCTCGAAGGGGCCCCCGAGGGGTTCAAGTCGGCTCCGCTCGCCGGCCGCGGCTTTCCGGGCGCCCGGTATACGCTCCAGGTCTCCGTCGAGGACTGCACCGGGTGCCGCCTGTGCATCGACGTCTGCCCCGCGAAGAGCAAGGAAGCGGTCGGCGTGAAGGCGATCAACATGGGACCGAAGGCGCCCGTCCTCGAGGCGGAGCGCGAGAGCCTCGCGTTCTTCGACACGCTGCCGAAGCACCCGCCGCACCGGATCGACACGACCACCGTGCGGGGCGTGCAGTACCTGACGCCACTGTTCGAGTACTCCGGGGCCTGCGCCGGGTGTGGCGAGACGCCGTACCTCAAGCTCCTCACGCAGCTGTTCGGCGATCGGGCCGTGATCGCCAATGCCACCGGGTGCTCCTCGATCTTCGGAGGGAACCTGCCCACGACTCCGTGGACGACGGACGAGAACGGGCGCGGGCCCGCGTGGTCGAACTCGCTGTTCGAGGACAACGCGGAGTTCGGGCTGGGGTTCCGGTTGAGCATCGACAAGCAGCACGAGTACGCCGCCGAGCTGCTCGGGCGTCTGGTGCCGGAGCTGGACGGGGTCGCTGACGAGATCCTCGGGGCTCCGCAGCGGACCGCGGCCGACATCGAGACGCAGCGGGGGCGGGTGGCCCGGCTGAAGGCGGCGATCGCGGATCGGGAGGATCCCGAATCGCGAGCGCTCCTCTCCGTGGCCGACACGCTGGTGCGGCGGAGCGTGTGGATCGTGGGCGGCGACGGGTGGGCGTACGACATCGGCTACGGGGGGCTCGACCACGTGCTGGCGTCGGGCCGCGACGTGAACGTCCTCGTGCTCGACACCGAGGTGTACTCGAACACCGGCGGTCAGGCTTCGAAGGCGACGCCGCGCGCCGCGGTGGCCAAGTTCGCGGCCGGCGGCAAGCAGGTGGCGAAGAAGGATCTGGGGTTGATGGCGATCGCCTACGGCGACGTGTACGTGGCGCAGGTGGCCATGGGGGCCATGGACAGGCAGACGATCCGGGCGTTCATGGAGGCCGAGGCGTACGACGGGCCGTCGCTCATTATCGCCTACGCGCACTGCATCGCGCACGGGATCAACATGGAGTACGGCCTCCGGCAGCAGAAGCGTGCCACCGACAGCGGCTACTGGCCGCTGTACCGCTACCAGCCGAACGCGAACGGCGGGGGCGGGCGGTTCACACTCGACTCGGCCGAGCCGAGCATCCCGCTCAAGGAGTACGCCTACAACGAGATCCGCTACCGGATGCTCTCGATGACCAACGCCGAGGAGGCGCGACGTCTGCTGCAGCTCGCCGAACAGGATGTACGGGCCAAGTTGCGCAACTACCGCGATCTCGCCGCGCGAGGGGCAGACTGATGGACCTCCGGACGAGCTACATGGGGCTCGCTCTGGACCACCCCATCGTGGCGTCGGCCGGTCCGATCTCGCATACGGTCGATGGGATCCGCGCGCTCGAGGACGGCGGCGCGGCGGCGGTCGTCATGTTCTCGCTGTTCGAGGAGCAGATCCGTGCCGAGACCGACGCGGTGGAGTTCCTGCTCGACTTCGGGACCGAGACGTACGCGGAGGCCCTGAGCTACTTCCCCGCGGTCGACGAATACGATGTGGGGGTGGACCGCTATCTGGAGACCCTGAGGTCCGCCACCGACCGCGTCGACATCCCCATACTCGGGAGCATCAACGGCGTCACGAGCGAGTGGTGGATCGAGTACGCCACCCACATGCAGCAGGCCGGCGCGGCCGGGATCGAGCTCAACGTGTTCCGCCTGCCGCTCGATCCGGAGCGCGAGGGGTGGGAGGTCGAGCGGGATTACGTGGACATCCTGGCGGCCGTCAAGGGGTCCGTCACGGTGCCGGTCGCCATCAAGCTCAACCCGTACTTCAGCTCCATGGCGAACATGGCCCGGCGGCTCGACGAAGCGGGCGCCGACGCGCTGGTGCTGTTCAATCGTTTCTATCAGCCGGACCTCGACCTCGACGACCTGGTCGTCGAGCCTAGCCTCGAGCTCAGCCGCCCGAGCGAGATCCGTCTGCCGCTCCTGTGGATCGCGGTGCTCCACGACCGGATCGAGGCGTCGCTCGCCGCCACCACCGGCGTGGACACGGGCGCGGAGGTCGTGAAGTACCTGCTCGCCGGGGCCGATGTCGTCATGACGACCTCGGCGCTGCTCCGGCACGGGGCGGCCCATCTCGGCGCCCTGCGCCGCGAGCTCGAGGAGTGGATGGAGACGCGGGAGTACGAGTCGGTGGATCAGCTGCGCGGCTCGATGAGCTACGCCTCCGTCGAGAGCCCGTCCCGCTTCGCGCGCGCCAACTACATCCGGATCCTCGAAGACTGGAAGAGGCTCGGCTCTCGATAGCGTGAATCTCGAACACACCTGCAGGAGGACACCATTGGGGGAGAACGGAAAGAGCGCCGCCGCATCGTCGCTGTTCACCGGCGCGGGCTGGTTCGTCTTCTGGCTGTTCACGGTCGGATTCGCCGGGTTGGGATTCGGGAAAGCGATCCTGGCGATCTTCCTGTGGCCCTACTATCTGGCCGTCGCGCTTCGCTGAAACCCGTCGTCGGAGGACGTGCGCCCGCGCGGCGACCGCTCGTCAGCCTCGCTCGGCGAGGATCTCCTGCAGGCGGGTTCGCGCCGCCTCGACCCGCGGCTGGAGCTCCGGATCGGCATCCTTCCACATGTCGGTGAACACGGCGTAGTACTCGGCCGCCTTGTCGAGGTCCCCGCGCGCGTCGTAGAGCCGCGCCAGGCGCTCGGCGGCGACGGCCTGGAGCGGGGCACCCACCGTCCCGTGGAAGACCGAGACGTAGTACGGCTCGGCCTCCTCGTCGCGACCGGCTTCGACGAGCGCCTCGGCGGTCCACCAGCGGATGGTGGAGTTCAGGATGGAGGCGGCGAACCAGCCCGTGACGGCCCGCTGCGCCGCGACCAGGGAGTCGGCGGCCGCCTCTGGCCCCTCGCGCCGCCACAGCCGATACGCACGGACCAGGCGACCCGACCCCTCGACCGCGGCGGCGAGCCCCGATCCGACGGCCGTGAGGCTGTCGAGCGCCGCTCGCCTCCGGGCCTCGAGGGCGTCGAGCTCCTCCTCTCTTCCCTGATCGATCAGATAGGTCGTCATCAGCGTGAGCCACGCGCCGGGTCCGAGGGCCCGGCCGCGAGCGAGGCCGAGCTCGAGCAGCGAGGGGGGGACGTCGTACCCGCCCGTGCGGGCCACGAACGGAGCCATGGCGGCGGGCGGCGTCGTGCCCGGAGCGTGCTCGAGGAGGGAGCGGAACGCGGCCACCTTGCCCCGTTTCAGGTAGTTCAAGCTCCGGGGGCCGATCTGCTCGCCCTCGCCTGCCCGCGCCGCGGCCCTCCCGAGCACCGAGTCCTGGATGGCGAGCTGGGTCGGGTGATCGAGCACGATGGCGACCCAGGAGAGCGAATTCGCCGGCATCCCGTCCAGCGCGGCCAGAGCGCTGTCCCGCTCGGTCGGGGTCCCCCACGCCAGATGCCGGGAGATGCGGTACAGGGGGATCTGCGGCTGGTCGCCCCAGTCGAGGGCGAGGAGCGCGCGCACCCCGGCGCTGTCCCCCACCGTGAACGCCGTCTCCACCCGGTGCTCCTGGCCGGGCAGGAAGCCCGGGTCGATCTCCGCCACCCGTTCGAACGCCCGCCGGCTCTCGGCGGGATCCCGGAGCGCTTCGTCCCCGAGGTGGTAGAGCGTCTCGCCGAGCAGGTACCAGCCCTCCACCTCGTCCGGGTACTTCCGGGTCACCTCGTCGAGCGCCCGGTAGGCGTCGTAGGCGCGCCCCTCGGAGTAGGCGAGGTGTGAGCGCACAAGGAGACGGCCACGTTCGGACAACCGATCCGCGTACTCGACGGCCTTCCGGTTGTGGCCGCCCGTTCCGGATGCGTTGTCACGCCACCCGTAGGCCAGCGACAGGCGGTAGTGGGCCAGCGCGAAGGTGGAGTCGATCTCGACCGCCCGAGCGAACGCCTCGATCGCCGGCCCGTAGTCCTCGTGCCGGAAATGGGTCTCGCCTTCGAGGAAAGCCCGCAGGGCCGCGATCGAATCCGTCGTGAGCCGCGCGAGGTCGACCTGGGGCGCGTCCGCGTCCGCCGTGCGCGGGAGCACCCGCAGGGCCTGGAGGGTCAGCCGGTTGACGAGCGCGAAGATGCTGTCCTCGGCGGCCGCGCCCTCCACCTGCACACGGTCCAGTCGCTCGCCGCTCTCCACGTCGTACACGGCCACCGCGACCTGCAGACGCGAGCCGCTCGACACGAGATCGCCGAGGAGGGCGTAGCGCCCACCGGCGGCCCGCGCCACCTCGAGCGCCTCCTCCAGATCGAGGGAGCTCCGGTCGCCGAGTCGATCCTCCCAGCGTGTGAGCACGGTTCGGGAGTCGATGGTCCGGAGTCCGGCCAGCCCGTCGAGGTTGAGCGCCAGCGTCTGGGCCATGCCCTCGCGCCAGAACTCCACCCCGGGCCCGGACACGCTGAACGGCAGCACGGCGATCCCTGGCGCGATCTCGACGGCCACCGCGTCGTCGGGGGCGAACGCCCGGCCCCGATCGCGGATCACCACGTACAGCCCGGCGATGCCGAACATGAGGAGGAACGCCGCGCCGCCGCCGAGAAGCGCGTTTCGCCAGGAGAGGACTCGATGATGGAGTCGCGGCTCCGGCGCGGGCGTCGTGACGCCTGTGTCTCGGCTTCCTCCGGCCTCCAGCCGCTCGGGGCCGTCCGTCGTTCCGCCGCCGTCCGCGGCCTCCCTCGCGCGAGAGGTCCGCTCGACGCCTTCCTGCACGAATGCAGTCGCCAGGACGATCGGGAGGCCGAGGATGAGGAGGACCACCGCAGCGCCGGAGATCCAACCCGGAAGCTCCAGGCTCTCCTGAAGCTGGTCCACGACCTGGAGGGCCACCCACGAGGCCGCCGCGTAGATCCCCAGCACCTGCCACAGGGATCGGCGGTGGAGCTCGTGCACCAGCTTCTTGATGCGGGACATGCGGCGGGTGCCCCCTCGGACGGGCCGGGTCGGTTGTCGCGTAAGCTGGCGATCCCGCACCGGGGCAACAAGGCGGGGCACGCCGGGAGCCCGCCACCGCGCGCGTCCGGCCACGAGGTCCGCCGGGTGCGCCCGCCGGCCAGCTCTGGCCGAATGTCGTCCTGAGCGCCAAGTTGCAAAGGCGCGGTTTTCCCCGCGCTCCATCCCCCAAGGAGGTGTCGATGCTCCGGATCCGTTCCACGCATGTCCCCATGAGTGTATACCGCGGGCCGCTCGCGATGGCCGTGACCGCCCTCGGGTTGTCCCTCGCCGTAGCCGTCCCCGAAGCGAGCGGCCAGGACGCGGCCGAGCCGGCCCGTCTCGAGCTCACCTCGAGCTCGGATGCGGCCAAGCAGCACTTCTGGGCCGGGGTCACGGATGCCCTGAACGTGTTCCCCAGGGGGGCCACACGGCACTTCGAGATGGCGCTCCAGGCCGATCCGAATCTGGCCCTGGCGACCGTGCTGCACGGATTCACCGCTCCGGGGCTCACCGGCCCTGAGCGGCAGGCCGAGATCGACAGGGGTGTCGCGGGTCTGGCCTCGGCATCCACGAACGAGTTGCTGGTGGGTGTGGCATTCAAGGCGTGGTCGGCGGGCGATGCGCCGACGGCGAGCCGCGCGTTCGAGACGGCCTCCGAGCTGATGCCCGGAGACCCATACGTCGCGAGCTATGCGGCCCAGTTGGCCGGGGCGCGAGGCGACCAGACCGACGTCGTCGCGCGCTGGCAGGCGGTCGCCGATGCGTTCCCGGAGCTGGCCAGCCCCTACAACAACATCGCGTATCAGGAGTTCGGGCGGGGGAATGAAGCGGCCGCTCTCGCGTCCGTGAAGCGCTACGTGGAGCTGGCCCCCGATCACCCCAACGCCGCCGACTCGCATGCGGAGCTGCTGCAGTGGGCGGGTCGATATCCGGAGGCTCTGGACGAGTACCGGAGGACGGTCGAGCTCGATCCGGACTTCGACCAGGGGTACATGGGGGCGGCGGAGGTCCTCGTGCTCGTCGGGGAGCTGGACGCGGCGACCGGGCTCATCGCGCAGGGGATCGAGCACGCGCCCGCTCCCGCCACTCGCGTGGCTGCCATCCGGGCGATGGCGAACGTGCACATGCTCGCGGGGTCGCGGGATGATGCGATGGGGCAGCTCGAGCAGGCGGCCGACGAAGCCGCGGCCGCGAGCCTCGACGGTGCAGGCGCGTTCACGCACGAGCAGATGGCGCTCACCGACGCCGTGCTCGGCGATGGGCGCTTCATCGCGGAATACCTGCAGGAGGCCGCCGCGATTCAGGGGGACCAGACCCCGGTGTACCTCGGGATGGCCGGTCTCGCGTACGCGGCGGCCGAGGACCCGGCCATGGCGCGCGATGCCTCGCGGAAGCTGGCCGAGACGTCCGAGGCGCCCTTCTGGCAGAGCATGTCGCGCTCGATCAACGCCCTGGTTCTTCTCCAGGAGGACAATCCCCAGGCGGCGCTCGATGAGCTGCAGGACACGGATCCGTCGGACCCCGTGGCACAGGCCGTCATGGCCGACGCCTACGAGAGGCTCGATCGTCCGATGGCCGCCGCGGTCCTCCGCGAGAGGGTGACCGGCAACCGTCAGATCAACCTCGCGAATCCCTTCTGGGCGTTCGCGGTGGCGCACGTCCGAGCCCAATAGTCCGGACGTGCCCGAACCGACCGTGGAGCGTCCGCCTCGGGGCGGGCGCTCGCGGTCGGGCTACGGCCGTCGGATCTCGATCCGGTCCTCGAGAAATCCCATGCGTCGGAGCGCCTTCTTCTGCCGCTCCGAACGGCACACGACGGTCTTCGCCGCCTTCAGGTTGAGCCCGGGCACCACGACCCGATCGTGCTCGACGACGGCCCGGTTCGCGGACTCGAGGTCCGGCGCGTCGGCCACCGGCAAGAGGAGCTGGCACCAGAAGTCCTAGTCGACCGGAAAGCCCCGGGTGCCCTCGAAGCCGAACAGGAGGGGCCCGTCCCGCCACCGCACCCGACCCGGGTCCGGGCCCCGGTATCGGAACCGCGTGATCGCGCTCCGGCTGCGCGACAGCCACGCCTGCGGGTGGGATCCGCAGTATTGACCCAGCCATTCGTAGGCGACGTCGAGTCGGGCATCGGGTGCATCACTCCCAGCGGAACAGCCGGGCGGAGAGCAGCAGGCCGACGGCCAGGGTGCCGCCGAGCACGGCGACCTCGACCCCGGCCTCTCCCCAGCCGCGACCGAACCACAGCTTCTGGAGGAGCCGCACGGCGTGCGTCATGGGCAGGAAGGCCGCCGCGTGCCGCACACCCTCCGGCATGATCTGGAGCGGAATGGCCGCCCCCGACAGGAACATCATCGGGAAGAAGAGCAGCTGCCCGACGACCTGGGCGACGCGGGCGGTCGAAGCGACGCTCGCGATCAGGTAGCCCGCCGCGAAGAACGCCGCGGCCGCCAGGGTGAAGCCCGCCGTCACGCTGGCCCAGCTCCCCGCGAACCGGAGCCCGAACAGCGCTTTCGCCACGACGATGGTGATGGCCATCCCCACCAGCGACATCACGTAGTACACGATCACCGTGGCTCCGACGTACGTGGTGGGGTGGAGCGGGGTCGCCCGGAAGCGGCGCAGGATGCGGTTCTCCCTGGCGGTGGCGGTCTGGATCGGGATCCCCATCAACCCGATCGACACGATGATGATCGAGGTGATGGCCGGCGTGGAGAAGTCGATGTACCCGTACCCGGGCACGAACCCGGACTCGGGGTCGTTCCCGAACACGATGCCGAACATGATCACCAGCAGGGCGGGGAAGACGAGCGTGAAGAAGAACGCGGGCGCCTCCCGCAGGAAGAGCTTCGCCTGGACCCAGGTGAGCTTCGCGAGCTTCCTCATGCGTCCGTTCCGGCGTCGCTGGTGGATCCGGCCCCGGAGTCCACGGGCTCGCCGGTGAGGGTCAGGTAGACCGTCTCCAGCGTGGGACCCTTCGTGCTCAGGTCGCGGAGGTGCGCACCCTGGGCTTCCACCGCCGCGACGAGCCGGCCGATCCACCCATCGCCCGCCCCGCTGACGAGCAGACGGCCGTCACGCAGGTTGGCGCTCGTCACCCCCGGGAGGGCGGCGATCGGAGCGGGGTCGATCGGGCCGCTCGCGGTGAGCGACACGTGGTCCTCCCCGCCCACCGAGCGGATGAGCTCCTCCGGCGTGTCGATCGCGACGAGGCGACCGTCGCGCACGATGGCCACCCGGTCGGCGAGCGTCTCGGCCTCGTCCATGAAGTGCGTGCTCAGGACCACGGTCGTGCCCGCGTCCCGGATCGCGCGGATCATGTCCCAGATGCTGCGGCGCGCGTGGGGGTCGAGGCCGGTGGTGAGCTCGTCGAGGAACACGACCTCCGGGTCGTTCACGAGCGCCAGCGCGACGAACAGACGCTGCTTCTGGCCGCCGGACAGCTTCACGAAGTAGGTGTCCCGCTTCTCGGTCAGCCCCAGCCGCTCGAGCAGGCTCCACGGCACGTCGCGCCGGTCGAACAGCGCCGCGAACAGATCGAGTGCCTCCCACACGCGGAGCCGCGCGGGAAGGCCCCCCTCCTGGAGCTGGATCCCGATGCGCCGCCTGAGCTCGTCACCGCAGGTCCGAGGATCGAGCCCGAGCACGCGGATCGTCCCCGAGTCGGGGACACGGTGACCCTCGATGCACTCGAGCGTCGTGGTCTTCCCGGCCCCGTTCGGGCCTACCAGACAGAAGACCTCGCCGCTCCGTACATCGAAGCTCAGGCCGTCCACGGCGACCGTGGAGCCGTATCGCTTGTGGAGCCCGGAGACCTCGACGGCGATCGTCATGTCGCGCGTCCTCAGTCGGCGGTGCCGGCGTCTCCCCCGGCGCGTATCCCGGCCCGGAGCTTGACGGTCCATTCGACGATCCGGCCGCTCTCGATCCGGACCCTCAGCTCGCCGAGCTCGGCCCACGCGAGCTGCGGGAGCGCCTGCGAGGCCTGGTCGACGGCGGCCTCGATGGCCCCCTCGACGCCGCGCGGCGAGCTGCCCTCGAGCTCGAGGACGACCCCGTCCGGGGCGAGGAAGGACGATCGGTCGGCGGCGTGCGAGAGCAACCGTTGCCGCGATCGCCGACGCTCCTCCTCGAGGATCCGGTTCGCATGGACCTCGGGCAGGTCGAGGTTATCGCGCAGGCCGTGCAGGAACGCCACCTCGTCTTCGTCGAGGCGGTGGTCCTCGAGCACCTCTTGAACGGCGGCCCCGTAGATCTGACGCGACACCTGGTCCTGGATGTGCGCCACGTCGCGATCCTCGAGACACAGGAGCTTCCGCAGGTGCTCGACGTCCTCGATCTCGGCCTCCGAGAAGGTGTAGTCGAGCAGGCAGTGCTCGAGGAAGCGCTGGTACAGGTTGCGCCGCAGCGAGCGGAGCTGGAGCTCGAGGTCGATGCCGTGCCGCTCGCCCAGCTCGCGGATGCGCTCGAGGGTCACGTCACGGACGCACTCCGCTTCCGCGAGCATCGTCTCCAGCTCACGCGCCGCCGAGGCGCGCGTGACTCGACCGGCGACCCTCGACAGCAACCCGTCTCCCCCGGTGGATCGTGCTTCGAACGGTTCAGCCACGTCCTCGACTCCGCGTTGAGGTGTTCAACCCGTCCGTCCGGCGTACCAGCGCAGCTCGGGTGGGACCGGCCGCACGAGCGCCCGTCTCACGTCGCGCTCGCTGGGCGCATCCTCGCCCACGAGGATGCGGATGCGTCCCCCCTCGTGCGCCGCGACGGGGACGCCGTCCCGGTACACCACCCGATTCGCCGCCAGGCCGGGGACGCGGTCACCGGGCGACACGATCCCGGTGAGGTTGAGGGGATCGGCCGCCGAGAGGCTGCGCAGGGTCCCGTCGCCGTCCGCACGCCGCGCCGCCCGCAAACGCGGGATCGACTCGGGAAGCGCGAACTGCTCGCCCGAGAAGCCGGCCACGAAGCGGCCCCCCCTGAGCTCGCCGCGGTCCTCGAGCCGGCGATACACGAGCACGAGCTCGCGCCAGGCCGGGGCGTGGGTCTCGCGGGCCACGAGACGCCGGAACACCACGCCGTAGCGGTGCAGGAGCGTGCGCCCGAACGTCTCGATGTCGGGGTCGTCCGCGGGCCCGCGCACGAGGGGCGCCCACCGTCCGGCGGCCTCGATCCCGTAGGGGGCGCGACCGCGTCGGCGCCGGCCCCCCGTGCCCGCCCCGCCGAGGGGAGCCCGGCGGTCGGATGGCGTGAGGAGCGCCCGGAGTCCCGCGAACCCGTCGGCGGTCACGAACCCGGATCCCGCCAGCTCGCCGAGCGCCTGTTCCACCCGCGTGGGCATCAGCCCCGTGGCCTCGACGAGCTCGTGGAAGAACGAGGCCCCGTTGGATTCCAGGGCTTCGAGGACCTGCGCGGCATAGGAGGACAGTCGTTCCCGATCCGGGGCCGGCGCGAGCGCCAGCCAGTCGCGCAATCGCCTCCGATCGATGAGGGCGATGGGGGAGCTGCGCAGCGGAGAGCCGGCGGGTCCTCCGTCCCCGCTCGCCGGCGGGGCCAGTCGCGCCCACACGACGCGGCCCGTCATGCACAGTCGATCGAGGAGGTCGGGCTCGTATTCCTCGCACCGGGCGGCGAGAACGTCCGGCTCCCAGGCGCCCGCCGCGAGCGCGCACCCGGCGAGCTGCTCGATCACCGCCGCCAGCCCCTCGGGACCCGACACACGGGCGCCCGACGCCACGTGCTGCCACTCGAACAGGAAACGCATGAAGTCGGCGGCGCTCACGGGAGAGATCTCGGCGCGCAGCCGCCGGATCGTGTAGCGGTGGATGCGCGCCAACAGCCGCCGCTCGCACCACTCGGTCGCCTGGCTCGCCCGCGCCGCGGCCGTGAAGCGACCGCGCAGGACGGTGCCCTCGTTCTCGAGCGACAGGAGGGCCGTCATGGCGTCGGACTCGGTCACGCCCAGGCCGCCCGCGAGTGCCGTGGCGGTCATCGGCCCCAGGATCTCGAGGCGTCCCCGGAGAAGGTCGGTCAGGGCCGCCTCCCGGGCCGGGGGCTCGCCGGCGAGCCCGAGCGGGAGCCCTACGGGGGGCGCGCACGCGAGGTCCGGAAAGACGGCCCGCATGTCGGGGAGGCGCTCCGTGGCGACCCACACCGCCTCGCGCTCCGGCGGGTCGGGCGTCGCCCGGACCCGGGTCGCCCTCCCGTCCCGCACGAGCTCGGCGAGCCACGGCTCCCACGGGTCGCCGTCCGTGCCCGCCTCGGTCTCTGCATGGGTGAAGAACCCCGATGTGAGGAGCGCGTCGTGGAGCTCGTCGGCCGTCCGGGGATCGGGCCACACCTCATGGCGCACGCGGGCGATCGCGGACTCGTCGAGCGCGCCGAGCTCGTTCGCGCTCGACGGATCGAGCGCGCGGCGCGCGTACACGGCGGCGGCACGGCGCTCCTCGAGCGGCGCGTCGTCCAGGAAGGCGTACGGAGGCGCGGTGAGGAGCTCGTGGCTGAGCGGCGAGGGCTCCGGCGTGTCGCGCGCGATGAGCCGCACGTCGCCGGCCCGGATGCGCTCGAGGATGCGCGCGAGGCCGTCGAGGTCCATCGCCTCGGTGAGGCAGTCCTCGATCGCCTGCCGCACGAGCGGGTGGTCGGGGACCTCGCGCTCGCCCTCGATGTTCTCGAAGCAGGCCGCCGCGTCGGGAAACACCGCCGCCATCAGGTCGTCGGACTCCATGCGCTGGATCTGGGGCGGCGTCCGCTTCCCGCCGCGCCACCTGAGGATGGCGAGCGACAGGGTGGCTGCCCACCGCCACCGGGTCTGGAACACGGGGGCGTCCAGCATCGCCTGCACGAGGACGTCGCGCACCGTCTCGGGGTGCAGATACCGGGATACGTCCTCGAGCGGGAAGGAGTGCTGCGGTCCCAGCGACAGGAGGAGCCCGTCCTCGGTCGCGGCCGCCTGGAGCTCGAAGTTGAACGTGCGACAGAACTTCTTCCGGAGCGCGAGCCCCCAGGCGCGATTCACCCGGCTCCCGAACGGGGAGTGGAGGATGAGCTGCATCCCCCCCGCCTCGTCGAAGAAGCGCTCCAGCACGAGCGTGTCCTGCGAGGGCAGGGCGCCCAGCAGGTGCTTCGAGTCGGCGAGGTAGCGGACGAGCTGGGCGGCGGCCGCCTGCGGGAGGGCGAGCTCGTCGCCGAGCCATTCGAGCGCGTGCTCCCATCCGCTCGCGGGGTTCGCGCGCTCGTCGAATCCCGCGCGGTCGCCCGCGCCCCCAGGCTCGGGCAGGCGGCGATCGATCTCCTCGCGCAGCCGGGCCACCGCGCGCGACAGCTCGTCGCTCCGGGCCGGGGCCTCGCCGAGCCAGAATGGAAGCGTGGGCGGCTGGCCCCGCGCGTCGGCCACCCGGACCGTGCCGCTCTCGACCCGCAGGATCTGCCAGGACGTGTTGCCGAGCTGGAAGATGTCGCCGGCGGTGCTCTCGATCGCGAAGTCCTCGTTCAGCGTCCCGACGAACGTCCCCTCGGGCTCGAGGACCACCCGGAAGTCCGCCACATCGGGGATCGCGCCGCCGGCCGTGATCGCGGCGAGACGCGCACCCTTCCGGCCGCGGATGCGGCCATTCACCGCGTCATGGTGGACGAGCGCGCCCCGGCGGCCGCGCCGCGTGCGGAACCCGTGCGCGACCATGTGGACGATCTCGTCGAACTCCGACCGCTCGAGCGCCCGATACGAGTGCGCCCGTTTGAGGAGGCCGTACAGCCCCTCCTCGCTCCAGTCCTCGCACGCCGCCTCCGCGATGAGCTGCTGGGCGAGGATGTCGAGCGGCTTCTCGGGGATCACGAGCCGGTCGAGCTCCCCCGCCCGGCAGGCCCGCAGCAGCGCGGCGCACTCCACGAGATCGTCGCGACTCAGGGGGAACAGCCGGCCCTTCGGGGTACGGCCGACGGTGTGCCCCGAGCGCCCGATGCGCTGCAGAAAAGCGGAGATGCGGTGCGGGGACCCCAGCTGGCAGACGAGGTCCACGTGTCCGATGTCGATCCCCAGCTCGAGCGAGGCGGTGGCCACCAGGGCGGAGAGATCGCCACCCGCCAGCCGTCCTTCGGCCTCGAGGCGCGTCTCCTTGGAGAGACTGCCGTGGTGCGCCGCGACGCGCTCCTCGCCGACGCGCTCGCCCAGCTCGCGTGTCACCCGTTCCGCCATGCGGCGCGTGTTCACGAACACGAGCGTGGTCCGATGCGCGTGAACGAGCGCGGCGAGCCGGTCGAACACCTCGCTCCACGTCTCGGCCGACATCACGGCCTCGAGTGGTGAGCCCGGCACCTCGAGGTCGAGGTCGAGATCCCGCATGTGGCCCGCGTCCACGATCGTGCACCCGGGCGCGTCTCCGTCCTCCGCACCGGCGCCGACCAGGAACCGCGCGACCTCCTCGATCGGTCGCTGGGTCGCCGACAGCCCGATGCGCTGCAGCCGTCGCCCCGCCACGTGCTCGAGCCGCTCGAGGCTGAGGGCCAGGTGCGCGCCCCGCCGCGACTCGATGACGGCGTGGATCTCGTCCACGATCACGGTGTGGGCGGTGCGGAGCATCTCCCGGCTTCGCTCGGCGGTCAGCAGCAGGAACAGCGACTCCGGGGTGGTGACCAGGATGTGGGGAGGGGTGCGGAGCATCGCCCGCCGCTCGGACTGCGGCGTATCCCCGCTTCGCACCGCGGCCGTGATGCGGGCACCCGCAGATCCGAGCCGCCGCGCGACCTCCCGGATCTGCCGCCGCGGTTCCGCCAGGTTGCGGTGGATGTCGGCGCTCAGCGCCTTGAGGGGCGAGACGTACACCACCCGGGTCTCGTCCGGCAGCTCGCCGCCGCTCTCCTCCCCTTCCGTCAGGAGCTCGTCGAGCGCGGAGAGGAACGCCGCGAGGGTCTTCCCGGAGCCCGTGGGGGCCGCGATGAGCGTGTCGCGGCGGGCCCGGATGGGTGCCCACCCGCCCACCTGCGGCTCGGTCGGCGAGCCGAAGGTGTCGTGGAACCAGGTGGCGATCGCCGGATGGAACGGCGTGAGCGAGGGGTGCATGGTCGACTCGGACACGGGTGCGACCTTCATGGTTCCACCTCGCCGGTCCCACGGCAACGGTCGACAGGCAGAGCCCTGGCGATCAGTCCCCGGCCAGCGCGAGCGGGGTCGCGTGTCGCGGCTCGTAGAGCATGACCTCGACGCCCGGCAGGCCGAGCATCACCGTGATGCCGTACCCCTCGTCCTTCGGCTCTCCCCGCACGTCCACCCCCTTGTCGCGCAGCTCCGCGATCGTCGCGTGTATATCGTCGCACATGAGGGTGAGCTGGTGACGCACGCCCGACTCGAAGGTCGGCCCCTCGGCCGGGTGGACGCCGAGCTCGGCCGGCGGGAGCGCGAAGATCAGCCACCCGTCGCCCGCGTCCACGTGCTTCCAGCCGAAGACGTCGCGCAGCATGCCCCGCAGGGCCTCGGGCTCCGAGGTGTACAGGAGTCCGTGTACGCCGGTGATCATGTCGATGCCTCTCTGGTTCGAGGTCGGACGCCCGCTCGGCCGCCGGCGATTCACGCCCGTCTGCGGCCGAGCACCCCCAGCACGAGCGCGAACAGGGCGGAGCCGATGATGGACCACACGACCGGGAAGGGCTGCCCGTCTACGTCCACCACGAACAGGGCGGGCAGACCGAACCGGTTCGCGAGCCACGCGCCCAGGAAGGCGCCCACGAACCCGATCCCGATCGAGACGAGGCAGCCGCCGAGCGAGTAGCCGGCGATCGCCTGGCCGAGGGCGCCGCAGATCGCCGCGATGAGGAGCAGGACCAGAATGCTCATGAGGGTCATGTCGTGACTCCGTTCGAAACAGGCAGGGCGCGGTCCGCCCTCACATCCCTTCGTACACCCGAACATCGATCTCGGGCGGATCCCCCGCGCGATCCTCCACATGGAGACGGAGGCGACGGATGGGGACCGGGTCGAAGCGATCCAGCTTCCTGTACCCGATCGTCGTGCCTGCCGCGATGGGGCGCCAGCCGCCGGTCTCCTCCGTTTCCGGATCGGCCGCGGTGGCCGCGACCGCGTAGCGCCGGATCGACTGTCCGCGCGTGATGTCCTCACGGAGCTCGAGGAGCCCCGCGTCCACGGTGCGGCCGAGATCGAGCTCCTGGACGGCGAGGCGCTCGGCGATCCGCCGGCGCCGCACCTCCCGCTCCCGGGCCAGGTCCGTACCGAACAGCGCCCTCAGCCGCTCGTGCAGCCTGCGCAGGCGCGTCACGTCCGTGTCGTGCAGGAGCCCCTCGGGCGTGGGCGGCACGTTGAGGAGGAGCTTGGAGTTCCGGCCGACGGAGGTGAAGTAGAGCTCGACCAGGTTCTCCACCGTACGGACGTCTCCGTCCTCCGAGGCGTGGTAGAACCAGCCGGGCCGGATCGAGACGTCCGTCTCGCCGGGCCGCCACACGCCGCCCTCCGGGTCGCCGTGCCGGAGCATGCTCAGCACGTCGTCGCCGGTGGCGCCGGGGAAGGGAACCACGTCCGGATCTACCGTGGACCAGTTGGTGGCCC
Source organism: uncultured Gemmatimonadota bacterium (assembly GCA_964499635.1). Lineage (GTDB taxonomy): Bacteria > Gemmatimonadota > Gemmatimonadetes > Palauibacterales > Palauibacteraceae > Palauibacter. The sequence goes on along the minus strand of CAZCLY010000002.1, from coordinate 151,521 downwards.
CCGCGGAGCCCGTCTCGTTCCCGATCCAGCGCACGTCCGGTCCCGCGTCCGAGAAGATCACCGCCTCGGGCTGGAGCCGGCGCACGAGCCCCCAGAAGCGCGGCCAGTCGTATTCCTGCCGGCGCCCGTTCGGCCCCTCGCCGTTGGCCCCGTCGAACCACACCTCGTGGATCTGCCCGTATCGGGTGAGGAGCTCCTCGAGCTGCGCGGCGTACAGGTCGTTGTAGCGGGGCGAATCCCCGTACGCAGGGGCGTTCCGGTCCCAGGGCGAGCAGTAGAGCCCCGGTCTCAGCCCTTCCTCGCGGCAGGCGTCGACGAACTCGCGCACCACGTCGCCCGCGCCGTCGCGCCACGGGCTCGCGGCCACCGAGTGCCGCGTCGTCGCAGTGGGCCACAGACAGAACCCGTCGTGGTGCTTGGCGGTGAGGATCATCGCCTTGAAGCCGGTCTCGCGCGCGACCCGGGCCCATTGTCGGGCATCCAGACGAGCCGGATCGAAGATCGACGGGTCCTCGGTTCCGTCTCCCCACTCCCGGTCGGTGAACGTGTTCACGCCGAAGTGGACGAAGAGCGCGAGCTCGTCGCGCTGCCACGCGAGCTGGGACGGGGAGGGGACCGGGCGCTCCCGCGCGTCGCGGTCCGGACCAGCACGCCAGCGCCGGCCCGCGCCGCACGACGGCGAAGAGCGGGCGTCCGCGAACAGTCCGCGCGAGGCCGACGGGAGCACGAGGCCGCACGCGGCCCGCGCGAGGAACGCGCGGCGTGAGAGACCTTTCCGGTCCATCATCGGATGTGGAGCCTTCCCCTGAGCCGGATGTCCTTCGACGACGAGCCCGCCATCACCAGGAACGCGCCGGGCTCCACCACCCACGTCATGTCGCCATCCAGCATCTCCAGGTCTTCGAACCCCAGCTCGAAGGTGATCTCACGCTCCTCTCCCGGCGAGAGGTGGATGCGGCGGAACCCCTGGAGCTGTTGCACGGGCCGCGCAAGCGAGGCGAGCTCATCGCGGACGTAGAGCTGGACCACCTCGTCGCCGCCCCGGTCCCCGGCGTTGCGGACCCGCACCCGCACGCGCGCGGTCCCGCCCGCCTCCAGCGCGGCGAGGTCGATGGTATCGGGCTCGACCGCGAGGTCGGAGTACTCGAACGATGTGTAGGAGAGCCCGTAGCCGAACGGGAACAGGGGCTCGCCAGTGAGATCGACGTAGTCGTCACCGCGGCCCGTCGGTCGGTGGTCGTAGCGCAGCGGGACCTGCCCCTCGGCGATCGGGAAGGTAATCGGGAGCCGGCCCCCCGGATCGGCTTCGCCGGTCAGGACGTCGGCGAGCGCGGGCCCGCCCCGTTCGCCGGGATACCAGGCGAGGACGACGGCGTCCACGTCGTCGAGCCATTGCGACATTGTGACCGCGCTTCCGCCGACGATCACGACGACCGTCGGAGTCCCGGTGGCCGCCACGGAGCGGATGAGCTCCTCCTGGTGTCCCGGGAGCGACAGGAAGGCGCGGTCGCGGAACTCCCCCTCCTCGATCCCGGCCACCACGATCGCCACGTCGCTCGTGCGCGCGAGGGCCGCGGCGCTGTCCACGCTCGCCCGCCAGTCGTCGCCCTCCCCCGTGTCCCACACGAGCTTCAGCCGCGCGTTCCCGGTCGTCTCGTGGTACTCCAGCCGCAGATCGTACGACCGGCCGGGCTCGAGCGGCGCGTCCGCGAACAGGGTCCGGTACGACCGCTCGCGCCAGTCGTCGATCACGAGCGCACCATCCAGCCACAGGCGGTAACCGTCGTTCCCCTCGACCCCGACGCGCGGCGAGACGCCGGCCGGCACGCTCAGCGTCCCGGTCCAGCGCGCGGAGTACCAGTCGCGCGGGATCCCGTGGCCGGGGGAGCTCAGCGTCCAGCGGAAGTCCACGTGCTCGTCCCCGCGGACGAGCCGCGGGTCGCCCTCGAGCCGGGGATTGTCGAAGTACGTGCCTCGCAGACCGGCGCGGCGCGCGCCGTCGTCCAGGAACGACAGGCGATCGGTCGGCACCACCTCGTGGGAGGACGATAGCCGGCCGGGGCCCGTCGCGAACGAGACCCGAGTCCCCGGTTCGAGCGCTTCCCGGAGTCCCTCGAGGATCGACACCGCGTGGGTCCCGGGCCCGCTGTATCCCCCGAGCCGGGCATGGATCGCGTCGGCGCCGATCACCGCTACGGAAGCGGGGGCCGGATCGAGCGGCAGGAGCCCCCCGTCGTTCGTGAGGAGGACGACGGACGCGCGGGCCGCCTCGCGGGCGAGCGCCACGTGCTCCGGGCGCCGGTTCACCGCCTGGGCGGTATCGGGATCGACGTACGGTCGCTCGAACAGCCCGAGCTCGAGCTTGGCGCGCAGCACCCGTGCGACGGCGGCGTCGATCAGGGAGTCGGCGACGAACCCGCTCCGCAGCGCCGCGAAGTAGGGGCGGTGCTGCTCCCAGCTGGACTGGAACACCACGTCGAGCCCGGCCTCCCAGGCGTGTCGGGCCGCCTCGGCGGTGCTCGCCTCGGTCATATGGAGCACCGTCGCGCCTCCCGTCGCGGCGGCGTCGGAGATCACGAACCCCCCGAACCCCCATTCGTCCTTGAGCACGTCGGTGAGGAGCCAGCGGTTCTGGGTGGCCGGGACCCCGTCCACGGAGTTGTAGGCCGTCATCACCGAGCGGGCTCGCGCGTCCCGAATCGCCGACCGGAAGGGTGGGAAGTACAGCTCCCGGAGCAGGCGCTCGTTCGCGTGGATCGGGTAGCTGTCGCGCCCCCCCTCGCCCACGTTGGCCACGAAGTGCTTGGGGGTCGCCACGACGCCGGCACGCTCGAACGCGCCCACGAACGCGCGCCCCATCGCCGCTGCCAGATACGGATCCTCGCCGTACGTCTCCTCCGTGCGTCCCCAGCGCACATCGGTCGCCAGGTTGAGGACCGGGGAGAGCACCTGCCGGATCCCGCGGCTGCGCGTCTCGCGCGCGACCGCCCCGGCCACCCGCCCCACGAGCGCCGTGTCCCACGTGGCCGCGAGCCCGATGGCCTGCGGGAAGACCGTGGCGCCCTCGCGCACGAGCCCGTGGAGCGCCTCGTCGAACGGGATGATCGGGATCCCGAGCCGCGTCTCCTCGACGAAAAACCGCTGGATGCGGTCGATGCGCTCGGCGTGGGCCCGGGCCGCCCCGGTCCGCGCGCCGGCCACGCCATCGTCGGCCGCCGAGTCGTCGGTGACCGCGTCACCGATCTGGAGCCCGAACGCGCCCTGCGAGTAGTCGTGCGTCGGGTCGTCGAGGCTCCCGGGGCTCATGTAGAGCTGCCAGAACTTCTCCTCGAGCGTCATGCGCGACAGGAGATCCTGCACGCGCGAGGCCACCGGGAGATCCGGGTTTCGGTACGCCGCCTCGACATCCTGGGCCGTCGCGCGGGGTGCGGTCGCCAGCGTGCACGCGACGGCCAGCGCCGTGGCGGACATGCGGCCCGCCCGCGGCAGCGCGTTTCCCCGCGGCGACCTCGGGGTTCCCTCCGCTGCGCTCAACCTTCCCTCCGCTCGAGCGGTCACTCGACCCCCTCCGCCCCGCGGGCACGGCCCGGGGTCGCCCCGGATCATGCGGCCCCCCCGGTTCTCGGGCGAGTGGCGTGCGGGACGCGCGCACGACGGGCGCCGACGGCCCCCTGACGACGCGGATCGCGAGTCCCGGGCCCCGACTCGCGTTCGGCGGGCCGTTGTCCCATCATCGGGGGACCCGGTTCCAGGAACCGGTTCGTGACGTGAGGCTCCCGGTGCGCTGCATGGTGGCGAGACAGATGTGGCTGGACTCGTAAAGCGATTCGCGGCAGTGGTCGTCGCGCTGTTGTTGGTGGGCGCGCAGCCGGCCTACATCTGTGCCGTGCACTGCATGCTCGCGCACCGCGGCGCGCCCGTGCACGCGCGCGTGTCGCCGGCCGGCGGCCATCGGACCGACGGGCGCCAGGGCGACCGACCGATCGACGGGTCGCCCTGCCAGGGGGCGCAGCTGACGGGTGGCGTGATCGGGGCCGTGTCTCCCCCGTCGCCCGCCGTGGTGGCCCGGTCCCTCGCGTACACGGGCTCTCGACCGTCGGTGTCGATCACGCCGTGGCGCCGACCCTCGGGAGCCCCCCGCCCCGTGCACACCGCTCCGGAGCCCCCGCCCCCGCGCGCCTGACCTCCTCCGTTTCACGTGCGGCGCGGCGTCCGACCGCACCCGGTCGCGCCGTCCGCCCCAATCCACGCATGCCAGTGGTCCTTCGGGGTCCTTCGAGTCCCCGGGGGCCGGGGAGTGCTCTGATGGAACAGAGGATCTACAGCTTCGCCGCGCGGCTCGGCATCGGTGTGCTATTCGCCTGGCGCCTCGTGTCGGGCGGACCGGCGCCTGTGCGAGCGCAGGACGTACCGATCGAGCTGGGACAGGGTGGGCAATCGCTGGAGGACCTGACCGGAGAGGACGAGTTTCCACTCCAGGTCACCGGGTTCGGCGTCGCCGGGTACACGTACGACGGCCGCACGTCCGACAACACATTCGCCGGGAGCAAGATCGCGGTGGCCCTGTTCCGCGAGCTCTCGGACCAGTTCTGGATCTTCGGTCAGCTGACGACGTTGCTGGAGGAGCCCGAGGGGGTGCCCGCGGAGCCGGACGGCGCCGCCCTCGTCGGATCCGGGTCGCTGGCCCGTGCCGGCACCATGCGGGCCCTGACCGGAGGGGCCCGGGCGGCGCGAGTCGCCTCGCAGGCCGAGGGGGAGGGAGGTGTCGCCACGTCGATCGAGATCGACAACCTGATCCTCAACTTCACCCCTCCCGGCGCTCCCGGACTCAGCTTGTTTCTCGGGAAGTTCGACGATCCGCTCGGCTTCGAGCGAGACGACGAGCCCCTGAACCTCCAGCCCACGACGACGTTCAACTTCGAGCTCGGACGTCCGGTCAAGCTGGTGGGGCTCGGAGCCCGCTGGAACCTCGGCCCGAAGGTCAACCTGCTCGGCATGGTGGCGAACGGCTGGGAGTCGCAGATCGACCCGAACCACGGCAAGACGGTGGGCGGCCGCATCGGTCTCCTGCCGACCGAGAACACCAGCCTCGGTGTGGGAGGGCTGTTCGGTCCCGAGGGTGACCCGGGGGACACGCACGACCGTTACCTCGTGACGCTCGACTACGCCTGGCAGCCCACCTCGCGGCTCATCCTCGCTGGCGAGGCGAACTGGGGCGGCGATCGGGATGGGGTGGCCGACGGGGAAGACGCGAACTGGATCGGCGGAACCCTGACCGTGTTCGGCCGCCTGGCGTCCCGGTTCGGGATCACGGCGCGCGGCGAGGTGTTCGACGACCGCGACGGGGCGAGGACCGGGGAGGTGCAGACGCTGGAGTCGTTCAGCATCGCGCCCGCGTATTTCATCGGCACCGGTCGAAACGGGATCTTCTCCAACGTCGAGCACACGACGTTTCGGATCCCGCGCTTCCAGATCCGTGGCGAGGTGCGCGTGAACCACTCGAACATCGATGCCTTCGAGACCGACTCCGGGCCGGGCGACTGGGAGATCCAGTACATCCTGCAGCTCGTGGCGGCGCTGTGAGGGACGAGCCATGAACGACGTCGCCTCGACGACGCCGACATCCGACCGGGGGCTCTATCGCCTTCGCGATACCAACCGCTCGGTCCGTCTCGCCGCGCTCCTGTTCATGCTGCTGCTCGGCTACGCCTACGTGTTCGCCTTCCTGATGGTGCGCGAGTTCTCGGGGCTCTCGCCCGGCGACGTCCGCGACACGTACGTCCCCGCGAGGGTGGACGAAGCGAGCCTCGCGCAGGAGTCACACGGGGTGACGCAGGAGCTCGATCTGGAGGGCCTCGAAGGGGAGAAGCACCGGGTGGACACCATGCTCCTCGTTCAGGACAGCCACATCCATATCCTGATGTTCGCGCTGGTGGCCGCGCTCCAGAGCCTGATCGTCCTCGGGCTCGGCTGGCCCGGCGGGTTCAGGGATGCGGTGATCTTCGCGGCGTTCGCCTCCGGCGGGCTGGACTTTTCCGGACAGTGGTTGATGAAGGCCGGTCTCGGAGGCTTCGCCTGGCTCACCCTGGCGGCGGGGTGGCTGATGGTCGCGGTCTACGTGGTGGTTCTGGGTGGCACGCTCCGGGCCGTCTTTCCGTTGCTTCGTTCGACACAAAGGAGGGAAGGATGAGGATCTCGCATATGGCGCGCGGTGTCGTGACGGGCGTCGCGCTCGCCGCGTGCACGATGGCCGCCGGTCATCACATCACGCCGACCGTGGAGCTCGTCAAGCAGGCGGACATGATACGACAGACGCTCATCGGCGCGGAGCACTACTTCGTCCGCAAGGTGACCATCGGCCGCGAGGACCTCGAGCTCATCCGGTCGGAGGTGTCGTTCGAGCCCGAGGATCCGGAATACCTGTTCTTCCTCGGCAAGGACGACAGCGACCAGGAGGTGGGCGTCGTGCTGTTCCCGCAGTCGAACACGCAGCACGGCCCGCTCGAGATCGGGCTCACCATGGGGCCCGATGGGCGCATCGAGCACGCCATCGCCACCAAGGCGACCGTGGAGACCAAGCCCTGGGTGCAGAAGGTGGTGAAGGCCGGGCTCATGGAGGGCTTCGTGGGTCTCCGCCACGGCGACGATCCCGCCCGAGCGCTCGAACGGGTATCGCGCGATGAGCTCGGAGCGATGCCGTACTACTACGCACGGGTGGCGGTGGATGCCGTCAAGCGCGGGCTCGCCCTGTACGACGCGTTGTACGCCGGCCAGTCGGCGACCGACGAAGACTGAGGAGCCCCGGCGGGCGGCGTCCGGCTGCGACCGGACGAGGCCGGCCCGCTCAGTGGTGAAAGCGCCCTTCGGTTATCTTGGCGAGCAGGAGGAGAGCGGCCTTGGTGAGCGGCGAATGGGCCGCCTTCTCCAGCCGGGTGGGAGGCAGCTTGCCCGCGGCCTGGAGCACATGATCCCGGAGCGTCCGGCTGAGCCGCGGATAGGCCTGCGCCATCGCGTGGATACGCTGCGACGGGAACTCGAGCGCGACCTGGAGACCCATCGCGAGCCCCGGTCCGCGGACCTCGCCGTCCGGGGAGGCCACCGCGATCCGCTCGACGGAGGGGCCGTGCAGGCGCGCGAAGTCGAGGGCGAAGTGGGCGTTTCGAAGCAGCGACTGGTGCGCGTCGAACGAGCCATCCACGAGCTCGTCGAACGGAAAGCGCAGTCGGAGGTGGCGCACGAAGGCGTCCGGAACGCGACTCGGCCAGCGCTCGTTGTCCACCACGAGCACCAGGGCCTCGTTGGCTCCCACCGGGTACAGCTCGAGCTCCCGGTAGGAGAACACCTCCAGGTCGAACCGTTTGTGCGGCGCCGTCATTCGTCCCCCCCCCTCCCATGCCTCCCCTTCGCCGCAAGTTGCTGCCTGCTGGGGGGGTCCGGCAAGCGTCCAACGGTGGCCGGCCACCAGCGGACCGCTTGCCGACGCGCTAGTACGCCAGCTCGGCCTGCCGGTGGAGCACCCCGGCCCGCATGATGTGCGTCAGGCTGCGGAATGCGCGCACATCCTCGTTCGGGTTCTCCTCGAGCACCAGGAGGTCGGCGATCTTCCCGGCCTCGAGCGTGCCGAAGTCCTCGAGCCGCCGCATGGCCAGCGCGCCGTTCCGCGTGGACATGACGACGATCTCCTCGGGCGGGATGCCGGCGTCCTGCATGGCCTCCATCTCGCCGTAGATGGAGGGGCCGTGCAGGGTGAGCGGGTTCCCGGCGTCGGTGCCGGTGGCGATGGTGACGCCCGCGTCGTGCACGCGTCGCAGGTTCGCGTACATGGTGGCGAGGGCCTGGCCGCCGCGCTCCAGCCGGCGGTAGAAGCGCTCCGCTGAGCGGCCCGCTTCGGGCACGAGGGCCTGGAGCTCGGGGGCCTGCGCGAGCTTGCGGCGCGTGCCGGGGTCGACGCAGCCGTTGGGGTCGTCGATCTCGGGCGGGATGCCGAGCGCGATCGCGCCCAGGGCGCGGGTCCAGAAGCCGCTCACCACGAGGGTCGGGACGTACACCGCATCGCTCCGCTCGAGCAGCTCCATGAACTCGTCATCCACGGGCCGGTCCTGCACGCTGTGCACGAGCATCCCCGCGCCCGCCCGGAGGGCCATCTTCGCCTCCCGCAGCGAGGTCGCGTGGACGATGAGCTCGAGGCCCGCGGCCCGGGCCTCCTCGCCCACCTGGAGCAGCCGCCGGTCGAGCTCGTCTCGCCGATCCTCCGCCGGGCGCAGGTACCACACCTTGGCGGCCGTAGAGCCCATGTCGACCAGCTTCCGGACGCTCTCCGTCACCTCGGCGGGCGTGTCCATCGGGAGGAACGTGTACAGCTCGTCGTCGGCCATGAGCGCGGTGCGCGTGGCATGCGTGATGAGCGGGCCAGCCGCCCGCACGTGCGCGGCGTTCGGGTCGTGCTCCGAAGCGGCCGGAAGCCCCGTCGTCCAGGGGTGCCCACCCACATCGAACACGGCGGTGATGCCGCTGCAAAGGTAGGACCGCTGCCAGCGCTCCGGGTGGTCCCGGTCGTAGCGCGCGGTCTCCGGGTAGGGGTAGATGTCGGGAGCCGCGAGCCCATCCGGCCGGCCGTCGATCCACCCGGTCTGGCTGAAGTGGACGTGGGCGTCCACCAGCCCCGGCGTGATGAAGCGGCCCGATACGTCCATGCGCGTCGCGTCAGCGGGGATCGGGCAGCGGGTGGCCGGCCCGACGCACGCCAGCCGCTCGCCCGCGACGAGCACCACGGCATCGGACATCGGCGTGCGCCCCGTCCCGTCGATCACGGTGCCCCCGACGAGCGCGGTAACCTGCGCGGCCCCGGCGCCCGGTACGGCGAGGGCCAGCAAGGTCAGGGCGGACGCTGCAGGTCGGGACATGACGGCTCCTGTGACGGCGGGGGGCGGCGTGGCTCCGCCATCCGGCTCGCCCGGCGGCGGAGCTCTGCTCTCCGGCCGGGGATGATCTTCGCCCGGCCGATCGACACGCAAGCCAATGCCCGCGCCCTTCGTCACGATGACGATCGTCACGGCGAGCACGAGCACGTGGTACTCGAGGCCCGCGGCGTTGGTCCCCGCCGCGCGCCAGCGGGCTGTCGTCAGAAGCCGAGCAGGAGCCCGACCCCGGCCGTGAACGACCACACGCGCGACAGGACGCGATCGTCGGCGCGCTCCCAGTTCAGGTTGACCTGTCCCGAGTTGTAGCGCGCATCGAAGACCAGATACGTGCGATCCCGCAGCCCGATCTCGGTGCCGGCCCCCAACACGAATCCCCCATCCAGCTTGCCCCGTCGCCCGAGGAGCGCATCGCAGTCGCCCTCGCCGCCGATCCCCTCCAGCGCGCCGGAGAGCGAGCAGCCGATCTCGAACCCCAGGAACCAGCCCGCGAGCAGGGACGGACGGATGCGGTGCTCCTGGCCGACCAGCCGGACCTTGACCAGCAGGGGGATGTCGATGTAGGCGAGCTTCGCCGTCGCGGTCCCGCCCTGCACGAGCGCCGAGAACCCCTTCTGGGCGTACAGGACCTCGGCCTGAAACCCCACGCTTCCCCTTCCGGTGACCGACAGGAACGCGCCGCCGACGGGAGCGGTGCGCCGGTCCACGCCGCCGAGTCCGAACTGGTTGGACGTCACATCGGCGACGTTGATGCCGCCCTTCACACCGAGCGCGACTTGAGCGGGCAGCGGGCCGCGAAGCGTCAGGAGGCCCGCGAGCGCGAGCGCGAAGGGGAAGGTCGTGCGCCTCATTGGACCTCCAGCGTCTCGAGAGGCGGGGGGTCGGCGCCCGCCGAGCTCCGACCCGGGCCGACGCGATCCGGCTGTGGCTCGCGCGGGTTCGCCTCGCAGAAGATCACGGCGTCGACGTCCGTGTCAACCGGCGGTGAGCCGCCATGGCATGGGACCTCGCCATCCCCACGCCGATCCGCGCATGGATCGACCGTCTCGAAACGCCACGGGCCGGCTCGGGTATCGCCTCCGTAGCCGGTGACGGAGGTCCCGTCCGCCGCGGAGCCAAACGTGGAGGCCATCGTGGAGTCACCCGAGGGACGACACGAGCGTCGGTACGAGTTTCTCCTGGCGGGGCTCGAGCGCCGGCTGCTCCCGCGGCTCGCCCGCGCGCTCCCCGCCCGGATCATGCCGGATCACCTGTCGATCCTCGGCCTGCTGGCCGCCACGGGCGCGGGCGTCTCCTACATGCTCACCAATCGGGACCCCGCCTGGCTGTGGGCGGCGTCGGGCTTCCTGATCCTCCAGTGGTACGGCGACAGCCTCGACGGCACGCTGGCCCGCGTACGGGGGATCGAACGCCCGCGATACGGCTACTATCTCGATCACCTCCTGGACGCGTACTCCACCTTCGTGATCGGCCTCGGTCTGGGGTTGTCGCCCTACATGCTCCTCTCCGTGGGACTCGGGATCGTGATCGCCTACCTGATCATGTCCATCAACGTCTATCTCGAGACCCACGTCGACCGGGAGTTCAGCTTCGGCTATGGGCGCGTCGGGCCGACGGAGGTCCGCGTCCTCATACTCCTCGTCAACACGAGCGCCCTTCTCGTCGGCCCCCTCCCGTTCCGGCTGTTCGGCGTGGGGGCGACCATCTTCGACGTCGTGGGTGTGGCGGTGTTCGCAGGCATGCTGGCGCTCCTCAGCGGCCGGGTCGTGGCGAACCTGCGGCGCCTGGCCGCCCTCGAGCCTCCCGGCGGGGGTTGAGGGCGCGCGACTTGCTGAGGCCCCGGGTCGGTCCGTAACGTCCGGGTATCGCTCCCCCATCTCCCACTCTCTCGTCCAGAGGAATCCATGTCGCGAGTCCCGACCGGGTTCGTGGTGTCCCACGACCCGGAACCCCACTACGCGAGGACGAAGGCGATCGTCAGATCGCACCCGGAGGTCCGCGAGTGGGTCGGGCGCAACCGGTGGAGCGCGCTCGGGACGGTGGGGGTGGCGGCGCTCCAGGTGCTGCTCGCATGGTGGATCGCCGACAAGCCCTGGTGGGCCGTGCTGGTCCTGGCCTACACGATCGGCGCGGTCGCGAGCCACTCGCTGTTCGTGATGATCCACGAGTCGGCCCACAAGCTCGTGTTCCGGACCCCGATCCTGAACATTCTGAACAGCTTCGTCGCCAACATGCCGCTCATCCTGCCGAGCGCCATTTCGTTCAAGAACTATCACCTCGCCCACCACGCGCATCAGGGCGACTACCACCTCGACGCGGATATCCCCAACAAGTGGGAGGCCGATCTGGTCGGCAACTCGGCCATCCGCAAGGCGATCTGGCTCGCCCTGTTTCCGCTCCTCACGATCACCCGCACCCTGCGCGTCAAGGAGGTGCGGGCAATCGATCGCTGGGTGGTGCTCAACTGGATCGTCGTGCTGGCCGGCGACGTGCTCGTCTGGGTGTACCTCGGCCCGATGGCGTTCCTGTATCTGGGGGCCTCGTTCATGTTCGCCGCAGGGCTCCACCCGGTGGGGGCGCGCTGGATCCAGCGCCACTACCTCATGGCATCGCCCGAGGCGAGCGGCTCGAACCAGGAGACGTTCAGCTACTACGGGCCCATGAACGCGGTCCAGTACAACATCGGGTATCACAACGAGCACCACGACTTCCCGGCCGTGCCCTGGAACCACCTTCCGAAGATCCGGTCGCTCGCGCCGGAATACTACCAGGACCTCGCGTCGTATCAGTCATGGGGCAAGCTCCTGTGGCAGTTCATCACGGATCCGAACGTCACCCTGTACTCGCGTATCCTGCGCGACGAGGACGAGGTGGTTCGCTCGGAGGCCGACCGCCCCGTGCCGCGTCGGGCCTCGCGCGCGGAGCGGGCGACGGGCTAGCCAGAACTCGAGGGGGCCGAAATGCGCGACAGCGTGCTCAAGCCTGGCCACCCCCGCCGGTCCGCGACCCGTCGACGCTGGCCGGAGCTCGTCCTGGGCGTCGCGGCCCTCGCCGGTGCCCCCGGCGCGATCGGTGCCCAGACGCCCGTCGCCTACGTCCGGTACGAGACGGGTGGCGATGTCCGATACGGCATCCTGGATGGCGATCGGGTGCACGAGCTCGACGGCGCTCCGTTCGCCTCGTCGCGCGAGACGGGCGTCACCCGCGCCCTCGCCGACGTGCGCCTGCTGGCCCCCGTGGCGCCGGGGAAGGTCATCGCGGTGGGGCTCAACTACCGGAGCCATCTCGGCGATCGGGAGCCCGCGTCCTACCCGGGGCTGTTCGCCAAGCTCCCGAGCTCGATCGTCGGTCCGGGGGCGGACATCGTCCTGCCGCCGGATGCTGGGAACGTACACTACGAGGGGGAGCTCGTGGTCGTGATCGGGCGGCGGGCCCGGAACGTGGGCGCCGGGGAGGCGGGCGCGTACATCCTGGGCGTGACCGCGGGGAACGACGTCAGCGAGCGCGACTGGCAGCGGGACGATCTGCAGTGGTTCCGGGCGAAGGCGTCGGACACGTTCGGCCCGCTCGGCCCGGCGATCGTGAGCGGGCTCGACTACGAGGACCTGCATGTCCAGACGCGGCTCAACGGCGAGGTGGTCCAGTCGGCGCGCACATCGGACCTCATCTTCGGCGTAGACGAGATCGTGGGCTACGTGAGCCGCTACGTGACGCTCGAGCCGGGCGATGTCATCTACACGGGCACCCCGGGCACGACGTCGGCCATGAAGGGTGGGGACGTGGTGGAGGTCGAGGTGGAAGGGGTGGGCGTGCTACGCAATCCGGTGGTCCGCGCGCCATAGCAGGGTCCCGGACCCGCGGTCCGGGCGCGAGCGGACCGCGGGGGCTACAATGAGGCGCATGCACGTGCACCTCGATCCCCTGGGCGGCGTGGCGGGCGACATGTTCGCCGCCGCGCTCCTCGACGCCTTCCCGGAGCACTCCGCCGGGCTCGCCACCGCGCTCGAGGCGGCCGGACCGCGGTTCACGGGCCGCGTGCAGGTGGCCTCGCACGGAGACGGAACCCTCACCGGGTCGCGCCTCATCGTCCGGCCCCCCGACGAGCCGCACTCGCACCGCCGCTTCGTCGACATCCGCGCCCTCCTCGGCGAGGCCGACCTGGACCCCGCGGTGCGGCAGCGGGCGCTCGACATCTTCACCCGCCTCGCCCGAGCGGAGGGCGAGGTGCACGGACACCCGCCGGACGAGGTGACCTTCCACGAGGTCGGCGCCTGGGATTCGATCCTCGACATCGTGGTCGCCGCGTGGCTCATAGAGACGCTGGGCGCCGACTCCTGGTCGTGCGGGCCCGTTCCGCTCGGCGCCGGGCGCGTCGAGACGGCGCACGGGGCGCTGCCGCTCCCCGCACCGGCCACCGCCCGGCTTCTGGCAGGGCTTCCGTGTACCCGGGACGGCGTGGAAGGAGAGCGCGTCACGCCCACGGGAGCGGCGATCCTGCGCCATCTCGGCCCGTCGTTCGGTCCGGCGGGCCACCTGGGGACGCTCGAGCGGAGCGGGATGGGGTTCGGCAGCCGCCGCCTGGAGGGCGTGCCGAACGTGCTCCGGGTCCTCGTCTTCTCGGGGTGGGGCGCGGGATCCGACGGCGTTCGCGGACGCGAGGCGGACAGAGTCGCGGTGTGCGAGTTCGAGGTCGACGACCAGACCCCTGAGGACCTGTCGGTGGCCCTCGACCGCCTGCGTGGACGGCCGGGGGTGCTCGACGCCGTGCAGGCGCCCGTGACCGGCAAGCGGGGCCGGATCGCGATCCACATCCGTCTGCTTCTGCATCCCGACGCGCTCGACGCGGTGCTCGACGCGTGCTTCGTGGAGACGTCGACGCTCGGCGTGCGCTGGCAGGTCGTGGACCGGGCGGTGCTGCCGCGCGCGGAGCGCACGGAGGAGCGCGACGGGCGCGGCATCCGCGTGAAGACCGCCGTCCGTCCGGACGGCAGCCGCACCGACAAGGCGGACATCGGCGACCTGGAAGGAGCGGGCACGCGGATCCGCCGTGAGGGGCTGCGCCGCTCCGTCGAGCGGCAGGTCGGCCCGAAGGACGGGCGCGAGTCGTGAGCGACGGCGTCCGGCTCCTCGAGCGGCTGGAGCGCGTCCTGTCGACGCTGGATGGGGCCGTGGTGGCCGTCAGCGGGGGGGTCGACAGCATGACGCTGGCCGCGGTCGCGGGCCGCATGCCGGCCCTCGACGTCGAGATGGCGCACGCCGTGTCGCCGGCCGTCCCCCCTACGGCCACCGCGCGCGTCCGCGCGCACGCCGCGGCCGAGGGCTGGCGGCTGACGGTGCTCGACGCCGGCGAGTTCGGGGACGCGGACTATCGCGCCAATCCGGTCGATCGGTGCCGCTACTGCAAGGCTCACCTGTACGGCGCCATCCGTCGCCGATCGTCATCGGTCGTCCTGTCGGGGACCAACGTCGACGATCTCGGTGACTACCGCCCCGGCCTGGAAGCCGCCGCGGAGCACGGCGTCCGCCACCCGTACGTCGAGGCCGACGTGGACAAGGCCGGCGTGCGCGCGATCGCCCGCGCCTCGGGTCTCGAGGACCTCGCCGAGCTCCCCGCGACCCCCTGCCTGTCGAGCCGCATCGAAACCGGGATCCCGATCGAGGCGCGGCTGCTCGCGTTCGTCGACCGGGCCGAGCGGGAGGTGCGCGAGGCCCTCGAGCCCGGCGTGGTGCGGGTGCGGGTCCGCCGCGACGGCGTCGTGGTCGAGCTCGATCCCGCGACGCTCGAGGGCGTGCGACGCCGTGGAGCGGGCGAGCTCCGCCGCACGCTCGAGGGCCTGGCGGCAGACGCCCGCATCGGCTCGGAGCTGCGCTTCGCCGCGTACCGGATGGGGAGCGCGTTCCTGCGCACCGGGGCGGGAGCACCGGGGACAGGCCGCGCAACCGCGGGCGGATCCCAATGAGCGGGCGCCGCGGCATCCCGCGCGCCGCGGGCGAGGTCGTCCCCGATCGCGGGCGCCGGGAGCGCCTCGGCCTCGACGAGGCGATCCTGTGCGAGTCGAAGACCGAAGCGCAGCTGCGTCACATCCTGCTCGACGCCTCCAACCGGGAGGAGACGCTGCTCCTCACCCGTCTCGACGAGGGCCGCGCGGACCGGCTGGGATCCGACTTCCCCGGCGCCCTCGACTACGAGTCCGTGTCGCGGACGGCGTACTTCGGCCACGTGCCCGCGCCCGCCGGGCCCGCGCGGGTGGCCGTCGTGTCGGCGGGCACCTCGGACGTCCCCGTGTGCCGCGAGGCCGTGCGCACGCTGAGATACCACGGGAGCGAGTGCTCCGAGGTGTACGACGTGGGGGTCGCCGGTGTGTGGCGGCTCATGGAGCGCGTCGAGGAGCTCGGCGCGCACGATGTCGCCATCGCCGTGGCGGGCATGGATGCCGCGCTGCCGAGCGTCCTCGCGGGCCTCGTTCCGGCCTTCGTGGTCGCGGTCCCCACCTCGACGGGATACGGCGCTGCGGAGGGCGGACGGACGGCGCTGAACGCCCTCCTCACGAGCTGTGCGCCGGGCCTCGTGGTCGTGAACATCGACAACGGATACGGCGCCGCGTGCGCGGCGCTGCGTCTGCTGCGAGTGGCCGCCCGGTCCTGAACGGGACGCCCCGCCGGCGCGCGATCAGTGCCAGTCGAACAGCCCGAACCGCAGGTAGATGCGCGTGGCGTCCCCCTCCGCCAGCGTCAGGCTCGCCGTGGGGCCGTTCTCGAGATGGAGCCACAGGCCGCCGCCATAGGAGCCGTGCAGCGCGCTCGACGTCTCGCCGGCCAGGGTCACCCGCCCGACGTCCGCGAACGCCAGCGTGCCGAAGGTGATCGGCTTGCCACGCACGGTGACGGTGCCGACGCGGAGTCGGTTCTCGAGGCCGGCCCACAGGGCCCCGGTGCCGCTGTAGCGTTGCGAGTGGTAGCCGCGGAGCCGGTCGTAGCCCCCGACGTAGGGCGCGTCGAAGTACGGCACGCCGCTCGAGGCGCGCTCCACGCCCACGCGGGCCGCGAACAGCGGCGCGCCCGGGAGGCCATCGAGGCGGAAGAACCCCTGCGCCTCGGCGCTCACGGTGGCGTAGGACGACCTCACGTCGAGCGCCGCCGGGGCCAAGCGACCCGCCAGCGCGAGGCCCGCCCCCGCCCGCGCCCCGCTCTCGGGCGGCGCCGTCCGCACGTCGAGGGATCCGGTGAGGGCGAGCCCGGAGAACGCCCCCGAGCCGTAGGGCCGGAGCTCGGCGATCGCCGATGGGCCGGCCGGAGGCGCATCGCCGACGCGGTCGGCTGCCTCGTCGCCGAGCGAGGTGTACACGTACCGCAGCTCGGGACCGACTGCCAGCCTGACCTTCGCCCGCTCGAACAGGAGCCCCGCCTGAAGGGAAGCTTCGAACGGCCACACCTCGTAGGCCGCCGTCGGGAGCGGGGCGAGCGTCTCGTTGCCCCACCCGTAGAACCGATGCCGCTCGAGCGTCGAGACCCGCGCCCACAGGGCGGGCACCGGGTGCGCCGCGACATCGCCGAAGCGGCCCTCGAACGCGATCTCGTACCTACCCCGGGGGCTCACGAGCGCCCTCAGCCGGAGCGCGTTGGGCGAATCGGCCCTCAGCCGCTGGACGATCGGCACGCCGAACAGATCGACCCCGACCTCGGTGTCGATCCCCGGCAGACCCCGGATCGGGAGCAGCTGTGCGTTCAGCGGCGTGGCGAGCGCCACGCAGGCTCCGCATGCGACCAGGATTCCGTTGTGCGTTTTCACGCGCGTTTCGACTCCACCCTTCCCGCAGTCATGTGTCTCTTCGAGGTACCGCACGTGCGCCCCGGGAGGCGGTCCATCGCGGGCGGACCCCTCCAGCCCCGCTGCGTGAACGCCCCTCGAACCCATCCGGGTCCGCGGAAGTTCCCCCGCTCGGGTTGGACGCTCCCGCATCGGAATGCGCGAAGCCCGTCCGGCGGCCGCCATCCGATGCCCGCGACCGCAGACGAAACGCCCCGCAGGCCCCGTCACTCCCCGGGACAGGGTGTCTCGGGCAGCAGGCGCGGAAGCGGGCTTCCGGGGGCCGCCGGGCCCGCCACTCCGCGGCGCGCCGGAGGCTCCGGATGCCTGGCACGCCTTACGCATCTCATTGGTGGGGCGCAGGCCAGGGCATCCGGAAGGCACGACCGGTTCCGGATGCCGAATGCGGTACCGGCCGAAGAGAGGAGGGTCCCATGTTGACCAACCTTCCCACCCGCGCCCCCCGCCTCGGCGCCTGGCCGTGGCGTGAGGTCGATGGTCTGGAGAATCGGCTCCGGACGCTGTTCGATGTGCCGTTCGCCGAGCCCGAAGTCATGGGGTGGGTACCCATGGTCGATGTCGTGGAGACGGACGCCGAGATGGTGCTGACCGCGGAGCTTCCGGGTTTGACGCTCGAGGATGTCGAGATCGAGCTCGAGGGGAACGTGCTCACCCTGCACGGCGAGAAGACCCGCGAGATCCAGAAGGAGGAGGCCAAGGGAGAGCGCAAGATGCGCCTCTGGGAGCGTCGCTATGGCGAGTTCTCGCGCTCCTTCACGCTTCCGAACACGGTCGAGGCAAAGGAGATCCGAGCCGAGTTCGACCACGGCGTGCTGACGATCCACATGCCCAAGACGCTCGAAGCGAAGGGCCGTCGGATCGCGATCAAGGCGAAGTAGTAGAGCGTCGCGGAGGGGCGGGAGGTACGCTCCGAACCCGTTGCGGGCGGCTTCGCGCCGCCCGCCGGAGTCGGGGTCGCTCGGTTCAGGTACCCGTTTCCCGGGCCGCACAGGTGGCGGGCAGGCTCACCAGGACCGCGGGCATGTCGCCGCCGAAGTAATCGTACAGGACGCGGGTCATCTCGGCGATCGTGCGTTCGCGGCGCCAGGTCGAGCGCCGGAGCGTGTTCACGAAGGCCGCCACGATGAGATGTCCGCGCCCTTCGGGGAGCGTGACGATTCCGACGTCGTTGACGGCGCCGGCCATCGTGCCCGTCTTATGTGCCAGCTCGACGCTCGACGGAAGGAGGCCCCTCAAACGGCGCCGCCCCGAGCGCGAGGCGGTCATCACGTCGAGCAGCCGCGCGCTTGATTCAGCCGTGAGGCCGGCCCCGCGGTACACCTCGAGCAGCAGGTCCGCCATCGCCTCCGGCGTGGCCGTGTCCCTCGGGTCGGTGCCCCACCGCTCGCGGGCCGTGTCGCGGTGGCTTTGCGGAAGGGCGTCACGGAGCCGGAAGTAGTGGTATCGATACAGCGCGCTGTCGGGGATCGTGTCAGGAAGACCCGACAGGTCCGCGAACGTGCGCGCCTCCGAACGGTCCACCCTCACCCCATCTACCCCGAGCTCGCGTAGGCGGCGCGACGTCGCACGAGGTCCCCCGGAGAGCCCGAGGATGTAGTCGGTAGCCGTGTTGTCGGAGGCGCCGATCATCAACCCGAACAGGCTGTCGACCGTGATGTGGACGGGCCGCCCGCCCGACCACGAGGCCAGCGGGCTGTTGCCGGGCCGGAAGTCCGTGATCGGCACCACGACGCGCTCTGTGGGGTCGATCTCCCCGGCATCGACCCGGTGCAGGTACTCGAGCGCGATCGGCAACTTCGAGACGCTCGCCATCGGGAAGGGGCGGTCGCCGTTGAACGACACGCGCGCCCCGGTCTCGACGTGGATGGCCGCGATCCCGATCTCGTTCCCGACGCGACGCGCGATTCGCGTCAGGCTTCCGGCCACCGAGTCGGGGACCACGCATGACAGCGTCGCGAGGGATTCCTGGGCCCGGGCCGGCTCGACCGCCACCCCACCGAGACCCACGAGCGTCACCCACAGCACGACACGTCGAACCGCCGACGTCCGCCTTCCCCTCATCCCCGACCCCTCCATCGCGACGGCCCATGTCGTCCGCGTCACACGCGGTACAGCCACCCGTGTCGATCCGCGATCGTGCCCGTCTGGATCCCCAGCAGCTCGGTCTTGACTCGCGAGGCCAGCGAATCCGGCCTCTCGTCGAGCACCACATCGTGCCCATCCAGACCGAGGCGGTGGATCGGGGCGACGATCGCGGCCGTTCCGACCCCGAACGCCTCCGCCAGCTCACCACGCTCCGTACGCTCCAGGAGCTCCTCGACGGAGACGCGCCGCTCCTCGAACGGCACCCCGAAGTCCGCCAGCAGGCGGAGCACGGAGTCGCGGGTCACCCCTGGAAGGATCGTGCCTTCGAGCGGAGGCGTCACCGCCACGCCATCCAGCACGAAGAACACGTTCATGACGCCGCATTCTTCCACGTATCGTCGCTCGATGCCATCCAGCCAGATCACGTTCTGGTATCCCGCGGCCTGAGCCTCGCGCGTCGCGAGCAGCGACCCGGCGTAGTTGCCGCTCGGCTTGATGTCGCCCGTTCCGCCCGGGAAGGCGCGCACGTAGTCGCGGGTGGTGACCAGTCCCAGACGACCTCCGAAGTACGGACCGACGGGCCCCGTCATGAACACGAACCGGAACTCCGAGCCGGGGTCGACCATGAGGCTCGGATCCACGCAGAAGTAGGTGGGACGCAGGTAGAGTGCGCCCTGGCGTGGGTGGGGGATCCAGTCCCGATCGATCTCGATCAACGCCTCCAGGGCGCCGAAGAACAGCTCGCGCGGGACCGCGGGCATCACGATCCGGTGCGCCGACCGGTTGAGGCGCTGCCAGTTCCGCCCGGGACGGAACACGGCGGCCTCGCCCTCCGGGGTCCGATACGCCTTGAACCCCTCGAACACCGATACGGCGTACTGGATGGCGCGAGAGGACGGATACACGGGGAGAGGGCCGTAGGGGACGATCTCCCCGCCGCTCCAGTCGCCATCCACACAGGTGGCGATGAACATGTGGTCGGAGAACACCTCGCCGAACGGAAGCCGATCGAAGTCGACCGAGGCGCGGCGCGACGTCTGCGCGTGGGTCACGGGGATCGAAGCGGATGTCGGCATGGCTCTCTCCACGGCTCGGGCTCGGGTCCAACCGGCCCGAAGATCGGGCCGCCCCGCACGCGACGCCAGCGGCCGGTCTGGCATCCGCCGGGCGAGCGGCTCAGTGTGGGAACGCAGGCGCGACGGAGGGATATGGAACGTGAGCGCCCATCTCGAACGAGGCCCGGCCATGCCCGTCAGCGGATCGATCCGGCTCCGGAGGCTGTTCGCGCTCGCCGGCGTGTGCGCGACGGCGGCCGTGGCGGCGCCGGGGCGTCCCCCGGCTCGGGACGCCCCGGCCATACCCCCGCGGAGCGCCGGGACGAGTTCACGCCCTTCGGCCATCGCCGTTCTCCCGGGCCGCGGTGATCGGCCACAGGACGCGCGGGACGCGCAGGACCGGCGCGCGGCCGAGCCAGGACGCGACTTCTACTTCACGCGGGCGGTCTACTCCTGCGGGCGCGGGTTCCGCTGCGCCTGGTCCACGGACTATCCCAAGGCCGACCGTCAGTTCCTGTATCTGATCGGCCGGCTCCTCCCGATCCTGGACGCGTACGAGTGGGACAACGCGGTGCGGCTCGATGACCCCGAGCTGCGCCGTTACCCCTTCCTGTACACGCTCGAGGTGGGGCGCATGCGGCTCAGCGAGCCGGAGGTGCTGGGCCTTCGCTCCTATCTCGAGGCGGGCGGCTTCCTGGTGGTGGACGATTTCTGGGGCAGCCGCGAGTGGGCCAACTTCGAGCGCGAGATCGCGCGCGTGCTCCCCGGCCGGGAGATCGTCGAGCTCCCCCTCGATCATCCGATCTTCCACCAGCTCTACGACATCGACGAGATCCTCCAGGTGCCCAACGTGTGGAACGCCACGCGCGGCGGGCCGACGTACGAGCAGGACGGGTACATCCCGCACGTGCGGGCCATCTTCGACGACGAGGGCGAGCTCATGGTGGTGATCAACTGGAACACCGACCTCGGCGACGCGTGGGAGTGGGCGGAGGACCCGTACTATCCGATCGAGTATTCGAACTTCGCCTACGAGCTGGCCGTCAACTACATCGTGTACGGGCTCACGCACTGAAGTGCCGCCGGGCGCATCCCGGGAAGGCTCCCCGCATCGCGCCGCGGGTGCCCGCATCGACCGCGGCCGCGGCGATCCGCGTCAGGGACCGCGTCCGCGGACGTCCGCCGCCGCCCCTCCGCTCGCGACGCTCTCGAGCAGGGCCGAGTAGCGGCTGAGCACCGCGTCCGGTCCGAGCGCGGCCACCCGCCGACGACCCGCCGCCACCAGACGCCGCCTGAGACCATCGTCCTCGAGCCCGCGTACCAGCGCCCCGGCGAGCGCCTCGGGCTCCTCGGGTGGCACCAGGATGCCGGCCGCCCCGTCCTCCAGCGCCTCGCGCACGCCGGGGGAGCAGTCCGCGCCCACGACCGGCACGCCGAGCGCCTGCGCCTCGCCGATCACGTTGGGGAGCGCCTCGGTCCGCGAGGGCACCGCGACCACGCCGGCGCGGGCCATGTAGGCCCACGGGTTGTCGACGACACCCACCCGGTGGACGCGGGCCGACAGACCGAGCCGCTCCGCGAGGTGGTCCAGGCGCGCCCCCTCCACCCCGTCTCCGACGAGCACCAGGTGCGCGTGGAGGTGGGCGGGGAGACGCGCCATGGCCCGGATGAGGAGATCGAAGCCCTTGAGACGGGCGAGACGCCCCACCCCGAGCACCACGGACGCGCCATCGGGGAGCGCCGGCCAGTGCTCCGGCGTCTCCCGCGACAACCGGACGAGCCGGTCGACGTCGACGGGGTTGGGCGACACAACCACGCGCTCGCGCGGGACCTCGAAATGCTCGATGAGGTCGTCGGCGACACCCTCGGCCACCGCCACGATCAGATCGGCGTGCCGGAAGAAGCGGCGGGCGAATCCGCGATAGAACCATCGTCCGGTCCCCCGGTGCTGATGCACCAGGTGCTGCGTGAGGTGCTCGTGCGCGTTGAGCACTACCCGGAGGCGTCCCCCGGACAGACGCTTCGCGCACAACCCGATGACGTGGGACTTGTGGAGGAAGGTGGACACGACCACCGCCTCCTCGTCCCGGGCGAGCTCCAGGAGCCCGCCTACCTTCCGCCACAACGACCACGGTCCGGCCGGCGACAGCCCCCCCGGACCCCGCAGGGGGGCTCCGGAGCCGGCCGGGTCCGATCCCGGTCCCGGGAGCACCTTCGCCGCCCGATCGGGGCGCAGCGCGGGCAGCAGCGCCCCTCCGGCCCGCACGAGGACGGGAATGGGGCGGGGCGCCTCGATCCCGTTCACCAGGTCGATGAACACCCGCTCGGCGCCCCCGACCCGCAGATCGTGGATCAGGAAGACGACGCCCGGCGGTCGCGTGGCCCGGTCGCCGGCGCCCGGTGCTCCGTTGTGAGCCGGAGTCGCGTGACGCACTATCGGAGTCGTCGTCCTCATCAGAGGGTCGGGTGCAGCCAGGCCTCCGGAGACCACCGTGGCCCGAATCGTCACCGTGTACAGCGATGAGCGGAACGCGGCCCGTCTCATCGACATGTCCTACATCCGGTGGCACAACATGTCCCGGGCGCTGGCCGCGTGCGGACACGAGGTCGACATCGCGACCGCCGATTTCAAGTGGAGGCCGCGACAGCCGACGGTCAACCTCGGCGGCACGCTGCGCCGCGTCCCGCTCTCCCGGGTGGACTGGTCACGCTACGACGTGGTGAAGACCCTGTTTCACCGGGGATTCGAGGTGCTCCGCAAGCGGGGCGGCGTCGAGCACCCCTACATCATAGCCAAGCTCGGATCTGTCGTCGGCCCCGAAGACATGGAGGGCATCTACTTCTACGGCGAGCGGCGGGCCAGGCTGTACGAGACCCAGGAACGCATCGCGCGCCGGTGCCGCTACGTGACCCTGCTCACCGAGCCGGCCCGGACGCTGTGGCGGGAGTGCTTCGGCCGCGACGACAACGTGCTCCTCGTCCCCGGCGCCGTCGAGCGCGACATCCCGCCCCGTGGGGCCGATCCGTATCCGGCGGACGGGCGGCTTCGCGCCGTGTTCGCCGGCAACTTCTATACGACGGACACCCGCCGGAGCCAGCCCGAGGCGGGGCGCACGATGGTCGAGAAGCTGAACGCGCTCGGCCGCGAGTTGGAGGCCTGCGGGGCGCGTCTGTACGTCGTCGGCACCGGCGAGGCCGGCCTCCTGGACGAGGAGGCCGTCACCTACCTCGGCGTGGTGGAGTACGAGGCGTCGTGGGACTACCTGTACCACGCGGATGTCGGCGTGCTCGTCTCGGCGGGGCGGTTCATGCACAACAACGAATCCACCAAGATCTACCACTACCTGCGCGCCGGGCTGCCCTTCGTGGCCGAGCGTGGGTTCCCGAACGACGACGTCGCGGCGGACTCGGGGCTGGCGATCCAGGTCGATCCGGGCGACGTGAGCGGGCTGGCCGTGGGGGTGCTGGCCGCCGCGGGGCGCGACTGGGATCGGGCGCGCGGCATGGCGTTCGTCCTCGAGGCGCACACTTGGGATCACCGCGCCGCGGTGTACGATCGCCTGCTGGCGAGGTGCCCTCCCGCCCACCGGGGTGGCGACGGCAGACCGGCCGGAGGAGCTTGAGCGCGCGTATGTCGATGGAGCGCTGGAAGCGGATCGACGCCCTGTTCCAACGAGCGCTGGACATGCCGGCGCCGGAGAGGCGGGCGTTCCTGGATGAAGCCTGCCGCGACGAGCCGCAGATCCGTGCCGAGGTCGAGGCGCTCCTCGAATCCGCGCTCTCCGAGGAGGACTTCTTCGGAGGACTCGCCGACCGCGCGGGGCTGGGAGACTCGCGCCAGCGCCAGGCGGCGATCGAGGACGTGCACGAGGAGATCGAGGCCTCGATCCCGCCCGCCGGATCGGGCCCGGGCGCCGATCGAAGCGCCGAGGCGGAGGAGCTCCTGTCGCGGCTCGAGCCGGCGCTCGCCGGGCGCTACGAAATCAGCCGCGCCCTTGGGGCCGGCGGCATGGCCGTCGTCTTCCTCGCCCGGGACGTGCGGCACGAGCGCTCCGTGGCCCTCAAGGTGATGAAGGCCGGGGTCGTGGGATCGGCGGGCGCGGGACGCTTCCTGCGCGAGATCCGGATCGCCGCGAACCTCCAGCACCCCCACCTCCTGCCGCTGCACGATTCGGGCGAGGTCGCCGGGCTGCTGTACTACGTGATGCCGTACGTGGAGGGCGAGTCGCTCGAGGAGCGCCTGCGGCGCGAGCGACAACTGCCGGTGGGGGAGGCGGTGCGGATCGCCCTCGAGGTGGCCGACGGGCTCGCCCACGCCCACGAGCGTGGCCTCATCCACCGCGACATCAAGCCCGCCAACGTGATGCTGAGTGGCGGACACGCGCTGGTGGCCGATTTCGGGATCGCGCGGGCGATGGACGAGGCGGGGACCGAGAAGCTCACCAGCACGGGTCTGGCGATCGGAACGCCGTCGTACATGAGCCCGGAGCAGTGGGAGGCCGCCACCTCGATCGACGGGCGCGCGGACCAGTACGCGCTCGCCTGCATGCTGTACGAGATGCTGGTGGGGGAGCCGCCGTTCACGGGGCCGACGCCCCAGGTGATCCTCGCCCGGCACGCGCTCGACGAGGTGCCGTCGATCCGCACGGCGCGCCCTTCGGTGCCGCCGGGGATCGACGGGGTCATCCGCCGCGCCATGGCCAAGGTGCCGGGCGACCGATACCCGGACCTGGGGGCCTTCTCGGAGGCGACCCGTCGCGCCATCGGCGGCGAGATCACCGAGCCCTCGCTGCTCCCCGGATCCGATCCGGGGCGCGGGCGGCGCGCCGGCTCGCGGTGGATCGCCTGGAGCGTAGCGACCGTGCTGGCGCTCGTGGCGGCGGCGATCGGCGTCCGCTTCATGCGTCCCGGGGCGGCGGTGGCCCGGGACGCGCGCGTGGTGGTGGGCTACTTCGTGGACGAGACCGGCGATCCGTCGTTCGCGCAGGTGGGCAAGATCGCCATCGACCGCATCACCGAGGGTCTGCTCGACAACGGCGCCATGGACGTCGTGCCGCCCCCGACGGCGCTCCAGGCGACACGGTTCGTGGAGGGGGAGGTCGCTCGCGGCGCCGCGGCGGACCCGATTCGGGAGCTCGCGGCCGAGACGGGCTCGCGGATGGTGGTGAGCGGGAGCTACGACGTGCGTGGCGACTCGCTCGTGCTCGCCGTCACGGTTTCCGACGTGGACGGGTCGGGCGCGCCGTCCCTCGTGGACCGGGTGGAGGGCCGCAGCGCGCGCGGCGATCCCATGGAGGCCATCGAGGCGGCGCGCGATGGGGTGCTGGGCGTGTTCGCGCTCGCCCGGGACGATCGGTTCGAGGCGACCCGGGCACCGACGTACGGGGCGTACCTGGCGTTCAGCCGCGGTCTGGACGACTACATCGATCGGCGGTTCGCAGAGGCGATTCCACGCCTGCGGCAGGCGACCGAGATCGACCCCTCGTTCGTCGTGCCCCTCGTGTATGCGGGGCTCAGCTACGTGAACATCGGCGAGCGCGCGCGCGCCGACTCGCTCGTGCGCGTGCTCGAGGACATGGAGGGATCGCTGAGCGCCTACCACCGCCACTGGCTCGACTACCTGGCCGCGCAGCTCCGCGGACACCGCAACGCCGCGCTCGAGGCGATGAGGGAGGCGGCGGCGGAGGCGCCGGGGTCGAAGGCAGTTTACAACCGCGCCTACGTGGCGCTCCAGGTGAACCGCCCGCAGGAGGCCCTCGACGCCCTGCTCTCGCTGGACCCGGACCGCGGCCCGATGCGGGGCTGGCTCCCCTACTGGTACGTCCGACTCCAGGCCCGGCACATGCTGGGTGGATATGCGGAGGAGCTGGCCGACGCGAGGAGCGTGCGCCAGCGTCGGCCGAACGCCCGCTACTCCCAGCAGCTCGTCGCGACGGCGCTGATCGGGCTGGGCGACGTGGAGAGCGTTCGCGCGCTGGCGGATTCCGTCGCCGGTCTGCGGCTCGAGAGCGATCCGATCCGTCCGGTCGTCCCCGGGTCGATGTATCACGAGCTGGCGCTAGAGCTCCAGTGGCACGGCCACGAGGAGGCGGCGCGGGCGTTCTTCGCGAAGGCCGAGGACGCGTACGCTCGCTGGGAGGCCACGTACCCCGACTCGGCGAACCTGACCGCGTACCTGACCCGGAAGGCGTCGCTGCTCCACGATGCGGGACGCTTCGAGGAGGCCCTCTCGCTGGTCGAGGAGCTCGAGCGGCGCTCCGGGGGGGACGTCCGGCTGCGCGGCTGGCGAGGCGTGCTGCTGGCCGCGCTGGGACGCGACGAACAGGCCCTCGACATCGACGACGGGCTGGCGGGCGCGGATCTCGAGGGCGGCTACGGCGAGATCCCGCTCGCGCGTGCGCGCATCCACGCGCGACTCGGCGACCTCGACCGCGCCATCGCGTTCCTACAGGCCGCCTTCGACGAGGGACTGCCGCAGCCGATGCATCCCGACAACAACTTCCGGGCGTTCTGGCACGATCAGCGCTTGCGGGCGCTGTTCGTTCCCGCAGGGTGATCGGGACCCCGGTGGCGCCGTCGAGCGCGCGGCTGTGGCTCCGGCGCCGCGTGTCCTCGTGGTCGGGGCGCCGCCCGAAGGTGCGCGCGACGTGGCCGGGGTCGGGAGACGTCCGCTCGGTTCGGTACAGCGAGGCGCTGCGCACGGCCTTCGTGGCGCTCGGGACGAACCAGTCGCGTCCGTTCTTCCCGCACCGGGTCCTCCGCATCCCGCGCGCGGGGCCCGACGCGCTCCAGCTCGCGGACTGGATGTGCGGCGTCCGGAACCCGGATCGGCTGTGGCTCTTCCTGCTGCACGCCGAGCCCGGCGCGGCGGAGGGGATCGACCCGTCCCTGTTCGACGATCCGACCATCCAGTGGCATCGGCAGTCCCATGGACTCGCCGCCCATGTCGCGTACGCGTGCGCGGTCGAGGTCGACCGCGATTTACACGTCCTGTGCTATGTGTCGGACCTGGTTCAGCGCATTGCCCGGCGCCGGGAGTGGAAGACGCGGGTCGAGAACACGTTCGGCGGGTGGGCGTATCTGCTGCTGAACGCGATCGTCGATTTCGCGGCGGAGCGGGGAGATCGGTGCGTGCTGTCGCCCTCCGCCGATCTCGTGCTCCGGCACGCGGACCCCGAGCGCGACATCGGGCGGACGCTGTTCGATCGCGTGTACGACCGCATGCCGCGGCGGGCGTACGATCCCTCCGTGACGGGTCCCTGGTGGGTCATCGACATCGATGCCGCGCGCGACCGCCTCGTGCCCGGCATCCCCGCCATCGACACCCGACCGGTGCCCCGTGTCGTGTGCGTGAGCCACGACACGGAAGGAGGGCTGGGGCACCGCGCCGATGCCGACTTCGCGCGCGCGGCCGAGGCCGACGCGGAGCGGGCGCTCGAGCGGATGCTCCACATCGAGGCGCGGCTCGGGGTGCGCACCACGTATCAGGTGGTGGGCACGCGCCTGGGCCGCGTGCGGGACCTCCTCGCAGGGGGCGGGCACGCGCTCGGGTTCCACTCGTGGGATCACCGGCCCCGGGGTCGACAGCTCGCGCGCTGCCGGGCCGCCGACGGCCGCATCCGCGGGTACCGGCCACCGGCCTCGCGTCCGACGAGCGAGCACGGGAGCGAGAGCCTGGCCCGAGCCTCGTTCGAATGGCTGGCCACCTCGCGGCACGCCCTCGGGTTCCGCGAGCCGCGCCTCGTGTCCGGGGTGGTCCGGATCCCGATCGCACGGGATGACTACGGGCTCCACACGGGGGAGCTCGACTACGCCGGGTGGCGCGCCGCGGTGCTGGCGGAAGCGACGGCGGGCGGGTTCTACGCGCTGGGGCTCCACGACTGCTACGCGAGCCACTGGCTGGAGCGGTACGACGCCCTGCTGGGAGCTCTAGGGCGCGATGCGGAGCTGTGGACGATGGACGAGGTGTCGAGCCGGCTCGCGCTCGATGCGGCCGTGTGAGGAAGGCGAGGCGGATGCGAGGCGGATGCGAGGCGGGAGACGGATGCGAAACGGCCGGAGCACCGCGCACGGTCCTCCGGCCGCCTCCGGAACTTCAGCCTGCGATAGGCCCTGTAGGCCCTGGTGTTCCGCAGTGACACATACGACACCTCCTTCTGGTCACTTCCTTGAATATGGCCCCTCGCCGGCGGGTGTGGCAACCGCGGGGGTCCCGACGGGCCGCGCGACCCGGACCGCGGAGTAGGGCGTGCCTCACCTCGTCGTCCTGTACGATCCCGACCAGCGGCGCCGCTCGGCGTTCCGCACCGCGGTCCTCGAGCGCTTCGCATCGGAGCCCGAGCTGCCCGTGGGGGAGCGGTGGGCGGGAGACGTGTGGCTCGGGTGGGCGGCGCGCGGGCACGTGCCCGTCTCGTGGCACGTGTCACCGGCCGACCGTGGGTCCGGCGTGGAGCCGTCGGGCGGCCCCGACGGCGGTGCGGGGACGCTGCTTCTCGGGCGGGCCTTCGACGATGTCCGGTCGACCCGGCTCGAGGCGGCGGCGCTCGCCGACCGGCTCGCGCCCCCGATTGCCGCCGGGACCGCCGCGGATGGCTTCTTCTTCGCGGTCCGCATGGAACCGAGGCGGTTGACTGTCATGGCCGACCCGCTGGGCCTGTTCCCCGTGTATCACGCCGACAGCGACGGGGTCGTCATCGTCTCGACCACCCCGCACCTCATCGCGTGCCACCCCCTGTTCCCCCTGGCCATCGATGTCCGTGGAATGATCGGCCTGCTGCTCACGCAGCACCCCATCGGCGATCGCAGCGTGGTGGCCGGGACACGCCGTCTGGGAGCGGGAGAGGTGCTCGAGTGGTCGGCGGTGAACGGCGTCCGCACGCACCGCGGATATCGGTTTCCCGCTCCCCGCCACACCGATCTGGAGATGGAGGACGACGTCGCGAGACTGGAGCACGCGCTCGCCGACGCGGTGCGAACGGAACTCGTGTCCGGCCCGGCCCCCGGGTTCCTGCTCTCCGGCGGGCGCGACTCGCGCCTCCTGGCGGGTCTCGCGGCCGAGGTCGTGGAGGGCGGTCACGCCCTGATTCTGGGACGCGACGGCGACTACGAGGTCGAGACCGCCCGGCGCGTGGCGGCCCGGCTCGGGATCCGAACGATCGCGCACGACCCGACCCCGGAGGGGTACCTGCGAGCGGCCCGGCGCAGCGCGCGTTGGGAGCCGTTCGTGGGTGGCGTGAGCAACGTGCACGTGTGGGATCTCGTCCCCGCGCTTCAGCGGCTCCCGCCCGTGTGCGTCAACGGGTACGTCATGGACGTCCTCGTGGGCGGGACGTGGCTGTACGCGGACGACCACCCCACCCGGTCCACGCCCGCGTCGGCCATCGTCGACTGGGTGACCCCGTGGGGGATCGAGCGCGACCGCCTCCACCGGCTGCTCAAGCCCGAGCCGGCGGAGCTCGTGGACGATGTGATCGGCGACCTGGAGCGGGCCTACGTGGAGGCATCCGAGGACCCGGCGGAGCGGGCGTGGCGCTTCGCGATCGCGCACGGCGAGCGCTACCGCGTGGGGAGCAACGCATGGCGCGTGTCGTTCGGCTCGTGGCCCGTGATGCCCATGCTCCACGTTCCGCTGCTCGATGCCGTGGCGACCGCGGACCAGGGGGCGATCGCGCATCGTCGGGCCGAGGATCGCATCCTGCGCCGACGTCTCCCGGGGCTGGCGAGGATTCCCCTCGTGCTCGCCAACGCCGACCTCGTGGCTCCCCTGCGCCCGTCCTGGCGCGACCGACTCGCGTTCGGCCTGCGCCGCCGCTTCGGCCCACCGTCCGATGAGCGGGCGCGCCGGCGGGAGCGGCGCGTGAACTGGCGGGCATACGACTTCAACCACCCGGGGTGGCGCGTCATCCGACGATCGGTGGAGCCGTTCCGCGACGTGCTCGCCGACCTGTTCCGGATGGACGAGCTGAACCGCTACCTGCCGGGTCCCGAGGAGACGCCGGTGTCGAGCACCTTCTGCGGCCTCGCGGGCCCGCAGACGCTGGTCGGTCTCCTCATGTGGGCGCGCGAGAATCTGTGACCCGGGGGAGCCCCGGGGTCAGCGGTCCGCTCATCCCGACCGCCCGGCGCCGGCGCTTCGCTCGAGGAACCCGGCCACGGGGGCCACGAGATCGTCCCACACGAGCCCCCGGGCGAGGCGGCGGGCGGCGGCCCCGCGGACCTCGGGCGGTCGCTGGAAGAAGCGCTCGATGCCCGACGCGAGCGACTCGGGGTCGTCGGGGGCTACCAGCACCCCGGCCTCGGGCTCGGGTCGCAGCACTTCGCGAAAGTACGGCAGATCGGTGGCCACCACGCCGCGCGCGCGGGACAGGGCCGTCAGGAGAGCGGCACTTCCCGTGATCCGCCGGTAGGGGAGGAGAACGGCATCGGCCGCGGACAGCCAGCCGACGAGCTCGGTCTCCGCCAGCCGGCGCTCCACGAGCGTCAGACGGTCGGCGGCGGGTGGCGGGGGGAGCGCGATCCGGTGGTCGGGAGAGACCGGGTGTCCGGCGACGACGAGGCGGTATCGCGGCGCGAGGCGCCGGAGGGCCCGTACGGCGACGTCGAATCCCTTGTAGGGCCGGATCTGACCGAAGCACAGCAGGAGACGGGTGCCGGGCGGGATTCCGTGTGCCGCGCGTGCGGACTCGCGACCGGGGTCCGGGGACAGCCAGGCGTCGAGATCGCCGATCGGCACGACGACGGCCTCGCCGGGACGGGTCCGCCACCCGCCGTGTCCCCCGGTGGATCCCGTCGGCGGCAGCCCGCGTGCCGGGTCGCCTTCCGCGGCTCCGCGCGCCCATTCGGAGGTGTAGATCCTGAGATCGGCGTTCCAGAGCGGGCGCTCGCCGACGCGGTCCCAGCCGTCCGAGCCCTCGTGGTGCGCCAGGTTGTGGACGGTCCACAGGATCCGGATGCCCTCCCGCCGCGCGCCGCGCAGGAGGCGGTGGAACCCGATGAGGGCGGCCGCCCTGTCGCGCACCCCCCGCGGATCGCGCCACACCGGATACGCCCAGTGGATGTGGAGGGCGTCCGCGCCCGCCTCGCGCAGGCGCCCGAGGTCGAGCGGCACGTGGGGCAGGTGGGTCACCCCGTGGGTCTCGAGGCCCGCGTAGAAGGCTCTCAGATAGGGGTTCACCTCGTACCAGTGCGGCCAGCTCGCGACGTTCATCCCCCCTGCTCCCGGGTCGTGCTCCACGTCGTCGGCCCCCCGGCGCCGCCCGCGGCCGCGCCATCGAGTCGGCCCCGGGCCCGGGCCCGCTCGAGTGCGAGCGGCACCCAGTGGCCGGGGTCGGCCGCCAGGCGCGCGAGCCCGTACCGGACCGTCAGCGAGGCGTACGACCGCCACAGCCACAGGGGTCGCCCGCGCCAGCGCGGTCCGGGGCCCGCTCCGAGCGCCTCGGCCCCGGATCGTCCCATGGCACGCGCCACCCCGCACAGGAACTCCCGCGTGGCCCGCTCGGGAGCGATCCGGTGCTCGACCGCGGCCGCCACCCAGCGTCCAACGACGCCGTCGTCGAGGGCGCGCTGGAGCACGTCCCACTCCTCGCCCGAGCGCAGCTCCCCGGGACGCCGTCCGAGCTCGGGATCGTACGCGTATCGCCGCTGGATGTGGCTGCGGATGCCGAAGTTCGCCCCGAACGGCACGTAGTCGGGCGTCACCGCAGTCCCGGCCGCAGGTGGCTCCCGCACGGCGTAGTACATGGCGACGCTCGGCCACGCGGCCTCGAGCCACGCCGGCCTCGGGGCCCGGAAGGAGGCACGGATCGGTCCGCCGAAGAACCCGCACCCGGCGTGACGAGCGAACGCGTCGGCGTACGTCTCGATCCAGTCGGCGCCGACGGTCACATCATCATCGGTCCACAGGATCGCCCGTCCCCGCGCCTCATCGACGGCTCGATTGCGGGCCATGGAGAGTCCGGGCCGCGGCTCCCACACCCGACGCAGCGGCAGGCGGCCGCCGAACCGCGCCAGGACGTCGCGGGTGTCGTCGGTCGATCCGTTGTCCACCACGAGGAGCTCCCACTCGAGCCCGGGCGGGATGCGCGCGGCGGTCAGGGCCCCCAGCGTGCGCGCCAGCTCGGGCGCCCGGTCACGCGTGCACACCGCGACCGTCAGGTCGGGGCCTTCCGCGGCCCCTTCGCGCCGCGACGCGCTCACGCCGCCGCTGCGTCGAGAAGACGGCGCGCGCGCTCGCGCGCCTCGCCGGGGTCCGCCGCCCGGCACGCGAGCCGGGCGAGCCCCGGCCAGGTCGCGCAGTGGGCCTCGATCTTCCCGAACGCGTCGGCCATCAGGACGTGCGGGATCCCGAGCAGGGCGCACAGGATGTGGGCGTGCAGGCGGTCCGTCACCACCACGCGGGCGGACGTCAGCAGCCGGACGCCGCGCGACACCCGATCGGCCGCGCCCGTCGCGAGCGCCCGCGTGTGGATGGACCTCAGGATCCCGCTCCCGCGGCGCGCGACGCGGGGTGCGAGCCAGCGGGCGAGCGTCCCGGCCGCGCCGGCCGGCTCGTCGAGCCAGTCCCGGGCCCCGGGGGGGAACGAGGCGAGCGGCCAGGCCGACTCGTGGTCCGAGCGCACGAGCCACAGGACATCCGTCGTCGGACGGCGGACGCGGTGCGCCTCGAGCCGGGCCGGGGGCACACACAGCGCCAGATCGGGGCAGCGGAGCACGCCCGCGGTCCCGAAATGCCGGCGAGCGAGCTCGACGCTTCGCTCGTCGCGGCACAGGAGGGTGAGGTCCGGGTGGCCGGCGAACGCGGTCCGGGCCCGCTCGAGCGTCTCCTCCGACCGGAAGTGGATGCTCTGCGGCAGCTGGATCACGGGCCGGTCGTGGAACGCCTCGATGGCGCGCTCGCGAAGCGCCTGGTGCCGGGGCCACAGGTCGCCGAGGTTGCCGCCCCCGTTGATGAGGACGGTGCGACCGGCCACGGCGCTGCGTAGCGCGTCGGGGTCGAAGGTGTCGACATCGCACTCGAGCTCCGGGCCGCGTCCGAGGGCCGCGAGGACGGCGCGGGCTCCCAGCCAGATGGCGCTGTCGCCCACGTTCGGGTGGTCGGGCACGTCGAGGAGCGCGACGCCGTCGGCCCCGCCGAGAAGGCTCCCGAGCATCGACGTGGCGGAGGTGGCCAGCTCGGCGACGGCCGGATCCCGGGGCGCCGGCGCGGTCACTCGACGCGTCGCATCTGCGCGTCGAGGTGGGCCGCGCCGAATGAGGTGGGGGCCCGTCGCACCACGAACTCCCGCGCGAACCCGCGTGCCAGCTGCCGGTTGGCGACCCGGTCGTAGATCATCGGCTGCGCGCGGTAGCGGCCGGGCCCCAGCCACAGCGTGAGCTCGGTCTCGAGCGTGAACGGGCCCGCCTCGGGGATCGGGAGATCGAACAGCTCCGCGTGCGTGACGAACACGAACTCCTCGTCCGACACGCGCCGCACGAGGAGCCCCACGGTGAGGTGCGCCTCGGGCGGCCGGAGGGCCTCTCCGTGGATGGTGAACGTGATGCGCTCGCCCGCTTCGAGCGTGTCGGCGTCCGGGCCGCGGAACCCGTCGAGCCGGATCGGGAGGTCGACCTCGCCGGCGGGCCCCGGCAGGTAGTCGCCGCGCAGGTAGCGCGCCACGCACTCGCTCGGGCTGCCCTGGTGGATCGTCCGCCCGCCCGCCAGCAGCAGAGCATGACTGCACAGCTCCTTGACCCGCTCGAGATGGTGCGACACCAGCACGACCGGGATCCCGCCCCGCACGATCTCCCGGATGCGCTCGTTGGCGCGTACCTGGAAGGCCCGGTCCCCCACCGAGAGCACCTCGTCGATGAGCAGCACATCGGGATCCAGATGGGCGGCGATGGCGAATCCCAGACGCGCCCCCATGCCGCTCGAATACCGCTTGACCTGCGTGTCGAGGAACTCGCCGATCTCGGAGAAGGCGACGATACGGTCGAACTTGGTGTCGATCTCGGCGCGCGACATCCCCATGATCGCGCCCTGCAGGTAGATGTTCTCG
Source organism: uncultured Gemmatimonadota bacterium (assembly GCA_964499635.1). GTDB lineage: Bacteria > Gemmatimonadota > Gemmatimonadetes > Palauibacterales > Palauibacteraceae > Palauibacter. The sequence goes on along the minus strand of CAZCLY010000002.1, from coordinate 117,599 downwards.
CGGCCGGTGAGCTCGCTGTGGAAGCCGGCCGCGATCTCGATCAGGGCCCCCACGCGGCCGTGCACCTCGATTCGACCCCGCGTGGGCGCGAGCACGCCCGCCAGCAACTTGAGGAGGGTCGACTTTCCCGCCCCGTTGGGCCCGATGACTCCCAGGACCTCGCCCGGCGCGACCTCGAAGGACACCGCCTCGAGGGCCCAGAACCCCGATTCGTCCCCCCCCCGCCCCAGCGCGCGACCCGCGAGGGCCGGGATCAGATCACGGAGCGTGTTGTGACGCTGGCCGCGGCGAAAGCGCTTCCAGACGTCGTCGCAGCGGACGCGGGCGGGCCCGGTCACCCGCCCACGCGCGGCCGCTTGCGACGGAAACGGCTCCACCAGGTGGGCCGCGGCGGCGGATCGAGTGCCGTGTCGATCGCGCGTTGGATGTCCCAGCGACCCTGCTGCGCGGCCATCTCCCGGAGGTCGCGCAGCTCGCGCACGTCCCATGGCCCCTCGACCTCGACGGTCTCGAGGTATTCGAGGCTCCAGGCATCGGGGCGAAACCGCGTCGCGGCCCCGCGCGCCCCGAGCAGCTCCAGACCGGCGAGGGTGCGCAGGCATTTGACGCAGCGACCACAGTTCGCGTCCGATCGCGACCGCCAGCACACGCGCAGCACGGCGAGCGCCTCGGGCGACCGGGCGATCGTGGCCAGCTTGTCGATGCGTCTGACTTCGGGCGCGTCGTGCACGAGCCGCAGCCGCGAGGACGAGAACAGCGGGTCCGTGTGCGGGTGCGAGCCCCAGGGGCGCAGATCCCTGAACCCGCTCGAGGCGGCCAGACGCACCGACCGGAGTCGAGTGGCGAGGACGTGCGCCACCGCGGCGAACCCCGCCCCGTGCGCCAGCGTGGCCCAGTCGGCCTCCGCCCAGCGCGTGTCGCGCAGGTTGGTGGCCACCGGGACCAGAGTCAGCCCGCGCGTCTCGGCGAAGCGGCCGTGACGACGCTCGAGCCGCCCGAAGGCCTTGCGGGCGCCGACCGGGATGTCGAACCCGTGCACCGTGACGAGGTGCGTGATGTCGACGTGGTCCCCGGCCGGGAGCCCGCCCCGCTCACGGAGCAGGGTGAACAGCGAGTCGACGCCCCCCGAGAAGAAGGCCGCGTCCGCGTCTCCCCCCGGGCGGGAGGCCAGCGCGTCGCACTCCACGCTCACCGGCTCGAGCGAGGGGTCCCAGCCGTGCCAGATCTCCATCACGCGGCCCAGATTGGCAACCAGCGTGGAATCGACGCTGGCGGCGATGCGGAGCGGCTCGCCGAGGGATACGGCCAGCGGCGCGAAGGCGGCCGCCCACGCGTCGCCACCCGGCTCCTCGGGAGCGAGCCGGGGCGGGACCTCGATCCACACCACCTCGACGCGCCCATCTCCGTAGCGCACCTGCGCCTCGATCCGCGCGCGCTCGCCATCCGGCGACCGGACCCTTCGGATGTTCCGAACGATCATGGCGCCCTCCCCGGGCTCCTCACACCAGCTCCGCGAAGTACGGCTCGGTGCGGTGGAACGCCGTCCAGGCCCCCGCGAGCACGACGGCCGCCACACACGCGGCGTACGCCAGGGGGCCCACGGCCGGCCACTCGCCCCGCAGGAGCACCGCCCGGTAGGCGTCGATGATCGGGGTCATGGGGTTGAGCGCCAGCCATTGGGCCAGGCGGCCTCCGATCCGTTCCACGGGGTAGACGACCGAGGTCAGCAGCATCCACACCGTCAGCCCGATGCCGAGCAGGTACTTCACGTCCCGATACAGAAGGTTCGCCAGCGCGAGCAGGAGCGCCATGCCCGCCGTGAACGCGATCTGGATGAGGAGAATGAGCGGCAGGAGCACGACCTGGGGTCCCGGCGCGATGCGGTAGAAGGCCATCAGCCCGACGAGCAGGGAGGCGGCGACGAGGAAGTCGACCAGCGACACCAACACGGCCGCGAACGGGAAGATCTCGCGTGGGAACCACACCTTGGTGACCAGGTTCACGTCGCGCGTCAGCGAGGTGGCCCCGAACGTGAGCGCGGAGGCGAAGAACGTCCACGGGAGGAGTCCCGTGTAGGCGTACACCGGATACGGGACCTCCGTCTCGAGCCGCACGACGCGCGTGAAGATCGCCGTGAACACGAGCATGTGGAGGGCGGGCACGAGGATCGCCCACCCGAACCCGAGCAGCGTCTGCTTGTAGCGCAGCAGCAGGTCTCGCCGCACCAGCGACTGGAGGAGCTCGCGGTACTCGAGCTGCTCGTCGATCACCTGTGGCACGCCCGCTCTCACGGCCCGCCTCCCGGATCCGTCCGTCGCCGTTCCGCTGGATGATTCGGCTCCATCCCGGCATCGGGCAACCTCCGCGCGTTGCCCCGACCCGCGCCGAACACCGAGAATGCCACTATCGACCCACACCGGAGAGGATCGCATGTGCCGAACGAGAGCCGAATCGTGAGCGAGGCCGTGGGCCTCGATCGGCGGACGCTGCTCAGGCTGGGGGCGGTCGGGGCCGGCGCCGCCCTGTGGCCGCGCTCCGCTCGCGCCGGGACGGAGCGACCCGCGCTTCCGTGGTGGCGTCCGCCGGTCGGCACGGGACCGGAGCTGCCGTACGCCGCCGATCCCATCGAGACGGTGCGCATCGGATTCGTGGGGATCGGCGGCATGGGATCGGTCCACGTCCGCAACCTGCTCGATCTCGAGGGCGTCGAGATCCGGGCCCTGTGCGACATCCGGCCCGAGCACGCCGAGCGGGCCCGCGACTGGGTGCGCGAGGTGGGGGGCGCGGATCCGACGCTGTACACGCGCGGCGAGACGGACTTCGTGCGCATGTGCGAACGGGAGGATCTCGACCTCGTCTACAACGCCACGCCGTGGCGCTGGCATGTCCCCATCTGCGTGGCGGCGATGGAGAACGGGAAGCATGCGGCGACCGAGGTGCCGGCGGCCTATACGGTCGACGACTGCTGGACGCTGGTGGAGACCGCCGAGCGCGAGGCCAGGCACTGCGTGATGATGGAGAACTGCAACTACGATCGGCCCGAGATGCTGGCGTTCCACCTGGTGCGGCGCGGACTCCTGGGCGAGGTCCTGCACGCCGAGGGCGGATACCGGCACGACCTGCGGGCCGTCAAGTTCTCCGACACGGGCGAGGGGCTGTGGCGCCGGGAGCACTCCCGGGTCCGCAACGGCAACCTGTACCCCACGCACGGGCTCGGACCCGTCGCCGCATGCATGGACATCAACCGGGGGGACCGGTTCGAGTCGATCGTGTCCATGAGTGGGCCGTCGCGGGGCCTCCAGGAGTACGCCCGCGCGCACTTCCCGGAGGGGCACCCGTTCCGCGACGAGACCTACGTCCTCGGAGACGTGAACGTGTCGCTGATCAAGACCGCCCGCGGCCGTACGATCACCGTGGTCCACGACACGAACCTCCCACGGCCCTACTCGCGCATCCACCTCGTCCAGGGGACGCGCGGGCTGTTTCAGGGCTACCCGGATCGGGTGTACATCGAGGGGCGGAGCCCCGCGGACCGCTGGGAGCAGGCCGAGGACTACTACGGGGAGTTCGAGCATCCCCTGTGGGTCGACCTCGCCGGTGCCGGCGAGGGGCGGGGCCACGGGAGCATGGACTTCCTGGAGGACTACCGCCTCATCAAGTGCCTGCACGAGGGCCGGCCCACCGACATGAACGTGTACGACGCGGCCGCGCTGTCGGCCGTGTGCGAGCTGTCGGAGGTGTCGGTCGGCCGGGGGAGCCGGCCGGTCGCGTTCCCCGACTTCACGCGAGGGCGCTGGGAGACGTGGCCGCAGCTCGAGATCGTCCGGGCCTGACGTCGCGCGCCGCACGGGGCCGACGGCGAGCCGGGGCGCTGCGCGCCGCGGCCCGGACGGGGACGCTTCTCGGCCTCGGGCTCCTCGGGTGGCTCGGGGTGCGCTCGCTGCACCTGGCCGGATTCCGGCTCCGCTGGGATGGGGCGTCCGGGCACGGATCGACTTCGAGCGGCGCGCGGACGGCACCCCCGCGTGCGCGCCGTGCCCCGTGGGGCGTGATTGGGAGGGGGAGGGCCTCGTCGTGTCGTTCGGGTCCTGGAGCGCCGATTCGACGCGACCCTTCGTGCTCGCCGGCGGCGACTACCTGCCGGCGGGCCGCTCGGGACGCGCCCTGGGCCCCGCCCTCCGCGAGGGACGCGGGCTCGAAGTGGGCGTGATCCGGCTCGGCTTCCCGGGACGTCCACGCCGCGTGTCGTTCTCGCTGTTCGGCCCCGACCTGATCCGCGGTTCGACGTGTCCGCATGGTCGGGTGACATCCGTCTGGACGGGCCCGCCATCGGCCGCACCCTGCGAGGCCGTTACGACGTCGGGGGGGGCACCGGGGTGTTCCGCGAGGAGCGCATCACGGTGACTGCGGCGACCGGGATCGACCGCGTGGCGCTCGCCGGGTGGGGGCCTCCTGGCCACATGCTCCTGGTCGACGACGTCGAGATCGATCCGTGAGGGAGCGGGGGTGAGCATCGAGCGGGCCGCGATCCGCGCGGGATTCGCCCGTGCATGGGGAGGGGACCCCACGCACATCGTCCGCGCCCCGGGTCGTGTGAACCTCATCGGAGAGCACATCGACTACTGCGGGCTCCCCGTGCTTCCGATGGCGATCGAGCGGGCCGTGTGGCTCGCGTTCCGGGCGACGCGGACACCCAACGTGCGCATCGCCACCGGGCTCTCCGGTCTCGAGCCGGCGGAGTTCGCGCCCCGGCCGCCGATCCCGCCGGGCCCGCCCGGGCAGTGGGCGAACTACGCGCGAGCCGCCATCGCGGCGATCGAGCCCTGCGTGGGGGCCGCGATGCCGACGCCCGGCATGGAGGCGTTCGTGAGCGCGGACCTCCCGGTGGCCGCGGGTCTCAGCTCCTCGTCCGCGCTGGTCGTGGCCGTGGCGCTCGCGTGGCTCCACGTGCGCGGGGTGGCCGTCGGTCCGACTCCCGGGCCCCGTCTGGCGCTCGCCGACACCCTGGCGCGGGGCGAGCGCTACGTGGGTACCGCCGGGGGTGGGATGGACCAGGCGGCCTGTCTCCTGGGCGAGCGCGGTCACGCGCTCCACATCGAGTTCGAGCCGCTGGCGGCGAGGCCCATCCGGGTCCCGTCGGCGTGGCGGTTCGTGGTGGCGCACAGCGGCGAGCGGGCCGAGAAATCGGGGGCGGCGCGGGCGGCCTACAACGCCCGGACGCGCGAGGCGGCCGAGGCGCTCGGCGGGGTGCTCGAGGCGGTGGGCGAGTCGATCCTGCCGGAGGTCGGCGGCGCGGTGGGGCCCGGGGGGTTTCCCGATGTGGCCCGCGCGCTTCCGCAACTCCTCGGGGCGCTCGGGACCGAGGCGGCGCTCGCGGCCTCGGAACGGACCCTGGACGCGCGACACCGGGCGCGCTTCCGGCACATCGTCACCGAGCACGCCCGCGTGGCCGACGCGGAGGGGGCGCTCCGCGGCGCGGACCTGGCGCGCTTCGGCGCCCGCCTGAACGAGTCGCACGCCAGCCTGCGCGACGACTACGAGGTGTCGACGCCCGGGCTCGACGCGCTCGTCGAGCGCGCCCTCGAGGCGGGGGCTTCGGGAGCCCGTCTCACGGGTGCGGGGCTGGGCGGGTGCATCGTGGCCGTGTGCGATGCGCCGCGGGCGGACGGGGTGCTCGACGCCCTGCGCGGGCCCGAGACCGAGCCGGTGTTCGTCGCCCGGCCGGCGGACGGTGCCCGCATCGAGCCGTGCTGAGGACCGGTCGCGTGCCCCGTGGGTCGGCGGCCGATGTCCCCGGAGGCGGGAAGCGGCGCTACTCGAACCCGATCCGGGGCAGGGTGCGGAACAGCCCGTACCCGGCGACGAGCGCGAGCACGGCGAACCCGATCGCCGCCGCCGCACGTCCGTACAGCGCCATCCCGCTCCCGAACAGGGCCGCGTACACCGTGACGCACCCGAGCCCCCAGGCGATGAACGCGGCGCCCACGCTTCCGATGGGCCGGGCGTCGCCGGTGCGCACCGCGGCGCGCCAGCCGCGGTCGAACGGACGGATGCGGTCGTAGAACGCCTGCATGGTGGCCGCGTCCGCGGGGGGCGTGAGGATCGTGACCGTCAGCCAGACGAGCGTGGTGATCGCCACCCCGATCACGAGCTGGAGGGACGGATCGATCGGCGGGAGCCCCAGCCGCGCCTGCCCGAGCTGGAACCACAGCGCGACCGAAAACGAGACGATCATCGCCGAGATCTCGCTCCACGCGTTGATACGCCACCAGAACCAGCGCAGGAGGAAGATGAGTCCCGTGCCCGCCCCGATCTGGAGCAGGATCTGGAACGCCTGCATCGCGTTCTGGAGCCACAGGGCCACGAAGGAGGCGAGGACGATGAGGACGACCGTCGACAGGCGTCCCACCGTCACGTAGTGCGATTCGGAACGCTCCGGGGCCAGGAAGCGGCGGTACACGTCGTCGACGATGTAGGACGAGCCCCAGTTGAGGTGCGTCGAGATGGTCGACATGTACGCCGCCGCCAGCGAGGCGACCACCAGCCCCAGCAGCCCGTGCGGCAGGAACACCAGCATCGCCGGGTAGGCGAGATCGTGCCTCAGGATCGAGGGATCGAGGTTCGGGAAGGCGGCGGCGATCGAGTCCAGCGTCGGATACACGATCAGCGAGGCGAGCGCCACCAGGATCCAGGGCCACGGCCGGAGCGCGTAGTGGGCGATGTTGAACCACAGCGTGGCCCGCATCGATTCGCGCTCGTCGCGGGCGGCAAGCATGCGCTGCGCGGCGTACCCGCCCCCGCCCGGCTCGGCCCCCGGGTACCAGGTCGCCCACCACTGGACCGCGATCGGGACGAGGAATACGCTCGCCGCGGCGCGCCAGTCGCCGAAGTCCGGCAGGAGCGCGAGCCGGTCGGCGAGCGCCGGGTTCGAGACGAGCCCGGCCAGCCCGCCCACATCGGGGTGGCCGAGCGCGAACCACGCGGCCGCCACCGAGCCGATCATGGCGATCGCGAACAGGAGCAGATCGGTCACCACCACGCCCCACAGCCCCGAGGTCGCCGAGTAGAGCGCCGTCAGGCTGCCCGCCACCAGGACGGTGGCGTACTTGTCCGCGCCGAGCAGGATGCCGGCGATCTTGATCGCGGCGAGCGTCACGGTCGCCATGATCATCACGTTGAAGAACACGCCGAGGTAGAGGGCGCGGAACCCCCGCAGGAAGGCCGCCGGCCGGCCGCTGTAACGGATCTCGTAGAACCCGATGTCGGTGAACACCCCCGAGCGGCGCCACAGCTTGGCGTAGAAAAAGGTCGTGCACATCCCGGTGATCAGGAATGCCCACCACAGCCAGTTCTGGCTCACCCCGCCGTTGCGGACGAGATCGGTGACCAGGTTCGGCGTATCGGTGGAGAAGGTGGTGGCGACCATCGAGGTCCCCAGCAGCCACCACGGGAGCCTGCGGCCGCCGAGGAAGAACTCGCTCGTACCCTCTCCGGCGCGACGCGTGAACAGGAGTCCGACCACCACGGCCACCGCCCCGTAGATCGCGAGCACGCTCCAGTCGAGCCCGTTCAGCTGCATGACCGCTCGGTACCCCTACCCCGGGACCCGGCCCCGACGGCGCTCGAACCACCGCCCGAGGTCGGTGGGGTAGCGACCGGACGCCACGGCCTGGGCGACGCCCGAGGCCACCGCGGCGACGTCCGCGGCGAACGTCATCCCGAACGCGTGCTCGTCGGTCGGCACGACCCGGACCCGGGCCCGGCCGGTCGACACCAGATTCCCGACGGCGGTGCTGAGGAGGAACTCGTCTCCCTCCGGGTCCCGCGTGCGCGCGTGGAAACGCTCGAACGCGGACCACAGCCGCTCGAGGATCGTGTGCTGGAAGCCCCACAGGTTCATCGAGCAGAACGCCTCGGGACGGAGAACGAGCGTGGAGCCGTCCTGCGCCCGCCCGACGTAGCGCTCGTTCTGGATCCGGAGGTCGAGCACCTCCTCGATCCGCTCCACGAACAGCGCCGCATCGACGGAGCACACGGCCCGGTTCACACCGCCGGACTCGGAGACGGGTGTGTGCCGCAGCTGGTAGCCGGCCACGAAATGCGTCGGGTCGCCCATCGTGCGGGCGTCGCGCAGCCGGCGGACCAGCCGGGGGATGGCCTCGGATCCGTAGAAGTCATCGGCGTTGAGCGTCAGGAAGGGCTCGCGCAACGCGTGACGGGCGGCCAGGACGGCGTGCGCGGTCCCCCACGGGCGCTCGCGGCCGGGGGGAGCCCGGAAGCCGGGCGGCACGTCGTCGATCCGCTGCGTGACCACGTCGAAGGGCACCGACGTTCCCAGACGCGCATTCGCCTGCGCGCGGTAGAGCGCCTCGGTGTCGGGGCTGGTCACGAACAGCACGCGGGAGCACCCCGCCCGCACTCCGTCGTACACGGCGTACTCGAACAGGGCTTCGCCGCTCGGACCCACGGGCTCGAGCTGCTTCGGACGCCCGAAGCGGGTCGACTGTCCGGCGGCCAGGACGAGGAGGGTGAGGCGCATGGGGCCCCATTGTACCCCGGCCGGCGGAACCCGGGTAGCTTGCATGCGGTACACGCGGCACACGGCGACAGCGACGAGGGGCGGGTCGACAGCGTGCGAATCGTGTCACGGTCCAGGACCGGAGGGCTGCTGTCAGTGGGCATCCTCGCGGGCGCGCTCCTGGTGCTCGCGGATCCCGCGGGGGCGCAGGCGCCCACCCCGGGCCGGCTGATTCCGGATGTGGACGACTTCGTGAACGACGGGAGCGTCGGCGAGTGGCGCGCGCGCCCCATCGATCGCGTGCTCCCGGCCACGGATCGCGTCCCGCAGGCGCTCGTGTGGGTCGGTCGCGTGCCGGAGGGACTGGTTGTCGCGGCCGAGATCCGCAGCGGGCTCGGCGCGGGAGGTGATGCGGCGCTACGCATCGGGCTCGCCGGCCCGGACACCCTCCGCCTGCCTCCCATCGGCTGGGGACACCAGTTCGGTACGGAGGTGCTCGCCGACTCGAGCGCGTGCGACACGATCGCGTACGCCTCCGACGCCGCCGAGGGCTGCACCCGCTGGTTCGCCCGCCAAACACGCCACCGCGCGCTGCTCCCCACGCTGTTCGAGCGCGAGTGGCGGGTGTCGCTTGCCCGGCCGCAGGAGGTGGAGGAGGTGCGGGCGCGCCCGGCGTACGACGCCCTGTCGGCGGATGCGAAGGCCGCGCTGCGACCGCTCGCCCCGCGCGGGGCGCCGCGTGCGACGTCGCGCGCGATCGCCGGCACGGATGGAGGCGTGGGTCTGGAGGTCCTGATCCCCTGGGCGAGCTTCCCGCCCGTCCCCGCCCCGGTGCTCGACGCCGTCCGGCTCCGGGTGGAGTGGGTCGATCCCGCGGCCGAGGAGCGGACGGAGTCATGGGCGGCCGCGGCGGCGCCACGTCCGTTCGTCCGGCCGCTCGAGCAGCGGATCACGCCGTGCGACTACGGGCTCGGGGGGCTACTCATCCCGGGGGGCGACGGGCGCTTCGGCCGCCCGGCGACCGAAGGAGCCGTCCCCTACATGATCCCCGAGGGCTCGGGCGACCTGCGCAGCCTGATCGTGCTCGACAACCAGGCCGCCGGGTATCAGTACGCGCCCGATCCCGATGGGCTGTCGCCGGCGGCCTACGAGATCTCCTACTCCGTGCTCGATGTGGGTCGCGGCGAGCGCCTGTGCGCCCCGCTGCTCGCGCTGGCGCGCGGGGGCGATCGCATCACGCCTCCCGATTGGACCCGCACCGGCGAGGGCGATCCGTTCGAGCGTCAGGTGGACCTCCGGCAACTCGAGACGCGGCGCCTGGACGACGGCGACCTCATGGTGAAGAGTGGCCCGCGCATACGCTGGAGCTATTACGGGTCCGGACAGTGCGGGGCCTGCCCGCGCGTCGAGGTGGCCGTGTACCGGGTAGCGGCCGAGACCGGCGTCGTCACGACGCTCCTTCACGTGCTCGAGACGGCGGAGCCGGGAGCTCGGGACGTGGAGATGGAGGTCGGCGACGATTGGGCCACCGTGACCATCTATCGCTCCGAGACGGACTGGGACGCCGAGCCGCCGGTCGTGCGCTGGGACGCGTCACGGCTGTGCCGCACATCCCCCGCGGCGGGCGACGGATCGGTCCGCTTCGAGCCCTGCGGGGAAGAGGCCGACGTCCCCGAACCGCCCCGCCGCCTCCGGAGCCGGTACGAGGCCGACCCCGGCGGAGGCTAGGAGGCTGCCGAAGAACCCCGGTGGGCCGCGTTACGGATGCCACAGCCCCGGATCCAAGGCGGGGCGACGACGGTGTAGCCGTGGCCAGGGGGGTCGCGCGGTTGATCCATCGTCTCTCCTCCTCGACGTAGCTCCGCTACGCTTCGTCGTCGATCCTCGGCTGAACCCCGCGAGCCCCCTGCGCGCGGCCCACCCGGGTTCTTCAGCAGCCTCCTAGGACCAGCCCCACCCCTCCCGATACGGTGCGCTGAGGTAGCTGTCGGGGATCGTGACGTCGCTCGTGATCGACCCGGTGCGCGGGTCCAGCGTCAACGTCCGCGAAGTCCGCACCGACAGATTCCCGAGCAGGACCATCTGCGTGAGCGGGCCCGCGTGCTCGACGAAGCTCGAGCCGGCCGGCGGGCCACCCTTGCAGGCGGCGGCGAACTCGGCATACACGCCGTCCGTGCGCGGGTACTTCTCGGGCGGCGGGTCGGCACGGATCTCGCGGTCCCGCTCGGCGTCGAGCAACCGGGGGTCCTCGCCGTACACCCCCGCGAACAGCCTGCCCTCGCTTCCGATCCACAGCTGTCCGCTCGAATCGAACGGCCATGGGCTCTCGTCCGGGACCTCGGGTGGCTTGGACGGGGCGAGGCTCCCGTCGCGCCACACGACCTTGAGCGCCGGTCGGGAGCCGCGCGCGGGGAAGTCGTACTCGATGCGTGACGACGCCGGGGCCGTCTCCGGGAAGGGTGGTGTGGACTCGGCCGCCACGCGCTCCGGGAACCCCAGGTCGAAGGTCCAGAAGGCGGCGTCCATCGCGTGGCAGGCCATGTCGCCCAGCGCGCCCGTCCCGAAGTCCCACCACCCGCGCCAGTTGAACGGCGCGTACGCCGGGTGGTAGGGGCGCTCGGGGGCCGGACCGAGCCACAGATCCCATTCCATCCAGGGCGGAGTGTGGTGCGCCTCCGTGGGGCGCTGGATCGCCTGCGGCCAGATGGGCCGGTTCGTCCAGTACTCGACGCGCTGGATCGTGCCGATCGCGCCCGCCTCGTACCACTCGCGAATCTGGCGCGTGCCCTCCATCGCGTGTCCCTGGTTGCCCATCTGTGTCGGCACGCCGCTCTCCCGCGCGGCGCGCATCAGCTCGCGCACCTCCCAGATCGTGGTCGCGAGCGGCTTCTGGATGCGGGTGGGCTTGCCGAGGGCCATGGCCATCATGCCCGCGTTGGCATGCGAGTGATCCGGCGTCGAGATGACCACTGCGTCGATGTTGTCGGCTTCCTTCTCGAGCATCGCCCGGTAGTCCCGATACCGTTTCGCCCCGGGGAAGGCGATCCACGCGCTCTCCGCGCGGTGCTCGTCGACGTCGCACAGCGCGTACGTGTTCTCGCCGGCCTCCGCCATGCCCTGTACGTCGCTGCGCCCCATCCCGCCGACCCCGATGTGGGCCACGTTGAGGGTGTCGCTCGGAGCCCGGTGGCGGGGTCCGCCGAGGACCCGGCGAGGGACGATCGTGAACGCCGCGCCGGCGAGGGCCGAGGATGACAGGAAGTCTCTTCTGGAGAGCGAGCTCATGAGGTGGGCATCTCCGCAGTGGGTTCGAGGGATCGTGACCCTACGCCAGTGTACCGTTCCAGAAGTGGCATGAGCACCGAGGGCGACGAGGCGTCCGGGCGGCAAGGCGCGAGGACGAGGCGTAGCAGCACTACGTCGAGGACGAGCAACGCCGTCCGGCCGGTATGCATCGTCGTCCGAACGCCACGGTACTTCTGAGACGGTACACTAGCCTCGACCACCGGAGGCCGAAAGTCGAACTCGAGGGCCGGTCCACCCGGCGCGGGAAGTACGTCTCAGGCGAGGCCCAGTCGCTCGAGCACCTCGGGGGGAGGACCCTCGAAGCTCGCCATGGGACGGTTCCCGACGAACCCGAGGTCGCCCATGCCCTGCTCGGTGGTCCAGAAGGCGGTCGCGGCGAGATCGCGCACACGATCGAAGAACCTCGCCGCCGCCCTGTGATCGGGGCGGGCATTCGGCTGGTAGCAGATGTCGTCGCAGATCGCACGCCTCTGCTCATCGGCCAAGGCCGCGAACCCGCGATCGAAGCGCGCGTTCGATTCGCGATCCAGCCACGCGAGCCCGCCACGCACGAGCACCAGGTCCTCCCGGTTCCCGTCGTACGGGGCGCCGATCCATTCGTCGATGAACTCGTGCGCCCCGACGGCCGAGGCGGCCGGCGAGCGGTCGTCCCCGGGGATGATCGCGTCGCACAGCGCGGCCAGTGTCTCGAGCTCGTCCGCATCGAGGACGGGCTCCCAGGGGACCGTGGGCGCGAGGAGGTCCGGATCGGTCGGCGTGCCGCGCGCCAACGGATCGCCGCCGCGAGGCGAGTCCCCGCCCGCCGGGGCTCCCTCCGCGGCCCCCGGCTCTTCGGTGGGAACGCAGCCGCTCGCGGGCAGCGCCGCGGCCGCCGCCCCCGCCGCCAGCACCTGGAGCGCCCGGCGGCGGGTGAGCCCTGGGGGGGGCGTGGCGGATTCCGGCGGCTTCGGCGACCGGGGGTCGGCGGCTCCGGGAGGGTGCCGGGTCGTCCGATCGGTGTCGTGCGGATCGCGGTCGGGCATCTAGAGGATCCGCTGACGAAGCTGTTCCACGAGGTACTCGGACGACCGCCACGCCAGCGCCATGATCGACAGGGTGGGGTTCTTGTCGGCGTTGGACACGAAGGGCCCGCCGTCCATCACGAACAGGTTGGGGACCTCCCACGACTGGCAGTACTGGTTGAGCACCGAGCTCGACGGATCATCTCCCATGCGGACCGTGCCCACCTCGTGGATGATCTGGCCCGGCGCCGCGATCGCCCGCGCCCCGTCCGTCTGCACGGTCGACAGAACGCGTCCGCCGAGCGCCTCGAAGATGTCGGCGAAGGTGGCGTGCATGTGTGCCGCCTGACCGAGCTCGTGCTCGGACCACTTCCAGTGGAACCTGAGCACCGGGATGCCCCACTGATCCACCACCTCCGGGTCGATCTCGCAGTAGCAGTCCTCGTTGGGGATCATCTCGCCGCGCCCGTCGAAGTACATGAACGAGCCGTAGTACCGGCGGCACTCCTCCTTGAACCGCTGCCCGTACGCGCCCTCGGTCAGCGACTCCAGCCCGCCGAACGCGCCGTAGCCGGGCATGCGCTGTCCGCCCCCGAACTCGATGTGGTACCCGCGCGCGAAGCCCATGCGGCCCGCGGCCTGCTCGCCGTACAGCCACCACGGCATGTACAGGTGCATGGCCGAGGCGCCCTCCTCCGGGTGGCGGGGGAGGTTCTCGAGCGCGGGGATCTGCCCGTACAGGCCGGCCCCAACCGTGTCCATCAGGTACTTGCCCACCAGCCCGCTCCCGTTGGCCAGCCCATCCGGGAACTGCGAGCTGGTCGAGTTGAGCAGCAGGCGGGCGGACTCGCAGGCGCTCGCCGTGAGGACCACGACGCCGGCCGCCGCGTGTCGATCCTCGCGCGTGGTCTTGTCGATGTAGTGAACGCCGGTCGCCCGGCCGTGCGCGTCGAGCGTGACCTCCCGCACCATCGCGTCGGTGACCACGGTCACGTTCCCCGTCGCGAGCGCCGGCGGGAGACACACGGTGGGCGACTGGAAGTTGGCCTTGATGGAGCACCCGCGGCCGCACGGCGTCGCCCAGAAGCAGGCCGCGCGCGACGCCATCGAGTCTCGCGTCACCCGTCGGGCGAGCTCGTTGTCGGGCCACAGGAGGCGCGACAGGCGGTCGGCCTCCTGGCGCCGGGTCAGGATCGCCAGGTGCGCCGGGATCACCGGGATTCCCAGCCCTTCACACGCCTTTCGGGTGAGGAGCTCGTACGCGCGCGGCGCGGGTGGGGGCTGGAGGACGCCGTCCGACGAGTCCGGCGTGTTCTCCAGCCCTTCGTTGGAGCCGTACACCCCGATGAGCGCCTCGGTCTTGTCGTACCACGGCGCCAGGTCCTCGTACGTGATCGGCCAGTCGAACCCGAGCCCATCGCGACTCCGGGGCTCGAAGTCGTACGGCCCCATGCGTAGCGAGATCCGGCCCCAGTGGTTCGTGCGGCCGCCCAGCATGCGTGCCCGCCACCACATGAAGTTCGTATCCTCGGCGCTCGTGTACGGCTCGCCCGGCACCCTCCAGCCCCCATCCACGGTCGCGTCGTAGAACCCGAACGGCTTGTCGGACGTGCCGGCGCCGCGCAGGGGCGCCTGGGCCGGGGTCTGGAACATCGGTGTCTCGCTGACCGGGTCGTAGTCGCGACCGGCCTCGAGCAGCAGGACTCGCACGCCGTGGCACGCGAGCACGTAGGTGGCCATGCCGCCTCCGGCCCCCGAGCCCACGACGATGACGTCGTGCTCCTCTCGGGCCTGGGGACGGGCCCTCATGCGGGCTCCGGGAGCGAAGGCGTCACCGCGACGGGGTCCGCGTCACCCGCGGCTCGCGGCCGGGGACGAACGGGAGCGGAGCCGCGATCGCGGCGTTCGTCAGGTGGAGGCATGGGTTCGGGCGCATCGGGGGTCGTCCATCGATTCGAGGAAGACGACGCGCCAAGCTAGGGGCCGCGTCGGGTGGTGTCCAGAAAGACCCGGGGCGGCGGCACGATCCCGGCGGCCACCCGTCCCCCTCAATCGCGGTCCACCCCGGAGCTCCGGTGTCGGAGGGCCCGATCGCGCTCGATCATGACGGCCGCGCTGACCGATCCGAAGTCGAACAGCGAGCGGAACCAGCCCACCACCGCCACCCGGGCGCCCGCCCGTGGCACGCCCTCGTGGCGCTCGGCCACCACCAGCAGGGCTCCGGTGCCGTCATCGACCAGGTAGGCGCCGTGTCCGAAGGCGGCCGCGGCGGCCTCGACGCTTCCCTCGATCTTGACCTTGCGCCGATCGTACGCGTACGGGTCATCCAGCAGGTCGCGGATCGGGACCGTGGCGCGACACCCGCCACACGCCGTCGCCGCCAGCAGAAGGAGCCACGCGGTGCGCCGCCGCGCACCGAAGGGGCGCGTGATGTCGTTCGCCGGTTGTGGTCGCATCGAGCCGTCCCTGGTGGTCGTCGTCCCTCGCCCTGGACGATTTCCGTCGCCGGTCCGTCACATGGACGCAGTTCGGCGCGCGCGGGTTTCGGTACGCGCCTCAGCGGCGGCGTCCCAGCCGAAGGAGGAGCAGGAGCCCGATCACCCCGACGATCACCACGGCCGGGTTCCCCTGCACGAAACGCCCGACCGCGTGCAGCCCGCTCCCGAGGGCTCGCGAGGCGCCCGAGAGCATCGTCCCCACGTACTCGGCGGCGGCCTGCGTCACCGCCGCTTCCGTCCATGCGTTCGACATCGTCAAACCCGGAGAGGGGGTCGGGGTTCGCGAAGGCCCGTTCGAGGACCGGGAACGGACGCGCGGCGCGCCCGGGCCTGCGAGCCGGACGGAGCCGCCCCCCGGAAAGGTGGTGCGTGACGTCGCCCCGCGCGAGGCCGGGGGGAGACGGACACCCGCACGAACTTCACACCGTCGCTACCGCAGGTCGGGAATAATTGCCGATCCGACGCCCACGGCCCGGCCGACGGTGCCCGTGCCCCGCCGGCGAATCCGGGCGCGCGACGGGGAACGATGCCGGCCATCCCTCGCTGGTCGCGCCCGGTTCCGCAGGACCATGCGAGACGGCACGGTCGCTGCATTCGATGCAGGGGGTGGGTGCCGCCGCCCTCTCTGGAGCCGGGTGGGCGGCCCGCCTATTGTTGTCTTCCCGTCCTGCAATCCAGAGGAGTGGGAACATGAAGAGCATGGCCGGTCGCTGGACGCCGATCTCGCTGGCCCTCGCGGGCCTGGCCGTCGCCGGGTGCGCGACGAATCCGGCCACGGGAGAGCGGCAGCTCGCGCTCATCAGCGAGAGCGAAGAGATCCAGATGGGGCGCGAGGCGGCTCAGCAGGTCGAGGCCACCATGTCGCTGTACGACGATGCCGACCTGCAGGCGTACGTCGATCGGGTCGGCCGGACGCTGGCGGCCGTGTCCGAGCGCCCGGACCTCCCCTGGAGCTTCAAGGTCGTGGACGACGCGGTGGTCAACGCCTTCGCGCTGCCCGGCGGCTTCATCTACGTCACGCGTGGCATCATGACGGAGTTCACCTCCGAGGCCGAGTTGGCGGCCGTGCTGGGGCACGAGATCGGGCACGTCACGGCCCGCCACTCGGTGCAGCAGCTGAGCCGCGCCCAGCTCGGCGGGCTCGTGCTGGGAGTGGGCTCCGTGCTCAGCGAGGACGTGCGCCGTTTCGGCGGCCTGGCGCAGACCGGGCTGGGTCTCCTGTTCCTCTCCTACGGGCGCGAGGACGAGCACCAGGCCGACATGCTCGGGGTGCGCTACGCGCTCCGCGACGGATACGATCCGCGGCAGGCGGTGGAGGTGCACCGTATGCTCCAGCGGCAGACCGAGGCGCGCGGTGGCTCGGGGGCCCCGACGTGGCTCGCGACCCACCCCAGCTCGGCCGATCGCATCGAGCGCCTGAGCGCCCAGGTGGACACCATCCCCGCGTCGCGGCTCGCCGCGACCAGGGTGCTCCGGGACGAATACCTGCAGCACGTGGACGGCGTGGTGTACGGCACGAACCCGCGCCACGGCTACTTCGAGGGCGCGCGCTTCCTGCACCCGGATCTCGAGTTCACGATGACCTTCCCGGGCGGGTGGCAGACGGCCAATCTGACGCAGGCCGTCGTGGCCCAGAGCCCGGCTCAGGACGCGATCCTCGAACTCACGCTGACGAGCGGCGGACACCAGGCCGCCTCGCGGACGTTCTTCTCGCAGAACGGCATCCGGTCGCGAAACGTCGTGGCCCGGCAGATCAACGGGTACGCGGCGACCTCGGGCCAGTTCACCGCCAGCACGAGCAACGGAACCCTCGAGGGGATCGCGACCTTCCTCGACTACGGAGGCCGCACGTACCGGATCCTCGGATACACGGTGCAGGGTCGTCTGGGGACGTACAGCGGGCAGTTCGGGAGCGCCATGGGCTCGTTCGATCGCCTCACCGACCGAACCGCCCTGGCGGTGGAGCCCATGCGGATCGACATCCTGACCGTGCAGCGGCAGACCTCGCTCAGGGACATGGCGGCCGCCCGCCCCGCCCCGATCTCCGTCGATGAGCTCTCGATCATGAACGGCGTCGAGGTCGGCCAGGCGATCCCGCCGGGGACGACGATCAAGTGGGTGGTCGGGGAGGCCCCGCCGGGTTCCTGACCGGCCGGCGGGGCGACGCCTCGCCGCTCGACCCCCGCACCGGTGCCACGCGATCGACCGACCGCGGGCTCACGGAAGGAGCCGATGCGCGTGAGGACCGGACCGACAGCCGCTCTCGTCGGGCTCGCCCTGGCGAGCGCCGCCTGCGGGGCGCCCGCGAGCCGACCCGCCACGGGGGCGGTGGCGCGCGATGTGGAGCGCGCCCTCGCCTCGGGCACGGGGACGTTCGACCACGCCGTATGGGACACGCTGCTCGCCGGGGGCACCCGCGATGGCCTGGTCGACTATGCGTACCTGGCGGATCGGCGGGACGCGCTGTCGGACTACCTGGCGGCGGTCGCCGCCACCGATCTGGGCACCCTGTCTCCGCCGGAGCTCGAGGCCCTGCTGATCAACGCGTACAACGCGCTCACCGTACGGGCGATCCTCGATCACCCCGGCGTGAGCTCGATCCGGGACATCGGCGGCGTATGGACCGAGCTCGAGTGGCGCGTGGGGAGGCACTCGCTCACGCTCGACAACCTCGAGCACAACCTCCTGCGCCCCTTCTTCCGGGATCCGAGGCTCCACTTCGCGCTCAACTGCGCCTCGCGATCGTGTGCCCCGCTCGGCCCGCCGGCGTTCGCGGGCGAGCGGCTCGACGAACAGCTCGATGCCCGAACGCGGGGCTTCCTGGGCGACACGCGGAACGTGCGCGTGGATGGCGGCGCGCTGCGCGTGTCCCGCTACTTCGACTGGTACGGGACGGACTTCACGGCCCCGGACTGGGATCCGCGGGCCGAGACGATTCCCGAGTTCATCGCGCGCTACGCGGGCGAGGACGTGCGTTCTGCCGTGGCAGCCAATCCGAATCTGCCGCTCGTGTTCGACGAATACGACTGGTCGCTGAACGCGGTCACGCGGCCTCCGCTCACCCCGGGCGCCTCCGAGCCCGCCGGGCGGGATGCCGAG
Organism: uncultured Gemmatimonadota bacterium; assembly: GCA_964499635.1. Taxonomy (GTDB): domain Bacteria; phylum Gemmatimonadota; class Gemmatimonadetes; order Palauibacterales; family Palauibacteraceae; genus Palauibacter. The sequence continues at coordinate 99,177 of CAZCLY010000002.1, read as the reverse complement.
GGGCGGTCGAGCGGGGCGGACGCCGTCGCGGGAGGCCCGCGCCGGGCCGCTGGCGGGCTCGCGGGGGTCCTCGAACGCTTCCGCCGGAAGGTCGCCGGGCTCGGCGCGCTCGCGCCCCTCCTGTACGGGCTGGGGTACGTGCTGTTCGTGGTGCTCCTCGTTCCGGGCGCGACGCTCACGATCGGAGCGGGGCTCACCTTCGGGCTGGGCCTCGGCACGCTGGTCGTCGTGCTCGCCGCCAATACCGGCGCCTGCCTGGCCTTCCTCATCGCGCGCCACCTCCTGCGCTCCCGGGTGGAGCGCTGGCTCTCGGGGCGCGACAGGCTGGCCGCCATCGATCGAGCCGTGGAGAGCCAGGGGTGGCGCGTCGTGGCGCTCACCCGGTTGTCGCCGGCGTTCCCGTTCAACGTGCAGAACTACTTCTACGGGCTCACGGGCGTGTCGCTGGCGGGCTACACGGCCGCATCGCTGGTCGGCATGCTGCCGGGCACGTTGCTGTACGTGTACATCGGGGCGGCCGGGGCAGAGGTGGCGGCCGCGGCAGGCGGCGCTGCGTCCTGGGGCGAGACGGCGCTCCTCATCGCGGGTCTGCTCGCGACCCTCCTCGTCGTCGTGCTCGTCACGCGGGTCGCGAAGCGCGAGCTGGAGCGCGCCACGGACGGAGCGGCCCGCGTCGGTCCCGGGGCCAGCGTGTCGGCCTGACCTGACGACGGGGGGCGACGGGCGCGTCTCGTCGTCGCGCCTTGTCGGCCGGACGCCTCGTCGCCCTCGGTGCTCACGCCACTTCTGAAACGGCACACCGGGTGCGGCGCTCGAGCAGGGCGATCGCCGCGCCCGCATCGCGCTCGGTGAGGTCGATCGCGATCCCGCCGGGGCCTCCATCCTCCAGCCAGCGGCGCACCATCACGCTGGTCACCGATTCGCGGGGCGACAGGACGGCGGGGGCGCGGAGCTCGGCCACGCGGATGGCGTAACAGGCATCCTCGACGGGCTCCTGCCACGCGCCGTCGCTCCATTCCACCCGCCGTCGGGGAAGCACGCGCCCCGCCGCCACGGGCTGGACGACCCGGCTCCGCACGCCGACGCCGGGGAGCACGATGAGCCACGAGCGCTCCCGGCCTCCGTCCTCGAGGGCGAAGCGGCACTCCTCGAGCTCCTCGATCCACTCCAGCCGCGCCTGCTCGAGCGCGGCCCGCTCGAACTCGAGGCGTCCGGAGGCCGCGTCGCGGGCACGCTCGAACCGATCGTACAGCTCCCAGGCGTAGCCGCCGTCCTCGAGCAGCCGCGCGGCGACCGCGGCCTGGCGCCGATACGCGTCGAGCCCAACCCGGCGCACGCACGGCGCCGTGCACAGCCCGAGGTCGAACTGGATGCACGGACTCGCGGCGGCGTCCGGCCGGATCGCGCCGTGACAGTTCCGGAGGCGGCAGATCTTCTCCACCAGGCGCGCGATGCGCTCGGGGAGCCGGCGGCCCCGGAAAGGACCCACGTACCGCGCCCCGGTGCGACGGGGGCGGCGCACGACCCGCAGACGTGGAAAGGGCTCGTTCCAGCGTAGTTCCAGGTACCAGCCGGCCCCCCCTCGCTTGAGGGCCTTGTTGTACGGCGGGCGCTCCCGGACGATGCGCTCGGCCTCCTCGAGCCGCGCCTCCAGATCGCTTCCCGTCTGGCGCGCCCCCACCGCCCGCGCGATCCGGAGCATCTCGTGCAGCCGTGCGTTGTCCGGGCCGCCGCCGTAGAAGTAGCTCCGGACCCGGCGACGCACGTTGACGCTCTTGCCGACGTACAGCGCGTGGCCCGACGCGTCGCTGAACGCGTACACGCCGGGAGAAGCGGGGAGGTCCGGGGAGACCCAGTCGGGGACGGGGCTGGAGCGGGCCACCGCAGGGCTAGAGGCGGACCGGGCGCGGCTCGAAGTCCGGGTCGAAGCCGGTCTCGGGCAGCCACCCCAGCTCGACGAGCTCCGCCGGGGGCGAGGTGGTGGGGGTCGCGATGCGCGCGAACGGTCCCCCGACGTAGTCGAGGAAGCCGGTCACGAGATCGGGATCGAGTGGAGCTCCCGACAGCATGGGCAGATAGCGCCCGGCCGCGGCGGGGGACAGCGCCGAGCGGTAGGAGCGTTCCGTGAGCAGCGAGTCGAACGTATCGCACACGCTGACGATGCGGCTGAGCTGGTGCGGGTGTCGGGGGAAGTGGAGCCGGGGATACCCGGTCTTCCCCTGCCAGTCCAGGTGGTGCTCGTACGCCACTACGGCCGCGAGCGCGAGCTCCGGGCCGGAATCGAGCAGGAGCCGGGCGCCCTCGCTCGGGTGTCGCAGGACGCTGGCGCGCGCCTCCGGAGAGGCCGGGTCGACGCCGGCCGGGGCCGTCGCACCGGGGCGCACCCTCCCCACGTCGTGCAGGAGTCCCGCCAGCCCGAGGGCCAGCACCTCCTCGCGGCCGTACGCCAGGTGTCGTCCCAGGCCCATCGCCAGGAGGGCCACGTTGAGGCAGTGGACCGTCGTGTACTCGGCCTCCGAGTCCAGCGGATGCGCGGTCGCCTGGAGCCCGGGGGAGGCGGGGATCCCCTCGAGGCGCTCCACCAGCTCGAGCGCCTCGGATGGCGGCACGACACCGCGGGTCACCGCCTCCGTGTGGAGTTCCCGGACGAGGTCGGACCCCTCGTCGAGACCGTGCGCGGTCACGCCGGGTCCTCCGGGCCACGCACTGTGGCGCGGATGTCCGGGTCGGACGACGCCGCGGCGCGTGCGAGGAGCTTTCGGGCGCTCCCCGGCAGATCCGGGAACGCCGACAGGGCCTGGAGCGCGGCCAGCAGCACCGGCGACTTCTCGGCCAGCCGATTCGGCGCCAGACCGGACCCTCGCCGCGTCAGCTCGACCAGCGGAGCCAGCGCGGGCTCCCCCGCGGACTGTCCGAGCGCCCGCACGGCCATGACACGCAGCTCATCGGACGTGGTGTCGTCGCGTCCGATGGCGGCCAGTAGATCGACCGCTTCCGGAGGGCACTCCTCCGTGGCGGCCGCGAGCCCCAGGCTGAGCGCGCGGCGTTCCGTGTCCTGGAGCAGCCCGCACACGGCCCGAGCGCGGTGCTCGGGGATGCGCAGCATGAGCTTCAGCGCCTCGCGGCGCACGGCCGGGTGCGGGTCCGTCGACAGCTCGGCCGGGCTCCATCTCCGAGGCCACGCATCCAACTCGCCGAGCAGCGCGAGCATGTTGCGGCGGCCGTACCAGCGCGGGTCCCGCAGCCTGCGGACGATCTCGTCACCGATGTGCGGCGCGAGCTCCGTGAGACGCGCGAACAGGCGCTTCCGGGTGGCCAACGAGTCGGACTCGGTGAGCAGGTCGAGCAGCACGCCCGCGTCCGGCGGACCGATGCCGGCCAGCACCCGCTCCAGCGTCTCCAGATCCGGATCGTCCGCGTCGACCAGCTCCCGCAGGCGGTCGGCGTCGATCGCGCGGTGCCACGCGTCGTTGGCGACCCAGGAGTTGGATGGGGCGAGGCGGAGGACCTCGATGAGCGTCCGGAGCCGCTCGGCGGCCAGCTCGTCGATCGCCGCCCACACCGGAGCGGGTGCGTGATCGAGCTCGATCGCCATCATCAGCAGCCGCTCGGGCGCGAGCAATCGCTGTGGGGGTTCCATCCGCCACCTCCACTCACCGCTGCCACACCCCCACGCCCGGACGCGTGCGTCTTCGCGGGCGGGGCCGGGTCCGCAACTTGCAAGCTCGGTCGCGATCCGAGCAAGAAGTCTGCCGCTCGCCACCCCGGCGGTCGCTTTGCCGGGACGCGGACCGGACACATATTCGTCACCGTCTCGCTCCGGCACGCTGTCGAAAGGCTCGACACCTCGTTGAAACACCACACCGCATGATCGCGCTGATCACCGGGATCACCGGTCAGGACGGCTCGTATCTGGCCGATTTCCTGCTCGACAGGGGATACGAGGTGCACGGGATCGTCCGCCGGTCCTCGGTCGAGCGGCACGACCGCATCGGGCACCTCGAGGGCCGCATCAGGCTCCACGAGGCCGATCTCCTCGACCAGCTGTCCCTGTTGCGCGTAGTCGAGCGGGTCGGGCCGCGCGAGGTGTACAACCTGGCGGCTCAATCGTTCGTCCCCACCTCGTGGGAGCAGCCGCTCCTCACGGGCGAGTTCACCGCGCTCGGCGTGACGCGGATGCTGGAGGCGGTGCGAGCCGTCGATCCGGGGATCCGCTTCTACCAGGCCTCGTCGTCGGAGATGTTCGGGAAGGTCCGCGCCACGCCGCAGAACGAGGAGACGCCCTTCTATCCCCGCAGCCCGTACGGCGTGGCCAAGGTGTACGGGCACTTCATCACGGTGAACTACCGCGAGAGCTACGACCTGTTCGCGGTGAGCGGGATCCTGTTCAATCACGAGAGCCCGCGGCGCGGGCTCGAGTTCGTGACCCGCAAGGTGACGTGGAACGCCGCCCGGATCCACCTCGGCCTCGGCGAGCGGCTGCGGATGGGGAACCTCGAGGCGAGACGCGACTGGGGATACGCGGGCGACTACGTGGACGCGATGTGGCGCATGCTCCAGCGGGACGAGCCCGGGGACTTCGTGATCGGCACGGGCGTCATGCACTCGGTCGAGGACGTGCTCGACACCGCGTTCGACGAGATCGGGCGCGACTGGCGCGAGCACGTCGTCGAGGATCCGGCGCTCACGCGACCCGCCGAGGTGGAGCGTCTGTGCGCCGATCCGACGAAGGCGCGCGAGCTTCTCGGTTGGGAGCCGACCGTCGCGTTCGACGAGCTCATCCGCATGATGGTACGGGCGGATGTCGAGCGGCTGGAGCGCGGCCGGCGGGAGGCGGATTGACCCGCATCCTCGTGACGGGGGCCGCCGGGTTCATCGGCAGCCATCTGGTCGAGCGGCTCGTGCGCGGCGGCGTGGACGTCGTGGGGCTCGACAACTTCGACGAGTTCTACGATCCGGCCATCAAGCGCGGGAACGTGGCGGCGCTCGCGGACGAGCCGCGCTTCCGGCTCGTCGAGGGCGACATCCGGGATGCGGCCACGCTCGATGCCCTCCCCGACGACATCGACGTCATCGTGCACCTCGCGGCGCGGGCGGGCGTACGCCCGTCGATCGCACAGCCCATGCTGTACCAGGACGTCAACGTCGCCGGGACTCAGCAGCTTCTCGAGCTCGCGCGGCGGCGCGGGATCCGGCGATTCGTGTTCGGCTCGTCCTCGTCCGTGTATGGCGACAACGAGAAGGTTCCATTCGCGGAGACGGATCCCGTGGACCGGCCGATCTCGCCGTACGCGGCCACCAAACGGGCCGGCGAGCTCCTGTGCCACACGTACCGGCATCTGTTCGGGATCGGCACGCTGTGTCTCCGCTTCTTCACCGTGTACGGACCGCGCCAGCGTCCCGATCTCGCCATCCACAAGTTCACCCGGCTCCTGTCGGACGGAGAGCCCGTTCCGCGATTCGGAGACGGGACGACCCGGCGTGACTACACCCACATCGGCGACATCCTCCAGGGGGTGGAGGCCGCGATCGCGTACCTCGAGGCGCACCCGGATGCGTACGAGATCGTGAACCTGGGCGAGAGCCGGACGGTCGAGCTGTCGCGGCTCATCGCGCTCATCGCGGAAGCGCTCGGGGTGGAGCCCCGCATCGTCGAGCTCCCCCGCCAACCGGGCGATGTCGAGCGCACCTTCGCGGACATCGCGCGGGCCCGCGAGCTGTTCGGATACGATCCCGTCACCCCCATCGAGCGCGGCATCCCGGAGTTCGTGGGGTGGTACCGTGCCGCGCGCGGGCGGGTCGACGTCTGACCGGTCCCCCGCTCCGGTCAGGTGCGGACCTTCGAGTAGAGCGCCACGCCGGCGGTCAGGAACACCAGGTCGGGCAGCCACGCGGCGAGCCACGGCTGGATCGCCCCCCCCGCTCCCAGCGCTTCCGAGATGCGGACGAAGATGAGGAAGATGATCGTCGTGGCGAGCGCGATCCCGATCGAGCGCGGCGCCCCCCCGCGACGGTTGGAATGCGCGAGCGGCATGCCGAACAGCACGATCACCAGACACGCGAACGGGAACGCGATGCGCTGTGCCCGCGCGGTGCGGAGATCGGCCGGCGTGCCCCCGGAACGCTCGATCGCGTCGACGAATCGCCCGAGCTCTGCGTACCGCATCTCGTCGACGTCCTTCGGCTCGGCAAGCAGCTCGTCGGGCGGCTCGTCCATCTCTCGCACGTGGAGCTCCAGAAACTCGTAGGCTCGCTCCTGGCGTGGGCCCGCGAAGCGCCGCACCCAGCCGTGCTGCAGGAGCCAACGCTCACCCGTCGAATCCCACTGCGCGGTGCTGGCGGTGACGTTCATGGTCGGGAACTCTGCCCCCGTCCCCTCGCGCTCGATCTGGACGTTGTCCATCCGCGCCTCGCGGGTGTCGAGGCGGCGCACCTTGTACACGAGCCCCTCGTCCGCGCGGAACACGAACGACATACGGATCGTCTGGCTGCGCGTCTGTTCCTGCTCGAGCGCGTCGACCGACCGCCGGTTGGTCACCGGAACGAGCTCGGTGAGCCCGAGCGCGACTCCGCTCAACAGGGTGGCCAGCACGAGGAGCGGCATGGTCATGCGGTAGAACGAGATCCCACCCGCCTTCATGGCCGTCGTCTCGAAGCGCCTCGTGAGTGCCGACACCGTGAACACCGAAGCGAGCAGCGCCGCGATGGGAAAGCCGAGCAGCGACTGGTACGGGAACTGGTAGAGGTAGTGCATCACCACCTGGCCCCGGGTGGCGCCGCGATCGATGAACCGGTCGAGGTTGTCGGCCAGGTCGATGACGATGAACAGGAAGGGCACTCCGAGGACACACACCGCGAAGATCCGCAGGAACTGGGCGCCGACGTAACGATCGAGCAGCCTCACGGCAACAGGCCTGACGAGGCAGCACGGCGGGCGGCGTTCACCATGCCTCGGCGCTCAGCGGGTGACCCGGCGGGCCTGCCACAGCGCGGCGAGCCCGATCACCCCGAACAGGATGTTCGGCGCCCACATGGCCCACACGGGTGAGATGAAGCGGCGGTCGGCGAGCTCCTCCCCGCCGACGAGCGACACGTAGTAGGCGCCGAAGAACGCGAGGCTGACCCCCACGACGAGCGCCACCCCGGCCCGCGGGTAGCGGACGGCGATCGGGGCCCCGATGAGGACGAACACGATGCACGCCACCGGGATGGAGCCCTTCTTGTGGATCTCGACCCGGAACTGGTTGATCTCCCCCAGCCCGCGATCCTCGCGGCCGGCGAAGCTCTCGAACTGCGTGACGGCCTCGAGAGGGTGTCCGTAGCGCGCCACGGCCGACTGTACCTCGTGGGTCAGGCGCTGGCGCAGGGCCCGGGCCTCCGCCGCGGTCGCCGAGTCGACAGCGCTCGAGTCCACGGCCGCGGTCGTGTCTCCGGGGGCGGGTCGCGTCCGTTCGCCCGGCGAGGCCGGCGCGCCTCCACGCGGCGCGGTCCCGGTCCGCCCGGACTCGGCGTCCGGCGCCGAGGTGCGCGCGGCGCCCATCGTGTCGCCCGGGGACGTGGTCGAGTCCTCCGGCCCGGACACGAGCTCCGATTCGAGCGGCTCCCTCCATCTCGTGAGCCTGCGCGTCAGCGCGACGGCGTACGCGCGGCTCTGCGAGCGGGCTTCCTCCACCTGTCGCTGTCCGTCCCGCACCCGCTCCTGCATCTGGGCGATGTCCATCTCGCGGTCGCTGCGGAACGAGCCGAGCGTGTCCCGCTCGAGGTGGTTCGCGACGCCGTCCACCCGCATCCTCATGCGCTCGAACCGGATGCGCTGGAACGACTTGGGCTTGTCGTCGGGGCGTTCCTGGAGCGTCCCGTCGTACAGCGTCAGGTACAGGTCCTCCCCCGCCTCGTCGAATGCCATGTGGCCGCTGTCCGCGTAGATCGTGCGACTGCGGCGTTGCTCGCGCTCGTCGTACAGGACGGCGTCCTCGAACTGGCTGTGCTCGCGATCGATGGCGCCGGGTTGTACGTACAAACGCGAGGGCACCACCTCGTTGATCGCCCGCTCGCGCAGGTAGAAGGTGGGCTTCTTGCGGCCGATGCTGGTGAGCAGGCTCTGCAGGTGGTGGTTGGATTCGGGCAGCACCGTGTTGTTGAACCAGGTCATCGCCCCCGCGAGGAGCGTGGCCGCGACGAGCAGGGGCACCATGACGCGCGCCAGCGGGACGCCGCTCGCCCGGATCGCGGTGATCTCGAAGTCGCCCGCCAGCCGGTTGAACGTGTACAGGACCGCGATAAGGACGGCCATCGGGAGCGTCTGCGCCAGGATGAACGGCACCGAGTAGACGAACACCTCCACGATGACGGACCAGTGGAGGCCCTTGCCGATCAGGTCCTTGAAGCGCCGACTCACCTGGTCCAGCAGCATCAGCAGGGTGAGCCCCGTCGCCGCGAAGAAGAACGGCGCCACGTGCAGGCGCAGGATGTAGCGTGTGAGAATCCTCATCGGTTCGAGAGTACCCTCTCGGTGGCGCGTTGTCAGCCGGACCGGCCCCCGGCATCTACCGCGCGGCCCCGGGGGAGGTCCGCGGATTCGAGCCACCCGGTGCGCGCGCTGAGCCTGCCCGACCCGCCCGCCCGCGTGGCCCTCGTGCGCATGAGCGCTATCGGCGACACGGTCCACGCCGTCCCGCTGGTGGCCTCGATACGGGCGGCGTGGCCCGATTGCCACCTCACGTGGGTCATCCAGCCCGTGCCGCACGAGCTCATGCGCGGGCGTCCCGACGTCGACGACTTCCTCCTCTTCCGACGCGAGCTGGGCTGGCGGGCCTACGCGGACTTCCGGCGGCGCGCCCGGGATCTCTCCTTCGATCTGGTGCTCGACGTGCACCCGTGCTTCAAGGCGGGAGTGGTCACCCGCTCGCTCGACGCCCCGATCCGGCTGGGGTACGATCGCGCGCGCGCCCGCGATCTGAGCTGGCTGGCGACGAATCGGCGCATCCCCTCCCGCGCGCCGGACCACGTCCAGGACGAGTATTTCGAGTTCCTCCGGCACCTGGACGTGCCGGTGCGTGCCGAGTGGGACTTCCACTTCACGGAGGCCGAGCATCAGGCCCGCCGGGTGTGGGTGGGCGACGACGATCGGCCGGTGCTCGCCCTGGTTCCTCGCTCCTCGCGTCGCGAGAAGGACTGGATCCTCGAGCGAGCCGCCCGTGTACTCGATGTGGCCGCCGGGGATCTCGGGTTCCGCACCGTGCTGGTGGGCGGGGCCTCGACCGGGGAGCTCGAGGATGCCGAGCGGCTGTCTCGCCTGTGCCGTGTCCCGCCGGAGGTCGAGTTGCGCTATGATCTGCGCAGGCTCGCGTGGCTCCTCGGGGCCAGCGACCTGGTCGTGAGCCCCGATACCGGCCCGCTGCACCTCGCGGTGGCGCTGGGCACGCCGACGATCGGGCTGTACGGCTTTACGGACCCCCGGCGGGTGGGCCCGTACCGTCGCTTCGGCGATCTCCTGATCGACCGATACGCCCGGGCGGGCGAGGAACATCCCTCGCGCGCGACGCGCCGCGGGAACATGGAGAGGATTCGAGAGGAGGACGTGATCCGGAAGATCGAGGTCGCGCGGGAGCGGTACGGGGTCGGCTGCCGGGGCGCCCCTTGAACGGGGCGACGACGAAGGCGGTGCGCACGGGACGTATCCTGTGGGTCGACGACGAGGTGGATCTCCTCAAGCCGCACCTCATGCTCCTGCGCACGGAGGGGTATCAGGTCGACGCGATCATGAACGGCCAGGACGCGCTGGAGCTGCTCGCCAACCGGACGTACGATCTCGTGCTCCTCGACGAGCAGATGCCGGGGCTGCGCGGCATCGAGGTCCTCGATCGCGTGCGGCGCGTGTCTCCCCGACTCCCGGTCGTCATGGTCTCCAAGAGCGAAGAGGACTCGACGCTCCACGAGGCCATCGGACGGCGGGCGGACGAGTACATCGTCAAGCCCACGAGCCCGCGCCAGGTCCTGTCGGTGGTGACGCGGATCCTGGCCGGCCCGGCGCTGCAGCACGAGCAGATCGCTCGCGACTTCTCGCGCCGGTTCGGTGAGCTGCGCGACCAGGCGGCCGGCGCGCGGACGTGGGCGGAATGGGCCCGTCTGTACTCCGAGATGATCGACTGGGACCTGAAGCTGGAGGAAGCGGGCGAAACGGGCTTCCGCGAGATCCTCGAGACCGTGGTCGCCGATGTACGCCGCGGGTTCTGCGATCTGGTCGCGGATCGCTACGGGGAGTGGGTCCACGAAGGGGGGGAGACCGGCCCGACGCTGTCGGTCGACGTGCTGCCGCGCTTCTTCCGTCCCATCCTCGACGAGGACCCGGCGTCGCTGGTGATCGTGATGGACTGCATGCGCCTCGGGCAATGGCGCGCGATCGTGCCGTTCATCAGCGAGCTGTTCGAGATCGACGAGGAGCTGTACGCCTCGATCCTCCCGACCGCGACGCCCTACGCCCGCAACGCGCTGTTCGGCGGCCTGTTCCCCGACGAGCTCGCCGAGCTGCGGCCGGATTGGTGGGAGCGGGGGGACGAGATCGGGTACAACTCGTTCGAGGACGACCTGTTCGAGCGGCTCGTCGGGCAGCTGGCCGGCGGGCGGGTGAAGACCCATTACGAGAAGATCTTCTCGGCCCAGGAGGGCGAGGCCATGCTGGGCCGGCTGGAGGGTTACCTGTCGAGCCCCTCCGCTACGGCGCTCGTGTTCGGGTTCGTGGACATGCTCACGCACGGGCGCTCCGAATCCCGGCTCATCTGGGAGATGGCGCCCGACACGAGCGCCCTGCGCTCGCTGACGGTGACCTGGTTCCAGCGCTCGGCGGCGTTCCAGGCCCTGAGGATCGCCGCGCGGCGCGGGGTCCGCGTGCTGCTGACCACCGATCACGGATCGCTCCATTGCCACCGGCCGGCGACCATCTACGCGAAGCGCGACGCGACGGCCAACCTGCGCTACAAGTTCGGCGACGACCTGCGGGTCGAGAACCCGAGCGCAGTGTTCTCGACCTCGGACGCAGACGAGTTGCGGCTTCCGCCCGGCGGTCTCAAGCGGACGTACGTCCTGTGCCGTGAAGACTACTTCTTCGTGTACCCGACCAAGCTGCGCGAGTACCAGCACCGTTACCGGGACAGCTTCCTGCACGGCGGCGTGAGCCCCGACGAAATGATCATGCCGGTGGCGCTCCTCACTCCCCGGTGATCTCCTGAGCCGCGCCACGCCGCTGCCCGCGGGCGCCGGTCGAGCGGACCGATCGACATTCCGCCGCCTGCTCTCGTTCCTCGAGCCCTACCGCGCGATGTTCGTGGCGAGCATCGGGCTCGCCGCGCTCGGCGCCGCGCTCGACGCGTTCAGCCTCCTCCTCCTCATCCCTTTCCTGCGCTCGCTGTTCGGGATGGGACCGGCCCTCCCCGGCGGCGGGCGCAATGCCGCCGAGCGCTTCGTGGACGGCGTCGTGGGCGGCTGGCTGGGGAACGTCGAAGGGCTGCACGGGCTGCGGATCGTCTGCCTCCTCGTGCTGGCCACGATCATCATGAAGAACGCGGCCATGTACGTGTCGCGGGTGCTCGCGATCCGCGTGCAGGAGTACCTCGTGCGCGATGTACGCGACGAGGTCCACCGGCACCTCCAGAGGCTGCCGCTCGCCTTCTTCGAGCGCGAAAGGGCCGGCCAGCTCCTGGCGCGCGTGGTGACCGACACGCGCGACGCGAAGCTCGTACCCGAGTCGCTCGCCCAGGCGATCCGCTACATCGCCTCCATCAGCGCGTACGGCCTCGCGCTCCTCGTCCTCTCCTGGCGGCTCACGCTGCTGGCCGCGATCCTCGTGCCGCCCACGGTGCTCGTGCTTCGCCCGATCTTGCGACACCTGCGGGTGCGGTTCCGGGGCGTGTTCCACGACCAGGGGGAGATCCTCGGGGCCCTCCAGGAGACGGTGAGCGGGATCCGGCTCGTAAAGTCCTACGCGGCCGAGGACTACGAACAGCGCCGTTTCGAAGCCCGTTCGGACGGCTACTCGCGCGGGTTCGTGAAGAGCGCCACGCTGGCCCACGCGGCGGCGCCCCTGTCGGAGATCCTCTCCTCGCTCGTGGCCGTGGGGCTCGTGTGGATCGGGGCGGGGATGGTGCTCGGGGCCGGGACGCTGGGGCCCGAGCAGTTCCTCGTGTTCGTGACGATCGCCCTGCGCGCCATCTCGCCCATCAAGGCGGGCTCGCAGACGCCGGCCCTCGCACAACAGGGGCTCGCGGCGGCGGATCGGTTCTTCGAGATCCTCGACCGCGAGCCGGAGCCCTCGGGCGAGGACGAGCCGCTCGAGCGCTTCGAGCACGCCATCCGATACGAGCACGTCGACTTCGCGTACGAGCCGGGCAGACCGGTGTTGACGGACGTCGATCTCGAGATCGCCCGCGGAGAGATCGTGGCGCTCGTCGGCCCCTCCGGCGGCGGGAAGAGCACGCTCGTCGACCTCCTGCCGCGCTTCGCGGATCCCACGGACGGCCGGCTGCTGATCGACGGCGTCGACATCCGGCGCCTGTCGGTGCCCTCGCTGCGCCGCGTCGTGGGGATCGTGAGCCAGGAGACGACCATCTTCCACGAATCCGTGTCCGCGAACATCGCCTACGGGGAGCCGGGGCGGTCGCGGTCGGAGATCGAGGCCGCGGCGCGGGCCGCGCACGCACACGAGTTCATCCTCGGGCTCCCCCGCGAGTACGACACGCTGCTCGGTGACCGGGGAGTGCGGCTGTCGGGCGGACAGCGCCAGCGGATCGGGCTCGCGCGGGCGGTGCTGCGCGATCCCCCCATCTTGATCCTCGACGAGGCCACCTCGGCGCTCGACGCCGAGAGCGAGCGCGAGATCCAGCAGGCCCTGCACGAGCTGTTCAGGGGACGGACGGTGATCGTCATCGCCCACCGCCTGTCCACCGTGCGCGAGGCGGATCGGATCCTCGTGCTCGAGCGGGGGAGGATCGTGGACGAGGGCAGCCACGACGAGCTCCTGACGCGCGAAGGGCCGTACCTGCGGCTGTTCGAGCGACAGCTCGAGCCCGCGGCTCCCGCGCCGTGAGCGGCGTGGCCGGACGCACGCTCGTCCTCGTGCGGCACTCCGAGTCGGCCCCGCGGGCCGACCGTCCCCCGTCGACGTGGTCGCTAACGGAGCGCGGACGGGCGCTGGCGCGAGCGACGGCCCCGCGGATCGGAGCGCACGGACCCGTGCTGTGCGCCTCGAGCCCCGAGCCGAAGGCGGCCGAGACCGCGGGCGTGATCGCCGATGCGCTGGGCATCGAGATCCGGATCGTGGCCGACCTCCGCGAGCACGCCCGCGACGCGGCGCCCTTCTTCGAGGCGCCCGCCGCGTTCCGCGCCGCCGTGCTGGACATGCTGTCGCGACCCGCCGAGGTCGTGCTGGGCGAGGAGAGCGCCCGGCAGGCCGAGTCGCGCTTCGGGGCGGCGCTCGAGGAGCTGATGTCGTCCAGCACGGGGAGCGTGGCCGCCATCACGCACGGCACGGTGATGGCGTTGTGGCTCGCGCCGCGGCTCGAACGGCCGCCCGCCCGCATCTGGACGGAGCTCGGCTGGTGCGGGTTCGCCGCCGTCGCCTGGCCCTCGGGGGCCCCGCGCGAGTGGTTCGCCGGTGCTTGAGCGCGGCCTGGCGCGGGGCCTGGGCGGACTGGCGTGGGCGTCGGGGGCCGCGCCGCTGGCCGCGCGGCGGCGGTTCGGTCACGCCCTCGGGGCGGTGGCCCATGGGGTCGTAAGGGCGCGCCGCCCGGTCGTCGAGCGGCAGCTCGCGGCCAGCTTCCCCGAGCGCGATGCCGCCTGGGTGGCGGAGGTCGCTCGTGGCTGTTATCGGCACTTCGGCGAGGAGTTCGCGCTCCTCGCCGGCGGCCCGCGCCGGCTGGCCCCCGCCCTCGACCGGGTCCGGGACGCGAGCCTGTACGACGCGGCTCTGCGCCGCGCGGCCCGCGGTGGCGGATGCGTGATCGTTTCGGCCCACCTCGGGAACTGGGAGCTGTTCGGCGCCTTCCTGGCCGCGCTCGGGCTCCGTCCGCTGGCGGTGGTCCGGCGGCAGCGGCCCCCGTGGGACGTCGTCCTCACGCATCTGAGGGCGGGTCAAGACGTCGAGCTCGTGCGCCGCGACGAAGGCGTCGGCCGTCTCGTGCGGGGACTGGAGGACGGCCGTCCGGTTCTGCTCGTGGCCGATCAGCACGCCACGACGGGGAGCGCGCGGCTCGAGTTCCTCGGGCGTCCGGCGTGGACCTTCCTCGGTCCGGCCCGTCTTTCGATCGCGGCCCGCGTCCCTCTACTGTTCTCGGGACTCGTGCGGGAGGGCGAGGGGTACCGGGCGCTCCTCGAGCCGGTCGGGGGAGGCTCCGGGTCGACCGGGGAGCACGGCGCGGGGGGCGGGTCCGGGCTCGCACGCACCGCGGACACGCCCGAGCTCGAGCGTACCGTCGCGTGGCTGACCACCCTCGAGCGCGCGATCCGGGCGGTCCCGTCGCAGTACTTCTGGTTCCATAGACGCTGGAAGGACATCCGGCCGGAACGTCGTCCCCGGACGCGCGGTAAGAGGACATCCACCATGAATCCGGCGAGAACCCGTTGATCTACATCGGAATCCCCGTCCACGACGAACGGCACACGATCGGACCGCTCCTGTGGCGCATCCGCGAGATCCTGTACGGCGAGCGGCGCGAGTTCCACGTCATCGTGTGCGACGACGCGTCCGGGGATGGGACCCGCGAGGCCCTCGAGCGCTATCCGCGGGTCCTGCCGCTCACCCTGCTCCGAAGCGACGCGCGCCTCGGCTACGCGGCGTGTCTCGAACGGCTGGTTCGCGAGGCGGTGCGTCGCTCCGGCTACCCGCGGCGCGATGCACTGGTCACCATGCAGGGCGATTTCAGCGACCCGCCGGAATGCATCCCGGAGATGATGAGGCGCTTCGAGGGGGGCGCGGACATCGTCACCGTGATGCCGCCGGACGAGCTTCCGCGGCCACAACGCCTAACGCGACTCGGCGGCCGGCTCCTCGGTCCGGGGCTCGCCCGGGCCGGGATCGACGCGGATCCCTACGCGAGCCTCCGTCTCTACCGGCTGTTCACTCTCCTCAAAGCGCTCGAGGAGCTCGACTCCGACCAACCCCTGATCGAGCACCGCGGGTGGGCGGCCAACGCCGAGCTCCTGGCCAGGGTGTGGCCGCACGTCCGCCGGGCCGAGGAGATCGAGTCCGATGCGCCGGGCCCGCGGCGGTATCGGGACACGCGCTTCGAGGCGCTGGTCGAGTTCGGGGCCCTGTTCCGGGCCGGGCGGGACCCCGCGCTGCGGGAGGCCATCCGACGCGCGCGGGCGGAGACGGCGACCGCGTGACCTTCCGCCCGGCGCCTCTGACGTGGGCCCTCGCCTTCCTGCTGGCGACCGGCGGTACGACCGCCGCTCAAACCTCGACACCCGTGTCGTTGTTCGCGTCCCGCTGGCCATTCGCGGTCGGGGAACGCGCCGAGTACGACGTCACCTTCGGTCCCGTGCGCGTGGGTCGGGGCAGCCTCGAGGTCGAGGCGGTCGACACGGTGAGCGCCACGCCCACGTATCGGCTCGCGTTCGAGATCGACGGCGGGCCGTTCTTCTACAAGATCGATGATCGGACCGTGAGCTGGCTGGCGACGGGGCCGTATCGGTCGCTGCGTTTCGAGCAGATCCTGCACGAGGGCGGCTACGATCGGCACCGGCGCTACGAGCTGGACCACGAGGCGGGCAGCGTCACCCGGGAGGACTGGGACGAGGAGGCGGCCGCCTATCGTCCGCACGCCGCGGAACGGGATGTCCCGATCCCGCCGGGGGCGCTCGATGAGATCTCGTATCTGTATCTGATGCGCACGCTGCCGCTCGAGGTCGGCCGGACGTATTCGTTCGACGACTATTTCCAGGAGGATGGGAACCCCGTCGTGATCCAGGTGCTGCGTCGCGAGCGTGTGCGTCTCAGGGCCGGGACGTTCGAAACGGTCGTCGTGCGGCCGATCATCCAGACGAAGGGGATCTTCGGCGAGGGCGGAGCCGGCGAGCTGTATATCACCGATGACGACCGCCGGCTCATCGTCCTCCTCAAGACCCGCATGGGCATGGGGGAGTTGACCATGTACCTGCGCGAGTTCGACCCGGGAGGGTGAGCCGGCGCGCGCACGGGTGGCGGTTTTGCCGGAGGGCGGGCGAGCGGGGTATATTCGCGCGGGGCGAGACACGGAACGGAACCCGTTGCACACAGGAGTTGCCTTGGGTAAGGGAAAGTACGTACCGAAAGCGATCGACCGGGCTCGCGATGAGCTCTTCAGTCATATCCGGCGCTGCGGCGTCCTCGAGGCCGAGGACGAGCAGCGCGATGAGTGGTTCGACGACACGATCGAGTACATCCGCGAGCGCTACCCCGAGCTGACCCCGAGCGAGCTCGCGGATCTGCGTACGATCGGTCAGCGGTACTGCGCCCCCGTGGTCCCGCACGGAAAGACGAACGCGCAGGACATCCTGCAGGAGGACGGAGCGGAGGATGGCGATGCGGCGGTCGACACGGGCGAGGTGAGCGCAGCCTGAACGAGCCCCCGTCCCCGGAACACCCGGTACCTGACAGCGCCGGCTCCCTCCGGCCTGCCACGCCGCGACACCCGGGTCCGACCGCCCCGGTCGGGCCCCCGAGCCCCGTCCGCCCCGCTCGCCATCCCGACGATTGATGGACGTCGGCGTCCTCCTGCGGCTGCTCGCGGTCCTGGCGCTGGTGGCCGCGAACGCGTTCTTCGTCGCGGCCGAGTTCGGTCTCGTGAGCGCGCGACGCACCCGGATCCGCGAGATGATCGACTCCGGCGATCGCCTCGCCCGGACCGTCCAGCGGGCGCAGCAGGATCTGGATCGCGCCATCTCCGGCACGCAGCTCGGAATCACGCTCGCCTCGCTCGGGCTGGGCTGGATCGGCGAGCCCGCGGTGGCGCACACGATCGAGCCGCTGCTCGATGCCGTGGGGATCGACGCGCCGGTCGCCCTCCACTCGGTGGCCGTCACGATCGCGTTCCTGCTCATCACGTATCTCCACATCGTCCTCGGCGAGCTGGCCCCGAAGACCCTCGCGCTGGCCCGTCCCGAGACCGTGAGCCGGCTGGTCGCCGGCCCGCTGATCGCGTTCAATCGCGTCGTGAGCCCGGGAATCTGGCTGCTGAACGGCTCCTCCTCGCTGGTCCTGCGGCTGCTGCACGTCGGCACCCGCGGGGACTCCTACGACAACGTCCACAGCCCCGAAGAGATCGAGATGCTCGTCCGCCAGAGTCTGGAGGAGGGGGTGGTGGAGGAGGACGAGCAGGCCATGATCCAGGGCGTGTTCGAGCTCACGCGCACCGTCGCCCGCGAGGTGATGACCCCGCGGCCCGACATCGTCGCTGTGGAGACGCGCGCGCCGCTGCGCGAGGTGCTCGCCGTCGCGGCCGCGTCGGGGTTCTCGCGCCTGCCCGTGTATCGCGAGTCGCTGGATGAGATCGTGGGCGTGGTGGTCGTGAAGGACCTCATCGAGGCGCTGATGTCGGGCATGGAGGAGACCACGGCGGACGCGGTGATGCGCGAGCCGCTGTTCGTGCCGGACACGAAGCCCATCGACGACCTGCTCGCCGAGCTTCGGCACCGCAAGACGCACATGGCGGTGGTGGTGGACGAGTTCGGTGGCACCGACGGGCTCGTGACCCTCGAGGACCTCGTCGAGGAGATCGTGGGCGAGATCTACGACGAGCACGACACCGCGACCGCGGAGGTGAGCGTCGACGCCGACGGCCGGACCGTGATCGATGGGGGCCATTCGTTCGCCGACCTCATCGAGCGCTTCGATCTCCCCGACCCTGCGGACGGCGACGGGGACGAGTACGATACGGTGGCGGGATTCGTCATCTCGGCCCTGGGTCGGATCCCCGATCCGGGGGATGCGGTGCCGCTGGGATCGGCGGAGCTGCGCGTGCTCGAGGTGACGGACCGACGCGTCACGAAGCTCGAACTGCGTGGGGTGGAAGGCGTTGCCCCCGGTCACGAATCCGGGGAGGGGGAGGACTGAGGATGGGTGGGGAGGGAGTGGCGGAATGTGGCGCGGTACGCAGGTTGCTGGAAGGCGGATGGGCACCGACTATTGCAGTCGACCGAGACCCTGTTAACGCCTACTTGTTCGAGCGGTCGTGAGCGAGATCCAGCCCGACTACTGGAACGGGGATCAGTTCGACGCCGAGGCGCAGCGGCTGTACGAGGCCGGGGACTACGACCGGGCCCTCGAGGTGCTCAAGCGCGCGCTGGTCATGTTCCCGGAGTCCACCGAGCTGCTCGTGTCGATGGGGTACACCCGGCTGGCGCGCGAGGAGTTCGCTTGGGCGCGGGCCGCCTTCGAGGGGGCGCTGCGCCGCGACCCCGAGCACGAGGAGGCGATCGCCGGGGTCGGCGAGGCCCTCCTCCGCCTCGGCGAGCGCGTGAACGCGTTCCGCGCCTTCGAGGTCCTCCTCGATCTGGGCTTCGAGACCGACGTGGAGCTCATGCTGTGCGTGGGGCGGAGCCTCCTCAGGGAGGGCCTGTTCGAGCGCGCGGAGCGCTTCTTCCGCCTCGCCCACGAGGCCGACTCGGAGAGCGCCGATGCGGCGCTCGATCTCGCCTACACGTTCTACCGCATGGGCGACCCCGAGGCGGCGCTCTACTGGGGCCGCGAGGCCGTGCGTCTCGATCCCGGCTTCGGGGAGGCCCGGGCGCTATACGGCAACGTCCTGTACGAGCGCGGCGACTTCCGGGCCGCGCTGGACCAGTTCGAGCACATCGCGCCCGCCAACCTCGGCGATCCCGCCGTCGCGTGGCGCATCATCGAGCTCAAGCGCCGCCTGCTTGGGCTGGCGGCCGACGCGCCCGAGGTGCAGCCATACATGCTGGCGCTCGAAGAGCTGGCGGCCGAGCCGAGCCCCGAGGATCGGCTGCTCGCGGAGCTCGAGGCCCGGGCCGCCGGATTCTCGGGCACGTGGGAGCGCGGACAGCTCGACCTGTTCGGACGCCCGCCGGGGATGGCCCCGGACGAGTGGCACCGGGTGCGGTCTCCCGACGGCGCCGTGTTCGAGGGGGACTGGGACACCATCGTGCGCACGATGCGCGACCGATCGCCGAATCCTGCCGTTTCGGTGGGGGACTTCATGCGCGAGGAGGCCATCCGTCTCATGGATCTCACGGGCGGCTCGATCTCGTGCGAGAGCGCGCGGGCGTTCATCGAGGACTCGGCCCGGGTCGGAGCGCTCGAGATCGAGCGCTAGCGCGCCGTCGATGATCCGTCCTCCCCTGTCGGGCCCATGAGGATCGCATCCGTCGAGGTGGTGGCGCGTCTGTTGAGCGAACGTCTGTCCGAGAGCGGGGCCCCGGGACGGGCGGTCACCGTGTCGCAGCTCCTCGAGCGAGTGCTGCCGTACGCCCTCGTCCGCGAGCGGCTCGGTCTTGCCGGAAAGGCGGAGTACGACCTGGCCGTCCTCCGGCTCCTGTCCGACCGCGTCCTGCTCCAGGTCGATCCCGCGCTCCAGGAGGCGGCCGCCAGGGAGCTCGACGAGCCCGAGCCGGGGCTGCGCGCCATCGAGAAGCTGGCCGACAGCCTGCTCCGGCTGCGTGACCCCGCGAGGCGCGACAGGATGGATGGCACCGCGGAGGCCGAAGGGGCCGCCCCGTCCGACGAGGGCTCGGAGTCGGAGGACGCGGGGGCGTCCGTCGAGGGGTCGGAACCGGACGAGATCGCCGACCGGGGCGATGCACCCGATTCCGCGTGGCTCGTGGAGCGCCCGACGCCGTCGGCCGACGCGCTGCCGCCCGCCGAGACCGCGCCGATGGAGCCGTCCGGCAAGGCGCGCGGCGGGAGGTGCTGGAGCTGTACGGCCCGCCTGCCGCGGCGCGAGGGCGTCCGCTTCTGTCCGCACTGCGGTGTCGATCAGCAGGCGGCCCGCTGCACCTCGTGCGGTGACCGTCTCGAGCCGGGCTGGTCCTACTGCCCTCGTTGCGGCGGCGCGCTGGCACGTCCGTGACGTCGCTCCGCGTGGCGGTCATCGGCGGCGACGGGATCGGTCCCGAGGTCGTCGAGCAGGCGTGCCGCGTGCTCGGAGCCGTGCGGCGAATCGGACTGGTGGAGATCGAGCTCGAACGGCTGCCGCACGGAGCGGATCACTTCCTCCGCACGGGAGAAACCCTCTCGCAGCCGACGTTCGAGCGCCTGCGCGACGAGTTCGACGCCATTCTGTTCGGGGCCGTCGGCGATCCGCGCGTGCCGGACGGGCGGCATGCGCGCGACCTCCTCCTCGGGCTGCGCGTGCGGCTCGACCTGTACATCAACCGCCGCCCAATCAAGCTGCGGGCTCCCGAGCTGTCCCCGCTCAAGCGGGCCAGGGCCGGCTCGATCGACTTCGTCATCTACCGCGAGAACACGGAGGACCTGTACGTCGGCAGGGGGCGGATCGAGCACGAGGGCACACCCGCCGAGGTGGCGGTGAGCGAGGGGATCGCCAGCCGCCGTGCGGTCGAACGCATCGCGGAGGCGGCCTTCGCGGCCGCGCGTTCGCGCGGCTGCCGGGTCACACTGTCCGACAAGGCGAACGCCGTGCCGCACATGTACGGCCTGTGGCGTCGCGTGTTCTCCGAGGTGGCCGCGCGTCACCCCGACGTCGAATCGGAGATGCGCTACGTCGACGCGCTCGCCATGGAGATGGTGCGCGCGCCGGAGCGCTTCGGCGTGATCGTGACGAGCAACCTGCTGGGGGACATCCTCTCGGATCTCGGCGCCGAGCTCATCGGCGGGCCAGGGCTGGCACCCTCGGCCAACGTGCACCCCGGGAAGCACGGCCTGTACGAGCCCGTGCACGGAAGCGCGCCCGACCTGGCCGGCACCGGGACGGCGAACCCGATGGCGGCCGTGCTGAGCGCGGCGCTCCTGCTCGAGGACGCCGGGCGGACCGATGCGGCCCGTGCCGTCGAGCGCGCCGTGGACGAGGCGCTCGCCGAGGGGGTCCGCACGCCGGATCTCGGGGGTCCAGCGACCACATCGGAGGTGGGAGACTGGCTGTGCGAGAGGATCGCGGCGTCGGCCGCCGGCCGACCCTAGATCGGCCCGTTGGCGGGCCGACCGCGGCTCCCCCGGGGGACCGGTGACCGGCGAGCCTCGAGACCTCCCGTTCGTCCGGCGCCCGCTCACGCCGGCCGAGCGGAGGCTGGTGCGCATGAAGATCCGGGCCCTGCGTGCGCGGTCACACTCCCGGATCGGTCCTCTGTTGGTCGCCGGTCTGGTGATCGGCGGGCTGTGGCTCCTGACGCTGATCGCGAGCGATGCGCCCTGGTGGGTCGTGACCCTGTTCTGGTCGTCGGTCGGGGGAGGGATGCTCGTCTGGCTGGATCGCGACCTCCGGTCGGGTGCCTTCGCGGACATGGCGGCCGACTTCGAATCGGTGGCCGGGGCGGGGGTGGCCGAGGAGCTACGAGTCGAGTCGACGGGCTACGTGGAGTTCGAGGAGGTCGAGGACGAGGGCGCCTGCTACGCCTTCCAGCTCGTGGACGGTCGCATCCTCTTCCTCTCCGGCCAGGAGTACTACCGGTCCGCGCGCTTCCCGAGCCTCGATTTCTCCATCGTGTTCCTCCTCGACGCGGGCGGGCGGACGGCCGACGCGCTGATCGCCAAACGAGGCGAGTCGACACGGCCCGCCCGGGTGATCGATGCGGAGGTCAAGTGGCGATTGGAGATCCCCGACAGCCTGTCCATCCGTCACGGATCGCTCGCGGAGCTGGAGCAGCTGCTCGGGCCGCGGGGCTGAGGCTCGCGACGAGCCCGCTTCCCGGAGCCGGCTACGGCGTCCCCTCCCGAATCCCGCCCCGCGACCGGGGGCCGGGGGAGCAAAACCCCTCGCCGGTCGCTAGTTTCCGACCGTTCGATCGGCATTCGTCCGATGCGGCGCATTCACGTTCTGGTGCATCCATAGAGGAGCGACGCGATGAGTGACTCGAACGGTGCGGGCGTCGTGTTCCTGTCCGCCGCCCGGACCCCCATGGGCACCTTCGGCGGGAGCCTCAAGGACCACTCGGCCATCGATCTCGGCGTGATCGCCTCGGAAGCGGCGCTCGAGCGCTCGGGCGTGCCGGCCGAGGACATCGGGCAGGTCGTGTTCGGCAACGTCATGCAGACCTCGGCGGACGCGATCTATCTGGCGCGTCACATCGGGCTCAGGGCGGGTCTCCCGATCGAGGTTCCGGCCGTCACCGTCAATCGCCTGTGCGGCTCGGGCTTCCAGGCCGTGATCGACGGTGCCCAGGAGATCCTGCTGGGGGACAGCCGCGCGTGTCTGGTCGGCGGCACGGAGTCCATGAGCCAGGCGCCCCACGTCGTGCGGGGGGCGCGCTGGGGTCTCCGGCTGGGACCCGCGGTCCCCTTCGAGGACACCCTTTGGGAGGCCCTCACCGATTCGTACTGCGGCTTCTCGATGGCCCAGACGGCCGAGAACCTCGCTGAGGACTACGGCATCGCGCGCTCCGACGCGGACGAAGTCGCGGTGCGCAGCCAGCGGCTCGCCAACGCGGCCTGGGAGGAGGGACGCTACGCGGATGAGGTCGTGCCCGT
The DNA here is from genome assembly GCA_964499635.1 of uncultured Gemmatimonadota bacterium. Classification (GTDB taxonomy): domain Bacteria; phylum Gemmatimonadota; class Gemmatimonadetes; order Palauibacterales; family Palauibacteraceae; genus Palauibacter. The sequence continues at coordinate 76,544 of CAZCLY010000002.1, read as the reverse complement.
CATGGTGGGCCGCAAGGGGCGCGAGAAGCCGTTCGAGCGCGACGAGCACCTGCGGCCCGACACGACGATGGAGGGCCTCGCGGCGCTCCGGCCGTACTTCAAGGAGGATGGGCTGGTGACGGCGGGCAACGCGAGCGGGATCGGCGACGGGGCCGCGGCGCTGGTCGTGGCGAGCCGGGAGTACGCCGACGCGCACGGGCTCGAGCCGATGGGACGCCTCCGTTCGTGGGCCGTGGCCGGAGTGCCGCCGCGCGTCATGGGGATCGGACCGGCGCCCGCCTCGCGTGCCGCCCTCGAAAAGGCCGGGCTCACGCTCGATGACATCGACCTCATCGAGGTGAACGAGGCGTTCGCGCCCCAATACGTTGCCGTCGAGCGCGAGCTGGGTTTGGATCGCGAGCGCGTGAACGTGAACGGCGGCGCGATCGCGCTCACGCACCCGCTCGGGATGACCGGTGCACGGATCACCGGCCACCTGCTGTACGAGCTCGCGCGCCGCGGCGGCGGGGTCGGGCTCGGGACCGCCTGCATCGGAGGCGGCCAGGGAGCGGCGGTCATCGTCGAGGTCGACGGCTAGGTTCGAATCGTCCCGCCGCATCCGCGGCCGGACGAGCCCGTTTCACGCACGGAAGCCGGGAGGAGCCCGTGGAGCCCCTGCTCGCCATACTCGCCGGAGCGGGCGCGATCGCGCTCGCGACGAGCCTCCGCATCCTCAAGGAGTACGAGCGCGGCGTCGTGTTCCGGCTGGGCCGCGTGCGTCCGGCCCGGGGGCCGGGCCTTATCTTCCTCGTCCCGTTCGGGGTCGAGCGCATGGAGCGGGTCAGCCTGCGCATCATCGCCATGGACATCCCGCCCCAGGACGTGATCACGCGCGACAACGTGTCGGTGAAGGTGAACGCCGTCCTGTATTTCCGCGTCTCGAACCCCCTGAAAGCGATCCTCGAGATCGAGGACTACCTGTTCGCGACCTCCCAGCTCGCGCAGACAACCCTCCGCTCGGTGATCGGGCAGGCCGAGCTCGACGAGCTGCTCGCCGAGCGCGAGAAGTTCAACCAGATCCTGCGCGACATCATCGACGAGGGGACCGATCCGTGGGGCATCGATGTCACCGGCGTCGAGGTGAAGGACGTCGACCTGCCGCAGGAGATGAAGCGCGCGATCGCACGCCAGGCCGAGGCCGAGCGCGACCGGCGGGCCAAGGTCATCAACGCGCAGGGGGAGCTCCAGGCGTCGGCGAACCTGAGGGACGCGGCGCGTCAGCTCAGCGAGTACCCGGCGTCGCTCCAGCTCCGTTTCCTCCAGACGGCCACCGAGATCGCCGCGGAGAACAACTCCACCACGTTGTTTCCCCTGCCGCTCGACTTCGGTTTCCTCAAGGAGGTGTTCAGCGGCGGGAAGAGAGAAGAGACCACGGGGAAAGCCTCCTCCGCGGCAGATGCCGGAGGCGCCTTCGAGCTCTCGGGGACCGACGCCGAGGGGCGCGATCGCCTCGGCGCGACGGAGGAGAGCCGGCGGATCCCCGCTCCCACGGCCTCGCAGGACGAGCCCCGGGCCCGCGAGCACGCCCCCCTGAAGACCGAGGACGATGACGCCTGACCCGCACGGCTCCGGCGGGGAGCCCGGGTCGGAGCCGCCGCCGGAGGATGAGGTGGGGCCGGGCGAGCACCTTCCCGCGCCCGCCCCGAAGACGCCCATCACCCACGCCCAGCTGGAGCGTGTCATCCGACGCGCCTCGGACCTCCAGTTCCGCGCATCTTCCTCCGAGGCCGAGGCGCTCGACGCGGGCGAGGTCATCCGCATCGGCGAGGAGGTCGGGCTCGAGGCGCGCTACGTCCGCCAGGCGGTGGCCGAGGTGCACGCCGAGGCCCTGGTTCCGGCCGCTCCCGAGGACCGCGGGCTCGGACGCCGTCTGGGCGGACGGGCGATCGTGCGCGCCAGCCGGGTCGTCCCGGGAGACCGCGACGAGGTGGAGCGCAACCTCGAGCGCTACCTCAAGGACCGCGAGCTCCTCAAGCCCGTGCGCAGCCGCACCGGACGCTCGCTGTGGGAGCCGGCCGGCGGGCTCCTGAGCTCGATGCGCCGCGTGATGGACGTCGGAGGCCACGGTTACCGGCTGGCGAAGGCCAGGCGCCTCCAGGTGGCGGTCGAGTCGCTGGAGCCGGGTTGGTCGCTCGTGACCCTCACCGCGGATGCCAGCAACCTTCGCAACGAGTCGGTGCTCGGCGGGATGACTGGGCTGGGGCTGGCCGGGGTGGGGACCGCCACCGGTCTCATCGTCGCGACCGGCGGGGCGGCGCTGGCGATCGCGGGTGGCGTGGCGCTGTTCACCGGCGGGCTGTCGCTCGGGGTGGTCGCGGCGCGTCACGACGTGGGCAAGAAGCTCCAGGAGATCGAGCTGGCACTCAACGGAATGCTCGACCGCCTCGAGCGGGGCGGGACGCTCGACCCGGAGGACGAGCCGTGGCACCAGAGGCTGCTGAAGTGAGACCGCACGCGCGGTCGACCGGGAAGGACCGGATCCGAATCACGGACAGGAGCGGACATTGAGCGAGATACAGACGGTCGGAGTCGTCGGGTGCGGGCTGATGGGGAGCGGGATCGCCCAGGTCGCCGCCGCGGCCGGGTACCAGACCCTCGTGCGCGAGGTCGAGGAGGACTTCCTCGACCGCGGTATGGGGATCATCCACAAGAACCTCGAGCGCGCCGTGTCGAAGGGGAAGCTGAGCGCCGAAGAGCGCGATGCGGTGCTCGGCCGGCTCACCCCGACCCTCGAGCTCGTGGACCTCGAGGACTGCGACCTGGTGGTGGAGGCGATCGTCGAGAGCCGCGACGCCAAGCAGGAGCTGTTCGGAGCGCTCGCGGAGGTCTGCAAGGCCCCGGCGATCTTCGCGTCGAACACATCGAGCCTGTCGATCACCGAGCTGGCCGCCGGCACCGACCGTGCGGATCGGTTCGTGGGCCTCCACTTCTTCAACCCGGTCCCGGTGATGCCGCTCGTGGAGGTGGTGCGCTGCGGTCAGACGTCCGAGGAGAGCTTCAGATCCGCGTTCGCGTTCGCCGAGTCGCTGGGCAAGAGTCCCATCGCCTGCCGCGACAACACGGGATTCGTGGTGAACCGCCTCCTCGTGCCGTACATGCTCGACGCGATTCGGGCCTACGAGGAGGGGATCGGGTCGATCCCGGACATCGACACGGGGATGCGGCTCGGGTGCGGGTATCCGATGGGGCCGTTCACGCTGGGCGATTTCGTGGGGCTGGACACGCTGTACCACATCACCGAGATCATGTTCGAGGAGTACAAGGACAAGCGCTTCGCCGCGCCGCCGCTCCTCCGTCGGATGTACCTCGCCGGCTACCACGGACGGAAGACGGGGAAGGGGTTCTACGACTACAGCGACGACGAGCCCGCGGTGTCCGATTTCGTGAAGTAGGGCGGGGTGCCGACCGGCCGCGCCGCAGGGAGTGCGGGGGCCGGCGCCGCATCAGCGGGTGATGCGGATCCCGACGAATCCGCGCGTGGCGACCGGCTCGACGTGACCGAGCCAGGCGGCGACCCCGCCCGGCGGTGATCCGGACGCGCCGCCGTCCTCCCGGTCGACCCCGAGCGCGCCGAGCGCGCCCGCCGTGGCCCGCCGTGCGGTCCACATCCCCACCAGCGCCCCGATGGCCACATCCGAGAGCCAGTGGCGGTCGTCGTACACGCGGGACACGCCCACGAGAGCGGCGGCGGCGTAGCCGAGGATGGCCGGGAGGGGGCCGTCCGTCGCCTCGTCGATCGCTCCTGCGATCGCGAAGGCGTAGGCCGCGTGACCCGAAGGGAAGGACGCATGACCCTCGAAGGGCTCGAACCCGAGCGGTCCCTCCTCCTCCGACGGTCGATCGCGTCCCACCGCCACGTTCACGGCCTCGTTGGCCAACGATCCGGCGAGGACGCCGACCGCCGCCGCCGCGCCCCGCCTGGCGGCGTCCGAGCCGCCGACGAGGGCGCCGGCGAGCAGGGTGCCGCCGACGAGCGGGGCCGAGCGTCGCCAATCGCCGTACCAGCGGCCGAACGTGGCCACGTCGTTCCCGATTCCGGAATGGAGGTCGCGAGTCCCGTCGCGCACGCCGGAGTCCATCGACACCAAACCCCCGAACAGGAGCACCCCACGGGCCCACGCGCTCCAGCGCACGCTGCCGGCCGGGACGGCGGCCCCGGCCCGGACCTGTCCAGCGGCCCCCCGGGGCAGGGCTGCCGAGATCAGGATGGCGGCCACGAGGGCCGTCGCGGGGGGGCGGACGGAGGCGGGGATCGAGCGTCTCATCGAGTCGAAACCTGCTCCCCGGACCGTGGGCCCGCAACCCGTCGGTCACCCGATCCCGCGCGGGCCTCGCAAATTGGGAAATCGCCTTGCGGCACAAGGGTTTCTGCGGTATTTTCAGCGCTTGAAAATGGCGACTTCCCAGGCGACGTCCATCGACGCTCCGGCGACCGGCGCGACACCCCATCTCGGTCGGATCTCGCTCAGCAACTTTCGCAACTTCGAGCGGCTCGAACGCGAGTTTCCAGCGTCCGGGGTGGCGGTCGTCGGTCCGAACGGGTCCGGGAAGACCAACCTCCTCGAGGCGATCTACTACCTCGAGGTGTTTCGGTCGTTTCGCGGCGTTCCGGATGCCGAGCTCGTGCGGTTCGGGGAGGAGGTGTTCCGCATCGAGGCGGAGGCCGGGGACAAGGAGTGGAGCGTGGCGGCGGGGTACGATCGCAGGCGGCGGCTCAAGAAGGTGGAGACCGATGGACGGCCCGTGGAGCGGGTCTCCGAAGCCATCGGGGGGCTGGGGGTGGCCGTGTTCCGCCTCGAGGACGCCGACATCGTGCGCGGCGGCCCCCGCGAGCGGCGCCGGTTTCTCGACGTGACGCTGTCGCTCACCGAGCCGGGGTATCTGGGCACCCTGCAGCGCTTCCGCGGGCTCCTCGCGCAGCGCAACGAGGCGCTCAGGCTGGGGGTCGGAGGGCCGGAGTTGGGGGCCTGGTCGGAGGGCCTCATCCGGGACGGTGCCCGCATCGCGGCCGTTCGTGAGCGGTGGATCGCCGAGGGAGCCGATCGATACGCGGAGTACTACGGGATCGTGTCGGGGGGCGACCGGGCGGGCATGCGGTACGCCGCCTCGATCGACGCGGCCGACCGCCGGGGACGTGACCTTGTCCCGTCGGACGCCGCCCCCGAGCAGCGACGGGCCGTGTGGGTCGAGCGCTACCGGCGCGCGCTGGCGGCCGCGACCGAGCGGGAGCGGCGCAGGGGCGTCACCGTGGTCGGCCCGCACCGCGACGACGTGGACTTCGTCGTCGAAGCGGGCGAGGGGTTCCGGGACCTGCGCAGGTACGGGTCGAGTGGGCAGCAGCGGACCGCGGCGCTCGCCCTTCGTCTGCTGGAGGCCGACCGTCTGCGGGAGCACCTCGGGCGCGAGCCCGTGTACCTGCTGGACGACGTGTTCGCCGAGCTCGACGAGGGACGCTCCGGGCGACTCCTCGAGCTGTTCGAGAGCGGGCGCTCGGGGCAGGTGATCCTCAGCGCCCCGAAGGCTGGTGACGTGACCCTGCGCGGCGGGGACCTCGAGCAGTGGCGGATCTCGAACGGGCGCTTCCTGGCGTGAACGGGGGCGACGGCGGATCGGCGATCGATGGGCGGACCTCGGAGCGCCGGCGGTCGCGACCCGCGCGCGTGGGCTCGCTCGTGGACGGAATGCTGGACAAGCTCGGCATCCGCGATCGCGTCGAAAAGGCCAGGACCGCCGGGCGGTGGGAAGACATCGTGGGGCCGCACATCGCGCAGGTCACGCGCGCGGCGCGGGTACGCGGAGGGACGTTGTTCGTCGAGGTGGCCGGTGCCGCCTGGATGACCGAGTTGAACATGATGCGTCGCACCCTTCTCGGCCGGCTCAACCAGGACCGCGACCGGGGGCGGATCGAGAGGATCGTGTTCATCCAGGGGGAGGGCGAGGGCCGCACGGGCACGGGTGGGCCGCGAGGCCGGGACCGGAAACACACGGGGAGGGGTTGATGGCCAAGTCGGGGGCGAACAAGACGACGTCCGCGAAGAAAGCGAAGGGCAAGGCCGACGAGTACACTTCGCGTCAGATCCAGGTCCTCAAGGGCCTCGAGGCCGTCCGCAAGCGCCCTGGCATGTACATCGGGTCCACGTCCGCCCGCGGGCTGCACCACCTCGTGTACGAGGTCGTGGACAACTCGATCGACGAGGCGATGGCGGGCTTCTGCTCCGAGATCGACGTGGTCATCGGTGAGGACGACTCCATCCGCGTGACCGACGACGGACGCGGGATCCCCGTCGACGTGCACCCCACCGAGAAGGTGCCGGGCGTCGAGCTGGCCCTCACGACGCTCCACGCGGGTGGGAAGTTCGACAAGTCGAGCTACAAGGTATCGGGCGGGCTGCACGGGGTGGGCGTCTCGGTCGTCAACGCGCTCTCGGAGTGGCTGACGGTCGAGGTGAGCCGGGACGGGTTCCGGTGGTTCCAGCGTTACCGGCGCGGCATCAAGGAGATCGACCTTCAGAAGGGCGACAAGACCGACGACACCGGCACCACGGTCCATTTCAAGCCCGATCCCGAGATCTTCACCGAGCTGGAGTACAACTTCGACACGCTCGCGGGGCGGCTGCGCGAGATGGCCTATCTGAACCGCGGCGTCCGCATCCTCCTCGAGGACCGGCGCGGCGAGGGCCGCACGCAGGAATTCCACTTCGAGGGCGGCATCTCCCAGTTCGTCGAATACCTGCGCGGCCAGAAGACCCCGCTCCACGACGAGATCATCTACGTGTCCGGTACGCAGGAGGATACGGAGATCGAGCTCGCCATGCAGTACACGGACGGGTACAACGAGAACACGTTCACATTCGTCAACAACATCAACACGCACGAGGGCGGGACGCACCTCTCCGGATTCAAGAGCGCGCTCACCCGGACGATCAACGGCTACGCGCAGCAGAACATCCTCAAGAAGTCGGATCCGAGCCTGAGCGGCGACGACGTGCGCGAGGGGCTCGTCGCGGTCCTGTCGGTAAAGGTCATGGAGCCGCAGTTCGAGGGTCAGACCAAGACCAAGCTCGGGAACAGCGAGGTGCGTGGCATCGTCGAGAGCCTCGTGAACGAGAAGCTCGGGACCTGGATGGAGGAGAACCCGTCCAGCTCGAAACGCATCATCGAGAAGTCGATCCAGGCGGCACGCGCCCGCGAGGCGGCCCGCAAGGCCCGTGATCTCACCCGCAAGCGATCGGCGCTCGAGACCGGCATCCTGCCGGGCAAGCTGGCCGACTGCTCGATCTCGGACCCCGGGATCTCGGAGCTCTACCTGGTGGAGGGCGACTCGGCCGGCGGCACGGCGAAGATGGGACGCGACCGCTCCTACCAGGCCATCCTGCCGCTGCGCGGCAAGATCCTCAACGTCGAGAAGGCGCGCATCGACAAGATCCTCTCGAACGAGGAGATCCGCGCGATCATTACGGCGATCGGGGCGGGGATCGGCGAGGAGTTCGACCTCGACTCGGCCCGCTATCAGAAGATCGTCATCATGAGCGTCGACGCCCGCGAGCACGCGTTCGTGCGCGACGAGCGCGGCGTGCGGATGGTCGAGATCGGGCAGTTCATCGACGAGGCGCTCGCGGAGCGGAGCGAGCGCCCGGTGTTCGCACCCCACTGCGAGAAGCGGACGGGCGAGGGGCTCGGCGAGGTGCTGTGCTTCGGGAAGGATGACCGCGCGGTGCGTTTCCGGCCGATCAAGGGCGTCCTGCGGCACCCGATCGACGAGGTGTTGTACGAGATCACCACGGCCTACGGCCGCTCGGTTCGCGTGACCTCGAGCCACAGCGTGTTCGTGTACGAGGACAGCGAGGTGCGGCTCAGGCGCGGGCGCGACATCCGGGTGGGCGATCGGATCGTCGCTCCGAAGCGCATCCGCCTCCCCGAGACGACGCCTGCTCGGATCGATTTGCTGAGGGAGCTGCATCGCGTTCCGCAAGCGGCCGAGCAGGTGTGGATCCGCGGAACCGCCGTCGACGACTGGTACAAGGCGAGGGTCTGCGTGGATCATGCCGCGAACCCCGAGCTCGTCTCGCCGCGGGTCGACATCCCGACCGAGGTCGGTGCGGCCGTGGCCGCCGTGAGGCTCGCGAGCCCGATGACAAACGTCGAGCTCTGCGAGGCGATCGGCATCAAGCAGGCCGTGACGCTGCATGCCTGGGAGAAGGGCCGGTCGCGGCCCACGCTCGACAACTGGGAGGCGTATCTGCGGGCGATCGGGGCCGACGTGGACGAGATCATGGCGTGCGTCGACGTGGGGCCGAGCCGGCTCGACCGAAGCTGGGCCACGCAGTACCGGGGCGCACCCGCGAATCGGGTGCGGCCCTACGTGCGTCTGTCCGACCTGTCCCAGGACGACGTCGCCTGGTTCGAGGAGCGCGAGGACCTCGAGCTGACGCCCGAGCACTACGCGGGGAACGGCGTGCCGCGCCACGTGCGCGTGACGCCGGAGCTACTCACCCTGCTCGGATTCTACCTCGCCGGAGGCTCCGGCAACCCGCGGGCGGGGATCCGGCTGGCGATGGGCCCCAACAACCAGTCGTTGATCGCGGAGATGACCGTGGCTTTCGAGCAGGCCTTCGGAATCACGCCCCGGTACTACGACAGCGAGACCCGCGGCGGCGAGCTCCGGCTGCTCAACCGGGTGGCCACCCTGGCCTGGAAGCACGTGTTCGGGTTCGACGGCGCGACGGCGATCACGAAGCGGATCCCGAACCTGGTGTTCGGCGTGTCCGAGGAGCTGCGTCTGGCGTTCCTGCGAGGGTACTTCCTCGGGGATGGCACCGCGGCCGTGAATCGGATCAGCTTCGGGACACCCTCACGCTGGATCGCGAGCGGCGTTCAATACCTGTTGTCATCCGTCGGCGTCGTCGCTTCATCTTCACGACGGGATCCACGGACACGCCCGCGTGGAGTCGGCGAACAGGCGTTCCATACCGTCCACGAACAATGGTCCATCACCATCACTGCGAAAGAAGACCTCGCTCGGGTGCGCCCCGTATGGAAAGATCACGGTCGCGCCCCCGAGATCGAGGCGCGGCTCGGCAACGGGCAGACGGCGACCCGGAGACGCTTCGTCCCCATCGACGGCGATCTGATCGCGCTTCCCGTCGTGGCGGTGACAGACGTAGAAGCCTCCAACGGCCACGTGTATGACTTCTCGGTCGCCATAGACGAGAACTTCATCGCGGGAATGGGAGGATTGGCTGCGAAAAACACGGACGCGGATGTTGACGGAGCGCACATCAGGACCTTATTGCTCACGTTCTTCTTCCGACAGATGCAGGAGCTTATAGAGGCCGGATATATCTATATCGCGCAGCCGCCGCTCTATCGCGTCCGCAAGGGAAAGTCGGAGGTGTATTGTTACACCGACGAAGAGCGTGCGGCTACCATCGAGCGCTTCAATGGCGACGGGACGAAATCGGGCATCTCGGTGCAGCGCTACAAGGGGCTGGGCGAGATGAACGCCGACCAGCTGTGGGAGACGACCATGAACCCGGAGAAACGCACCCTTCTCCGGGTGACCATCGACGAGGCGACCGAGGCGGCCCGTCTGTTCGAGACGCTGATGGGCGAGGAGGTCGAGCCGCGGCGGGAGTTCATCGAGGCGAACGCGCGCTACGTACGCAACCTCGACGTCTGAGCGCACGGGGCGCCGGGTACCCGGCGCTCACCCCGCCCCGAGCCGCGCGCGGTCGAGGATGCGGTAGCGGGCGTTGCCATCCGACTCGAGCGCCCCGGCTTCGCGGAACGCACGCAGCGTCCGGACGATGACCTCGCGCGCCGTCCCCAGCTCCTCGGCGAGCTCGCCCTGCGTGAGTCCGAGCGAGAACCACTGCGCGCGGCTCGCCTCCGCGCGATCGAGAAGATAGTCGCCCACGCGCGTGCGGACGTCCGCGCCGGTGCGCTGGTCGAGTCGCTGGACGAGGAACCGGACGCGGCGCGCGAGGTGGCGCAAAAGAAACGAGGCGAGGTCCGGGTATCGGGCGATGAGTGCGCGAAGCTCCCCGCCCGGAACCACCAGGCAGCGCGTGCGTCGCGCGGCGATCGCGGTGGCCGGGTAGCCGCCGCCGGCGAGCAGGGGCACCTCGCCGAGGGTCGCGCCGGCGCTCCCGCGGTGGATCACGTGCGGTCGGCCACCCGTGCTGCGCACCAGCTTCACCTCCCCCTCGAGCACGACGAACAGCCGCGCCGCCTTCGATCCCACCACCCACAGGACGTCGCCGCGTGCGTAGACACGCACCCGACCGGCGTCGCGGAGGGCGTCGAGGGCCTCGGCGTCCACCTCGGACCACAGGGGGAGTGCTCGCAGCTCGTTCATGAGCTTCGCGGTGTGTGACGGAAGTCCCAGCGCCCGGGGGGCGTCCCCGCGGAAGTTACGGTGTGGCCACATGCGGTACGACCTCGCGCTCCCCGTTCGAAAGGAACCATCATGAAGGCTTTCAGCGCCATCATCGTCCTCCTTCTGTACATGCCCGCGGCCGCGGTGTCTGCCCAGCAGCACGCATCGCCCTACGCGCACACGGGCTCCGACGTCGTGAAGACCCTGACCCAGGACGAGGTGGAGGGTCTCCTCGCGGGCGATGGGATGGGCCTCGCGCGTCCGGCCGAGATGAACGGGCTCCCCGGCCCCAAGCACGTGCTCGAGCTGGCGGATTCGCTCTCCCTGACCCCCGAGCAGACCCGGGCGGTGGAGGACGTGCTCGAGGCGATGGACACGCAGGCCCGAGCACTGGGCCGGCGAGTCATCGACGCGGAGCGCGGTCTGGACGAGCTGTTCTCCGGAGAGCCGCCGGACGTGGAGACGGTCCGGGAGGCGTTGGACTCGGCGGCCCGGCTGACCGCCGAGCTGCGTTTCGTGCACATCGCGGCCCACCTGCGCGTGGCCGACCTCCTGAGCGCGCACCAGATCCACGAGTACGCGCGCCTGCGGGGCTACGGGGCGCACGAGCACGGCGGCGCGTAGCCCCACCTGCGGCCCCACCCGGCCCGGCCGATTGATGGCCGGTTGAAGCGCCGGACGCACACTTCCGACGGAGCCGGGACACGATGTTCCGGTGTTTCTCTTTCCGAAGGAGGTCGAGATGACCGGATGCAGACACCGGGCGTCCGCGCTGGTGGCCGTGGCATCGCTGATGGCGGGGGGGATGGCGCCACTGGCCGGCGCCGTGGCCGGGACCCCCGCCGGCCCGCGGACGGCGGTCGCGGCCGCCCCGGCACCGTGGAGCATGGATGCCGTCCTGACGGTGGTGGCCGGCTCGGGGTCGGGCTGTCCGCCGGCGATTTCGTGCGGGACGGGGTGTAAGGCCACGCTCCAGGTGAGCGTGTGCATCCTGAGCATCAAGTGGACGGCGAGCGTCAGGGTCGGGGGTGTCCAGATCGGACCGTCGTTCCGCTTCCAGTGCTACATCTGCGAGTGCTGGTACACCTACACCAGCCCGTACGGGCACGAGCTCTTCAAGCGCAACACCGACGGAAGCTGCCAGGGCGACTTCCCCGGTCTGATCCTGGAGTGAGGCGATGCCCGAGATCTCGCTCCGACGAGGACCTTCCCGGATGATCCGTTTCGCCGGGCGCGCCGCGCTCGTCGGACTGGCCCTGTACGCATGCGATTCAGAGCGGAATCTCGATCGGACCGACACCGCGCGGAGCGCCGGACGTGTCGTCGTGACCGCCGGTGCCCTGCGGGGTCGGTTCCCGGCCCGACCCGACGACGTACGGGGGGATACCATCATCGAAGGGGCCTTCGGGATGGTCGTCGGCGACGGATCCGTGTTCGTGCTCGACCAGCTCGCCTCGCGGATCCTCCGCGTCGATCTGGACGGCGAGCTCCTGGCCCGCTTCGGATCGCCGGGAGAGGGTCCCGGCGAGCTCACGAACCCGTTCGCGCTCGCCCTGGGTCCCGACGGCGACGTGTGGGTCGCGGATCCGGGGGGGAGCCGTCTGTCCCGCTATCATGTGGACGGCGAGCCGGTGGCGGACTATCGCATGCCGTACCCCGTGATCAACTTCGCCGTGCTCGATCGCGGACCCGTGTTCCCCACCCTGAGCGCCGCCACTCTGCTCGGCTCGGCCGGCCCCGGCGGCGAGATGGCCGAGCTGGCGGTGGACGAGACGCTCGTGCCCGTCCGCATCAGCCGAGGGCCCGAGGATCGAGTCGCGCCGCACGTCCTGCGGCTGGCCCGACTCCCCGGCGGCGACGTGGCGCTCCTCCAGAACCGCCACGGCACCCGATTCGCCCTGTGGAGGGTGAGGCTCTCCGCGGGTGGGGAGCGCATCGAGGACGTGCGCCCGTTGCCGCTCCCCGGCTGGCTCGCCACCATGCTCGGACGGGAGACCGAGCGGATCCGCCGCGACACCCCGGCGGAGTTCGCGAGCGGCGATTTCCTCATCCCGTTCAAGGGCATGCACGTGGCCGGGGACCGGCTGTGGCTCGCCCCGGCGACGAGCGCCGCCGCCCTGGCGGTCGGTGTGCCGCTCCGACAGGGCGATCCGCTCGCGGTCGTGGTGGCCGACGAGGATGTGTACCGGGGCGCGATCGACGCGGCGGTGGTGGGCGAACGGCTCGTGGTCCTGTATCGGACAGAGCTCAGGACATACGATCTCGAACCCGCTTCCGCGGGACGGTTCTCGGCTCCGGCGGGAGGAGGCTGACATGACATCACCGCGCTTCGAGCAGGCCCCTGGCCCGCACGGGCCGCTGGGCTTCGCGATCGCGCTGTTCGTGTTCGGCCTTGCGGGGCTCATCGTGCTCGCGGCCGCGGGTCTTGCGGGGCTCCTCCCCGGCTGGCTCCCGCAGGCCGAGGGGCCCGGAGGCACGCTCGTCCGGCTGTTCACCGGCGCGCTCGGCGTGTCGCTCCTGGCGATCGCGTTCGGGTTCCTGCGCTTCCGTCGCTGGGCGTGGTGGGGCGCGCTCGCCTGGGCCGTGTGGTCGGCGGTCGAGGTCGTGCGGGCGCTGGATCCCGCCGCCCTCGTGTCCGGCATCCCGTTCCCGCAGCTCCTCGCCGCGCTCGCCCTGCCGTACCTGTGGGCGCGCCGAAAGGACTTCGGCGTGCCGCGCCGGCGCGATCGGGGACCGCGCGGCCGCCTGTCGACGACCGGTCTCCATTGAGCGGTCCGCTCCTCCTCGCCCTCGACCAGGGGACGACCTCGACGCGGGCGATCGCCTTCGACCGTGGCGGGCGGCCGGTCGCGTCGGCGCAGCGGGAGCTTCCCCAGGGCTTCCCGCGGCCGGGGTGGGTGGAGCACGATCCGGAGCGCATCCGGGACGACGCGCTCGCGGTGTGTCGCGAGGTGCTGGGGCGCGTGGACGTGGCGCGCGTACGGGCGATCGGCATCACCAACCAGCGCGAGACGACCGTCGTGTGGGAGCGGCGGACCGGTCGCCCGGTGTACCCGGCCATCGTGTGGCAGGATCGGCGCACGGCCGACCGTTGCCGGACGCTGCGCGAGGCCGGTCACGAGACGCTGGTCCAGGAGCGGACGGGGCTCCTCCTGGATCCCTACTTCAGCGCCACCAAGGTGGCGTGGCTGCTCGACGAGGTGGACGGGGCCCGCGAGGCCGCGGAGCGCGGGGAGCTCGCGTTCGGGACCATCGACTGCTGGCTCCTGTGGTGCCTGACCGGCGGACGCGTCCATGCCACCGACGCGACCAACGCGTCGCGCACGGCGCTGTTCGGCCTCGAGACGCAGGCGTGGGATCCGGAGCTCCTCGAGCTGTTCCGCGTGCCGGCCGCCATCCTGCCCGACGTGCTCGACTCGGCGGCCGAGTTCGGGGCCACCGCACCGGACCTCTTCGGCGCCTCGATCCCGATCCTCGGGATCGCCGGCGACCAGCAGGCGGCCACCTTCGGGCAGGCCGCGTTCGAGCCCGGGATGATGAAATCCACGTACGGCACCGGGACGTTCGCGCTGTTCAACACGGGCCCCACGCGCGTGCACTCCGAGAACCGGCTGCTGACGACCGTGGCCTGGCGTCTCGAGGGCGAGGTCACCTTCGCGCTCGAGGGGAGCATCTTCATGGCGGGCGCGACGATCCAGTGGCTGCGCGATCGGCTGGGGATCCTGCGCGACGCCGCGGACAGCGAGCGGCTGGCGCGCTCGATCGAGGACACGGGCGGCGTGTACCTCGTCCCGGCGTTCGTGGGGCTCGGGGCGCCGCACTGGGACGCCGACGCGCGCGGCGCCCTCCTCGGACTCACGCGCGACACCGGGCCGGCCGAGATCGCGCGCGCGGCGCTCGAGGCGGTGGCGTACCAGAGCCGCGAGCTCCTCGAGGCCATGGAGGCCGACGGCGCCTCGGCTCCTCGCGCTCTCCGCGTCGATGGCGGGCTGACCCGGAACGAGTGGGCCATGCAGTTTCTGTCGGACATGCTGGACCTCCCGGTGGAGCGCCCGGCGGTCACCGAGACGACGGCCCTCGGAGCCGCGTTTCTGGCCGGTCTCGAGGCCGGCGTGTACGGCTCGGTCGAGGAGATCTCGGAGGCGTGGGCACTCGACGGCTCATGGCGGCCGGAGATGGAGCCCGAGCGCCGCGAGGCGCTGTACGCGGGCTGGCGGACCGCCGTGGGGCGGGTGCTCACCGACTCCTGATCTCGGTCGCGGGCCGGGTGGCGAGCGGCACGCCCCGCCGCCTATTCTGGGCGCGAGCCGGCCTTCCACCCCCGACCAGAGCAGGCATGGAGACGAAGCGACCGACCAGCCCCGCCGCCGAGGAGATCCTCGGGGGCTACTTCCCGGTGCTCGATCACGGGTTCGTGGCGCTCGTCGACTACATGGGCAGCGACGAGGACGTGGAGCGCGCGGCGCGGGTCAGCTACGGGTACGGCACCCGCAAGGTGAGCCAGACGCGCGGCCTCATCCGCTACCTGAGGCGCCACGCGCACACGACGCCCAGCGAGATGGTCGAGCTCAAGTTCCACTGCGCGATGCCGATCTTCGTGGCCCGGCAGTGGATCCGGCACCGGACGGCCTCGGTCAACGAGTACAGCGGCCGCTACAGCCTCATGCCGCTCATGTTCTACGAGCCGAAGGCGGAGAGCTTCGCGCTCCAGAGCAGGACGAACGCGCAGGGGCGGGCCGCCGAGCCGGCGCGTCCGGAGCTGTACGCCGATGCGATCGCGCGCTGGGAGCGCGTGCGTCGCGAGGCGGCGGATGCGTACGGGTCGCTCGTGGCCGAGGAGGTGGCGCGGGAGCTGGCCCGCATCGACCTGCCCCTCTCGACCTACACGCAGTGGTACTGGAAGATCGACCTCCACAACCTGCTCCACTTCCTCAGGCTGCGGGTCGACGAGCACGCCCAGTGGGAGATCCGCGAGTACGGGCGCGTGATGGCCGGCATGCTCGAGCGGGTGGCGCCGCTCACCTACGAGGCGTGGCTGGACTACGACGTGCTGGGGGCGCGGCTGAGCGCGGCGGAGCTCGACATTCTCCGCAGCCTGCTCGTGGCCGACGCGGACGCGATGACGGTCGGGGTCGGGCAGGGGACGCGTGGCGAGGAGGAGCTCCGCGCCGCCGGTCTGTCGCCACGCGAGATCCGCGAGCTGATCGCGAAGCTCGGGCCCCGGGAGCGGCCCGATTTCTCGCTCGACCTGTCCGGGATGGAGGACGCTGAGACCATGGGCGCGAGGATGGCGGCCGCGGTCCCCGACCTCACGGTCTGACCGACACCGACGCTTCAGCGGAAACGCGGCGCCATCCGACGCTTCACACGAAACGCCCGGCCGTCGCTCTCAACCCGTGTGGGGCCGTCGCGGCGAGGACGGAAGCACCCGGGACGCGAACCACACGAGGCTCGCGCCGAGGAGCAGGTAGGTGACGACGCGCACCGGGTGCCAGGCCAGAGACTCGATGACCGCGGAGTCGACGTGCAGCGCGCCGAGGACGAGCCGGGTCACCACCTCGGCCGTGAACCAGCCCCACAGCGCCGCGGCCCACACCATCCCCCAGCGCTTCCAAACGGGCGGGCCGAGCGCCGCCGGCAGGCGGTTCGCGTTCATCACCCCGACGACGATCGTGAACGCGTACATGCTCGAGATGGTGAACGGCCCCGCGATCAGGACCAGGAGATTCGGCTCCAGCGCCGCGAGCGAGGCCCCCCCGAGCCACGACATGGTGATGATCCCCATCGAGGCGAGGACGAAGGCCGTGAGGAAGAGCAGGAAGGTCCGCTTGATCGTCCAGAACGAGGTGCGCCGGCCGTAGCGCTCGTAGAAGATGCTTCCCGTGATGCGGGTCACGGTGTCGACGATCCCGAGCTGGGTCGAGAACAGGACGAACGCGCCGCCGAGGAGGAACGCGACCCGGAGCCACACCCCGCCGACGCGCTCCAGCACCTCCCCCTGCCGGGTCACCATCCCGGTGAGATCGCCGGCCAGCTCCGCGTTCCCGATCCCGAGCGTCGAGGTGACGAGCATGCAGGTGATGACCACGCTCGCCAGGATGAGGAGCACGAAGGTGAGGAAGAGCTCGCGCTCCGACACCCGCATCCAGGCGCGGAAGCGGGCGAGCGCGGTCGGATCGCCGGCATCGAACGCGAACCCGGTACGGCTCACCTCCTCGTTCCGCCCGCGGATCCCGGCGATGCGGCCCTGGTGGACGGCGAGCCCGAATCCCTTGTCGCGGATCCACAGCGACTGGCCCAGCATCAGCGTCCCGCCGGTGCCCGCGTAGGCGACCGCGAGGAGCAGGGTGGGGAACTGGTCGCCGGTGAGGAGGGCGGAGGGGGCGTTCCCGATCGACACGGCGCCCTCGAGGAGGTCGAGCGCATCGGAGGGGACGACCCCGACCACGATGAGGGTGATCGTCAGGAGGGGGAAGAAGGCCAGCACGAGCCCCATCTCGAAGCGCTCGAGGGCGTTGTACACGATCTTCGAGGCGGCCAGGCTCACCCAGATGAAGGCGAGCATCAGGAGTGCCACGGGCTGCCAGGCGATCGAGCGCCCGGTCACCACGGTGACGATCTCGCCCATGAAGTCCGCGGACTGCGAGGCCCAGCCCGGCCAGAAGAAGCTCACGAGCGTGGCGGCGAGAAAGAGCCACGGCCACAGCGCCACCCGATCGAGCCGCGCCATGCCGCCGAACACCGACTCACCGGTGGCCACCGTCCAGCGCTCGATCTCTCCGATGACCACGTACTGCGTGAGCACGCCCACCCAGAACAGCCACCAGATCCCGTAGCCACCCACGGTGATCAGGTTGGGCCACAGGAGGAACTCGCCCGCCCCGAGCCCCATGCCGAGCGCGATGACCGACGGCCCGATCAGGTGCCGCACCCTGGGTACGCGCGGGACCCGGGCGACGCGCTTGTAGGAAGGGCCGTGCCCGGGGTCCGGGAACCCCGGTCGCGCGGGGGCGTCCGGGAGCGACGCCTCGTCAGGCGGCTCGAACACGCCGGCGCGATAGCGACGGCCTTCGTCGTCGCTCGCCTCGACGTCGGGGGCCGGCGACGGGCCCCCGGGGGTGTCGGAAGGGCTCAAGGCATGGACGGGGCGAACGCGCCGTCGAGCACCGTCCGGCTCGCCTCGACCCGGATCGCGGGCGCACCGTCGTCACCTCGGCGATCGAGGGCGGTGGACCGGGCGCGAGAGCCATCGGATCGGCTCGGGCGCATGCCGGTGTGTGTGCTCATCGCGTGGACCTCGCGTCGCGGGGCCGATGTGAGGCCCGAGCCATGAACGGCACCCCCACTCGAGGGCCGAAGCTATGCGCGGCGCCGGAACGTGTCGACGTCTGCGGGTGGTGGAAGCGGGGCGTCCGCGTCTTCAACCCGAATCGCTCAGCCCCAGCTCCGTCTGCGCCTCGGATTCCGCCTCCCCGTCCGGCGTCGCGGCCGCCGGTTCCTCGCCCGGGAGGGCCGCGTTCGAGCGGATCGGGTGCACGGACTCGACCTCGACCCCTGCAGGAAGCTCCACCGCGGGCCGGCTCGCCTCGCGTCGCGCCCGCGTCAGGATATCCGCCGCGGGCGTGGCATCGATCACCCCGTCCGACCGCTCCCACGCGACCTGATCCGCGCTTCCCACCTCGAGGAGCCCCACGAGGTGGCCGACCCGATCCCGCTCGGGCAGCACGTGGAGCCCCTTGCCGGCGCGGCCCTGCACCTTGAACTCCGTGAACGGGATCCGCTTCCCATACCCGCGCGCGGTGGCCGCGAGGAGGTCCGAGTCGCGGCGCGGCACGAGACACGCCACCACCAGATCCCCCTTCGCGAGCTCGATCCCCTTCACGCCCCGGGCCGAGCGGCCCATGGGCCGGATCTCCTCCTCGGGGAAGCGGATCGCCTGTCCGCCGCGCGAGGCCAGGATCACGTCGCGCGAGCCGTCGCTCAGGAGGGCCGCCACGACCTCGTCCCCGCGGGCCAGCCCGGTGGCGATGATGCCGGCCGCGCGCGCGTTCGAGTATTCGGCGAGCGGCGTGCGCTTCACCTGTCCCCGACGGGTGGCGGTGAGCAGGAAGCGGTCCTCGCCGAACGCATCCACCGGAAGCACGGCCGCCACGTCGTCGCCGAGCTCGAGGTCGATGAACTCGTCCAGCCGCTTGCCGCGCGAGCTCCGGGTCCCGTGAGGGAGGTCGGAGATCGGGAGGACGTGTGCGTTCCCGCGCGCCGTCACGACGAGCAGGCTGTGCGACGCGCGGCACAGGAACGCCTCGCGCGCGAAGTCCCCTTCGCGCGCCGCGAGCGCCTCGGCGCCCGCCAGCCCGCCCCCGGTCGAGGCGGGCTGCGCCTTCACATACCCGTTCCGGCTCACGAGCACGAGCCGCGCCTCGTGCCCCCCGCCGTGCGGGAGCTTGAACCTTCCGCCCTCGTCGACGATCTCCGTGCGGCGCGGGTCGGCGTAGCGGGTCGAGAGCTCGGCGATCTCGCGGCGCAGGAAGCGGCGGCGGTGCGCCTCGTCGCGCACCAGCTCCCCGAGCTCGGCGATCTCGGCCCGCAGCTTCTCGAGCTCGTCGGCCAGCTTCCGGTGCTCGAGCCCGGTGAGCTGGGCGAGCCGCATGGCGAGGATCGCATCGGCCTGACGCTCGCTCAGCCTGAACTCCTTCCGGAGCTTCGCGCGCGCCGAGTCGGGCGTCTTCGAGCCGCGGATGATCTCGATCACGCGGCCGATGTCGTCGAGTGCGAGGAGCAGCCCCTCGACGACATGTGCCCGGTCCTCGGCCTTTTCGAGGTCGTGCACCGAGCGGCGGCGGACCACTTCGAGCCGGTGTCGGACCCAGCACTCGAGCGCCTGCTTGAGGTCGAGCTCCTCCGGTCGCCCGTCTACGAGGGCCAGGGTGATGACGCCGAACGTGTACCGGAGCTGCGTCTTCCGGAACAGCCTGTCGACCACCTTGTCGGGCTTCGCGTCGCGCTTGAGCTCGATCACCAGCCGGATCCCATCGCGGTCCGACTCGTCGCGCAGCTCGGTGATCTCCTCCGAGCGGCCCGTCTTCACCATGCGCGCTATCTGCTCGATGACGCGCGTCTTGTTCACCTGGTACGGGAGCTCGGTCACCACCAGCGAGCTCTTCCCGAAGCGCCCCTCTTCGAGGTGGATGCGGGCGCGCATCTCGATCCGGCCGCGCCCGGTGCGGTACGCCTCGTCGATCCCGTCGCGGCCCCAGATGTAGCCGCCGGTCGGGAAGTCGGGCCCGGGAACGAAGGGGAGGAGATCCTCCACGTCGCAGTCCGGGTGCTCGACGAGGTGGTCGCACGCGGCCAGGAGCTCTCCCGCGTTGTGGGGCGGGATCTTGGTGGCCATCCCGACCGCGATCCCGTCGGAGCCGTTGAGGAGCAGGTGAGGGAGCCGCGACGGTAGCACCTCGGGCTCCGTCAGCCGGCCATCGAAGTTGGGCCGCATGTCGACCGTGTCGCGGTCGATGTCGGCCAGCAGGTCGAGCGCCACCGGCGTGAGCCGGACCTCGGTGTAGCGGTACGCGGCCGCCGAGTCGCCGTCGATCGAGCCGAAGTTCCCCTGCCCGTCGATGAGCGGGTAGCGGAGCGAGAACTCCTGGACCATGCGCACCATGGTGTCGTACACGGCCGAGTCCCCGTGCGGGTGGTAGCGGCCGAGCACGTCGCCGACGACGGTGGCGCTCTTCTTGTGGGGACGGCCGGGGGCGAGGCCCTCCTCGCGCATCGCGTACAGGACGCGGCGGTGGACGGGCTTGAGCCCGTCGCGGGCGTCGGGGAGCGCGCGCTGGACGATGACGCTCATCGAATAGTCGATGAACGAGTCGCGCATCTCCTGCTCGAGGAAGCGGACCTCGATGCGCTCGCGCTGGACGGTGGACTGGGTCACGAAACGACTCCTCCTCTTCCTCTTCTTCATCCCGCGGTGCCGCGAGGCGGGCGGGTTCGCGGCGCTTTCGGAGAATCTTCGGCAACGTGCGGGAGACGGCGGCGGGATTCAAGGGAGGGTGAACGGCGACCCGGGCGGGGTGAAGAACCGCGGCTTCGGGCAAGGGGCGCGCCCGGCGGCGCGCGATCCGCGACCGGTGGCGCCGCGCCGGGCGCCATCGCACCGCCGGGGTCTGTCGTCAGCTCACCAGTGCCACAGCTCGTCCAGCGCCGCGCCCGCGATCACCCGCCAGCCACGCCGGCCGCCGGAGGGGAGCAGGGGAGCGGTCTCCTCGCGCGGGTCGAGGGTTCCCAGCTCACCCTGCAGCCAGAGTCCCGTCGACGTCCCGGCCTGCCAGCGGAGCGTCGCCGTTCCGGCGCCCGCGAGCGCCTCGGTCAGCTCGAGCGCGAGCCCCGGCCCGACGTATCGGCGATACTCCGGCCCGCGCGCATCCGGGTCCGGAATCGTCCCGGCCGGGCCGTAGCTCGCGAGCCTGCCCCCGATGGAGAAGGCGAACCGTTCACCCAGGCGCCTGGCCATCTCGATGGCACCACCGGCACGCCAGGAATCGATGTCGGAGGTCGCCTGCGCCAGCAGGTCCTGCCGGTCGTGCGCATCGCGGCCCACCTCGGCGCGCGCGCCCAGACGCCACACGTCCCCGAGACGCAGGCCGAGGTCGGCGGACGTCCGCAGCCGGCTCTCATCCACGGTGAACACCACGGCCCCGAGGTCGGCGCGGGACGCCTCTCCGTCGAGCGTCGTGTACCGTCCACCGAGCGTCAGGAGCCACCGACCCGCACCGCCACTCCACTGCGCGCCGCCGCCGAAGGTCCAGCCGTCGGCCTCCCAGCGGTCCGTGGGAGGGTCGCGCTCGTTCGTGCGAGTGAACTGGTCCTCGTCGGCGGTCTCGCGCTGGCCGTACATCGCCCACGTTCCCCCGAGAAGCCGAAACGCGAGGCCCGCGCCGAGGGCGTTCTCCGTGCGCTCGAACCTTCGCTGGTACTGATCGGGCTGCAGGTCGAGCGGGATCGGCTCCTCGTAGCCCTCGAGCTGGAAGATGCGCGAGGCCTGCGAGATCGTCGTGATCTGTATGAACTCGGCCGTCTCGCGCCTGCGCGCGTGGACGCCGAGTCGTACGCCGTCCGCGAGCTCGAACGTGGCGCCGAGCACGGCGCCCGGCGTCGCCGTTCGGTCGAGCCGCGGCACGGGAGACTCGATCGTGCGCCGGCTCTGCCCCTCCCAGCCCAGCGCGAGCCCGAGCCCCAGGCGGCCGAAGCGCCAGCCCGTGGCGCCCTCGATGCGGATCGCGGTGCGGCGGGTCGGGTCGCCGATCGTGTCGAGGACGACCAACGGGTTGCTCCCGTACGGGACCAGCACGTCGGCGAACGCCGAGTCGCCGTACGTCGTCCGGTCGAACACGGCGCCTCCGATCACGGCGCCCCGATCGCCGAGCCGCCGCCAGCCGAGCGTCGAAAGCTGCCCGCTCCGGAGCGCTCCCGGATCGAGCGGCCGGAAGTAGTCGCCCGAGGCGGCGTTCAGCCCGAGACGGAACTCGGCCCGCTCGTCCTCGAGCTCGGAGGCGAACGCGGCCGGGTTCCCCGCGGTCCACGACAGGCCCACGCGCGGTTCCGGGAACGACAGGAGGGAGGGGAAGCGCGGTGCGGAGGGGAGCGTCCGCGCGAGATCGATCCGTTCGAGGGGGCTCCAGCGCGCCGCCCACTCCGGCGGTCCACCCGAAAGCGGACTTCCGGGCAGGCCCGTCGCCTGTCCTGCCGCACCGACCGGCAGCACGAGCGCCGCGAGCGCACCGAGCGCGGCAGGGCCGATCGAGGATGGGGGGCGCCGGACCCCCCGGGGCCGGCCGCTCTTGCGACCGGGACGGCCGGTGCTCGAGGCCGTCATCCGCCGAACAGTTCCGCGGTCGGGAACGTCGCTTCGAGGCCGAAGCGCACCGGTGGGTAGCGCCGGGGGAGCCGATCGAGCGCGAAGAACTGCCCGCGCCGGTCGAGGAGGTTGAACACCCACACCCGGAGCTGCCCGTCGAACGGGAGCGTCTTGCTCACCTGCAGGCTGGCGAACCAGTCGGCCGCGGCGCCGCGCGGCGGGATGCTGCTCCCGCTCCGCGGCACGCGGAGATCGGCGAACTCCGCGTCGCCGCGCCGCTCCGCCGGCACGGGGACCAGCCGCGCGTCGCGGGTCAGGTACCCCGCGAACGCCAGCGTGTCGGAGGCCGAGATGGCGTCCACCTCGTCGAACGCGTTGTGCTGCACGGTGAGCGTGGCCACGAGGCCGAGCCGCGGCTGGTGGTGGATGAGCCGGTACTGGAGCAGGAGCCGCTCGCCGCGCTCCTCCGTCCCGTTCCAGTACGGCGTACGTGGATCGTCGGACAGCTGGAAGGCGGAGAACCGGAGCCGACTGCCGAAGAAGTTCGCGTCCGCGCGCGTCTCGGTCTCCACCCACGAGCCGGTCACGCTCAGCCGGGTGCCGATCGGCGCGATCTCCGGGAGGGTCGCGGTCAGCTCGAGCCCGCGGTTGACGATGTCGAACAGGTTGGCCCGGCGCTCGATGAGCACCGGCACCGTGTCCGCGAACAGCGGCGGCGTGATGATCTCGGGCGGGATCCCGTTCCCGGTCGTCGAGTCGCTGAGGGCGAAGTGGTCGCGCAGGATGAAGTCCGGCTCCGCCGCGATCCCCACGCCCCGCCGGATCTCGTCGCGGAACGCCGTGAGCGACACGGCGGTCCCTCCGAGCCCGATCTCGGCGCCCACCTCCGCCTTGCGGCCTGTGGAGAGCCCGAGGTCGGGGCTCGTGGGATCGCGGATGAAGGTCGTGAGCACCGCGAGCCGCTCCGCCGGGTCGTTGGCGTAGAAGTTCACGTTCACGACGTCGAAGTACTGCGGGGCCGGGAACAGGTCGCCGATCGCCGGCGCCTTGGCCGTGCGCCCCCACCCGCCCCGCAGCCGGAGCCACGGCCGGGGTTCCACCTCGAGGCTCACGCGCGGCTGGAGGACCTGGTCGCGGACGCCCCCGAACCACGAGTCGCCCTCGTGCAGCAGGTCGAGCCGCAGGCCGGCCTGCAGCCGTACGGGGACGCCACCCACCACCGTCGACACCCGGTCGCCGAGGTAGAACGCGCTCGTGACGAGTGGCGGGATGTCGTCGAACGTGCGCGGCCGATCGTAGCCGCGTACCCCGTTGAAGCTCACGAAGGGCGGGAACTGCGGGTCGAACTGGTATCCGGGGCCGCTGTTCCATTCGCGTCGAAGCTCGAGCCCGGCGAGCGGCTCGTGCTCGAGTCCCAGTCCGTTCTCCTGCGTCTCCCATTCGAGGCGTCCGAAGGCGAGCCACGGGGTCCCGTCCACCTCGACGCGCGCGTCGTAGAAGCCCCCGATGTAGAACCCTTCCTCGCGGCCCTCGGTCGCGCGCGCGGTGAACGGCTGGACGCCGCTCACGGCCGGGGCGCGGGATTCCGAGCTCTGGTCGACGACCGCGGCGCTTCCGGTGAACGAGAGGCGAGATGACTCGCCGAGGCCCAGCCGGGCGCGTTCGAGAAGCCGGAACCCCCGGTCGCGGCTCCGGAACTCGCGGCCCGGACGGACGTCGGGGTTCTCGGGCCGGTCGTCGAGGAGCTGGTAGAGGTCGAGCCGGGTGTCGAGTGTCAGCTTCGCGTCCGCCGCGGTTCCACCCCGCGGGCGGCCGATCTCCGCCCGGTGCGCGAGCTGACCCGAGAAGCGCGTCGACTCGTCGTCCGCCACGCCGGGATCGGTGCGCGTGCGAGCGACATCGAAGGTGAGCGTGCCGGCGTGCCCGGGGCCACCGAATCGCCGTCCCCCGACCATGCTTCCCTCCGCGGTCCGCTCGTCGAACTTGCCCTCCAGGATCGGGGGAACCGGAGCGGCCCGCGTCTCGACGATGATCGCCCCCTGCGTCAGATCGCCCCAGCGCACCGACGGGACGCCGCGGATCACCTCCACGCGCTCGATGGTCGTGGCGGGGATGCGGCGCAGGTCGACGCCTCCGTTCGCCGTGGTGGTGAACTGGAGATCGCCCCCCGCCGATCCCAGGCTCTGGAGGTTGGCGTTGTTCGACAGGGGCACGCCATCCACGACGATCAGTGTCCCGAACGAGGCGAGGTCGGCCGGGGTGCGGCCGACACCGGCGTCCGCGGAGCTGGCGAACAGGTTGCTGGCCGTGGGGACCGAGCGGAGCGCCACCTGCTCGACGTCGTTGAGCCCGGGGGCCTGGGCCTGGAAGCCCGGCGCGAGCTCGAGCACCCCGGCGAGGCTCGTCGCGGTCAGGTGCTCGATCGCGTCTCGCTCGATCACGCTCGCCGTGCCGAGCTCGCCGCGGGCGCGCCCCGCCGCGTCGGCCGTGACGGTGATGTCCTCCATGCGGAGCGCGCTCACCGACAGCCGGATGTCGCGCGTGAGGACGCCGGTGCGCGGAACCGTCACCTGGAGACGGGCCACCGCGAACCCGATGCGCTGCACACGCAGGACCTGCGGGCCGGCCGGCACGCCTGTGAGCCGGTACCGCCCGAGCGAATCGGTCAGCGCGGCGATCTCCAGACCCTCGAGGCTCACCACCACATCCGGCAGAGGCGCCGATGTCTCGGCCTCGAGGACGCGTCCCGCGATCGTTGCCTCGGCGCGCTCCTGTGCCGCCGACGGCCACGAGCTGACTCCGCCGAGCCACGCCGCGACCAGCGCGAGGCGGATCAGCCGAGTCAAGGTGGCCAGTCGATTCCCGACTACGGAAGCCTCCCCGGACTGTACGGCCGCTTCACGAGATCCACGGCCGACGTGTTCGTGTCCTGAAGCACGTCGTGCCCGCCGACCTCACCGTCTTTCAAACGCTGGACCGAAAGCCCGAGGTCCACGCCGTGCTTGATGAATCCGCCCTCGAGCCGATCGAAGTTGCGGGCCACCTGGGGGCCGCAGCGCGGGTACCGCTGCTCCGCGAGCGCATCGTCTTCTTCGGTCGCCACGACGTCGAGGACGGCCGAGGCGGGAATCTTGATGAGCTCGACGTCCTGTGTGTTGGGAATTCGCTCTACATCGCGCTCCAGCGTGCCCACATCCAGCGGACCGGCGAGGAACAAGGTGTGCTGGATATAGAATCGGAGGCCGTGCCCGAGCGGAAACGGGCGCACGCCGACCTCGGGAAGGTTGACGGCATTCGGGTTGTCGGGATCCCCGCTCCCCTCGAGCTCGAAATCCGCCCCGGACAGATCGGGGAAACGGGGGTCGACCTGCGAGTGATCCACGGCGTCGTACGCCACCACGGCCGTTTCCCCCGGCTGCAGCGGGTATTCGGCCCCACTCCCCGGAAACTGATGGAGAAAGTGTGCCCACAGCCCGGTCGGATCCGTGCGATAGCGGTCCTCTATCGGGCAGCTTCCCGCCCCATCGTCTATGTTCCCCACCCCGAGCGTCGTACCGAAGATCATCCCATCCAGGAACACGGTCTGGTCGGAGTTGTTGTACAGCTCGAAGAACATGGAGTAGTCGTACGAGGTCTCGGCCGTAAACGGCGTGGTCGCGTAGATCTCGCCGAAGACAATGGAGCCGCGATGATTGGGCGTGAGCGACAGTGAGGTCTCGGCTCCTTCATGGACGCTATGGAGCGAGCCATCCGCGAAGGCCCACGCGGCCTCGCCCACCTGTGCCGCCTCCGCATCGGTGAGCGGTCGGTAGGCGGCGACGCGATAGTCGCCCGCGATCACGTCCGGAAACCGGGCCACGCCCCTGGCGTCCGTCGTCACCGTCTCCCAGGCGAAGTCGGTTCCGAGCCGATGCAGCCGCACCTCCGCCCCGGGCACTCCACCGGTCCAGCCGAGGGTTGCGGAAAGCTCGGAGGCGGCGGCCTCCACACGGACCGCGGTCGTCAGGTCGGGCTTCAGATCGTTCCCATCGTCGTCGGGAGGGCCGGAGAAACCACCCTCACCACCGCACGCGAGGGTGAGGGCACAGAGGCTCAGGCCCAGGCCGACCCGGGCAGATGATATCACGGAGCGATCCGCCTACTCGAGACACATGCAGCAACCGCCCGTCTGGCACTCGCCGCCGAACTGGGTGCCGTTGTAGATCCAACAGGCGTCGTCGCAGTCCCCGTTCTCTGTACACACCCCCGTCGGGGTGTCACAAGCCAGGGACGTGCTCGCCGTGAGGGCCCGGCTCAGGCCGAGTGAGATGGCGGTGGCGAAGAGAAGCACCACCAGTCCCGTGGCGAGTCGTGTGATGGTCTTGCGCATGGGATGGCCTCCTTCGAGGAGAAAGGAACAGTGGGAACCACGGAGCCCCCCCTACGGCAATCGTCCCGGTGTATATGGTCCCTTGATGAAATCCACCCCTGAGGTGTTCGTGTCCTGAAGCAGCGGATGACCACCTGCCTGACCACGCCCGAGACGCCGGATCGACAGACCGACATCGACTCCGTGCTTGATGAACCCGCCTTCGAGCCGATCGAAGTTGCGTGCCACCTGAGCGCCGCAACGTGTGTACTGTTGCTCTTCCAGTGCGTCGTCATCGTCGGTCGCCACCACATCGAGGACAGCGGCCGCCGGGATCTTGATGAGCTCCACATCCTGGCTGTTGGGGATGCGCTGTACGTCGCGAGTCAACGCATCTACGTCGAGCGGGCTCGCGATAAAGAGGGTAGCGCTGATGTGGAAGCGCAGCCCGTGCCCGAGCGGAAACGGACGCACGCCGACCTCTGGGAGGTTGACCGCGTTCGGGTTGTCGGGATCGCCGGTCCCCTCGAGCTCGAAGTCCGCCCCGGACAGATCGGGGAGGCGGGGGTCGATCTGCGAGTGATCGACCGCATCGTGCGCCACCACCACCGTCGCACCCGGCGCCAGCGGGTACTCGGCACCACTCCCGGGGAACTGATGGAGAAAGTGTGCCCAGATGCCGGTCGGGTCCGTGCGATACCTGTCCTCGGCGATACAGCTCCCCGCACCCGTTTCGATGTTGCCTGTCCCGAGCGTCGTCCCGAAGATCATCCCGTCGAGGAACACGGTCTGGTCGGAGTTGTTGTAGAGCTCGAAGAACATGGAATAGTCGTACGACGTCTCGGCCGTGAACGGCGCGGTCCCGTAGATCTCGCTGAATACGACCGATCCCTGGTGGGCGGGCCCGAGCATGAGGGAGGCCTGGCTTCCGTCGTGCACGTTCTGGTGCAGCCCGTCGCCAAGCGCCCACGCCGACTGGCCCAACTCTGTCACCTCCGCATCCGTGAGTGGCCGGTAGGCGGCGACACGATAGTCGCCAGTGATCACGTCCGGAAACCGGGCCACGCCACCGGCATCGGTCGTGGCCGTTTCCCACGCGAAGTCGGTCCCGAGACGGTGAAGCCGTACCTCCGCTCCGGGAACTCCACGCGTCCAGCCGAGCGCCTCGGCGAGCTCGGAGGCGGCGGCCTCCACACGGACCGCGGTCGTGAGGCCGGGCTTCAGGTCGTTCCCATCGTCGTCGGGCGGCCCGGAGAAACCGCCCTCACCACCGCACGCCAGGGTAAGGGCGCATACGCCCAGAGCCAGTCCGACCCAGTAAGACGATTCCACGGGGTCCGAAATGACTACTCGAGACACATGCAGCAACCACTGCTCTGGCACTCCCCCCCAAACATCGTGCCATTGTAGACCCAGCAGGCGTCGACGCAATCGTCATTGTTCGTGCATATACCCGTCGGCGTGTCACAATCCAGGGACGTGCTCGCCGTGAGCGCCCTGCTCAGGCCAAGCGAGATGGCGGTGGCGAAGAGAAGCACGACCAACCCCTTCGCGAGTCGTGTGATGGTCTTGCGCATGGGATCACCTCCTTCGAGGAAAGGAACGGGAAAGGAACGCGGGAATCATGGGTCTCGAGCCGCGACGTCAGCGCTGAGATCGGTACGCACGGGATCGGACGCGTTCAGCGCATAAAGCACGGAATCGATGGCCACTTCGTTCTCGAGTGCGCCCAATCGGGAATAGAGAACCCGGCCGGTCGAGTCGAGAAGCACGACGAGCGGCACGCTTCGAGCGCGATACAGGCGCCTGAGCTTCTCGTCGGGGAATTTCACAATTGGAAAAACGAGATGATGCTCGCGCCGGTAGGCGTCGAGAGGACCATCGGGATCGAGCGCGATCCCCAGCGAAGCCACGTCCGGAATCTCCCGCTGCGCCGCCGCGGTGATCCGGTTCCAGGCGTCGACCGAAGCGCGGCAATAGGGACACTCGGTCGTGAAGAAGATCAGAAACTGTCTGCCGTGGTCGGCCCGTCCGACCGTCACCGAATCTCCATCGATGGTAGCCGTCTCGAACGTGGGGACGGAGTAGCCGGGGTGTGGCCATTGGATACGTTCGGTGAGCACCTTGTGCTGGTCTCGCAGGGCGTCATAGCGCCGAACCAACGCAAGAAGCAAAACCGCGGACGCGACGACGGCGGCATAAAGAAGTGTACGCTCCCCGCGACGGAAGAATCCGGGTTGCGGTGCGCGAACCACGGGGATGCCGATCCCTTTTGAGATGCAGAATGCGTACCCTTGTAACATGGGGATATCGAGGAACCATTGTCAAGGGGACCGCGACGCTGGTACTGGTACAGAGTACCATTACCGCGACGCTGGGGGTCTCGCGGGTATACGACAGGAAGGAGAAGGCCGCCGGTGGGCGCGCTCGTGTTCCGATACCCACGTGCCGGTCGGCGCGTCAGCCACCACTGATGACCGTATCCAGTCCGGTCCGACTGGTGCGGCACTCCCAATATACCCGGCAAGATCTCGTCAGCGCACAAAGCTCGATGTGGCAGAGGCCTCAACCGCGTCGGCCACCACCGGCGACCCGGGCGTCTCCGCGGAGACGCGCGCGGGGCCCGGTCCGCGGAGGACGAAGAGCGCCCAGTCGACGTCGAGTGGCGTGCCGTCCCAGTCGGGCGTCGCGGTCCATGGGCCGATCTCGAGCCCACGCCGCTCGTGGCGCCGCTCGAGCGCCCGCACCGGCCGGTCGGGCGCCGGCGGCCGGTCCGGCATGCGGGGCAGGAGTCGGCCATCGGGCCGGTAGAGCCGGAGCTCGCCGGCCTCTCCGGGCTCCACGCGCCAGCCATCCTCGTGCACGCGGCGATGATGGTGCCGGCAGAGGAGCACGAGGTTGTCGAGCGCGGTCACGCCTTCGTGGGCCCAGTGGCGCACGTGGTGCGCGTCGCAGAACCGGAGCGTGCAACCCGGGAATCGGCAGTGGCCGTCGCGTCGGTCGAGCGCTCGGCGAAGGGCGGTCGGCACGGATCGCCGCCGCCGGCCCACGTCGAGCACGTCTCCGTTTCGGTCGTGCGTCATGACGACCATCCCCGCGTCGCACGCCAGCCGTCTGGCCGTCTCCGCGGAGAGGTGCGGGCCGTGCTCGATCCGCGGGGCGTCGCGGTGGCGGAGCCGGCCGCGGGGCCGGAGCCGGCGGGCGTCCTCACCGGCGAGCGTCTCCGCGGAGATGTCGAGCTCCTGCTCCCCAGCCAGCGTCTCCGCGGAGACGTGCACCACGACCTGGAACCGCTCCGCCCGGCCCACGACAGCCGTGGCCCGGCGCCCGGGGCTTCTCGTGTCTGCGCCGTCCGCGATGCCCGCTTCCCCGCTGCCCTCTCCCCGAACGTCTGCTTCGGCAGTGCCCTCTCGCGCGGTGCCCTCGTCCGCGGCGCCGTCTTCGGCGATGTTCGCTTCGGCGATGTCCGGACGGTCCGCGGCTTCCTCGCTATCCGCAGTCTCCTCGACGTTGGCGGTATCCTCCGCGGCCAAGACGCCCTCGGCATCCGCATCCCCCGGGGCGCGCAGGAGGGCTCCGAGCCCGTCGCCGAGGGCCGCCTCGGCCACCAGCCCGATCGCCGCGGCACGCCGCGCCTCGGCCGTGTCGTCGATGGCCGGGTCCCGGTCCGCCGCCACGTACGCGGCCCGCAGCCGATCGCCGCCCGCCTCGAGCGCGCGGCACAGGAGGGCCCACCTCGGGATCCAGGCGCCCCACGATCGTCCACGACCCGTCCGGGGCCGGCACGACCCGCAGCGTACACCGGTCGTGGCGTGCCCGCTCGTCGGCGTCGCTCCCCTCCACCGCCCGCCACGCGCTCACCAGCCGCTCCATGTCGGCCGCCGTCATGTGCCGTGCCGCCTCGACCAGCTCCGCCTCGTTGTCGGGCCTCGCCACGCGCGTGATGGCCCGGGCGACCGAGTAGCTCAGCTCCCCCCGGGAGAGCGCGCCCGCGAGCCGGGGAAGCTCGCCCAGGGCGCGCGCCACTCGCACCCGTTCACGCGCCGCACCCGGCGCGATCGTGGTGCGCCAGCTCAGCCACGCCGTGCAGCTCCGGAACCCTTCCGCGTACCAGCCCTCCGACTTGTCGAACTCCCGGATCAGCTCCAGCAACTCGCCGGTGGCCGCCTCGATGTGCGCCGACACGCACGCGATCCGGTCGCTCAGCCACGCCTGCCGCCGCTGGCGCGGACTCCCCGGCTCCGCCTCGGCGAGCCGTCCCTCCACGCCTGTCCCCTCCGCGAACTGGATCATGAATCTCCCCCCGAGCACCTGCCGAACAAACACCGAAGTCACGTCCCAATATAACAGGGGGTTGGGCGGCCCTTCAGATCGCCGCGTGAGGCGAGAACGGCGTGCGTCGAGCCTTCAACTGCCCGACGTCTTGTGTTCGGCGGTCAACGACGGAAGAGGCCGGTTTGCCGGGTGATCCGGGCCAGAGCACGGGTAGCCGGGATCGCGAGTTCGAAAACCTGTCAACCCCCGCGGACCGCGCACATACCCAAAACGGCGGACATTCCACAAACGGCGATGGCGGATACTCGTCGGCCGCGGAGTGACTGGGGCGCGACCGACCGTGCGACGGCTGCGCGGGGTGTCACCGGTGCGACGGCCGCGCATGGCGTCCCCGGCGCGGTGGACACCCTCGTGCCGGGCCGGCCGGGACGGGCCATTGGTCGGCGCCGAGGATGTCGTAGGTGTCGTAGCCAGGGGGACGACCGGCGGGCCACGCGGGAACGTGTTAGTGTGGCGCACCGTATAGCGGGTGGCATCGGAGGGCGACGGTCTCGAGGAGCGAGAATGGCGAGCGCAGGACGGATGGGCACGGGGCGGCGGAGATCCGCCATCGTGGCGTGGGGATGGGCGATCGCCGCGGGCGCGTCCGCGACGGGAGGCGGCGCGGTGACCGGCGCGGGGGACCTCGCGGCGCAGGCGGCGTCTCCCTGGCAGCAGGGCGTGCGCTACGCGATCGAGGCCACGCTCGACGAAGACCGACACGCACTGCGCGGCCGGGCGCGCTTCACGTACGTGAACCACTCGCCGGACACGCTCGACCGCCTGTACTTCCACCAGCACCTGAACGCGTTCCGGCCCAACAGCACGTGGGCGCGCGTCGAGCGCCGCGACAACTACGACTTCCAACACCTGCCCGACTCGGCGCAGGCGTACGAGCATCTGCTCGGCGTCAGGCGGCTGCCGGCGGGCGCGGGCGGCTCGGACATCGTGGGCCGCGACCTGCGCTGGTCGTACCCGGAGTCGCCGGACTCGACGATCGTCGAGATCCCCCTCCTCGACCTCCTCGAGCCGGGCGAGGAGGTCACGCTCGAGCTCGACTGGGAAGCGCGGCCCTCGACGCTGTGCCGCCGGCAGTGCCGCGAGGGCCGTCAATACGACTTCGCCCAGTGGTACCCGCGCATCGCCCCCTACGACCTCCGCGGGTGGGAGCCGCACATGCTCTACCCGCAGGGCGAGTTCTACGGCGAGTTCGGCACGTACGACGTGACGCTCGACCTCCGGAACGACCAGGTCGTGGGCGCGACGGGACGCGTCGTGTCCGGCGATCCCGGCTGGGGCGTGGATCCCACCGCATCCTCGGGGGCCGCGGTGGGCGCCGCGCCGCGGCTGGGGCTGCTGTCGATCTCCCCGTACCCGGGGCGCAAACGGGTGCGCTTCCACGCGGACGACGTGCACCACTTCGCGTGGACCACGAGCCCCACCTACATCCACGAGGGCGGACAGGTGCCCCCGACGGAGGCGCGCGACCACCCGATCGACATCCACGTGCTGTACCGCCCGGGGGACGAGGAGCAGTGGGGGAGCGGACAGGCGGTCGAGCGGACGGTCGCGGCGCTCCAGTTCCTCGAGGGCGTGTTCGGGCCTTACCCGTGGCCGCAGCTCACCAACGTCCACCGGCTGGAGGGCGGTGGCACCGAGTTCCCGATGGTGATCATGAACGGGGGAGCCAGCCCCGGCCTCATCATGCACGAGACAGCGCACCAGTACGTGCACGGGATCTTCGCCAACAACGAATGGAGGGAGGCGTGGCTGGACGAGGGGTTTGCCTCCTTCCTGGCCACGTGGGCATTCGAGGAGGGCCAGCCGGACGTTTGGCGGCGGACGCGCGAGGGGATGGCGGACACCGAGCGCGCGCTCGGCGAGCACCCGATCGCCACCCGCTCGGAGGAGTTCCGCGACTTCGGCACCTACGGCTACATGGCCTACTCGCGGCCCGAGTTCGTGTACCGCATGCTGCGCGGGCTGGTCGGGGACGACACGTTCCGGGACATCCTGCACGAGTACTACCGGCGCTACGCGCTCCACCACGTGGACGAGGCGGCGTTCCGCTCGGTGGTCGAGGACGTGAGCGGCCAGGAGCTGGACTGGTTCTTCGAGCAGTGGCTCCACACCACGAAGACGCTCGACTACGCGCTCGGCGAGATCACCCAGGAGGAGACACCCGACGGGTGGCGCACGCGCGTCGAGGTGCGGCGCACCGGGGACGCGTGGATGCCGGTCACCCTCCGCGTGGGGGACGAGACGCGCCGGCTGGACTCGCGCGGCCGGAGCCAGCGGGTGGAGCTCGTCACCGAAGAACGTCCCACGGAGGCAATGCTCGATCCGCAGGGCTGGATCCTCGACTCGAACGCCGACAACGACACGCGGGAGATCCCGGAGCCGGAGGGCTGAGGCGCGACCGGTGCTCCCCCGGGCCGCGTGTACCGCTCGACCCGGACCTGCTCGGGGACCGGTCGCGGCGCGCCTCAGGGCTTCCGCATCAGCACCGTGGGGATCGTGACGCCGTCCGGGAGCTCCACGTCGAGGGGCCCCACTTCCCGGTACGCGAGGACCCGGTACAACGGCAGCCCGGGCAGGGTGGCGACGAGCTCGTACGAGCCGAACCCGGCGGCCCGGGCCGCGGCCTCGCTCGCCTCCACCAGGAAGCGGCCGAACCCGCGGCGCGCGTACGCCGGGTGGACGAAGAACGCGCGCAGGACGGCGGGATCCGTGGCGGGATCGCGCAAGGAGTCGTCCCGGTAGGGGGTCGCCCGGTCCCCGCCCAACGCCGTCCGCCGTCGGCTCCACCCCCCGCAGGCCACGATCTCCCCTCTCTCCTCCGCCACGAAGTAGGTGCCGTCGTCGATCATGTCGGTGTCGACGCCGAACAGGTACGCGAGGGAGCTCTCGATCTGACGCGCGTCGTAGTGCGGCGGCCCGAGGCCACGCACGGAGGCCTCGATGAGCGCCGCGATGGCCGGGATGTCATCCCGTGTGGCGACCCGGAGTAGGCGGTCCCCTTCGAGGTCGCTCACGCCACGGCCCCACAGAAGCGGAGCGTGGTGAGGACGAGGGTCGCCGTCGCCGTGGCCAGGTCGGTGAGCGGCACGAATTCGTCGGGCGCGTGCGCCCGCCGCACATCGCCGGGTCCGTACAGCACGGTCGGCACGCCGCCCTCGTTCACGAGCAGCCGCATGTCGGCCCCGTACGGCATCCCGCGCAGGAGGGCCGGCGCCCCGGCCACGGCCTCGTGTGCTGCGGACAGCGTGCCGACGAGCGGATGCTCGGCGGCGATCGCGGCCGGCTCGAACTGCGCCCCCCACCATTCGAGCACGGGCGGGTGTTCCCGCAGCCACGCATCGCGGTCGCTCGTCTCCTCGATCGCCCGCGCGAACTCGCGCCGTACGTCGGCAGGAGACTCGTCCGGGGCGACGCCGACCCTCCCTTCGCAGGTGAGCTCCTCGGCCACGGTCGAGCCCCAGATCCCGGAGCGGAGCTTCCCGACGCACACGGCGAACGGCACCTCGTAGTCCGAGAACAGGGGGTCGGAGACGTCCGCGTTGCGGCGCGCCTCGAACTCGCGCATCGCCTCGTACAGCGGCAGGTAGTGGTCGAACGGGCTCACGCCCTCGGTGCGGAGCGCCCCGTGCGCCGCGCGGCCGGGCACGGTGAGTCGGAAGTTGAGCGCTCCCGCCTGCGCCGGCGCGATCACGAGCTCGGTGGGCTCGAGCACGATCGCCCCGTCGCCGGTGTGTCCGCGCTCGATCGCCGCCAGCGTCCCGAGCCCGCCGTCCTCCTCGCCCACCACGCTGTGGATCACGAGTCGCCCGGGGAGCTCGACGCCCGCCTCGCGGATCGCCCGCGCCGCGAACAGGGCGCAGCACAGCCCTCCCTTCATGTCGGCCGATCCCCGTCCGTACATGCGGCCCTCCTCGACCGTGGCCCGCCACGGCGGGACGGTCCACAGCGCGGGATCGCCGGCCGCCACCACATCGACGTGGCCGTTGAGGACGAGCGTCCGCCCCTCGCCGCGCCCCAGCCGACCCACGACGCCCCGCGCCGCGTCCCGCGCGATGTCGGCCGTGTACGCCGGGTGCCGGCGGAGCCGATCGAGGTCGATGTCCCACGCATCGACCTCGAGCCCGAGACCCTCCATCACCCGGGCCACGTGGTCCTGGATCGGTCCCTCGGCGCCACCCAGGCTCTCGAACGCGATCAACCCGCCGAGAAGCTCCTCGAGCCCCTCGAGGTCGATGGCCTCGAGCGCGCGGCGCTCGAGAGGTGTCACGCGTGGCCCTCCCTCGATCCGGATCGATGCATGGGGGCATCGTACACCCGCCCGCGGCCGCGGGCACCCGGAAGGACCGTCCGCGACGGACGCAGGGAGCGAAACTTGCCGAATGGAGGAGGCCTCATGAGCTTCGTTCGCATCCGTTCCGAACCACGCCGGCTGGAGAACGCCACGTGAACACGCGATCCACCGCCGCCGAGGCGGCGACGATTCCGGGCCACAGGACGGGAACCTCGCTGTTGGATCGGCTCAACGGCCAATGGCACGAGCGCTCGCTCCAGATCTTCCTGTTCATCGTGCTCGCCCACTGGGCGGAGCACCTGGCGCAGGCGTTTCAGATCTGGGTGCTCGGCTGGCCGGTGCCGGCCTCCCGGGGCGTCCTCGGGCTGTGGTTCCCGCGGCTCGTGTCGACGGAGATCCTGCACTACGGCTACGCGCTCATCATGCTGGTCGGGCTGTGGATCCTGCGCACGGGGTTCGTCGGCCGCTCCCGGACGTGGTGGATGATCGCATTCTGGATCCAGTTCTGGCACCACATCGAGCACGCCCTGCTCCAGGCACAGGCGATCGCGCACCACAACCTGTTCGGCTCGCCCGTTCCCACCAGCATCGTGCAGCTGTGGATCCCGCGCGTCGAGCTCCACCTGATCTACAACTCCGCCGTGTTCATCCCGATGGTGATCGCCATGTACCGCCACATGGTCCCGTCGACCGAGGAACGGGCCGTGATGGCCTGCACCTGCCCGATCCAGCCGCGTCTCCGAACGGCCTGATCCGAGGTTCCGAGCCCGCCGCGACCGGCCCGACCGGCCGTCCGATCGCCGCCGACGCCCGCCCGGGAGACCGCGGCCGCGCACCCCCGGGCGGGCCGCGGCCGGCGGGCACCGACGTCCTCCGCTGGCCGCTGATCGGCCGCTTCCTGCACTGGCCGGGATCGCGCGTCGCGATGCAGGTCCCGCTGTTCTCTATCGCCGCGCTCATGGTGTGGCACGGGCTCACGGGCCCGCAGGTCGGGGCGCGCAACCTCGCCACCGTGTTGACGTGGGTTCACTACCGCGGCGCTCTCGTCCTCCTCCTGCTGGTGGCGGGCAACCTGTTCTGCATGGCGTGCCCCTTCATGCTGCCGCGTACGCTGGCCCGCAAGCTGTTCGCGCCGGCGCGCGCATGGCCCGCGAGGCTCCGCAGCAAGTGGGTCGCCATCGGTGCCCTCGTCGGCGTGCTGTTCGCGTACGAGCTCCTCGACCTGTGGGACTCGCCGTGGTGGACGGCGTGGCTCATCATCGGCTACTTCCTGACGGCCACCCTCGTCGACGCGTTCTTCAAGAACGCCCCGTTCTGCAAGTACGTGTGCCCGCTTGGGCAGTTCAACTTCGTGGCCTCGACGGTGTCGCCGCTCGAGCTCGGGGTCACCGACCCGGCGGTGTGCGCCACCTGCGACACGCGTGACTGCATCAAGGGCACCCCGCGGCTCGACCACCCTTCGGAGCTCCGGCGGCGGGGGTGCGAGCTGTCTCTTTTCCAGCCGCAGAAGCGCGGCAACCTCGACTGCACGTTGTGTCTCGATTGTGTGTACGCGTGCCCACACGACAACATCGGCCTCCGCACGCGTCTCCCGGCGAGCGAGCTGTGGGACGCCGGCCGGCGCTCCGGGGTGGGGCTCGTATCGCGGCGCCCGGACCTCGCGGCCCTCGTGCTCGTGTTCACCTTCGGGGCGCTGCTCAACGCGTTCGGCATGGTGACGCCGGTCCACGCCGCGCAGGCGTGGGTGGGCGACCTCTTGGGGACGACGAGGGAGTCGGCCATCCTCGGGACGATGTTCACCTTCGGACTCGTCGTGGAGCCCGTGGTCCTCCTCGTCGGGGCCGGGTGGCTCACGCGGCGGCTGACAGGCGCGCACGAGCCCCTGCTCCCGCTGGTCACCCGCTTCGTGTACGCGCTCGTCCCACTCGGCGTCGGGGTGTGGGTGGCGCACTACTCCTTCCACCTCCTGGCCGGGCTGTGGACGGTGGTCCCGGTGGGGCAGGAGGCGCTCGCCACGGCGGGCATCTCCACCGGCGAGACGCTGTGGCGGCTGCGCGGCCTGCCCCCCGGCTGGATCCTCCCGGCCGAGTACATGCTGCTCGCGTTCGGCATCCTCGGATCGCTCGTGGTGGGGTGGCGGATCGCGCAGCGGGACTTCCCCGAGCGACCGGGCGCCGCGTACGCGCCGTGGGCCTTCCTCATCGCGCTCCTCGGGGTCGCCGCGCTGTGGCTCATGTCGCAGCCCATGGAGATGCGCGGCATGTGGATGGGCTGATGCGAGCCGGCCTCCCCACCCGGGTCGCCACCTGGCTGCTGCTTCTCGCGTGGCCGGCGCGCGCCGCCCTGGCGCACAAGGGGCCTCCCTATCCGCTCCTCGTGGATGTGCTGGTGGGCCCGTACCTGGCGGAGGTGTGGACCGATCCGGACATCGGCACCGGCACGTTCTACATCATTCTGCAGCCGCGCGAGGGGGAGGAGATGCTCCCGCCGAGCGCCGTGCGGGTCGCGGTCGCGCCGCTGTCGGGGCGGCTACCGGAGGCCTCCTACGAGGGCCGTCCCGAGCGCGTGAGGAAGGGAGCCCGCTACGTGGCGGAGGTCCAGTTCGACCGCGGGGAGTTGTGGCACGTGCGGGTCACGATCGAATCCCCGCGGGGGGGCGGCGAGCTGGAGGGAGAGGTCGAGGCGACGCCGGACGGATCGATCGGCCCGATCGGGGTCCTCGTCTACACCCTGCCGTTCGTCCTCGTGGCCGCCGTGTGGGTGCGGGCCGCCCTCGTCAGGAGGCGAATGGAGCGCGAGGCGCTGTCGGAGTGAGCCGGCGGAATCGAGCATCCGCCCGCCCGCGCTACGCGCAGCTCGCGCACACCCGCGTGGTGGGGAGGAGCTCGAGCCGCTCATCGGCGATCTCCGCCCCGCACGACGCGCACATGCCGTACGTGCCCGCGTCCAGCCGGCGGAGAGCCCCCGCGATCGCCTCGACTCGCTCGCGCGTCCGCTCCTCGAGCACCTCGAGCACCTCGTCGTTCTCGACGAACTGCGCCAGGTCCTGCCAATCGCTCGGGAGCTCCCGATCACGGTTCCGGAGGTGCGCGTTGAGGCGTGAGTGGCGCGACAGGAGATCGGTGAGCTTGGTCTCCAGACGACGACGCGTTTCGGTGGTATCACGCATGAGATGGCGCTCCGTTGGCGCGCGCTCCTATTCGCACAGGAGCGCCGCGGTCTCCTTCTGTGCGGGGCTGGGATCGGTCGGCATGGCGAGCACGAAGCCGCGTCGCCGGGCGTCATCCGGCAGGTGGATCAGCATGGCTCCGGCCGGAGGCGGCGTGGGAGCCGGCTCCGCCCGCCCGTTGTCCGCGATGCGGAGCAGCGCGCCGGGCGCGAGACGCGGCGCGAGCCACGCGCCGTACGCCAGCCACACGCCCACGGGGTCGCCGGCCCCGGTGTCGACCGCGGCCTCGACTTGATCGCGATACCGGGCCACCGCCTCCTCGTAGGCCGCCGGGTCCTCCGTCTTGAGACGTCGCAGGAGCTGTCGGTAGAGCGGCTGGACGTCCGCGAGCCCGTGCTCGACCAGGGCCCGCTCGTACGCCTCATCATCCATCGGAGCCGCCCCCGAGCACGTCCATGTCGACGGAGGACAGAAACGCCTCCACGTCGCCATCGTGGGGTCGGGTCTCGAGCTCGGCCATGTGATCCTCCCCGCGGGGCGCTCCCGCGCTACTCGCCCCCGGCCATCGAGTCGAGGAACTCCTGATTGGTCTTCGTGCGGTTGAGCCGCTCGATCATGAACTGGATCGCTTCGGCCGCCGGCATGTCGGACAGGAAGTTGCGCAGCAGGTACATGCGGTTGAGCTCGGTGTCGCTGAGGAGGAGTTCCTCCTTGCGCGTGCTCGACCGGGCCAGGTCGATCGCCGGGTAGATGCGCTTGTCGGAGATCTGCCGGTCGAGCAGGACCTCGCTGTTCCCGGTCCCCTTGAACTCCTCGAAGATCACCTCGTCCATGCGGCTTCCGGTCTCGATGAGCGCCGTGGCGATGATCGTGAGGCTCCCGCCCTCCTCGATGTTGCGGGCCGCCCCGAAGAAGCGCTTCGGCTTGTGGAGCGCGTTCGCGTCCACGCCGCCGGAGAGGATCTTCCCGGAGTGGGGCACGGTCGTGTTGTAGGCTCGCGCCAGCCGCGTGATCGAGTCGAGCAGGATCACCACGTCCTGCTGGTACTCCACGAGGCGCTTCGCCTTCTCGAGCACCATCTCGGCGACCTGCGTGTGCCGGTCCGCCGGCTCGTCGAACGTGGAGGAGATGATCTCCGCGGGGACGTTCTCCTCCATGTCGGTGACCTCCTCCGGCCGCTCGTCGATGAGCAGGACGATCACCTTCACGTCGGGCTGGTTCTCGATGATCGCGTTGGCGATCTTCTGGAGGAGGATCGTCTTCCCGGCCTTGGGCGGCGACACGATGAGGCTCCGCTGCCCGCGTCCGATGGGCGCGATGAGATCGAGGATCCGCATCGACACGTCCCCGTTCGCCGTTTCGAGCTTGAGCTTATGCTCCGGATAACGGGGACGGAGGTTGTCGAACGCGATCCGGTGCTTGGCCTTCTCCGCGTCCTCGCCGTTGATCGACTCGACCTTGAGCAGGGCCAGATAGCGCTCGCCCTCCTTCGGGGGTCGGACCTGGCCGAGGATCGTGTCCCCGGTGCGCATGTCGAACCGCTTGATCTGGGAGGGGGAGACGTAGATGTCGTCGGGGCCGTACAGGTAGTTCCAGTCCTGGCTGCGGAGGAAGCCGTATCCCTCCGGGAGGATCTCGAGGACGCCCTCGCCCCGGAGCACGACGTCGGAGTCGAGCAGGTTCTGCTCGATGCGGAAGATCAAATCCTGCTTCCGCATCCCGGAGAAGTTGTGGATATCCAGATCTTCGGCCATCTCGTGAAGTTCGCCGATCGACTTCGATTTCAGTTCGGCGATGTCCACTGCGGTCTGCTCCCGTGAAGGGTTGGTGCGGAGCGACTCCGACCGTGGGGGTCGGATCGGGTGCCGGAATTCGAGTCGGCCACTAAGATCGGCGGAGCCAGTCGCGTGCTTGTCAGGTTGAAAACGTCGTGAATGCTGCCGGGGGCGATGCGGGCTGGGTTGGACGATCCGACGATAACGGCTGCTAACAGAACGGTCAAGCGCTGCGGGCCGTGACCGGCGGCAGCCAAGCCACACGGAAGGGAACCTCATACCATGGCCAGACACAATCGCGAGGGCCGGGGTCTCGATCAGCTCGGCAACCTGTGGCGGATCAGCTACCAGCCCGACTGGCTCCGGCATGTCAAGGTGTCCCGCGAGCTTCCCGGCGGACGTCGAAGGTCGTCGCTCACCCTGTTCCGCAACCCGGCGAAGCGGGCCGAGTCCGAGCCGGGACGCTCGGTCCGCACCCGCATCGCATCGGTCGATGGAAGCGTCGACGTGGGCATCTCGCTCGAGGACGGACACGACGTCGTCGACCACATCGTCGTCGGGATCAAGCAGACGCGGGGCCGGAAGACCGAAGTCATCAAGCTTGTGATCCAGGGAGGGCTCCCGGGGCCGAAGCGCTAGGCCGGCACGCCCCGCGGCCGGCGGACATCCCGGTGGTCTCCCACGCGACCCGCTAGAAGACGCGCACCCGCAGCCAGCGCGAGGGGTCGCGCACGAGCTCGACCACCAGCGAGTCGAGCCGGGCGCGGAGGAGCGCGATCTGCCGCGCCATCTCGCCATCCACCAGCCCCCTCCCCAGCGAGCCCTCGCCCGCGTCGAGACGCTCCGACAGACGCGCCAGGCGGGCCTCGAGCGAGTCGAGGGCGCGCGTGGCGCGCTCGACGCCCCCTTGGGCCGCGCGGCGCTCGGCGAGCGAGTCGAGCCGCGCGAGGCGCTCGCCGATCCGCGTCACGCGGCCCCCGACGAGCGTGTCCGTGGCCAGCCGAGCGACCGTGCCCGACGGCACGTCGTC
Source organism: uncultured Gemmatimonadota bacterium (assembly GCA_964499635.1). Lineage (GTDB taxonomy): Bacteria > Gemmatimonadota > Gemmatimonadetes > Palauibacterales > Palauibacteraceae > Palauibacter. The sequence continues at coordinate 35,322 of CAZCLY010000002.1, read as the reverse complement.
GCGCAGGAGTCGCTGGAGCCGGCGGACGTGTCCGACCGCGGCCTCGATCACGCCGGGGTTCGATTCGAGCGCCGCCAGCGTCCCGCCCCCGCGCCGGATGCGGTCGCGCAGCGCCCGGGCCTGGCCGGCGAGCTCCGCGCCGGAGCCGAGCAGCGTGTCGGCCATGACGCGCAGGTCCCCTTCGGTGAAGTGGTCCGTGGGGGTCCGGAGGGTGTCGGCGAAGTCCCACGGGGGGGCGGACCCGGCCCCCGGATCGATCGCGATCACGACGGGCTCGAGCAGAGCGGCCGCCTGGATCTTCGCGGTGGCGTCCGCTCGGAGGATGTGGCCGATCCCCCGCTGAAGCACCGCGACGATGACGATGGCTTCGCCCTCCTCCCCGGGTGGTCGAAACCCCACCGAGAGGACGCGCCCCACCGGCCGGCCGGCGACCCACACCGTCGTGCCCGGCTCGACCCCCGGCGCCGCCGAGCTGACCATCGTCACGTGCGGGCCCTCGCTGAACCCCCGCATCAGCGTGTCGAGGAAGAACACGGCGACCGATACGGCGGTGACTACCGCGATCAGGGCCGCTCCGATACGGGCGCGCCGTCGGTCGTCGTCGTGGTTCGGCATGGGCTCCGTTCACTCTCTTCCGGTCGGTTTTGATTTTCCGCGGATCGCCGTTCGGCCGTCAACCCGCGCCCGACCAGATCGCGCGCTGGCCGGGTCGGGGTGGGAGACGGCCGGCAGCGGCGACACCCTGTTCGGGCGAGGCTCCACGAAAACCGATCCACTTCCACGAAGGAGGTCCGCATGCCACGCACCGTCAACCGGGTGATCCTGGTGGGAAACACCGGGAGCGATCCGGACCTGCGCGAGACCGCGGCGGGCACCGCGGTGGCCCACCTGTCGCTCGCCACCGACCGCGTGTTCCGGAGGAACGGAGAGATGCAGAAGCGCACCGACTGGCACCGCCTCACCTTCTGGGGCCGGGCCGCGGAGACGATCGAGCGCTACGTGTCGCGCGGAGCGCGGCTGTACGTGGAGGGGCATCTGGAGTACGGCTCGTTCGAGCGCGAAGGCGTCTCGATCCCGACCGTCGACGTGGTCGTCGAGGACTTCGTCATGCTGGACCGACGGGAGGAGGCGGGCATGACCGAGGAGGCCGTGGTGACCGAGCCGGCCGCGGTGTGAGCCGCGCGTCCTCCGGCGCGTCGCGGCGGACGGCCCTCCCGGACGACGCCCGGAGGGGAGGGACCCCCTGGCCACACCGGGCGACACCCTAGAGCGCGGCCCGACGAGGTTGCATGTTGGGGCCGCAGCACCGGAGAGACGCTCGCTCGAGGGACGGCCGCCGATTCAGACACACGATCCCGGGTTCGTCACCCTTTCGAACCTGTTGTCACTGGGGAGGATACCGCTGGGTGTGGCATTCGTGGCGATCACGGATCCCCACCTCATGGCGATGCTCGTGGCGGCGGCGGCCGCCACCGACGTGCTGGACGGGTTCATCGCGCGCGTGAGCGGGACCGTGTCGCACATCGGACTGTTGCTCGACCCGCTGTGCGACAAGCTGTTCGTGCTGCTCGCGCTGTCCGCGTTCGTGGCGCGGCCGGATCTAGACTGGGCCTCGTTCCTGATCTTGATCCTGCGGGACCTCTTCACCGCGGGCTCGTATCTGGTCGGTCGGCTGGCGGGATACGTGATCCCCTTCCGGTCTCGCTGGGGAGGCAAGATCGCCACCGGACTGCAGCTTCTGACGTTGCTCGCCCTGATCTTCGAGCCCCGATATGTTCCGCTCCTCGTGCTGCTGGTGGGCGGCGTATCGGTCTACGCGATCATCGACTACGGAACGCGGGCGCTGCGACGGCAATGGAAACGCGCGGCGGCCTGATCGCCCCGACTCGCCGCCCCGGGGAGAGTGGCTGACGACGTGAGGGCGGCGTGAGCTCGGACATCGTGGACATCACGATCATCGGCGGGGGGCCCACCGGGCTCTACGGATTGTTCTACGCCGGCATGCGCGGGGTCTCCGCCCGCATCATCGATGTCCTGCCGGAGCTCGGCGGCCAGCTGACCGCGCTCTATCCCGAGAAGGATATCTTCGATGTGGCGGGCTTCCCGCGCATCCTCGCCAAGGACCTCGCACGGGATCTCGTCACGCAGGCGATGCAGTTCCACGCCGACGTGTGTCTCGAGGAGCGGGTCCTCGAGCTCAACCCCACGGATGACCTCTTCCATCTGCGGACCGACGAGGGCGAGCGCCCCACGCGCGCGGTCGTCATCGCCGCCGGCAAGGGCGCGTTCAAGAGCCGCACGCTCGACGTCGACGGGTGGGACAGGTTCTGGAAGCGCGGGCTCGCGACACACGTCCGGGACCCCGAGGCGTACCGGGATCGGCGCGTGCTGATCGTGGGCGGTGGCGACTCGGCGTTCGATTGGAGCTGGGCGCTGCGCGAGATCGCCTCGGACCTCACCCACATCCACCGCTCCAACCGTTTTCGCGCGCACGAGCGCACGGTGGATCAGGTGATGGGGGCCGACGAGCGCGGCGAGGTCCGCCTGCGCCCGTTCTACGAGGTGTCGGAGATCCACGGCGGCGAGCGCCTCGAGGGGGTCACGCTCGTGCACGCCAAGACGAAGGAGACGGAGTACCTCGAGGTCGACGAGATCGTGGCCCTGATCGGCTTCGTGCCCAACATCGGCCCGATCGCCGACTGGGATCTGGAGCTCGAGGGCAACGCCATCCGGGTCGACTCCCGCATGCGCACCAACCTGCCCGGCGTGTACGGAGCAGGTGACATCGTGACATACGAGGGCAAGCTCGAGCTGATCTCGACCGGGTTCGGCGAGGCGGCGATCGCGGTGAACAACGCCGTGCACCACATCGACCCCAACGCGAAGGTCGACCCCGGGCACTCCACGAGCTCGAAGGCCTTCAAGACGGGCTAGGTTCCACCGAATGGTTCGGCTCCTTCACCTCGCCGATGTCCACCTCGATGCGCCCCTGGGTGGGTTCGGGCGGGAGGCCGACGTGCGTCGCGAGGAGACTCTGGACGCGTTTCGCGCCCTCCCGGATGCCGTCGAGGAGCATGGGGTGGACGCGGTCCTCATCGCCGGTGACCTGTTCGACCGGCCGCGACCCTCGGAGTCGACCATCATCGCGGTGCGCGAGACGGTCCGCCGGCTCCGCGAGCGCCCGATCCCGGTGTTCGCCGTCCCCGGGAACCACGACGCCCGCGCGCTCGCCCCGGCCCTGTACCCCGAGGCGCTGGAGGGAGCCACGATATTCGAGGCCCCGCGCTTCGGGCGCCCCTCGCGGGCCGCCGTGGGGGACACAGAGTTGTTCGTGTACGGAGTCGCCTACGACGCGGCCGAGGAGCCCGACCCGCTGTCGGCCTTCCGGCACGCCGCGGAGGATGGCGTGCACGTGGTCCTCCTGCACGGCTCGATCCCCGGGGCGCCGCACTGGGAGGGGGGGAGCTCGCTCTCGCTGCCGCTCGAGCGCCTGGCGGAGCTCGGAGTGGACTACGTGGCGCTCGGCGACCTGCACCGGTTCCGCGGTCCGGCGGAGTTCGACGGTCTGCCCGCCGCCTATCCGGGCTCGTTCGCCGCGGTCGACTTCACCGAGGCCGGGCTGCACGGGGCCCTCCTGGTCGATCTCGAGCCCGGCGCTCCTCCCCGCATTCGCCGCGTGAGGAGCGGCGTCCGTGAGGTGGGCGAGGCCGTCCGGGTGGACGTGAGCGCGTGCACCACCGACCACGAGGTGGCCGACGAGGTGTTCAGGCTGATGGCGCCCGACGCCTACCCGGTGGTGATGCTCGAGGGGGAGCCCGGGTATCCCCTCGATCCGGACGCCGTGCAGGCGATCCTCGAGGAGCGCGCGGGCGCGGCGTTCCTGCGCGACGAGAGCCGCTTCTTCGATCGTGCCCGGCTGGCCGAGATCGCGAGCCAGAACACGATCGCGGGCCATGTGGCGCGCCTGGCCCTCGATGCCATCCAGGACGCGCCGGCCGACGAGCGACGCGCGCTCGAGCAGGGCCTGCGGATCGCGCTGCGCGTGATGGAGGTGGCATGAGCCGCGGCGCGCGCTTCGAGCGCATCGAGCTTCGCTACGGGCGGCACGCCACCGCGTTCGACCTGGGTCGGGACCGCCCGTCGCCGGGTCATCGGTCGCCGGAGTCCGCGCCGTTCGTGATCCTCGGTCCGAACGGGGCCGGCAAGTCCACCCTGGTGGAGGCGCTCATGCGGACCCTGTTCGGGTTCCGGCGCGTGAGCCCGTCGGAGCGGGGCGTCCACGACCTCCGACGGCCGTGGCGCGGGGGCGGGTACGGAGCACGGGTCCGGATCCTCACGCCGGAGGGGGGCGTGACGTTCGAGCGCGATTTCGATTCCGATCTCGTGCGGGTGACGCGGGACGGCCTCGAGGGCCCGCTGTTCGAGGAGGAGGCCAACCCGGCGCGCGCCGGGGAGTCGATGCGGCGCTATCGGGAGCTGCTCGGACGGACGATCGGACTGACCGAGCTGGAGGCGTACCAGCGCACGGCGTGCGTCTTCCAGGGCGGTCTGATCGGGACGGGCCTGAGCCTCGACCTGCTCCGGGTGGCCGCCGGCGGGCACGCCGATGTCGAGACGGCCCGCACCCGCCTGACGGAGGAATACCGTCGGCTGACGGTCGAGCCGATCGCCGACGATGCCTCCCGACGACGGAAGCCCGGAGCGCTCGAGCGCACCCGCGAGGAGGTCGCGGATCTGGAGGCGCGGCTCCGGGAGGCGCGCGCGGCCGAGCGACGACGGCGTCCACTCGTGCGCGCCCGCGACGAGATCCGGGGACGTCTGGACACCCTCGCGGGCGAGATCGAGCGCCTCGAGACGGCCTTCGAGACGCTCTCCGAGGGGACCCGGCTCGACATGGAGGCCGAGGCCAGCCGCGGGCGCATCCGGGCGCTCGATACGGCGGCCCGGGATGTGGACGAGGCCCTCGCCCGTCTCGAGCTCCTGTCGAGCCAGACGGAGGGCGGCGACGTGGCGCGCTATCCGTCGGACTTCGGGGCGCGGGCCGACATGCTCGATATGGCCCTGTGGCCGCGGGTGTCCCGCATCGACGAGGAGCTGGCGCGGCTGGCGGCCGACGTAGCGTCTCGGCGGGGAAGCGCGCTCGGCCGCCCGATGCTGATTGGATGCGTGATCGCCTGCCTCGCGGGCGCGGTCGCGCTCCTCGCGGGGTGGGCGCTCGTGGGGCTCCCGCTCGTCTTCGGCGGGGCGCTCGCGGCCGGAGTGGTGGGAGTCGCCGAGCGTGCGGCACGGGCCCGGGTGGTCGAGCACGACCGCCGGGTCGAGGAGCTGTCGCTCGAGCGCCGCGAGACGGAAGAGCGCATCCGGACCCTCGCCGAGGGTGTGCCCGATCCGGACTCGCTGGGCCCCGGGACGCTCGCCGGCCACCGACGCGAGTTCGAGCGCCAGCGTCGCGACCGGGAGCTCCTGGACGACGCGGAGGCCAGGCTGAGGCGGTCGATGGATCAGGCGGCGCGGACGCTCAGCGAGCTCGAGGCCGCGCACGACGGCGAAGAGCCGACATCCACGGATCGCGCCGTCTCCCGGGCCGGCGGCGTGCGTGATCGGGCGCGCGATCTCCTGCGCGCGCTGCGCGACCGCGTGGATCGGGAACGGGACGACGTGATGGGCCCGCTGAAGTTCCGGCTCGGCGAGCTGGCGCGGTCGCGCTTCCAGCTCCCGCCGGATGTCGACGCCACGCTCGACGCCGTGCGTCGGGCCCGTCGCTCGCGACTCGCCGACTCCGACGGGCTGCGCCGCGAGCTGGCCGACGTGGAGCGCGATCTGGCGCTCGAGACCCGGCAGGACGAGAGCGCCATCGCGATCGAGCGCGAGCTGGAGACGAAGCGCGAACGCGTCCTCGGGCTCGCCGAGCGGGCCGAGGCGTACCGCCGCGCGAACGCCCTCATCCGGGGGGCGTACGAGGCGTTTCGACGCACCGACGAGGAGCGCCTGGTGGCCGCCATCTCCGGCCATCTGGTCGACCTGTCGGGGGGCGAGCTCGGCCCTCTGGAGGCCGACGACGGCCTCGAGCGCGCCACCGTGCGGGTGGGCGAGAAGGCACTGCCGCTCGACTCGCCGCCGCTCAGCTATGGCCAGCTCCACGCCGCCCTGCTGGCGATCCGTATCGGGGCGGCCGACTTCCTCGCCGGTCTGGGGGTGCGCGTCCCCCTGTTGATCGACGACCCGTTCGTGCACCTCGACGAGCGCAGCGCTGCGGACCTGTGGCGCGTCCTGGAGCGCATCGCCACCGACCGGCAGGTGATCATCGCGACGCAGGACCGCCTCGTCCTCGAGCACCTCGGGGTGCGGGCCGACCTCGAGCTGCGGGGACCCCGGACCGGGGCGGCGCCCCCCGCCGGAGCCCGGGAGACGGGGGAAGGGCCGGGTCAGGGTGGATCGATGCCGGCGCGCGAACCGGCCACCGCGGGCCGCGGGGCTCCGGACGAGTCCCCGGGAGCGGAGTCCGTCGCGGAGGAAGCCGTCGAAGGAGAGCCCGGCGGGGAACACCGCGCGCCCCTCGATCTGTGGAGCCAGGCGGACGTCTGAGCGTGTGGTGGGCGTGTGGCCTCGGGAGACGCCTTCCGCGGGGGCGGCCGGAGGTCCCCCGCCCCCGCAGGAGGCCGCGTCGAACGCCCGTGCGTCAGGCCACCCGGTCATCCTCGCGCGACGCGCCGGTGAAGAACGGTGCGAGGCGCGTCCAGTTGGCTTCGGCGTCGGCCTCACCGAGCTCGATGAGCTGCGTGATATAGGCGCTGTCGAACAGCAGATAGCTCAGCAGATCGGCGCTTCGGGTGGCGGGCGAGCCGAGCCCTCGCACCAGGAACCGCATGCCGCGTGGCAGCCGGTCCTCGAAGCCGGAGGCGATGAGCCCGATGTCCTTCGAGGGGCGCTGGATGAGGAGATCCACGTGCCGCAGCCCCTCCCCCTCTCGCGTCTCGGCGGGAAGCAGGTCGACGAGGTGATTGATGCGCCTCAGCATGGCGGCATCCCAGTCGAGCGTGTCGAGGAACACCGAGTTGAGCAGGAGCCCGAGCACGCGGGCGGGAGGGGGATACCCGATGACCTCGGGCTGGCGCGCCTCGGGGACCGAGCGCCGGTAGCGTGCCGAGATGGCGAAGATGCGCCCGGCCCCGAGCTCGATCGCCGGACCCAGCGGCGCCGCGGACCGGAAGCTCCCATCGCCGTAGAACTGCTGACCGATCTTGACGGCCGGGAACAGGAGCGGGATCGCGGCCGAAGCCATGATGTGGTCCACCGTCAGACGCGCTCGCACGGTGCGGTGGTGCGCGCTCGCCGGCTCCGTACGGATGGGCACGTCGCCCTCCACGAAGGTGACCGTGCGACCTGTCTGGTACGACACGCACGACAGGGCCACGGCCGCGATCTCGTCGTTCCGGATGCGTGCGCCGATCGCACCCGGCGCCATGCTGCGCTCGAGGAAGGCCCGGAGCGGGGCGGTGTCCATCAGGCTGCGGATCTCCGGGGCCAGCTTCGAGCCGCCGCCGATGAGAGCCGTCCCCACGCGCGCCACGTTGCGGAACAGCGACGTGGGGTTGGACCTGAACACCTCCTCGGTCGTCAGCGAAAGCCAGCGGCGTTTCAGGGCGCGGGTGGCCGCTTCGAACGACCCGCTGTAGGAGGCGAGGAACCCGAGGTTGATCGCGCCCGCGGAGACCCCGGTGAGCAGGGGGATGCGGAGGTCGGGGATGCGCTTCCCGACGTGGCACAGGACGCCGGTCTGGTAGGCGGCGCGGGCCCCTCCGCCCGCTAGCATCAACGCCAGCCCGCGCTCCCGTGCATGGCCTGGGACGATCGGGTCCGGGGTCATGGGCCGCGGGGTCCGTCCGGGGTCAGGCCCCGCCCGCCACTCCGGTGGACGGAAGGAGCCGCGCGTGCCACGACCGTCGGGCGGGGCGTTCGAACCGTCCCGCCCGGAGCTCTCCCAGCGAGGCCACGGTCGGGTCGAACACGGGCGTCTCCGGGCCCACGCGGCCGGCGGCGGCGCGGCTCCGGAACTCCGCCCGGTCGCAGCACAGGATCTCCTCGCCGGCCCGGTACCAGATCGGCGTCCCGTCGAGGAGCGACACGTCGAGCGCACGCTCGAGCGCCTCGACCTCCCGTGACAGCGCGTCGATCGAGCACCCCGATGCTCCGGCGGCGCTCTCGTCCAGCGCGATCACGACGAACCAGCGCTCGAGGATGGCCAGCCCGGGCCGCAGGGGCGCTCCGTGCGCCGCCCACCCGTCGAGGAACGCTCCGAGGGTCGTCTCCACGCGGGAGACCTCGGGCCCGGAGAGCTCGCGGCTCGAGCCGAACACCCACACCCTGGACTCGTCGGGAAGTCGTGACAGCGACGTCATGCTCCATCCTCCATGGGGATCACTCGCCCGCGGACGATACGGTCCCGGAGGCGCGCGTGCCCGGTCGGCCGGGACGCCCGCCTACTCGTAGCGGAGCGCGACGATCGGGTCGAGCCGGGCGGCCCGTCGTGCGGGCCACATGCCGAAGAATACGCCCACGATGCCGGCGAACAGCACCGCCAGACCCACGGCCTCGGGCGCGATCGCCATGTTCCAGTCGGCGAAGTCGGACAACAGCTCGGCCGCCCCGTACGCGGATGCGATGCCGAGGAGCCCGCCCACCAGACACAGGGTCGTGGCCTCGAGCAGGAACTGGAGCAGGACGGCGTTCTTCGTGGCGCCCAGCGCCTTTCGGACCCCGATCTCCTTGGTCCGCTCGGTGACCGACACGAGCATGATGTTCATGATCCCGATCCCGCCCACCAGGAGGCTGACCGCGGCGATCCCGGCGAGCAGCAGCGTGAACGTCTGGGTCGTCTCCTGCTGCGTCTGCAGGAACTGCTGGCTGTCGGAGATCCAGAAATCGTTCTCCCGCCCGAGCCCGATGCGGTGCGCCCGGCGCAGGATCTCCTCGATCTGCACCATGGCCACCGGGATCGCGGCCCGGTCCTGGACCACCACCTTGATCCCGCCCAGTCGCTCGGTGCCGAGAAGCCGAAACTGCGCCGTCTGGAGGGGCACGTAGATCTGCTCGTCCTCGTTGAACCACCCCTGGCTGCCCTTCTCGGCCAGCACGCCGACGACCTCGAACGTGATGCTGCGGATCGAGATCGTGCGGCCCACGATGGTCATCGGGTCGGTGCCAAGGAGCCCCGGCACGGCGCCGCCGAGCACCGCCACGCGCTTGCGGCCCTCGTTCTCGGAAGTATCGAAGAAGCGGCCGAGCGCGAGGGAGTAGTTGTTCACGTCCGCGTAGTTGGGCGTCGTGCCCATGATGCGGACGTTGGCGTTCGAGCGGTCGAACTCGACCTGCAGCTGTCCCCGCATCTCGGGGGCGATCGACACCACCGCGGACGCATTGCGCATGGCCGCCGCGTCGTCCACGGTGAGACGCGCGTCGGACCCGCCCCGGACGCCGCCGAACATGCCCTGACCGGGCCGGATCGTGAGCACGTTGGTGCCGAGCTGCGCGATCTGGGCTTCGACGGCGCGCTGCGCGCCCTCGCCGAGCGCGACCATCGTGATGACCGCACCGACGCCGATCACGATGCCCAGCATGGTGAGCAGCGAGCGGAGCTTGTTGGCCCGGATCGCATCCATCGCGACCCGCAGGATCTCGAAGAAGATCACGTGTGGCTCCTGGGGTGCGCGCCCGTCGTCCTCCGGCCGGCGGTCAGCGTCCGCCTCCGATGCCGGGAAGCTGGCTGCGGCTCCGGATGCGGTTCAGCAGGTCCTGCTGCTGGATCAACGACAGCGGCACCGATACGACCTCGTCGCCCTCGTCGAGCCCGGCCAGGATCTGTGTGTAGTCGAAGTTGCCCAGCCCGATCACGATCGGCTTGAGCGTGAGCGCTCCGCGCGCATCGTACTGGAACACGAACGCCGGACGGGGTCGACCCGCGGCGCCCGCCGACCCCTGCGCCTCGCGCTGCTGTTGCATGAGCTGGAACACCCGGGCTCGATCGGCCGCCGACAGTCCCTCGAACCACTTGCGCCGGTCCTCCTGCGACATCGCGCGCAACCTCGACACCGGGACCCCGTTGATCACTTCCTCGTTCTCGGCCGGCCGGTTCTCGGTGGGCACCCCCTGCCCCTGGCCCTCGCCCGACATGAGATTCCGCGCCTCGCCGGCGAGCGCCTCGACGTCGACGTTCAACCCGAGCGCCTGGACGAGCTGGGTGGCCTCCTGCTCGGTCTTGATCCCGCTGTTGGGCAGGACCAGCACGTCCGCCTGGCGTCCGATGACGATCTCGACGTCCGCGTTCATCCCGGGTCTGAGGAGATCGTCCTCGTTCTCGATCCGCGTGAGGACCGCGAACATCGTCACGTTCTGCTGCACCACGGCCTGGGGCTCGATCTTGAGCACGATCCCCCGGAAGGCGCGCTCTCGGTACGCCTCGACGGTGATCTCGGCGGGGAGCCCCGGCTCGAGGCGGCCGATGTCGGTCTCGTCCACGAGCGTCCGCACCTGGACCTGCTGGAGGTCGGCCATCCGCATGAGGACGGTGCCGCCGGTCAGATCGCGTGTGCCGGTGATGACCTGGCCCTCCTCGATCTGGCGTTCCACGACCGTGCCGGTGATCGGGGCGCGCAGCTCGACGTCGTCCAGCCGGTCGGCGGCCAGCTCGAGGTTCGTCTGGCCCCGCACGAGCGCCGCCTTCGCGGTCGCGTGCTCGAGGATCGCGGCCTCGAGCTCTTCCTGGGTCACGATATCGGAATCGTGGAGCTGCTGCATGCGGGCCAGCTGCCGCTCGGCCACGTCGAAGCGCGCCTGCGCCACGTCGAGATCGGCGACCGCCTGGTCGTGCGCGTTACGCACGTCGCGCGGGTCGATCTCTGCCAGGAGGGCGCCCCGCTGCACGTGGTCGCCCAGCTCCACGGGCAGGTTGAGGATCTCGCCGCCCGCCTGGGACTTGACCTCGATGATGCGGATGGGCTCGATCGTCCCCGTCGCCTCCACGCTCGACACGATCGTCTGCCGTGTGGCCGTGGCGGTCTGGAGCGCGGAGCCCGCCTCGATCGCCTCGCCCCGCGTGCAGCCGAGGGCGAGGAGGGCCGGGCACAGCGTCGCCAGGGCCGTCGCGACGGCCCCGGCGGGTCGCCGCGGCGCGCGTCCGCGGGATTCGTCGGGCGACATCCGGGTCTGTTCGATCGTCATGTAGCTCTATGCCTGCCGTGTATCGGGTTTCATCTCCGCGCGCGCGTCCCGTGCCCCGCGGGAACGGGACGCACGGGTCGGAGCCGGCCCGTCGCCGGTTCCGCACAGATGGACACCCGACACGCCGTACGCGTTGAACCCGAAAAAGCTACGCGGGTCCGGGGTCGGAGCGAAACGCGGCCCGGGATGGCGGTAGGGCGCGGCCCGGATGGGCGTGGGTCGCGGGGACGGTCGCCCGGTCGGTCCAGGCCCTCAGGATCCCTCGAGCGAGCGTCCGAGCAGGGCCTCGATCTGCGCCAGCGCGAGCTGGTAGTCGAAGCGGCGCGACACGAGGTCGGCCTCGGCCTGCGTGAGGGTGATCTGCGCGTCCTGGAGCTCGAGGATCGTCGCCAGGCCCAGCCGGTAGCGCTCCTGCACGACGCGCAGGCTCTCCTGGCTGAGATCCACGTTCTGCACCGCGAGGTCGATCCCGGCCTGGGCGGCCTGGGCGCTCGAATAGGCCGCGTCGAGCTCGGAGTTGAGGTTGAGGCGCGCGGCCCGCTCTTGCTGCTGGGCAAGGTCGGCGCGGGTACGCGCCTGGTAGACCTGGGTTTCGCGCTGGAACCCGTTGAACAGTGGCATGCTGCCGCTGAGACGGAGCGACCACGAGCGGTTGGTGGGTGGAAACTCGGAGTTCGACCACGCCCACCCCCCGCTGAAGCTGAGCGAGGGCAGGTACGCGGAGCGCGCGCTCGCCACGGCCGACTCCGCCGCCTTGCTGGCGGCCTCCGCGGTGCGGACCGCCGGCGCGGACTGGTCGGCGATCGCGAACAGCTGGTCGCGGGACATGGGGAGCGGCTCCGACTCGAGCGTCGCCTCCGGTACCGGGCCGACACGCTGGTCCGACCCGACCACCTCGGTGAGACGGAACGTCGTGGTGCGCGCATCGTTCTCGGCGTTGAGGAGCGCGAGCCGGGCGTTGTTGAGGTCCACCTGCGAGCGCAGAAGATCGGATCGTGTGGCGCGTCCGAGCTCGAGCTGCTGCTGGACGAAGTCGAGCTGGTCTTCCTGTCGCTGGACGCGGCGCTCCTCGACCCCGACGAGCTCGCGCGCGGCCACGGCGTTGAAGTACGCCTGCTTCACCTGCTGGATGGTCTGGAACTCGGTCTGCCGGTAGCGCGCGTTCTGCTCCACCACGCCGAGCTTCGCCCCCTTCAGGTCGGTGAAACGCTGCCAACCGTCGAACAGGGTGTAGCTCGCGGTGAGCTGGGTGCTGTAGCTGGTCGTCACGATCCCCTGCCCGGTGGGGTCGAGACGTCCCGAGGACGCGTTCGAGTACCCGTAGGAAAGACCGAGATTGGGCAGGAAGCTGCCGTACGCGCTCAGCCGCGTGTACTGCGCCGACTCGATGTTCGTCCGGGCCTGCGAGAGACCGGGATTTCGCCGCATCGCGGTGGAGACCGCCTCCTCCAGCGTGATGGGCCGGAAGCCCGGCGCCTCCTGGGCCTCCTGCGCCCGGGCCGGGGCCACCGCCACCCCGGCCAGGAGAGCCACGACCGCGACCGCCAATGCCGACCGCCTGACACCGCTGGATGCCGGGCACGCCGGCCCCGCCCCCGTATCGTGAAGATGCGTCATGTCCCCTCGCTCGACTCTGAACGATCCATGTTCGCGTACGTCCCGACACCGCGTCGGAGGGTTATCGCCCGTCTTCCCGCCGATTCGCGCCGTCGCCGTACCGCTCGCGCAGCAGGGCGCGGTACTGCTCGACCTGATCCGGCGTCAGCACCTCCTCGATCTCCGAGCGCACCGAGTCCATGAGGGCCCGATATTGCGGCCGCACCGCCTGCCACAGCTCGCGCGAGGACGCCCGGTACCGATCCAGAAGCGCCTCGATCTCGGAGCGTTGCCCCGACGTCAGACCCAGGTCGTCCGCGAACCGCTCGATCGTCGTCTGATCCCCGGCGCCCGCCGGATTCGGCGGCGGGCCGCCGTGACCGGTGTCCGGGCCGGCGGTCTCCGTCGCCTCCACGGGCTTCGGAATCAGATCGAGGCGATCGCCGGCGATCCCCACGGCCGCGCCGGCGATGAACACCAGCACGAGCAGCACGCCCGCCCTCCACCTGGAACCGTCCATACGAACCCGGCTTTCCGCGCGTTTCAGCGCGTCAACGGGAAACGAGCGCCGCCGTGAGCACGGACTCTCGACTCGGCTCGGCGACATCGATCAGCAGGGCCGGCGGCCCCTCCGCGTCGGGTGCGAGAAACGGCCCCAGCTCGACCGGGGCGGTCGCCACCGTGGGGGTGCGCGCGGCCACATCGGGCCCGGGCTCTGGGCGCGCCGCCCGGTAGGCGAGCGTGCCGAACGCCACCGCGAGACCCGCGGCCAGCGGCGCCAGCACCGACGACCAGCGCGAGGCCACCTCGAGCCACGTACGGGTGCGGAGCATGCTCTCCGCGGTGTCCATCACGGCGCGGTGCAGCCGGCGCCGCGTGATGTCGTCGGGTCGCAGCGGCTCGAGCCATGCCGGCCACTGTCCGCTCCCCTGATCTCGGTCTCGCATCATTCCGCGTCTCCGCGTGGGTCGCCCAGAATCTTCCGGAGGGCCTGCCTGCCGTGATGCAGGTTCGCCCTCGAAGTTCCGACTGCTATGTCCAGGACCTCCGCGATCTCCGCGTGGTCGTATCCTTCCAGGTCGTACATCATGACCGCCGTGCGCTGTCGCTCGGGCAGCTGCGAGAGCGCGTCGAGAATCCGTTCACGCTGCTGTCGTCTCTCCAGCTCGCGATGCGGATCATCCCCCGCCCGCGCCGTGTCCGGGACCTCCGGGTGCGAGCGCAGCATCTCGCGCCTGCGCAAGTTCAAACACGTGCTCCTCAGCACCCGGTAGAACCAGGGTCCGAACCGGCTGCCGGGTCGGAGCTGACCGATGCGGTCCAGCGCCCGAATGAACGCGGCCTGGACCGCATCCTCCGCATCGTGCTCGTTGCGGAGGATGCCCAGCGCGACGGCGTACGCCGGATCCATGTACCGTGCCACCAGCCGTGAATACGCCCCCGCATCCCCGTTCTGGACCGCCTCCACCAGCTCGGGCTCGTCCGCGCCACGGTCGACGTCCGGCTCGGACGCCTCGCCGGACGGGGGACCGTGCCCGGCGGTGGCGGGCGGTTTCGACGCCATTCGGAGTTCGTCTTCTCGCACTGGGTAACACGCCCTCTGGCCCGCGCGTTGCACGGCTCCGGGGGCGATTAACGTTGCCGCGTCCCGCGACGTCTTACCGTCGGGCCAGCGTCGGAACCAGTCCCGGCGTCGTCTCCGCGGGCGCGCAGAACTCACATGTCCCGAACCGACACCGATGCTAGACGACGCCTCGACCGTCGAACAGGCACGACGCGGCGACCAGCGGGCATGGCGGGAGCTGTACGACCGGCACGCCGATCTGGTGTTTCGCCTCGCCCATCGCGTGGTGAACGACCGCGACGTGGCCCTGGACATCGTGCAGGAGGCGTATGTTAAGGCATCGGCCTCCATCGGGGGGTTTCGGGGGGATGCGAGCTTCCGGAGCTGGATCGCGGCCATCGCGCTCAACGAGGCGCGATCCTGGGTCAGACGCCGCGCCCGGACGGCCCGTGTCGACCTCGAGAGCGTGCCGGAGCCGGCGGCGCGCGCGCGCGGCGCGGACGAGGCAGTCGCCGATCGCGACCTGGCGCGACGGGCCCTGGCGTTCATCGAGACGCTGCCGGATCGGCAGCGCGACGCGGTCCTGCTGCGCACGACGGAGGGGCTGTCGTACCGGGAGATCGCGGACCTGCTGGGTACGAGCGAGGGATCGGCGCGGGTCAGCTACCATCACGGGATGGGCAAGGTGAGGAGCCACATGGAGCGGCTGTTGGCCGGGGAGATGGACGGGCACGCGTCCGCCCCCGGATCCGATGTCGTCGTCGACGGGTAGGGGAACGGACCCGGGAGCCAATGAGATCATGAACCGGAAGAGCCTGCGATCGGATCACCCGGTGGATGCGCTGCCGGAGTACGCGCGCGGAGCTGCGCCCGACGCGGCCGAGATCGAGCGCCACCTGGCGCGCTGCGAGACGTGTCGGGCCGAGCTCGAGATCTTGCGGGCGCTGGCGGACGGGGCGCCGTCCCGGCTCACCGACATCGAGCGCCTGGCGGCGTACCGCGCGTTCGAGTCGCGCCGCACGGTCGCGTCCGGCGCCCGCTCGGGCGCTTCGTGGCTGACGATCACCTGGCGGGCAGCGGCCGGGATCGCCCTCATCCTGACCAGCGCGGCGGTGTGGAGAGCCGTTGGGGGTGGGGCGCCGGCGTCGGAGTGGAATCCTGGACCCGCGCTCGAGGGCTTCGTCGAGGACCTCGCCGATCTGGACGTGCGGGGTCGCGAGGTGGGGGCGCTGCTCGGCGCCGGGCTGCTCGACGACCCGGCCCCCGGGGCGTGGGAGGGACTCGAGAACGGGGAGGGCGGCGAGCTCGCCGTCCCGTGGGAGGTGGATCCATGAGGACCGTGCGCGCGAAGCGACTGCTGGTGGGGGCCCTCGTGTCCGCGTGCTCCGTGTGGGGCGCCGCGGGTCTGGAGGCGCAGGTGCGGGGAGCGGAGCAGCGCGCCGTCTCGCCTCGGTCCGACGTGTCCCCGGCGGAGCAGAGCCGTCAGGCCGAGGTCCTGGTCGACCGGTTCGCGCGCCGCGTCGGGCAGGCCCTGGGGCTGTCGCCCGACCTCACGCGCCGGCTGCGGACGGAGCTCCAGACGACGCGGATCCAGCGGGCGCGGGTCACGGCCCGCGTGCGCTCGATCCGCCAGGAGCTCGCCCGGCTGGTGGCGGAGCCGGCGGGCGACCAGGAGCGAGTGGCCGCGCTGCTCGACGAGGCCATGTCCCTCGAGGTCGACGCCGCCGAGATCCTCGTGGACGAGCAGCGCCGCCTGTCCGCGTTCCTGACCCCGGTCCAGCGGGCCCGTGTCCTGTGGCTCCGACAGCGCATGGCTCAGGCGGCGCTCCAGCGCGACCGGCCGGGCGGCGTGCCCTGACCCGGCCATGGCCGGGGATTCGAGCGGGCGCTCAGGCTTGTTCGGCCACCAACCGCGTGGCATCTTCGGCACCGTGAGCAACGACACTCAACCGATCCCGGAAGCCCTGAAGGTGCCCGAGGCCGAGCTGGCGCTGGCCGCGCGCACCCTGATCACCGAGCGCATGCGGGGTATCCGCAAGGCCGTCGGCCGGAGGCTGTCTCCCGGCGACATCGTCCTGCGTCCCGCGGCCCCCGAGGTGCGCAAGCACCTGCTCGAGGAGGCCTGCGAGCTGTACTGGAACGAGTTGAGCTGGGAGGAGATCACCGACGAGGAGCTCGTCGGCGACGAAGAGCTGACCGAGATGGTGTTTCCCGGTCTCCTGGCCCTCATCGACGCGTTTCTGCCGCGAGCCCGGAACGGCGAGCCCGACCGCGACCGCGAGCACCGCGACGTGGCGCACGACTTCCTCACCTGGCTGGCGGCCCGCCTGGTCGAGCTGCGGGTGTCCGCGCCGGAGTCCGAGTCGGACCGCGATCGGATTCGCCGCCAGAAGACCGTCACCGACGAGCTGATCGACCTGATCGCCTTCCGTCTTTGCTCCCTGACGAACGAAGAGATCGCGACCTACCAGAGCCGTTAGCGGAACACCCGTGGGCTCGAGGGATCGCGTCGCGCCCGGCGTCGGCGTCGTGCCCCGGCGTCCCCCGTCGTCGCTGCGGCGCGGGTGCCCGGGCGTGGCCTCGGCTCCTGACACCCCAGAACCGAGAACGACGACGTGAACACGATCGTGTGCATCAAGCGCGTGCCCGACTCGGCCACCCGTGTCCGGATCGGCCCCGGGGGACGGGAGATCGACCCCTCCGGCGTGAAGCACGTGATGAACCCGTACGACGAGTTCGCGCTCGAGGAGGCGCTGCGGCGCGTCGAGGCCGCGGGCGCCGGCCGCGTGACGGCGATCTCCGTGGGCCCGCCCGAGAGCGCGGAGACGCTCAGGACCGCGCTCGCGACGGGAGCCGACGAGGCCGTGCTCCTCACCTGCGAGCCCACGACCGACTCCCTCGCGGTCGCCCGCGCCCTGGCGGACGAGATCCGCGGCCGTGAGTACGACCTCGTCCTGCTCGGCAAGCAGGCGATCGATGACGACAACATGCAGGTGCCCCAGATCCTGGCGGAGCTCCTCGAGATCCCGTGCGCGACCGTGGTGGTCGGTCTCGAGATCGACGGGCGGCACGTCGTGGCCCGCCGCGAGGTGGAAGGCGGCCACGAGGTGATGGAGTTCGACCTGCCGGCCGTGATCTCGGCGCAGAAGGGCTTGAACGAGCCGCGCTACCCCAGCCTCAAGGGCATCATGGCGGCCAAGAAGAAGCCCCTCGAGGAGAAGCCGATCACCCCGTCGGCGCCCGCGCTCGAGCTCGTGTCGCTCGAAGAGCCGGCGGCCTCCGCCGCGGGCCGCATCGTGGGCGAGGGGCCGGACGCCGTGCCCGAGCTCGTGTCGGCGCTCCGCGAGGAAGCGAAGGTGTTGTGATGGGTGACGTCCTGGCGGTTGCGGAGCTCCGCGAAGGAGCCGCCGGCAAGCCGGCCCGTGAGGTCACGGGGCTCGCCCGCTCGATGGCCGACGCGCTCGGGGGAGAGGCGCACGTGATCGCGGTCGGCGGACCGGGGACCGTGGAGGCCGTATCGAGCCTCGCGGGTCTCGGTGCGGACCGCATCTTCGTCGCCGAGGGCGCGGACCCGGGGCCCGAATCGCCCGACGTGGCGGCGGCCACCGTGAGCGCGCGCGTGACGAAAGGCGACTACGCGGCCGTGCTGTTCCCCGCCACGGCGCGCGGGAAGGACGTGGCGCCCCGCGTGGCGGGCCGGCTGGAGCGCGGGCTGGCGACGGAGATCACCGCGTGGTCGGTGTCGGATGGCGCGATCACGGTCCAGCGGCCCATGTTCGCGGGGAAGGCGATCGCCACCCTGCGCTTCCGGGAGTCTCCCGCGCTCATGACCGTGCGCGCCAACGTGTTCTCCCCCGAGGATCGGGAGGGGGCCGGCGAGGTCGTGCGCATCGAGACCGTGGGCCGGCCGCGCGCGCGTGTCACCGCGGTCGAGCACAGCGAGCGCGACCGGCTCGACGTGGCCGAGGCGACGATCGTCGTGTCGGGCGGGAGGGGCATGCAGGATCCCGAAAACTGGCGCCTGCTCGAAGACCTGGTGGATGCCCTCGGCGAAGAGGCCACCCTCGGTGCGAGCCGCGCCGTGGTCGACGCGGGCTGGCGGCCACACGGCGAGCAGGTCGGTCAGACCGGAAAGACGGTGTCGCCGAACCTCTACTTCGCGGTGGGGATCTCGGGCGCGATCCAGCACCTGGCCGGCATGCGCACGGCCAAGGTGATCGTGGCCATCAACCGCGACGCCGATGCTCCGATCTTTTCGGTGGCCGACTACGGCGTCGTGGGGGACCTGTTCGAGATCTTGCCGCGGCTCGCCGAGGAGATCCGCAGTGTTCGCCGTGACGGGTAGAAGCCTGTCGAAGAAGTACGGTGGGTCCGCGGGCAGCGGTCCGCGGGAGCGGCGCCGGTCGGGGGAGCGTCGGCGGATCCCGGAACGGGGCAGGAGTCGGGTGTGAGATGAGCTTCAGGGACGTCCAGGGGGCGCTCGACGAGTGGGCCGCGGCCGGACAGCCCGCCGCGGTGGCCACGCTGGTGGAGGTCCGACGCTCGGCCCCCCGGGACCCGGGGTCGCGCTTCGCGCGATCCGGTGCCGGCGACATCGCCGGCTCGGTGTCGAGCGGTTGCGTCGAGGGCGACCTGCACGAGCGCCTCGGACGGATCCTGGCCGGCGGCGAGCCGGGGATCGTCTCGTACGGGATCTCCGATGAGCTGGCCGCCACGGTCGGGCTCTCCTGCGGGGGCGAGATCGACGTGTTCCTCGAGCGCCACGACCCCGCCGATCCTGTGTGGGCGGCGCTCGCCCAGGCGCTCGAGCGTGGCGCGCCGGTCGTGCTCCTCACCGGCCTCTCGGGTGCGCAGCGCTCGCGTCACCTGCTCGTCGGCGAACAGGGAGCCGTCGGCACCCTGGGCGGACCCGCGGTCGATGCCCGCGGACGCGAGCTGGCCGCGCGCATCATGGGGCGCTCCACCACGCGCCGCGTGGCGTGGGACGACGTCGAGCCGGCCGGCCAGCTGTTCGCCGAGTCGTTCGCCCCGCCGCCGCGGCTGGTCATCGTCGGCGCCACGCCCGTCGCCGAAGCGCTGTGCTCGTTCGCCGCCCGGGACGGCTTCGAGGTGGCGATCGTCGATCCGAGGCGCGCCTTCGCCGTGCCCGACCGGTTCCCCGAGGCGAGCGCGGTGGTCGACGCGTGGCCCGACGAGGCGCTCGCCGGCCTCGGCGCCGACCCGTTCACCAGCGTGGTCGTCCTCACGCACGACGCCAAGCTCGACGAGCCGGCGCTGGCGAGCGCGCTCGAGGCGGGGTGCGGATACGTGGGTCTCCTCGGCGGGCGTCGCACGCAGGCCGCCCGGCGACAGGCCCTGCTCGAGCGCGGGATCCCGGCGGCCGACATCGACCGCATTCACGGCCCGGTGGGGCTCGACATCGGGGCGCGCACGCCCACCCAGATCGCGGTCTCGATCCTCGCGCAGCTCATCGCCGAGGGGCGGGCGCCCTGAGCGAGGTGTCGCCCGGCCGGAGCGTCGCGGCGGTGGTGCTCGCCGCGGGCGGCTCCACGCGCATGGGCGGTCCGACCAAGCTGCTCCTGCCGGTCGGTGGCCGGCCGCTGGTCCGGTGGGTCGTGCGCGCCGCTCTCGCGGCGGGGTTCGAGGAAGTGGGGGTCGTCCTCGGGCACGACCCGGACCGGGTGCGGGGGGCCCTCGAAGGCCTCCCCGTGCGCCGCATCGACAACCCCGACTTCGCCGCCGGTCTGTCCACCAGCCTCCGCAGGGGGCTCGAGTGGGCCTCGGAGCGCGCCGACGCCGCCCTCGTTCTCCTCGGGGATGAGCCCGGCGTCGAGCCCGCGGTCATCGGGCGCGTGCTGGCGGAGTGGCGCCGGCGGCCCTACGGGGCCTGCCGGGCCCGCTATCTCGACCGCATCGGCCACCCCGTGGTCATCGGTCTCCCGCTCGCTGCTCCACCGGAGGGGGATTGCGGGCTCGGGGGTCGGTCGGGAGTGGAGGGGGGGATGCGGGAGGTGGACATCGATCGGCCGGCCCCCGCCGACATCGATACCCCCGAGGACTATCGCGAGGCGCTGGCACGAGTTCCGCGCTGAATCGCCGACTCGAAGATGCCCGGACCCGACCGGTCGGGGCTCGAGGCGAACCTCGTGAGCGGGGCGAGCGATGACCAAGAGAGGCTGGCTGGCCGTCGCGATCTTGACCGTGTGGGCGGCGACACTGGGCTTCCACGTCAAGCGGCTCTATTTCCGACCCTACTCCGATCTCCTGGCCGAGGCGGCCCGCACGATCCCCCCCGGAACGGCGTATTACGCCGTGTTCCTGGGAGATCGACACGTCGGGTGGGCCCAGACGGAGATCGATACGCTGCCCGCGGCCAGCGGCTTCCTGCTCCGGGACCGCCTCATCCTGCGCGAGTCCATCGTCCCCGGTCTCGATCCTCTCCGACTCGAGAGCGAGGCGACGCTTGGCCCCACGTTCACGCTCCGGAGGTTCACCCTGACCGCCACCGGCGTGCCGGGGATTCGCCACGTGCAGGGCGAAGTGCATGGCGACTCGCTCCTCGAGGTGACGCACCGGGGGGTGGGCGAGACCCTCACGAATCGTATTCCGCTCGACGAGCCCATCGTGGTCGCCGCCGCGTGGCCGCTCCGTTTCGCCGCCCGCCGGGAGGTGGAAACCGGCGAGCGCTTTCGGCTCGATGTGTACGACCCGCTGGCCGGGGATCGGCGAGGCGTCGAGATCACCGTGCTCGGCGAGGCCGAGCGGACGTTCCCCGACAGCGTGACCGCGATCGACGGACGCTGGGTGGCCGCCCGTCGGGACACGGTGCACGCGTGGGAGGTCGAGCAGGACGTGTCGGGGCTCCGGCTGCACGCCTGGGTCGACGAGGATGGACGGCTCCTCGAGGCCGCGCTCGCCGGTGGCCTCAGGCTGGAGCGCACCGCCTTCGAGTTCGCGTTCTTCGGCGAGCGCGTGCCCGACCGGATCCCCGGTCTCACCCCGCCGGGCGCGGCGGGAGTGCGTTCCCCTGAGCCCGACGACGGCTCGTCCCCGGATGCGACCGACGACGGCGCCGAGAGCGCCGCGCCACGACCGCGAGCGAGGAATCCATGATCCGACTGGAGGGGCTGACCAAGCGCTACGGTTCGTTCACCGCGGTCGACGGGATCGACCTGGAGGCCCGGCGCGGCGAGCTGTTCGGGCTGCTGGGGCCGAACGGGGCGGGGAAGACATCGACGCTGCGCATGATCGCCGGCATCCTGCGTCCAGACGCCGGCCGCGTGCTGGTCGACGGGTTCGACGTGGTCGGCGATCCCTACCGGGCGAAGGCGCGCCTCGGGTACATTCCCGACCGCCCGTTCGTGTACGAGAAGCTGACCGGGACCGAGCTCCTGCGCTTCGTCGCCGGTCTGTACGGGCAGCAGGGGCCGGAGATCGAGGATCGGATCCGCGAGCTCCTGGCGCTGTGGGACCTCGAGGGATGGGCGGATGAGCTCGTGGAGGCATACAGCCACGGGATGCGGCAGAAGCTCATCATCTCCTCGGCACTCGTCCACCGCCCCCGCGCGCTGGTCATCGACGAGCCCATGGTGGGTCTCGACCCGCGCGCCGCGCGTCTCCTCAAGGACCTCCTGCGGGCGTTCGCGGACAGCGGCGGCACGGCGCTCATCTCGACGCACACGCTGGAGTTCGCCGAGGCGCTGTGCGATCGCCTGGCGGTGATCGCGGAGGGACGGATCATCGCCCTCGGCACCATGGACGAGCTCCGGGCCCAGGCGGAATCGGCGGAGAGCGGTCTCGAGCAGGTGTTCCTGCGGCTCACGGGGGGCGAGTCGCAGCGCGAGCTCATGCGCGTCCTGGCGGGTTGAGCATGGACGCCGACGCCGTCGACGCGCGCTCGTTCGCGGCTTCCGACCCGATCAGCGCGGGGCGGACAATCCGGGTGCTTCTGCAGCCCAAGCTCCTCTCCGCGCTGGGCCGTGGCGTCTCGGGTCGCACCCTGGGCAGACGCATCCCCACCCTTCTCCTGTCGGCGGCGGGAGCGTTCGTGCTCCTCTTCCTGGTCGCGACGCGTCTCCTCGGGGGCCTCCGCGAGGTACCCGAGGTGGGGCCCCTGCTCGCCTCGAAGCTCCTCGGGCTGGCGCTCCTCCTGTTCTTCGGGATCCTGCTCCTCTCGAACCTCATCGCCGCGCTCTCCTCGTTCTTCCTCGCCCGCGACCTGGCGACGGTGCACGAAGCGCCCGTGGACTGGTTCGGTCTGTATGGGGCGCGTCTCCTGGAGACGCTGGCGGGCTCGTCGTGGATGGTGCTCCTCATGCTTCTCCCGGTGCTCGCCGCGTACCAGTCCGTGTACGGGGGAGGCCCCCTGTTCTACGGGCTCGTCCTGCTGACCCTGGTGCCCTACCTGCTCATCCCGGCCGCCCTCGGGAGCGCGATCACGCTCGTCCTGGTGCGGGTCTTCCCGGCCCGGCGGACGCGCGACATCCTCGCGTTCGTATCGGTCATCGCCGGCGCCCTGCTGGTGGTGGGGCTGCGCGTCCTGCGGCCGGAGCGGCTCGTGAACCCCGAGGGGTTCCGGAACCTGGTCGACTTTCTCGAGGTGCTGCGTGCCCCCTCCTCGCCGTGGCTCCCGTCGGAGTGGATGGCGCAGACGCTGATCGGGCATCTGGAGGGGGGCTTCGATCCGTTCTGGCTGTGGCTCCTGTGGTCCACGGCCGCGGCGCTCGTGGCGGGCGGGGCGTGGCTCCACTTCCGGCTCTACCCGCGGGGATTCACCCGGGCCCAGCAGGGGGCCGAGAGCGGACGGCGCGGGAGCGCGTTGTGGACGGCCTTCGCCCGCCTGCTCGCCCCTCTCGGTCTCGAGCGGCGCGAGATGATCCTCAAGGACGCCCGCCTGTTCTTCCGTGACGCCACGCAATGGTCGCAGCTGCTCGTGCTCGGGGTGCTCCTGTTCGTGTACGTGTACAACATCCAGGTACTGCCCATCCGGTCGAACGAGATCATGAGCCGCTTCCTCGTGTCGATGGTCGTGTTCCTGAACCTGGCGCTGGCGGGCTTCATCCTCGCGGCGGTGGCAGCCAGGTTCGTGTTCCCCGCGTACAGCCTCGAGGGCCGTACGCTATGGCTCCTGCGCTCGTCCCCGCTGGAGCCCGACACGTTCGTGTGGTCCAAGTACTGGTCGGGGGCCGTGCCGCTCCTGGTGCTCGCGCTGCTGCTCACCCTCCTCACCAACAGGATCCTCGCAGTCGGACCGGGGATCATGGCGCTGTCGCTGGTCAGCATCTGCGCGCTCACCCTGGCCCTCGTGGCCCAGGCGCTCGCCTGGGGCGTGGCGATGCCGAGGTTCGAGACGGGGAACGCGGCGCAGATCCCCACGTCGCTCGGGGGGATGCTGTTCATGCTGGGCGCGCTCGGGACGCTGGCCGCGGTCCTCGTCTCCCAATTCCTGGCCCTGCGGGGATACGTGCGCAGCGGCCTGCCGTGGCGCGAGACGCGCGATCCGACGGGGGTCGAGCTCGGGATCGCGCTCGGAGCCACGCTCGCGATCACGCTCGTGACGGGCGTGTGGCCCTATCTGGTGGCCAAGCGTCGAATCAGGGAGGTCGGCGTCCCGGGCTGACCGGTCGGCCGGGAAGCGCCGTCAGCCGGCCAGGCGCGCGCTCTCAGATCGCGCCGCGACGGCCCGCGCGCGCGTAGTGCGACTCGAGCCGGCGCTTGGCGTCGCGGATCTCATCGTCGCTGAACACGCCCTCCTGCTGCGCCCGCACCAGCTCGTCGCGCTCGGCCGTCGTCAACAGACCGAGCTCGACCGCGATGTCCCCGAAGCGCAGCCTCGGGTACCGCCGCTGCTCGTCGAGGATTCGCGTGACCTGGTCCGGATCGAGGAGGTTGCGGAGGATGGCGACCGTCCCGAGTGCAAAACGCCGTGGCATTGGCATCCTGCTGCGCGGGTCGAGGACATCGGTGAGCTCCTGCAGGAGGGGCGAGTCCACGATCGGGGGCTCCCAGGCACCGTCGTCGTCCTCGTCGATCCCTCCGGAATCGCCTCCCGACACGTACGGAGGCAGGAAGGAGATCTCCTCCGATCCCTCCTCCAGACCCGCCGCGAACTCCTCGAAGAACCTGTCCGTCTCCTCCGCCTCTTCGCTCTTGCTCGGGGGCTCGGAGGATCCGGCGTCCTCGGGGTCCTCCGCCTCGTGCCCCTCCGCTTCGTGGAGTCCCGCGGAGGGAGGCGCATCGTCCGGCTGGAAGGTGCGGAACACGGTCGTCGTGAGCGCGGCGTCCGCATCCCCCGCCGGCACGACCCGCGCACCGGAAGGCCGAGACGCGAGACGCCGGAGGTCCCGACGAGCGGCGAGCGCGACGAACCCTGACAGCAGCGCGACCGCGCAGGCGGCGGGGTCGCCGCTCAGGACTGCGGACAGCGCGGCTGCCACCGCGATCATCACCACTCCCGTCGTGGATCGCCTCGACCTCATGGTCTCCCGCGGTCCTCTCGGCTCGGCGGCCGCCCCCTTCGGAACGGCCAACTCGAACAAACATCACCGCTTCCGGAGCTCCGACGAGCAAGTCTCGCGCCACTCGCCGGCCCCTGCCCCCGGAGCCCGTTCGGCGGTCGTCGGTTAGGCCCCGTCGAGCCGCATGGCCCCGTCGAACCGCGGACCGCGGTTTCGCCAGATTTTCCACCGATCCATGACCTGATTGCCGCGCACCACCGTGAAGTGGTCGAACTGTGCCACCGTCAGACAGGCGTGGTTCGGGAGGATCCGCACCCGGGTCCCCACGGGCCGGCAATCCGACAGGATCGCGTGCTCCTGGCTGACCGATGTCACCCGCGCCGCGTCATCGAGGGTGAGGTCGTCGACATCGCGGAACAGCCGTCCGTAGTGGGGTGGCGCATCGGGTCCGAGGTCCTTGGAGAGGACGAGGGAGCCCGCGTCGGACACGCTCCGGGCGGCGCTCGGGGTGGACGAAACCACCGTCGACAGCACGGTGAGCGCACAACGCTCCGCCCCGCAGGTGCCCAGGCGGGTCTGCGTGTAGTCGTACAGCGCGTAGTTGCCGGGACGCGCCTCGTCCACGCCTTCGAGCGAGCGCGCGAGCGACATTGCCGGGGTCGAGCCGACGCTGAGGATCCCGGGGTCCACGCCTTCCCGGTCCAGCCGCGCGGCGAGCTCGACCATCACGAGCCGCTCCTGCTCGGCGATCTCGACGATCCGCTGCGGGGAGGCGGCGTGGTAGGCGTGCCCGGAATGCGTGAGACACCCCGCCAGGCGGAGCGAGGCCGAGTCCGAGATGCGCCGCGCGAGCGCGAGCCCGCGGTCCGACGACGGGTCGACCCCGGTGCGGCCGTAGCCGCAGTCGACCTCGAGCCATACGGAGAACGGCCGTCCGGCGGATTCGAGCGCGTCCACCGCCTCGTCGGAGTCGACGGTCACCCCCACGACGTCCGCGAGCTCGGCCGCCTCGTCCACGCGCGTCAGGTTGAGCGGGAAGGCCCACGTGATGTCTGGGAACCCCTCGTCGGCGAACACCCGCGCCTCCTCGAGCGTGGACACCGTGATGCCGGTGGCGCCCGCGGAACGCTGCATGCGGGCGATCTCGACGCACTTGTGCGTCTTGACGTGCGGCCTGAGGCGAACGCCGAGCGCCGCGGCTCGGTCGCGCATGAACGCCAGGTTCGCCTCGAGGCGGTCGAGATCGAGGAGCAGGGACGGAGTGGGAAGGTCGTACAGGGTGTCGCGAGGCACCGGATTCATGGGGCGAAGGTAGTCCCCGCCGCGCGTTCCCGCTAAACTCGTGGAGGATGGACCGGATCGCCGGTGCGCTCCGGTGACCCAGTGCCTGTCGAGGTCGTCTTATTCGTAAGGAAGAGGACATCCCCGGTATCGGGCCGGAAGGCCGTGTGTCCGAGGAGCCCTCGGATGCGGATGTCGTCCGCGACGTTCTGGGCGGAGACGGAGATGCGTATGCGATTCTCGTGCGGCGGTACAAGGACGTGCTGTATCGATACGCAGAGCGCATGACCGGTCGATCCGACGACGCCGCCGACGTCGTCCAGCAGGCGTTCATCAAGGGTTTCCGCAACCTGGAGCGCTGCCGGGAGCCCGAGCGCGTGGGCGGGTGGCTGTTCCGCATCGTGGTGAACCTCTGCAAGGACCAGCTCAAGGGGCGCTCGCGACGCGAGGTCCCGCTGGAGGCGGGGGAACCCCTGCGGGCGACGCGGGGTCATCCCGAGGAGGGGGCGGAGCGGGCGGAGATCCGCGAGGAGATCTATCGCGCCCTCCAGGCCCTCAGTGACGAGCAGCGCGAAGCGTTCGTCTTGAAGCATGTGGAGGGGTGGTCGTATGAAGAGATGGCCGAGAAGCTGGACGTCTCCGTGCCGGCGCTCAAGATGCGTGTGCACCGCGCGCGCGAGCAATTGCAGGATCTGCTAGAGTTCTACCGATGAACGAGCCGCTGAACCGTTACCTGGATGGCGAGATCGAGCTCTCGGACCTGGCGCCCGAACAGCGGCGCGAGGCCGAGGCGTGGGACGCGCTCGTCACGGATGTCAGGCAGGCGGGGGCCGACGAAGCGCCCGTCGGGCTCGAGTCCCGCATCATGGCGTCGCTCCACGCCGATCGCCGGCCCTCCGCGTCGCGTCTGCTGGACTGGTGGGTGAACCCTCACCTGGTGCGCGTGAGGCCGTTGATCGGTCTCGCGACGGCTGCGGCCGTCGCGGCGCTCCTCTTCCTCCCCTCTGGTGACCGCTCGCCGGTCGAACCGACCGGCGCCGCGACGGCGCTGGTGAGCGAGGAGGCCGTCTACGTGCAGTTCGTGCTCGAGGCGCCGGACGCTTCGTCGGTGGCCGTGGCCGGGGACTTCAGCGACTGGCTCCCCGCGACGCCGCTCGCGGATCCGGACGGCGACGGCGTGTGGTCCGGCCGCGTCCGCCTCACGCCCGGCGTGCACAAGTACATGTTCGTGATCGACGGCACCGATTGGATCACCGATCCGCAGGCCGAGCGCTACACGGAGGACGGATTCGGAAACCGGAACGCCGTCCTGGCGATCACCGGCGGGGCTGGCGCCGGATCGCTCGCCCCCTGAATCGGAGTACATGATGCGACGCCGTCTGGCTACCCTGTTCGCCGCCGCGCTGTTCGGCGTGGCCGCCACGGGATGGGCGCAGCAGGCCGATGACCTGGCGCGCGTACGCGCCCGCTTCCCGGCGGCCGATGTCGACCGTCTGGAGACGATCCTCTCCGATGCGCAGGCCGACGGCGTGCCGCGCGTTCTCCTCGTCGAGAAGGCGGTCGAGGGCGCGGCCAAGGGGCACGAGCCGGCCGTGGTGATCGGTGCCGTCTCGACGCTGGCCGACGAGCTCCGCGCGACGGTACGACTGCTGGGGCGCGACACGCCGCCCCCGGGGCTCGAGAAGGCGGCGGACGCCATCCGGCACGGGGTCGAGCCCGGGGTCGTGCGGGAGCTGGCGGAGCGCGACCCTCGCGACTTCCCCATCCTCCTGCAGACGATCGAGGACCTGTTGCACGCGGGCGTGGCGCGCGACGAGGCCCAGGGGATGGTGCTCGACGCTTCCTCGCGGGGCATGCGCAGCCAGGACGTGCTGACCCTGCCGGCGACGGTGCGTCGCCTGGTGCGCGAAGGGAACTCGCCCGTCGAGGCGGCCACGTCGATCCGTCGTAACCTGAGGGCCGGTCGACCGACGATTCCGCCGGCGCCTCCGGGCGCCCCGTATCGGACCGTATCGCCGGCCGGCACCGGGACGCGCCGTCTCCCGCCGCCGGGGCGCATCCCGCCCGCATAGCCCGGGGCGTCGCCCACCTCGGCGTCTCCGGGTGCGCGCGCCTGTCTCCGTGCGTGCTCCTTCCGTATACTGGCGCCGCGTTCGACCCGATGCTCGAGCGGGCTTCCACGGCCCGGAACCCATGGATGGAGCGGCAGTTGCCACCAGCGGTCACGGCGAGGATCAGCGGGACGGGGCGCTACCTCCCCGAGCGGAGCATCGACAACCTGGAGCTCTTCGCACGGGATGACGTTCGGGGGGCGTTCGACGTCGAGCGAGCGCGCACGAGCCTCCGGCACCTCGAGAATGCCGCCGACCTGGCGCCGGAGGAGGTGTTCGACCGATGGGTGCGGCAGGTGACCGGCATCGAGGCCCGGCGCGTTCTCGATCCCGCCAATACCGGGCTCACGACCGAGGACATGTGCGCGGAGGCGGGGAAACGGGCCCTCGAGGCTGCCGGGATGACGGCCGCGGACATCGATTTTCTCTACGTGGCGTCGCTCACCTGCTCCGACATCGTCCCCAACGCGGCGTGCACGGTCGCAGCGCTGCTCGGGGTACCGCGTCTGGCCGGGTTCGCCTTCAACGCCGCGTGCGCCGGGTTCGTGTACGGGCTCGCGAGCGGCTGGTCGGCGATCGCGAGCGGCATGGCGGAGAGCATCCTCGTCATCTCCGGCGATACGCTCACCTCCATCGTCGATTACAACGACCTGAACACCGCCGTCGTGTTCGGCGACGGAGCAGGTGCCGCCGTGCTCACGGCCGCGGACGGCGAGCGCGGATTCCTCGGACATCCGGCGATGTACGGGGAGTTCGACCGCGAGCCGCTCTACCTGGTGGGACGGGGGTGGGAGACCGAGGACGAGCCCCGCCCCACCCTCCACATGGTGGGAGGTGCCCGCATCCTGCGGAACGCGATCCTCACCATGGCCGATGCGGCCGATCGCGCCGTGAGGTCGGCCGGGCTCCGGTGGGACGACGTGGACATCGTGATCCCCCACCAGGCGAATCTGCGGATCACGAAGGGGCTCGAAAAGCACCTCGACCTGTCCGGCGGGCGGGTGGTGCACAACATCCAGCGCTACGGCAACATGTCGGCGTCCACCGTGGGCGTGACCCTCGACGAGGTGCTGCGGGGCCGGCACGGCCCGGTTCCCGATCCGGCCACCTTCGTGCTGACCGCGATCGGGGGAGGCTACACGACCGCGGCCGCGGTCGTCCGAATCTGAGCCGCAGGGCCGCGCACCCCGGGCCCATCGTCAGCCCGCGCTCACCACGGCCAGGACGGGCGGGAACAGCGCCGCCGCCGGGCGCCAGCTCGCCCCGTCGGGGCTCGTGTACACCTGTCCGGTGGACGTACCCAGCACGAGACCCTCCGCTCCCGCGCACAACCCGTCCCGCAGGACGGACACGTAGGCGTTGGCCTGCGGGAGTCCCCCGGTGCGTGGCTCCCACGAGCGGCCCCCGTCGACCGTCTCGAACACGCGCAGTCGCGCATCGCACACGCAACGCATGTGGCTGTCGCACTCGGGGATGACCCATGCCCGGTCCGGGTCGGTGGGGTGGACCGCGAGCGCGTATCCGAAGTCGCTGGGCAGCTCGCCGGTGATCTCGGACCACGTGTCACCCCGATCGTCGCTCCGGTACACCCCGCTGTGGTCCTGCCGGTACAGCCGGTCCGGCCGGGCCGGGTGCAGCCGCAGCGCATGCGGATTGTGACCCGCCCGCGCATCCGGGTCCGCCAGGTACGAGGCCCGGATCCCGCGGTTGATGGGGGTCCAGGAGCCGCCCCCGTCGTCGCTCCGGTAGCAGCCGCCCGCGGACACGGCCACGTACAGGCGGTCGGGCTGGCGAGGGTCGACCTGGATCGAGTGGAGGGCGAGGCCCCCCTTCGCCGCGTGCCACGATGCCCGCGTCGGGTGGGCGTCGAGCCCATCTACCCGAGACCAGCCGCCCGCCGGGTCCGCGGACCGGAACAGGGCGGCCGGGGCCGCGCCCAGGTACCACGCGCCCTCGGGAGCCCGGGGCGGTGCGATGTGCCACAGGGCCTCGATCTCCTCGTCTCCTCCGGCGGCGGGACTCGGGAGGAGGGCCGCTTCGGAGCGTCCCGACGGGTCGACCCGGAACACGTGCGCACCCCACACGGGGTGGTTGGCCACTGCCACGGCGCGCGCGGAGCGATCGCTCGCCACGTGGTACACCTCGTATCCGGCGAGCCACGGCCCGTGGACCTCGGTACCCGCCAGTGACGGATTCCCCGCCAGCAGGAACAGGCCCTTGCGCGTCGCCACCCAGGCGAGCGGGGGCCCGGCGCTCATTCCGCGTGGCTCCACGGGCGGAGCGGGAGGACGTCCGCGGTGCCGCCGCTCGCGATCCCCTCCACCCCCTCCGGGAGGAGGAGGAGTCCATCCGCCCGCATCGAGGTCAGGATCCCCGACCCCTGCGGGCCGGTGAGCCGCACCCGCGGCAGATCGTGCTCCTCGCCGTCGACCCTCACGCGCAGGAACGAGGCGACGTCGCCCGGGCCACGCACGTCCTCGGCCACCCGGCAGCGGATCCGGCGGCGGTGGAGCGCACCGAACCCGGCCATGCGTCGCACCGCCGGACGGACCAGGACCTCGAAGGAGACCATCGCCGACACCGGGTTGCCGGGGACGCCCCAGAATGGCCTCCCGCCCAGCGTCCCGAACAGGGCGGCGCTGCCGGGGCGCATCCTCACGCGCCAGAAGGCGCGCTCGAAGCCCAGCGCGTCGAGAACGGGCCGGATGTAGTCGTGCTCGCCCACGCTCACGCCGGCGGCGGACACGATCCCGTCGCATACCCGTCCCGCCTCGAGGCGGTCACGGACGCTCCCGGGGTCGTCGCGCGCGATCCCGAGCGGCACCGGGTCGGCACCGGCGGCCGCGAGCTGCGCGGCCAGCGCAGGTCCGTTGGAGTTCATGATCCGGCGTCCCGCCCGCACCTCCTCGTAGTCCTCGAAATCGGCCAGCTCGTCGCCGTTCGCCAATACGCCGATGCGCGGGCGCCGCCCGACCCGGATACGCGATGCGCCCGACAGGGCGAGGAGCGCCACGGCCGCCGGGTCGATGTCGGCGCCGCGGGCGAGCAGGCGATCCCCCACCCGCACGTCCTCGCCGCGCGGACGGATGTGGCGACCGGCATCGCTCGCCTCGAAGATCCGCACGCGGGTCCCGTCGCCACCGTCGGTATGCTCGACACGGATCACGCCGCTGGCCCCCTCCGGTACCGGCGCTCCGGTCATCACGCGGACCGCGGTGCCCGGTGCCAGGGGGCCGGCCGGAAAGCGCCCCGCCGGCACATCCCCGGACACGGGGAGCGTCGCCGGAGCCTCCCGCGACGCTCCCTCGACGTCTTCCGCCCGCACGGCGAACCCGTCCATGGCGCTGTTGTCCCACGGCGGGTGATCGATGGGGGAGAAGAGGTCGTCCGCCAGCGAGCGCCCGAGGGCGTCCTCGAGCGAAACGACCTCGGCGTCACCGGGCTCGACGCGCTCGAGAACCGCCGCGAGGGCGGCGTCGTACGGAACCCAGTCCGCCTCGTTTCTCATCTCCGCGGGTGCGAGCGACCGTCCGGGTACGCCGGCCCGTGATACAGCGCCAGCTGCTCGACGAGGAGGTCCTCGAGCGCGGTGGCCACATCGCCCGGCGCGTCGTAGCCGGCGAGCATGAGCGCGAACACCAGCGTCTCGTGGTCCCCGTCCTCGACGAATCCGGCCAGCGCGCGGACCCCCGACAGGGATCCCGTCTTGGCGCGCACGGTCCGGCTCGCGGCCGTGGACAGAAAGCGCCGTGACAGCGTTCCGTCGACCGAGGAGACCGGAAGCGCGTCGATGAAGGCGCCGGCGTCCGACAGCTGGCTCACGCGGCGCAGCAGGCGGACGAGGGCGGAGGGCGCGATCTCGTTGTAGCGTGACATGCCGGATCCATCCGCGAGCGAGAAACCGCCGGGCTCGATCCCCCAGCCTTCCAGCGTCGACTCCACGACCTCGAGCCCCGCGTCGGCCGAGCCGTCGCCGCTCAGGGTGCCCAACGTGCGGAGGAGGGTCTCGGCGACCTGGTTGTCGCTCTGCTTGAGCATGCGCTGGAGCACCTCGCCGAGCGGGGCCGAGCGCACGACGTGCTCCCACGCGATGGGTCCCGCCGTCTCGTCCTCGTCCGCGCGCGCCACACGTAGCGTTCCCTCCACCCGCACGCCCACCGTCTCGAGCGCGCGCCGGAAGCGGTCGAGGAAGTACCGCGTCGGGTGCGGCGGGGCGAAGCTCAGCGGGACCCGCTCCACATCGGCCGGGATCCAGCCGGACAGGGCCACGCCGCCCCCCACGCTGTCGGGGAGGTACTCGAGCCGGATCTCCGATCCGGGGGCGCCGGTCCGCACCCGGTCTCGAATCGGAAGCTTCGTGCCCGGCTCGAGGATCTCGAGCCGGGCCGGATCGCCGAGCGCCACCGCCGGTCTCAGCTCGGCCGGGATGCGCGGCGGCCACAGCTCGAGCGCGCTCACGCCCGCGGCATAGGAGCCGTACAGATCGTCCCACATCCAGCCCCGACCCCACGGTGGCCCCGCGAACGCGCGGTCGTCCGCCAGCAGGTCGCCGGTGATGCGTGAGATTCCGGCCGCGCGAACGGAGCGGGCCAGGGTCTCGAGGCTGGCGCGCTCGAACAGGGGATCCCCGCCGCCGACCACCCACAGGTCGCCGTTCAGCACGTCCCCGGTCCGTGCCCCGGCGGCGCGCACGGTGGTGCTCCAGGTGTAGTCGACGCCGAGTCGGGCGAGCGCCACCGCGCCGGTCACCAGCTTGCTCGTCGAGGCGGCCGTGAACCGCAGATCCGCGTTGTGGGCGAACAGGCGCTGGCCGCTCTCGGCGGCCACCACGAGGAGCCCGACGTGCGCCCGCGCGAGGGCCGGGTCGGCGAGCAGGGCCCGGAGGTTCGCATGCAGGGCCGTCAGGTCGGTGGACACCTCCGCCGTGGCCGGGGCCCCCGGGGGTTCCTGCGCCCACCCCGCCGATGGCGCGGCCTGCGCCACGGCCAGCGCGGCGAGGAGCGCGCCGCGCGCCGACCGCCCGCCTTCACTCAGAAGTAGTACCAAAGCACGATCCCGAACTCGAGGTTGTGCTGCCATGCGCTCGCGGCGGGGGCGGGCGCCCCCACCTCCTCGAGGATCTGGAGCACTTCGGAGCCCAGGAACCCATCCGGCGCGCTCAGCCGGATGAGGTAGTCGCGCACCTCGAAACCGATCCCGATCTTCTCGCTCGGGAACACCTCGAACCCGGCGCCCACGTGGATCTGCGGGGCCGTCGAGATGTCGTACCTGAAGGGCTCGAGGGCCGGGTCGGCGAACACCTCCGAGGCCCCCTCGTGGATCCCGAACACGAAGCCGGCCCCGAACAGGGCGTAGGGCTGGATGCCATGCCACGTCCGCGCGCCGGGGAGCGACAATTGTACGCCGAGGTCCGTCCGCAGCCAACCGGCGGTCACGGTGTCGACCACCATCGGCCCGGTCGCGACGCGGGGATCGATCACCCAGCGCTCGGCCGGGGCGTAGCCGGCGCCGAGCTCCAGGCTGAGCGGGCTCGAGATGCGGACCCGGAGCCGGGCGCCGCCCACCGCGCTCGGGCCCTGCCCGAACTCGAGGCTGCCGCGGTCGGCGCGCTGGTATCCGCCGAACAGACCGATTCGGAATCCCTTCTCCCGCCATCGGTACGGCGAGTCGATGCGTCCCTCCTGACCGAGCGCGGCCGATGCCGCGCACAGGGACACGAGGAGCGCGAGGAGCCCTGGACGGGCGGATCCGAGGGGGACGAGCGCGAGCGGCGCGGCACGGGTGATGAAGGCGGGGGTAGCGACGCGGGGGTTGATTGACACTAGTTTGTGGGCGCTCCTATAGTTGCCACACATCGGCTCCCGCCGTTCGCGCGGGACCTGGGCGGGGGGGAATGTAGGTGGCGGACGGGGTCCTTTCCAGAAAGAGGTTCGAGCAGGTCGTGGCGCGACGGCTGCCCTGCATCGCCGCGCTTCTCCTCCTTTTCTGCCCGACGGCGCTCGCAGCCCAGTCGCACGAGGTGACCGTCGACGGCGAGCCGTTTCGCAAGTCGGCCGAGGGCCGTCGTCTGGCCGACCTCGCGGTCGGAGCGCGCGTGGAGCTGCTGCGCACCGAGGGATCGTGGGCCGAGGTTCGACTCGAGGGCTGGGCCCCCGCCGCCTCGCTGTCCGCGACGTCCCGGGAGGGGCACGACCGGATCGTGTCGAGCGCGGGCGGCGCGAGCCTGGCCGATGCGCCGTCCGGGGGGACGATGGCGCGCCTGCTCCAGGGGTTTCTGCTCGACCACGTGGACGAGCGCGGGACGTGGAGTCGGGTGCGGAGGGAAGGCTGGGTCCGTCTGAGCTCGATCCGTCCGATCGCCGCGGGTGACCCGTCCTTCGCGCGGCCGGAGAGCCAGGCCGACGTGGAGCGGCCGCCGGCCCTCGTGTCCGAAGGCCGGCGGTTGATGACCGGCGAGAAGGCGATCGAGGTGCACGAT
The DNA here is from genome assembly GCA_964499635.1 of uncultured Gemmatimonadota bacterium. Classification (GTDB taxonomy): domain Bacteria; phylum Gemmatimonadota; class Gemmatimonadetes; order Palauibacterales; family Palauibacteraceae; genus Palauibacter. The sequence continues at coordinate 618 of CAZCLY010000002.1, read as the reverse complement.
GCGCCCGAGGGCGACACCGTGGCCGTGGTCCGACCGGGCACGCCGATCACCGTCGTCGAGCGCGGCAACCGCTGGACCCGGATCCGGGTCGATGGTTGGGTGCGCTCCGACCGCCTGGCGACGCAGGGCGCCGACTCCGCGCTGGTCGAGGTGTCCGCCAGCGCGCTGCGCGCGAGCCCGGACCAGTACCGCGACATGCGGGTGCGCTGGACGGTACAGTTCGTCGCCCTGGAGCATGCCGAGCCCGAGCGGACGGACTTCTACGAAGGTGAGCCGTTTCTCCTCGCGCGCGCGCCGGATCCCGGCGATGGGTTCGTGTATCTGGCGGTGCCGCCCGAGCTCCTCGAGGCGGCGCAAGCCCTCCGGCCCCTCCAGACGATCGACGTCCTGGCCCAAGTGCGAACCGGACGCTCGACCCTCATGGGGGTGCCGATCCTCGATCTGCTCGCGCTCTTCTGAAATCTGGCGGCCGCAAAAGAGCTTCGAGGACCCGACGGAGATGCCGAAGCAGTCTCTCCCGCCGCCGCCCACGCGCCGCGGCCCCGGTCCCACCGTCTGATCGATCCCGAGACTTGCGTCCCCGTGATCCGAGGGGCTAGCTTCCCGATCCGTTTTCGG
>CAZCLY010000001.1:0-333329 GCA_964499635.1 uncultured Gemmatimonadota bacterium | reverse complement strand
TCGGACGCTCGGGGCGCCGGGCACATGCGGGTTCATGATATACTTTAGTGTATGCTTAAATATGGCACAAGCGTCGTGGGCGGGCGGGCGAGGGAAGCCGCGCCGGGCTCAGCCCTCGAGGGTGCGCTCGAGTCGGGCCGACACCGGGAGAGGGGGGGAGGCGAGTGCGAAGGCGGCGTACAGGAGGAGCGACACGGCCATGGCGGGAAACACCTCGTGGATCGCCCCGCCGGGCGGCAGGTGCTTCCACACGAGGAGGACGGCGAATCCGCCCGTGAATGAGGCGAGCGCGGCCGCGCCGGTGCCGCGTCGCCACGTGAGCCCGAGCACCACGACCGGAAAGAAGCAGGCGGCGAAGACGCTCCCCGAGAAGGTGGTCAGGGTCACGATGCTCCCCGGCGGCCGCACGGCGAGCAGCGCCGTGATGATGGCGAACAGGGCCACGAAGCGACGCGCCTGCGACACGACCCGGCTTTCGTCCACGTGGTGGAACAGCGACACGACATCCCGCTCCCAGGTCGAGGCCATGACGAGCAGGACGCTGTCTAGCGACGACATGGCGGCCGCCAGCATGGCGACCACGAGGAAGGCCGCCGGCAGCGCCGGGAGGATGGCCGCTTCACCGAGCAGGGTGGGGATGACGAGATCGGTGTCGGCGATGCCGTTCCCGAGGATGGCGTGGGCGTACAGCCCGATGGGGAGGATCAGGGTGTACACGACCAGGAAGGCGGCGGTGGACGTGAACATGCCCCGCACGACCGCCCGCCGGTCCGCGAGCGCGTAGAAGCGCGACAGTTGGCGGGGATCGACGATGAACTTGAGCGTCCCGGCCACCACGAAGCCGATGAGGACGGGGAACGGCATGGCCGCGTCCCAGCGGAACAGCGACGCGGTGGCGGGCGCCTCGGCGATCCGCTGCATGGCGCCGATCCCGCCGGCCGCCCGCACGGTCCCACCGAACAGGAGGATCGCCCCCACGATCATCACGAGCCCCTGCACGGCGTCGGTCTTCACCACCGAGATGAACCCGCCCACGGCCGTGTAGCCCATCACGACGATCAGCACCACGGCGATCGCCACCACGTACGGGATGTCGAGAAAGATCTCGAGCAGGTTGCCGATCCCCTTGAACACGGCGGTCATGTACAGGAAGCTGGCGAAGATGATGAGGAACGCGGCCATCGTGCGCGCCGCCCTGCTCTCGAAGCGGAATCCGATGTAGTCGGAGAGCGTCACCGAGTCGACGGCGGCCGTGAAGGCGCGCAGCCGGGGAGCGATCCACACCCACGAGGCGAGGCTGAACCCCACGACGCCCGCGGCGAGCAGCAGCCACGGCGCGCCGTACGAGTAGGACTGCCCGGAGAGGCCCACGAAGCTGTTGGTGCTGGAGTAGGTGGCGAAGAAGGAAAGCCCCAGCACCGCGCCGCCCATCGTGCGACCCCCGACGTAGTAGTCGGTGCGTCCGTGCGTCTCGCGCCGGCCGTCGAGCGCGTGGCGCAGGAGGAGGAGGCCGTACACGCCGAGCAACGCGAGGGCGATCCAGTGCTGCTGTACCCAGCTCGGCATCGGCCGGCTCCCGTCCGGGGTCCCGGACATGATGGGGTCCGCGCCAGCTCCCACAAGGGCGGGGCCCCCGCGGTTGCGCGGACGGGGTGGAGCCGTAGTCTGGCGGTCATGGATCTCCTCAACGTGTTCGACTACGAGATGGCGGCGGCCGCCCGGCTCCCGCAGATGACCTTCGACTACTACGCGGGCGGCGCGCGGGACGAGGTGACGCTGCACGAGAATCGAGCTGCGTACGAACGGATATCGTTGCGATACCGCGTCTTACGGGATGTGAGCGAATGTCGTCTGTCGACCCGTGTGCTGGGCCACGACCTGTCCATACCGCTCCTCGTCGCGCCCACCGCCTTCCACCGGTTGGCGTGCGAGGCGGGCGAGCTGGCGACCGCCGCCGCCGCGGGCGAGCTGGGGACGGCGATCATCCTGTCCACCCTGTCCACCACCGCCATGGAGGACGTCGTGGCGGCGACCGAAGGTCCGGTGTGGTTCCAGCTCTACGTGTACCGCGATCGCGGGGCCACGGCGGACCTGGTCCGGCGGGCCGAGGCGGCGGGCTGCGGCGCGATCGTGCTGACGGTGGACGCGCAGGTGTGGGGCGTCCGCGAGCGCGACGTCCGAAACCGCTTCCGTCTCCCGGAGGGGCTCGATCTGCCGAACCTGACGGCCCGCGCGGCGGTGGTGGATGAGAGCGAGGGAGACTCCGGGCTCGGCACGTACGTCACCGAGCTGTTCGATCCGGCCCTCTCGTGGCGCGATCTCGAATGGTTGGCCGGCCTGACCGATCTGCCCATCGTCGTCAAGGGAGTGGTGCACCCGGAGGATGCCCGCCTGGCGGTGGAGCACGGCGCGGCCGGTCTCGTGGTCTCGAACCACGGCGGCCGCCAGCTCGACGGCTCCCCCTCCACCTTCGAGGCGCTGCCGGACGTGGTGGCGGCGGTTCGCGGGGCGGGCGCGCCGGCGGAGTTCGCCATCCTCCTCGACGGCGGCATCCGGCGGGGCACCGACATCGCCAAGGCGCTGGCCGCCGGGGCGGATGCGGTGGCGGTGGGTCGTCCCGTCCTGTGGGGACTGGCCGTGGACGGCGAATCGGGGGCGCGGCACGTGCTCGAGCTGCTGCGGGACGAGCTCGAGAACGCGATCCGCCTGTGCGGCCTCACGTCGGTCGACGAGCTCGCGCGGGCGGGCGAGGAGATCCTGTTCCGGCCGGGGGGGCGCTAGCGCGGCGTCAGTCCTCCATACGCTCGAGTAACCGGGTGATGTGAGCCACATGGTGACGCCCGTGCCACGCGTACAGCGCCAGTAGCTGGTCGACCGTCAGGGATCCCACCTCGGGATGATCGAGCGTCCTCTCCCACTCCCCGGGCTCTAGCGTGCGGAGCCAGCCCGTCCAGCGCTCGTGGAGCGCATCGAGCAGGGCCAGCGAGGGGCCGATGTCCGCCTCGCGCGCGTCGGCCAGCCCTCCCCAGGCGCTCTCGTCGTAGGTGCGGATGGTGGGGTGGTTCTCGGTGATCGCGAGCTTGAAGCGCATGTAGGCGTTCAGGTGGCTGTCGGGGATGTGGTGCACCACCTGCCGGATCGTCCAACCGCCGGGGCGATACGGTGTATCGAGCTGCGGATCGGCGAGGTCCTCGACGGCGGCGCGTAGCCGGCCGGGCGCGGCGGCGATCTCGTCGATCAGACGGGCCCGGGTCTCCGCCGACAGCGGGGTCGGGGGGGGATCGAAGGGACCCACGGGGAAGCGGAGCGCCTCGAGCTCCGCCGTGTCTGGACTGGTCATGCGGCCTCCTCTCCTTTGGGATCCCGAGCCCGGAGCGGCGGGGGCTCGGCGTGGCCGGATGCCCGCCCGCCGCCGGGTCGCGTGTGACACCTGCCCGGCATGGTCGGCGTGAAACGGCGCCTCAGCCCCCCGCCACGCCACTCAGGAGCTCGAGGATCGCCGCGTGGCGCTCGGGCACGGCATCAGAGTACGCTCGGAACGCGCCCCCGATGCCCGCCCGCGCCTCGTCGAGCCGCTCGGGGCCCACCTCGGCCCCGGCGTCGAGGAGCGCCTCGATCGCCTCGAGCGAGCCCGCGATGATGCCCCACGTCAGCGGCGGGGTCCCGTGGATGGCGCCGGATGGGCGGTCCACGTCCCCCCCGGCGGCCGCCAGGGCGCGGACCACCCCGCCGTGGTTCGCCCACGCGGCGGCGTGCATCGGCGTCTGGTCGTCGTACCCGCCGCGCGCATCGGGGTCGAGCCCACGCTCGAGGAGGAGCTCGACGATGGCCAGCTGCCCCCTAGTCGCGGCGGCGTGCAGGAGCGTCGCCCGGCTCCCGATCGTGTACATGTAGATGTGTGCCGCCTCCTCCTCGGTCGGCGTGAAGCGGTCGGGCGTCGTGCGGGCGTGGAGCACGTCCGGATCGGCTGCCAGGGCCCGTTCGAGGCGCTCCACGTCCCCGATCAGCGCGTACATGAACTCGTCGCCGCGAGCGCCCCGGTCGAGCAGGAGGCGACACACATCGGGCCGGCTGGTGGCCGCGTACTCGGCGGCCGTGCTCCCGTGGTCGATGCAACGCGCCTCGATGTCGGCGCCCAGCTCGAGGAGGAAGGCCGCGATCTCAGGCGTGCGTGCGACGTGGAGCGGGCGCTGGCCATCGGGCCCGGGTCGGTGGAGCGCCTCCGGGTCGGCGGCCAGCAGCGAGTCGAGCTCGGCCCGCATGCCGAGCTGGGCGGCGGCGTGCGCGTCGAGCGCCGCCCCGTGCTCCAGCAACCAGGGCCCCACGCTGTCGAGGTGGGCATCCGGGATCGAGTGGAGGGCCCGGAAGGGGCCCGGCGGCCACTCGCTCGGCTGGTTCGGGTCGGAGCCCAGCTCGAGCAGTGCCTCGAGCAGCGTCAGGTCGCCCAGCCCGACGGCCGCGTTCATCACCGTCCCGCCGCAGCAGCCGTCGGGATCGATGGCGAACACGAGCCCGGGATCGGAGGAGGCCAGCGCCCGGAGGCGCGGGATGTCCGCCGCCCGGATGGCGTCGAAGAACGCCGCCGCCTGGCGCGCGCCGTCCGCGGGGCCGCTCACCCGCACATCACCGATCGCTGGCGCCACTCGGCCCGGAAGCCGCCGCGCAGGGTATCGGCGTCCCGGCCCGATACGGGGTCGGGTCCGAACTCGAGCTCGAAGTCGCCCGCGAGGCGCTCGCGCGTCGCATCGGCGCGCACCCGGATCCAGCCGCCGGTGGCCACGCGGCAGTCGCCCGATCGTTCGCAGCGCTCGGCCCCCGCCGAACGCGCCCCGTCGATCTCGAAACGGCGTCCGGGAAGCTCCACCGCGGCCTCGTAGATCGACACCCTGACGAAGGGCGGCACGACCTCGCTTCCTGCCGGCACCGCGTTGCCGAGCGTGTCGGCCGAGAGGAAGATGGAGGTCGCGACCCCGTCCCACGGCGCGCAGTCGGTCATCGCGTACGCGTAGGGGTAGCCCTCGGGCGGCGACGGGATCGCCGCGGGCTCCGCGCACGTGGAGAGGAGCATGGCCGCCAGGATGGGCCCGGCGCAGGATGCTTTCATCGCGGATCCGCCGCGCCCCCCGCGTCGACCTCGACGGGCTCCTCGGACCTCCACCCGGCCGCCGCCAGCGGCCGCCGCCGCGGCCACACCTCGTCCAGCGTGTCGCCCTCGTACAGGCGTCCGTTCTTCATCACATAGCGGATCGTATTCGTGTTGCGGATGTCCTCCAGCGGGTTGGCGTCGAGGATGACCAGGTCGGCGAGCTTGCCGGCCGTGATCGAGCCCAGGTCGCCACCCAGCCCGATCGCCTCCGCCCCGAGCACGGTGGCCGCCCTGAGCGTCTCGTGCTCGGTCATTCCCCCGGACTGCATGGACCACACCTCCCAATGGTATCCGAGCCCCTGGAGCTGCCCGTGGCTCCCGACGCCGACGCGGCCCCCCGCGTCGACGACCTTCTTCACGCCACGGGCGTGGTCCTGGAACACGTGCTCCTCGTCCATGAACCAGCCCGCGTTCCGGCGGCGCGTGGAGGCGTCCAGCACGCTGTGCGGCGTGAAGCGGGCGAGCTTCGGATCGTCGTGTGGTCGTTCGGTCTCGTACCAGTAGTTCTCGGCCCACGGTCCCCCGTAGGCCACGAGCAGCGTGGGCGTATAGGTGATCTTCGACTCGGTGAGCAGGGTCACCACGTCCTCGTAGATCGGATAGATGGGGAAGGAGTGCTCCAGACCCGAGTAACCGTCCAGGGCGAGCGTCAGATCGTACTCCGCCCGAAGCCCCCCCTCCGTGGTCGGCATGAGGCCCTGCTCCTTCGCGGCGGCGATCACCCACTGCCGCTGCTGGCGGTTGCCGGCCATGTACATCTTGACGGTCTTGGTGTCGTAGTACTCGCTGTACGCCTTGAGGATGCGGTCGGCGTGCTCTCGGCTCTCGATCGCGTCCATCTGGTAGTCGCCGAAGATGCCGGGGCCCGTCGAGTAGATGCGCGGCCCGATCTCCTCGCCCGCCTCGACGAGGTCGCCGTACGTGATCACGTCCGTGGAGGAAGTCTGGGGATCCCGCGTCGTGGTGACCCCGTACGCGAGCGCCGCCAGATACATCCATACCTGCTGCTTGTGGAGCCCCCACGCGGGCCACATGTGGGCATGCGTGTCGACGAAGCCGGGGAGCACGGTCTTGCCGGAGATGTCGATGTGCTCGGCATCGGCGGGCACAACGAGCGAGCCCGATTCGCCCACGGCCACGATGCGGTTGTCGGTGATCAGGATGTCGGCGTTCTCGATCACCTCGTCTCCCTGCATGGTGATCGCCCGCCCCCCGGCCAGGAGGACCGAGCCGCGCGGGATGTCGCGCGTGGCCTCGATCAGGACGCGGCGCTCGACGGGCTCGTAGCCCGCTTCGTCCTCCCGTCCGCCTGCAACCCCCTCCGCCTCCTCTCCCGGGGCCTCCTCACCGGCCTCCTCCGCTCCCGCGTCGTCCTCCCCCCCGGCCTCCTCCGGGCGCGCCGCCTCGATCGAATCCTCGACGACCCGAGCCCGGTCGAGGTCGTACACGAAGTGCGCGTTCCCCATCGACCAGTGGACCTGGCGGCCGTCGGCGCTCCAGGCGGGGAACTCGCCCCCGATCTCGGTCACCTTGCGGGCCGGGAACGCCGCGTCGTCGGGCTTCGCAACCGAGATGGATGGGGTCTCGCCGCCCACCTTCGGCACGGTGACCACGTACAGGTCGCGGTTCACCTGCGCGAGCGCCCGGTCGCCGCGCGGGGCCATGAGGATCAGGCTGGCGCGGTTGGGCTGCTCGGCGCCGGGTCGCTTGTTGCCGACGACCTTCACGTGGCCCTTCGGATCGGTTCCGTCCCAGCGTACGGAGACGAGCCCGTCGGTGCCGTGCGACAGGTAGATGCGATCGGGGTCCTGCGTGAAGTGCGGGTTCGAGCGTCCTTCCGTGGGGGCGATCAGCGTGGCCGGACCTCCGCCCGCGGCTGGATCGGCCGCCAGCCACACGATGTCGTCCGCGGCGCCGGGCGCGCGCGGCCCGGTGGACTCCTGGTAGGCGCGCGCCGGACCGCGGATCGCGACCACGCGATCCCCGGCGGGCGAGAACGCGGGCTGCTGGTAGGTGGCCGTCTGGCTCGAGAGCCGCACGGGCCGACCGCTCCCGTCGGCGCGCACCTTCCACACGTGGCCGCCCTCGGGCGACCAGCTCACGTAGACGATCCAGCGTCCGTCGGGCGACCACGTCGGGTGCGCCTCGGTCACGGACGCGTCGGTCAGCCGTCGGGGCTCGCCGGCGGGCCACTCCATGACGTACAGGTGGTCGAGCGACGTGAACGCCAGGTGCCCGCCGTCGGGAGATGGGACGGCGTCGCGGATCTGGCGCACCGTGAACATCGAGTCGTCATCGATCGGGTACTCGAACCGCACCTCGGGACCCATGACGAAGGTCTCGTCCACGTGGAACGGCACCGGGATCGGGTCGCTCCCGTCCACCGGGATGCGCCATATCCTCCCGCCGTAGGAGGCCACCACCTCGCGCGAGTCCGGCGTGAAGTCCATCCCCGGAAGGACGTCACGATCCGCGATCGACTCCTGCTCGTCGCGCTGCACGGGGTAGGCGAGCCAGCGCTCGTCACCCGTGCCGAGATCGCGAATGCGGAGCCCCGTCCGGTCCTCGTGCCGGGAGCCGTACACGAGCCAATGTCCGTCGGGCGAGATGGTGGGTCGGAAGGCCGATCCGTAGCGCGACGTGCGCGTGAACGTCTCGCCGGTATCGCGATCGTACACCGCGAGCTGGTACTGGGGGAGGGCCGCGTTGTAGTTCCAGCTCCCGTTGCGGCGCGCGTGCCAGATGTAGCGCCCGTCGGGCGTGAACGCCGCGCCCACGGTCTTCAGCTGCTCGGGCTCCGCGGTGAGGACCTGCCCGCTGCCGCCGTCGATGTGACCCAGCCACAGCTTGACCACGCCGAGCCGCGTCTCGCCCTTCGAGGCCACGATGTACTCGCCGTCGGGCGCCCACTCGGGCGACAGCCACGAGTTCCCTTTCCCCTTCGTGATCTGCGCCGTGTCACCCGTCGCCGGCTCCAGCGTCCACAGGTTGTCCCCGCCGCTCCGGTCGGAGACGAACAGGATCTTCTCGCCATCCGGGCTGAACCGGGGCTGCATGTCGAACGCGAGACCGCTCGTGAGGCGGGTCGCCTCGCCCCCGGAGATGGGGACCGTGAACAGGTCGCCGAGCAGGTCGAACACGATCGTCCGGCCGTCTGGGCTCACGTCGACCGAGAGCCACGTCCCCTCGTCCGTGTCGAGCCGGAACGAGCGCGCGGGTTCGAGCGGCAGGCTCGCCTCGTCGGGCTTCCCCTCGGGCGCGCCCGTCTCCTGCGCAGTGAGCGAAGCCGGGAGCGCGGACGCGGCCATACACGCGGCGGTCAGCAGGCGGAGGATGGAACGGTTCACGGGACACCTCGCGGGTCGAGTGTCGAAGCCTCGGCCCCCCGAACATGAAACAGCCGGGGGGCCGACGCGAGAAGGGGGGGCGCGGTCTCGGGGCTCACGAGCCGATGGTGCGCACCCAGTCGCGCGGGAGCGCTAGATCGTCAGCCCCCACGAAGCGGCCGAGGCTCTCGAGCGCATCGCGCAGCCCCGACACGAAACCGGTCGTGGCCTCGAAGCCCGGCTCGAGGTGCAGCGACCGGATCTCCAGCGCACCCCGCTCGCGGTGGAGCTTCGGGTCGAGCCGACCTACCAGGTGGCCGTCGTGCATGATCGGGAGCACGTAGTAGCCGTAGCGGCGCTTGTCGGGCGGCGTGTAGATCTCGACGCGGTACTCGAAGCCGAGCAGCTCCTCGGCGCGCCGGCGCTGCCAGAGAAGCGAATCGAACGGCGACAGGAGGGTGGTGCCCCGAGGCTCCGGCGCCTCGGCGAGGGCGTCGAGGTGCCCGGGCAGGGCATAGAACGTTGCCCGTGCCCCCTTCACGCGCACCTCGACGATGCGACCGCGCTTCAGGTTGCGCTCGATCACCCGCCGGCGAGCCTCGGTGTCGAGCGAGGGGGCCGTCATGTAGTTGACCAGGTGACGCTCGGAGGCGATCCCGTTCCCGGACAGCCCCGTGAGCAGCCAGCTGTCCTCGAGCTCGCGCGTGCGCGCTACCTCGGTGTCCGGGTACACCCGCTCCGCCAGGTCGTATACGCACCGGAAGTGTCGCCGGGTCCGCACCGCGGCGCGCCCGTCGTGCCACAGGAGCTTGAGGGTGCGCCGATCCTCCTTCATGAGCGGCATGACGCCCGTCGCCTCGGGCTCGTGCGCGCGGCGCTCGAAGTCGGCGCTCTCGAGCGGCCCCTCCTCCCGCAGTCGCTTGAGCACCCGACGCTTCGAGGCCGTCGAGGTGGAGAAGTGGGGCCACCACGATTTCGAGGTCCACGCCTCGGGGGGGAAACGGCGCATACGGCGCCTGCCGAGCGGCAGGTGCGAGATGGGCAGGATCGAGGCCTCGTGTCCCCAGTACTCGTAGCCGAGCCGCTCGCGGTACACCCAGCGGTCGACAGCGCCGCGGTCGTAGGCTCCGAAGCGGCTCCACAGCGTCAGGTAGTGGGCCCGATCGAGCACGTTGATGCTGTCCAGCTGCAGCGCCCCGGTGCGCTCGAGGTGATCCGTGAAGACCGCCCGGTCGAGCGAGGCCTCGCGGGGCCGCGCCAGGCCCTGGCGGTCGAGCCACAGCCGGACGACGGCCTCGCGCTCGACGCGGGGCGGGGAGCTCGGCACGCCCGGGCGTCAGCCGCTCGTGGAGGCGGTGACCACGTCCCGTCTCAGGTACTTCTCGAACCACGCCAGGATGCGCTCGGACACGTCCATGATGAACTTCGGCTCGCGCGGTCCGTGCGGCGTCCTCGGGTACACGATCATCTCGGTGGGCACGCCGCGTCTCTGGAGCGCCCGGTAGAACTCCTGCCCCTGGGTGAACGGCACCCGGAGATCCTCGGCGCCGTGGATCACCTGGGTCGGCGTCACGACGTCCGCGATGTGGTAGATGGCCGAGTGCCGCTGGTACTCGTCGTAGTCCTCCCAGAACTCGGCCCCCATGTGCCCGACGAGGTAGTCCTGGATGTCGGTGGTGGTGGTCATCGAGATGAGATCCGGAAGCCCCGCCCCCATGCTCGCGGCCTTGAAGCGGTCCGTCTGCGTGACGGCCCACGACGTCATGTATCCCCCGTAGCTCCACCCCATGAGGAGGAGGCTGTCGGGGGCGGCCACCCCCATGTCGATGACCTGGTCGACCCCGGACATGAGGTCGCTGAAGTCACCGTAGCCCCAGTCGCGGAAGTTGGCGTACCGGAAGTCCTTGCCGTACCCCGTGGAGCCCCGTGGGTTGGGCCGCAGGATCGCGAACCCCTTGTCGGCGAAGTACTGCAGCATGTACACGGACGGGGCGCCCGTGAAGCTCTGGCTGAACACGCCGGCCGGGCCGCCGTGGACGTTCAGGATGAGCGGGTACCGGCGGCCCTCCTGGTAGTCGACCGGATACGTCAGGAGCCCTTCGATCTCGAGCCCGTCGGGGGCCGTCCACCTGAGGAGCTCGGTGCGGCCCATGGCGGGTCGCGGGACATCGGCGTGGAGCTCGGTGAGCCGCTTCGGCTCGTAGCGGGCCACGTCCGATACGTATACGTCCCACGGGGTGTCGGTCGTCTGCCAGGTGAACGCCATGTGACGCGCATCCCGGCTGAGCGCCACCGACCCGAGCACGCCGTCGCCCGACGTGACCTGACGGACGACCTCTCCCTCGAGCGGCACCGCCAAGACCGGGCGGGTGGTCCCCACCGACTCGCTGACGTATACCTCGCGCGAGTCGCCCGACCAGCCGAGGATGGAGGCACTCCGGTCCGGCGTCTCGGCGAGCTCGCGCGGCGCGCCGCCGTCCGGCGACACCACGTACAGGTCGCCCAAACCGATGGGCTCGGGCTGGTCGCCGGTCGAGGAGTACACGATCCACGCCCCGTCCGGCGACCAGTGCGGATCGCCCTCCACGCCGGCGCCCTCTACGAGCGGTGTCACCTCGCCAACGGCCGCCGGGTGCGGCCCGGCGTCCGCCTCGTCCGTCCCTTCCGCGCGCGCCTCGCCCGCCGCGGCCTCTCCGGCCGCGGCCTCGCGCTCGCGGAGGATGTCTCCGATCTCGGCCGCGCTGGGGACGGTCACCAGGGACAGGTCCCCGTTGAGGCGGCCGGTGTTGATGCGCGGGTCGCTCTGGTGCGAGAACACGATGCGCGACCCATCGGGCGCCCAGGAGAACCCCGTCACGTGGAAGTCGCCCTCGGTCAGCCGCACCGGCGTCGCCGGCTCCTCCGCGTCCGGCGCCAGCGCGACCACGTACAGGTGGGCATACTTGTAGTCCTGGTCGACCAGGATCACATCGCGCTTCTCTTCGTGCGCCTTCTTCTCGTCGGCCGTCTCGGGATCCTGCATCGTGAAGGCGATGCGCGATCCATCCGGCGACCAGCGATACGACCCCACGGCGTTCACCGCCGCGGTCAGCGGCCGCCCCTCTCCCCCGGCCAGGGGTAGCGCCCACACCTGCGTGCGCGCCTCGCCGTTCCCCTCGCCGTCGCGCGCCGTGGTGAACGACAGCCAGCGCCCATCGGGCGAGAAGTCCGGACCCCCCGCCGACCGCTCGCCGCGCGTCCATTGCACCGCCCCGCCGCCCCCGGTGTCCGCCAGCCACACCTGGCTCGTGAACTCGGACTTCGAGCCCTCCATGAGCGGCTCGCGCACCACGAACGCCACGCGGGAGCCGTCCGGGGAGATGGCCGTCGGCCCGACGGCCCGGTAACGCATGCTGAGCGCGGGAGTCCAGCCCTGCGCGTCGTCCTGCGCCGTGGCCGGGAGCCCGGGGAGAAGGAAAAAGACGGCGATCGTCGCCGTCCTGCGGATCGTGCGAGGCATGAGGACACCTTTTCGGAAGAGGGACCGTCCTCGAGCCGCCCGGCGGCGAGCGGCCGCGAGTCCCCATGATGGGTCGGGCGACTGCGGGGGTTCAAGCCCGGGACGGCGCATGACTCGCCGGGCCCCGCGGGTCCGGGTAGCTTCGGGCGATGAGACCCGTAGACATCGTGGCCCTTCTCGCCGCCATCCTGGCCGTGTTCACCTTCCTGTCCGCTTCCGGTGCCCTCCAGCGGGGGCGCACGGGCGGCGGGGTGGTCGGCCTGCTGGCCGGCGTGGCGTTCTTCCTCGCGGCCGGCGTCGCGGGGACGGTGTCGGTGGGGACCGACGGCTACCGCGAGCTCGACACCGAAAGCGCCACGCTGGCCGGGACGGTGATGGCCGAGCCGTTGGGGTCCGATTCGATCCGGGCGCGGCTGACCATGCCGGACGGGATCACTCACACCTTCCGTCTCGCGGGGGACCGGGTGGGAATCGGCGCGCACATCCTGCGCTGGAAGCGGGGCGGCGCGCTGGTCGAGCGCACCTCCGAGTACCAGCTCGTGCGTCTCGTGGGCCGCTCCGGGTCCGAGGGCGGCGCGACCGATTCGACCTTTGTGAGGATCGCCCTCACGGGCCCCGTCGACCTGTACGATGTGGCGGTTCGCTTCCCGGCGCTCGGTGCGGTGCTGGAGGCGACGAACGGCGAAGTGGAGATCGAGGCCGGGGGTGACACCGAGTACCGACTGGAGGTCACGCCGGCCGGGTTGAGGGCGGCGCGCCCGGCTCGCTGAGCCCACGACCTTTTCGTCCCGCGGAGGGTAGAGGCCGCGAACGGCGTACGGATCCGCGCGAGGCCGTCCCGAGAGCGGAGCGTCGCGCGTTCACGCACGGACGGACGACCACGACGGAAGAGGGGACGACGCATGCCGGAGAGCGGAACGGGCGCGGTGCGCAGGGTCGTGTGGGCCGCCTGGCTGGCCTGGGCGGCGGGATCGGCCCCGTTGACCGCCCAGCAGGATGCACGGGCGGACGCCGCGGGTGCGGACTCCGTCGCCGCGGCACGGGCCGACTCGGCGCGCCGCAGCTTCGATCCGGAGCGGGCGTTCGCCCCGCTGCCGCTCCCCGCACCGGATGAGGCACGTGGGGCCGACGGCGCCCCCGGCCCCGGCTACTGGCAGCAGCGCGCGGACTACTCCATCCAGGTGACGCTCGACGAACGGGCGAACACGATCAGTGGCCGCGAGCGCATCACCTACGCGAACAACAGCCCGGACTCGCTCCGCAGCCTGTGGCTCCAGCTCGACCAGAACCTGTTCCGCAAGGACAGCTACGGGGCCGAGCGGGCCGCCGAGAACCCCCGACACGGTGGGTTCTTCAAGAACGCCGGCTTCGACCTCTCCTCGGTCACCCTCGAGCGCGACGGCGAGACGGTCGCCCCCGAGTACAGGGTCGAGGACACGATGATGGAGATCCTCCTGGATCGCCCGCTCCCGCCAGCCGGGCACGAGCTGTCGATCGACATCGAGTTCGCGTTCGAGATCCCCGAGATCGGCGCCGACCGGATGGGACGGCTCGACATCGCGCACGGCACGGTGTACGAGATCGCGCAGTGGTATCCGCGCATGTTCACCTACGACGACGTGCACGGCTGGAACCCCATGCCCTACCTGGGGCAGGGGGAGTGGTACCTGGAGTACGGCGACTTCGATGTGGAGATCACCGTCCCGCGTGACTTCGTCGTGCTGGCCACCGGTGTGCTCCAGAACGAGTCGGACGTGCTCACGGACGAGCAGTCGCGTCGGCTGGAGCGCGCGCGGCGCTCGCCCGAGGCGGTGATGATCATCGACGCCGAGGAGGCCGGGGACCATTCCACGCGCCCCCCCGGCGAAGGGCCGCTCACCTGGGAGTTTCACGCCGACGACGTGCGAGACTTCGCGTGGGCGGCGTCGGACCGCTTCGTGTGGGATGCGGCGGGCTGGGAGGACGTGCTGATCATGTCGGCCTACCCGGAGGAGAGCATGGGCGCCCGCGGGTTCTCCGGGTGGGAGCGCTCGACCGAATACCTGCGACACTCGGTCGAGTACTACTCGGAGCAGTGGGCCCCGTATCCCTATCCCGTGGCGATCAACATCGGTGGGCTGGCGCTCGGGATGGAGTACCCGATGATCGTGTTCTGCTCGCACCAGGCGAGGGGGGGCTTCCTGTTCGCGGTCACGGACCATGAGATCGGCCATACGTGGTTCCCGATGCTGGTCGGCTCCGACGAGCGTCGCTACGCATGGATGGACGAGGGGTTCAACACGTTCATCAACTACTACTCGGGGATCGACTTCTCGGGCGGCGAGCCCATCCTGGCGGCCCCCATGATGCCCGGTCAGGTGGCCGACGAGATGCGGAGCGAGAAGCACCCGGTGCTCACCTACCCCGACAGCGTGAGCGAGGCGGCGATCGGGCTGCTCGCGTACAACAAGCCCGGTGCGGTACTGGTGATGCTCCGGGAGGACATCCTCGGTCCGGAGCTGTTCGACGAGGCGTTTCGCGAGTACATCCGCCGCTGGGAGTACAAACACCCGCAGCCGGCGGACTTCATCCGCACCATGGAGGACGTGTCGGGCCGCGAGCTCGACTGGTTCTTCCGCGGGTGGATTTACGACAACGACGTCCTCGACCAGGCGGTGACCTCGGTCGAAACCCGCCTCGACACGACGTTCGTTACGATCGAGAACCGGGGTGGGATCCCCATGCCGCTCGAGGTCCGCCTCTCGTACCGTGATGGGACCGAGGAGACGCGTGACTTCCCGGTCGATATCTGGAGGGATACGAAGCGCTACGTGATCCAGGTCCTTGGACACGGCGTGCGGAACGTGCAGCTCGATCCGCTCGGCGAGCTCCCCGACGTGGATCGCTCGAACAACGTATGGGGTCGCGGCGTCGTCGGTCGGCGTCCGGGGTCGTGAGGCCCCGCCCACGGCCCTGGCCGCCTGCCTAGCCGGCGGAATCCACCTCGTCGGCCACCCGTCGCGCCTCGCGAGCCGCCTGCTCCGCGCGCCAGCGACGCCACAGCCACAGGAACACCGCCGTGTTGAGCGCTACCCCGGCCCAGCCGCGCTCGGGGTCGAAGCGCCCCGGATCCGTCACGCCGAGGACGCCACGGCCCCCCCCGAATCCGAACAGCGAGTACGCGAGCCCGTTCCAGAGTCCGTGTGACCAGGCGGCCACCAGAACCGAGCCGGACACGAGGCGCAGCACGCCCCAGCACAGCCCGAGGAGCCCGATGTTGAGCGCGTGCACGGCGAGACCCTCCATCCCGACCGACAGCCCGGGCTCGAACCACAGGAAGGGCAGGTACCACACGACGTAGGCGGCCGAGGTCCACAGGAGGAGCGCGTCGGGCGAGCGGCCGCGTCGCTCGAGCGTCGCCCACAGACCTCCCCGGAAGAACCCGTCCTCGGTCACCGCCGAGCCGAGCGCGCTGAGCAGGGCCATGGTCGATACCTGGAGCGCGAGCGTCCCCAGGCCGGTGTGCGCCACCCGCACGACGCCGGTCAACGTGGCGAGCCACACGACCCCGCCGACCGCCACCAGCGGCGCCAGGGTGGCCGCCGCATAGTGGCCGCGACCGCTCGTGAAGCCGAGGTCGCGGCGCGACAGGCCGCCCGCCAGCGCCAGCCCCACGAGACCGGCGAACAGCGGGCCGACGTACCAGGTCGCGTCGCGCGCCAGCCGCAGGATGAGCCACGAGCCCGCCCAGGTGGCGGCGATCGCCGCCAGGGCACGACCGGTCGCCCCGCTCCCGGCAGGAGCCCCGGCGGGCACGCCGGGCGCCCCGGCCCCGGTTTTCACCGACTGAAACCTTTGCACGCGCTGCTCCGTCCAGCGTATCGTCCGGGACGCCCGTCGAGGGTGTCCCGCGCAGGCCCGTTCCGTGCAAACCCCGGACCCGAGCGCCATGGAAGACCTGATCCCGCTGTTCGGCATCTTCTTCGTGATCGGCGTGCCCGTGATGTCGCTGGCCGCCCGTTTCGTCCTGCGGCCGCTCCTCATGGACCTCACCTCCGCCGTGCGCGGCGGTCGCGCCGAGGAGATCGCGGCGATGCGCGAGCGCATGGGCCGGCTAGAGACACACCTCGAGGAACAGGGACAGCAGCTCGACCGGCTCGTCGAGGCCGAGCTGTTCCGCCGTCAGATCGAGGCCGGTCCCGAAGCCGCCTCCACGGGCGCGGCGGCTCCGCTCGAACCGTCGGCCCCCGGGTGGACGCGGCCGGATCGCTGATCGGACACCCACCCGCCAGCCCCGGAGGCCGAGGATGCCGGTCATCGAGACCGAGGCGCTCACCAAGCGGTACTCGGGTGGACTGCGTGGCGAGGCCACGCTCGCCGTGGACGCGATCTCCTTCTCCGTGGAGCCGGGACAGGTGTTCGGGTTCCTGGGCCCCAACGGGAGCGGGAAGACCACCACCATCGGCATGCTGCTCGGCATCATCACGCCGACCGGGGGCGCGTTCCGTCTGTTCGGGGGCGGCTCCCCGTCAGAGATCCATGCGGCACGCCAGCGCATCGGGGCCACGCTCGAGTACCCCAACTTCTATCCGTACCTGTCCTGCCGTGACAACCTGCGGCTGGCGGCCCGGGTGAAGGGACGAGACGAGGACGACGTCGAGCGCGCCCTCGGAGAGGTGGGTCTGGCGGCCCGTCAGAAGACGAAGTTCAAGGCGTGTTCGCTCGGCATGAAGCAGCGCCTGGCGCTCGCCGCCACCATGCTCGGCGATCCGGAGCTCATCGTCCTCGACGAGCCTGCGAACGGGCTCGACCCCGCGGGCCAGCACGAGATCCGCGAGATCATCCGCGCTCTCGCGGAGCGCGGCAAGACGATCTTCCTGTCGAGCCACATCCTGCACGAGGTGGAGCGCACGTGCACGCACGTCTGCATCCTGAAGCAGGGACGGATCATCCGGCAGGGGAGCGTCGTCGAGATGACCGCGACCAGGCCGCTGGTCGGAGTCCGGGCCGACCGTGACCTCGTGGAGCTCAGCACGGCCGTGCAGGCGTTCCCGGGGACCGTGTCGGCCACCACGCTGGAGGATCGCGTCCTCGTGGAGCTCGAGGGCGAGGACGCGGCGGACCTCAACGAGTTCCTCGCGGCACGCGGCATCTACGTGTCGCACCTGGCGCGCGAACGCCGCACGCTCGAGGAGGTGTTCATGCAGGAGACGGGGGCGAGCCTCGGCTTCGGGGAGGTGCAGTGAGCGCGGCGGAAGGAGTGCGGACGCCTCCGGCGCTCACCGCCGGCGTGTGGCGCGTCCTGCTCGCCAACGAATGGTTCAAGCTCCGAAAGCGCCTCGCCTTCTGGCTCACGCTGGGGTTCTTCGCCTTCATCATGGTGATGGGGAACGGCGAGGAGTACTACCGGGCTCGCAACGACCCCGAACGCGTGTACGCGCTCCCCGGCGCGTGGGCCGACATCCTCGGGGACATGACGGTCGTCCTGCTGATCTTCGCGAGCGTCGCGCTGATCATGCTCGTGTCGAGCGAGTTCTCGTGGCGAACCGCGCGCCAGAACGTGATCGACGGCCTCTCCAAGACGCAGTGGTTCTGGGGGAAGGTGTGGCTGCTCCCGGTGCTCGGGGTGGTGTTCCTCGCCCTCCAGCTCGCGATCGGAGGGGGATTCGCGCTCGCGGGCACCGATCTGTCGGCCGCCGCCGGACCGCTGGTCCCCGTGTCGGTTCTCGAGGCCTCGGGCGCCATCCTGCTCGCCTTCTTCGTGGTCGGGGGTCTGGCGCTGTTCATCTCGCTCGGGGTGCGGGGAGCCGGCGGGGCGATGGCGGTGTGGTTCTTCTGGATCGCGATCGGCGAGCAACAGATCGTGTCCGGGCTCCTGGGGCGGGCGTTTCCCGGGCTCCGGCCCACGCTCGAGTACCTGCCGTGGCGGAACGTGCAGCGTAGCGTCGGATTCGAGAACTACGACGCGCCCACGTTCGAGCGCATCGTGGACGCGGCCCGGGAGGCCGGCCGCACGATCCCGGTGCATGCCGACGTGAGCACGATCACGCTCGTGAACGTGGGCTGGCTCGTGCTCTTCCTGGGGGTCGCGTTCATCTGGTTCCGGAGACGGGACCTGTAGCGGGCGCGCGCCCCGTCCCGCCCGATCACTTCACGTGCAGCACCGGGCTGAGCTGGAAGCCGTTCGCGTCGTAGAGCAGCGAACCGATCGAGGCATCCCGCGCCAGCTCGAGCGTCACGGTCGCCGCCTCGCCGTCGCCGACCGTGACGTTCATCAGATGGATCTTGAGGCCGGTCCGCTCGGCGCTCGGAACCCGCGGCCACGCCGAGCTCGAGCGTGATCCACCCGGCATCGTCGTCGGCGGGCTCCTCGGAGCAGCCATCCCCGGCCCCGGCTTCCTGCCCGGAATCCCGCCCGCTCAGGGCGGCGGGGGCGGCTCGAGCACGATCCGGCCCGTGCCCGCCGATGCGGGCCACGCGACGGTCACGCTCTCGCCCTGCCTCACCCGCTCGAAGCCGCGCTCCGAGCGGCCCAGCGTGACGATGTCGGCGCGCAGCACGACGGCCCCGGCGTCGGGCTCCACCGGTCTTGGGCAGGCCAGCGACAGCTCGGTGGTCACGCGCGCGTCGGACGGGAGCTCCCGCGGGTCCCACTCGAGCGTCACCCGGATCTCGCCGTCCTCCCGGAATCGGTACCGCTTCGAGAGGCTCGGGCCGTCCCCGCGGGCGACGAGGTCGACCTCGAGGGCTCCCGCGACGTCGCGGATCGCCGCGAGCGCGAACGGCCGCCGGCTCGCGTCGTGGAGCGGCGAGACGTCCGTACGGTCCGGATCCGAGGTGTCCACGCCGGCCGCGAACACGCGCTCCTGGAACAGCGCGCGTGCCGCCCGGTCCACCGCGGGGGGCACGGCCCGTCCCTCACCCTCGTGGATGCTCGCCGTTCCGTCCGCCCCGGCCGCCCACGGCCGGGCGTCGACTCCAGCCGTCGCATCGCCGTCCAATCCGCCCGTCGCGCGGGCGTCGGATCCCGCGGTCCGCTCGGGGGCCGCGTCGGCAGGCGGGAACTCGCCGGCTCCCGGGCCGGCCGTCCCCGCGGGGTCGACGTGGTAGGCCTCGAGGTACCGCGTCAGGACGTCGGCGTCGTTCTCGCCCGTGTCGAGCCGCATGAGGCACTCGATCGCTCCCCCGCGCGCGGGGCTGAGCACGGCCGAGAAGCGCGACGCGTGGACGCACAGCTCGGCATGCCCGTCCATGTCCCGATCGACGTGCTCGTGCCCCAGGCGCTCGTCGCGCCTGAGGTGGCGCTCGGCTTCGGCGAGAGCGCGCCACACGGCGGCGCGCAGGTGGGGCAGGTAGATGCCGCCGAACACGCCGTGCCAGTACGCGTCGTTGCACTGCGCGCGCACGAGCGCGTCGCGGACCGGGGCGGGGTCCCCGCGCTCGCGACACAGCCGGCCGAGGGCGAGCGCCGTCTTGTGCATGCGGTTCGACTCGGGGTACCGGGTCAGGAACCCTTTCCAGTGCCCGCCCCGCACGAACGGGGATGGACCGCGCGTCCCTTCGGCGGCCTCGAGCCTCTCCAGCTCGAGGGCGGCCGGACGCGGCAGCGTCCATTCCTCCATTTCGCGGTAGGAGCCGGTGGCCGGGTACACGAGCCCGGCGGCGGGGAGGGAGGCTGCCGTCTCCGTGCGCACGAGCTCGAGCGTTCCATCGGCTCGCAGCCGGTCGAGCAAGTCGAGGAAGCGTTCGAGCCAGCCGCCGGCGTACACCCAGGCGCGCGTCCCGGGCCAACCCCCGAACTTCTCGCCGTCGTCGCCCAGGACGAGGAGCCGCGTCCCGTCGGCCCGCCGCGCCTCGAGGAACGCCTCGATCTCCCGCACGGGGCGAAACGGGATCAGGTAGCGAAGGCGCTCGTCGATCGGCAGCACGGTGAGCGGCCGACCGCCCGACTCGGTCCGGTACGGGAGGTCCAGACGCTCGCGCTCGAGGCCGGTGGCCAGGAAGTGCCGGTCGTCGAGCAACGTGTACTCGATCCCCGCGCGGGCCATGTCGGCCGGTAGATCCGGCTCCCACACCCGCTCGGTGAGCCACGCCCCGCGGGCGTCGACGCCGAAGCGGGTCGCGAGCGCGGCGCGCATCGCCTCGAGCTGCTCGACCCGATCCTCGGGCGGCCACGCGGCCAGGATCGGCTCGCTTCGGCCCCCGGCGAGCAGCTCGAGGCGGCCATCGGTCGCCTGCCGACCGATCTCGTCCACGAAGCTCCCGGCGTTCGTCTCGAGCCAGTCGAGCAGCGGGCCGGAGATATGGAGCGCGAACGGCAGGTTGTCCCGGGCGAGGACGGCGTCCAGAAGGGGCCGGTACACGCCCGTCAGGTGGTCCTCGAACACCTCGTCGAAGTTCCCGACCGGCTGGTGGACATGTACGGCAAGCGCGAGCCGTAGCGGAGCGCGGCTCACGTCTCCGTCGCCGTGACCCGGGCGCCCTCCAGCGGGTGGAGCCGGCGGATGTCGCGGTAGATCGTGGCCGCGGTGCCCGCCCCCGGGTCGTTGCTGGTGGCCCCGGCGAGCCCATCCTCGAGCTCGCCCTCCAGCCGCGCCGCCTCGCGCGCATCGAGTCGGGCGAGCTCGCCGAGCGCGTGGGCCGCGTAGCGCAGCACCTGCGTCGGCTCGAGCCGCGCCACATCATCGAAGAACCACCCGCACGAGGTGAACATCGCCGCCCGGTCGCGGGACATGGCCAGCAGCGCGCGTGCCCGCTCGAGCGTGTCCTCGTCCTCCCGCGCCGCCACCGAGCGCACGTAGCCGTCGCGCGCGCCCGACGCGGCTCGGAACACGGCACCGTAGCCGTCCCGTGCCTCGTCGGGTTGGGTGAGGACGCCCGCGGCGCGTCGGTCGAAGGCCGCGTCGAGGCCCAGGGCGAGGCGCTCGAGAGCCTCGCGCAGCGGCCGGCGCCACTCCTGTCGCGTGGCGTGCTCGGGGGCGATGCGGCACCCGCAGTCGTCGCGCCAGCGCTCGATGCCGTGCGCACAGCTCCACGAGGTACGCTCGACGAGCTCCATGAAGGGTCCCGAGCCGGCGCTCGCCAGCATCTCGGGGAAGCTGGTGAGCCTCAGGGCGGGGTCCTCCCGCAGCCCTCCGAGCACGGCGGCCAGCGTTTGCTCGCCCCCGGGGTGGTGGTGTCCGAACGTCTCGCCGTCCATGGCCAACGCCACGAGGCGGTGGGCGCCGCCCGCCACTCGCTCCCGGATGCGGTCCATCCAACGGTCGGCATCCCGGAGCAGCTCGCCGAACGCCACCCCGTGCGACAGCGCGCCGTCGTACACGAACACGGCGATCTCGCGCCCCCCGGCGAGCGCGATGCGACCGGGGTCGCCGTCTGCCGGCGGGGTCGTGACCTGGTGCGGGGCGAGCACGGTGAACCGAACGTCGTGCTCGGCGAGCACGTCGAGAGTCTCGTGATCCACCGCGGTCTCGGGGAGCCACATCCCCTCGGGCGTCCGTCCGAAGCGGCGCTCGAAGTCGGCCACGCCCCAGCGCACCTCGGTGCGCTTCTCGCGGCGGGTGGCGAGGGGGAGGATGATGTGGTGGTACGGCTGCGCGAGCGCGTTCCCGAACCCGGTACGCTCGCGCGACGCACGGTCGCCGGCGAGGATGGCGTCGTAGATCTCGGGCCGCTCGCGCTCGAGCCATTGGAGGAGCGTCGGTCCGACGTCGTAGCTCAGCCAGTCGAACGCGCCGAGGCGGGCGAGCGGGCCATAGCTCTCGTCTGCGATGCGAACGTTCCAGTCGTGATACGGCGCCGCGTCGGCCTGCTCGGGGATCCGGTCGGTCCACGGATCCTCGCGCGGCGGCTGGTAGAAGTGGCCGTGCAGGACGACCGGTGTGCTCACGTGGGCTCGCGTCGCCGCGTGCGGCCGGTCAGCGGACGGGGGAGTGGTTTGCGAGCGCCCGGCGGTACACGTCGAGGTACCGGTTGGCGCTCCCCGCCCACCCGAAGTCGCGGGACATCGCTTCGACCATGTGGTCCTCCCATGCGTAGGGCTCGGACCGGTACAGGGTCATCCCGCGCGTCATCGCCACCCACAGGTCCTCCGGCAGGTAGCCGTCGAACAGGAAGCCGGTGACCTGGTCGTCGATCGTGTCGGCCAGCCCGCCGACGCGCCGCGCCACCGGGATCGCCCCGTAGTGCTGGGCCCGCATCTGGGTGAGCCCGCAGGGCTCGTACAGCGACGGCATGAGCAGCATGTCGGCCCCGGCCAGCAGCCGGTGCTCCTTGGGCTCGGTGAACGCCGTGTCCACCACGATGCGGTCGGGGTACTGGGCCGCCTTGCGGCGCAGGGCTTCCTCGTAGCGCGCCTCGCCCTCGCCGAGGAACACGAACTGCGCCTCCGCGCGGTCGAGCACATCGCCGTCGAGCAGCAGGTCGAGCCCCTTCTGCGACACGAGCCGCGCCGTCATCCCGAACAGGGGAACACGCGGGTACTCGGGGAGTCCGTACTCACGCTGCAGCGCCTGCTTGCAGCGCGGCTTGCCCGTGAGATCGAAGCGCGAGTAGGTGGCCTCGATGCCGGGATCCTGCTCGGGGTTCCACACGTCGAGATCGATGCCGTTCCGGATGCCCACGAAGCGGTCCTGGAGCTCGATGAACGGCTGGTGGAGCCCGAAGCCTCCCGCCTTCGTGCGCAGCTCGTGCGCGTGCGTGGGGCTCACGGTGGTCACGTAGTCGCTGAACACGAGGCCGCCCTTGAGCAGGTTGAGCTGTCCGTAGTACTCGAGCCACCGCCAGTGGAACAGCTCGCGCGGGAGCCCCACCTCGTCGAGGATCTCGGGTTCGAACAGCCCCTGGTAGCCCGCATTGTGGACCGAGAGCACCGTGGCCATGCGATCGTACGTGGGGTGACCGCCGAACTTGGTGCGCAGGAAGACCGAGGCGAGCGCCGTGTGCCAGTCGTGCGCGTGGACCACGACGGGGACGTTCGCGAGCTCGGGGAGCACCTGGAGGGCGGCCAGGTTGTAGAACCCGAAGCGCAGCGGGTTGTCCCGATAGTCACCGTCGGCGCTTCCGTACACTCCGGGACGGTCGAAGAAGCCGTCGTTCGCGATGAACAGGACGCGCGGGTTCTGACGCGGCCCCGGCGGCTGGTAGATGCGGGCCTCCTCGAGGCGCGAGCCCACCTGCACGTAATACGGATCGCGGGCCGGCTCGAGGTCCGGAAACGCCTCGCGTATCGACCGATACAGCGGCAGGAAGACAGTCACCGGCGTCCCGGATGCGGCCTGGAAGGTCGCGATGCCGCGCACCGCCTCGGCGAGACCGCCGGTTCGGGCGTAGGGCCAGTATTCGGCCACCATATGCACGACGGCGAGCTCCTCCGCCGGGCGCGGGCCGGGCAGCTGAGTCGGTCGCATCGGCTTGGCGGTCGTGCTCATATTCGGCATCTTGGGTCGCGAGATCATTCGATCCGGAACGTCTCTGTCCCGGCCGTACGGACGGCGGTCGGAAGGTCGAGGAGCGACTCCGGGGAGGCGATCCGGCTCCCCCGAAAAGCTACGTCTCCCGATTCGCCGTGGGCAAACCGACCCCCTAGGAAGCAAGAGCCGCGCCGCACGCATGGCCAACCCTCCTGACGACGACCGCCGGGGGCCCGCGGGTCCCGCGGCCGAGATCCTCGACACAATACTCGCGGGTACGTGCGGGGATCCGACGGGCGTCCTCGGCCCGTTCGACCCGGCCCCCGTGGAGAAGGCTGGCGAGGGAGGGGGCGGCGAGGCCGCCGCCGCGCGTCCGGGCCCCTACGGGGTGCGCGTCTTCCTCCCGGCGGCGCTCGAGGTCGAGGCCGGGGTGGTTCCCGTGTGGTCCCGTCTGGAGCGCGTCCATCCCGAGGGGGTGTTCGAGGGAGTCGTGACCGGTTCGGGTCCGGGCTACCGTCTGCGCGTTCGCTGGGAATCGGGGCACAGCTCGATCGTCGATGACCCGTACCGCTTTCCCCCCGCGCTGTCCGCCGCCGACTTCGAGCGCTTCCACGCCGGCGAGGAGACGCGTCTGCAGGAGCGTCTCGGGGCGCACGCGGCCGAGCGGGACGGGGTGCGGGGCACCCGATTCTCCGTGTGGGCCCCGCGGGCCGTCGCGGTGAACCTGACGGGGTCCTTCAACGGCTGGGAGGGGCGCCGGCACCCGATGTTCCCCGTGGAGGACACGGGCGTGTGGGAGCTCTTCCTGCCGGGCGTGGGCGCCGGCGCGACGTACAAGTTCCAGGTTCGAGCGCCCGCGCCGCGCGGGACGGCCCGACGGGCCGCCGAGGCGCCGCTCACGCTCGAGAAGACCGATCCGTTCGGTCTCCGCATGGAGCTGCGGCCCCGGTCCGCCTCCATCGTGAGCTCGCCCGAGGCGTATGCGTGGGGCGACGAGGCATGGCTCGCGCGACGCGAGGAGCGTCACCTGCCCGGTCGTCCGCTCGCTATCTACGAGGCGCACCTGGGGTCGTGGCGCCGCCACGACGACGGCTCGTGGCTCGGCTACCGTGAGCTGGCGCGGACGCTGCTCCCCTACGTCCGCGACGCGGGGTTCACGCACGTCGAGCTGCTGCCGGTCACCGAGCACCCGCACGACGCGAGCTGGGGGTACCAGACCGTCGGCTACTTCGCCCCCACGTCCCGGTATGGCGAGCCGGACGACTTCCGTGCCTTCGTCGACGAGGCGCACCGCCTCGGGCTGGGCGTCATCCTCGACTGGGTGCCAGCCCATTTTCCCCTCGATGCGCACGGGCTGGCGCGCTTCGACGGACGGCCCCTGTACGAGCACGCGGACCCGCGTCGCGGCGATCACCCCGATTGGGGGACGGCGATCTTCGACTACGGGCGTCCCGAGGTGGTCTCGTTTCTGGTGTCGAGCGCCCGCTTCTGGATCGACGCCTATCACGTGGACGGGCTTCGCGTGGACGCCGTCGCCTCGATGCTCTACCTGGACTACTCCCGCGCCGCGGGCGAATGGGAGCCCAACGTGCTCGGGGGACGCGAGAACCTCGAGGCCGTCGCGTTCCTGCGTCGCCTCACCACCGCCCTCCGGGAGGGGTGCCCGGGGGCGCTCCTGTCGGCCGAGGAGAGCACGACGTGGCCGGGGGTGACGCGCCCGGTGGCGGACGGCGGGCTGGGGTTTGACATGAAGTGGAACATGGGATGGATGAACGACACGCTGGCGTATTTCGCGACCGACCCCGCGCGCCGCCCGGAGGAGCACAAGCGGCTGACGTTCTCGCTCCATTACGCCCACCACGAGCGCTATCTGCTTCCCCTGTCGCACGACGAGGTCGTCCACCTCAAGCGCTCGCTCATCTCCAAGATGCCGGGCCCGTACGAGGAGAAGTTCGCCAACCTGCGTCTCCTTTTCGGGTACATGTGGACGCACCCGGGCGCCAAGCTCCTGTTCATGGGCGGCGAGCTCGGACAGTGGGCCGAGTGGAACGAAGCGGTGGCGCTCGACTGGGGCGTGCTCGAACACGAGCCGCACCGCCTGCTGGGACGCTGGCTGGAGGCCCTGAACGCCAGGTACCGGTCGGATCCGGCCCTGCACGCGCTCGACGAGGAGCCCGGGGGATTCGAGTGGGCCGACGTACACGATGCGGAGCGCAGCGTGCTGGCCTATTACCGGTGGGCGCCCGGATGGGACCACCTCGTCGCCGTGGTGGCGAACTTCTCGGCCCGGTCGTGGACGGGGTACCGGGCCGCGCTCCCGACGGCGGGAGACTACGACGTGGCGCTCGACAGCGACGACACCCGCTTCGGCGGCCGCGGACGGACGCGGCTCCGGGGGCCCGCGGAGGAGGTCCCGCTCCACGATCGGCCGGCCTCGATCGAGCTCGATCTGCCTCCG
Source organism: uncultured Gemmatimonadota bacterium (assembly GCA_964499635.1). GTDB lineage: Bacteria > Gemmatimonadota > Gemmatimonadetes > Palauibacterales > Palauibacteraceae > Palauibacter. The sequence continues at coordinate 307,510 of CAZCLY010000001.1, read as the reverse complement.
CTCACGGTCGTCCTGCTCGAGCGGGCGGGGCGCCCGCAGGCGCCGGCCGAGGATCAGCCGGCGTAGAGGCGGAGCCGCGTCGCGAACGTGTCGGCCATCTCCTCCAGGGTTCCGAGATCGGGGTGGCGCAGGAACACCATGCCATCGGAGACCAGCGTCGCCTGCCAGTCCCGGCGCGGCGCACCCACGGGAAGCAGATCCACGTCGCAGATCCAGGGGCCGTACTCCTGCAGGAGCGGGGCGAGGCCCTCGATGCGCTCGATGCGTCCCTGCCCGTGGGCCCGCTTGACGACCCAGCAGGCGTTGTACAGCCGTTCGACCGGCTGCGTCCAGCGGGCCGACACGACGGCCTCGGCCCAGCCGCGGTACGTGTCGATGTCGCACGCGTAGTTGATCAGGTCCACGGTCCGCACGCCGGGCGGCCGGGCGGCGATCTCTCCGAACACGGCCTCGCCGTCGGGCTTCCGGTACCACTCCATGTGCGTGTATCCGGTGCGGAAGCCGAGCGCGCCGAGAACCGCGAACCCCATGCGCCGCCCCGGCTCGAGCGCGCGGCGCTCGATGTCGCGGAGCGCGAACGTCTGGGGGCTGAGCCATTCGTGTTGCTTCGCCTCGAGGGCGCGCGGGCGGTAGCGGCAGATGTTGTAGTGGGCGACCTCGCCGTCCACGCACACGGTGTCGAAGGTCATGTCATCCCCCTCGACGAACTCCTCCACGGACACCTGCGGCACGTGACGCAGGGCAGGGAAGATCCGCTCGAGCTCCTCCGCCGAGTCGATCCGGTACGTGTCGGCGGATCCGGCTCCGGCCACCGGCTTCACGATGAGCGGGAACCCGACCTGCTCGGCCGCCGCGCGGCACTCCTCCACGCTGGTCGCCCGCGCGTGGCGCGGGGTCCTGATGCCGGCCGCGTCGAGCACTTCCTTCATCACCTCCTTGTCGCGGAACGGGATCGTCTCGCGCACGGTCATGCCCGGCAGCTCGAGGGCTTCGCGGAGCCTCGCGGCGAGGATCATGAACGGCTCCCACAGGCACTCGATGCGGTCGATCGGCGTCCGCGCCGCGAGCTCGCGCACGCGCGCCTCGACGTCGTCCTCGTCGACCAGGGAGCGCACGTGGAGGTGCGTGCCCACGGCCTCGCGCGCGGTCTCGGGGAGCGCGGCCCGGGGCTGGTCGGCGAGCCCGATCACCGAGGCGCCCGCCGTGACGAGCGCCCGCGTGAAATGCTGCATCTCGGCCGGGTACCCGGGCGAGATCACGAGGACGTTCACGCGGTGCTTCCCGCTCGGCTCATTCGAGCTCCACGCGGACGCGCGTGATGATGTTCCCGAGCGCGTCCTCCACCACGGAGGTGTCGGGGTGGCGGACGATGATGTACCCCTCGCCTTCATACGTACCGCTGGGTGGCTGGCCTTCGCGCGGCAGTCGCGCCTCGACGACCAGCGGGCCGAGCTCCTCGAGCAGAGCCTCGAGACCGCTCACCCGCTCGATCCGGCCCCGCCCCTGTCCGCGAAGATACGCGGCGCCGGCGGCGTACGGACGGGGTCGCGGCTCGAACGTGCCGTCGACCGCGAGCCGCGCCCAGGCCTCGTACAGGTCGAAGTCGTGCGCCCAGGAGATCAGGGTGGTGAACTGCGCCCCCGGAGGCCGCGCTCCCACCTCCGACACCGCCACCGAGCCGTCCGGACGCCGAAACCACTCCATGTGGCTGAGACCCGTGTCCATCCCCAGCGTCCGCAGGACGTCGCCCGCAACGGCGCCGATCCCCTCGTAGCGGGGCGACTCGACCTCGCGCGGGAGAAGGACGCACCACTGGATCCAGGGCTCGCGCAGCACCTCGAGCGGGGACGGGTAGTAGTGACTGATCGAGTGCCACACCACCCGTTCGTCGATAGACACCGCCTCGTAGGAATACTCCTCGCCGACCACGAACTCCTCGAGCAGGCTGGGACGCTCCGCCGACGGCGGGTGCATGGCCACCAGATCGCCGAGCTGCCCGGGGCTCTCGATGCGGAACGTCCGACGCGCCCCGGAGCCGGCCGGCGGCTTGACGATGAGCGGGAAGCCGAGCGCGGTCGCCGCGGCGACCGCCTCGGCCGGGGTGTGCGCCAGCGCGTGACGGGCGCATGGCAGACCGGCGGCGCGCAGCACATCTTTCATGCGCGACTTGTCGCGGAAGTTCCGCGCGGCCTCGGCTCCCATGCCCGGGATCCCGAGCGTGTCCCGCACCTCACCCAGCGGGACCTGGAGCTCCTCGAGAGTACCGAGCAGGCGGCTCGGCGCGCCGAGCCGGCGGGAGATCGACGCCAACCCGTCCAGGAGAGCGGTCGCATCGAGGGCGTCCGGGACCTGGACGTGGGCCGCGAGGGCGCCGCGCAGGTCGGGCGGGAGCCGGTCGGCGGGGTCCTGGCTGACGAGTCCGAGCTCGACGCCGGGCAGCCCGGCCACCGCTTTCACGAAGCGGAGAGTCGTGGGCAGGAAGAACGGCGCGACAAATGCTACGTTTGGCATCCGGCGATCCACGGCGTCGGTGGGCGCGCCTCCGGGCGAGCCGGCGCGCAACGGTGCTGACGGTACAATCACGGGCCCTCGAAATGAAGTGTGATCCGACATGCACGTCCTGTTCGTAGAGCCGCGCTTCCCGGTGAACCAGCGGGAGTTCGTCCGCGGTCTGCGCGAGGCTGGGGCGGAGGTGTCCGCCATCGGTGAGGGGAGCGCGGCCGACCTGGGTCCAGAGCTCGCCGCGTGGCTCCCGTACTACGAGCAGGTCGGGTCGGTGTGTGACGAGGAGGCGCTCGGGCGGGCGACCCGCTGGATCCACGAGCGCCGCCCCGTGGAGCGACTCGAGGCGACGGTGGAGGCCCACATCCTCCCGACGGCGCGGGTCCGGGAGGCGCTCGGAATCCCGGGAACCTCGGTGCGCACGGCGTACCTGTGCCGCGACAAGCCGGCGATGAAGGAGGCGCTGCGTGCGGCCGGCGTGGCCACGGCGCGCTCGCTGGGGAGCGGCGACCCGGCGGCGATCCGGAGCTTCGCGCGGGACACGGGGCTGCCGCTCATCGTGAAGCCCCGCGCGGCGGCCGGCGCGTCGGGCACCTACCGGGTCGACTCGCTCGACGTGCTGGACGACCTCCTGCCGCGGCTGGGCGTGGGCGAGGGGGCGGAGGTGGCGGTGGAGGAGTTCGTCGACGGGCACGAGGCATTCTACGACACGCTCGCCGTGGGCGGCCGGGTCGTACACGACTTCGTGACCCATTACTACCCGAACGTCCTCGAGGCCCTGCGAACGCGCTGGATCTCGCCCCAGTTCATCACCTCGAACCGGGTGGACGGCGCGGAGGCGTACGCCGAGGTGCGCGACATGGGACGCCGGGTGATCGAGGCGCTCGGCATCGAGACGTCGGCCACGCACATGGAGTGGTTCTACGGCGACCGCGGGCTGCGCTTCTCGGAGATCGGCTGCCGGCCGCCGGGCGTGCGGGCCTGGGACCTGTACAACGCGGCCAACGACATGGACCTGTACCGCGAGTGGGCCATGTGCGTGGTGCACGGCCGGCCGAGCCAGACGCCCTCGCGCCGTTACTCCGCCGGCATCATCACCCTGCGCCCCGACCGTGACGGCAGGATCCGTGGCTACGAGGGGCTCGATCGGATCGAGGAGCGCTACGGCGAGTGGATCATCGACCGGCACGTACCGCCCCCCGGCACCCCGACGCAGCCGGTCGAGGCCGGGTACATGGCGAACGCGTGGCTCAGGATGCGCCACCCGGACTACGACGAGCTGCGTCGCATGCTCGACGAGGTGGGCCGCACCGTCCAGGTGAGGGCCGAATGAAGACCGGCCGCGAAACGCCCTCCCGCGGGCGCCGGGCCCCGAAGCCGAAGCGGAGGACCTCGCGCCGCCGGGACAGCGGGCCGCCTCCCGTGGTCATCCTCGGTCCCCAGGCCGTGGAGCCCACGCTCGAGACGGTGCTCGCCGACCTCGAGGCGCGTGAGGCGCTACCGGCGGGCGCGACCGTGGCAACGGTGACGGCGGGGTGGCGGGAGCGGGAAGGCGAGCTCGAGTTCGTCCCGCTCGGGGGGCGCCCGCGGGTCGATCTGGAGCTCTATCGGCACGCCGAGTCGCTGGCCGAGGCCGATCCGGAGCTCGCAGCGGCCCACAAGGACACGCAGCGCCGCCTCAGGCTCCTGCGGCGAGCCTACAACGAGCGGCTCGCGGCGCTCACCTCCGCCATCGTGGACGTGGGTGGCCTCGAGGGCGACGAGGATGTGCTGGCGGCCGAGCGGGACGACGCGCTCGCGATGCTGCGCCAGCTCGACCGTCGGCATCTGGAGCGGGTGGCCGACATCCGCACCGAGTACGAGGATCGGATGCGGCCGCACGAGCGACCCGAGGTCGTTCGCCGTCGCGCGGAGATCGAGAGGCTCGTGGATCGGAGCGCCGCGGTGGTGATCGCCGGCGGGCACGTCGCGACCCTCCTCAACCGCCTGCGGGGCTTCGGCCTCGTCGACCTCATCCGGTCGAAGCCGATCGTCGCCTGGTCGGCAGGGGCCATGGCGCTCTCGAGCCGGGTTCTCCTGTTCCACGATCGTCCGCCCTGGGGCCCGGGGAACGCGGAGGTGTTCGACCACGGGCTCGGGCTCGTGGAGGGGCTCGTGCTCCTGCCGCACGCCACGCGGCGTCTGGCCCTCGACGACGCGGCGCGGACGGCACGCCTCTCCGGCCGCCTGGCCCCGGACGTGTGTGTGCTGCTCGACCCCGGAGCCAGGCTCGAGCTGCACGGGACGAGGTGGGAGGGGGAGGCGGTCCGCCGTCTGGACCCGTCCGGGCGGCCGGTGCCGCTGGAGGCGCTCGCGGCATGAGGTTCACTCCCGACACCGTCCCGTTCCGCCGCCTCATCGAGGGGACGCACGAGCCCCCCATGCCGGAGTCGGCGGCGATCGAGGAGCTCAGGGCGGCGGTGCGGATCGATCCCGGGGCCGTGTACCACTTCATCGCCGCGCACGAGTTCCCGCTCGCCGAGCCGCCGCTGTATACGTTCGTGTACCGGGGCGAGGCGGACGCCGTGCGGCTGCGACACTGGATCCACGGCCTCCCGACCTCGCAGCCCTTCCACCGCCTCGAGCACACCGACCTCTGGTACCGCACGCTCGAGCTGCCCGATGCATCGCGGGTCGAGTACAAGATCGAGGTGATCCGGGAGGGAGCGGTCCAGTGGATCGAGGACCCGCTCAACCCGTACCTGGCGCGCGATCCGTTCGGCGCGAACTCGGTGGTCACGGCGCGCGGGTACGAGATCCCGCCCTGGGTGCAGGACGAGGACGGGCTCGCGCGCGGCGCGCTCGAGGCGGTGGTGATCGACAGCGAGGCACTCGGCCCGGACCGCCGCGCGACCGTGTACCGCCCGCCCGCGTTCCGCGACAGCCGTCGGTATCCCCTGCTCGTGGTGCACGACGGCGGTGACTACCTGGAGTACGCCCGGTTCGCGACCGTGCTCGACCAGCTCATCGCCCGACACGAGATCCCGGCGATGGTGGTCGCCTTCTCGCACCCCGGTGACCGGATGGCCGAGTACTCGGCAGATGAGGGGCACGCCCGATACGTGGTGGACGAGCTCGTGCCGCATCTGGAGGCGTCCTACCCGCTGCTCGACGGCCCCGAGACGCGCGGTCTCGTGGGAGCGAGTCTGGGAGGCGTCGCCGCGTTCCACACGGCCCTTTCCCACCCCGGCCGCTTCGGACGGTTGCTCCTCCAGAGCGGATCGTTCGCGTTCACGGACATCGGACCACACTCGCACGGCCCCGTGTTCGACCGCATCGTCGAGATGATGAACGGGTTCCGGGCCGCGCCCACCGCGCCGGCGGAGCGGGTGTTCGTCTCGGTGGGCGTGTACGAATCGCTGGCGGCCGAGAACCGGGCGCTCGTCCCCGTGCTGCGGCGGACCGGCGCCGAGGTCCGCTTTGTCGAGGCGCGCGACGGGCACAACTGGGAGAACTGGCGGGACCGGCTCCGGGACGGCCTCGCATGGTTGTTCCCGGGGCCGCTGTGGATGATCTACGAATGACGCGATCCGCCCACCCGACGCGGGCGCGGCACGGCCGCAACCGGAGCACCCTGCATGGCTGACGTCACACGGCGGATCGGACTTTCGCTGGGCGCCGACACCTGCTGGCCCATCGCGTACCGCGAGATCCTCGCGGCACTCGATCTCCGCATCCCGTGGGAGGGCGACACCCTGCGGTTCGAGGCCGGGACCGTGACCATCGAGCCCTTCAACCTGCGCCAGCCCTGCCAGTACGACGTGGTCATCGATCGGCTCACGCACTGGTACGACCCCACGCGCGAGTGGATCAAGAAGTCCGTCATCCTCGACGACCTGTACGTGTTCAACAACCCGTGGAGCGTACAGTCGATGGAGAAGCAGACCACCTACTGCGCCATGATCCGGCTGGGGCTCCCGATTCCCGACACGTGGCTCGTGCCCCCCAAGTCCTACGAGCCGAGGGACGATCTCGAGATCACGCTGTCGCGCTACGCGCAGCTGTTCGATCTGGGCGACATCGGGCGCCGGCTCGGATACCCGCTGTTCATGAAGCCCTACGACGGAGGCGGCTGGCGCGGGGTGTCCCGGATCGACGACGAGTCGGCGCTCCGGGCCGCCTACGAGGAGAGCGGCAAGCTGGTCATGCACCTGCAGCGCGGGGTGGAGGACTACGATCGATTCGTGCGCTGCATCGGGCTCGGGCCACAGACCCGCATGGTGCGATACGAGCCCGGGGCGCCGCTGCACGAGCGCTACACGCTGGGGCGCGACTTCGTGAGCCTTCCCGAGGCACAGACGCTGCGCGAGATGACGCTGATGATCAACGCGTTCTTCGGCTGGGACTTCAACTCCTGCGAGGCCCTGAGGAGCGGCGGGCGGTGGATCCCGATCGATTTCGCGAATCCGTGCCCCGACTCGCAGGTCACCTCGCTCCACTACCACTTCCCGTGGCTCATCAAGGCGAACATCCGGTGGTCCGTTTTCTGCGCCGCCACCCGGCGGCCCATGCGGCTGACACTCGATTGGCAGCCGTACTTCGATGCGTGTCGGCCGGGGATGACCGTGGAAGAGCGCATCCGGGCCTGCGGAGGCCTGGCGAAGCGCCATTTCGAAGTGGAGCGGTTCATGGAGTTCTGCGCGACCCACCTCGCGCACCTCGACGAGGTGACGGACGGCTTCTTCGCCGGTGACACGGCGCGCGACGCGGTGCGGCGCAAGGTGGCCGCGCTGTACCCGGAGCACGAGATCGAGGAGTTCACGGCGCTGTTCTTCGAGCGCATCCAGCAGGCGCGCCGCGACGAGGCTCCCGGCTCCCTGTCCCCCTTGGCCTCGTGAGCGGCCGCGCCCGGGACCTGCCGGGGAAGTCGTGGACGGGAAGGAGCGCGTCGCCGGCATGAAGAAGACCACGAGCTGGCACTCCCCCCGTCTGGGGCAGGAGGTCGCCGTGGCCCGCTGGGGGGAGATCGGGTCGCCGATCCTGATGTTCCCCACGGCCGGGGGCGACGCGGAGGAGATCGAGCGCTTCCTGGTGATCGATACCGTGGCCCGCTTCCTCGAGGAGGGGCGGATCAAGGTGTACTCCTGCGACAGCGTCGCGGGACGGGTGATGCTGGGGAAGGAGGGGTCCCCCGAGCATCAGATGCGGGTGTTGAACCGGTTCCAGAACTTCGTGTACCACGAGCTCGTGCCGGCCATCCGGCAGGACTGCAACGACGATTCGATCGGGATCATGACGGCCGGGTCCTCGATCGGCGCCTTCAACGCGCTCGCCGCCCTGTGCCGTTTCCCCGACGCGTTCACGCACGCCCTGTGCATGAGCGGCACCTACGACCTGCAGCGCTTCCTCGGGGTCGGTGCGACCGAGGAGTTCTACTACGCGTCGCCCCTACACTACCTGCCCGACCTCGCGGGCGCGCCGCTCGACAAATTGCGCACGCGCTTCGTCATCCTCGCGTCCGGTCGCGGGCGCGCCGAGGACATCACGGACTCCTACCGGGTGGCCTCGCTCCTCGGTCGGAAGGGGATTCCCAACCGGCTCGACGACTGGGGCGAGGAGTGGGACCACGACTGGCCGACGTGGCGCAACATGCTGGTGCGCTACGTGGACGAGCTCGTGCCGGCGGCCGGAGGGTCGCTCGGCTCGACGGAGGCCGGGGTCGGGTAGGGCGGGTGACTCGTCGCGATCCGGTGAACGACCATCCTGCGACATCGAGCTAGGCCGTCGGGGGGTCGTCGGGACCGCCCTCGCCCGTGAGCGCCGGCACGTAGTAGTCGCGCGCGTACTCCTGCACCATGCGCCGCGCCGTGAACCTGCGCGCCGCCTCCATGATGGACCGCTTCATCACCGCGATCCACCCGGTCGGCGCGGCGTCCAGGTCGCGATCGTAGAACAGGGGGATGATCTCTTCCTCGAGGAGCCGGAACACGTGCTCCGCGTCGTGCTCGTCGGTCGCCTCCTGCTCGAGGCCGTCGGGCGCGAGCGGCACCATCCACCCGTTGTCTCCCGCGTAGCCCTCCTCCCACCAGCCGTCGCACGTGCCGAGCTGGGGGACCCCGTTGAGGGCCGCCTTCATGCCGCTCGTCCCGCTCGCTTCGAGCGGGACGCGAGGCAGGTTGAGCCACAGGTCGCTCCCCTGGACGAGGCGGTGCGCCATGTGGAGACCGTAGTCCTCGAGGAACGCGATGCGTCCCTCGAAGCGTGGGTCCCGCGTGTGTTGGTACACGCGCTGGAGGACCTCCTTGCCTTTCTCGTCCCGCGGATGGGCCTTGCCCGCGAACACGAGCTGTACCGGACGCCACGGGTTCGAGAGCAGGGCCAGCAGCCGGTCCCTGTCCCGGAACAGGAGGTCGGCGCGCTTGTAGGCGGCGAAGCGGCGCGCGAACCCGATCGTGAGCGGGAAGGGGCTGAGAAGCGTACCGGCGCCGACCAGGTGGGACGCTTCGGTCCAGCTGTCGCGCCAGTGCCGGCGCGCCTCTTCGCGCGCGAAGTCGATGAGACCGATCTTGAGCCGCTGGTGAGCCTCCCACAGCGCCTCGTCGGGGATGCCGGCCACGCCCTCCCATAGCGACGGATCGTCGATGCGGGCGCCCCAGTCCGACCCGAGGTGCACCTCGAACAGCCACAGGAGGTTGTTGTGCACCCAGGTGGCGAGGTGGACCCCGTTGGTCACGTGTCCGATAGGGACCTCGTCGCTCGAGCGCCCAGCCCACAGCCCCTTCCAGATGTCGCGCGTCACGCGGCCGTGGCGCTCCGAGACGCCGTTCACCTTCGAGGAGAGCCGGATGGCGGCCGCCGTCATGTGGAACCGACCCGCGCCCTCCGGTGTCGCGTGTCCGAGCGCGAGGAGCTCTTCGCGGCCGCCGATGCGGTCCCAGTAGTCGCCCGCCCATTCGCGGATCTGCTCGTGCGAGAACACGTCGTGCCCGGCCGGCACGGGCGTGTGGGTGGTGAACACGCTCGTCGCGCGCACCTGGTGGATCGCGTCGTCCATCGGGACGCCCTGCTTGACGAGTCGGCGCACGCGCTCGACCATCATGAAGGTCGCGTGCCCCTCGTTGGCGTGCCACGCGCCCGGCTGGATGCCGAGCGCATCGAGCACGCGCACCCCGCCGATGCCAAGCAACCCCTCCTGGCGGAGCCGGTGGTCGGCGTGTCCGGCGTACAGCTTGTGCGACAGCTCGCGGTCGGCCGGGTCGTTCTCCTCGAGGTCGGTCTCCAGCAGGTACAGCGAGACGCGACCCAGCCTCAGGCGCCACGCGCCCACGTGGATCTTGCGGTTCGAGCTGTACACCCACGTCAGCCACGGCCGCCCTTCGGGTCCGGCCAGCCGTTCGAGCGCCGTCCGTTCCGGTTGGAACGTATCGTCGCCATCCTCCTGCCACCCGTCGAGCCGCACGGCCTGGTCGAAGTACCCCCGAGCATACAGGAGGCCGACGCCGACGAACGGGACGCCCAGATCGGAGGCCGCCTTGCAGTGGTCACCGGCCAGCACTCCGAGCCCGCCCGAGTAGATGGGCACCGATTCGTGGAGCCCGAACTCGGCGCAGAAGTACGCCACCGGGCGCTTCGACAGACCGGGATAGCGCGTGTCGAACCACGTCCCGTCGCGCGTCTTCTCGCGATCGAGGGTGGCGCAGGCGGAGTCGTAGCGGGTCAGGAAGTCGTCGTCCCGCGCCAGCTTCTCGAGACGCTCGGGGGGGACGCGCAGCAGGAGGTCCACCGGGTTGTGTCGCGTCAGGCGCCACAGTGGGAGGTCGACGCGCCGGAAGAGGGCGCGGGCATCCCGATCCCAGGTCCACGACAAGTCGATCGCCCGCTCCCACAGGCGGCCGATCCGGGGCGGGAGGGCCGGAGCCCTGGGGTCCCCCGTCGCATCGGCCGCGTGCGCGTCGACCGATGTCCCGCTCGCCCCGTCGGGCGCCCCGTCGGGTCGCTCGGGGGACGAGCCCCACCCGTCCGCGCCCGATGGCGATGTTCGTCGCTTGCTCACTTCGCCTCGCCCCCCCCGCACCGCTGTCGTATGGCCTACGACCGCACCGGCGCCCCCGGCGGGCGCTCGGCTCGAGCGGCGCACAACTTACGGGATCGGCGGCCGCGGTCCAGTGGCCACCGTCGGATCAGTCCCGTCCGGGAGGGCTCCCGGGAGGGGGTCGCCGGCCCCCGCGCTCGCCGCCGCGGGACCGCTCGCGCCGGCCCCGGAAGCGCGCGTCGAGCTCCTCGCGCTGCGCGGGGGTGAGGACGTCGCGGATCGCCGCGCGGGTGGATTCCGTCAGCTCGCGGAGCCTCGGAAGGGCGATCTGGAGCAGCGAGTCGGTCTCCGGCCGCGATCGCTCGAGGATGGCCCGGATCTCCACGCGCTGCGCGTCGCTCAGGTCGAGGTCCTCGTAGAAGCGCGGGATTCCGCCGCGCGGCAGCTCGGTCGGGGGACGGAAGACGTCACGGCGCTCCCCGGGTGCCGGCGCGGCGCGGGTGTGCTCGATGGCCGCCCCCGCCAGGCCGCCGGCCGCGAACACGGCCACGAGGAGGCCCAGCGTCTGGAGCCTCGCGCGGCGCCCGGCGGCGGGGGCGTCGCTCATCGGTCCTCCTCCCAGCCCACGAGGATCTCGGAGATAGGCGGTGCCGTCTCGGAGCCGACCCACGGCGCGAGGGCCTCGGGGACCCCGACGGCGCGGGCCAGCTCCTCGTCCGGTGTCGCCCCCATGGCGGGCTCGCCGATCCTCAGGACGGCGACCGAGGCGAGCGCGACGGCGGCCGCGACGGGCCAGGCCACGCGCCCCCACAGCGCCGGGGTCGCGCCCACCCACGGCGCCCGGGCGTCCGTTCCACGGCGGCGGGCGAGCTCGACACGCGCCTCGGCGACGATGCGCGATACGGCGTGATCGAACCCATGCCGATCGCGCGTCGGATCGAGGGGGCTCAGATCGAGCCCCGGTACCTGGTCGTCCTGGTCAGCCGCCATGGCCGTGTGCCTCCGTCCGGTCGCCGAGCGCCTCGCGCATCGCGCGCCGCGCCTGCATCAGATGATAGCGGGACATTCCGGTCGACACGCTCACGATCTCGCCGATCTCCGCGTGCCCGAGCCCCTCGAGGTCGTGCAGGAGCAGCACCTCGCGCTGGATCGGTGACAGCGTGTCGAGGGCCGCCTCCAGGGTGGCGCGGAGCTCGGAGCGCTCCGCGCGGCCCTCCCCCGCGCTCCCCACCGCGGCGGCGCCCTGCAGGTTGGGAGATTCCGGGTCCTCGCCGCGGCGACGCGCCTCGTACGCGCGGACGTTGTGCGCGTGGTTGCGGACGATGGCCAGGAGCCAGCCCGCGAAGCGCTCCGGGTCGCACTCGTCGAGGCGCTCGAGGGCCCGCACGAACGCGTCCTGCACCACGTCCTCGGCGTCCATGGCGCTTTCCACCCGCGCGCGCGCCACCGCGAACGCGGCCCGATAGTGCCTGCGGACCAGCGTCTCGAACGCCCCGGCGTCGCCGCGCCTGGCCTCGAGTACGAGTTCGGCGTCGTCGGCCACACCTTCGTCTCGGCCCATTTCCCGCGGTCATCCTCGATACAGACAGGTGCGTGGGGTCATCTGTTAAGATGGGTCTCCGCGGGAGCCCGCGCCGATGACGCCCCCGCGCGCCGCCCGCACGGCGACAACTTGCCGCGCCTCCGCCGGGGGACCAAACTCAGCGGAACTTTCAACCCGGGGGAGGGGCATGAACTTCGCCGACATCGTGGGGTGGCTGGAGGCGCATGTAGCCAACTTCGGCCTCCCGGTCGGGGACGAGCGCATCACCTTCCAGGTCGTCCTCCTGCTCGGCACGGGGCTCTTCCTCACGCTCCGTCTCGGGTTCATCCAGATCCGGCACTTCCTGCACGGGGTCGCCGTCACGAGCGGCAGGTACGACGACCCGGCCGAGCCCGGCGACGTGTCGCACTTCCAGGCGCTCACCACCGCGCTCAGCGCCACGGTGGGGATCGGAAACATCGCGGGAGTGGCGATCGCGATCCACTGGGGCGGTCCGGGCGCGCTCTTCTGGATGTGGATGACCGCGTTCCTGGGGATGGCCACCAAGTACACCGAGGTCACACTCGCCCAAAGGTACCGCGATGTGGACGAGCAGGGCGCGCGCTGGAGCGGAAAGGTGTCCGGCGGCCCCATGTACTATATCGAGCGCGGGCTCGGGCCCCAGTGGAAGGGGTTCGCGGTCTTCTTCGCGATCATGCTGGGCATCACGGCGTTCATGACCGGCAACGCCATCCAGGCGAACACGGTCGCGGACGCCCTGCAGACGAACTTCCAGGTGTCGCCGTGGATCACCGGGCTCATCACCTCGAGCGTGGTGGCGGCCGTGATACTGGGCGGGATCGGTCGCATCGGACGGGTCACCAGCATCCTCGCGCCGCTGATGGCGGCGGTATACGTGTTCGGCGCGCTCATCATCCTGATCCTGAACGCGGGCGAGATCCCGGGGACGTTCGCGCTCATCTTCCGCGAGGCGTTCCATCCCACGGCCGGGATCGCCGGGACGGGGGTGGGGGCGTTCCTCGTGACCCTCATGTGGGGCGTGCGCCGGGGCCTGTTCTCCAACGAGGCCGGCCAGGGCTCGGCACCGATCGCGCACGCGGCCGCCAAGACGGACGAGCCCGTGTCGGAGGGCGTGGTCGCCCTGCTCGAGCCGTTCATCGACACCATCGTCATCTGCTCGATGACCGCGCTCGTGGTGATCATGACGGGGGTGTGGAACGCCACCATCCCGACCGAGATCCCGCTCGACGGAAGCGACCTGACGTACGTGACCGTGAACGACGCGGGCGCCAGCGTGTCCGCGGACATGCCCGCCCAGGTCACCTACACGGACGGCACGGCGGAGGCCTCGCGCGCCCACATCGCGTGGCACGAGGTGTCGGTGGACCGCCTGTACCTCGACCCGGAGCGCACGCAGCCGTTCGACGGGGTGGTCGACCCGGCGGCCGGGACGGCGCGCACGGTGGACGGGCGCGAGGTGGCGACCCTGTACGGTCTGGCGGTCGAGAGCGGCGCCCCTCTGACGATGGAGGGGTTCCGCCGCGGGCTCGCCCGGTTCGGGGACTGGGGCCACTACATCGTGATCTTCTCGGTCCTCCTGTTCGCCCTCTCGACGGCGATCTCGTGGAGCTATTACGGAGACCGCTGCGCGCAGTACCTGCTCGGCGTCGGGGCGGTGATCCCGTACAAGATCGTGTTCGTGATCATGCACTTCATCGGGGCCGTGCTGCCGCTCGCCGTCGTGTGGTCGCTCGGCGACGTGTTCCTGGCCATCGTGATCATCCCGAACCTGATCGCGCTCCTTCTCCTGTCGCCGCAGGTGGCCGAAATGACCCGGTCGTACTTCACCCGCAAGCCGTGGCTCACGCAGCCGAAGCACGACAGGAGGAGCCCGCACCACAGTTGACGACCGCGGTCCCGCCGGACCTCGCGGCGAGAGGTCCGGCGCGGCCCCGCCTTCCGGCCCCCGGCGGCTGCCCTCGCGCTCCCGGCGGCTACCTTCCGGCTCCCAGCGGCTGCCATCGCGCTCCCGGACGGCGTTTACAGGGGACCACGTACGACGATATGTTGATCGATCCTTGTCCCGTTCTACCGATTCCGCATCGATGCGAGCACCGTATGTCGGCCCGAAACCTGGTCACCGTGTCCCCGAAGTATCAGGTCGTGATCCCCCGCGAGATCCGCGAGTCGCTGGACCTCAAGCCGGGCCAGAAGGTCCAGGCCCTCCAGTATCGCGACCGCATCGAGCTCGTGCCGTTCCGGCCCGTGAAGACGCTGCGGGGCTTCCTGCGTCCGGGAGCGGAGGCGCGCGCCGCCCCGCGCGCATGAACCTCGTCGACGCGTCGGGGTGGCTCGAGTACTTCGCCGACGGGCCCGACGCGGCGTTCATCGCCCAGACCCTGCAGGAGACCGAGAGCCTCGTGGTCCCGGTGATCACCATCATCGAGGTGTTCGAGCGCGTGTGCCGGGAGCATGGGGAAGGGGAGGCGCTCCAGGCGGTGGCCGCCATGCAGCAGGGGGTCGTGGTGCCGCTGGATGCGTCGCTGGCGCTGGAGGCGGGACGGCTCGCGGTCGAGCATCGGGTGTCGCCGGCCGCCGGGGCCTTGCTGGCGGCGGCGGCCCGTTACGAGGCGCGCGTGTGGACGCTCGACGAAGGGCTGCGACAGATCCCCGGAGTCCTTTACCGGGCGCGCACGCGGGGCGGCGCCCGGGCGGGTCGCGGGGCCGGGTAGCGACCCGGGGCACGTGCTCCGGACGACCGGGTGCCGCGAGGGACGGCCGGCTCAGCCCGGGCGGACCGGGGGCCCCAGCCGGCGGGACTCCGTGATGTACTCCTCGAGGCTGATCGCGCCATCCAGGTAGCGTCGCTGGAGACACGCGAACGCCGAGGCGCTCGCCTCGCCCCTGCCGCCGGCCAGCGCGGCCGAGGTCGGGCCGGTGCCCGCGAGGCGCGACCCGGCGACCGGTCGTCCGGCGAGCCGCCGCGCTCGACCGGGCGCGTCCGCCAGGAACGACCGGGTGCCCTTCGCGATCCGCGAGCGGGCTCCGGGGTCGAGGATCCCGAGCATGTCATCGAACAGGCCGTGCACGTCCTCGAGGCACTGTCCCACGATGCCGGGCAGGGAGCGTCGGGCGCGTCCCAGGAGGCGTTCGCCGCCCTCGGCCGCAGACCCGAGCGCGGCGACCAGCCGGTCCCGACTCCATTCCCACCGGGTGCCCCGCCGGCCGCACAGCCCGACGCATATGACCATGAGGATGATGAGCTCTGCCATGCGATCAGCCCTCGGCGCTCGCCGGCCCGCCCTTCCCGGGCCAGGCGGCCTCGATCTCTTCGGCCGTCCGGTCGAGGATGTCCCTCAACCGGTCCATCGTGCTCGTATCTCCGCTCGCGGCCACGGCCCGGTCGAAGCTCACCTGGGCCAGCCGGATGAACGACTTCGTCACATCCCGCATCTCGCTTCCGGTGAAGCGCTCGCCGAGGTTCACGAACCGGCTGAAGATGTCGTCGGTCCGCTCGGTGTGCTGGTCGAGAAACGCCCGGCCTTCTTCGGTGATCCGGTACACGCGCTTGCCATCGCGTTGCTCGGACGAGACGTACCCCTGGTCCTCCAGCATCTGGAGGGTGGGGTACACGGAGCCGGGGCTGGGGGAGTACAGACCCGCGGACTCCTCCTCGAGCCGGCGGATGACCTCGTACCCGTGCATCGGCTGCTCTCCGAGCAGCCCGAGGAGCACGTACTTGAGGTCGCCCTTCTTCACCACCCGCTTGCGCGGGCCGAAGGTCTTGCCGATCCGGAAGGTGCCGGGCCCACAGCAGTTGGCCCACGCCCCGAAACCCCAGTCCCTGTGATCGAACACCCCTGCGCCTCCCGCGCTCAAACGACCGGTCCCGACAGGTCACGATATATCGTTATATAGCGACATATCGGAGAGGGGTCAAGACCGCGCGGCGGGAGTCACAGGAGCGGGCGATCCTCGGGCTCAGCTCCCCTGTCGATCGAGGTGGTAGGCGCTCCGCTGATCCGTGGGCAGGATGCGGAGATCGGCGATGTTCACGTGCGGCGGCGCCCCTACCACGTAGACGACCGCGTCGGCCACGTCGGCCCCCGACAGCGGGGTGTAGCCACGGTACACCGCCTCGGCACGCTCCGCGTCTCCATGGAAGCGGACGACGGAGAACTCGGTCTCCACGAGCCCCGGATCGACGCTCGACACGCGGAGCGGAGTGCCGAGGACGTCGATGTTGAGCGCCTCGGTGAGCGCCCGCACCGCGAACTTGCTGGCGTTGTACACGTTCCCGCCCGCGTACACCTGGTAGCCGGCGATCGACCCGATGTTGACGACATGTCCGCGGCCGGCCTCGATCATGGCGGGAAGCAGGGCGCGGGTGACGTACAGGAGCCCCTTCACGTTCGTGTCGATCATCCGGTCCCAGTCGTCCGGGTCCCCGGTCTGGAGCGGGGCGAGCCCGGCCGCCAGGCCGGCGTTGTTGACCAGGATGTCCGGCACCCGCCCGCGGCCGAGGAGATCGGCGGCGATCGCCTCCACAGCGCCCCGGTCCCGGACGTCGAGCACCCCGGCCTCGACCTCGATCCCATGGGCGTCGCGCAGCCGGGCGGCGAGCGTCTCGAGGCGCCCGAGTCGACGCGCCCACAGCACGAGGTCGGCGCCCTCGGCGGCCAACCGCTCCGCGCATGCCTCGCCGATCCCGGCGCTCGCCCCGGTGACGAGGGCGAGCCTGCCGCGGATGCGGTCGCCCGGACCCTCCGTCACGACCCCTCCCCGGCCGCGGCCGCGGGGGCGCCGAGCTGCCGGTCGAGGAAGTCGGCGGCCGCCCGATACGCTGCCAGCCAGCTCCGGTGGAGCAGGAAGCCGTGCACCTCGTCCGGGAACACGAGCTGCTCCACGTGGACCTCCCGGCGCCGGAGGCTCTCGAGGAGGTCCACCGACTCCGAGAAGGGCACGTTGCGGTCGTCGTCGCCGTGGATGAGGAGGACCGGGGAGCGCCAGCCGTCGATCGCGGCCATCGGAGACGACTCGAACGCCAGCCGGGCGACCTCCTCGCGCTCGCCGGGCTCGTAGGAGGGGACGAAGTTCCGGATCACGACGTTCCAATCGTGCACGCCGTGCAGATCGACCCCGGCCGCGAACAGGTTGGAGTTCCGGGCCAGCCCGAGGGCGGTCAGGTACCCTCCGTACGACCCGCCCCACAGGGCGACGCGCTCCGCGTCCACGTCCGGGCGCCCGCGCAGGTAGCGCGAGGCGGCCAGCACGTCCCGGTACTCGCTCGCGCCGCGCGCCCCGTAGTCGAGCGCCTCGCGGAACTCCATTCCGTACCCCGTCCCGCTGCGGTAGTTGACCGACAGCACGACGTAGCCGCGGCTCGCCAGGTACTGGTTGAATGCGTAGGCGTTGTGGTAGTAGCGGAGGTAATGGAAGCCGAGGAGCATCTGGCGGCGCGATCCGCCGTGGAAGAACACCGCGGCGGGGTGCCGCTCGCCCGGTTGGAGACCCGGCGGCAGGAAGAGCTGTCCGTGGATGCGGACCCCGTCGGCGGCCTCGAACACGACGGGCTCGGGTGTCACCAGCTCGGTGTGCGGGAATCCCTCGGGCATGAACCCCGGGACCATGGGCCGCCGCGTGGCGCCCCGCGGGATGACCTCCGCGTGCGCCGGGGTGGTCGCGTCGGAGGCGAGGAACGCGATCGCGCCTCCGCTCCCGGCCACCGCCGGGCCCCACTCGATCCCGTCCCCGTCCGTGAGCGGCGTCGGGGTCGCCTCCACGGGCCCCACGCGCCACAGGTGGCGGCGGTCGATGTCGTCCTGGTTCGAGGAGAAGTAGATCGCGCGCCGATCGGGGCCGGGCGTCACGTGCTCGACCTCGAACGTCCCCGGCGTGAGCGGCGCGGGCGTCCCGCCGGTGTCCGGAATCGCGTACAGGTGGAGCCACCCGTCCCGCTCCCACGGAAAGACGATGCGACCGTCGGCGAGCCACATGAGCGACGCTCCGCTCGCCGATTCGAACGCGCTCCCCGGCCCCTCGTCGGCGCGCCACAGCTGCGACGCCTCGCCGCTGTCCACGTCCGCGATGCGGATGGACCACGGAAGCGCGGCGCGTGCCGGGGCGAACGGGAGTCGCCGGCGTTCGTTGGGGATGCGGATGAACGCGAGACGGCGTCCGTCGGCCGACCACACGGGCGAGCCGTCGCGGTCGAGGCTCGGGTCGACATAGCGGAGCTCACGCGTCTCGAGATCGAACACCCCGATGAACGCGTGGTCGCCGCGCTCGCTCGCGAACGCGAGCCGCCGGCCGTCGGGCGACCAGGCGAGCGAGCGGGGGCCGCCGCGGATCGTGAGCAGCGGTGTGGGCGGGGCTTCCTCGCCGGCGAGTGCCACGAGGAAGATCTGGCCGTGCGACACGAGAGCGGCCGTCTCGCCATCGGGCGCGATCTCGGGGGAGCTCCCCTCCGCGACGCGGCGGGCCTCCCCGCCGTCGAGCGGCGCGATCCAGATGGCCCGCTCGGCCGGATCGGGAGTGGAGGTCGGGTTGGGGATCTCGCCCTGGCCGTTGGGGGCTCCCCCACGCACGAACACGACGGCCCGTCCGTCGGGGGTGAACGCCGGAGAGGCGAGGTCCTGCCCATCGTCCTCGGTCCAGTGGGTCACCTGACGGCCGGTGAAGGCCGGACCCTCCGCAACCCAGAGGTTCCTGGCCCCGCGCTCGTAACGGATCCACGCGAACGCCGCGCGGTCCGGGGCGGCGACGAGATCCGTCGCGAACGGCGCCGACAGGACGTCCTCGAGCTCGAACGCGGCCTGGGCGCGGAGCGGCGTCCCGCCGCCCGCCAGCCCCGCGACGAGGAGGAGGAGCGCGGCGTGGAGCCGGCCGGAGCGGGGCTCAGGGTCTCCGCAGGAAGTACGAGCAGCGGGCCACGGCGGACTCGCGGTGGAAGCTCTGAACGACATATCCCCTCCGCAGGTAGGTGAGGAATGCGTCGCGCACGAAGTCCCTCCATGCGGTGAGGGGCTCGGGGGCGACGTCGGCGAGGTCACATGGAATCCCGATCCGGACGGTGTCGGTCTCCGGGAGCTCCAGCTCGTCCGGCATGCGGCCGGGCTCCGGGGGGGCGACCAGCGGGGCCTCGTGGACGGCCTCCGAGGCGTCCTCAGCCACCTCGCGCTCGATGGCCCAGCGCACGCCCTGACTGTCGAGGTCCCAGCGCAGGATGAAGCGGTCCGTGGGACCGTCGTGCAGCGGGCTCCCGGTGGCCTCTCCGTACATGTTGGGCACAAACCCGACGACGCGGGCCCCGAGGCGGCTCAGGTTGAGGTGAGCGTTGCGCGCCACCAGCGGATCGAACGTCCAGAACACGCGCCTGACGCCGCGTTTGAGGAGCTCCTCGCGTTGGTACAGCTTGAGGCGTCGTCCGAGCCCCTGCCCGCGGGCCTCGGCGTGCACGGCCAGCATGTGAGACCAGTGGGCCGGGTGGCCCTCCTGGAACCCGATGAGCGAGTACACGAAGCCGAGCAGGCGGTCGTCCTCCCACGCGCTGCCCACCATCCCGCCGATCTTGCTCGACACCTGGAGGATCGAGGCCGGCACGCACTCGGTGAACTCCGGGCCCCACGTGGCCCGCTGGAGCTCGACGCACGCGGCCAGATCCGCGGCCCCTTCCGCATGACGGAGCTCGATCACGGGGAGGCCGCTTTCGGCGCCGGCCCGGCGGCGGTCGCGCTCAGGGTCTCCGTGCGGACCGTCAGGTCGTCGATCCGGTCGAGGTCGATCTCGACGCCGAGTCCCGCCCGATCCCGGGGCACGGTCACGAACCCGTCCGGCGACATGGTCCATTCGGGGCGCACGATGTCGCGCTCCCAGTAGCGGGCGCTGGGCGACAGGTCCCCCGGCAGTCGGAAACCGGGCAGCGACGCGAGCGCGACGTTGCAGGCGCGGCCGACCCCGCTTTCGAGCATCCCCCCGCACCACACGGGGATCCCCTGTGCTCCCGCGACGTCGTGGATGGCACGGGCGACCGCGAACCCGCCCACCCGGCCAGGCTTGATGTTGATCACTCGTCCGCTCCCGAGGGCGAGCATGTCCTCCGCGGAGGACACATCCACGATCGACTCGTCGAGACAGATGGGGGTCGACAGACGGGTCTGGAGCCGGGCGTGCCGCACGAGGTCCCCGGCGGCGAGCGGCTGCTCGATCATGAGCAGGTCGAATCCATCGAGGCGGGCCAGATGGTCGGCGTCCTCGAGTCGGTACGCCGCGTTCGCGTCCACGGCGAGCGGTGTGTCGGGACCGAGCTCCTCGCGCACCGCGGCCACGTACTCGAGATCGGCCCCGGGCGAGATCTTGAGCTTGACCTTCCGGTAGCCCGCCTCGACGGCCGCGCGCGCCCCGTCGACCAGCCGCGCGGGGCTCTCCTGAAGCCCGAGCGAGATGCCGACGGCCACCCGGTCCCGGGTGCCCCCGAGTGCCCCGGCCAACGGCCGCCCCTCGCGCACGGCCGCCAGACACCAGCAGCCCATCTCGATGGCCGCCTTGGCCATTCGGTGTCCCCGCACGCCGTCGTCGAGAAGCGGGGCCACCGCGTCCGGGCCGTCCACCGCCCGACCGAGCACCCGGGGAGCGAGCCACTCGCGGATCGCCCACCACGCCGTGTCGACCGTCTCGGGGGAGTAGTTGGGCCGCGCGTCGGCGACGCACTCGGACCATGCCGCCACGCCGTCCCCGTCGCGCAGCTCGAGCAGGAGGATGCGTCGCACGTCCATGAAGCCCGAGGAGATCACGAACGGCTCGCGCAGCGGGAGCCGGATCTCTCGCAGCCGGATGTGCTGGATGCGGAGCGTCATGCGACCTTTCCCCGGGAAGTCGGGACCCACCGCGGGCTCGGCGCGCCCGTCGGGGAGGGCAACATAAGGGGCGGGGCCGCGTGTCCGCGAAGGGCCCCGCGTCCCGACGGCGAGCCGGCGGACGTTGTCAGGGTGAAGGCGGCGCGCGAGGTGACGGGGCGGCCGGAGACGGAGGTGGGGCAGCATGGAACGCGACAGCACGCGGTGCGACACGAGGGCCGGCGGCGCGCATTCGGCTCCCCGTCCGCCCGGGTGGTGGCGGACTCCGGACGGCCGCCGGCGCTCGATCGCCCGCCGGCCGTCGCTCGCTGTCCTCCTCGTGCTCGCCGGGTGCGCGACCTCGATCCTCGGCACGGATCCGGACACCGGCGTCGACGTTTCGGTGCGCAAGGGGCCCATCTTGCCCGTCGTCCAGCCCGGGCAGGACGATACCGCGCCGGTCGAGGACGCGCGCGTCCGCATCCGGCCGCTCGGAGCGGACGGGCACGCGGAAGCGCGCACCGACGCCGGCGGGATGGCCGGGTTCGCGCTCGTGGCCGGGACGTACGAGGTCGCCGTGCTCGAGTGCCCCGGCACGCTCGCCCTCCCGGCCCCCGACACCGCGATCGTGACGGCCGGCGAGCGCACCGTGCTTACCCTGGTGTGCGACACGGGCATCCGCTGACCGATCGCCGGTGACCGGGTTCCCCGGACGCCCGGCCGACGGGTCTCAGAAGCTCACGTACTGGCTGACCTTGAGGATGAGCACGTTCTCGGCCGGCGCGTGGAACAGGCCCCCGATGTCGCGGCCCAGCCGGAGATCGCCGAAGTCGCGCACGTCGCGTCGTCCGTGCTGCCACACGAGGAACAGGAGCGAGCCCGGCCGATACTCCCACCGGAGGACGGCGTTGCCCCGCAGCGAGCGGATGTTGAAGTCGGGGTCCTCGGTGTCGAAATCGGCAGCCCCGTCCCCGTCGAAGTCGAAGTACCGCGTATCGTCGAGCACGCAGGTGCGCCCCGCGTCGCAGCCCACCGACCCATCCCGGGCGACCGCTGTCCCTTCCGCGAAATCGATGAACGAGAACGACTCGGGCCGCTCGAGCTGACGATAGCCGAGATAGTGGCCCGAGGAGATCAGAGGCTGGGCGTAGAGCTGCAGGCTCAGATCGGGGCTGAACGCGACGTTCAGCCGCGTCTCCATCGAGACCGTCTCGCGGCGCAGGTCGCCGAACAGGTAGCGAGCCCCGTACGTGGGCGCGTACGGCGACGCGTCGGTGTGATCCACGTACTGGGCCGACTCGCGCTCGAGACGGAACTCCGGCTGCACCTGGATCTCCCAGCTCGAGGCGGGCCGCAGCGTGAGCCCGAGCCGGGTCGACAACTGCTCCCCGTCGCCCGTGAACGCGGTCTGGTAGCGGAACGACGGCTCGATCTGGAACTTCGCGCGCCGGTCCGAGTTGAGCCGCAGGTCGACGTTGGCCTCCGCGGGATCGGTCATCAGCGGGCCGCCCCGCGTGCGGGTGTCCGATTGGCTCTCGGGCGAATAGAACGAGTTGACGTGGACTTCCCAGTTGTTGAGGAAGGTGAAGTCCCCGTTGACAGAGAAGGCGCCGGACTCGTGCGAGTGCGCCCAGTTCGAGCCCGAGAACAGGTCGTCGAGCAGCGAGTGCCGCAGGTTGTGGAAGCTGCTGAAGTTGAGGTGATATTCGCGGAACAGGGCGCCCGGGCGGATCTCCCGGTATTCGAGCCTCGCCCCCACGTCGAGTCGCTCGCCGGACGTGATGAACCCGAGGTCGTCGATCGCGAACCCGGGCGTCTGCTCGCCCAGCCACGCGGACCACGTCCAGTGCTCGGCGCTCTGTCGCTCCAACTGGACCCTCCAGTCGCTGCCGAACATGGAGGTGCGTGCCGAGTCCACCGCCAGATAGTCGGCGTCCGGTCGCTGGAAGTAGTGGGTCGAGTTCTCCTGGATGTCGAGCAGCGCCGCCGTGGATCCCCGCACGAGGCTCCCCGAGTAGAAGCCCCACAGGCGCCAGTCGCGCGCGCGCGCGCCGCCCCACTGGTGCTCGAAGTCGACCCCGAAGCTGTAGGCGGTGGACGGGAGGGCGTCGAACGCGCCGTCGGCCGGGAGCTCGCGACGGAGCCCGGTTGCGATCATCCCGATCTTGCTGCCGCCGTCGCGGAAGTCCTGCTGGAGGCGCAGCACCCCGTACTCGGTCCGCGGCTCGGCAGGGAAGCGGGCGGTCGAATCGGCGTCGGCGAAGTACGCGTCGCCCATCTCGCCGCCGGTGACGGCCGCCAGCGCACCAACCGACAGGCCGCCGCTCGTACGCCCCGTGAGCTTCGCGGCCCCGAGGATCGTTGTCTGCGAGGGGCGGCGCGAGAAGTCGGCACTCTCGGGGGCATCGCCGCGGGGCGAGCGCCCGATGCGGCGGCTGAAGAACAGGGTCTTTCCGCCTCGCCCACCGCGGCCTCCCTGCGAGCCGGAGAAGTCGAACACGCGCGCGTCCTGGACGAAGAACGGGCGCTTTTCGGGGAAGAAGGTCTCGAAGGCGGTGAGGTTGATGACCTCGGGGTCGACCTCCACCTGGCCGAAGTCCGGATTGAACGTCGCGTCGAGGCTGAACGCCGAGCCGATCCCCACGCTCAGGTCGGCGCCGGCGCGTGGACTGAGCTCGCTCCCGTCGAACAGGGGATCGCCCGCCTCGGCGGGCGCGGAGCGAAACTGCGACACCACGAACGGACGTACCTCGAGCCGGCGGCTCGACCCGCCGATCTCCAGACCGCCGATCTCCCCGAACTGGCTCACCCGGCCGCGCTCCGTGCGCGACTGGAGGGCGAAGTAGTCGACCTCGTTGGACGCGAGTCGCCGACGCGTGAAGTTGACGCCCCACGTCTGCTCGCCCGGCCCACCCTCGTAACGGATCTGCGACAGCGGGATGCGAAGCTCGGCGGTCCAGCCCTGGTCGTCGAGCGCGACGCCCGAGTCCCATACGGCGTCCCAGTCCTGGTCCTCTCTGACGTCGCCGTACAGGAACGCGTCGCCCTCCGCCCCGGCGGCGCTCACCCGGAACTGGTAGCCGGTGAGCCCGTCCCGGTTGGGATCGAAGGCGACCTCGAAGTAGTCGAACGCCCCACGCTCGTCGCGCCTCACGAGCTGCGCGTGGATCGCGTCGGGATCGGTCTCGTGCATGCGGGCCCCGATGTAGATCGAGCCTTCGTCGAACAGGACGCGCACCTCGGTGGGCTCGGTGGGGTCGGCGCCCTCGAGGGGCTCGCCCTGCACGAAGCCCCGGATCACGGGTGCCGCCTGCCACCCCGGCTCGTCGAGCCGCCCGTCGATCGACAGCGATCCGTCGAGCCGGGCCGCACGGGCGTGCGCCGGCACGCCGCCAGCGGCGCTGCCGGACCCCGGTCCCTGTCTGTCCACGGCGCCGGGGCCTTCCTGGCCGGTCGCCACACGGGGGACCCAAATGCATACGAACGGGATCGCGAGCCACACGGCGCGACCCCGCGGAATCATCGTGTTTCGCACGTACTTGTGGAACACGCGCGCCGCGCGTCGCGTTTAGAGGGCATGCGACCGGCGAGGCGGTTTCCCGCGGGGCCCGGGGCCCGTAAGTTGCCTTCAGCCGTCATAACAGATCGTTCGTGGTGATTTGAGGCAGATTGCAGCCACGTTAAACAAGTCGCTAAAGAGCCCGCCCCCGTGCGCGTTCCGAAGCGACCGGGGGTCGTTTCTTGTCCGAACACATCGTGCCAGCCACCCCGAACGAGCGTCGCGCCCTGCTACGCGAGGCCCTGGAGCGCCGCATCCTCGTCCTAGACGGCGCCATGGGCACGATGATCCAGCGCCTCGGTGTGCGCGAAGACGACCTCAGGGGCGAGCTCTTCCGCGAGCACGAACGCTCGCTCGAGGGGAACCTCGACCTCCTGTCGCTCACGGCGCCCGACGCGATCGCCGGGATCCACCGAGCCTACCTCGATGCGGGTGCCGACCTCGTCGAGACGAACACGTTCAGCGCGCAGGCGATCTCGCAGGCCGATTACGGCACGGGCTCCTGGGTGCGCCAGATCAACGTGGGCGCGGCCCGGCTGGCGCGTGGCGTCGCCGATGAGGTCACCGCGCGCGATCCCGGCCGACCCCGCTTCGTGGTCGGCTCGATGGGACCCACGAACCGGACCGCCTCGCTGTCGCCCGATGTCGAGCGGCCGGACTACCGGGCCGTGACGTTCGAGGGGCTGCGGGCGGCGTACCGCGAGCAGGCCGAGGGGCTGCTCGAGGGCGGCGTGGATGTGCTCCTCGTCGAAACGGTGTTCGACACGCTCAACTGCAAGGCGGCGCTGTACGCGATCCTCGAGCTGGCCGACGCGCGCGGCGAGGAGATCCCCATCGCCGTGTCGGGCACGATCACCGACCGCTCCGGCCGCACGCTGTCGGGTCAGACGGTCGAGGCGTTCTGGTACTCGATCCGGCATGCCAGCCCGTGGTTCGTGGGGCTCAACTGCGCCCTGGGCGCGCGGGATCTCGAGCCGCACGTTGCCGAGCTGGCCCGGTTGGCCGACGTGCCGGTGAGCTGCCACCCGAACGCCGGGCTCCCGAACGAGTTCGGCGAGTACGACGACACGCCCGCGCACATGGCCGACGTGCTGGGCGAGTTCGCCGACCGGGGGCTGCTCAACCTCGTGGGTGGCTGCTGCGGGACGACGCCCGACCACATCCGCGCGATCGCCGACCGCGTGGAGGGGCTCGCGCCCCGCGAGCCCGCCTCGCCCCCGGCGCTCCCGCGCCTGGCGGGGCTCGAGGGGCTGGTGATCCGGCCCGACATGCTGTTCGTCAACGTGGGGGAGCGCACCAACGTCACCGGCTCGGCCCGCTTCCGGACGCTGATCAGGGAGGAGCGCTTCGAGGATGCGCTCGAGGTGGCGAGGGACCAGGTCGAGAACGGCGCGCAGCTCCTCGACGTCAACATGGACGAGGGGCTGCTCGACTCCGAGCGGGCGATGACGCACTACCTCAATCTGATCGCCGCCGAGCCCGACATCGCGCGCATCCCGATCGTGGTCGATTCCTCCCGCTGGGAGGTGATCGAGGCGGGGCTGCGGCGTGTGCAGGGGAAGGCGGTGGTGAACTCCATCTCGCTCAAGGAGGGGGAGGAGGCCTTTCTCGAACAGGCCCGTAGGCTCCGGCGCTACGGGGCGGCGATGATCGTGATGGCCTTCGATGAGAGAGGGCAGGCCGACACGGCGGATCGCAAGGTGGCGATCTGCACGCGCGCCTACGAGCTCCTGACCGAAAAGGCCGGCATCCGGCCCGAGGACATCGTGTTCGACCCCAACGTGTTCGCGGTGGGCACCGGGATCCCCGAGCACGAGCGCTACGCCCTCGAGTTCGTGGAGGCCGTGCGCCGCATCGAGGAGGCGCTCCCCGGGGTGCACACGAGTGGCGGGATCTCGAACGTGTCGTTCGCCTTCCGGGGCAACGACGCGGTGCGCGAGGCCATGCACACGGCCTTCCTGTACCGCGCGATCGACGCGGGGCTCGACATGGGGATCGTGAACGCCGGCCGGCTGCCGGTCTACGACGACATCGACCCCGAGCTCCTCGAGGCCGTCGAGGATGTCCTGTGGGCCCGGCGCCCGGACGCCACCGAGCGGCTCACCGAGCTCGCCGGGCGATTCTCGGGCGGCGGGCAGCGGATGGTGAAGGACGACGCGTGGCGGACGCTCTCCGTGGAGCGGCGGCTCGAGCACGCGCTGGTGGAGGGGATCGTCGACTTCGTAGAGGCCGACGTGGAGGAGGCGCGCTCCAACTACGGGCAGGCGCTCCAGGTGATCGAGGGGCCGTTGATGGACGGAATGCGTCGCGTCGGCGACCTGTTCGGAAGCGGGCGGATGTTCCTCCCCCAGGTGGTGAAGAGCGCGCGAGTGATGAAGAAGGGGGTCGCCCACCTGGTGCCCTACCTGGAGGCGGAGAAACGCGACCGCGGCGAGGACGCGGAGACGCGCGGCAAGGGGCGCATCCTGCTCGCCACCGTCAAGGGCGACGTGCACGACATCGGCAAGAACATCGTCGGCGTGGTGCTCCAGTGCAACGGATACGAGATCGTCGACCTGGGCGTGATGGTGCCGTCGGACCGCATCCTCGCCGAGGCCCGCGCGCGCGACGTCGACATCATCGGGCTGTCCGGGCTCATCACCCCTTCGCTGGACGAGATGGTCCGGGTCGCCTCGGAGCTCGAGCGCGAAGGCTTCCGGGTCCCGCTCCTCATCGGCGGCGCGACGACCTCGCGCAAGCACACCGCGGTCCGCATCGACGGAGAGTATTCCGGACCGACCGTGCACGTACTCGATGCGTCGCGGGCCGTCGGTGTGGTGAGCGACCTGCTCCACCCGACGCGCGCGCGGGAGTTCCTCGAGGGGCTGGGGCGCGAGTACGACGACGTGAGGGCGGAGTTCGCAGCGCGCGAGTCACGGCGCAGCGTCCTTCCGCTGGGGCGGGCGCGCGCCAACCGGCTGCCCGTCGACTGGGGCGCCGTCGCGCCCCGGCCACCTGCCCGCCCGGGGATCCACGTGTTCGATCCCTATCCGCTGGCCGAGCTCGCCGACTACATCGACTGGACGCCGTTCTTTCACGCCTGGGAGATCCGCGGGCACTACCCCGATGTCCTCGAGCACGAGACGCGGGGACCGGCGGCGCGCGAGCTGTTCGACGACGCGCGCCGGCTGCTGGAACGCATCGTGGGCGAGGAGCTCCTCACGGCCCGGGCGGTCGCCGGGCTGTTCCCGGCGGCGGCGCGAGGCGACGACGTGGTCCTGTTCCGCGACGAGTCGCGCGACGCGGAGGCCGCGGTCGTCCACCACCTGCGGCAGCAGATGGACAAGTCCTCGGGCCCCAACCTCTCGCTGGCCGACTACGTGGCGCCCGAGTCGAGCGGGATCGCCGACTGGGCGGGCGCGTTCGCCGTCACGGCCGGCATCGGGCTCGACGAGCTCGCCGCGCGGTTCCGGGACGATGTGGACGACTATCAGTCGATCCTCGCCAAGTCGCTGGCGGACCGCCTCGCCGAGGCGCTCGCCGAGCGGCTGCACGAGCGCGTGCGCACCGGGCTGTGGGGGTACGCGCCGGAAGAGCGGCTCTCGAAGGCGGAGCTCATCTCGGAATCCTATCGCGGGATCCGGCCCGCCCCGGGTTACCCGGCCTGCCCCGACCACTCGCAGAAGGAGGTCCTGTTCGGGCTCCTCGACGTCGAGGCGCGCATCGGGATGCGGCTCACCGAGACGTTCGCCATGCACCCCGGCGCCTCGGTCGCGGGCTGGTACTTCGCGCACCCCGAGTCGGCCTATTTCGGGCTGGGCCGCATCGGCCGCGACCAGCTCGAGGACTACGCGGCCCGGCGTGGGATCTCCGTGCCGGAAGCGGAGCGCCTCCTCGGCCACAGCCTCGCCTACGAGCCGGGGGGCGATTCGTGAGCGACCGGCTGCGCGAGTTGATCGACGACGGACGCCTCCACCTCGTCGACGGCGCCATGGGGACGGTCCTCTACCGGCGCGGCGTGTTCGTGAACGTGTGCTTCGACGAGCTCAACGTGTCGCGCCCCGACCTCGTGCTGGGCGTCCACGCCGACTACGTGCGGGCCGGCGCCGAGCTCATCGAGACGAACACGTTCGGGGCCAACGCGATCAAGCTGTCGGCGTTCGGGCTCGAGTCGCGGACCGCGGAGCTCAACGAGGCGGCGGCGCGGCTCGCGCGACGGGCTGCGGCGGACCGGGCGCTCGTGCTGGGCGCGGTCGGACCGCTGGGGATTCGCATCGAGCCCTGGGGCCCCACCTCGGTCGATGAGGCGCGCGACCTGTTCGCGACGCAGATCGAGGGGCTCCTCGAGGGCGGCGTGGACGGGATCATCCTCGAGACGTTCTCGGACAGCGAGGAGATCGCGCAGGCCCTGCGCGCCGCGCGCGAGACGGATCCGACGGTGCCCGTATTCGCGCAGATGACGTTCGGCGAGGAGGGCTTCACGGCCTACGGGGCCACGATCGAGGCGGTGGCGAACGAGCTCGACGAGGGCGGGGCGGACGTGATCGGGCTCAACTGCTCGGTGGGGCCGTCGGCGATGCTGGCGGGGGTCGAGCGTCTGGTGGCGGTAACCGGGCGTCCCGTGTCGGCGCTTCCCAACGCCGGGCTCCCGCGCGACGTCGGCGACCGGAAGATCTACCTCGCGAGCCCGGAGTACATGGCGCGCTACGCGCGCCGTATGGCGGAGGCGGGGGCGCGCTTCGTGGGCGGCTGCTGCGGCACGACCCCCGAGCACACACGGCACATGGCCGATCTGTTGGGGACGGCGCGCCCGCGCCGTGCGCCCGGGCCGGCACGCGGGGGCGGGACCCGCGACGCGGGCGGCGAAGCGCGACGGCCGGTGCCGCTCGCCGATCGCTCGGCCTTCGGGCGCCGGCTGGCGGAAGGGACGTTCATCCGCTCCGTAGAACTCGCACCGCCCCGCGGCTGGGAGCCGCGCGAGCTCCTCGCCGGGGCCCGTCACCTGCGCGACGTGGGCGTGGACGCCGTCCACATCGTCGACGGCCCGGCGCACCGGAGCCGCATCGCCTCTCTGCCGGCGGCGATCGTGATCGAGCGCGAGCTCGGGGTCGAGACGGTGGTCCACTACAGCTGCCGCGATCGCAACATGCTCGGGATGGTGGGGGATCTCCTCGGGGCCGCGGCCGCCGGCATCCGGAACCTGCTCCTCGTGACCGGCGACCCGCCGCGACAGGGGCCGTACGACACGGGGGGCGTGTACGACATCGACTCGATCGGGCTCACCAACGTCGCCCGGCAGCTCAACCTGGGCCGTGACCCGGGCGGGAGCTCGATCGGCGCGCCCACGGCGTTCGTGGTCGGAGTGGCCGTCAACCCCGACGCGGTGGACCGGGAGGAGGAGATCCGGCGCTTCGCGTGGAAGGCGGACGCCGGGGCCGACTTCGCGGTCACGCAGCCCGTGTTCGACCCCGACCGGTTCCTCGAGTTCGCGGGCCGCATCGGGGAGCTCGGCGTGCCGATCATCGCGGGGCTGTGGCCGCCGCTGTCGCTCCGGGACGCCGAGTTCCTGGCCAACGAGGTGCCCGGCATCCGGGTGCCGGAGGAGGTCCTCGAGCGCATGCGGGTGGCCTCGGAGGCGGGCGGTGCCGAGGCGTCGCGCATCGGGGTCGCGATCGCGCGCGAGGTGCTCGAGCGCATCCGGGGCTCGGTGGCGGGGGTGATGGTCAGCGCCCCGGGCGGGCGGGTCGATCGGGCCATCTCGGTGCTCGACGGAACCCCGGGCGTGGGGCCCGGCTGAGGCGGCACCCTCTCTCGACGGGTCAGCCCGGCCCGGCGCCGCGTGCGACCGCCTCGAGGACGCGGCCGTAGCGGAGCGCCGCGCGGCGCGCCCCCAGGTTGCACAGGTACACGTTCTCGATCCCCAGCCCGCGCAGGGCCACCACGGAGCGCGCGCAGTGCTCCTCCGGCGTGATCCCGCGCCCGAACTCGGCCTCCACGGCGTCCACGGGCACGGGGAAGTAGCCCGACAGCCGCTCGAGGGTGTCGCGGCGTCCGTTGCGGTAGAAGAACACGCCGAACGCGTGCGGGAGGTCGATCCCGGCCTCGTCGCACGCGGCCAGCCAGCGCTCCACGACGGCGAGGTCGTGGTGCGACACGACCTGCGTGAGGTAGTAGTCGGCAGTCAGCTCCCGGTCGAGCAGGTAGCCGATCTGCTCGGGCGGATCACGGTGCGGATTCACCCAGCCGCCGAGGCTCATGTCGGGGACGCGCGACCTGAGGCGCTCGCGGAGGAGGTAGGCGTGCGGGACGCAGCGCGGCGGCCCGGCCGTGCGGTCGCCGCCCACCACGGTGAGCGAATCGAGCCCACGGGCCCGCGCCCGCTCGGCGTACACGAGGCAGTATTCCACTGGGTGCTTGCAGGTCAGGAAGGGGACGACGCGCGCCGGCTCGATCTCGCCGGCCAGGTTGACGGTCAGGTGCTGCAGGTTCTCCTCCTCCTCCTGACCTACGGCGCTGTCGGTCAGCAGCAGGAAGGCGCCGTGCGCCGCGAGCCCGCGGATCGAGTGCGACAGGTCGATCCACATGTCCATGGCGCCGCCGCGCGTGAGCCCGCTCCGCGGCGGGCGGAGCTCGACGGCGAGCGTCGGATGGGGGGCGGCGAGCGCGTCGACGAACGCGGCCCGGCGCGGGCCGGGTGCCCTCCCGTTCACGGGGCGATGATCTCCCGGTGTGCGAAAAGGGGACCCACGTCGTAGCCCAGCCCGGATCCCCGATACAGCTCGGGCGGGATCCCGATATCGGCGACATGCACCTCGCCCGTGCACGACGGCCCGTCGCCGCGGGTAAACCCGATCTTCGGCAATCCGAGCGCCAGCGTCGCCGTCGCCCGCACGACCGCGCCCGACGCCGTCCCGCTGTCCACGTCCAGCCCCGAGGGGACGTCGAGGCTGGCGATCGGTGGTCCGAGCTCGTTCGCGAGCTCGATGAGCTGCCCGGCGCCCTCGCGCGGCGGACCTTCGAGCCCGTACCCGAGCACCGCGTCGACGACGGCGTCGAACTCGCCGAGCGGGGTGAGCTCGCCGATGTGGGTGATCGGGATGCCCATGCGTCCGACGATGTCGGCCTGGTGCTCGGGCACGCCGAGGTAGCGCTCCACCGGCCGCGATGTCACGATGCGTACGTCCGCCCCGAGGGTGTGCAGCCTGCGGGCCCCGACGAGGCCCCCGGCGCCATTGTTCCCCGTGCCGCACAGGACGAGCACGCGCGCTCCCAACGGCTCGCCGGCCAGGAAGCGGTCCCTGACGAAGTGGGCGAGCACCCGCCCGGCGCTCTCGAGCATCTGGATGAGCTCGATGCGGTAATCCTCGACCATGGCCCGGTCGACCCGCCGCATCTCGGCGCGGTTCAGGAACGGCATTGTTCGCACACGGCCTCCGGGGTCTCGGCTCTTCGCGGTCCCCCTGCTCGGGGCACTTCGCGCAGGCCGGTCCACCCTCGCGACGTTCGGAGGGCACGAAGGACCCACGATGCGGCCCCACCGCCTAGATTCTCGGAGGGCCGGCGATGATTCAACAGAGCACGGGGATCCGGATGGCGACACCCAGACCGGTGGATGACCTGCTCGCGCTCCTGGAGCGCACCCCCGCCAACGTGCGCGCGCTGCTCGAGGACCTGCCCCAGGACCTGCTCCACGCCGACGAGGGCGAAGGCACCTTCAGTCCGTTCAGCGTCCTCGGCCACCTCGTGCAGGGAGAGCTGGATGACTGGGTACCCCGCGCGCGGTGGATCCTCGAGCACGGGACGGAGCGGCCGTTCGAGCCCTTCGATCGCTTCGCGCACATCGAGCGCACCCGCGGCCGCGGTCTCGACGATCTGCTGACGGAGTTCGAGGTCCTCCGCGCGCGCGGGCTGGAAGCGATCCGGGCGCTGCTCGCGGAGGGCGTCGGCCTCGACGCCCGTGGCCTCCACCCCGAGCTCGGCGAGGTCACGCTCGGCCAGCTCCTCGCCACGTGGGCCGTCCACGACCTGAATCACATCGGGCAGATCGTGCGCGTTGTGGCGCATCAGTTCGGGGCGGACGTGGGGGCGTGGCAGCCGTACCTGCCCATTCTCCGCCCGCGGGAGTGATCGGCCCGGGCGTCCGTCTCCCGAGCCTCAGCGAGCTGCCCGGGCCCCCTCGACCGCCTCCGCCAGCGCCGGTCCGAACGGGGGCCGGTGGATCCCCCGCTCGGTCACGATCCCCGTGATGAGCGCGGCGGGCGTGACGTCGAACGCGGGGGACCATATGGAGGCCGCCTCGGGGGCCGTGAGCTTCCCGAACCCTCGCCGCACCTCCTCCGGGCTCCGGTGCTCGATCGGGATGTCGGCTCCCGACGGGGTGTCGAGGTCCACCGTCGAAGTCGGCGCGAGCACGTAGAACGGCACCCCGTGGTGGCGCGCCAGGACGGCGAGCGCATAGGTGCCGATCTTGTTGGCCGCGTCGCCATTGGCCGCGATGCGGTCGGCGCCCACGAACACGATGTCGGGCGGGTCGGACGAGAGCAGCGCCCCGGCCATGTTGTCCGAGATCACCGTGACGTCGACGCCCGCTTCGGAGAGCTCCCACGCCGTGAGCCGGCTCCCCTGGAGGAGGGGGCGCGTCTCGTCGGCGAACACCCGGACCCTGCGGCCCTGCTCGGTGGCCACGTAGATGGGGGCGAGCGCCGTCCCGATGCCCCCGGTGGCGAGCGCGCCGGCGTTGCAGTGGGTGATGACCGAGTCGCCGTCGGCGAGGAGTGCGGCGGCGTGCTCCCCGATCGCCCGGCACATCCGCCGGTCCTCGGCGAGGATTTCGTCCGCCTCGGCGACGAGCGCTTCGGCGAGCGCCGTGGAGTCGTCGTACGGACGCGCGGCCACCTGGCGCAGGCGCGCCACGGCCCACCCGAGATTCACGGCGGTCGGACGCACGCGGGCGAGCCGTGCGGCCCAGCCCTCGACGCCCTCCGCGAGCGTCGCCGCATCGCATGTCGCCGCGGCTTGCCGCGCGAGCGCCGCGATCCCCATGGCGGCCGTAATGCCGATGAGGGGCGCCCCCCGCACCCGCAGGCTCCGGATCGCCTCCTCCACCTCCTCGACCGTCCGGAGCTCCTTCTCGAGCCGCTCCTCGGGGAGCCGCGTTTGGTCGAGGACGAGGAGCCCGTGGCCGTCCGGGGTCCAGCGGATCGTGGTCGGGGGTCGCACGCGCGTGTCGCTCATGACCCGGGAAGCTACGTACGGGGACGCTGCCGTCCAACGTGCGCGACCGACCGTCACGCCGTGGGTCGCCCCCGCACGCCCCCGTCGCCCGCCCCCCCGGGGCCCACGGCCGCGGGGCACTTTGTCGCTGTTCCGCCCCGGGCGCGGCCGCGTAGTTTCCGGCGGTCGACTGCCACCCGAGCTCACGGAGGTATCATGCGCATCGAGCGCCGCATCCCTCGCGCGATCGCGTTGTGTCTGCTCGCCGCCTGCGGGTCGAGCGGGGAGGACGGGGCGACGAGCCGGGCCGAAGCCCTCCGCCAGGCACGGGCCGATTCCGTGGCCGAGGCGGAGGCCATGTTCGACCCCGCCACGTTCGATTCCATCTCATGGGTCGCCCCCGATTCGGCGGTGGCCCGCGGCCAGACGGTGTGGTCGTTCAGCTGCCAGCGCTGTCACGGCTTCATGGGGCGTGGCGACGGGGACCTGGCGACCGAGCATCACATCGACATGCCCGATCTCACCCGCACCCCGTGGGAGTACGATGGGGACCTGGCCGGGATCAGGCACCGGATCTTCGTCGGTCACGAGACCGAGATGCCCAACTGGGGCCTCCACGGCCTCGCGTATCGGGACATCGACGCGGTCGCGCACTACATTCTCGAGAAGATCCGCTGACGGGCCACCCTCCGTCCCCTATGTTCGTCCGATCGCGCGGTCGCTCGGGGCGGCCGCGCACCATCCGCGGTCCATCAGGAGACGCCGACATGCGCAAGGCCCCGTTCGCGATTCTCGCCGCTCTCACCCTCGCCGCCGCGCCGCGGCCGGCGTGGTCGCAGGACGCCGACGCGCTCGACACCTTCGACGCCGCCGATGTGTTCGAGCTCGAATGGGTCTCCGACCCCGAGATCTCGCCGGACGGGTCGAAGATCGTGTACGAGCGCTCGTTCAACGACATCATGACCGACCGGTCCCGTTCGAACCTGTGGATCGTGAACGCGGACGGGTCGGGGAACCGGCCGCTGCTCACCGGCCAGCAGAACTACGGATCTCCGCGCTGGTCGCCGGATGGCTCGAAGCTCCTGTACGTGACGTCGGACGAGAACGGCAAGTCGCAGCTGTTCCTGCGCTGGATGGACACCGGGCAGACGGCGATGCTCACGCACCTCGAGCGCGGCCCGGGCGGCATCTCGTGGTCGCCGGACGGTCGCACGATCGCGTTCAGCATGTTCGTGCCGGAGGACTCGAAGCCGTTCGCGCACATGCCTGCCCAGCCGACCGGCGCCGAGTGGGCCCCGCCCCCGAAGATGTACGAGCGTATGCTGTACCGCGCGGACGGCGCGGGGTACCTGCCCGAGGGCTACAGCCAGCTCTTCGTCCTCCCCGTGGAGGGCGGCACGCCGCGGCAGCTCACCGAGGGGCCCTACAACCACCGCGGGACGCCGGAGTGGACCCCGGACTCCAAGAGCCTCCTCATCTCGGCCAACCGGCGGGACGACTGGGAGTACGAGCTGTCCGACTCGGAGATCTACGAGATCTCGGTCGCCGACGGGTCGGTGCGCCCGCTCACCGATCGGCGGGGCCCCGACGGCGAGCCCGAGGTGTCGCCCGACGGCCGGCTGATCGCGTACACGGGCTACGACGACCAGTACCTCGGCTACCAGCTCTCGAAGCTCTACGTCATGAACCGCGACGGCAGCGGGTCGCACATGATCGCGGCGGACTTCGACCGCGACATCGGCAACATCCAGTGGTCGGCCGACAACCGCGGGCTGTTCTTCCAGTACGACACCGAGGGAAACACGCGGGTCGCGTACGTCGACCTGAACGGAACGGTGACAGATCTGGCCTCCGACGTCGGGGGGCTGTCGATCGGGCGTCCGTACGGCGGTGGGATGTACACGGTGGCCTCCAACGGGCGCTTCGCGTTCACGCTGGGACCACCGGATCACCCGGCCGACCTCGCCGTGGGGACGCGACAGGGCGGGGCGCCCGTCCGCATCACGCGCCTCAACGATGACCTGTTCGGCCACAAGGCCATGGCCCCGGTCGAGGAGATCTGGTACGAGTCGTCCTACGACGGCCTCAGGATCCAGGGCTGGATCATGAAGCCGCCCGGGTTCGACCCGAGCCGCAAGTACCCGCTCCTGCTCGAGATCCACGGCGGGCCGTTCTCGAACTACGGCGACCGGTTCAGCGCCGAGGACCAGCTGTACGCCGCGGCCGGGTACGTCGTCCTGTACACCAACCCGCGCGGCTCGACCAGCTACGGTCAGGACTTCGGGAACGAGATCCACCACGCCTACCCGGGGCACGACTTCGACGACCTCATGTCGGGCGTGGATGAGCTGATCTCGCGCGGCTACATCGACGAGAGCCAGCTGTTCGTGACCGGCGGGTCGGGTGGCGGCGTGCTCACCGCGTGGATCGTGGGCCACACCGACCGCTTCGCCGCGGCGGTCTCCCAGAAGCCCGTCATCAACTGGTACTCCTGGGTGCTGACGGCCGACATGGGCGCCACGGGCGGAATGACGTATTGGTTCCCGGGCCCGCCGTGGGACAACCTCGAGCACTACATGGAGCGTTCGCCGATCCACTACGTTCAGCACGTGACCACGCCCACCATGCTCATCACCGGCGAGGTCGACTACCGGACGCCGAGCTCCGAGGCCGAGCAGTTCTATCAGGGGCTCCGGGCCCGGAAGATCCCCGCCGCGCTCGTGCGGATCCCGGAGGCGTCACACAACATCGCCGCCCGCCCGAGCCACATGATCGCCAAGGTGGAGTACGTGCTCGCGTGGTTCGACCGCTACCGGAGCCATGCAGCGACCACCACGGACAACTGACGGAGGAGGCGGCCCCGTGCCGTCATGAGCGACTGGCACGAGGACAACGAATTCTGGGATCTGTTCGGCGGTACGATGTTCGATGCCGCCGCCCGGGAGAAGGCCGAAGGACAGGTCGAGGAGCTCGAGCGTCTGCTCGGCATGGAGCCCGGGATGCGCGTGCTCGACCTGTGCTGCGGACCCGGCCGGCACTCACTCCCCCTGGCCCGGCTGGGCTACCGCGTGCTGGGCGTCGACCGAACCGTGCGCTACCTGGAAGAGGCCCGCGAGCGCGCGGATGAAGAGGGGCTCGACCTCGATCTCGCGCACGCCGACATGCGCGAGTTCGTGGAGCCCGGGGGCTTCGACGTGGCGATCAACATGCTCACCTCGTTCGGCTACTTCGAGGATCCCGCCGAGGACACGAGGATCGTCGGCCACCTGTTCGAGTCGCTCGTGCCGGGGGGCCGCGTGCTGTTCGACACGATGGGGAAGGAGATCGTCGCCCGGATCTTCGAGCGCCGGGAGTGGCGCGAGCGGGACGGCGACTTCTACCTGTACGAGCGGAGGATCCTCGACGACTGGTCGTGGATCGAGAACCGCTGGATCCGGATCGACGTCGACGAGCGGCACGAGTACACCGTGGGCCATCGGCTGTACTCCGCGCTCGAGTTCAAGCGGCTCCTGAGCGACGGTGGGTTCGCGGACGTGAAGGCGTACGGCGGGCTCGACGGGCGGCCGTACGACCACGAGGCCGAGCGGCTGGTCGTGGTGGGGACGAGGCCGTGAATCGAGACGGCCCCCGACCCGGCGAACGACCGCGCCCGTTCGGCGGATCGGCCACGTCCTACCTGCTGGCCGAGTACGAGCGGGCGCTGCCGGCGATCGCAGGATGAGCCGCGGATGAACGAGCGCGACCGCCATCTCGGCATGGACCGCGACATCACCCGCCGGGACTTCATCCAGCTCGGTGGGGCGGGGCTCGTGGGCGCGCGGCTGGCCGCTGCGGGGCTCGGCGCGGGCGCGCTCGGCGGCTGCGGCCCCGACGCGGCCGAGGACGGGGGCGGTGTCCCGCCCGCCTCCGAGCCCTACTCCGACGCGCTCGGCTCCGACTGGTACGGGCCGGGCGGCGTGGGGGACTACGCCGCCTCGCACGGTAATACCCCCGACCTGGTGCGCACCGCGCATCGGCTGCGGGACGCCCGGCACGAGGCCACGCTCCGCGACGCCACGGAAACCAGCGAGCTCTACGACGCCGTGATCGTCGGGGGCGGGCTCGCCGGGCTGTCCGCGGCGCACCACTTCCGGCGCCTCCGACCCGGCGGCCGCTGTCTCGTGCTCGACAACCACCCCGTGTTCGGCGGCGAGGCGAAGCGGAACGAGTTCGAGGTGGGCGGCGTCCGCATCATGGGTCCGCAGGGCTCGAACGACTTCGGCGTCCCGCCGGTGACCGGTGAGCCGGACGACTACTTCACGGCGCTCGGCATCCCGCGCGAGTTCCACTACGCCCCCTACGACGGCGACCTGCGCATCCCGCTCGAGAACTTCGGGTTCATGCACTGGGTGCAGGATCGGTTCTCCGTAGGTCACTTCTTTCCCGATGGTGGGGGACGGTGGGTCCACGACCTGTGGGACGACACGTCGCGCGCCCCGTGGTCCGAGCCCGTGCGGGACGGGTTCGCGCGCTGGCGGACGGCGCGTCTGTCGGACCACGTGCCCGAGGACGCCGCGGGAGCGCCCGACGACCCGCCACGCTGGCTCGATCGCATGACCCTGAAGGAGTACTACGAGGGGACGCTCGGCCTGCCGCCCGAGGTGACCGCGTACGTGAATCGGATTCTCGCGAGCATCATCGGGCTCGGGTGCGACGCCGTCTCTGCCTGGTGGGGCTACTACTTCTCGCTTCCGGGGTTCGGCATCCCGAACCGCTACGACGGCGTCACGCTCCACTCGTTCCCCGGCGGCAACGCCGGCATCGCGCGCTATTTCGTCAAGAACCTGATTCCCGACGCGATCGCCGGGGAGCGCGAGCTCGGCGACATCATCGAGGGCGCGATCGACTTCGCCGCCCTCGACCGCGACGGCCAGACCGTGCGGATCCGGCTCGCCTCGACGGCGATCGACGTGCGGCACGCGGGGCCCCGGAGCGAGTCGGAGCGCGTGCGGGTCACGTACGTCAACGACGGCCAGGCTCATACCGTCGAGGCCCGCGGGGTGGTGATGGCGAGCGGCGGGTGGATGAACCGCCACGTCCTCGCCGACCTCCCCGACACGCACCGCGCCGCGTACGAGTCCTTCCACCACGCGCCGATCCTGGTCGTGAACGTGGCGCTCACCAACTGGCGCTTTCTGGAGCGCCTCGGCGTCGCGGCGTGCATGTACGAAGGCGATTTCGGGTTCTCCTGCAACATCCGGCGCCCGATGTACGCCGGGTCGTACCGGCCGGCGTTCGGTCCCGATCGGCCCACCGTGCTCACCTTCTACACGACCTTCGATGGCTTCCCCGGGACCGCGGCGGAGCAGGGGTCGGCCGCCCGGATGGAGCTCCTGAGCACCCCGTTCGCCGACTACGAGCGCCGGGTGCGGGAACAGATGGTGGCGCTGTTCGGCGACGCCGGCTTCGATACGCGGAACGACATCGCCGGGATCGTGCTCAACCGGTGGGGGCACGCGTACGTAGCGCCGGGACCGGGGTTCTTCTTCGGGCAGAACGGACAACCCGCCCCGCCGGACGTGATCCGCGAGCCCTTCGGCCGCATCGCGATCGGGCACTCGGAGCTCCGCGGCCACCAGAACTGGACCGGGGCGGCGGGGGAGGGAAGGCGGGCGCTGGAGGGGCTGATCAACCGCGTGTGAGCGATGGCCGTCCGCGGCCGCCGTTACCCATTCGTCACGAGCGGCCGGCAACATGAGCACGTGTGTCATCGACCGTCCCGGCTTCTCCCGAAAAGGATACTTCTCATGTGGCGCGTTCCCGGACGCCCATCGCGGCCTCGACCTCCACGAGGCCGGGACATGACGTGCGGAGTCGGGGCGAGCGGCATCGCACGGCGAGCCGCGTTGCCCAACCGCGATCCACCCGCTACGTCTCCGACACCATGCGCATGACCGTCGTCCCCCTGCTCACCCTCCTCCTCGCCGGCCCCGCCTCGGCGCAGGGAACTGGAGACCCGCCGGAGACCCCCGGAGCGTACATCCCGTCGCCCGACAACCTCACCGTCCGCGAGTGGTACCAGGACGCACGGTTCGGGCTGTTCATCCACTGGGGCGTCTCGAGCGTGTTGATGGACGGGGAGTGGGTGATGGAGAACCGGGGGATCCGAATCCCCGAGTACGAGCGGCTGGCCTCGTATTTCGACCCGACGGAGTTCGACGCGGACGCGTGGGTGTCGCTCGCCCGCGAGGCGGGCATGCGATACGTCACACTCATCACGAAGCACCACGACGGGTTCGCGCTCTGGGACTCGGCCGTGAGCGACTGGGACGTGGTCGACCGCACGCCGTTCGGGCGCGACATCGTTGCCGAGGTGGCGGAGGCGTGCCGGCGTCAGGGTCTCAAGCTGTTCGTCTACTACTCGCAGCTCGATTGGCACCACCTCGACTACTGGCCGCGCGGGCGCACGGGGCACTCGACCGGTCGTCCGGAGGAGGGCGACTGGGACCGCTACCTCGACTACGTGGACGCCCAGCTCCGCGAGCTGTTCACGAATTACGGACCGCTCGGGGGCGTGTGGTTCGACGGGATGTGGGACCGGCCGGACGCGGACTGGCGGCTGGAGCGGACGTACGGATTGATCCACGAGCTCCAGCCGGCGGCGCTCGTCATCCCGAACCATCACCGGACGCCGCTTCCGGGCGAGGACGTCCAGACGTTCGAGAAGGATCTCCCGGGGGCGAACACGGCGGGCTGGAACGACGTCGCCGTGTCGAGCGCTCTCCCACTCGAGACGTCCGAGACCATCGGGAGCTCGTGGGGCTTCAGCCTCACGGACCGGTCGTTCAGGTCGGTGCCGGAGCTGGTCCGCATGCTGGTGAGCGCGGCGGGGCGGAACGCGAACCTCCTCCTCAACGTCGGCCCCATGCCGGACGGCACGATCCACCCCGAGCAGGCGAAGCGCCTCCGCGCCATCGGCCGCTGGCTCGCGCGCTACGGGGAGAGCATCTACGGGACGCGGCGCGGTCCGATCCCGCCGCGGCCCTGGGGGGTGAGCACGCACCGCGGCGATGCCGTGTACGTGCATGTCCTCGATTGGGCGGATCCGGAGCTCTCGCTGCCCCGGCTTCCCCGGCCGGTGCGGGCGGCGCGGAGTCTCGCGGACGGTGAGCCCGTGGAGTTCGTCGAGAACGACGACGGCATCACGCTCCGACTCCCGCCGGCCGATCCCGGGGCGATCGACCGGGTGATCGTGATCGAGCTCGAGCCGGCGGAAGATGGGTGACGTCGGCCTGGCAGCGTCGCGCGGTCCTGATGAGTGGTGGAAGGCCCACGCGTTCTGACCGAGCGGTTCTGGACGCCATCGCCCTCCGGTGCCGCGGCGGGCCTCCGGCTGAGCCGTTTGGAGCCCGGCAGCGTAGTTTGTCTCGTTGAGACCCCATCCCGGCGACCGTACGGTGGCCGCCCTCAGCCCTCCCGGCACCGAATCGATCGGATGCCCGAAAGCGGCATCGGGTCCGAGGAGTTCATGTGGAGACCCTGGCAGGTACGACTCTCGCCGTCGTGGTGTTCGGCGCTCTGCTGCTGATGATCGTCATGTGGGCCGTGCCCGTCCGGCTCTGGGTCGCGGCCCTGGCCTCGGGAGTGCATGTCAGCCTCCGAAGCCTCGTGGGGATGCGGCTGCGCAAGGTCCGTCCCCCCAGCATCATCCTGCCGCTCATCAGCGCCGCGAAGGCGGGCATCACCCTGGACGCCAACAGTCTGGAGGCCCACTTCCTCGCGGGCGGGAATGTCGAGCGGGTCGTGAATGCCCTGATCTCCGCGGACAAGGCCCATATCGAGCTCCCGTTCCAGCAGGCGGCCGCGATCGATCTCGCCGGTCGGGATGTCCTCGATGCCGTACGGATGTCGGTGAACCCGAGGGTGATCGAGACGCCCAGGGTGACCGCCATGGCCAGGGACGGCATCCAGCTCGTCACGCTCGCGAGGGTCACGGTCCGGGCGAATATCGACCGGCTCGTGGGCGGCGCGGGCGAGGAGACGATCCTGGCCCGTGTCGGAGAGGGCATCGTCTCCACGATCGGGTCATCCGAATCGCACAAGATGGTTTTGGAGAACCCCGCGGAGATCTCCAAGACCGTGCTCGGAAAGGGTCTCGACAGCGGGACCGCGTTCGAGATTCTGTCGATCGATATCGCCGACATAGATGTCGGAAAGAATATTGGCGCCGAGCTCCAGACTCATCAGGCCGAGGCCGACAAGCGCGTCGCACAGGCCAGGGCGGAGGAGCGCCGCGCGATGGCGGTCGCGACCGAGCAGGAGAACAGGGCGCTGGTCCAACAGATGCGCGCCGAAGTCGTGCGCGCCGAGGCACAGGTGCCGCTGGGGATGGCCGAAGCGTTCCGGGTGGGCCATTTCGGACTCCACGCGATCATCGAGGACTCCCGGGAGGGCCGGGCCACCGGCAGCCGTCCTCACCAACGGCCCGTGTCATGAAACGGCGGGATCACCAGATCCCGACCGTACGAGGCAGCGTCGTGTCACAAGCCATCTCCATCGACAAGCACGGAGTGTTCGAGATCGACGACGTCGCGTACCGGATCCCGGAGCACTTTTCCCGCGGGGAAGTGTTGAGCTACCGCTCGCTCGTCGCGCCTCTGCCCGACAGCCCACGCTGGCTGAACCTCACGGCCGAACAGCGGGACGCGACCGAGGCCTTCATGTACCGGCGCGCGGCGAACTGTGTCATCCCGGGCTTCGGGCTGAACGCGCCACAGTCGCTGTCGCGAGCCCAGCTCGAGATCATCCACGTGTGGATCGGTCGACATCGCCCCGTCCTGTCTGCGGACCGGGGGCCGTCAGACGGCTGACGCTGGACGAGTCGATCGGGGCTGCCCCGGCCCCTAACGGGCCGCCCCGACCCCCGGTGCGTACAGCGAGCCGATGCGCTGCGCTCGGAACACGTAGCCGGGGTTCCCGGAGATGCTCCACACCAGTCGTCCGTTCGCGTCGTACTCCTCGACGCGTCCCTGTGTACCGAAGGAGGCGAGCGTCCGACCGCCGGGCAGGTCCTGAACGCTCCCGCCGAACGGGGTGATCACGCCCGGCGAGGGGCCGAGAGACTGGAGCAGGATCGCGGTCTTCGTCGCCCCATCGAGCGCATACCGCTCTGCGCGCGATTCGGTGGGATCCCCGGAGTTGTCGAGGAGCAGCACGGAGCCGGCGTCGTGGACCCGGAGGCTGTGCTGGTGGGCGAACGCGGGCATGGGCGTGCCCGAGAACGAGAACTCGTTGCGGAGTCCGCCGAGCCGCCAGATCACCGCACCCGTCGAGACGTCGATCTTGGTGATCTCGTTCAGGTTCCGGAACGAGACGAGGAGATCGCCGTCGGCGTCGAAGTCGAGAGCGTTGGCGTGCGTCCAGTTGACCATGGACCCGGCCCGGTCGGCGGCATCGACATCGGTGATCTCGAAGTGGTCGAAGGGGCTCCACCCGAACAGCAGCGCCCCGGTCGACGAGACGTGCTGCACATCGGTGCCGGTCACCCGGGCGTCCGCGACCCCGCCCAACGCGGTCAGGTCCATCGTTCGGGTCTCGTCGCACAGGAGCCAGCTGTCGCCGTCCGGCCCGGCGACGAGGTCGTGGAATCGTGCCTGGAGTCCGCTGGAGCAGCGGATCTCGCGCACGACGTTCCCGAGCGGATCGAGCTCCAGCCACGGCGCGATGACGGTGGGGTCGGGCGGCGGCGGGCGTACGTAGTACCGCCCGGTCGGCTGCG
This sequence comes from uncultured Gemmatimonadota bacterium, assembly GCA_964499635.1. Taxonomy (GTDB): domain Bacteria; phylum Gemmatimonadota; class Gemmatimonadetes; order Palauibacterales; family Palauibacteraceae; genus Palauibacter. Next base: position 264,112 of record CAZCLY010000001.1, on the reverse strand, counting down.
CCACGAAGTTGAGCCCGGGCCCGTTGTCGAACCGGCGGTACCACACCACGCGGCCGCCGTTGTCGATCACGAGGCCGTAGGCGCCGGCCGCGAGGACCACGTATCCGGGCGCGGGATCCGGACCGCCCGCGACGAATGACGGCAGATCCCCCGGGAGCCCGTCCGTCGTGAGCTCGATGACCGGGCTGGTCGTCACCCCGCCCGGCCCCCACGCCACGACGCGGAACAGGTACGGCCGGGACGGCTCGAGCCCGAGCACCGGGAGGGTCGCGAGGTCCGGCCCGCCGACCGACGAGATGGCGGGCGTCGTCAGATCGTCGCCGACGCCCGCGTCGTCGGCACGGTAGCGGACGGCGGCGCTGTCTGCGCCGCCGATCCGGGCCCGGACGACCGCGCTCAGCACATTGTGCGGGTTCGCCTCGACGGCCAGCGCGTCGATGGACGGGGCCTCGGCGGTGGGGCCGGTGGTGTCTCCCGAGCACGCGACGGTGAGCGCGGCGCCGATGACGAGCCGACACCGGCGCGCGCGTCCGATTCCCCCCGGACGGCAACCGGATCCGTCCGGGGTATGTACCAATGGGTTGCCGGAATGAGTGCTCATCTCCAGACCCTCAGCCGCCCGGCCTCGAGGTCGTCGCACTCCGCCGTTCGGTCCGCGATGGCGAGATCGCGCTACAGACAATCACAAACTCGATCGATGCCGTCGCGGGATAGGCAAATGACAGGGCGTCCGGCTGGACGCAGTTGCCCGCGACATCGAGCAGGCTCGCCGCGTAGCCGGATCCGGTGAGATCCGCTGCGATCGTGGAGATCACCGCACCGTTGCTCGGCACCGCAATGTGTATCACCGATCCGCAGTCGGTACCATAATCATAGTAGTAGTAATAGTAGTTGTCGCACACTCGGGTCAGTTCGACGCTGTAGCCGTCCGGGTCCGGATCGATGCCCGTCGTCGTGGTCGTTACCTCGAGTGTGCCCGGGGTGCACGACAGGCTGAATCGGATAAAGTAGCGGCCGGCCGCGGCGATGCTCACTGTGCGCTCCGTGCCTTCCGGGTCCGTACACTCGGTCGGCACGCCGGGTGGCAGCCCCTCGAGCGTCACCGAGTAATCACCCGGCGCGATTTCCCCCAGGATGAGATGGGGGGGCTGGTAGTTGGTGAACTGGTGATTCTCGCCGCCTACGTTGACCGATAGACGGGGGGATCGGAACCCGAGCAGGGTGGGGAAGCCGACGACGGTGATCTCGAGGTATCCGGTCGTCGGAGCGGTCACGCCGTCGCAGGCAGACAGGGCCACGACGAGCGACCCGGTGAGACCGACGAGCGAACCGAAGCGAAGTCTGGGCACAAGTCACCTCAAAGCAGCCGCTTCGGGCAGACGCGATCACCATCGGAAGCGGCGCTCGAGGTGACCGCTGAAAAACGGACGGCGCGAGGAGGTGCTATCGCTCCGGTTTGGTCGAATCGAGATTGGACCGTCCCGCGCGCTTCGAAGTGGCACGGACAACCCGGGACAGATTGCTCGGATCAGGTCGCCCTTTGATGTTGGGCTTACAGATGCGACTCGCCCGGTAGGCCGGGGCGCGGATTCCGTGTGAAACGCGGTGGCGACTCGACAGCCCGTCGATGAGGCGCCGGGGAGGCGGGACGTTTCCGCGGAAACGTATCCGGAGATCGGTGCCGGATGGCGCCGGAAGGCTCCTGCGTGGGAGGGTCGGGCGACGTATGATTACGCGTGGGTGCAGTCTCTCCGTCACACCGAACAGGACGTGTGTCCTATGAGGTTCCTGGTATCGTGGACCCTTCCTCCCGCCACGTTTCGACCGGCCGTGGCGCGTTTTCTCGAAGCGGGCGGCATGCCCCCAGCGGGCGTGAAGCTGATCGGTCGGTGGCACGGCATGAGCGGCGGCGGGTGCGCCGTCGTCGAGACCGACGATGACAAGGCTCTCTACGCCTGGATCGCGGAGTGGTCGGAGTTCCTGCCGCTCCAGACCACGCCGGTCCTCGAGGACGCCGAGGCCGGCGAGGTCCTGGCCGCGAGGTACAAGTAGACGGGTGTCGCCCGCGTGACGCTCGGGCGGGGCGGCTCGCTCCTTCAGGCGACAGGTTCGCCGGACGGGGCGGTCCCTCCAGCCCGGGAGCGGCCGGGGATCAGGCTTCGAAGTCCTGCCCCTCGGCTCGGAGCACGTCCTTCATCGCCTCGAGATAACCGGCCTCGCCGGTCGCGTCCTCGGAGAGCTTCGCGTTGTGGCGCGCCGCGGCCTTCGAGATCCGCTTGAGCGCTCCGCCCATGGAGCGCACGAGCCCCTCGTTCATGCACGCCCGCTCGAGCTGATACAGAAACAGGATCGCCTTCTCGATCGTGTCCGCGACCACGAGAACGCCGTGGTTGGCCATGAACAGGACGCGCTTCCTTCCGAGGGCCTCGACCATGCGCCCGCCCTCCTCCTCGGCGGTCACGATCCCCTCGTACTCGAAGTAGGCCACGTTCCGATGGAACACGGCGGCGTTCTGGCTCCCGCGCGTGTCGAGCCGCCAGCCATCGATCGAGGCGAGGGCGGTCGAATACGGGGAGTGCACGTGGAGCGCGCACGCGATGTCCGGGCGCGCGGTGTGGATGGGGTGGTGGATGGCCCATGCGCTCTGGTTGAGCCGCCCCTCGCCGGCGAGCGGATGCCCCTCTGGGTCGAGCTCGACGAGGCCGCTCGCGGTCACGCGCGAGAAGTGGGTCATCCCGGGAGTCAGGAGCAGGTGTCCCGGTCTTCCGGGCACCTTGCAGGAGAACTGGTTCCACGTCCCCTCGTGGAGGTTCTCGTGCACGGTGATCCGGTGGCAGGCGGCGAGGTCCTCGCGGGCGCGGCGGATCGCGTCGGGGTCGGGGCCATGCGTCGATGGTGAGGTCGTCTCCGCGTCGCGGGAGACGGTCGGCTGCGGGCCCTTCCTGGTCGTGGGCATGGGATCGCTCGCTCCGGGTGATAGGGGCCCGGAAAGCTCGGGACCGGGTCGATCGGTGGCAAGGAGCCGAGTACCGAGGCTCTGTCCCGGTGATCATGTCGCGCGCGTGACGAAGCCCCTTCCTGAGATCACGGCGGCCGTCGCCGCGCCGACCGAGGGTCCCCTCAGCCTCCGCCGCCGGGTCATGGGCGTTCTGGCCACGAGCCTCGATCCCCGCCTGCTCGGGCAACGCTCCTATCTGGACCACGCGCCCCTGTACGACGCGTATCTCGAATACGTGGCCTCCTGGGATGTCGAACCGCGACGAGAGAAGCTGCCTCATCTCCTCCGCGCCTCCGTCATTGACACGACCTTCATGGCCCCGCTCCTCGATGCGGTGTGGGCCACGATCGGGCTCGTGTACGAGACGCGCGTGGATGCCGAGGTGGACTCCGCCCTGGCGCTCCGGGACTCGCTCCTCCGGACGGTCGCCGCGCGGTCGGACCTGCTCTCCACCGCGCAGCGCTACCGCCTCGAGTACCTAAGGGCGATCTTCCGCGGCGACCGGGTGGGCCGCTACGAAGCCATGCGCAGGATGGCGCTGGTGAACCCGGACCTTCGGTCCGATCTGGCGACGCCGGCGTTCATCCTCGGACGCTATCGAGAGGCGGCGGAGCTGATGAACTCCTCCTCCTACGCGCGGGTGCGGCCCGATCCCACCTGGTGGAAGACGGTCGCCGCGGCCTACCACTTCCTGGGCGAGCACGAGACGGAGCTCGCGCACACCCTCCGCGGGAAGGCCGAGCACCCGGGACGCATGGTCTTCCACGAGATGGAGACGACCGCCCTCGCCGGGCTCGGACGCGTCGACCAGGTGTTCGAGGCGGTGGAGGAAGCGGTCGCGCTGGCTGGGGGCGACGAGACCTTTCCATTGGAGGCGTTCCTCCTCGCCACGGGGGTCGAGCTCCTCTGGCACGGACACGAGGAGGCTGCGCGCGAGCTGTTCCTGCGCGCGCTGGAGGAGACGCGGCGGAAGGAGGCCGAGAAGCCCCCGGGCACCTACTCGGAAACCTACGCCCAGCTCTTCGGCTACCTGGGGCGGTGGGAGGAGCTTCGCGCGATCGCAGAGCGCGAGGCCGGGCTGGTGCCCCGCGTCTACCGCGCCCGCTGGGTGGGCTACCTGGGGCTCGCGGCGGCCGGGATGGGAGACCGCGAGGAGGCGATGCGCCGGATCGGGGAGCTCGAAGCCATGGAGGAGGATCCTCGTCTGGTCGACTTCTTCAAGGCCGAGCCTGCGATGGAGCGGGCGAAGATCGCGGCGGTCCTCGGCGATTGCGAGGAGGCGGTCCGACACCTGCTCCACGGCTTCGACCGGGGGCTCGGGCACCAGCTCATCCACCGACGGCTCGGTCTGAGCCGCTGCCGCGAGCACCCCGCCTTCCGGCGGGTGGCCGCGCCGACCGGCTGATGGCCCCGGCGTCTGCTTCAGACTTCGATGCCTGGACGGAATCTTCCTATTGAGACGCCCCCGCAGCCAACCAGCGTCGAGCCTTCCGCAAGCGACACGGTGGCCTCTTCCGCCTTCTACTGCGTGACCCGAGGTCGTCGAACCGCGTCGGTCGGAGAGGTCGGATCTGGCGTATCCGGGTCGCCCGGTTCGGCTCGACTCGGTGTCCGGCAGCCGGTACTCTGCGGTCACCGTCAACCGATCGGAGGCGGAACGGGAGCGCCGACGGTACAGGAGAACATGGGAGGTGTGGATGGCGACGATACGGCTCTACACGACCCCCACCTGCTCGTACTGCAGGGATGCCAAGGCGTGGCTCGACGAGCGCAGCTGCGAATACGACGCCCTCGACATCACGAGCGATGTCCGGATCCTGCGGGAATGGAGGGCGTTGACCGGAGGCGAGGGGGTGCCCGCGCTCGCGCACGGGAACGACCTCGTCATCGGGTTCAGCCCGGAGCGCTACGAGCAGCTGCTCGAGTGCTGCGAGCACACCTCCCACGTGGACGCCGCGCGACTCGAGAAGGAGCTCGGCGAGGCCCCGGAAGGGTGACCTCCGAGAGGCGAGGGCACATGGTCGATGCGGCCACCTCCGCCGACGCCCTGCTCGAGGCCATCCGGCACCGGCGGAGCATCCCGCTCAACGACCTGTCGGCGGACCCCATCGATCTGGACCTGGTGGCCCGCATGCTCGAGGCGGCCAACTGGGCGCCGAGCCACGGGAAGACGGAGCCGTGGCGCTTCGTGGTGTACTCCGGCGACGGGCGGCGCGCACTGGGCGAGGCGTTCGCGGAGGCGTATCGCGACGTCACGCCGGAGGAATCGTTCACCGAGGCGGGGCTCGCCGCCACCCGGGCCAAGGTGTGGAAAGCGCCCGTGTGGATCGCGCTCGGCGTCGAGCCGGACCCGGCGCGGGTCGAGTGGGAGGAGATGATCGCGTTCGGGTGTGCGGTGATGAACATGCAGCTCATGGCGCCGGCGCTCGGGCTGGGGTGCAAGTGGACGAGCGGGAAGACCTCGGTCCACCCGCTCGTGGCCGACGCGGTGGGGTTTGGCAAGGGGACCGACCTCAAGGGCTTCCTGTATGTCGGGCGTCCGGCGATCGAGTGGCCGGAGGGCCAGCGCGGACCGATCGAGGACAAGGTCCGCTGGGCGGGCGGAGAGGACCTCGAATGAGCGGACGGGGGGAACAGAGGACGAGATGAGGGGTCGGTGCGCAGCGCTGCTGGTTCTCCTCGCGGCCGCGGGTGCCGCGCACGCCGATCCCGCGCGGGGTGGACGGGCCGAGCACGGTCGCCCGTCACCCTGCGAGGGTGCGGACGTCGATCCGTGGGTCACGCGGCTCCGGGACCGCGTGGTGTCGTGGGACCTGCTGGCGAAGCACGCGATCGAGCATCACGGACCGCCCATCGCGTGCGAGGGCCGGGTGACCACGGAATTCGAGGGCACGAAGTTCGGCGTGCTCAGGCTCGGCTTCGCCGGCGGCACGTGGTTCGAGGTCGCGACCATGCCGCCCGAGTCGAGCGTCGCCACCCTTCGTTCGCCGGCTGGATTCGACGACGAGGACGCCGCCCGCGAGCTCCTCGAGGCGTACTGTGCCGAGATCGGCGTGGAGATCGACTGGACCCGCGCCACCCCCACGACCGAGGGGGACGAGCGCATCGAGACCTACTCCGATCCGGACGACGGGTTGAACGCCTCGGCGTCCTTGGTGTTCGTCGGGGACACCCTGGTCGCCCTGCGCTTCAGTCTGGCGTTGTGAGCCCCCGAGGCCACCTCGACGGCCGGCGGCCGGTGGAGCGGAGCCGTCGGAGGCGGTACGTGGCTTGCACCAGGATCCTGCGCCGGGCCACGGGCCCGAGCCCTTGGGAACAACCGGGACGAGATCGTTGAGCACCCACGCCTCCACACGACGACTGACGCCGGGAGAGACGCTGAGCGGCGTATGGCGCTTCCGCATGCTGGCCGCCACCCTCGCGCGCCACCACCTCATCCTCAAGTACCGGAACTCGCTCCTCGGCTTCGTGTGGACGCTGCTGAGCCCGCTCGGGAGCATGGCGGTGCTCGTCCTCGTGTTCAGCTTCGTGGTGCGGATCGACGTGGAGCGCTACTGGGCGTTCCTGCTGAGCGGCTACTTCGTGTGGGTGTTCTTCGGGCACGTGGTGGGCGCCGGCACCAACCTGTTCCGCGAGTACTCGCCCCTGCGCCGCAGCGTCGCGTTCCCGAACGAGGTCGTCATCCTCGGGGCCGGCGGCGCCCGTCTGGCGGAATTCCTCGCCGAGCTGGGGCTCATCGTGATCGTGCTCGCGATCTTCCACCACCGGGGCGTCCCGGCGAGCTTCGTCGTCCTCCCGGCGCTCATCGCGCTCCAGGCCCTGCTCGTGTTCGCGCTCACGCTGCCGCTCGCGACCTTGGCGCTCCTGTACCACGACGTGGAGCACGCGCTCCCCATCGCCATGGGGCTCCTGTTCTACGCCTCGCCGGTGTTCTATCCGGCCTCCATGGTCCCGGAGGTGGCGCGTCCGTTCTACATGCTGAACCCGATCGCCGGGCTCCTCACCATGTACCACGACGTGCTGTACTCGGGCCGCTTCCCGGACCCGGGCCTCGCCCTCCTCACCACGGCCACGGCGCTCGTCCTCCTCGCGCTCGGGTACACGTACTTCAACCGGCACCGCGGCGTGCTCCCCGAGATTGCCTGACGCGCCGGGCATGACGCGGCCGGCACCCCGCGAGGCGCTCTCGCCGGGGGCGCCCGAGGTGCGCGTCTCGTGCCGCGGGTTGTCGAAGCGCTTCCGGCACTTCGAGGAGCGGGTGACCTCGCTCCGCGAGCTCATCGGGCGCCGCGCGCTCGGACACCGGATCCCCGAGGGGCGTCCGGTCTTCCATCTCGAGGACTTGAGCCTCGAGGTGGCGTCGGGCGAGGCGATCACGATCGTGGGCGGCAACGGGTCGGGGAAGTCGACCGCGCTCCGTCTCCTTGCCGGCGTGTACGAGCCCACCTCGGGGACGGTCGAAATCCGGGGCCGGCTGACGGCGGTCATCGAGCTCGGCGTGGGCTTCCACCCGGAGCTCTCGGGGCGCGAGAACATCCGGCTGTACGCGGCGGTGATGGGGATGAGCCCCCGCGAGCTCGCCGGCCGGTACGAACGGATCGTCGAGTTCTCGGGCGTCGAGCCGTACATCGATCAGCCGCTCAAGTACTACTCGACGGGGATGCAGGCGCGGCTCGCGTTCTCGGTCGCGATCGCCACCGAGCCCGATGTGCTCCTCGTGGACGAGGTGCTCGCGGTGGGCGATTTCGAGTTCCGCGAGCGCTGCATCGACTTCTTCGAGGGCTTTCTCGCACGCGGCGGCTCGCTGGTCGCCGTGTCGCACGACCTGGAGCTCGTCCGCCGGTTGTGTCGGCGCGCCGTGTGGCTCGACCGGGGCCGCGTGCGCATGGACGCGGACGTCGAGTCGGTGGCGCGCGCCTATGTGGACGCCGTCGGTCTGGATCGCCGCGTTCTCGAATGAGCGCGCTCCCCTCGATCACGGTCGTCATCCCGGCGCGGAACGCCGGGTCGACCCTGGCCGAAACGCTGGAGTCGATCCGGGCGCAGACGCACGACGGCTGGGAGGTCGTGCTGGTGGACGACGGGTCCACGGACCGCACGGCCGAGATCGCCGCGAGGTTCCAGGCCGCGGACGCCCGCTTTCGGGTGTTGTCGCACGAGCCGGCCGGCGTGTCGGCGGCCCGGAACGCGGGGATCGAAGCGGCGGGCCACCCGTGGCTCCTGTTTCTCGACGCGGACGACGTGATCCTGCCGGAGATGTTGCGACGCGTGGCCCGCCGGCTGGCCTCCGATCCGGATCTCGATCTCGTCCAGGTGGGGTGGGGGACCCGCTTCCCCGACGGGTCGTTCCAGCCCCAGGACCCGCCGGCGGCCGGGGAGGACCTGTTCACCCGCGCGTCCGCGGCGTGTCCGTTCCCCATCCACACGGCGGTGGTGCGGAAGGAGCTCGTCGAGCGCGTGGGTGGCTTCGATACATCCCTCGCGACCAGCGAGGACTGGGACCTCTGGATGCGCTGCGGACGCGCGGGGGCGCGCACGGCGTACGTGGACGAGGTGCTGTCGGTGTACTGCATGCGCGGCGGCTCGGCCTCCACCCGCGCCCGACCGGTGCTCCGGGACGGCCTGCGGGTCACGCGGCGGGCGTTCGCTGCCGACGAGCGGGTGCCGGATCCCGTCCTCGGCTACGCGGCCGGGCTCCCCGACTCCGAGCGCCCCGCAGCGGAGTACCGCTACCTGGCGTGGGCCGCCGGTCTCGCCGTGACCGGCGGGGAGGATCCGGTGCCGTGGCTCGAGGATCTCCGAGACCTCCACTGTCCGACCCTCCAGCCGGCCGACGTGGCCCTGCCGCTGTTCATCTCCGCGCTCCTCGGTCGCACGGCGCGGCCGGACGACTGGGGACGCCTGTGGCCCGAGCTCCGGGACGGCGTGATCGCGTTCTTCGAGGCGGTGGAGGGGGCGTCCGGGGCCCCCGATCTGGCGGCCCGTGCGCGCCGCACGCTCGTGGGCCTGGTGATCGCGTGGTCGGATGCGCCCATCGTCGACGGGCTCGAGGGGATCCACGACTGCGAGATCGAGCTCACCCGGCCGCTCGCGCTCGTCGTGCCTCCCGACGCCACCCGCATCCACGCGCGCATCCTGTACGACGGAGAGCCCGTGGGGCGGCTGGCGCTTCCGGCCCTTCCGGGCGAGGACGCGACGTCGATGCTCGAGGCCGAGACCGCCCGCCGGCTGGCGTGGCCGCTCCTCGCGCTCCTCGAGCGGCGTCGCACCGGCGCCGCTTCCCCCGTCCTCGCGGCGTTGGGGCGCGCGCTGCCCGAGCCGCTGGCCGGTCGCACCGCGCTCGCGCTCCGCCGCTTGCACAAGCGGGGCTTCGAGTGGCTCGGGCGGGCCCTCATCCGGCGCCGATTCTTTCGGGATGTCCTCCGCCCCGCACCCGGACGGGGCGCCACGACCGCCGCGGAGGGGGCGGGGATCGACCTAATCGGGGGTGTGCCACGCGGGCCGTTCCGGGCGGGATCCGACGTCGACATCCGCTTCGCGGGGATCCCGGTCGGTCGGATCGCCGTTCCGGGCGGCGTCGGACCGACGCGGGCGCGGGTACGGCGCACGATCCATGAGGAGCTCGCCGACGAGCTCGCCGCCGCCGTCGTGCGCGTGGCGCTGTTCGGGCGTCCGGCGAAGGGCCCCGCCTCGCTGCTCGAGCGGTCGCGCCAGGATCTCGGGGAATCCCGGCCCCGACCTGAAGCGTCGCCCCGGTCCCCCGAAGGGTCGGCGCACGGGCTCGGGCGCCGGCGGGGTCCGGCTGCCCGGCGTCCCGCTGCCCGCACGCCCCCGGTCGTCCCCCTGCATCGCGGGGGCGGCCCCTCGCCCGCGTCCCTGCAGCGTGTCCTGCAGCGCACGACGCCGGCCGCGCGTCGCGCCTTCGGCGCGCGGGCGATCGCCGAGCGGCTCCCGATCCTCGCCTATCACCAGGTCGCGGAGGGCGCGGGCGGCCGGGGGGGCCGCTTCCAGGTCGACCCCGGGAGGTTCGAGTCTCACCTCGCCTTCCTGCACGAGCGGGGCTTCCGTTCGATCTCGATCGAGGAGTGGGAGAACGCGTTGCGCGGCCGGAGCGTGCTCCGGGGTCGCCCGGTCCTGCTCACGTTCGACGACGGCTACGCGGACTTCGCCCGTACGGCGTGGCCCCTCCTCGAGCGCTACGGATTCGGCGCGACCGTGTTCCTGGTCACCGACCTCGTCGGCGCCACCAGTCGCTGGGACCGCCACCTGGGGCTCGAAGTGCCGCTGCTCGACTGGGACGAGGTCGCGGCCCTCGAAAGGCGCGGCGTGCGCTTCGGCTCGCACTCGGCCCGCCACGTGCCGCTGGGCGCGCTGTCCCCGGCCGAGATCGCGGACGAGGTGACCGACTCGCTCGCGGCGCTCGCCTCGCATCTCGAGGGATCGCCGTCCGGGTTCGCCTACCCGTACGGCGATGCGGATGACGTGGTCCGCTTCCTCGTGGGGCGCGGCGGGTTCCGGTTCGGGTTCACGACCCGGCCCGAGCCGGCTACGCCGTACCACGGCCTCCTCGATCTGCCCCGCGTCGAGGTGCTGGCGTGGGACGGCCCCGAGGACCTGGCGCGGAAGATGTGGCTCGCGCCGGACGGAAGCCCCCTGTGAAGCGGCTCTCGGTGCTCGGCCGCGAGGCCGTCATCCGCCCGTACGGGCCGGCGGACGAACGCGAGGTCCTGAGGCTGTACGATGCCTCCTTCGAGCCCGGCGCGCGCGACAAGCTGGTGGAGCGCGAATGGCGCTACGAACGGGGTCCCCGGGGTCGACACCGCACGATGGTGTGCGCGCTCGACGACGGGTCGCTGATCGCCAGCTATACGGGGATCCCGCTCGAGGCCTCGCTGCTCGGAAGTCGCGGGTGCGTCGCCGTGATGGTCGACGCGATGACCCACCCCGGCTACCGGGGCGCGATGCTGGGCCGGAGCGGGGTGTTCGCGTCCACGGTGCGCGCCTGGATCGAGGAGTTCACGGTCGACCGGGGGCCGTTCCGGTTCTGCTTCGGGGTGCCCCAGCGGCGCCACGCCCGTCTCGGTCGGCTCCTCATGGGCTACGAGATCTGGGACCAGATCGGCTACTACAGCCGAGAGCTCGCGGACTCGCTGATCAAGCGGGTCAGGCGCTCGCTGCCGGCCCCCGGCGTCGATCGCATCGAGCGTTTCGGAGCGCCGGCCGACGCGCTCTGGCGCCGCCTGGAGCGAGACTATGCATCCGCCGTCGTGCGCGACGCGCGCTACCTCCAGTGGCGGTACGACGAGTGTCCCGGACATGAATACGTCCGTTTCGCGTTGCGAGGCCGAGGAGACGAGTGGGAGGGCTGGCTGGTGCTCGGGTTCGACGGGACGACGGCCACGATCGTGGACGCCCTTCTCCCGCCGGAGCTCCCGCGTCGCGCGCCGGCGCTCCTGTACCGGGCCCTGGGGGTCGCTCTCGAGCGCGGGGCGACCGCCATGCAGGCATGGGCCACCCCCGGCACCCCGATCGCTCGGCTCCTCGAGGCCGGCGGGTTCTGGAGGGGGCCTTACGAGGGCGTGCGGTTCGCGTGCCGCCTGTTCGATGGCTCGATCGACGGGGCGGCACTCCGCCACGCCTGGTATTTCCAGCCCGGCGACACCGACGACCATTGAGGACCCCCGAGACCGCCGCACGCCCCCGACTCAGTCGCCGTCCGGCGTCCCCGGGCGGCGCAGGTAGCGACCGACCCGCCGCGCGAAGGCGCGGGGCGCCCAGTCCCCGATCGAGAGCCGCGGCAGCCGATGGGGATCCATCCCCGGAGTCACCGCGCCGGGAAGGGTCGTCACCGCGCATTCGAACCCGGCGTCCCGCACCAGGCCGACCGTCTCGTCCGTGTACGCCCCGTAGGGGTAGGAGAAGGCCGCGACCGGCGCCCCGACGAGCTCCTCGAGACGCCCGCGCCCGTCCACGATCTCCGCACGCTGGGCCTCCGGGGGAAGCTCGGGCAGGGTGGCGTGGGTCACCGTATGGGCACCGAGCTCGATCAGTCCCCCCTCGATCAGCTCCCGGATGCCGCGCGCGTCGAGCGTCGAGTGCGTGGCGATCGGGAGAACCGTCCCGGCCCAGCTCGACAGCTCCCGCAGCGCGCTCCGACGCTCGGGATCCGGAACGACGAGCAGGGCTTCCCACAGGCGCGTGTACAGGCGCTGGCGGGGCGTACGCGCCGGTCCGCGCCACACCCGCCACCCGCGGTAGCGTCCGCTCCGGTCGCGCTCTCCACCGTCGTCCCGAACGCGGGCGGCGAGCCGCCGGCCGCCGATCTCCACATCGAGCGAGTCGGGAAGCGAGGCGGCACCGAACACGACCGTCTCGAGCGTGTCCCACCAGTAGCCCCCGGCGCGGCCGACCGCCCCGGAGGGGATGAACACGGTGGCGGGCACCCCGAAGCGCTCCAGGATCGGCCGCGCCACGGACAGGTTGTCGACGTAGCCGTCGTCGAAGGTGACGGTCACCGCCGCGCGAGCGTCCGCCGTGTCCCCCCTCGCCAGGCGGGCGAGCGGCGAGGGGACGGCCCGCTCGGCGAGCATCGCCATGTGGGCCTTGAAGCGGGCCGGCGACACCGACAGGCCGGACGGGTCGAGCTCCACATCCGCGATGCGATGATACGACAGGATCACGTGGCCCCGCCGCGGCGGACGCAGCCGCTCGACCCGCTCCCGGAGGCGCCCCCGACGCCGCATTCAGCCGTCCCGTGGGCGCCGGCGGCGAAGCCTCAGCCACACGTCGCGCAGGATCCAGCGGCTCTTGCGCGCGGCCGCCACCGCCACCGCAGGCGGCAGCTCCACGAGCGCGAGCTTCGGGCCGAGCCGCCGCCACAGCGCCCCGCTCCAGCGAGCGGCGTCGGAGAAGCGCCCCTCGAGGAGCCCGTATCGCGTCACCTGGCGGACGATCCGGGTTCCGTAGAACAGCTTGAAGAACCGCTCCCCTTCCTCGAGGGCCCGCCAGGTGGCTTCGGGGCTGTCCGCCTCTCGCGCCGCTCGTCGCTCGAGCTCGAACACCTCCATCACCGCCTCCAGCATGCGGACCGCGTCCGCCGAGGCGCTCGTGGGGTAGCGACGGTATTCGGCGACCATCGCGTCGTGCCCGAAAACGGGGTGCGACCGCGCAATGCGGAGCAAGAGCTCGTAGTCCTCCCCGACGACGAGGTCGGTCCGGAAGCCGCCCGCCTCGCGGACCACCTCGGTCCGAAACAGGACCGTGCCGAGCATCCCTATGTAGTTGCTCCGCACGAGCTCCAGATAGCCGGATGCCGACGGCCAGGGCGCCGCGGGCTGGCCGGCGGGGGACCCGTCGGCGTGAATGAACCGATACCGCCCGTGGACGAAGCCGGCGTCGGGGTGGCGATCGAAGCACGCGACCCCCGCGGCGAGGGCGCCCGGGAGCAGGCGATCGTCGGAGTCGAGGAAGACGAGGTAGCGTCCGCGGCACTCCTCGACACCGGCGTTCCGGGCCGCCGATACGCCGGCATGGGGGCGGCTCAGGAGCCGCGCGCCCGGATGGCCCCCGATGGCGCCTGCCACATCGTCGGGCGACCCGTCGTCGACCACGACGATCTCGACCGAAACGTCCTGCCCGGCGAGGCTCGCGAGCGCGGTCGGCAGGTAGTCGGCGTGGCGGTAGCACGGGACGACGACGCTCACCACGGGTGCGTCCGCGTCGGGGCGCACGTCGCCCGTCGGCTCCGGCCCGCGATCCGGTGTCACGCCCTCATGCCGGGGGCGGCGCGTTCTCGCACGTGAGGAAGCGGACCGCCTCGTCCACCTGCCGCACGAAGCGGTCCCACCCGAGATCCGTCTGCGCGCGCCGCATCGCCGCCCGGGCGATGTCCCGCGCCCTGGCGGGATCGTGCAGGAGCCGCTGGATGCCCATGGCCAGACCGGCCGGGGTGGGAGGCACGAGCTCGGCGCACTCCTCGTCGAGAGCCGCCGTGTGCGCCGTGATCGCGGTGGCCACGATCGGCTTCCCTATGGACATGTAGTCGAGGATCTTGAGCGGCAGGTTGTCCCCGTGGCTGCGCGGGGAGACCGTGACGTCGGCCACGCTCAGGTACGACCACACGCGCTCGCGGGGCTGGCGCGGCACGAGCCGGACGCGCCCGTCGATCCCGAGCCGCCTCGCCTGCTGCTCGAGCTCGCGGGCGGCGCGCGGATCGCCGCCGACGAGCACGAACCGAGAGCTCGGCTCGGTGCGGGCGACGAGCGCGGCCGCTTCGATCAGAAGGGGAAGGCCCTGGTAGGGCTCGAAGGTGCCGGAATACACGACCGTCCGGTCTTCCGGCGAGAGACCCAGCTCCGCACGTCGGGCCGCGGTCTGCTCTCGGGTGACATGCGGGGCGACCCCCGGAAAGCGCCATTCGCAGCAGGTGGCGCCCGGGGCCACCCGCGACACGTGTGCGGCGAGCCCGGCGCTCGTGATCACCAGGCTGGCGCGCCTGAGGAGCCACGCCTCGCACGCCCGCTGGGCGGTCTGGGCGGCTCCGAACCGGAACAGCGGGTGCTTCTGGAGCTGTTGCGGGAGGCTCGACTGCATGTCGTACAGGACCGGGATTCTGTGGCGTCGGGCGGCGATGACCGCGGGAAAGGCGGCCTCCTCGACCGCGTGCACCCACCCGTACGAGGTCTCCTCGAGGCGTCGGATGAGGGCGTGTACGAGCACCACATCGAGAAACACCTTGCGCCACGAGAACCCCACGGGGACGTGCCGGATGCCGAGCGGGTTGGCGATCCGGTGCCATTCGATGCCGGGCAACGGGAGGGAGCGCCCCATCGGGAAGGTGAGCACATCGGCCGGGTGTCCGAGCTCCGACAGCGCCTCCATCACCTGGCGGAGCGCGATCGGCGTGCCCCGGTCCTCGTACACCGGCTGCGGAGCGATGATCAGCCCTCTCCGAGGTTCTTGCATGGAGACCCATCGATGGTTGACGCAGGGGGGCGATCCCGATCGCCCGGCTCGAACGGGCAACAACCGTTCCACCGACCGGCCCCGCCCTCGCACCCCGGGTGCGGCAGTCCGCCCCGCCGGCGGCGCCCGCACCCTCCCGGGCGCCGAAACCCCCCGGCCGCACGGGGCAAAACGCCCCGGAACCGCCCCGGGCCGCGCCGTGGCGCCGGACCGCGGGGAACCCCGGTCGGCCCCGGATCGCCGCGTGTGCCGGACATCGAGGCCGCGCGAACCGATGCCCCGCGTCCCCATGTGTGGCGGAATGTCGTCATCTATCGATCGGCACGAAAGTCACTTGGCGTCGGGCAATAGATGACCCAAGCGAGGTGGCGCGCCGTAAGTCGTTGTAGATACGCACGATCCATCGCACGAGTCAAGGAGCGATCGCCGCCCCCGCAAGCTGCGCGAGCGCGGCCAGGGTGGTCTGCGCTGCGTTCAGCCCGAGACGAAAGTCTTCATCCGTGTAGGTCGACCACACGTCCGTCGGCTGGTGCCAGTTGGGATCCCAGCCTGACCCGATCTGGGCCCCGCGCTCGTTCTCCCTGAGGCTGATGGCCGGCACGAGGTCCTGAAAGGGGGCCGAGTCGGTGTTCGTCATGTGCGGGCCGACGGTGGCCGGATAGTCGGTGGCATACGTCTCGTTGGCGGCCTTGAACAGGAAGGCCAGCTCCATCGATGCGGGCGCCTCCTCCGAGCTCGTCTGGAACTCGATGTTCACGTCTGCCTCGGGGCGCTGGTCGCGGCTCACGCGGCCGTCGGGGCCGGGCGCGCCGTGGTCCCACAGCAGCATGTCGTGCTGCACCATCCCGAGCCACGTGGGCTCGGGGTAGCGGCCGGACCCGGGCGGATCCTCGATGCCCTGGAGCGCCGCACGCTGCTCGACGTAGGCGCGGGCCCCATTGAGCCCGGTCTCCTCGTTGTTCCACAGGACGAAGCGGATCGAGCGGTCGGTCGTCACATCGGGGGCGTTGAACACCCTTGCCAGCTCGATCACCAGGGCGGTGCCCGAGCCGTCGTCGTTCACGGCCTCGTTGACGCCGTGCCCGTCCATATGCGCGCCGATGATGTACATCTCCCCGGGGTGCGTGGCCCCGACCTTCGTGCAGAACACTTCCTGTCTCTCCCCGTCGACGGGCTCCTCGGCGTCCAGGGCCCGGATGCGCTCGTCGGGCTGCGCCTCGAGGTCCCGGTTGACACCCGTCGGTCCCCGATATCCGAACATCACGCTCCCCCCGGGGCCGGGACCACGACGGCCCACGCGTCCCCCCGTGGGCGTAGTCAACTCCTCCTCCCCGGCGGGCGGCGGGCGGCGAGCGCCACGACGCGGGCCGCGGCGCTCGGCGACCTCGGGTGGAGGCGGCGGCGGAAAGGTGTAGGTGAGACGCTCGGTGTTCGTACAGCCCGCCTGCCGGAGCCGCGCCTCGATCCAGTCGACCGCGTCGCGGTTCCGCTTGGTGCCCTGCCGGCGGTCGCCGAATCGCGTCAGCCCGGCGAGCGTCGCCTTGTAGCCCTCGAGCGTGAGCCGCCCGACGAGCTCGCGGACGGGGTCGGGCGTCTCCTCGGAGTCCTGCGCCCGGAGCGGCGGGGCCGCCGCCCACCCGAGGAGGACGAGGAGGGCGCCGGCGAGGGGGAGCTGTCGAGCGAGCATGTCGATCTCCGGGAATGCGTGATGTGGACGTGCCGTCATCCGGGTCGCGTCGGGTCCGCGTCCGTGCGGGTCGCCGCGGCGGCGCCGCGCACGAACGCGATGTAGTCGGTGGGCGCCGGCTGGGCCCCCGCGTCCCGGAGCAGGTAGGCGATCTGGCCGCGGTGATACGAGCCGTGCAGGAAGACGTGGAGCAGGATGTCCTCGACCGTCGACTCGAAGTCGCGTCCGGCGCTGTTCGTGTAGGCGATCGACGCGTCGAGCCCCGCACCGCCGGGGCACGCCAGCAGCCCCGCGAAGCCCTCGTGGACGGCGACACGCAGCCGCCCGAGCTCCCCGGGATCGGGATCGGGCCACACCGGCCCCGCGGGCGTCCCCAGGATGCGGGCGAGCCACACCTGCTCCGCGCCGAGCACGTGGGCGTACAGCCCCCACGCCTCGGGGCTCGCCTCCGGCCGGCGCGCGAGGCTTCCCGCCACGAGGTCATCGGCCCACCGCATGTGATCGAACAGCCGCCGGATCGTCGTCGTCCTCACGAGCCCTCCGGGATACCCGGTTCCGTGTACGCGGGGTACCACATGAGCGACTCGACGCGCTCCTCGAGGTCGAGGGCGGGGCCCGGGCGCGCGACCCCGAGGTCGATCGCCGCGCGGACCACCGCCAGCGCGACCCGGCGCGACACCTCGCGGATGCGCTCCAGAGCCGGAAACACGCGACCCATGGCCAGGTCGTCGTCGGTCGCGGCCGCCGCCAGCGCCTCCGCGGCGGCCAGGAACAGGGCGTCGGGGACCGCGCGGGCGCGGGAGGCGATGAGCCCCAGACCAATCCCCGGGAACACGTAGGCGTTGTTGGCCTGGCCCGGGACGCGCGTCTCGCCGCCCACCTCTACCGGAGGGAAGGGCGACCCGCTCGCGAAGATGGCCCGGCCCCCGCTCCACGCGTAGGCCTGCTCGGCGGTGCATTCCGCCTTCGAGGTGGGATTCGAGAGCGCGAACACGATCGGCCGCGCCTCGATCCGGGCCATGGCCTCGACGATCTCCTTCGTGAACACGCCGGGGACGCCGGAGGCGCCGATGAGCGCGTGCGGGCGCAACGTCTCGATGGCCTCGACGAGGTCGCCGATGAACGGGTGCGGATGGGCGAAGCGGAGCTTCTCCTCGTCCAGCCGGTCGCGGCCCTCGATCACGAGACCCCTCGAGTCGAAGAACCAGCAGCGGGAGCGGGCCTCCCCCGGCAAGCATCCCTCGCGCTCGAGCATGCCCGCTACGGTGTCGCCCGTCCCGATCGAGGCCTCGCCCGCGCCGACGAACAGCACCCTGGCATCGGCGAACGGACGCCCCACGAGACGGAACGCCGACAGGAGCCCGGCCGCCACCACGCACCCGGTCCCCTGGATGTCGTCGTTGAACAGGCAGGCCTTCTCCCGGTACTCGCGCAGAAGCCGGAACGCGTTGCGGCGCGCGAAGTCCTCCATCTGGATGACGGCGTCGGGAAAGCGGGCGATGAGCGCGTCGACGAGCTCGGCGAACAGCGCGTCGTATTCGGGCCCCCGAAGCCGCGGCTGGCGGAGCCCGAGGTACAGGAGGTCGTCGTGGCGCGCGCGGTCCTCCGTCCCCACATCGAACATGATCGGCAGGCAGGTCTGCGGCTCGATCCCGGCCGCGGCGGTGTACAGCGCCAGCTTGCCGATGGGGATCCCCATGCCGTCCGCGCCCAGGTCCCCGAGGCCCAGGATCCGCTCGCCGTCGGTGACCACGATCATGCGGGCCTCGTACGGCCAGTTGGCGACCACCTCGGCCACGCGCCCGCGATCGCGGGCCGTCACGTACAGGCCCCGTGGCCGCCGGAAGATGTGCCCGAACTGCTGGCAGGCCGCGCCGACGGTGGGCGTGTAGATGAGCGGCATCATCTCGGGCAGGTGCTCGAGGAGGACGCGGTAGAACAGCGTCTCGTTCCGATCCTGGAGCGCGACGAGCCCGATGTACCGCTCGAGGTCGTCGCTCTTGCGGCGCAGGTTCTCGAGTACCCGCGCCACCTGCGTCTCGATGTCCTGCACCCGGGGCGGGAGGAGGCCGCGCAGAGCGAGCGCGTCGCGCTCCTCCTCGGTGAACCCCGTGCCGTGGTTCCAGCGCGGTGCGTGCAGCAGGTGCATGCCGCGCAGGCCGTCGCCGCGGTCGCCGGGGCTTCGCGTCACGGGTGGCTCATCCCTCCAGATTCGCGTGCAGCCTCTCGAGCGCGCCGAGCAGATCCGGCGTCTCGCTCAACACCGGAAGAAGGGGATCTTCGTCCCATCGCGCCACCCGTTCGAGCATCGTCCGGATCGTGAACCGCCCGATCGAGAGCCCCTTCTTCACCTCGGACCACTCGAGCGGGCAGGACACCGGAGCGCCGGGCCTGGGGCGCACGCTGTAGGGGGCGACCACGAGACGACCTTGACCGTTCTGGACGTAGTCGATGTACACCTTCCCCTCGCGCCGGGAGGGGGTGCGGGTCACGGTGGCGAGCTTGGGCACGCGACGCGCGACGGTGGTCGCGAGCAGCTGCGCGAGCTGACGCGACTGTTCGTACTCGAGCTGCCCGCCGAGCGGGATCATCACGTGGATCCCCGATGAGCCGCTCGTCTTGGGATGCGTAGGAAGCCCGATCTCTTCGCACAGGTCGTGGATGTTGCGCGCCACCTCGATCACGTGCTCGAAGTCGGCGTACACCTCCTCCCCGTCCACCTGGTGCTTCGGGTCGAGATCGAGCAGGCACCAGTCCGGTCGCTCGAGCGCGGACAGGCGGCTGGCCCACACGTGGAGGGGGATCGTCCCCAGGTTGGCCAGGTACACGAGCGCGGTCGCGTTGTCCACCACGAAGTAGTCGATGTCGCGCTCCGACCCCTCGCTCCAGATGGACTCGGTCCGCATCCACTCGGGCTGGAAGCCTGGCGCGTTCTTCTGAAAGAAGCTCTTTCCCTCGATCCCGTCCGGATAGCGCGTGAGGACGAGCGGCCGGTCGGTGAGATAGGGGAGCAGCCAGGGCGCGATCGTCCGGTAGTAGTCGATCAGGTCGCCCTTGGTGTAGCCGTCCGCGGGCCAGAAGAGCTTGTCGAGGTTCGAGAGCGGCAGCTCCTCGACCGGGGGTGGGCCGTCATCGACCGCGACGGGCTCGTGCAGGGTGTCGCTCGGGCCCCGCGGCGCGCCGCACTCGGTGGGCGGCCGGTTCTCGTCGAGCCCGAGATACACCGGTTGCCTGAGGAGTCCCTCGTCGGTGATCTCCTTGTAGCGCACGGTGGCCACGAGCTCGGGATCGACCCACACGTGCGCGGCGCCCTTCGGAGCGGGGCCCGAGAAGGGCGGATCGTCGCGCACGCGCTCGTCGAGCAGCTCCCGCAGCTCCTCGAGCTTCCGGTCGTCGAACCCGGTGCCCACGCGGCCGGCGTAGCGCAGCCGGAGCGGCTGGCCGTCCGCACGCTCCGCGTCGGGCTGTCCGGCATCCCCCGCGACCACGTCCTCGTACACGCCGAGGTGGAGGGCGCCGAATCCGGTGCGCCGCCCCCTGGGCTTCGTGTACCCGACGATCACGAACGGATCCTGCCGGTTCGCGTGGATCTTGATCCACGACGCGGAGCGCTCGCCCACGTACGGGCTGTCGGCCTTCTTGGCCATGATCCCCTCGAGCCCGAGCCGCTCGACCTGCTCGTACAGTGCCACGCCGTGCCCCTCGAACGCCTCGCTCAGCCGAATGGGACCCACCTCGGGCACCACACCTCGCAGGACGCGCTTCCGGTCGACGAGCGCGATCGGGCGCGCGTCGAGCCCGTCGAGGCCGAGGAGATCGAAGGCGTAGAAGCTCGCCGGGCTGAAGAACGAGGCGCGCCGGACATCGAGCGGGCGCGACAGCCTGGCCCGCTTCTGGAGCGCCTGGAAGCTGGGGAGCCCCGTCGCGTCGTTGACCACCACCTCGCCATCGAGGACGAGGTGCCGGTAGGGGAGCTTGCGGAGCGAGCGGGCAATCTCGGGAAAGCTGGCGGTCGCGTCGTGGCCGTTCCGTGTGTGGATCGACGCCCTTCCGTCCGTCACCGAGGCCAGCATACGGTACCCGTCGAGCTTGACCTCGTACAGCCAGTCCGGCTCGTCGAACGGCTTGTCGGCGGTCTGGGCGAGCATGAGCGTCACGTCGGCCGGCTCCACCCGACCGTCGATCGCCCCCGACCGCCGGAGCTCCTCCGCGATCTCCACCCCGGGGTACCAGCCCTCGCCCACCCGCGCCAGCTCCTCGACCGTGAGACCGGAGAGGACGGAGGTCTCGGGAAGCGAGCCGTCGGGGAGGATCGGGTGCCCGCCGCGCGACTCGCGGATGAGGAGCCACTCGTTCCCCTTGTCGCTCTTCGCGAGCTTCACCAGCGTCCACACGCCCCTGAGCTTGTAGCCCCGGAGCTCGAACAGGAGCTTGCCGTCCTCCATCCCCCGCTCGGGATCCTCGAGCGGGATCCACCGACCCAGGTCCCACACGATCATCTCGCCGGCCCCGTACTCGCCTTCGGGGATGAGGCCCTCGAACTCGATGTACTCGACCGGGTGGTCCTCGACGTGGACGGCGAGCTTCTTGTCCGCCGGGTCGGCCGAGATCCCCTTGGGGACGGCCCACGAGACGAGCGCGCCCCCGAGCTCGAGCCTCAGGTCGTAGTGCAGGCGGGTCGCCGCGTGCTTCTGGACCACGAACACGCCCACTCCGGTGCCCGACGCCCCTCCGAAGGGCTCCGGGGTCCGCCCCGCGTCCCGCTTCTCGCGGTATGTGGTCAGCGTATCCTTCGGCACCGGGCTGCTCCGTTCCAGGGCCCGAAGCTATTATGTTGCCCTGTCGTTCGGGATCCGTACCCGCGCCGCCGGGCGGCGCGACTCCTGGGAGGGGAAGCATGGCCGCACGACCGATCAGCTCCGCCACCATCTCGTTCGGGCTCGTCTCGATCCCGGTCCAGCTCTATTCGTCCAGCGACAACTCGCAGAAGGTGCGCTTCAACTTCCTGTCCCCCGGTGGCGCGCGCGTCAAGCAGCAGTACGTGGACGCGAAGACCGGCGAGGTCGTGCCGCGCGACCAGCTGGTCAAGGGCTACGAGTTCGCCAAGGGCCAGTACGTGACCTTCTCCACGGAAGAGCTCAAGGCGCTCGACGCGGAAGCCACGGGGGCGATCGAGATCGTCGAGTTCGTCCCGGTCGACGAGGTGGAGCGCGCCTACATCGGGAAGACCTACTATCTGGGTCCCGACAAGGGCGGTTCCAAGGCCTACCGCCTCCTCGGCGCCGCGATGCAGAAGACGGGCTGGGCCGCGCTCGCCAAGTATGCCGCGCGCGGCAAGCAGTACCTCGTACTCGTGCGCCCCGTCGGGGACCACCTGGTCATGGAGCAGCTCAACTACGCCCACGAGGTACGGTCCCTGGACGAGGTTCCGACGGGCGACGAAGACGTCCAGGACGCGGAGCTCCAGCTCGCCGTGCAGCTCATCGAGCAGCGGGCAGCGGAGCGCTTCGATCCGGCCAAGTACGAAGACGAGGTCGGAGAGCGCATGCTGGCCGCCATCGAGAAGAAGGTGGCGGATGGCTCCGAGATCACGTCGCCGCCCGAGGAGGAGCCCCAGACGCAGGTCATCGACCTCATGGAGGCGCTCAAGGCCAGCGTGGCGAAGTCCGGCGAAGGGCCGCGGGGGGCGAAGAAGCCCGCCCGGAAGGCATCCGGGGGCAAAAAGAAGGCGGCCGGCGCGAAGTAGGGACCCGGGGAGCGTCGCGTGGAGCATCCCGTGGAGGATCCGGTCGACGAAGATCGGACGTTCTCGACGGGCGAGGCCGCCTCGCTCCTCGATCTGACCCCCGAGGAGGTGCGCGGGTTCGCGCGCGCGGGTCTCTCGGATCCGGAGCGGGGCGACCGGAACGAGTACCGGTTCAGGTTTCGCGACCTGGTCGTGCTGCGCATGGCGGCGCGACTCCGCCGGGCACGGGTGTCCGCCCGCCGGATCGAGCGCGCCTTCATCCGTCTTCGCGGACGGCAGGACGCGTCGGTGGCCGGTCTCCACCTCGAGGCGCTCGGCTCGCATGTGGTGGTGCGCGACGGTGAGATCGTGTGGCGGGCCGATTCCGACCAGCTCCAGCTCGTGCTCGAGCCGTC
Organism: uncultured Gemmatimonadota bacterium; assembly: GCA_964499635.1. GTDB lineage: Bacteria > Gemmatimonadota > Gemmatimonadetes > Palauibacterales > Palauibacteraceae > Palauibacter. The sequence continues at coordinate 241,322 of CAZCLY010000001.1, read as the reverse complement.
CGCCCCCGCTCCGGCCTCCGCTGGTTCGCCGACCCCGTGCGGGCCCTCGGCGGGCGGGGCGGCGGACGAGGCCGCGGTGCTCGCGGAGCGGGCTTCGCGTGCCGAGGCGTCCGATCCGGCGCGGGCGCTCGAGCTGTACGAGCGCGCCCTGCGGACCGACCCCGCATGCTGGGAGGCGCTCGTCGGAGCCGGCTTCCTCCGGCAGCGAGCCGGGGATGTGCCCGGAGCCGTGGAGGCCTACGAGCGGGCCCTGGCGCTCGAGGACGATGCGACCGTGGCGTACAACCTGGGCGTGGCGCTCGATGACCTGGGTCGTGCCGAGGAGGCGGCCGCCGCCTATCGGGCGACCCTCGACCTCGATCCGGCGCTCACCGACGCGCACTTCAACCTGGCGCTCCTGTACGAGAAGCTCGGCGATCGACGGGGCGCGCTCCGCCACATGATCGCCTACAGGGAGCTGACCCGGCCCGACTGAGCCCGGGCGCCGAGGGTGGTGTCAGCCCCCGATCTTCGGACCCATGCGGTTGATCGCGCCGGCGTTCGGTGGCCGCAAGCCGATGATCCCGTGTCCCTTGCCGCCCGTCGGGACCCCGCCGAGCCCTCCGCTCCCGATCACCCCGATGCCGCCGGGATCCCCGCAGCTTCCTCCGCCCGGGCCGCTGATCGAGATCCCGATCCCACGGCCCTCTCGCTCCCACCCCCGCTCGCCGTCCCGGTCGCGCTCGGCATCGCGGGCCGCATCGCTCGAGGCCCGGAGGTCGAACCCGCCGGAGACCGCGGTGCCCGCATCCGCCCGCAACACGACCCCTCGACCGGCCCGGGACCCGGTCGAGGCGAGTTCGGCGGTCGAGGGGAGGGGCTCGGCGACGGGAGTGAGCTCGAGCGACGGGGCCTCCACGGCCGCGGCGGTGGGAGCCGGCCGGGCGAGGAGCGCGGTCGCCGTGGCTCCCGCGGGAGCGGGAGGCGCGCCCGTGGCCGCCGACGCTGCGGCGGGCGACGGGGCCGCCGCCGCAGCGCGATCCCGGTCGGCATCGACCCGGGGCGCGGACTCGAGCGCGACGACCTCGAGCGCCGCGTCGCGCCACGCCTCCGGGATCTCGACCAGTTGCAGCGGACGAGCCGGCGGGCCGCCGGCGAGGTCGGGGAGCCGGAGCGTCAGGCTCGACAGCACGAGCGCGTGTACCCCGATCGAGATCCCCACCCCCAACGCCACCCGCTTCCGGTACGTGTCCTCCGCTCGCCTGCGATCCATCCGTCTCCTCGCCTGTCGATCGCCCGCTTCCAGTGCGCCGCCGGTCCCGACGTCCCGTTCGGGCATCGGCTCCGGGAGGGGCTGTCGGCGCCTCCGGGCCGCGTCCGTCCACGTCCCCGCCCCGGTCCCGAAGACGCCGCTCCGTCCGCCCCTTCACATGGACAGACGAAGGCGGGGCGGTCCGGGTCACGGGTCGCGTTCCAGCTCAGGGCGCGTCGTCCCCCACGAGGGCAATGTGGGTCCCGTCGGGGCTCACCGCGAGACGCGTGATCCCACCGACTCCCACCGCGGCCAGGTCGGCCACGAGGCGCCATGCCGTGTCCGACGCGGGGTCGAACGCGAACAGTCGGCTCCCGGACCCCATGAGCAGCGTGCCGGCCGGCGTCCAGGCGTAGTCGACGGCCCCGTCGAGCGGCTCGACGAGGTCCTCCACATCTCCGGTGCCCGGGTCGAGGGTGCGAAGGAGGGGACCGGCGTCGGTGCGCTCTAGAAAGCTCACCACGCCCCGACCGGGGACCCGGGCGAGCGAACGCCCGATGTTCCGCGCGGCCTCTCGGTCCGTGCCGTCCCGCGTGTCGACGATCCGGAGGGTCGGCGGGGAGCCGAGCACGAACAGGGCGAGCGTGTGCGCGTCGATCCAGGCGTGATACCCGACGGGCTCGACATCGGCGAGCACGAGCCGCGGGTCGGAGCCGTCGAGCGCGAAGCTCCACAGCCGCTGGGTCGAATCGGCCTCCACCCGCACCACCGAGAAGCGCTCCCCACCCGGCATGACGGTGGCGGAGTACTCGCTCTCGGGGGTGGAGGTGACCCGCGTCGTGCGGCCCGAAGCGAGCTCGTAGCGGTAGATGTCGGTCTGACCGTCGCGCTGCGACGTGTACAGCAGGGCGTCGCCGTCCGGGGCGAACCCGGGCTGGTTGTCGTAGCCGGGCCGCGCGGTCACGTTCCGCCAGCCGGCGAATGCCGGCCCGTCGTCGATGGACGCGACGAACACGTCGGTGGCGGGGGACTGGGCCCGCAGCGCGGCGGCCGGAGCGAGGGCGAGGCAGAGCGCGAGGAGGGCGAGGGAAGAGCGCGGGGACATCGTCCGACTCCTTGGCTCGTGGTGGACCGGCGTCCAGGTGCGACGCGATACTGCCGGAGGTTGAGGTGCCAGCGTGAGCGCGACAAGACGCGCGGAAGCCCATCGATGAGCGGGGCCGGCTACTCGGGCACGCCGCTCATCCGGAAGCTCGGGATCCGGAGCGGGGATCGCATGTGGCTGTTCGATCCGCCGCCGGGATACCGGGACCTCCTGGGCACGCTGCCGGAGGGGGCGCGCGAAGCGGGCCGCGGCGAGCGCGGTGTCGAGTTCCTGCACGTGTTCGCCACCACGCGAGCCGCACTGGCCCGGGGCCTCATGGAAGCGCGCGCCCGCATGGCCGAGAACGGCATGGTGTGGCTCTCGTGGCCCAAGAAGGCGTCGGGGGTGGCCACCGAGCTCGACGGGAACGTGGTGCGGGTGGCCGGGCTCGAGGAGGGGCTCGTCGACATCAAGGTGTGCGCCGTGGACGACGTGTGGTCGGGTCTCAAGTTCGTGATCCCGGTCGCCGACCGGGTGGGAGCGGGGTGAGGCGAGACGGAACGCGTGGGGCCGACGGTCGGACGTAGGCCGCGCGACAGGGGGCAGAATGCGGCGTCGCCGGGTCGGGCCGCCGGGTGGATGTGGGTCGAGGTCCATCCACATAACACGTTCATTCATAACGAGCTATGTAGTTCGATGAGGATCCGCCGACCGCGGCAGACAGGTTGCGGTATCGGATCGTGACCTGTCCCTCTACCCGGAAGGCCGATGTCCGCACGCCGCACCGCACGCCTGCCTCGGGCGCTGGCCCGCGTGGCCGCGCTGGCCGCTCCCGTCGCGTTCGCCGTCTTCCTCGTCGGCTCGCTGCGTGGGAGCGAGGACTTCGGCGAGGCGGGCTTCGGGCACTCCATGACGCGTCGTCCGGTGGAGACGCGGAGCATCCGGCCGGGGGAGACGATGGAGGACCTGCTCGCGCAGGGCGGGCTGTCGGCGCTCGAACGGCGCCGGTTCGTCGATCTCATGCGCCCCTACACCGACTGGCGGGCCCCGGCAACCGACGCGCGGGCCCGCTTCCACGCGTGGCCGGGCGAGCCACCGGTCCGCGTGGAGCTTGACATCGATGCCGACCGCACGCTCGACTTCCGGCTCGCCGGGGCGGTGTGGCAGGTGTCGGTGGACAGCGTCCCCGTACGCCCCGACACGGTGGTGGTGAGCGGCCGGGTCGAGACGAGCCTGTGGGCGGCGACGCTGGGCGGAGATGCCGGGCGGCTGTCGGTGGCCGAGAAGGCGGAGCTCGGAGTCCGCATGGCCCGCGTGTTCGCCTGGCAGATCGACTTCTTCCGCGATCCCGGGCCGGGTGACGCGTTTCGCATGTCGCTCGAGCGTGACCTGAGACCCGACGGGACGGTCCGCGGGGCGCGGGTGCTCGCCGCGGAGTACCGGCGGGGCGGGGAGCGACTCGAGGCGTATCGCTTCGAGCCGTCCGACGAGTCGGGCGCCCTGTACTACGACGCCGACGGGATCGCCCTGCGGGGCGCGTTCTTACGCGCGCCGCTCGATCTCGTCCGGGTGACCAGCCGGTTCAGCAACGCGCGCTTCCACCCGCTCCTCGGCCGCTACCGGGCCCACACCGGGATCGACTACGGGGCCCCATCGGGGACGGTCGTGAGGGCCACGGGGGACGGCCGCATCGCCCGGGCGGGGTGGGCCGGGGAGTACGGCCTCATGATCGAGATCGACCACGGGCGCGGCATCCGCACGCGCTACGCCCACCTGGGCGGCGTGGCGGACGGCCTTCACCCGGGGGCGGCGGTCCGGCAGGGCGACGCGATCGGCGCGGTCGGCACCACGGGGCTGTCGACCGCGCCGCACCTGCACTACGAGTTCCTCCTGAACGGAGGGGCGGTCGATCCCGGCTCGGTGGACCTCCCCGTGGAGCGTCCGCTGCCCGCGGCGGACAGCGCCCGCTTCGCCCGCGCGCGGCGGGCGGCCGAGCGGCTTCTGGACCGCGTGCCGTGGGCGGGGGGCTCACGGACCGCCTGGAGACCTGGCGAGCCTGACAGGTACGGACCGACGCCGTAGCTTGCCTCCGCGTGCCGGGCGCCGCGGGCCCCGCGACCCCGGGCGTCCCCAGATCGGTTCGTCCCTCGCCCCGGAGGCTCGATGCGGGCTCGAACGTGGCTGTCGGCGCTCCTGCTGCTCCTCGTGGCCGCGACCGTCCCTCTCGCCGCTCCCTCGCCGACCCCCGGCTCCCGCACCGAGCGGCTCGAGGTGTCAGGGCTCGAGCGCCCGGTGGACATCCTCAAGGACCTGTGGGGCATCTCGCACATCTACGCCGAGACCGAGCACGACCTGTTCTTCGCGCAGGGCTACAACGCGGCGCGGGACCGGCTGTTCCAGTTCGAGATTTGGCGCAGACAGGCGACCGGCACGGTGGCCGAGATCCTCGGGGAATCGGAGGTGGAGCGCGACCGCGGCTCGCGCCTGTTCCGCTTCCGGGGCGACCTCGAGGCCGAGCTCGACCACTACCATCCGCGCGGCGGGGAGATCATCGGTGCCTTCGTGGACGGGATCAACGCGTACATCGCCGAGACGGAGCGGGATCCGTCCCTCCTCCCGGTGGAGTTCCACATCCTCGGCATCCGGCCCGGGCGCTGGACGCCCGAGGTGGTGGTCTCCAGACACCAGGGTCTCCTGTGGAACATCGACGAGGAGCTCCAGCTAGGGCGGGCCGTCGCCGCGGCCGGACCGGACGCGGTCAAGGACGTCGTCTATTTCCACCCCGGCGACCCCGACATCGCCCTCGATCCGGCCATCGACGGCTCGCTGTTGAGGACGGAGATCCTCGACGTGTACGAGGCGTTCCACAGCCCGATCCGGTTCCGGCGCGAGCAGGTGCGGCCCGAGTTCCGGGCGGCCGTGCCCCGTGGCGACACGGCCTCCACTCCCGACTTCCCCGGCCTGAACCGATCCTTCGCGCTCGCCGAACGGGCCGCGCTGGGGAGCAACAACTGGGTCCTCTCGGGTGAGCACACGTTGAGCGGCCACGCGATCATGGCCAACGACCCGCACCGCGTGCTCGCCGCTCCGTCCCTGCGCTACGCCGTCCACCTCGTGGGACCGGGCTGGAACGTGATCGGGGGTGGGGAGCCGATCCTCCCGGGCGTGTCGATCGGCCACAACGAGTACGGGGCGTGGGGACTGACGGTGTTCCTCACGGACGCCGAAGATCTGTACGTGTACGAGACCGATCCGGCCGATCCGAACCGGTATCGGTACAGGGACGGCTGGGAGGAGATGGAGGTCGACCGGCAGACGATCGCGGTCAAGGGGCGGCCGGACCGGCACGTCGAGCTCAAGTACACGCGGCACGGCCCGGTGATGTACGAGGATCCCGAGCACCACGTCGCCTACGCGCTACGCGCCGGGTGGCTCGAGGTGGGCGGCGCGCCCTATCTGGCCAGCCTGCGGATGGACCAGGCGCGCACGTGGGAGGAGTTCCGCGAGGCCTGCGAGTACAGCCACATCCCCGGCGAGAACATGGTGTGGGCGGACGTGGACGGGAACATCGGCTGGCAGGCCGTGGGCATCGCCCCCATGCGCCGCAACTGGACCGGGCTCGTCCCCGTCCCCGGCGACGGGCGCTACGAGTGGGATGGCTACCTCGAGATCAGGGAGAAGCCCCACATCGAGAACCCGCCCGAGGGCTTCTTCGCCAGCGCCAACGAGAATCTCGTGCCGCCCCGCTACGAGCACCGCGACGCGGTGGGCTGGACGTGGAGCGACCCGTTCCGGAAAGCGCGTCTGGTCGAGGTGCTGGGCTCGGGTCGGCGGTTCACGCTGCCGGACATGATGCGACTCCAGACCGACTACCTGTCCATCCCGGCCCGCTCGCTGGTCCCCATGCTGGAGCTCGTGGAGGACGGGCTGACGCCGGCCGCGCGGGAAGCCGTCGCGCGGCTCCGCGGTTGGGACTTCGTACTCCGCTCCGACGCGATCGAGTCGTCGATCTACGTGTCCTGGGAGAGGCGGCTGCAGCGCGAGATCGCCGATCTGGCGATCCCGGACGCCCTGACCGGGATCCTCGAGTCGGTGTCGATGAAGAAGGTCCTCGACTGGCTCGCCTCGCCGCCCGTGTGGTTCGCCGAACTCGGCGGGGGCGATCCCGTGACGGGGCGCGACGCGTTCCTCGTGCGGACCTTCGAGGAGGGGATCTCGGACCTGACGGCCCGCCGGGGTCCCGACCCGGTCGGCTGGATCTACGGCGGCCCGCGGTTCAAGCACGTCCTGCTCCGCCACCCGCTGTCCGGTCCCGTCGACGCCGGAACCCGGGCGCGGCTGGAGGTCGGGCCCGCGCCCCGCGGCGGGGACGGGTACACGGTCAACATGACCGGGTTCGGCGACAACCAGACCTCCGGTGCCTCGTTCCGGATCATCACCGAGGCGGGGGACTGGGACACCGCCGTGTTCACCAACACGCCCGGCCAGGGAGGCGACCCGGACGACCCGCTGTACCGGAACCTGTTCGAGCGCTGGGCCGCGGATGGGTACTTCCCGCTCTACTACACCCGCGACCGGGTGGAGTCCGCCCTCGCCGAGCGGCTCGAGCTGGCGCCGCCCGGAGGCTGAGCCACCGGCGGGACGGGCAGGCCGCCCCGGCGGCCGGGGAACCGTCAGGGGCTCCGCGCGGTTGAAAGAGGGCGTCTTCGCGCCTATGTTTTCCTGCTCGGTTCCGTACGGCCGCACGGGCTGGCCCGCGGCCGTTCGCGCGTCACAGGGAGAGACGATGAAACTCGGGATCCATCCGACATACGAGACGGCGCAGATCACCTGCGCCTGCGGCCGCGTCACCGAGACGCGGTCCACGGTGGGGGAGATCCACGTCGAGATCTGCTCGCATTGTCACCCGTTCTTCACCGGCCGCCAGAAGCTGGTGGACACGGCGGGCCGCGTGGAGCGCTTCTTCGCCAAGTACGGCTCCGGCGAATCGGCGACCGCGGCGACGACCGAGCCGGGGCCCCCACCGGCCGGGGCCGGCGAGGACGGGGACACGGAGAAGGCCGCTCCCGCGGAATCCTGAGGCGGCGACCGTCGAGGTCCCGTTCCGCCCCCACTGCATGTCCGACCCCGGCCGCCTGATCTCCCGCCTGCGCGAGGCCGTGGTCCGCTACGAGGACCTCGGCCGGCGGCTCGCCGACCCCGACGTGCTGGGCGATGTGGACCGGTTGCGCTCCACCGCCCGCGAGCATTCCGACCTCGAGGCCCTCGCCCGGGCCGCCCGCGATCATCTGAAGTTGCTCGACGAGCTGCGTCAGGCCCGCGAGCTGGTCGCCGCGCCGGACACCGATCCCGAGATGGCCGACCTGGCCGCCACGGAGGTCGAGGCGCTCGAGACGCGCCGCGAGGAGCAGGAAGTCGCCCTCAGGAGGCTGCTCGTCCCGCGGGATCCGCTCGACGACCGGCCCGCCGTGGTCGAGATCCGGGCCGGCACGGGCGGTGATGAGGCGGCGCTGTTCGCAGCCGACCTGTACCGCATGTACACGCGCTACGCGACCGGGAAGGGCTGGGACGTGGAGCTCGTGAGCGCGAGCGACGGATCGATGGGCGGGCTCAAGGAAATCGTGTTCATCGTCCGCGGCCGCGAAGCGTACGGACTGTTGCGCTACGAGTCGGGAGTACACCGCGTGCAGCGGGTACCGGAGACCGAGAGCCAGGGCCGCATCCACACCTCGGCCGCCACCGTCGCCGTGCTGCCAGAGGCGGAGGAGGTGGATGTGGAGATCGACCCGAACGACCTCAAGATCGACGTGTTCCGCTCGTCGGGTCCGGGGGGGCAGTCGGTGAACACGACCGACTCCGCCGTCCGCGTCACGCACCTGCCCACCGGTCTGGTCGTCTCCTGTCAGGACGAGAAGTCGCAGCACAAGAACAAGGCGAAAGCGCTCAAGGTGCTGCGCAGCCGCCTGCTCGACCGCCGGGTCGCCGAGCAGGAGGCCGAGCGCGCCCGGGAGCGCCGTACGCAGGTCGGGACCGGGGACCGCTCGGCCAAGATCCGCACCTACAACTACCCGCAGAGCCGCATGACCGACCACCGCATCGGTCTCACCACGCACCGGCTCGACGCGATCCTCGACGGCGATCTGGACGAGGTCGTCGAGGCGCTGCGCCTGGCCGGGATCGAGGAGCGCATCGCGGAGACCCCGGATGCGGCCGACTGAGCCGGCTCCCGGCCGGCGTCCCGCCGGGCCCACCCGCCGCGAGACGGTGGACGGGATCGCGCGCGAGCTCTCGGCGCACGGGATCGAGACGGCTCGCACGGAGGCGGAACGTCTGGTCGCGGCGGCCCTCGGCCTACGGAAGAGCGCGCTCACCCTCGAAGGCGGCGTGCGGCTCGATCCGGATGAGGCGCGCGTCGTGGCGCGCGCGGTCGCACGGCGGATAGGCCGTGAGCCGCTCCAGCACATCGAGGGAGAGGCCGAGTTCCGCGAGCTCGTGCTCGTCTCCGATCGGCGGGCGCTGATCCCGCGACCCGAGACCGAGGAGCTGGTGGATCGCATCGCGGCGTGGACCCGCGGCGAACCCGTGGCGCGAGCGCTCGACGTGGGGGTGGGCTCGGGGGTCCTGGCGCTGTCGCTCCTCGTGGAGGGGCTGGCCGACCGGGTGGTGGGGCTCGACGTGTCGCCGGATGCGCTCGAGCAGGCGCGCGAGAACGCGGTCAGGGCCGGGGTCGCGCAGCGCCTGGAGCTCAGGCGTTGCGGTCCCGACATATGGTCCGCTGTGGGCGACGATCCCCCCTTCGATGTGGTTGTCTCGAACCCCCCCTACGTGCGCACCGGCGACCTCGCGGGGCTCGCGCCCGAGGTCCGCGACCACGAGCCGTGTGTGGCGCTCGACGGCGGTCCCGACGGCCTCGCCGTGCTGCGTCTGCTCGTCGCCGGCGCGGCGGATGCGCTCCGTCCGGGCGGTGCCCTGTTCCTGGAGATCGGGGCGGATCAGGAGGTCGCCGTGCGGGAGGCCCTCGAGACCGCTTCCGGCTGGACGGACGTGTCCATCGGGCGGGACCTCGCCGGCCGCTCCCGGTTCGCCAGTGCGCGGGTCGCGGAGGGTGTGCGGCCCGCCGGGTGAGCCCCGCGCCGCCCCGCGGCCGGCCATCCCGGCGCCGCCCGCAGCGGGCCGCACTCCGAGTCGCGCCGCCGGCGGGCGGTCGTTATACTCGGGCGACGTTTCTCCCGGCGCCGCAAGGGCTTCGCGGGCGTCGCCCATTCCCGCCGCCCCGCGGCTCCTCGACCCACGCGAATGGTGACGATGGATACGCGAGACACCCGAGAACGCATTCTCGAGAAGGCGGAAGAGCTGGGACGTCTCATCTCCCAGACCGCGGAGTACGCCTATCTGCAGGCCGCGAACCGCGACCTGGGCGATGACCGCGAGGCGACCGAGCTCCTCAACCGGCTGCGCGATCTGCAGGAGACCCTCATGGACACCGTGGGCCGCGGCGAGGACCCCCCCGCCGACCAGCGGGCCGAGTACGAGGAGCTGCAGGAGAAGATCCAGACGACGAGCCGCTATCAGGCCCTGATCTCCTCGCAGGCGAACTTCGACAAGCTGATGGAGAAGGTGCACCGCTCGATCGGGACCGGGATCCGGAAGGGCGAGGAAAGTCGGATCATCCTGCCCTCATGACGTCGATCCGCGACCTGGGCGAGCGAGGGCTTCGCGCCACGTTCGAGCCCGTCGTGGCGTGGCTCACCCGCCGGCGGGTCCACCCCAACGCGGTCAGCACGGTCGGTTTCCTCGTCACGTGCAGCTCGGGCTTCTTCTTCCACCAGCACCACGTGCGCACGGCGGGCCTCCTCATCCTCCTCGGCGGGCTGTTCGATCTGTTCGACGGCAGCGTGGCCAGACGGACCGGGCTCGCCTCGTCCTTCGGAGCGTTCTACGACTCGACGCTCGATCGGCTGTCCGAGATCGTCGTGTATCTGGGGCTCCTTTCGCTGTACAACGACTATCGGCTCGCGCTCGGCGACGTGGCGATGATCTACTGGATCGTCCTCGCCATGGCCGGCTCGCTGATGATCAGCTACACCCGCGCGCGGGCCGAAGGCCTCCGCATGACCGTCCACGTCGGTCTCATGCAGCGGCCGGAGCGAGTGATCCTGATCGGCTTCGCCGCCCTCCTGTTCGGCGAGATGGAGATGGCGGGCCAGGAGGGACTCATCCTCAAGATCGTGATCATCGTGCTCGCCGTGCTCACGAACCTCACCGCGATCCAGCGCATCTGGTACGTGTACCGCGAGACCCGGCCGGAGGGCGAGCCGCTACGCGAGGCGGTCGAACCCACCCACGAAACGGAGTGACGGGAGATCGTGAACGGAGACAGATCACCGCGGCAGATCGACGCCGCCGAAGGCAGGCTCGGGGTCCTGATCGTCGGTCTCGGAGCGGTGGCGACGACTTTCATCGCCGGCGTGGAGGCGGCGCGGCGAGGGCTGGCGCGCCCGATCGGCTCGCTCACCCAGCTGAACACGATCCGTCTCGGGAGGCGCACCGAGCGCCGCACGCCGCTGCTCAAGGACTTCGTGCCGCTCGCCGGCCTGGATGACCTCGTGTTCGGCGCCTGGGATCCGATCGCGGACGACGCCTACACGTCGGCCGAAGTGTGTGGGGTGCTCGACACCGAGGACATCCGGCCGCTCGAGGAGTTCATGCGGGGAATCCGGCCCATGCCGGCGGTGTTCGACAAGTCCTACGTGAAGAAGCTCGACGGGCCGAACGTCAAGCAGGCCTCGAACAAGCGCGAGCTGGCCGAGCAGCTCCGCGAGGACATCCGCTCGTTCAAGGAACGGCACGGGTGCGACCGCCTCGTCATGGTGTGGGCGGCGTCGACCGAGATCTTCATGCGTCCCACAGAGGTCCACCAGACGCTGGCGGCGTTCGAGAAGGGGATGGAGGAGAACGACCGCATGATCGCCCCTTCCATGTTGTACGCGTGGGCTGCGCTCCAGGAAGGCGTCCCGTTCGCCAACGGGGCCCCGAACCTGACGGTCGACATCCCGGCCATGCTGGAGCTGGCGGCCGACCGGGAGGTCCCCATCGGGGGAAAGGACTTCAAGACCGGTCAGACGCTCATGAAGACCATCCTCGCCCCAGGCCTCAAGGCGCGCATGCTGGGCCTGCGTGGCTGGTTCTCGACCAACATCCTCGGCAATCGCGACGGGGAGGTGCTCGACGACCCCGAGAGCTTCAAGACCAAGGAGGAGTCGAAGCTCGGTGTGCTCGAGTACATCCTGCAGCCGGACATGTATCCCGAGCTGTACGGCGACGTCTACCACAAGGTGCGCATCAACTACTACCCCCCCCGCGGCGACAACAAGGAAGGGTGGGACAACATCGACCTCGTCGGCTGGATGGGGTACGACATGCAGGTGAAGATCGATTTCCTGTGTCGGGACTCGATCCTCGCCGCCCCCATCGTGCTCGACCTCGCCCTGTTCCTCGACCTCGCGCAGCGGTCCGGCCTGTCGGGCATCCAGGAGTGGCTCTCCTTCTACTTCAAGAGCCCGCAGGTGGCGCCGAACCTCTACCCCGAGCACGACCTGTTCATCCAGCACTGGAAGCTCAAGAACACGCTCCGCTGGCTGATGGGGGAGGAGCAGATCACACACCTCGGCGTCGAGTACTACGACTGAGTCACCTCCGGTGAGTGCGGAGAGGGCGCCGTTCATCGTGTTCGAAGGACCCGAAGGGGCGGGCAAGTCTCTCCAGATCGATCGTCTCTCCCGGTCGCTCGAGGCGCGCGGCCTACCTCACATCGCGACGCGCGAGCCGGGCGGTACCGAGCTCGCGGAGGCCATCCGCGACATCCTCCTCGATCGCCCGCAGCTGGAGCTCGACGGGATGACGGAGCTGCTCCTGTTCTCGGCCGCGCGGCACGCCCACGTCGAACAGGTGATCCGACCCTCGCTACGGGAGGGACGGCTCGTCCTGTGCGATCGCTTCGAGCTCTCGACTCGCGTCTATCAGGGATACGGGCGGGGCGTGTCGCAGGAAGCGATCCGGGCGATCACCGCGCAGGCGACCGGCGGCCTGTTGCCGGATCTGTACATCGTGCTCGATGTCCCCGCCTCGGTCGGTCGGGACCGACAGCGCGGGCGGGACTTCTGCCCCGATCGAATCGAGCGAGAGCAGGTCGGGTTCATGGAGCGGGTGTCCGCCGGGTACCGCGCGTTCGCCGCCGGGGAGGACCGCATCGAGGTGGTGGATGCCTCCGGCTCCCCGGAGGCGGTCGGTCGACGGACGGGGGCCGTGCTCCACGCGCGCTTCCCGGACTGGTTCGATCCGGCGGCGTGAAACTTTCGCGCACGGCGTGGGGTTACGAGATTACGGAAATCGCGTCGGGGACGCGGTACCTCGCCACGAGCGCCGGCGGGGACGCGTGGCCCGCGACGTGCGGCGCCATGGGGGCGCGGGTCCGGAGGACGGGGCACGGGTGTCGAACGGAGGACGGATGAAGGCTCAGCGATCGTGGACGACCGGGCTGGTGGTCGGCGCCATTGCCCTCACGAGCGGCGGCTGGTTGCTCGACCGGGGCGCGCCGGAGGGGGTGGCGGAGGGTCGACAGCTGTTCGAGGAGGTGCACCGGCTGATCGCGGAGAGATTCGTCGACGAGGTGTCGCCGGATGACCTGTACCAGATGGCCATCGATGGCATGCTCAAGGAGCTCGGCGATCCGTACACCGACTTCCTGGAGCCCGCGGACTGGGAGGATCTCCGCTACTCGACGACCGGCAACTACGGCGGTCTCGGGGTGCGCATCGATGCCAAGGACGGCTGGATCACGATCGTCTCGGTGCTTCCCGACACGCCGGCGCAGCGCCAGGGCCTGGTGATCGGTGACCGGATCATCGAGGTGGAGGGCGAGACGGCCGAGAACTGGACGCCGGACAAGGCGGTGCAGGTCCTCCGTGGACCGAAGGGCGCTCCCGTCAACATCACGGTGGCCCGCGTGGGCGCGGCCCAGCCGCTCCACTACGAGATCGTCCGGGACGAGATCCACGTCGTGCAGGCTCAGGCGTTCATGCTCCCCGGCGACATCGGCTTCGTGCAGCTTCGCGGCTTCAGCCGTCAGGCCCAGGAGGAGCTCGTCCAGGGCATCGACATGCTGCGCGACGCGGGCGCCCGGGGCGTGATCTTCGATCTGCGGCAGAACCCGGGCGGGCTGCTCGAAGAGGGCATCCAGGTGACGGATCTGTTCCTGGATCGCGGCGCGGAGGTCGTGGAGACCCGCTCCCGTCTCCCCGACCAGAACTACGTGTACCGGGCTCCCAGCGGGCAGCGCTATCCGGATCTGCCGGTCGTCGTGCTGGTCGACGGCTGGTCGGCGAGCGCCTCGGAGATCGTCGCCGGCGCGCTCCAGGATCACGATCGGGCGGTTATCGTCGGCGAGACGTCGTACGGAAAGGGATCGGTGCAGACGCTGTACGGCCTGTCAGGGGATCACCACATGAAGGTGACCACCGCACGCTGGTACACGCCGTCCGGTCGCTCCATCCAGAAGGACTTCGACCCCGACCACGCGATGCGGAGCCTCGCCGCCAGCGCCGTCTCGATCTCGGGCGAGCCCGTCGAGGTCCCCGATGCCCACGTGGAGCGCGAGGAGTTCCGCACGGACGGGGGTCGCATCGTCTACGGCGGTGGCGGGATCACGCCGGATCTGGCCGTGAGCCCGGATACGCTCACCACCGAGGAGCAGACGCTGCGCCGGGCGGCGATGAGCGACGGCAAGGTCGTGCGCGACGTCGTGTTCCGGTGGGCGGTCGAATGGGCGAAGGACCACGATGTCCAGCCGGGCTTCCGGGTCACCGACGCCATGCGCGACGGGGTGTACGCCAAGCTCTCGTCCGAGGATGCCGGGATCGATCGCGGTCTGTTCGATCACTCCGGGCGCTACATCGACTGGCTCATCGGGGTCGAGCTCACGGGGGCGGCGCTGGGCGAGACCGAGCAGCTCAAGCGTCGGGCGGAGCAGGACAGCCAGGTAGCCACGGCGGTGGATCTGCTGGGCAAGGCCGACACGCCGGCGGTCCTGTTGTCGATCGCCGCCGCCGAGGCGGAGGCGCGCGGCCAGGTTGCGGGCTCGGGCGGTGAACGCTAGGCATCCATCGCGCGCGGACGGTCGGCGGACGACCGGTTCCGTCGCCGGTCTCTCGAAGGAGCGTCGCATGAGCCGTTCAGCCCGGGCCCCACGGGGCATGGAAGCGCTGCTCCTCGTGTCGTTCGTCGTCGCGGGCTGCGCGAGCTCGGGCGGTCGTCACAGCTACACGCGTCTCCTGATCTCGGGTGACCAGATCCGGGAGGACGGGTACGCCACCGCCTACGAGGCCCTCACCCACCACCGCGAGCTGATCGTGTTCGAGGATCGGATCGGGTTCGAAGGTGGGGACGACCGCTCGGGGCTCGGGGCCGATCGGCTGACCTACACGGTCCCCGTGCTCGTCGTGGACGGCGACCTCAACCAGAACGACATGATCACCACGCTCCGACTCATCCCGGCCGCGGACATCGTATCGATCCGCCTCTACTACGCCAGCATGGTGCCGCCCGAGTACCGGCGTCCGGGGGCGGAAGGCGGCGTCATCGAGGTTCGCACCCGATAGCCGCCGCGTCCGCCCCTCCACCGTCGCGGCGTCCGCTCCCCGGAGCGTCGGCCGCTGCCCGGAGCCGCGCGCGCGCGGCGACCCGTCGTGTGCTCCTGTTCGGACGCCGGCCCGAGCCGGGTCGGGCCAAGACACGCCTCATCCCGGCGCTCGGTGCGGCGGGTGCGGCCGAGCTGTACCGGGGCTTCCTGGACGACCTGGCGGCGCGTCTCCCCGCGGTCGGCCCGGTTGAGCTGTGGGCACCGGCGGGAGAAGGCGTGCGACGCGCCCTCGAGACCCGGTACCCCTGGCTCGCCGTCCGCGTCCAGCCCGAAGGCGACCTCGGCGACCGCCTGGCGGCCGCGTTCGAGGCCGCCTTCGCGGACGGCATCGACTACGCGGTCGCCGTGGGAAGCGATCACCCGACGCTGCCGCCCGAATACGTGGAGCGGGCGTTCCGGGCGCTGCACGCCGCGCACCTCGTCCTGGGGCCGACCCTCGACGGCGGCTACTACGCGATCGGACTCAGACGACTCTGCTGGCCGCGTGCGCGGGCGCTGTTCGCGGGTGCTCCATGGTCCACCCCCGAGCTGCTCGACTGGTCCCGTCGACGCGCGACCGAGCTCGAGCTGTGTCACGTGGAGCTCCCCGGCTGGTACGATGTCGACGAGCCCGAGGACCTCGCGAGGCTCGACCGCGATCTCATGCCCGGGAGCGCCACCGGGCGCGCGTGGCGCGGGTTGCGGGACGGCGCCGACCGGCGGCCGTCGAGCGGCGGGTGAGCGCGATCGAGGTTCGCCTGCTGCGGGGCGAGGCCGAGGAGTCTCGGCACTGCGTGCACGGCGTCCTGGTCGAGCTGGAGACGGGGAAGGTGCGGGCGCACGGCGATCCGGATCTCGAGGCGTTCTGGCGTTCCTCGATGAAACCTTTCCAAGCGCTGCCTCTCGTGGAGGACGGGCTGTTCGAGCGTCTGGGACTCGGAGGGCGCGAGCTGGCGATCGCGTGCGCCTCGCACCATGGCGCCCCGGAGCACCTCGAGGCCGTGCGCCGCATCCTCGCCGCCGTGGGACTCGGGGAAGGCGACCTCGTGTGCGGGCCGCACCGGCCGCTCGACGACGAAGCCGCGCGGGCCCTGGATCTGGCGGGGCGGCTGCCGGACCGGCTCCACAACAACTGCTCGGGGAAGCACGCGGCCATGCTGGCGTGGTGCCGGGACCGGGGGTGGGATCCGGCGTCCTACCATCTCCCCGCACACCCGCTCCAGGAGGCCGTTCGCGCCGGCCTGACCGAGTGGCTGGAGCGTTCCCCCGACGAGCTGGTGTGGGGCGTGGACGGATGCGGGGTCCCGACCCCCAGATTGGCCCTCGAGGACATGGCGCGGGCCTACGCGCGTCTGGCGGCGTCCGCCGCACCGGGCCCGCGTGCCGTTGTCGGCGCGATGACGACGTACCCGAGCCTGGTGTCGGGTCCGACCGCGCTCTCGTGCCGCCTCGTTCGCGCGAGCGGGGGGCGCATGCTCGCCAAGGGGGGAGCCGAGGGGGTGTTCTGTCTCGGCGAGCCAGGTGCCGGCTGGGGGGCGGCGCTCAAGGTGCGCGACGGCGCGATGCGGGCGCTCGGCCCGGCCGTCCTGTTCGCGCTCGATGCGTGGGGTCGAACGACCCCGGACATGCTCGGCGGGCTGGCCGAGTTCGAGCCGGCGGTCGTCCAGAACACGCGCGGCGAGCCGGTGGCGCGGCTCACCGCCCGATGACCCGCGGGCACGAAGGACGCGAGGCGGGACTCCCGGAGGGGCCGGCGCTCGACGCGCTCCTCCGAGTGTCCGCAGTGATCGCGGGTGGGGATGCGGACACGGTGCGGTCCGAGCTCCGGAACGCGCGTGAGCGGTGTCCGCGGTTGCGGATCGAGGAGGCCCTGCTCCAGGCGTACCTCTTCCTGGGCTTCCCGGCGGCCATCGACGCGTTCTCGATGTGGCGGGAGCTGGAGCCGGATCCACCGGCCGAGCCGCCCGGTGCCGATCCGGATCTGGACACGCGTCGGATGGAGGGCGAGACGCGCTGCCGGCGGATCTACGGGCGGTCCTACGACCGGCTGCGCGCCAGGATGCGCGCGCTCCACCCGGCGCTCGACCGCTGGATGATCGAGGAGGGGTACGGGAAGGGGCTTGCGCGCCCGGCCCTGACACAGCGGGAGCGGGAGCTGTGCGCCGTGTCTCTGCTGGCGGCGGCGGGATTCGGCCCGCAGCTCGACGCGCACGCCCGCGGGGCCCTCAACGTGGGGGCCTCGGTCGGGGAGGTCGGGCGGGCAGTGGACATCGGCCTCGACCGGAGTCGCGCCCCCGGCGGGAAACACCCGGACGCCGAAGCAATCCGCGCGGTGTGGAAGGCCATCGAGGAGAGATGTTCGTCGATTTCGTCAGAATCCGGGTAACCGGGGGCGCCGGCGGTGCCGGAGCGAGCGCCTTTCGGCGCGAGCGGGGCGTCCCGCGCGGCGGACCCGCGGGTGGAAACGGCGGTCGGGGAGGCGACGTGCTGCTGCGCGCGGACCCGGGCCTCGACACCCTGCTCGACTACTCCTACCGGGAGCACCTCCGGGCGGAGCGCGCCGGGCACGGGGAGGGGGGCAAGCGGGATGGCGCCGACGGGGCGAACCTCATCCTCCCGGTGCCGCTCGGTACGCTCGTCCGGGATGCGGACACCGGGGAGCGGATCGGCGAGCTGCTGTCGCCGGGGGAGGAGTTGATCGTGGCGCGCGGCGGGCGTGGCGGGCGTGGCAACGCGAGCTTCGCGACCGCCACCAATCAGGCGCCGCGCGAGTGGGAGCCTGGCGAGTGGGGCGAGGAGCGCCGCATCGAGCTCGAGCTGAAGCTCATCGCCGACGTGGGGCTCGTCGGACGGCCGAACGCCGGCAAGTCCACTTTCCTGTCGCGCGTGACCTCCGCCCGCCCCAAGGTGGCCGACTACCCGTTCACCACGCTCACCCCCGTGCTCGGCGTGGTGGGGCTCTCGGGAGGGCGATCGTTCGTGATCGCCGACATCCCGGGCATCATCGAAGGCGCCCACGAGGGGCGCGGTCTGGGCAGCCGGTTCCTGCGGCACATCGAGCGCACGCGAACGCTCGCCCTGCTCATCCCCATCGACGACGAGGATCCCCGGGCCGCGTACGAGCTGCTGCGCGAGGAGCTGCGCTCTCACGATGCGGCGCTCGACGGGCTGCCGCACTGCGTGCTGCTCACCAAATGCGATCTGGTCCCGCAGGCGGAGCGGGGGGCGCCACTCACCGCCCCGGACGCATGGGGCGTGTTCGTGATCTCGTCGGTGAGCGGCGAGGGGCTGTCCGAGGCGCTGGAGGGGTTGTGGGCCGAGGTGCGGGCCGAGAAGGAGCGAGCCGCGGGAGCGGCCGGGGGAGACCCGTTCGAGGGGGTTGAGGAGTGGCGGCCCTAGGACCGGAGCACGAGGAGGCCGCGGCGCTTCTCGCCCTCGCCGGGATCCCGGGTCTCGGCCTGCCGGCGCTGCGACGCCTGGTCGATCGATTCGAGAGCGGCACGGCGGCGCTGGCCCGGCTGCGTGGAGCCCCGCCGGCCGTCCTCGTCGAGGCGGCCGGGCCCTCGGTGCGGGTCGGCCCGCGCACCGCGCCCGCACTCCGTGCGCTGTCCGCCGACGGAACCGTCGCGAGGCTCGAACGGGCGCGGCTACTGGGACTTCGGATCGTGTCGTGGGCCTCGACGGACTATCCGGCGCCGCTGCTCGACCTCGTCGCCCCTCCCCCCGTCCTCTTCCTGCGCGGGCGGGAGTGGCCCGATTTCGAGGTGTGCGTGGCCATCGTGGGCACGCGTCGCTCGACCCCCTACGGGCGCGCGGTGGCGCACCGGCTGGCGCGCGACTTCGCTCGCTGGGGCTGGACGGTGGTGAGCGGCATGGCGCGCGGGATCGACGCGGCGGCGCACGCGGGCGCGCTCGACGCCGGGGGGCACACGATCGGCGTGCTCGGATCGGGGCACGAGCACGAATATCCGGCGGCGAACCGGGATCTGTACCGGCGCATGCGGAGGGGCGGGCTCCTCGTGTCGGAGTTCTGGCCTTCCGAGCGTCCCGGCCGGCACACGTTCCCGCGTCGCAATCGGATCATCGGGGCCCTCGGGCGGGCCGTGGTCGTGGTCGAGGCGGGAGAGCGGAGTGGAGCGCTAAACACGGCCGCGCTGGCCACCGAGATCGGCAAGGAGGTACTGGCGGTGCCGGGCCGCATCGACGCCCCGTCGGCGCAGGGCGTCCTCGGGCTCCTGCGGCGGGGCGCGGGGGTCGTGGCCGGCGTGCGCGACGTGTTCGACGCCGTCGGTTGGGTGCACGACTACGAGCCGCCCGCGGAGTCCGGGACGCCCGGGTCGATGCGACCGCCCCCGCGCGCGGGACGGGTGGAGGACGCGCGTGTCCTCCGGGCGCTGTGCGGGCAGGGTCTCACGGCCGACGAGACCGCGGCCCAGACGGGGCTCGATGTCGGTCGCACCCTCGCCGCCCTCGGACGGCTCGAGGTGGATGGGCGGGTGGCGCGCGGCCCGGGCGGGCGCTTCGAGATCGTCTCGACCCGGGAGCCCGTGTGACCCGGGCCGGTCCGGCTGCCCCGGCGGCCGTCGAGTCGCCGCCGCCGGAGCTCGCGGGCGTGCCGGCGCCCGAGGCCCTGTACGCCCACTTCCCGTTCTGCGTCCACCGGTGCCACTACTGCGACTTCTCGGTGACCCGCTCGCGGACGCCTCCCGTTGACAGCTGGCTCGACGCCGTGAGCGCGGAGCTCGAGAGCTGGTTCGCCCGCGCCGGGTGGGCGGCACCGTTGCCGATCGACACGGTGTTCGTAGGGGGCGGGACGCCGTCGCTTCTGGGCACCGCGGGCATGCGCGCCTTCCGGCGCCGGATCGAGCGGTGGTTCACACTCGACGGTCGGGTGGAGTGGACCGCGGAGGCGAATCCTGCCTCGTTCACGCGCGACGTCGCGGCGGCGTGGCGAGATGCGGGCGTGAATCGCGTGAGTCTCGGGGTACAGGCGCTCGACGACGCGGCCCTCGCCTGGCTGGGACGGCGACACGACACGGGCGGAGCGCTCTCGGCCGTGCGGGCGGCCCGGGCCGCCGGGCTCGCGACCGTGAACGCCGATCTCCTGTTCGGACTCCCCGAGAACATCGAGCGCGATCTCGACACCGAGGTCGCCCGTCTCGCCGACGCGGGCGTGACGCACGTGAGCGCCTACGGGCTCGCCGTCGAGCCGCATACCCCCCTCGCGCAGTGGGTCGGAATGGGGCGCGTACGTCCCGCATCGGAAGGCGGTTACGCGGACGAGTACCGGCGCGTCGCGCGGCGGCTGCTCGGGAGCGGGTACGAGCCCTACGAGGTTTCGAACTTCGCGCGACCGGGGCACGAATGCCGGCACAACTGGTACTATTGGAACCGGGCCCCGTATCTTGGTGTGGGCCCGTCCGCGCACGGCTTTCTTCCGCCCTTCAGGCTCTGGAACGTGTTTCGCTGGGACCGATATCGCGCGCGGGTGACCCGCGCCGACGGGGCGCTGGAGGGCTGGGAGCGCCTGTCGCCGTCGGAGGAAGAGCTGGAACGCGTGTGGCTCGGCCTCCGTACACGCAGGGGGCTGTCCACGGCGGAGTGGATCCGCACGACGGCCGGCGGCACGAACCTGGCACGCTGGGAGGACGCGGGGTGGATCGAGCGGCGTGGGGACCGGATCGTCGCCACGCTCGAAGGCTGGCTCCGAATGGACGCCATGGTGACCGAGATCGAGCGCGGACGGGAACGAGACTGAGCCACATGTCGATGCCGACTCTCACCGAACGGGAGCGCTCCGTCCTCGCGGCGGTGATCGACTCGTTCATCCGCACGGCGGCGCCGGCGGGGTCGCGCCGCATCGGGAAGGAGTACGAGCTCGGGGTCTCGGCAGCCACGATCCGCAACACGATGTCGGATCTGGAATCGAAGGGGTTCCTCACGCACCCTCACACGTCGGCCGGCCGCATGCCGACCGATCTGGCGTATCGCTACTACGTGGACGCGATGATGCGGAAGCTGCAGCCGCGTCCCAGCGAGCAGGCGAAGATCGAGCGCGAGTTCGCCGGCCTCGAGGTCGTTGCCGTGGAGGACCTGGTGGCCCGTGCCGCCCGGGCACTGAGCCTGCTCACCGGCGAGCTGGGGCTGGCGGTGGGCCCGACGCTCGCCTCGGCGCGGCTGGAGCGCCTCGAGCTGGTCCCGGTGTCGGCGGAAAAGGCCTTGCTCGTCCTGACGCTCGAATCGGGGGTGGTGCGCACGGTCTACGTGGACCTGTTCTCGACCGTCCCGCGCCCCAGCCTCGAGGCGGTGTCGACGGCGCTCAACGAACGGCTGTCGGGGCACACGCTCCAGGAGATCCGCGACACGCTGCGAGTGCGGCTGCGCGACCTGAGCCTCGAGGATCCGGGCGCACAGGAGCTCGTGAACATCTTCGTCCACAGCGGGCCCGATGTGTTCGAATGGGCGCTCGAATGGCGGCAGGTGCACCTCGGGAGCGCGGCGGTGCTCGCCGAGCAACCGGAGTTCACCACCGGCGAGCGGCTGCGCGAGCTGATCCAGCTGACCGAGCGACGCGAGCTGCTGGCGAGCGTGCTGGGCGATCGCGACGGAGGCGATCGACCGCACATCACGATCGGCACCGAGCACGGAAAGCCCGAGCTCGAGGACCTGACGATCGTGACGGCGAACTACTCCGTCGGGAGCCTCCAGGGGACCGTGGGGGTGATCGGCCCGACACGCATGGCGTACGACAAGGTCGTGTCGATCGTGGACTGGACGTCGGGGCTCCTGTCCCGGCTCGCCCAATCCTGAGGGGGTTTCGCGTGATCGCAGGCGTGTGAGGGGGGAGACCGGGAGAGCCATGGCGAGAGACTACTACGGCCTGCTCGGCCTGTCGCGGGATGCCGACACCGATCAGATCAAGAAGGCGTACCGGCGGCTCGCGATGAAGTACCACCCCGATCGGAACGGGGAGCCCGATGCCGAGGAGCGCTTCAAGGAGGTCACCGAGGCCTACGAGGTGCTCCGGGATCCCCGGAAGCGGGAACTGTACGACCGTTACGGGGAGGCCGGGGTGCGTCCGGGGTCCGGCGGCGAGGCCCCGTTCGGGGGATTCGGGACGTTCGCCGACGCCTTCGAGGTCTTCATACGCGAGTTCGGCGCCGGGGGGTTTGGAGACCTGTTCGGCGGGGGCCGGGCGAGCCCGGGTCCGCGACGTGGATCGAGCCTCAAGGTGTCGCTGACGATCACGCTCGAGGAGGCTGCGCGCGGCGTCCGGCGCACGATCCGGGTGGCGGCCATGGACCGTTGCGGGCGCTGCGAGGGGAGCGGCGCCAGACCGGGCAGTACGGCGATGGTGTGCGACGCGTGCGCCGGGGCGGGTGAGATACGCCAGGTGCAGCGTTCGATGCTCGGCCAGTTCGTCTCCGTCCGTCCGTGCCCCGACTGCGGCGGCGAGGGACGCAGGGTCGACCCGTGCGAGGAGTGCGACGGGACCGGTCGCGTGCGCGGCGAGCGCGAGGTCGAGGTCGAGGTGCCCGCCGGGATCTCCCAGGAGGACTACCTCAAGCTCAGGGGACGGGGCAATGCCGGTGTGCGAGGGGGCCCGCCCGGGGACCTGATCGTCTCCGTGGAGGTGTCTCCGCACGAGCGCTTCGAGCGCCGGGGGGACGACCTGCTCCTCGACCTGCCGGTCACCTTCTCTCAGGCGGCGCTCGGGGCCGAGCTCGACGTCCCGACGATCGGCGGCCAGGCGCGGCTGAAGGTTCCGGCCGGCATCCAGGCCGGCCAGGTGCTCCGCATCCGCGGGCAGGGGATGCCCCGCCTGCGCGCCAGCGGGCACGGCGACGAGCTGGTGCGGATCCACGTGTGGACGCCCACGGAGCTGAGCCGCGAGCAGCGCGAGGCGCTCGAGGAGCTGGCCGGTCTGGAGGCGAGCCCACCGGAGCCGCGTCGCGGACAGGATCCGAGCTTCTGGCAACGGGTCAAGGCCGCGTTCACGGCGTGAGCCCCGGTCGTCCGAGGAGCCCCCCCACGGCATCGGCCGCCAGGATCCACACCCCGCGTCGCGCCAGGCGGCCCGGACAGTCGAGCGGCGACCCGGAGCCCGACAGGGCCCGGCGCACCGCGGTGATCTTGTATTCGCCCCGCACGAGCACGACGATGAGCCGCGCCTCGGAGATCACGCGCGGCGTGATCGTCAGTCGGCGACGCGGCTCGGCGGGGGCCTCAACGCCCACGATCCGGCGCTCGCGCTCCTCGACGGCCGCCTGCCCCGGGAAGAGGCTCGCGGTGTGGCCGTCCGTTCCGAGCCCGAGGACGAGCACGTCGAGTCGGGCGGGGAAGTCACGCTCGTAGGCGCGGGCCGCCGCATCGAGGTCGTCCGCGTCCGCCGGCATCCGGTGGACGCGCGTGGGGTGGATGCCGACCCGATCGAGTAGGGTCTCGCGGACGAGCCGGTAGTTGCTCTCGGGGGCGTCCGGGGGCACGGCCCGTTCGTCCGCAAAGTAGACGTCGATCAGATCCCAGCGAGGCTGCGGGGCGCGGGCGAGCGCCTCGTACACCGGCTCCGGGGTGTGGCCCCCGGAGAGGGCGATCGACAGGGTCTCGTCGGCTGCCGTCGCACCGAGCTTCCGACCCAGGAAGGCCGCGGCCGCCGTCGCGAATCCCCGCGGTCGGACGATGATCTGGTAGCCGGCCCCCGAGCCCGCCACCACCGCCGGGATACCCATCACGTGACGATCCGGCGAGTCTCCCACCCGGGAGCGCGGGTGACCTGCCGTCTCAGGATGCGGACCCCGCCATCAGCGACTCGATGCGTGACGCGAGCGTGTCGAGGAGGCGGTCGTAGGGCTTGATGAACTTCTCGACCCCTTCGTCGAGCAGCGTATCGGTCACGTCGTCGAAGTCGATCCCCACATCGGACAGCTCCTGCATGATGCGCTCGGCCCGGTCCGTCCCCTCCCGCACGGTGTTGGCGACCCGGCCGTGATCCAGGAAGGCCTCGGCCGTGGATTCCGGCATCGTGTTGATCGTCCAGGGTCCGATCAGGGGCTCGACGTACTTCACGTCGGGGTAGGAGGGGTCCTTGGTGCTCGTGCTCGCCCACAGCATGCGCTGCGGATGCGCGCCGGCCGCGGTGAGCGCGGCCCAGCGGGCGCCCCCCACGCGCGTCTCGAAGGAACGGTACGCCAGCTTCGCGTTGGCGATCGCGGCTTCCCCGCGCAGCCCCTCGACACGCGTCCGGCGGTCGGCATCGGCCGATCGGGCCAGCGCGTCGAGCCGTTCGTCCGTCAACGTGTCGATGCGGCTCAGGAAGAAGCTCGCCACCGACGCCACGTCGTCCACCCGGCGTCCCGCCTCCTGTCGCTGCTCCAGCGCCTCCAGGTGCGCGTTCGCCACGGCCTCGTAGGCGTGGAGCGAGAACAGGAGGGTCACGTTGATGTTGATGCCCTCGAACAGGGCTTGCCGGATCGCCGGCACGCCGGCCTCCGTGCCCGGGATCTTGATGAGCACGTTCGGGCGGTCGACGGCCTCGTACAGCCGCCGCGCCTCCTCGAGCGTCCCCTCCGTGTCGTGCGCCAGGTGGGGCGAGACCTCGAGCGACACGTACCCGTCGAGCCCGTCCGACTCGTCCCATACGGATCGCAGAACGTCACACGCGACCCGGACATCGGCCACCGTGAGGCGGTCGTACACCTCGCGCGCGTCCAACCCCCGCGAGGCGAAGCGCGCGATGTCGGCGTCGTATTCCTCACCCCCGCTGATCGCGCCGTGGAAGATCGCGGGGTTCGACGTCACGCCCCGCAGCCCCTGCTCGGCCACACGCCGCGCCAGCCCGCCGTCCGTCAACATCTCCCGCGTGAGATTGTCCAGCCAGAAGCTCTGTCCGTGCTCCCCGAGTCGCTCGAGCGCGTTCATGTGCCTTCCCTGTTCCAGTATCGTGCCTCGATCGCCTTCACCTTGTTCAACCGGCGCTCCAGCCGGGGCGCCGCCTTGTAGCGCGCGCCCAGGAAGGCCGCCACCGCCTCGCGGGCCACCTCGATCCCGATGACCCGCTCACCGAGACACAGCACGTTCATGTCGTCGTGTTCCACCCCCTGGTGCGCCGAGTAGGTGTCGTGGCACACCGCCGCGCGCACCCCTGGGACCTTGTTGGCGGTCACGCACACGCCGACGGCCGAGCCGCACACGAGGATGCCGCGCTCGGCCTCGCCGCGCGCGACGGCCTCCGCGACCGGGAGCGCGAAGTCGGGATAGTCCACCGACTCGGGCCCATCGGTGCCCATGTCGAGCACCTCGTGCCCGTCCTCGGCCAGCTCGCGCGCGAGCACCGTCTTGTAGGAGTACCCCGCGTGGTCCGCTCCGATCGCGACGCGCACGACCGTGCTCAGCCTTCGCGTCCGAGAACGGCCAGCGTACGCCGGACGACGGCCTCGGTCGTGAGCCCGTAGTCCCGATAGTTGTCGCGGTACGAGCCGGACTGGCCGAAGCGCTCGACCCCGATCACCGCCCCTTCGTCGCCGACCCACTCGGACCAGCCGAGCGTGGCTCCGGCCTCGATGGACACACGGGCGCGCACGTCCGGCGGCAGGACCTGGTCGCGGTATTCGGCCGGCTGAGCGCGGAACACGTCCCACGACGGGAAGGATACGACCCGGGCATCCACCTCGCGCTCCGCCAGCTCGATTCTCGCCTCCAGCGCGAACTGGACCTCGGACCCGGTTGCGAGGAGGAGAGCGTCGGGTCGCTCTCCGCGCTCGGGCGCGAGCACGTACGCCCCGCGGCGGAGCCCCTCCGCGGGGCCCAGCTCCTCGCGATCGAGGATCGGCACGCCCTGGCGTGTGAGGATGAGCATCGTGGGGCCATCGCGGCGCTCGATCGCCATGCGCCACGCCTCGACCACCTCGTTCGCGTCCGCGGGACGGATGAGCCGCATCCCCGGCATGGCGCGGAACGACGCGAGGTGCTCGACCGGCTGGTGCGTGGGACCGTCCCCGCCCAGCCCGATCGAGTCGTGCGTGAGCAGGTAGACGACCGGGAGCTCCATCAGCGCCGCCAGCCGAATGGAGGGGCGGGCATAGTCCGTGAAGATGAAGAACGTGGCCGCGTACGGGCGTACGCCCCCGTGCAATGCGAGTCCGTTACAGGCGCCGCACATGGCGTGTTCGCGCACCCCCCAGCGCAGGTTCCGGCCCTCGGGGTGTTGGCGGCTGAAGTTCGGGCTTCCTCCGATCAGCGTCTTGTTCGACCCCGACAAGTCCGCGCTCCCACCGATGAGCGCCGGGAACCGTTCGGCGATTGCGGCGAGCACCTTTCCGGAGGCGGCGCGGGTTGCCATGGGCCCCTGCTCGGGGTCGAACGAGGGCAGCCCCGCGTCCCAGCCGCTCGGGAGCCGGCCGGCCAGTCGCTCCTCGAGCGCGTCGGCCTCGGCCGGGTGCTCGGCGCGATACCGCGCGAAGCGCTCCTCCCATTCGGCCACCAGCTCGCCTCCGCGCTCGACCCGGGTGCGCATGTGCTCGCGCACGGCATCGGGAACCAGGAAGGCGGCGTCCTCCGGCCACCCGTACGCACGCTTGGCCAGCCGGATCTCCTCGGCGCCGAGTGGCTCGCCGTGGGCCGCCGCCGTGTCCTGCTTGTGGGGCGCCCCGTAGCCGATGTGTGAACGGAGGATCACGAGCGAGGGACGCCCCGTCTCGGCGCGTGCAGCCTCCAGCGCCCCGTCGATCGCCCCGAGGTCGTTGGCCCGATCGCCGATGTCCTGCACGTGCCAGCCGAGCGCCTCGAACCGGCCTCCGACGTCCTCGGTGAACGCGATCGACGTGTCGCCGTCGATCGTGATCCGGTTGTCGTCGTAGATCCACGTCAGCTTGGCGAGCCCCAGATGCCCGGCGAGCGATGCGGCCTCGTTCGACGCGCCCTCCATCAGGTCCCCGTCGCTGCAGATCGCGTATGTGCGGTGATCGATGATCTCGTGCTCCGGCCGGTTGAAGCAGGCCGCGAGGTGCGCCTCCGCGATGGCCATCCCGACCGAGTTCGTCACGCCCTGGCCGAGCGGCCCGGTCGTGGTCTCCACGCCCGGGGTCATGTGGACTTCGGGGTGGCCGGGCGTGATGCTGCCGGCTTGACGGAGGCTCCGAATCTGTTCGATCGGCAGGTCGTAGCCGGTGAGATGGAGCAGGACGTACTGGAGGATCGAGGCGTGGCCGGCGGAGAGGACGAAGCGGTCGCGGTCGAACCAGTCGGGATCCCGGGGGCTGTAACGCATGTGGTGCATCCACAGGCAGTACGCGAGGGGCGCGAGCGCCATCGCGGTGCCGGGGTGCCCCGATCCTGCGTTCTCGACCGCGTCCATGGCGAGCGTGCGGATCGTGTCGATCGCGAGCTCCTCGATGGGTCGTTCCTCGAGCGACGTCGGGCCGCCCGCGCGGCTCTCCTCTGCGATGATCGGCTCGTTCAATGCGTCTCCAGCGTCGGGGTGGGGGCCGGCGGGCCGCGTGACGCCGGGTCCGCCTCCTGTCTCGTCAGTCCTCGTCGTCCGATTCCGCGTCGTCGCCACCGCGTCCGACCTCGTCCTCCCCATCCCCCGTGCCGCCTCCCGGGTCACCCGAGGCGTCCCCTCCGGTGTCGGGCTCGGGGGCCTGCTGCGGAGGCGAGCCCTCCGTCTCGGGCGCGTTCGGAAGGGCCTCCAGGATCCGGTTCGTGGCGTGGAGGATCGCGCGCGCCACCGACAGGATCGGGTCCTCGCCCACCGGAACGCAGCCGATCAGCTTGCGCGGCCGGCCGGTCAGTGTCCTGACACAGGCGAGTACGACCGCCGAGTCGAACGCGAGGATGCGCTTGGCGCCCACGAGCGCGAAACGTTCCGGGGGACCGAGGAGCTGGTGCAGAGCCGCGAGCGTCGTCTCGGCAGCGCACCGGAACAGGACGGCCTCCTCTCCCACGGCGTCGCGGCGCACGGCGGCGGTGCGTCCGTCACGCTCGAGCACGACCTCGACCACCGAGTTCCAGCCTCGATCGCGCGAGATCTCCGCGCTGATGACCCGCGGTCGACCCCGCGGGGACCCGGCGGACTCCTCGCGCCCGTCGGCGTCGGTCTCGTCGTAGGCAGTGTCGGGGGTCTCGGGGATCGCCTCGGGGCCCGTCGCGTCCGGGTCGGATTCCGCGGAGGATCTCTGCTCCGGTGTCGTCATCCCCTCACTGTCCCGAGATCGAAGGCGCTCGATGGAGCGCTCGCAGGTGTCGAATCGGACCTGCAGCCGGTCGGATCGACCGTCGCTGCGAACATAGGACGCGCGGGTTCCGGTGAAAACCCTGCCGCCGACGCCGCGCCGGGTTCGCTCGACCGCCTCCGGTGGCGACCGGAGGGAAGGATCGGCTAGGTTGCGCGCGTGTCAGATTCCGACCGCTCCCGCACGCCCGCTCCCCTGCCGGCATCGACCCTGTTCTGCGAAGGGCTGGGCGATGCCGGGCCCGGAGATACGGTGTCGCTGGCGTCCCAGGAGGTCGCCCACGCGCGGGTCCTGCGCCTCACGGCGGGGGAGCCCGTGCTGATCACCGATGGCCGGAGCAGACGCTGGGTGGCCGAGCTCACCCGGACGGGTCGGCACGACGTGGCCTGCCGGCTGCTGGAGTCCCGGCCCGCGCCCCCGCCGTGGCCCGTGTCGCTGTGGGCCCCGGTGGGAAACCGGGAGCGGTCGCTGTGGCTGGTCGAGAAGGCGGTCGAGCTGGGGGCCGCCTCCATCCGCTTCGTCGAGCTCGAGCGCTCGCGTTCGGTGACCGACGCGGGTCGCTCGCCGGGCTTTCTCGAGCGTGCCCGGCGACGCGCGATCGGCGCGCTCACGCAATCGGGCGGGGCGGTGCTCCCGCGACTGATCGGGCCCCAGGAGCTCGACGAGGCCCTCGAGACCCGGGAGGGCGGCGAAACGGCGTGGCTGGCCGACCCGGAAGGCGCCCCCTTCCACGACGTCGTGGGATCGGCGGCGTGGGACGGGGCGATCTGGATGGTGGGCCCCGAGGGAGGGCTGAGCGCCGGGGAGGGCCGTCGGGTCCGGGAAGCGGGCTTCGGGATGGTGTCGCTCGGACCGCGGACGCTACGTTTCGAGACCGCGGCCGTGGCCGGGCTCGCGAGCGTGGCGGCCGCCCTGTATGCGCGGGCGAGGCGCCCGGCGGCGCGCGACGGCCGCCCCGGGTCCGACGGACGCCCAGAACCGTGGAGTGCCACATGAGCGAATGCGTGTTCTGCGGGATCGCGCAGGGAGAGATCGAGGCCCGCATCGTCGCGGAGGCGTCGGAGTGGGTGGCGTTCCGCGATCTGCAGCCCAAGGCACCCACCCACGTGCTCGTCATTCCCCGGCGTCATGTGCCGGGGCTCGACGCGCTGTCCGACGAGGACGCGCCGTTCGCCGGGAGACTCCTCGCGGCCTGCCGGCGGGTGGCCGAGACCGAGGGCCTGAAAGGTGGCTACCGCGTGGTGACCAACGTGGGGGACGACGGCGGTCAGTCCGTCGCGCATCTGCACCTGCACGTTCTCGGCGGGCGTCGGATGGGGTGGCCGCCGGGCTGATGGCATCCGGGCGTCGGGAGGCCACGCCGCGGTCGCACGCGCTTCGAGTCCTCGAGTTCGACGAGGTGCTGGGCGTCATCGCGCGGGAGGCCGTGGGGCCCGCTGGTGCCGCCCGCGTGCGGGCCCTGTCGCCCATCGCGGACCCTTCCGAAACCGATCGTGCCCTCGACGCCGTCGACGAGCTCCGGGCCCTGTTGGTGGCGGAGGGCTGGGAGCTCGGACCGCTTCCCGACGGCGGGGCGGCGCTGGCACGGCTCGCCCTCCCGGGGGCCGTCCTCGAACCGGAGCAGCTCCTCGTGTGCGCCCGCATCCTGACCACGGCGCGGGGCGCGCGTCGTGACCTCGAGGGACGCGTCGCGACGGGAGGAGCGGTTGCCGATCTGGTCGCGCGCGTGTGGCACGATCGCGCCCTGGAAGAGCGCATCCAGACGGCGTTCGACGACGGGGGGGGGGTGGCCGATGCGGCGTCGCCCGAGCTGCGGCGGCTTCGAACGGAGCTCAGGACGGCACGCTCGCGGCTCGTCCAGCGTCTGGAGCGGTACGCGGCGTCGCTGCCCGAGCGCGTGCGTGTTGCGGACGCGTCGGTGACGGTGCGAAGCGGACGGTACTGCATCCCCATCCGCCGCGAGGGGAAGGGGAGCGTCGGGGGGCTGGTACACGATGCGTCGGGGAGCGGTCAGACCCTGTTCGTCGAGCCTCCCGTCGCGGTCGAGGCGATGAATGAGATCCGCGAGCTCGAGGTGGGCGAGCAGCGCGAGATCCACCGCATCCTGGAGGCGCTCACCGCGGCGCTCAGGGCCGGCAGGGGGCTCGGAGCGGCCGCCGGGGCGCACGCCCTCGAGGGCACCTACGAGGCGCTCGTGACCCTGGACTCCCTCCGCGCGCGGGCCTCGTTCGCCGCGCGACTCGACGCGACGCGCCCCGAGCTCGCCGGACCGGGGGACGGCCTCCGGATCCGCGGGGGGCGCCATCCCCTGCTCGCGGCGCGGGCAGACGCGGTCGTCCCCTTCGATCTGGATCTCGACGCCGACGAGCGCGTGCTGCTCATCTCGGGTCCCAACGCCGGGGGCAAGACCGTCCTCCTCAAGTCGGTGGGGCTGATCGCCGCGCTCGCCGGGAGCGGGGTCATCCCGCCGGTTGGACCGGGGACGCGCGTGCCCCGCTTCCGGCGGGTGTTCGCGATCATCGGCGACGAGCAGTCGATCGAGGCCTCGCTGTCGACCTTCGGTGCGCACGCAGGCAACCTCGCCCGCATCCTCAGGCAGGCGTCCGAAGGCGATCTCGTGCTCATCGACGAGATCGGGAGCGCCACCGATCCCGCGGAGGGAGCGGCGCTCGCGGCAGCCACGCTCGCCGCGCTCGCCGGGCGGGCGCGCCTGACCGTGGCGACCACCCACCTCGGAGACCTCAAGGGTCTGGCGGACGAGGGGATCCCGGCGGTGAACGCCTCGCTCCAGTTCGACGCCCGTCGGCTCGAGCCGACCTTTCGCCTCGAGCGGGACCGCCCTGGTCGGAGCTACGCGCTCGAGATCGCATCCCGCCTCGGCGTGCCTTCGGACGTGCTGGATGACGCGCGGGCGCGACTCGACGCGGGGCACCGAGCCCTCGACGACGTGCTCGCACGGCTGGAGGACGAACGGCGCGAGGCGGCCGAGCTCCGCAACCGGCTCGAGGAGCGGGAAGCCGCGCTGGCTGCCGCGGAGATTCGCGTCGAGGAGCTGGGTCGAACGCTCGAGCGCCAGACCCGGGAGGCCGAGCGAGAGCGTCTCCGGGCGAGGGAGGAGACGCTCGTGGCGGCGCGCTCGGAGGTCGAAGAGATCATCTCGCGTCTGGAGCGGGATGCCGCCAGCGTGGCCGAAGCCTCGGCCATCGAGGCCACGAAGCGGGCCGCCCGGAGCGGGGTCGAGCGGCGCCTGCGCGAGACCCGGTCGCGCGCCGAAGCGTTGCCTGCGCCGCCGCCCGCGCCCCGCTCAACCGTCCGTCCGTCCGTTGGCGAGCCGGTCGTGTGGTCCGGGTCCGGACGCGTGGGTCGATTGGCGGAGGTACGTGGCGACAGGGGCGTGGTGGACGTCGACGGCGTGCGGCTCACGGTGCCGCTCGCGGAGCTCCGTCCCGGTGACCGCGCCTCGGACGCCTCACCATCCGACGGTGGACAGACCGCGCCCCGCCCCGCCGGCGCGGAGGAGCGGCGGCCCGAGCTCGCCGTGCACTCGGAGATCGACCTGCGCGGGCTGCGCGCCGAGGAGGTGGCCTCCATGCTGGTCCCCGCCATCGACGCGGCCATCGTCGCGGATCTCCCGCGGCTTCGGATCATCCACGGCAAGGGGACGGGAGCGCTGCGCAGCGTGGTGTGGGAGCTCCTCGCCGAGGACCCGCGCATCCCGAGTTATCGGACCGAGGATGCGCGCGGAGGCGGGGCGGGGGTGACCGTGGTGGAGTTCGAGTGATGGTCGGAGACCACCTCGTGGAGGAGATCCGAGCCCGGGCCGACATCGTCGACGTGATCGGCGACTACGTGCAGCTCAAGCGCACGGGGAAGAGCTATCGGGGGCCCTGTCCGCTGCACGGGGGCGACGGCCCCAACTTCGCCGTCGATCCCGCCCGGGGGATCTTCAAGTGCTTCGTGTGCGGCGAGGGGGGCGATGTGTTCGGCTTCCTCATGAAGCACCTGGGGCTCGACTTCCCGACCGCGGTGCGTCAGGTCGGGCGGCGCGTGGGGATCGAGGTCCCGGAGCGCGAGGAACGGCGCGAGGATCCGCACGCCGGGCTCCGGGCCGCGCTCGCCTTCGCCGCGGAGTGGTACGAGGGTCGGCTCGCGGAGCCCGGCGGAGAGAGGGCTCGGGGCTACCTGGGGGAGCGGGGGATCTCGATCGAGGAAGGGCGCGAGTACCGGCTAGGGTATGCGCCCGACGAATGGCGGGCCTTCCGCGCGGCCGCCACGGCGCACGGGCTGACCGAGGACACGCTGGTCGAGCTCGGGCTCCTGGCCACCAGCGAAAGGGCCGACGAGCCTTACGACCGGTTCCGCGGCCGCCTCATGTTCACCATCCTCGATCTCAGAGATCGTCCCATCGGGTTCGGCGCCCGCATCCTCGATCCGGACTCCGATGCGCCCAAGTACCTCAATTCCCCGGAATCGCCGGTGTTCCACAAGGGCGAGGAGCTGTATGGCCTCAACTGGGCGCGCCACCACATCCGACGAGAGGGGTTCGCCGCCCTCGTGGAGGGGTTCACGGATGTGATCGCGCTCCACCGAGCGGGCGTGAAGGTCGCCGTGGCGGGTCTGGGCACGTCCTTCACCCGGGAGCAGGCGGAGCGGCTGGCGACGTACGCGAAGCGCGTCTATTTGCTGTACGATTCGGACCGCGCGGGCCTCAGGGCCACCTTCCGCACGGCCGACCTCCTGCTCGCGGCCGGCATCCACCCGCTCGTCGTCACCCTCCCGGACGGCGAGGATCCCGACTCCCTGGTGCGCGCCCGCGGCTCCGGGACCCTCCGCCGGCTGCTCGACGACGCGGTGGATGTACTCGAACGCAAGCTCCAGATCCTGCGGCGCGAGGGCTACCTGGAGCACGTCGAGGGACGCCGGCGGGCCGTGGACGGGCTCCTGTCCACGCTGCGGGCCGTGCGGGACCCCGCGCTGCGCGACATCTACCTGGATCAGGCCGCCGAGGGGATCGGCGTGCGGCGGGACACGCTCGTGCACGAGATCGCGCGCGCCGACCGCCCCCTGCGTCCACGTCCCCCTACACCCGCGCGGGACGGCGGCGAGCTCCACGCGGCCCGGTCCCGGCCGGGGGCGGCCGGTGAGCGGGCCGAGCACGACCTCGTCCTCCTCCTGGCCCGCGATCCGAGCCTCGTGGCGCGCGCGCGACGCATCGACCTCTCGGCGGGGCTGTTCCTGAACGACGTGTGGCGCGAGGTGTTCGAGCATCTCGAGCGGGCCGCCGATGCGCCGGAGGAGGAGCTCCCTCCGCTGTCGTCGCGCGCCCGGGAGGCCCTCGAGGCGTTGCTCGAGGACACGTCGGACCTGTCGGATCCCGAGCAGGTGTTCCAGGCCGCGAGCC
The DNA here is from genome assembly GCA_964499635.1 of uncultured Gemmatimonadota bacterium. Classification (GTDB taxonomy): domain Bacteria; phylum Gemmatimonadota; class Gemmatimonadetes; order Palauibacterales; family Palauibacteraceae; genus Palauibacter. The sequence continues at coordinate 207,701 of CAZCLY010000001.1, read as the reverse complement.
GGAGGCTCCTGTTTCGACGGCACCGGGACCGGCTGCGGGAGATCGATCGCGAGCTCGCGCTTGCGGATGCGGAGCAGCAACGTCGATTGTTGGTCGAGAAGCAGCGCGTGGCCGCGGAACTTCGGCAGGCGGGGGAGGCGGCCACGTTCATGCCCCACGGGATGGGTGGAGGACCGGAGACGCGCCGGTCGGGAACGATCCCCGCCGGCTCGCGCGAACGCTGACGACGAGACGGAGCGAGAATGGGAGCGGGCGAATCGGTCGAAGAACTGTTGGGCTTGCAGGAGATCGATCTCGAGATCCTGCGCATCACGGAGGAGCTCGACACCCTCGCGGCGGAGATATCGGACCTCGAGGGCGAGACGGAGGAGCTCGACAAGGAGGTTGGACGGCTGCGGGGGCAGAAGGCGGAGGCGGAGGAGAGGGTCCGCAAGTACCAGCGCTCCGTGCAGGCGGGACGCGCCACGCTCAAGCGTCTCGAGACGCGCGCCGGAGCCGTATCCAACATGCAGCAGCACTTCGCGGTCCGCACCGAGACCGAGACCGCGCGCCGAAACCTCCGCATGGCCGAGGATGAGGCCCTGTCCGCCATGCAGGACGTCGAGACCGTCGCGGAACGCCTCGCGACCGCCGAGGCGGCCCACGAGGAGGCTCGCTCCCGGCTGGAGACGCGCGGCGCGGAGGTGGCGGCCTCGAGGCGCGGGCTGGAGGACGACCTGGCCCGCCACACCGAGCAGAAGCACGCCCAGGAGGAACGGCTCGATCGGCGCACCCTGCGCCTGTACCAGTCCGTGGCCGGCGGCCGGGCCGACACGGCGCTCGCCTCGCTCACCCCGGATGGCGTCTGTGGTCATTGCTTCACCGCCATCCCCAAGCAGCGTCAGGCCGACATCCGGGCCGGTCGCTCGCTCGCCGTATGCGAGGGGTGTGGGGTGATCCTGTACGCGAGCGACACCCCGGACTGACGACCCCGGCGCGAGGGCCCGGAACGGCTTCGACCGCCGCGCCGACGTGGCGTCTGCCGGCGGGCGTCCCCGCCGCCGAGACGCGCGAGCTCGAGCGCGCCACGGGGTTGCCGACGCCGCTGTGCGAGCTCCTCTGCCGACGTGGATTCCGGACCGACGCGCGCACCGAGCGCTTCCTGCGTCCCCATCTCGATCAGCTTGCCCCGCCGGGACTCCTGCCCGACATGTCGGCCGCGGTCGATCGGATCCAGCGCGCCCTGTCGGAGGGAGAGTCCATCCTCGTGCACGGCGACTACGACGTGGACGGGATGACGGGGGCCGCCCTGCTCACGGGCGCCCTTCGCGATCTGGGAGGGCGCGTGACGCCGTTCGTCCCGCATCGGACGCGGGACGGGTACGATCTCGGACCCGCGGGGGTCGAGGTGGCCACCGAGCGCGGCGCGACGCTCATCGTGACGGCGGACTGCGGGATCTCGGCGCACGCGGCGGTGCGTGAAGCCACGCGTCGCGGGATCGATGTCATCGTCACCGACCACCACCGCCCGGGACCGTCGCTGCCAGAGGCGGTGGCGGTCATCGATCCGCACCGCGCCGACGCCGTCTACCCCTTCCGGGGCCTCGCCGGGGTGGGGGTGGCCTTCAGGCTCGCGCAGGAACTCTTTGTCAGAAACGGGTTTGGCGAGGGACGGCTGAACCGGTATCTGGATCTCGTGGCGCTCGGGACGGTTGCCGATCAGGCGCCGCTCACGGGCGAGAACCGCATCCTCACGCGCTTCGGCCTCCGCGTTCTGGACCGAACGGCGCGAACCGGGCTGCGAGCCCTGCTGCAGGCGGCGAACGTGGGCCAGTGGTCCGCCATCCGGGCGAGCGACATCGCCTTCCGGGTCGCCCCGCGCCTGAACTCGGTGGGGCGCATGGGGGACGCGCGGGACGGGCTGCGCCTCCTCCTCACGGACGACCCGCACGAGGCGGCCGCCCTGGCCGACCGGATCGAGCGCCACAACGACCTCCGCCGGGAGATCGACCAGAGCATCGTCCGCGAGGCGCGCGAGCTGCTGGCCGACAGCTACGACCCCGCACGGGACCGGATCGTGATCCTGTGGCGGGAGGGATGGCACCCCGGCGTGCTCGGGATCGCGGCCTCGCGGCTGGTCGACGAGCTCCACCGACCGGTCGCGCTGATCACCGTCGACGGCGAGCGGGCCCGAGGGTCGGCCCGATCGGTTCGGGACTTCCACCTGTTCCGGGCCCTGGAGTCGTGCGCGGATGTGTTCGAGCGCTTCGGGGGTCACGCGATGGCCGCCGGCTTCGACGTGCGGCGCGACCGGCTCGGCGCCCTGCGAGACAGGCTCGGGGCCGTGGCGCAAGAGCGGCTCGATCCGACGCGGCTCGAGCCCGAGCTGCCGATCGACCTCGAGGTGCGGCTGGCCGAGCTCGATGCCCACTTCTTCCGCGGGTACTCGCGTCTGGAGCCCTTCGGGGCCGACCACCCCATCCCGGCGCTCCTCGCGCGGGATGTCTCGCTGCGGACCGTCGAGACGGTCGGGGAGGACGGTGGGCATCTGAGGTGCACGCTCGAGGCCGGGGAGGATCGGCTCGAGGCGATCGCCTTCGGGATGGGCCCGCGGGTGGCCGAGATCTCCGCCGGCGGGCGCTTCGACGTGGTGTTCGAGCTCCATGTCGAGGTAACGCGGCGCGGTCTGCGTCCCCAGGCACACGTGCGCGCGCTGCGGCCGGCGGAGTGAGGCCGGGTGGGGCTCCGGATCGTGGCCGGGACGCATGGCGGACGCCGGATCGAGGCCCCGCCGGGACGCACGACCCGGCCCACGTCGGAGCGCGTCCGGGAGGCGTGGTTCGCCGCCCTCGGGACATCGCTGGAGGGGGCGGAGGTGCTCGATCTGTACGCCGGCTCGGGGGCCCTCGGGATCGAGGCGCTGTCGCGTGGCGCGGCCCGCGCGCACTTTGTCGAACTCGATCCGAGGGCGGTCGCGGTGCTCAGGCACAACCTCCGACGCCTCGAGCTCGAGGCTCGGGCGGTGGTGGTCCGGCGCGACGTGTTCCGCTGGCTGGCCGGGATCGGCGACGAGCCCCGCCACGACGTGGCGCTCGCCGATCCACCCTATGGAACGCCGGACGCGGCCCGGCTGACGCGCCGCTTCCTCGAGGCGCCGTTCGCGGGCTCGCTGTGGATCGAGCACGCGTGGGCCGCGCACGACCTGCCGCGGGGCGCGGACTGGTCGCGACGCTACGGCGACACCGGGCTCAGCAGGTACGCGGCCCCCGGAGCCGAACCCCAACCCCGACCTGAGGGCGCATGAGCGAGACGATCGCGGTGTACCCCGGCTCCTTCGACCCCCTGACGCTCGGCCACGACGACATCATCCGCCGCGGTCTGCGGCTCGTGGACCGGCTCGTCGTCGCGGTGGCCACCACCTCGACGCAGACGAAAAGCGGGCTGTTCGATCTCGACGAGCGCGTGGAGATCCTGCGCTCCGTGTACCGCGACGAGCGGCGGCTCGAGGCCGTGTCGTTCTCGGGACTCCTCGTCGACTTCGCGCGCCAGCGCGGGGCCCGCATCATCCTGCGGGGGCTCAGGGCGGTGAGCGATTTCGAGTACGAGTTCCAGATGGCGCTCATGAATCGATCGCTGTGGCCCGAGGTCGAGGTGCTGTTCATGGCGCCCGACAACGCGCACACCTTCCTGAGCTCCTCCCTCGTGCGGGAGGTCGGACGACTGGGAGGCGACGTGAGCGCGTTCGTCCACCCGGAGGTGCTCGAGCGCATGCGTCGCGCGTTTCGGGACGCGAAGCCGTGACGCGACCCGGCGGGCCCACCCCCGGGGGCGCGGGCCCGCCGCTCCCGTTCGTCGCGGCGCTGCGGGCCCGGGCCGCGGCGAACCCACGCCGGATCGGCTTTCCGGAGGCGGAGGAGGAGCGCACCGCCGCGGCCATCGAGCTCCTCCGACGTGATTCGCTCGCGGTGCCGGTGTCGATACGCGGCGAGCATGCGCTCGACGGTGCGGTCGAGGCGCTCCGCTCCGGCGAGCTCGACGGGGTGGTCGCGGGGGCGACACATTCGACCGCCGAGGTGATCCGTTCGGGGCTGCGCGCGCTCGGCGTGACACCGGGATTCCGCACCGTGTCCTCGGCGTTCTACATGGTGCTCGGGGAAGGCGACGGGGCGCGCGTGCTCACGTTCACCGACGCCGCCGTGGTCCCCGACCCGACTCCCGAGCAGCTCGCCGAGAGCGCCGAGGCGGCCTGTCGCGCCCGGCGAGCGATCGTGGGCGACGAGCCCCGCGTCGCGTTTCTCTCCTATTCGACCGCCGGGTCGGCGGAGGGGCCGGCCGTGGACCGCGTCCGCCGGGCGGTGACGCTGTTCCGCGAGCGCTGTCCCGGGGTCGCGGCGGACGGCGAACTGCAGGGCGATGCGGCCCTCGTTCCAGCGGTCGCCGCGCGCAAGTCGCCGGACTCGGCGCTCGGCGGAACCGCCAACGTGCTGGTGTTTCCGGACCTCGACGCGGGCAACATCGCGTACAAGCTGATAGAACGCCTCGCCGGGGCGCGTGCGCTCGGCCCGATCCTCCAGGGTCTGGCCGCGCCGCTCAACGACCTCTCCCGCGGAGCGTCGGTTCCGGATATCGTAGAGGTCGCGTGCATCACGGCACTCATGGCGCAATCCGAGTAGGAGGCCGTCGCAGGGGCCGGCGGGGAGTCGCGCGGTCCGCCCCGCTTCTCGAAACGGCATTCCAGGAGGTGGGCGACAGGGATGAGCTTCTCCATCGAACGACTGGGAGACGTCACCATCGTCGACGTGAACGGCGAGCTGACGGTGGCCAATCGAGGCGAGTTGAAGGAGCGCGTCCTGCGCCGCCTGGACGAGGGCGACGAGGTGTTCCTTATCGACTTCTCGAAGACAGGGTACATCGACTCGGCCGGGCTCGGCGTCCTTGTCAGCCTGTCCAAGCGCATACGGGAGGAGAACGGGCGCCTGCGGCTGGTCGCTCTCAACCAGGACCTGCGGACCCTGTTCGAGCTCACCAAGCTCGATACGCTCTTCCAGATCTCCGACACGCGATCCGCCGCGCTCGCCGAGCTGTAGACGCCCGTTGAACGAGGACGGTGGGCCGTCCGCGGGCCTTCCGCGGCGGACATGAGCCACGCGCCTCGGCCGAGATTGTTCGTCATCTCGAGCCGCTCCGACATCCTCGCGGGCGTGGAGGCCGCCGCCCGCGATCTCGATCCGCGGCCGGAGGTGGGGGGGATCGTCGGTCGGCGGGCGGACCTCACGGCGTCGGACCTCGTTCTCGTGGACGCCGGCGAGCCGGGGGCGACGCACGCCTTCCTGCGCTCGCACATGGGGCCCGAGCCGCGTCTGGTCGCCCTGCTCGACGGGGCGCTGGTGCGGCGCTTCGGGGATGCGCTCACGGGCGACTGGTACGACTACCTGTTTTACCCGATCAGCCGTCCGGAGCTCGGGCTGGTGTGGCGCCGCCACCTGTCGACCGAGTCCGCCCCCACCCTCACGCTGGACGTGGACGAGGAGGGCCGCATCCGGCTCACGATGCCCTCGCTGGTCGAGATCCTCCGACCCGCCGTGGACCGCCTGGTGGAGGCCGGCCGTCTGCTCGCGGGGCTCGACAGCGATGCCGCCTTCCGGGTCCGGGTCGCGCTGGGGGAGGCGGTCGCCAACGCCATCTTGTACGGCAGCGGGGAAAACGAGGATGGTCTGGTCAGGATCGAGCTCGAGACTTCGGGGGACGAGCTCCGCGTCAAGGTGATGGACGAGGGTCCCGGCTTCGACCCGGCGGCGGTCCCGGACCCCACCGCGCAGACCGGGATCGAGCGGAATCGCGGCCGGGGTCTCCTCCTGATGCGCACCCTGAGCGATGACGTCCGCTTCAGCGAGGAGGGGAACGCGGTCACGCTGGTGTTCCGCGGGGCACTCGATCCGGTGGCCCGCCTGGCCCCCCTCCTCGGCCCGTTCGGGGAGCTCACGGGGCTCCGCTTCCGGGTGGAGCGCGACTCCCGCGCGGGGCCGGAGTCCGTATTCGACCGGCTCGATCCGCCGGGAGCCTCCAGGAGGGGCGACGGGGAGCTCGAGGTCCGGACGGTGGGCGGCGCGCCCGGTGTGCGGCTCGTGTACCACCGGGTGCCGGACCCCCGAGGGGGTGGAACCGATCCGGCGCGGACCGCCGAGCTGCTCGCTGGCCTGCTCGAGGTGCTCGCCGACACCGACGCCCAGCGCGAGCACTGGATCCGGCGTCGGCTCAGGCGGGAGCGCGTGCTCGCCGAGCTCGAGGTAGCCCGCGATCTCCAGCTCCGGCTCCTGCCGGCGGCCGACGGGTTCGCCGATCTGGCCGCGGTGGCGGCCCGTTGCGATCCGGCGCTCTCCCTCGGAGGGGACTTCTACTACCTGTGCCGGCAGCCCGACGGGTGCCTGGGCGTGATGCTGGGCGACGTCAGCTCCCACGGGCCTTCCGCGGCCCTCATCATGGCCCTCACGCTGAGCGCGGCGGCCATGGTCACACGGGCGACCACGAGCCCCGCGGCGGTGCTCGGCGGCATGCAGGAGCAGCTCCTGCGGGCCCTCGAGTCGACCGAGATGTACATGACCCTGTTCTACGGGGTGGTGGACCCCGGTCGGGAGAGGGTCGGGTTCGCGAACGCGGGCCATCCCTACGCGTACCGCGTCGGCGCGTCGCTCGAGCGGCTGGCTGCGCTCGACCCGCCGATCGGGATGAGCGCTCCCCCCACGTATGCGGAGCAGACGCTCGAGTGGGCGCGCGGAGGCGACACGCTGCTCCTGTTCACCGATGGCCTCACGACCGATCTGAGCGATCCGCTCGAGAGCCCCGTATCGCCGCTCCGGGCCGTCTTCCACGCGGGGCTGCGGGACCCGGCTCGCCTGGTGGAGGCGCTGTTCGAGGGGGTCGTGGACGACATGAGGCTGGACGACCGCACGGCGGTGGCGGTCCGCCCGTGAGGGGTCGGAACCCCGACCGTGCGAAGCGTTCGCTGGGCCAGAACTTCCTCGTCGATCCGAATCTGCAGCGAAAGATCGCGGACGAGCTGGAGGCGGGCCCGTCCGACGTCGTCCTCGAGGTCGGGCCGGGGCACGGCGAGCTGAGCGCGCATCTCGTCGGAACGGTCGCGCACCTCGTGCTGATCGAGAAGGACGCGGATCTGGCGCGGGAGCTTCGCGAGCGGTGGGCAGGGGAGCCCTCGGTGCGGGTGATCGAGGGCGATGCGCTCGACATCGACCTGCGCGCGGTGACCGACACCGATCGAGATGTTCGCATCCTTTCGAACCTCCCCTACAACGTCACTTCGCCCCTGCTGTTCGCCTTCCTCGCCGTGCGTCCCCCGCCCCTGCGCCTGGTCGTCATGGTTCAGCGTGAGGTGGGCGAGCGGATCGTGGCCCGTCCCGGCTCGAAGACCTACGGGGCCCTGTCGGTCGGCGTGCAGGCCGTGGCCCGGGCCGAGCTGCGGTTCGGCGTCGGCCGCCAGGTCTTCCGCCCCCGTCCGGCCGTCGACTCCGCGGTCCTGCGCATCGACCCGATCCCGGAGCGGGTCGCCGCCGTGGATGCCGACCGCCTCCGGCGCGTGACGCGCGCCCTGTTCAATCGCCGCCGCAAGCAGCTCCAGAGGATCCTCCGTACCTCCCCGGAGCTCGGCCGGCTGCCGGAGGCGGCGGATTGGCTCCGGCAGCGGGGCATCGACCCGCGGGCCCGCCCGGAGACCCTCACCCCCGAGCAGATCGTGGCGCTCGCCAACCAGCTTCCCCCGACCCGTGACGGCGGCGTGGGGGTGGGGGACGCCGGTTCCGGTTGAGTCGAGGTCGCGAGGGGGCTAGGTTTTGTGAATACTTTCACAAGCATCGCGCATGAGTGTCCGGATCTCCGATTCGACGGTACGCAGGCTGTCGCTCTATCTGCGGATGTTGCGCGATCTCCGGCGTCAGGGAGCCGAGCTGGTCTCGAGCCGGGAGCTCGCGGAGCGGACGGGGGCCACATCCGCCCAGGTGCGGAAGGACCTGAGCCTGTTCGGGTCGTTCGGCAAGCGGGGCCGCGGGTACGCGGTCGGTGACCTCACCACGACTCTCGAGGATATCCTCGGGTTGTCGCACACGTGGCGGGTGGGTCTCGTGGGCGTGGGGAAGATCGGCGCCGCTCTGCTGGGCTATCGAGACCTGGCCCGTCGAGGGTTCGAGGTGGTGGCCGCCTTCGACGTCGAGCCCGACAAGATCGGCCGGGAGATGTTCGGGGTCCGGGTGGCGCCGCTCGCCGATCTGGCGCGCGTCGTCCGCGAGGAGCGGGTGGAGATCGCGATCGTGGCCACGCCCCCCGAGGCGGCGGCGGACGTGGCGGAGCGGCTGGCCGCGGCCGGCGTGGGCGCGATCCTCAACTTCGCCCCGACCGAGATCCACCGTGTCGGCGATGTGCCCGTGCGCACGGTCGATGTGGTGCTCGAGCTCGAGGGGCTGAGCTATCTTCTGGCCGGAGGACGGCGAGACGACGTCGACTAAGGGCGCGCGGGTCGACCGGGAGCGCGCCGACGCGAGAGCAGCGGGGCTCCCACCGAAGGGGGAGGGGATGGCGATTCGGGTGACGTCGGAGATCGGGCGGCTGGAGCGGGTCATCTGTCACGAGCCCGGGCCCGAGCTCTCGGTGGTGACGCCGCGCAACCAGCGGGACTACCTGTTCGACGACCTGCTCGACGAGGAGTCCTCGCGGGGCGAGCACCGCGTGTTCCGATCGGTCCTCGACCGTTTTTCAGAGGTGTACGAGGTCGAGGACCTGCTCACCGAGGTCCTCGAGACGTCGGAGGCGAGGGAGTTCATGCTCGCCCGAGCCGACGACGCGGTCCGCGAGCACGCGGAGGGAACCGATGCGCGCGGGCTCGCGCGCCTGTTCATCGAGGGGAAGCGGGCCGAGATCTCGCCGGCGCGCGGCGAGACGCTGGCCATCCTGCTCAACGAATCGGGGTACCTCCTCCCGCCGCTCCCCAACCTGTTCTTCACCCGGGACTCGGCCGCCGTGATCGGCGAGCGGGTCCTGATCGGTGCCATGGCGCACGAGGTGCGGTGGAGCGAAGAGCTCATCATGCGGGCGCTGTTCCGCTTCCACCCGCTGCTCGAGAACGCCGGGCTCATCCACGACGCGTTCGAGCGCCGCCGGCTCAACACCAGCGTCGAGGGCGGCGACGTGCACGTGCTGCGCGAGGACCTCCTGCTCATGGGGCTGAGCGAGCGGACGTCCGCCTCGGGAATCGGGCTCCTGGCGGAAACCCTGTTCGCGGCGACGCCGATCCGCGACGTGCTGGTCGTCCTGATGCCACACGAGCGGGCCGCGATCCATCTCGACATGATCTTCACGATGATCGACCGCGAGCGCTGTTGCGTGTTTCCCCCGCACTTCGCGGGGCCGACGCGGCTCCCGGTGGTGCACCTCGCGCGGGGCGAGGACCGCGTGCGCGAGCGCGACGATGTGTTCCAGGCCCTGCGCGCGGTGGATCTGCCGCTCGAGCCCGTGTACTGCGGGGGCCCGCGACGCACCCAGCAGGAGCGCGAGCAGTGGGGCTCGGGGTGCAACATGTTGGCCGTCGGTCCCGGCCAGCTCCTCGCCTACGACCGAAACGACGCGACCCTCGAGGCCCTCGAGCGCGAGGCGGGGTACCGGATCGTGCGTGCGGTGGACTTCCTCACCTCTCCCGACGATCTGGACCGGAAGGGCGCCTGGGTGATCACCTTCCAGGGGTCGGAGCTGGTGCGCGGCGGTGGTGGTCCACGGTGCATGACGCTCCCGGTCTCGAGGCGGGCTCTCTGATGCCGGGGGTGGAGGCGGCGGATCCGGGCGTCAGCTTCCCGGCCCGGAGCCCGCTTGCGGGCCGAGCGGTCGGGCTGATCGAGACCGCTCCCCGCACGTCGGTGGAGCTCGCGGTTCGCGTCCTCGGAATACGTGGCGGGCCGCCGGGGGTCACCGATGCCCTCGTTCAGGCGCTCCTGAGCGGGGAGACGGGGGTGCGACGGGGCGCGGATGGCCGCTGGGCGCTCCGCGAGCCACCGGGGGAGCCGGAAGTGGGGCTCGAACGGGTACGGTTCGCCGTGGTGGACGTCGAGACGACGGGTGGGATGGCGGGCCGCGGGGGCCGGATCATCGAGATCGCGGTGATCCGGATCGAGCGCCGGCAGATCGTCGACATGTTCGCCACGCTCGTGAACCCCGGGGTGCGCGTGGCCCCCTGGATCACACGGCTCACCGGCATCCACGACGGGATGGTGGGGGCCGCCCCGCGGTTCGCGGACATCCATGCGGACGTCCGGCGCGCGCTCGCGGGACGGGTGTTCGTGGCCCACAACGTGGGGTACGACTGGGGCTTCGTCCACGAGGAGATGCGCCGCGTGGGCGCGGAACCGCCGCACGGATCGCGGCTGTGCACGCTCCACATGGCGCGACGCCTGCTCCCCGGTCTCGATCGCCGCGGGCTCGACTCGCTGGCGCGCTACTACGGCATCGATATCCGGGAGCGGCATCGGGCGCGGGGGGACGCCGTGGCCACGGCCCGCGTGCTGCTCCGTCTGCTCGACGATGCGGAGCGCCGGGGGTGGACGACTTGGAAGGGGCTCAGGCGCGGACTGTCCGGGGCCACCCCGAGCAGGTCGCGACGGAACCGCGCGAGCCACTGATGCGGATCGCCGAGGGGAACGGGGTCAGGGTCGACACCGTCGATGCGGGGACGCTTCGGGTCGACGGCGGCGCGATGTTCGGCGTCGTGCCGCGCGAGGCTTGGCGGCGACGGATCCCGCCGGACGACCGGAACCGCATCCCGCTCGCCATGCGGTGCCTGCTCGTCGAGACCCCGGCGGTCCGCGTCCTCGTCGATACGGGCGCCGGTGGCAAGTGGACGGAGGAGTTCCGGGCGTCCTACGGGATCGACAACGCCGGGACGCCGACGCGGCTCGAGGATTCGCTAGCGGCCCTCGGGCGCCGGGCCGCCGACATCGACATCGTGCTCCTCACGCATCTCCACTTCGACCACGCGGGGGGCGCCACCCGCCGGGAGGGCGCGGAGCTCGTGCCCTCGTTCCCGAATGCCCGGCACGTGGTGCGGCGGGGCGAGTGGGAGACGGCGCACTCCGGCGACCGCCGGGTCGCGGCGAGCTACATGGCCGACGAGCTCGAGCCGCTGGAGGCGCACGGGCTGCTCGAGCTCGTGGATGGCGAGACCGAAGTCGTACCGGGGGTGCGGCTGGTGGACATGCCCGGGCACACGCGGAACCATCAGGGTGTTCTGGTCGAGGCGGGGCCGGAGACCGTGTGCTATCCGGCGGATCTCGTCCCCACGGCCGCGCACGTGAGGCCCGGGTGGATCATGGCCTACGACGTCGAGCCGCTCGTGACATGGGCCGAGAAGGACCGGTGGCTCACACGGGCCGGAAGCCGCGGGTGGAGGCTCGTGTTCGAGCACGACCCGGTGACCGTGGCGGCGAGGGCGCGTCCCGCGCCCTCGGGGATCGGGTGCGAGCTGGAGGACCTCATCGTGGAACAGACCGCCCGGGCGCGCGCGGAGGGCGGTGGCCCGGTGGAGCCCGGACATGGAAAGGATGTGACATGAGGGACAGGGACAGGACGGCGGTCATCGTCGGGGCCGCGCGGCTCCCGACCGGTCGGTTCCTCGGGGGGTTGTCGTCGCTCCCGGCTCCAGAGCTGGGCGCCAGGGCGATCGCCGGGGTGCTCGATCGGTCCGGGATCGACCGCGGCGACATCGATGACGTGATCATGGGGAACGTCGTGCAGGCCGGTGTGGGCCAGGCGCCGGCCCGGCAGGCCGCGATCGCGGGCGGGGTGCCCGAGAGCGTCCCGGCCGTCACCATCAACAAGGTGTGCGGGTCCGGTCTCAAGGCCGTGATGCTGGCCGCCCAGGCGATCCGGGCCGGGGATTCGCGCGTCGTGGTGGCGGGCGGGATGGAGTCCATGTCGAACGCCCCGTACCTGCTGCGCGGCTACCGGGAGGGCGTCAAGCTCGGCGACCGCCAGGTCATCGACGCGCTGGTGCACGACGGCCTGTGGTGCTCGTTCGGGACGTGCCACATGGGCGGGCACGCCGAGTACACGGCCTGGAAGGCGGACATCTCGCGCGAGGATCAGGACCGCTTCGCGCTCGACAGCCACCGGAAGGCGATCCGGGCCATCGATGCCGGCGAGTTCGAGGCCGAGATCGTGCCCGTCGAGATCCGCACCCGAAAGGGGACCGTGCTGGTGGACGTGGACGAGCCCCCCAGACGCGAAACCTCGCTCGAGGCGCTCGCGAGGCTGAAGCCCGCCTTCGCGGGCGATGCGCCCCCGGAGGTGACCGAGCCGTCGGTGACCGCGGGGAACGCGCCCGGCCTCAACGACGGGGCCGCGGCGACCGTCGTCACGAGCGAGGCGTACGCCGACACGAACGGTCTGGACATCCTCGCGCGGATCTCGGCATATTCGGTCGGCGCGACCGCGCCCCGCGACCTGTTCTTCGCCCCCATCGCGGCCGTCACGAGCCTTCTCGAGCGAGAGGGGACCAAGGTGGAGGACTACGGCCTCGTCGAGATGAACGAGGCCTTCGCCGTCCAGGCGCTCGCGGATGCGCGGGAGCTCGGAATCGACATGGAACGTCTGAACGTGCGTGGAGGCGCGATCGCGCTCGGCCACCCGATCGGGGCCTCGGGGGCGCGCATCCTGACGACGCTCCTGTACGCGATGCGCGACCGCGACGTCGAACGCGGTCTCGCGACCCTGTGCCTCGGGGGCGGGAACGCCGTGGCCATGACCGTGGAGCGCGTGTGAGCCAGATGAGCCAGGAGACCGGCGCGACCGTAGCCGCCGGCACCAGGACCGAGACCCGGGGCGGATCGCGACTCGCACCACGGGCCGCGGCGGTGCTGGGGTTGGCCGCTCTGACGGCGATCGGGGCCCGCATCTCGGTTCCGTTGCCCGGGACCGCGGTTCCGTTCACCCTCCAGGTGGTGGCGGTGCTCCTCTCGGGGCTCCTCCTCGGGAGGCGGCTCGGTGCGGCGTCGCAGATCGCCTACCTGGCGGCCGGGGTGGCGGGGCTGCCGGTGTTCGCCTCGGGTGGTGGCGCCGCGTACCTGCTGGGTCCCACCGGCGGCTACCTGCTGACTTTCCCGATCGCCGCGGCCATCGCGGGCGTGGCCGCCGAGCGGCCCGGTCTCGGGCGGAAGGCCCTGTTCGGAGTGCTCGGCCTGGTGGCGATCCACGCCGGCGGCATCGCCTGGCTCGGGCTGACGGTCGGGTCAGGGGCGGCGGTGGTCGCCCTGCGGCCGTTCGTGCTCTCCGACGTGCTCAAGCTGGCGCTCGCGCTCCTGATCGGCGTGAGGCTGCGGCCGCCCGTGGGGCGCCTTCTCGATTGATTCCGGGAGAGCCGGCCGCGGGTCCGGGGCCGGCGTCCCGCTGGAGGTGGGCCGCCCGGGTGGGCGGATTCGCCGCCTTCGTGTACGGAGGGCTCCTGCTCGTGGGAGGAGCGTTCGCGCTCCTCGGTGTGCGACCGTCCACCGACCTCGCCTACGGCAACGTGGCCCCGGCGGTGGCGGTCGCGTTGCTGGCGAGTTGGACGTTCACCCGTCTCGAGAGTCGCCCGCTCGCCTCGGTGGGGCTGCCCGGCGGCGCCCGTGCGCTGACGGGGCTCGCGCGTGGTGCCGCGCTGGGCCTCCTCCTCATCGGAAGCGTCGTGCTCGCCTTCGTCCTGTGCGGCTGGCTGCGGTGGAGTGGGGATGCCGAGCCGGGCTCGCCGTTGCTCGGCGCCGCCAGCCTCACGGCGCTCCTCGCGGGGGCGGCGTTCGTCGAGGAGCTCCTGTTCCGGGGCTACCCCTTCCAGGTGCTCGAGGCGAGGTTCGGGGCGCCGGTCGCGATCTCCGCGACATCGCTCGTATTCGGGGCGCTGCACGCGGCCAACCCGAACTTCGCGCCGCTCCCCGCCGTCAACATCACGCTCGCCGGTGCGCTCCTCGGGGTGGCCTACTGGCGCACCCGGAGCCTGTGGTTCGTCACCGGCCTCCACCTCGGGTGGAACTGGGTCATGGCGGTCAGCGAGCTGTCGGTGAGCGGGTTGCCGATCGACATGCCCGGCTACGAGCCCCGGCTGTCGGGGCCCGTGGCGTGGACGGGAGGGGCGTTCGGACCCGAGGGTGGGCTCCTGGTCACCGCCGTGAGCATCCTGGGGACCGTGTGGCTGTGGCGATCGGCGGCCGGACGCGAGAGTTTGTCGCGCCTGTGACGCCCGGCAGGCGGGTGTCGACAAGGGAAGGCGGCGGGGAGTGATCGAAGCGGGCGACATCGAGCGCGTCGGCGTAGTCGGTGCGGGCACGATGGGGAACGGCATCGGGCACGTGTTCGCGCTGTCGGGGGTCGATGTCGTCCTCGTGGACGTCGATGCGGACGCGCTCGCCCGGGCGCGGGCCACGATCGAGGCGAATCTCGCCCGACAGCAGAAGAAGGGCATCCTCGACGAGCGCGCCGCCGCCGAGGCGCTCGAGCGGCTCCGTACCGATACGGAGCTCCGCGCCCTGACAGACGCCCAGGTCGTCGTCGAGGCGGCCACGGAGCGACCCGCGCTCAAGTTTGAGCTGTTCGATTCTCTCTCGCGTGTCGTAGCCCCGGACGCCCTGCTCGCCACCAACACGAGCTCCATCTCGATCACCGAGATCGCGGCGCACGCGTCGCATCCCGAGCGGGCGATCGGAATGCACTTCATGAACCCCGTCCCGGTGATGACCCTGGTCGAGGTGATCCGCGGGCTCGAGACCTCCGACGAGGCGTGCGACCTGACCACGGCGCTGTGCGGGAGGCTGGGCAAGACGCCCGTGCTCGTGAACGACTATCCCGGGTTCGTCTCCAACCGCATCCTCATGCCCATGATCAACGAGGCCGTGGTGTGCCTCATGGAGGGGGTCGCGGAGGCGGAGGCCATCGACCGGGTCATGACGCTGGGGATGAACCACCCGATGGGGCCGCTCGCGCTCGCCGATCTGATCGGGCTCGACACCTGTCTGGCCATCATGGAGGTGCTGCACCGCGACCTCGGGGACTCGAAGTACCGCCCGTGCCCGCTGCTCCGGAAGTACGTGGCGGCCGGACGCCTTGGTCGAAAGACGGGTCGCGGCTTCTTCGGATACGGATCCGACGGGTGACGCGCCGCTCGTTCACAGGGATCGGGCTGTCGGGCGACGCCCTCCAGATCCTCGAGCTGGCGAGGCAGTTCGCCGAGGAGCGGCTGGCTCCGACCGCCGGGACGCGGGACCGTGACGAGGAGCATTTCGACACCGAAGTGCACCGCGAGCTGGCCGAGCTCGGGTTCCTGGGCATGCGCGTGCCGGAGGAGTACGACGGGCTGGGGCTGGACCTCCTGACGTATCTGTACGTGCTCGAGGAACTGGCGTGGGGGGACGCCGGAGTCGCCGTCTCGGTGAGCGTCCACAACTCGCTTCCGGTGAGCCTCCTGGTCCTCAATGGGACCGAGGCGCAGAAACGGCGCTGGCTGCCCCCGATGGCTCGGGGCGAGGCCCTGGCCGCCTTCTCGCTCTCGGAGGCGGGGGCCGGGTCCGACGCCGCGTCCCTCCGCACGCAGGCCACGCGGGACGGGGAGGACTGGGTGCTGGACGGCGAGAAGATGTGGGTCACCAACGGCGCGTCTGCCGATCTGATCCTCCTGTTCGCACGCACGGACGACCCGGGGGATCGACGCGGGAACCGGGGCATCGGCGCCTTCGTGGTGCCGACCGACACGCCCGGCCTCAGGGCCGGGAAGAAGGAACGCAAGATGGGCCAGCGCGGGTCGGAGACCGTGTCGGTGGTCCTCGATGGGGTGCGGCTGGGTCCCGAGCACCTGCTCGGCGAGCCGGGGCAGGGGTTCGCATACGCGCTCGCGGCCCTCGAAGGGGGACGGCTGGGGATCGCAGCCCAGGCGCTGGGGATCGCGTCGTCGGCGCTCGACCACGCCCTCCGGTACGCGGCCGAACGCGAACAGTTCGGGCACCCGCTCAGGGACTATCAGGGCATGGAGTTCAAGCTCGCGGACATGTCGATCGAGCTCGAGGCGGCGAGGGGACTCCTCGAGCGCGCCGCGCGGGCGGCGATGGTGGGTGACCGGCGGGCCCGGCGACTGTCGAGCGCCGCGAAGCTCGCCGCCAGCGAGGCTGCCATGCGGGTGTCCCGGGAGGCGGTCCAGGTCCACGGTGGCTACGGCTATTCGAGGGAGTACCCGGTCGAACGCTTGTTCCGGGATGCGAAAGTGACCGAGATTTACGAAGGCGCGAACGAAATCCACCGCGTGATCGTCGCGCGGCAGCTATACAGAGAAGGGGGAGACGAGACGTGACCCGTCCAGGACTGGAGGTTCCGGATACCGCCGTCGGCGTGCTGGGGGACGAGGGCCACGAGCTGTTCGACCTGCTCTCCAGCATGGGCCACGAGCAGGTCGTGTTCAGCCATGATCCGTCGTGCGACTACCGGGGGATCATCGCGGTGCATGACACGACGCTCGGTCCCGCGCTCGGGGGGACGCGCTTCTGGCCGTACGAATCCGACCGGGGGGCGGTGATCGACGTCCTCCGGCTGTCGCGCGGGATGACCTACAAGGCGGCCGTCGCGGGTCTGAACCTGGGTGGCGGCAAGGCAGTCATCATCGGGGACAACAAGACGCGCGACCGCGAGATGCTCATGCGGGCCCACGGGCGCGCGGTCGATAGCCTCGGGGGGCGGTACATCACGGCCGAGGACGTGGGGGTCTCCGTGGAGGACATGGATCTCGTCCACATGGAGACCGAGTTCGTGGTCGGGATCCAGGGCCGCTCGGGCGACCCATCGCCGGTGACGGCGTACGGCGTGTACCGCGGCATCAAGGCGTGCGCGCACAAGCGATACGGCGAGGATTCGCTCAAGGAGCGGGCGGTCGCGGTGCAGGGCGCCGGGCACGTCGGGTATCACCTGTGCCGGTACCTGACGGAGGAGGGCGCCAAGGTGTACGTGGCCGACATCGACGACGCGAAGACGGGGCGGGCCGCCGCCGATCTCGGGGTCGAGGTGGTCCCCACCGAGCAGATCTACCTCGTGGACGCGGACATCTTCGCCCCCTGCGCGCTGGGCGCGATCCTCAACGACACGACGATCCCGGCGCTCGAGGTCGATATCGTCGCCGGGGCCGCCAACAATCAGCTCGATCGCCCCGAGCACGCGGACATGCTGCGCGAGCGCCGGATCCTGTACGCGCCCGACTATGTGATCAACGCGGGGGGTCTGATCAACGTGTACTCCGAGCTCGTGGGCTGGAGCCTCGAGCGCGCCAACCGCAAGGCCGGAGAGATCTACAACGTGCTG
Organism: uncultured Gemmatimonadota bacterium; assembly: GCA_964499635.1. GTDB lineage: Bacteria > Gemmatimonadota > Gemmatimonadetes > Palauibacterales > Palauibacteraceae > Palauibacter. The sequence continues at coordinate 190,367 of CAZCLY010000001.1, read as the reverse complement.
CTCGCGATCTTCGACCTGGCCGAGACCGAGGGGATGACCTCGAGCGAGGCGGCCGACCGCGTGGCCGAACGCCGGCTGGAGCGAGTGGGTCGGCTCCACCGGGGGCCATTCTGATCCGTCGGTCGATCGCCGGTCCGCCACCCGAACCCGGGAGATCCCGTTGACTTCGCTCTCCGCCCCCGCCGGCGTCGACAGCGCTCGGGGTCGCTCGCACCTCGCCGAGTCGGACCCCCAGGTAGCGGGGGCGATCCGCCGCGAGCTGGAGCGCCAACGCTCGGGTCTGGAGCTGATCGCGAGCGAGAACTTCGTCTCGCCCGCCGTGCTCGAGGCCGTCGGGTGCGTGATGACGAACAAGTACGCTGAGGGATATCCCGGCAGGCGCTACTACGGGGGCTGCGAGCACGTCGACGAGGTGGAGAATCTCGCTCGTGATCGGGCGATCGGGCTGTTCGCCGCCGATCACGCCAACGTGCAGCCGCACAGCGGGGCACAGGCCAACATGGCCGCGATGTTCGCGCTCATCGAGCCGGGCGACACGATCCTCGGCATGGACCTGTCGCATGGCGGACACCTCACGCACGGGGCTCCGGTGAACTTCTCGGGTCGGCTGTACCGCGTCGTGACATACGGGGTGAGCGAGCGGGACCGCCGGGTGGACTACGACGAGGTCGCCCGGGTCGCCGAGCGCGAGCGGCCCGCGCTCATCATCGCGGGGGCGAGCGCCTATCCGCGCACGCTCGATTTCGAGCGTTTCGGCGAGATCGCGTCGGCCAGCGGGGCGCGGCTGCTGGTCGACATGGCCCACATCGCGGGGCTGGTGGCCACGGGGGCGCACCCGTCGCCGGTGCCGCACGCGGACGTCGTCACGTCCACGACCCACAAGACCCTGCGGGGTCCGCGCGGGGGGCTGATCCTGTGCCGCGAGCAGCACGCGCGCGCCGTCGACAAGGCGGTGTTCCCGGGGCTCCAGGGAGGGCCCCTGATGCACGTGATCGCCGCCAAGGCGGTCGCGTTCCACGAGGCCCGGGGCGAGGAGTTCCGCGTCTACATCGATCGGGTCGTGGAGAACGCGCGCGCGCTGGGGAGGGGGCTCTCGGCGGCCGGCTACGACCTCGTCGCCGGCGGCACCGATACCCATCTCCTGCTGGTGGACCTGCGCAACACCGAGCTGAGCGGCAAGGATGCCGAGGCACTTCTGGGACGTGCCGAGATCACGGTGAACAAGAACACCGTGCCGTTCGAGACGCGCTCCCCGTTCGTCGCCTCGGGCATCCGTCTGGGCACATCGGCGCTCACCACGCGCGGCATGGGCGAGACCGAGATGGCCACGGTCGCCGCGCTGATCGACCGGGCGCTCCGCTCCGGGGGGGAAGAGGCCGAGCTCGAAGCGGTGGTGCGGGGGGTGAGCGGGCTGTGCGACGCCTTCCCGCTCTACCCGGGGCTCTCCGACGGTCTCGCGACTGCGTGAGGGGGTCTCGACGGGGGCGGCACGCGACTTGACGTCAACTTTTTGCCGCGTCTACCTTTTCGCGTTGGGCGGTTTACGGGTTGGCGACCCCGAGGGGGGGTCGGTGGAGGTCGAGGATCGGGGATGCACGACGTGACCACAGAGGGCGCGCTGGCGGGACTCAACCGGCGGAACCCGCGGTACGCGGAGCCGGGATACGTGTTCGTGCTAACCGCGCTCCACCGCTGTCTGGCCACCCTGGACGTCCCCCGCCATGTGTCCGGGGGCGAGGTGGCCGACGCCGTGCGCTCGCTCGCCCTCGGCCGCTTCGGCCCGCTGGCCCGCACGGTGCTCGAGCACTGGGGGATCCACGCCACGGCCGACATCGGCGAAATCGTGTTCGATCTGGTGGATTGCGGCATCCTCATCAAGCAACCGGAGGACACGCGAGAGGACTTCGAGGGGCTGTTCAGCTTCGACGAGGCGTTCGAAGGGGACTTCCCCTGGAGCGGGTAGGACCTTGGGTCCGCCACGCGGCCCCCGGCGGCGGGTGGCGGTATTTTGACGGGAAGCGTTCGCGGGCGAGCTGGCAGGCCCGACTACCGTTCAAGCAGGGGGAGGGGTGACCGCGTGGAAGATACGGTACAACCGTTCACGAAGTGCCTGAGTTGCAACACAGGGGTCCTGCTGCCGCTCTCCGATTACGGGCGTGACGGGGCGCCCATCCGCTACAAGGCGTGGGTGTGCTCGAAGCCGGATTGCGGGTTCAACATCCGGATCGACAATGGGGAGATCAGCTTCGGGCGCAACGTCCAGCAGTCCTACAAATAGCCTTCCCCGGATAGGGTGCCACCCACCCCGGGGGGCACCCTGGCATCCGCACGCGTGAGCACCCCGGATCCGCCCCGAGACTGGTGGCGCATCGCCGCGTCGCGGGTGTGGCTCCCCACGGCGGCGGAGATGGCCGAGCTGGACCACGCGGCGACCGCCTCGGACGCCATCCCCGAGCGCGCGCTCATCGAAAACGCCGGTCGCGCCCTGGCGATGCGCGTCCAGACCCGCCGCCCCGAAGGCCGGGTGTTGTGTCTGGCGGGAAGCGGGCACAACGGGGCCGACGCGCTCGTCGCCGCCCGCTCGCTCGCCGCCTGGGGGCGCGAGGTCGAGCTCGTGGCATGCGGGAGCCGCCCGCCACGACCCGACGTGCTCGCCGGGTGGGATCTGTCCCTGGCCGAGGCCACGTCGCTCGAGCCGGCCCTGGCCCGCGCCGACGTGGCCCTCGACGGCATCCTCGGAACCGGCGTCGAATCCGCGCCGCGCGAGCCGCAGGCGGCGATCATCGAGCGCCTGAACCGGAGCGGCGTGCGCGTGATCGCCGTGGACGGGCCGAGCGGCGTCGACTTCACCAGCGGGGCCGTGCCGGGGGCCGCGGTGCGGGCGGAGCTGACCGTGACGTTCGGGTGGCCGAAGCGGGGCCTGCTCCGCTTTCCGGCCCGCGGGTTGTGCGGCGACCTCGAGGTGGTCGAGATCGGCTTTCCTCCTCCCGACCCGCCCCCGGCCGCTCGCCTCATCACGGCCGCCTGGGTGGCGGAGCTCCTCGGGCCGCGCGCCGATGACACGCACAAGGGAGGCGCGGGCTACCTGGCTCTGGTCGGAGGCCAGCCGGGGATGGCGGGCGCCGTCGTGCTGGCGGCGCGGGCGGCCATCCGGGGCGGCGCCGGCATCGTCAAGGTGGTGAGCGCGCCGCAGAATCGTGACATCGTCCAGACCGCGGTGCCGTCGGCGGTGTTCGTCGACTGGGAGGACGCCGGGGCGGTCGAGGCCGCGGTGTCGTGGTCCGCCGCGGTCGCCATGGGGCCCGGCCTGGGAGCGGACAGGCGCGCCCTCGTCGAGCGGGTGCTCGCGGCCTGTGAGGAGCGACCGGTGATCCTGGATGCCGACGGTCTGAACGTGTGGGGCGGGGACGTCGATGCGCTGACGGCGGCGCTCCCGGCGTCAGCGCTCCTCACCCCGCACCCCGGCGAGATGGGGCGTCTGTGGCACGGCGGCCGCGAGGCAGTGCTGCGCGATCCGCCCGGGGTGGCGGGCGCGGCGGCTCGCCGCCTCGGGTGCGCCGTCCTGCTCAAGGGGGCGCCCACCTGGGTGGCCACGCCCGATGGATCCCTGCGCGCCACGGCGATCGTCAGTCCCGCATTCGCCACGGGCGGGGCCGGGGACGTTCTCACGGGCCTCGCCGGCGCGTACGCCGCGGCGGGGCTCGCCCCGGCGGACGCCGGCACGTGTGCGCTCGGCGTCTCGGGGCTGGCGGCCTGGATGGCGCCGGATCCGATCGGACACGCCGCCGCGGACGTCCCGGAGCGCATCCCGGCCGCGCGCAGCGCGTTGGCCGGGGTCAGGCCGGGCGCGTGGCCCGGGGTCCTCGCCGCCCTGCCGGCGGCGCGCGGCGGCCCGGACGATGAGCGCTGACACGGAGGGGCGGAACGGCGACCCCCGGCTGGCGCCGGGACCCGAGACGGCGAGGATCGCGGCCTTCCTCGAGGCCGCGGCCAGTGCCGTGCACGCGGCCGACGCCGTGCGACCGGCGGGGACCGTGGTCGTGGGACCGGGCGACGACGCCGCGGTCATCGGCGTGGCCCCCGGGTCGCGGGTGGTCCTGAGCACCGACGCCTCCGTCGAGGGCGTCCACTTCCGCCGTGAGTGGATGACGTGGGAGGTGATCGGCCATCGGGCGGCCGCGGCGGCGCTGAGCGATTTGGCGGCCATGGGCGCCGAGCCCGTCGGGCTGCTCGTGTCCGCCGCGCTTCCCCCCGAGCTCGACGCGGGCACGGCGGCGGCGCTGGGGCGTGGGGTCGGCCAGGCGCTCGCGCTCGCCGGGGGACGCCTCCTCGGAGGCGACCTTGTGGCCTCGCCCGGCCCCGTGATGCTCGACGTGACCGTGGTGGGGCAGACGGCCCGTCCCGTGACGCGGGCCGGCGCCCGCCCGGGGGACGAGGTGTGGATGACGGGAGAGCTGGGCGGGGCCGCGTCGGCCGTCGGCGACCTGCTCGCGGGGCTGGAGCCGCTCCCCGCGGCGCGGGCGGCATTCGAGCGCCCGCGTCCACGGGTGCGCGAGGGCCTGTGGCTCGCGGAAGCCGGCGTTCACGCGATGATCGATCTGTCCGACGGGCTGGCCCGTGATGCGCGCCACCTGGCGCTCGCCTCGGGGGTGCGGATCGAGCTCGACTGGGAGAGGCTCCCGATCCACGCGGGGGCGCGCCCGCACGCCGACACGGAGGCGGGGCGTCGTCTCGTGCTCGCCGGGGGAGAGGACTACGAGCTCTTGGTCACGGCGCCCCGGGGTCTCCTGACGGCGCTGCGGCCGAGGTTCGAGCGGGAGCTGGACGTTCGGCTGACCGAGATCGGTCGGGTGCACGAGGGAGCGGGGCTGGACATCCGTGACGCGAGCGGCGCCGCCCTGCGCGCGGGACCGGGGTTCGACCACTTCGGGCCGCCGGTCCCGTGATCCGCACGGCGTGGTATGCGGTCGTCCTGGGTGTGTCCACGACCTTTTTCTCCCTCGTCGGCGTGCTGGGCGGGCTCGTGCGCGCTCCGCACGGGCTGTACGACTGGATCCACCGCAACTGGTCACGCTCCGTCCTCGGCGCGGCCGGCGTGAGGACCGACGTTCGGGGCCTCGAGCACTCCGAGACCGGCAGGGCCCAGATCCTGATCGCCAACCACCAGTCCATGTTCGACATCTGGGCGCTCATGGCGGCGGTTCCGGCCTCGCTCCGATTCGTGGCGAAGGCTGAGCTGGCGCGCATCCCCCTGTTCGCCGCCGCCTGCCGCGCTGCCGGCCACGTGTTCATCGACCGGACCAACGCCGAGCAGGCGGTCGAGGCCATTCGGACCGCAGGCGAGCGCATGCGACGCGAGGGTCTCACGCTGGTGATGTTCCCGGAGGGCACGCGATCGCGCGACGGGACCCTGGGGAGGTTCCGCCGGGGGGCGTTCGCGCTGGCCATCGAGACCGAGGCCTATCTGATTCCCACCGCCGTCGACGGCGGCGGGCGCATCCTGCCCCGCGGCGCCAGGCAGATCCGACCGGGGGTCATCCACATCCGTCTGGCGGAGCCCGTTCCGCTCGAGGGCATGACCCCGGAAGACCGGGACGAGCTGGTCCGGGACACGCGCGACACCGTGTCGGCCATGCTCGTCGGACTGCGCCAGACGAGCTGATCGGAGAGGTGGTCCGGGGGACTTGTTCGGGGCGACCGGGACGGGCATGTTCTCGCGGCGTGGGGGTCGGTCGCTCGACCGGAGGGTGGGGAGGGGATCCCGCCGCACGGCGTTCCATGTACGCACCAATAGAGACCGAGGCAGCGCCATGACGGCCATCCAGGACGTGACCGGCCGCGAGATCATCGACTCGCGTGGCAACCCGACGGTCGAGGCGGAGGTGCGTCTAGAGGACGGGACCGTGGGCAGCGCCGCGGTGCCGAGTGGCGCTTCGACCGGCGAGCACGAGGCCGTGGAGCTCCGCGACGGGGACGTCGACCGGTACGGCGGCAAGGGCGTGCGCAAGGCGGTGGCGCACGTGGACGGACCCATCCGCGAGCGCGTGCTGGGGCTCGATCCCGCCGATCAGCGCGGGCTCGACGAAGCGCTAATCGAGCTCGACGGCACGCCGAACAAGAGCCGCCTGGGCGCGAACGCGATCCTCGCCGTCTCCATGGCCGCCGCCCGGGCCGCCGCCTCGAGCGAACGCGTGCCGCTCTTCCGTCACCTGGGTTCGGCCGATTCGCGGGTTGTGCCCGTCCCCATGCTCAACATCCTCAACGGCGGCGCGCACGCCAACAACAACGTGGACATCCAGGAGTTCATGATCGTCCCCGTGGGTGCCGACCGGTTCTCCGAGGGGCTCCGCATCGGGGTCGAGGTGTTCCACGCGCTCCGTCGGCGGCTGGCGGCGGACGGGCACAGCACGGCGGTGGGTGACGAGGGGGGCGTGGCCCCGGATCTGGAGTCCAATGGGGCCGCGCTCGAGCTGATCATGGAGGCGATCGTCGACGCGGGCTACGAGCCCGGCGAGGACGTGGCGCTGGCGCTCGACGCGGCCGCGTCGGAGTTCTTCGACCCGGCGTCGGGAAGATACCGGCTCCAGGGCGGCGGCGAGGCCGGCTCGCACGGCGCCACGAGACTCATCGAGCTGTACGAGTCGTGGCTCGAGGGCTACCCGATCGTGTCGCTCGAGGACGGCCTCGCGGAGGACGACTGGGAAGGCTGGGCCGACATGACGCGGCGGCTCGGAGACCGGGTGCAGCTCGTGGGAGACGACGTGTTCGTCACGAACGTGGCGCGACTCACGCGCGGCATCGAGACGGGCGTGGCGAACGCGATCCTCATCAAGCTCAACCAGATCGGCACGGTGAGCGAGACGCTCGACGCGATCCACGTGGCGGCGGACGCCGGCTTCGGGGTGGTAATCTCGCACCGCTCCGGCGAGACCTCGGACACGTTCATCGCCGATCTCGCGGTGGCGACCAATGCCGGGCAGATCAAGACCGGCTCGGCGTGTCGCTCCGAGCGGGTGGCGAAGTACAACCAACTCCTCCGCATCGAGGCGGCGCTGGGCGAGACGGCGGAATACCCGGGGGCGAGCGCCTATGTCTGAAGCGTCGAGCCGTCGGGCGAGTCGGCTGATGTCGTCGGTGGGCGTCCTCCTCGCCCTCTACTACCTGCTCCTCGGCGGAGAGTACGACCTGTTCGATGTGCACGACCTCGAGGTGGCGCGCGCCGAACGGGCCGTGCGGCTCGATTCGCTCCGCGCCGTGCTCGACTCCGTCGAGGCGTGGGCCGATAGCCTCGAGTCGAGCCCGCGGGCCATCGAACGGGTGGCACGCGAGAAGCACGGATTCATCCGGCCGGGCGAGATTCTCGTCAAGTTCGTCCCCGACGAGGAGCCGGCAGACACGGCGGAAGCGACCGGACGGGGGCGGAAAAGGGGTTGACCCACCCCCCCGGAATCGAGTAGCATTATCCCCGCGTTGCGGGGTGGAGCAGTCTGGTAGCTCGTCGGGCTCATAACCCGAAGGTCGCGGGTTCGAATCCCGCCCCCGCTATTCGACCGGAGCCCTTCGCTCCGGTCTTTTTTTGGTTCGGAGACCCCGGGGCCGCCCCGGTGTCCCGACCCGGCAGGGTAGCTCAGCCTGGTAGAGCAAGGGACTCATAAGCCCTGGGTCGGGGGTTCGAATCCCCCCCCTGCCATCCCACCGCAACACGAGGCCCGGCATGTGGTTGGGTCCGGAGATCTCGTGCTTCATCACGCAGTCGTTCGACCTCGGCTCACCGCACCGGGGGCCGGTTCTCGTCGTGCGGCGGCGTGGGCCGCGCGGCGCGCGCGAGCATAGGTCCGTGGTCGCCCCGCGCCGAGAGACAAGCGGCGGGCGATGGGGTACGTTGTGCGCATGAGCGCCACGAGCAACGAAGGGGAGGGGCCGCCTTCTACCGCCTCGACCGAGCGCGCCGCACCGGTGCGGGCCCTGATCCGACTGTCGGGGGAGCTGTCGACCAAGTCGCGTCGCACGCGCGGCCGGTTCCAGAAGCGCCTGCTCTCGAACCTGCGCGACGCCCTCGAATCGGAGGGCATCGAGGCGCGTGTCGAGGCGGGGTGGAGCCGCCTGTTCCTCGAAGCCCGGGACACCTCGTTCCTCGGGCCCCTGGGGCGCACCTTCGGGGTGAGCAGCGGCTCGGTGCTCGCGGGGAGCTGCGCGGCCGAGCTGGGGGCGATCGTCGAGACGGGCCGCCGTCTGTTCGGCGAGCGGGTACGGGGGCACCGGTATGCCGTGCGCGCGCGTCGCGCGGGCACGCACGAGTTCTCCTCGGCCGACATCCACCGCGACCTGGGAGCGGCGCTCAACGACGGGGCCACGGTGGATCTCGGGAGCCCCGATATCACGGTCTACGTCGAAGTGCGCGATGCGCGCGCCTACTTCTACGACGATCGATTCGCGGGCCCCTCGGGGCTCCCGCTCGGCGTGCAGGGCCGCGCGCTCGCGCTCCTGTCGGGCGGCTTCGACTCCGCGGTGGCGGCCTGGATGGTGCTCCGACGGGGCGTGGCCCTCGACTACCTGTTCTGCAACCTGGGCGGCAGGGCATACGAGCGCATGGTGGTCGAGGTGGGCAAGGTGCTGGCCGACTCGTGGAGCTACGGCACGCGCCCGCGGCTCCACGTGCTCGACTTCGGACCCGTCGTCGAGGCGATGCGGGCCGCCGCCAGGCCGGCCTACCTCCAGGTCGTGCTCAAGCGGCTCATGTATCGGGCGGCGAGCCGCGTGGGAGCGGAGACCGGGGCCGAAGCCCTGGTGACCGGGGAGTCCATCGGCCAGGTGTCGTCGCAGACGCTCACCAACCTGCGCGCGATCGACGGGGCCTCCGACCTGCCGGTGCTGCGCCCGCTGCTCGGGTTCCACAAGGAAGAGATCCTCTCCCGCGCCCGTGAGATCGGGACCTACGAGCTCTCCGCCCGGGTGCGCGAGTACTGCTCCGTCGCTCCGGGAAAGCCGGTGACCGCGGCCAGCCCCGAGGACGCCCGCGTCCAGGAGGAGGCGGTGGGGAGCGTCGAGGTGGAGCGGGCGGTCGCCGGGCGCCGCGTGCTGGATCTGCGCGATCTCGATCCGGGTGAGCTGGTCGGGGCCGGGCTGTACGTCAGCGAGATCCCGGGCGACGCCGCCGTGATCGACACGCGTCCGCCGGAGGCCTACAGCGCCTGGCACTGGCCGGGGGCGGCGCGGCGCGATCTCGAGGCGCTCGAATCCTCGTTCGGCGATCTGGACCGGACGCGCACGTACGTCCTGTACTGTGCGGAGGGGATCCGCACCGCTTACGTGGCCGAGCGCATGCAGCGCGAGGGGTTCGAGGCCTACTCGTTCCTGGGCGGCGCGCCGCGGCTCCGCCGCCTGTACGCCGAAGCGGTGCCCGACGGCGCGGACGCGCTTTGACACCCCCGGCGGCGCGGAGCAGCTTGACCGGATGAGCGACCCGAAGGCGGCCCTCGAGGCCATCCGTGGCGGTCCCATCCCCATCCACGTCGCGGTGATCATGGATGGCAACGGCCGCTGGGCCGCCGAGCGGGGGCTCCCTCGCTGGGAGGGTCACCGTGCCGGGATGGCCGCGGTCCGCGAGGTCATCGAGGGCGCCGCGGAGGCCGGGCTCGCGCACCTCACCCTGTACGCTTTCTCGAGCGAGAACTGGGATCGGCCGCGCGAGGAGGTGGACGCGCTCATGGCGCTCCTCGAAGAATACGTCGAGGCCGAGCGGCAGGAGCTCGCCGAGGCGGGGATCCGCGTGACCGTGTTCGGCGACCTGTCGCGGCTGACGGGCTCGGCCCGCGCCGCGATCGCGGACCTCGAGCGCGCCACCGCGGGAGGGGCGTCGGTGGACGTCCACATCGCGATCAGCTACGGGGCCCGCGCCGAGCTGGTCGCGGCGTGCCGCACGCTCGCGCGACGCTGCGTGGATGGGGAGCTGACACCGGCGGACATCGATCAGGACGCGGTCTCGGCCCACCTCCTTACGCGGGACTGGCCGGACCCGGACCTGCTCGTACGGACGAGCGGCGAGGTGCGGTTATCGAATTTCCTCCTCTGGCAACTCGCCTACGCGGAGCTGTACGTGACGCCCGTCCTGTGGCCCGATTTTACCCGCCACGACCTGTTCGGGGCCATCCTCGACTTCCAGGGTCGCGACCGGCGCTACGGACTCGTGCGGAGCCCGCCGTGAGCCGCACGCCTCATCCTCCCAGCCGTCGCGCGGGCGGTCGCCGGCCGGCATCCCCGCGGTGAAACCGGATCTGCGGAACCGGCTGGCGGTCGCCGGCGTGGGCGTCCCCGTGTGCGCCCTGTTCGCGTACGTGGGAGGGGCCCTGTTCGCCCTCGGGCTCGGGGCCGTGGCCGCAGTGGGCTACTGGGAGTACGCGAACATGATGCATGCGGCCGGCACCCGCGTGTTCGACCGGCTTGGGGCGCTGGCGAGCTTCCTGTACCCCACGGTGGTCCTGTACGGTGGGTTCTGGGCCGGGGGTCTGTACGGCGGAGCGCTCCTCATGGCGCTGGCGGCATTCGCCATCGCCACGGTGCCGCTGGAGGAGCGACCCGTGCTCGCGACGGCCGTGTCGGCGTTCGGGGTCCTGTATCTGGGCGGGCTGCTGAGCTTCGGGGTGCCGCTCCGGGAGGGCTGGCTCATGGTCCCGCCCCTGGTGGCCGACACTGAGGACCGGCTGTCCAAGACGCTGTTCTTCTTCTTCCCGATCCTCGTCACGTGGACCGCCGACACGGCCGCCTACTTCGTGGGACGGGCGCTGGGGAGACGCCCGCTGGCCCCACTCATCAGCCCCAACAAGACGAGGGAGGGCGCGGTGGCCGCGCTGGTGGCCGCGACCGCCGTGGCTCCCGTCTACTCGCGTTGGATCCTGCCGGGCGGGTGGGAGTTCGATCTCCTCCCCTCGATCGCGTTCGGGCTCACGATCGGGGGGTTCTCGATCGTGGGGGACCTGGTGGAATCGGCGCTCAAGCGGGAGTGCGGGGTGAAGGACGCCTCGAACCTCCTTCCCGGCCACGGCGGCGTGCTCGACCGGCTCGACTCGCTCGTGTGGGCCATCCCCACCGCGTTCCTGTTTATGGCGATCTTCAAGTGAGCGCGCCGCGCGGGATCTCCCTCCTCGGGGCGACGGGCTCGATCGGCGCCACGGCCCTGTCCGTGATCCGGCGTCACCCCGACCGCTTCCGCATCGTGGCGCTCACCGGGCACCGACGGACCGGGGCCCTCGACGCGCTGGCGGTCGAGCTGGAGCCGGAGCTTGTGTGCGTGACGGGCGGCGAGCCCGCCGCGTTCGAGCCGCGCTGGCGGGGGCCGTGGCAGTTCGGCCCGGAGACGGCGCTCGCCGCCGCGGCCCATACCGGCGCCGATATCGTGCTCAACGCCCTCGTGGGGATCGCCGGGCTGGCGCCCACGCTGAGGGCGCTCGAATGCGGCAAGCGTCTGGCGCTCGCCAACAAGGAATCGCTCGTGACCGGCGGTCCGTTCGTGCTCGAGGCGCTGGCGGCGGGCGGGGGAGAGCTCCTGCCGGTCGACAGCGAGCACTCGGCCGTCCACCAGTGCCTCGCGGGTCGCCCCACCAGCGAGGTATCCAGACTGACCCTCACCGCGTCCGGTGGGCCGTTTCGTGACTGGCCGCTGGAGCGGCTCGACACGGCGAGTCCGGAGGACGCGCTCGCACACCCGACGTGGGACATGGGGACCAAGATCACGGTCGACTCCGCCACGCTGGCGAACAAGGCCCTCGAGGTGATCGAGGCGCACGTCCTGTTCGGGCTCGCTTACGAGGACATCGACGTCGTCGTGCACCCCACGTCGATCGTGCACTCGCTGGTCGCGTTTCGTGACGGATCCTGTCTGGCGCAGCTCGGGCGGCCCACGATGGAGATCCCCATCCTGTACGCGCTCGGGTATCCCGATCGCATCGACGACCGACGCGAGCGCGTGGGGTTCGACCCGTTGCGCGACGGACCGCTCGAGTTCGAGGCCGTTCGCGAGGACGCCTTTCCCCTGTTCGCGGCGGGGGTCGACGCGGGACGCCGCGGAGGCGAGCTTCCCGTGGTGTTCAACGCCGCGAACGAGGTGGCGGTGAGCGCGTTTCTCGAGGGTCGCCTGAGCTTCCGGGAACTCTCGGAGGTCGTCGTCCGTACGTTGGGGCGGTTTTCGGACACCCCGATCGAGTCGCCGGAACGAATCTGGCAGGTCGATCGCGACGCGCGGACGGTGGCACGCGAACAGACGGAGGCACTGACGTGCGAATCCGTCGAGGGCCGTGCCGCGCCCGGCGCCCCATGATGCCTGGAGAAGCCTGAGTGATCCTCACGATCGCAGTCACGATCCTCGTCCTCGGCGTGCTGATCTTCGTGCACGAGCTGGGGCATTTCGTGGCGGCCAAGAGCGTCGATATCGAAGTGCCCCGGTTCTCGATCGGGCTCGGCCCCAGGCTGGTGGGCTTCCGGCGCGGAGAGACCGAGTACGTGATCTCCTGGATCCCCCTCGGCGGCTACGTGAAGATGGCCGGGATGGCGGACGAAGAGGCCACCTCGAAGCTCGAGGGCGGCGGGACGGCGCGCGTGCCCTCCGGTCCGAGGGACTTCGAGGCCAAGCCGCTGTGGGCGCGCACCACGGTCATCTGCGCGGGCGTGGTGATGAACTGGCTGTTCGCCATCCTCGTCTTCTCGGCCATCGCCATGGGCGAGGGCGTGGCCGACCCGCGCGTGTCGGACGTGCGGCCGGACAGCCCGGCGGAGGCCGCGGGTCTCCAGGTGGGCGATCTGGTTCGCGAGGTCGACGGGGCACGCGTGCGCGATCCCCTCCAGGTGAGCCTGCTCATCGAGCGTAAGCCGGGTCGGCCCGTGCGGTTCCGGATCGAGCGCGACGGGGCGCCGGTCGAGCTCACCGCCACCCCCGACTCGGTGCACCTGTTCAACGAGATCGCCCAGGAATCGCGCATCGTGGGACGGGTCGGGATCGGCATCTCGGCGGAGTCGCGCCGCGCAGGGCCCGTCGAGGCGCTCGCGCACGGGTGGGGGAGCACCGTGTACTGGAGCCGGGCCGTCGTGCAGTTCCTCGGGGACCTCATCACCGGCCGCAGCTCGGCGCGCGAGGTCGGAGGCCCGATCATGATCGGGCAGATCTCCGGTCAGGCGGCCCGCGCCGGCTTCTGGCAGCTCCTGAGCTTCATGGCGATCATCAGCATCAACCTCGCGATCTTCAACCTCCTCCCCATCCCGGTCCTCGATGGCGGTCACCTGCTGTTCCTGGGGATCGAGGCGGTCCGGGGACGGGCGCTCAGCGTCGAGCAGCGCCTCCGGTTCACCACCGTGGGGATGGTGTTCGTGGTGGGGCTCATGCTGTGGGCGGTGGGGAACGACCTCCTGCGCGTGCTGGGCTTCTAGCTCGACATCGGGCTCCGGGCCACCCCCTCGAACAGCGACAGCTGTGGGCCCGCGCGCCGACGCGCGAGCTCGTCGACGTCGAAGCGCTCTGTCGGCTCGTCCTGCGAAGCGGTGGCCAGCACCCCCTCGTAGCGGACCGGGAGCAGCCCCTCGGCGATGCGGTCGGCGGCCAGCGAGGGGTCGTTGCACTCGGCGCTCATGTGCGCGAGCAGGATCCCCGCCAGCCCCGGATGCGACAGCTCTCGTGCCAGCTCGGCGGCCAGCCGGTTCGAGAGGTGCCCGCGACTCCCTCCGATGCGTTGCTTCACGCCCCACGGGTACGGCCCGTCGCGCAACAGACGCTCGTCGTGGTTGGCCTCGAGGACGAGGAACGAGCACCCGCGGAGGGCGCTCCTCACGGGCTGCGTCGCGCGGCCGAGGTCGGTGGCGATCCCCACGGTGAGTCCCGACCGCTCGTCGTGGACCACCACCGCGACGGGCTGGGCCGCGTCGTGACAGGTCGAGACGGGCTCGACCGCCAGCCCGCCCACGCGCACGGCTCGGCCACCTCCATCCAGCCCGCGCACACGCTCGTCTCCGCTGAGCAGCGCGCCGCACCGGCTCCGCGTGCCGGCGGTCATGGCGAGCGTCCACCCCCAGCGTCGCGCGCCCACCCCCATCCCCGCGGTGTGGTCGCGGTGCTCGTGCGTGACGACCACCACGTCGATCGACTCGGGATCCACGCCCAGGATGTCGAGACGCCGGAGCAGCTGCCGCCCGCTGAACCCGGCGTCCACGAGCAGCGTCGCGTCGGCGGACTCGACCAGGAAGGCGTTTCCGCGGCTCCCGCTCCCGAGCGAGGCGACCGAGAGGCTCACCGCGCCTCCCCGGCGGCCGCGTCCCACGCGTCCGACAGCCAGGCGAGCACGCCCTCGCCGGGATCGATCCCGCGCCGCGGCAGGACGACGGCCGCGGTCTCGAGGAAGGCCTCCCGCCGGTACGCCTCGAGGCGGGCCCCGCCACCCCACGCGAACGGGGGGATCCACTTGGGAGGCATCTCCGAGCCGAACACGTTCGATCCGGCGCCCACGACCGTGCCGGTGTTGAGCAGCACCCCGATCCCCGTCTTCACATGGTCGCCGATCAGACAACCGAGCTTGATGAGGCCCGTGTCGACGGCATCACCGGGCGGCCCGACGCGGATCGTGCCGTAATTGTTCTTGAGATCGCTGTTCGTCGTGAGCGCGCCCAGGTTCGCCCAGGCCCCCACGTACGCGTGCCCCAGGAACCCGTCGTGCGCCTTGTTCGAATAGCCGAGGACGATGGTCTCCTCGATCTCGCCGCGCAGGTGGGACTTCGGTCCGGCGCTGAGCGTCGAGATCGAGCCGCCCAACAACCTCGAGCCGGGACCGGCGTACAGGGGGCCAGCCAGCCGGGTGCCGGCCCGTACGTCGACGCCGTTGCCGAGCTCGATCGGACCCTCACGTGTGTCGAGCACCGTACCGGGCTCCAGACGAACGTCGGCCCCCAGGGCGAGCGCACGATCCCCCAGCCGCCAGATCCCGTCCGGGATGCGTTGCATCCCCTCGGCGAGGGTGACCGACAGATCGGTCTCGAGGCGGTCCGGCCCCTGCGCCACCAGATCCCAGGCGTGGATCAGCCACGCCCCGGGCACTTCGAGATCGGGCAACCCCGCGATGGGGGAGGGATCCTGGAACCAGGCGGCATCCGGCGTGTCGGCCCCGGGCTCGAGCACCGCGCCGGCGAGCCTGGCGCCCACCCACAGGTTCGCCGGGCCGTCGCCCGGGCGGGCGGACAGGTCGGGGACGGCACGCGCGGACCACAGGAGTCGCCCCGCCGCGTGCGGGATCGCGGTCGGTTCGACGACGGGAGGCGCTCCGGCCTCCACGAAGCGGCCCAGCCACGGTCGGGTCACGTGTCCCGAGGCGCGCATGCCGACGAAGCGCTCGACACGCTCGCGCAGCCGCCAGCGGCCGAACAGGAGCTCTCCCACGGGGCGCGTAAGCGCGAACGGGGCCCACCGGTCCGCGGTCGCGTCGTCGAACAGGAACAGCCGGCGGTCGGCGCTCACGTGCCCGAACCGGAGTCGCCCGCCGACAGCGCGTCGAGACGCGACTGGAGCTCGGTCAGGCGCGCCGACAGAGCGCGCGGCATGACGAGCAGCTCGCCGTTGGACTCCACGATCACGAGCCCCGACACGCCGATCACGTTCGCCCGCACCGATTCGGACCACACGACGTTGTCGCGCGCGTCCGCGAGCCGGGCCGTCCCGACGACCGCGTTGCCGTCGGGGTCGGTCCCGCGCGTGCGGGGTAGCGCGTCCCACACGCCCACATCGTCCCACTCGAAGCGTGCCTCGACGGTCGCGATACGTTCGGCGCGCTCCATGACGGCGACATCGATCGCCACCGCGTCCGAGGTGTCGAAGAAGCGCTCGACCTCTCCGGCCCGGAGAGCGGCGAGCGGCACCTCGGGAGCGTGTGCGTCGACGGCCGCGAGGAGATCGGCCGCACGCCACACGAAGATCCCCGTGTTCCAGAGATAACGCCCGTCGGCCAGGTAGTCGGCCGCGGTGGCGGCATCCGGCTTCTCGACGAACGACTCCACCTCGAATGCCCCGCGCCCCAGCGAAGCCCCGCTCCGCACGTACCCGTACCCGGTCTCGGGTCGGTCCGGTCTGGCCGCCACGCACACGAGGTACCCTTCCGCGGCCACCTCCAGCCCGCGCTCGAGCGTCTCCGTGAGGGCGTCGGCGGAATCGATGCGGTGGTCGGCGTGCAGCGAGATCATCGTGCACCCCGGGTCGCGACGCTCGAGCTCGTGCGCCGCCCACGCGAGGGCCGGCGCGGTACCGCGCGCCCGCGGTTCGCGCAGGAAGGTGACGCCGCGGGCGGTCCGCAGGGGCGCGAACGCCTCGGCCAGCTCGGCCGAGGTGACGACGAGGATCCGGTCGCCTCCCACGAGCCCACGGGCTCGGGTGAGCGTCTGGTCGATGAGCGGATCGGGACCGGCCAGCGGGAGGAGCTGCTTGGGGCGGCGCGGCGTGGAGGCCGGCCAGAACCGGGAACCGATCCCGCCCGCCAGGATCACCGCGTACGCGTCGAGCCTCTTCATCGATCCTCCCGCCGTCCTCGCGGCGCGTCCACGACCCCGCTTCGCGCCGAGCCAAGCTACCCTGCCGGTGTGGCCCGCGCCACGCCGGCACCGTTGGATCGTGGCGGGGTATTGGGCGTCGTTCAAGGCTTCCCGCGGGGTCGCGCCCGGCCTCCGAAGCGTCTCGGGGATCGGGGGTCGCTTGCTTGCTCCCCGTCGACCCGAACGACAGTTTCCGCCCATGACAGCCAACCTGCCCCGCGCAACCCGTCCGTGCCTCGCCGTGCTGGCGGTCGCCGTCCTCGCCGCCGCGTGCGACGACCCCTACGGGGCGTTCGTGCTCGATGTGCCTGAAACGCCCTCGGACGCCACGCTGGTCGACTTCGTAGCGGGGAGTCTCCAGGATCCCGCCGCGTTCGACATCGTCACCCAGACGACGGTGCGGGTCGACCAGACCAACCAGTGGGACTTCCTGTACCGGGTCACCGACGGGGTGAGCGAGCTGGTCCCGTTCGGCCTCGTGGCGGACACCACGAGCGATGCGGGGCTCCTGCGCGCCGAGACGTCGTTCGAGGGGGTGGCCGAGGCGCCCACCACGGGCTACACCGGGACCGAGCCGTTCCCCATCTCCGTGGGTGACGTGTTCATCGGCCGAAGCCGGCGGGACGCTTCTCAGCTGCTCATCTGCAGCCGGTTCGGGAAGTTCGAGGTGCTCGACATCGATCCCGCCGCCGGGACGATTCTTCTCAGGTACCTGATCAACCCGAACTGCGGGGACCGGGTCCTGGTGCCGGGGGAGCACGGGAAGCTTTGACCGGAGCCCGACCGGTCACGGCCGAGGGGGCCGCGTGCTCGACCTGAGGAGCCTCCGGGCCGATCCCGATGCGATCCGCGAGAAGCTCGCCCGGCGCGGGGATCCCGGTGTCGACCGCCTGGTCGGGGACGTGCTGGAGGCCGACGAGGAACGCCGGCGGCTGATCGCGGAGGTCGAAGCCCTCAAGGCCGAGCGCAACACCGCGTCCCGCGCCATCGGGGAGGCGAAGCAGCGCGGCGAGGACTCGGCCGACCGGATCGCGGCCATGCAGGGAGTGGCCGCGCGCATCCGGACGCTGGACGCCGCCCTGGGCGACACGGAAGGGCGCATCCGCGACGCCCTGCTCCTGATCCCCAACGTCCCCGACGACCGGGTCCCTCCAGGCGCGGAAGGGGAGGGGAAGATCATCGCGGAGTGGGGGGATCCGCTGCACACGGACGTCCCGCCACACTGGGAGCTGGGGGCCGCCTGCGGACGCGCTTCGACGCACGGGAGGGCGCTCTATCCGGGAGGAGGAGCGCCGGCGCTCGACATCGAGCGCGGCGCGAAGATCGCCGGGTCGGGATTTCCGCTCCTCGTGGGGGCCGGGGCCCGGCTGAGCCGGGGGCTGATCCAGTTCATGCTGGACCTCCACACCCGCGAGCACGAGTACCTCGAGATCGCGCCCCCGCTGCTCGTGTCGCGGGACTCGATGACCGCCACGGGTCACATTCCCAAGTTCGAGGAGGACGCGTATCGGACGGAGCCGGACGACCTGTTCCTCGTCCCCACCGCCGAAGTGCCGCTCACCAACCTGCACCGCGACGAGATCCTCGACGGCGCGGAGCTCCCGCTGGCATACGTCGCGCACACCCCCTGCTTCCGGCGCGAGGCGGGCGCGGCCGGACGCGACACGCGTGGGCTGCTGCGCGTGCACCAGTTCGACAAGGTCGAGCTGGTCCGCGTGTGCCGCCCGGAGGACTCCGAGGCCGAGCTCGAGCTCCTCACCCGCCACGCCGAGCGCGTCCTCGAGCTGCTCGAGGTGCCGTACCGGCGGGTGCTCCTGCCGGCCGGTGACCTGGGATTCGCCAACGCGATCACGTACGACCTGGAGATCTGGGCGCCGGGGGTGGATGAGTGGCTCGAGGTGTCGAGCTGCTCGAGCTACACCGACTACCAGGCGCGGCGCGGGAACATCCGGTTCCGGCCCGCCGCCGGCGAGAAGCCCGAGTTCGTCCACACCCTGAACGGGAGCGCGCTCGCGATCGCGCGGCTCCTCGTCGCCCTCCTCGAGATTGGCGCCCGGGACGGCGACGGGATCGCGGTTCCCGAGATCCTGCACCCGTACGTGGGGTTCGAGCGCCTCGAGCCGCTGTCGTGAGCCGGCGCGTCACGACGCTCCTCGTCGCGGTGGCGTTCGCGGCGGTGCTGCTCGCCTTCCTCGTGTTCATGCGGCAGCAGGAGCGCCTCGTGCGCCGCGACGCCGAGGTGTTCGAGCGCGTCAACGCGCTCATGTACGCGATCACCGCCACGACCGACCCGGAGGAGCAGCGGCGGATGGTCGGCGATGCCCAGGCGCAGCTGTTCGCGGAGCTCCAGCGCATGCGGATCCCGGTGGTGATCACCGACACGCTCGGCGTCCCGCAGAACTTCGCGTTCCTCCCGGCCCGGGTCGTGGGGGAGGACGGCCGGCCCGACACTCCCGAGGAGTTCGAGCGCATCGCCGAGTACGCGCGCGAGCTCGACCGCGACCGGGGGCACGTCTCCTATCCGGAGCTCGACCTGGAGGCGCACTTCGGCGAGCCGGCGTTCCTGCGGCGCCTGCGCTGGATCCCGTGGCTGACCGCGACGGCGCTCGTGGTCATCGTGGGGGGCGGAGCGTGGCTCATCTTCACCTCGTTCCGGAGCGAGCGGGAGCGGATCTGGTCCGCGATGGCGCGCGAGTCCGCGCACCAGATGGGGACACCTCTCAGCTCCCTGGTCGGGTGGCTGGAGGTGCTCGAGACGCGCGAGCGTCCCTCCGCGAACCCGGGAGAGCCCGACCTCATCGACGAGATGGCGGACGACGTCCGCCGATTGCAGAAGGTGTCGCGTCGCTTCGAGCTCATCGGCCGGAAACCGAAGCTCGAGCCGGTGTCGCTGCGCGAGAGCGTCGAGCAGCTGCGGCGCTATTTCGAGGCCCGCCTGCCGTCGTTGCGCACGGCGTCCTCGATCGACATCTCGGTCGAGATCGGAGACGAGGCGCCGGAGGTGGAGGGAAACGCCACCCTGCTCGAATGGGCGTTCGAGAACCTCATCAAGAACGCCGTCGACGCGATGGCCGCCACCGGGGGACGCATCACGATCGCCTATCTGGGTCCCAATGGACGCCGGTCGGTGTACCGTGTGAGCGACACGGGGCCGGGCGTGCCCCAGAATCTGCGCGACAAGATCTTCGACATCGGGGTGACCACCAAGGAGAGGGGCTGGGGCGTGGGTCTGTCGCTCACGCGGCGCATCATCGAGGACATGCACGACGGGTCGATCCAGCTCGAGGATACGGCGCGGGGGGCCAGCTTCCGCGTGGAGCTCCGGCGAGCCCGGGAAGCATGAGCGTGCTCGACCTGAACCCGGAGCAGCGCGAGGCGGTCGAGCACCCCGAGGGCCCGCTCCTCGTGCTGGCCGGTGCGGGATCGGGGAAGACGCGCGT
This sequence comes from uncultured Gemmatimonadota bacterium, assembly GCA_964499635.1. Taxonomy (GTDB): domain Bacteria; phylum Gemmatimonadota; class Gemmatimonadetes; order Palauibacterales; family Palauibacteraceae; genus Palauibacter. Next base: position 170,376 of record CAZCLY010000001.1, on the reverse strand, counting down.
GCTCACCGCGCGCGTGGCGCGACTCATCGAGGGTGGGCTACCGATCGAGCGCATCCTCGCGGTCACGTTCACCAACAAGGCGGCGGGCGAGATGCGCGAGCGCATCGAGCGGCTCATCGGACGCTCGACGCGGGGGCTGTGGATCGGGACGTTCCATGCGCTCGCGGCCCGGCTCCTGAGGCGCGAGGCGGCGCATGCGACTCGGGACCGCTCGTTCACGATCTACGACGAGGACGATTCGATCCGCGCCCTCAAGGACGTGATGGACGGCGCCGGGTACGATCCGAAGCGCTGGTCCCCGCGCGCGCTCCGGAACCGGATCTCCACTGCGAAGAACGCCCTCGTGGGCCCGTCCGAATACGCCACCACGTCGTACGATCTGCTTTCCGGGGTCGTGGCGGACGTGTATCCCGCCTATCAGAAGCTCCTCGTCCGGCGGAACGCGTACGACTTCGACGATCTGCTGTTCGAGGCGGTCCGGCTTCTGGAGGGACCGGCGGAGGTGGGTCGGCGCTATGCCGACCGCTTCGTACATGTCCTGGTGGACGAATATCAGGACACGAACCACGCGCAGTACCGCATGGTGAAGGCGTTCGCCGCGGCCCACCGCAACCTGTGCGTGGTGGGGGACGACGATCAGTCGATCTACGCGTGGCGGGGGGCCGATGTGCGCAACATCCTCGATTTCGAGCGCGACTTCGACGGGGCACACGTCGTGCGGCTCGAGCAGAACTACCGCTCCACGGCGGCGATCCTCGAGGTCGCGAACGCCGTTATCCAGTGCAACGTGGCCCGCAAGCCCAAGCGGCTGCGCACGGATCGGGAGCTCGGCGAGCCGGTGCGCGTCGTGCGCTGCGGCGACGAGCGCCGCGAGGCGGCGTGGGTGGCCGATGAGATCGGGCGCCGGCGTGGACGCCACGACCTGGACGACGTCGCCGTCCTGTATCGGACCAACGCTCAGTCGCGCGCCTTCGAGGAGGCCTTCCGGCGGGCCGGCATCCGGTACCGGATCGTCGGGGGCGTGCCGTTCTACGAGCGACGCGAGATCAAGGACGTGCTCGCCTATCTGAGACTCACGGTGAACGCGGCCGACGACGCGGCGTTCCAGCGGGCGATCGCGTGGCCCCGGCGGGGCGTGGGGCAGGTCAGCCTCGAGCGACTGAGCGCCGCCGCTCGCGCGGGCGAGTCGCTGCTCGACACGGCGGCCCGCGCCGCGTCCATCGACGGTCTTTCGAGAGGGGCCGTGCGTGCGCTCTCCGAGTTCGCGGCCGGCATCGCGATGCTGCGCGACGCCCTCCCCGGGCTGGAGGCGAAGGAGGCGCTCGAGCGCTGCGTATCGACGTTCGGGCTGGCCACCGCACTCGCCGAGGAGGAGGACGGCGCCGATCGGCTCGAGAACGTGAGCGAACTGTTCGCCACTGCGGCCGCGTTCGAGCGCGACGAGGCGGACGACGCGGCCGGGGAGGCGAGCGACCTCGAGCTCTACCTCCAGTCCGTGGCGCTGCGTACGGATCTCGACGAGGCCGACTTCGACGCGGATTCCGTCACGCTGATGACGCTCCACAACGCCAAGGGGCTCGAGTTCCCGCTCGTGTTCCTGGCCGGACTGGAGGAGGGGCTGTTCCCGCTGTCCCGCGCCCTCGACGGTGAGGGGGGTCTCGAGGAGGAGCGCCGCCTGTTCTACGTGGGGGTGACCCGCGCCATGGACGTGCTGTGCCTCACGTTCGCCGACCGCCGCTGGCGCGCCGGCATGGAGAGCCACTCTCCGCCCTCCGCGTTCCTCGACGAGATGCCTCCCGAGCACGTCGAGCACCACCTGGGCGGCGGCGTACGTGCCGCCCGGGGGGGGCGACCGCGACCCGGTCGGGAGGCCGGAACGCCGCGTGGTGGGGCGGGCCGTGATGCATCGATGCCGGCACCCGGAGGCCGGTCGTTCGCGTGGCACCGCGAGTCCGTCCGCGGAACGGCCGGGAGCCGGATGCCTGGTGGGGATGCGGGAGGTCTGAGGTACGACTACGCGGACTCGCAGGAGCCCCTGGACCTGTCCCCCGGAGCCCGCATCGTTCACCCGAGCTTCGGGGCGGGGGAAGTGCTCGCGGTGAGCGGGGCCGGACGCGACGCTCGGGCGGACATCGAGTTCGACGAGGTCGGTCGGAAGAAGGTCCTGCTGGCCTACGCGGACCTCAGGCCGGCCTGAACGCGGGGAGGCCTGGCGGGGCTCAGCCGCCCCGGGCGACCCGGCCGATGGCGCGCGTGAGCCGTCGCGCCGTGGAGCTCCTCCGCCCGCCACGCAGGCCCCGTAGCAGCGAGGCCGTGGACAGGAAGGTGTCCTCCGCCTCCTCCTGCACCACCTCGAGCAGCGCGGCCGCGTCGGCCACCCGCTCCTCGACGAGCGCGATCATGCGCTCGGTGGATTCGCCCGCGTTCCGAATCGCCCCGCGCACTTCCTCGACGTCGCCCTCGAACTCCCGCACCCAGCCCTCGACGAGCGCGCTCGTCCGCTCGAGGCGTCCCACGAGGGGGAGGAGCTCCGTCTTGAGCTCGCCGGCCTCGCGGGCCGCCTCGCGGAGCGGTGCCCGCAGCTGCCGCAGGGCGGCGATGCCGTACACCACACCGGCGAAGATCGCGATGGCCACGGCGATCCACAGCGCCATCCCGATGACGATCATCGTCTGGTAGGTGTCCAATCCTCCGCTCCGTTTCGCCTTCGGATCCGCCCGCCGCGACCAGCGTCGCCGGGTCGAATCGCCCGCACGCACCGTCCGCCGCCCCGCTAGAGTATAGGTATGGCAAGAAACGCGCTCAACGTCGGGTTGCCCGCCGGGGAGGGCGGACTACTTTCCGGCCGTCCCGCGCATCGGGCGGCGCCGGCTTTCCGCCGACACCGCGGTTCGCGATCCGGGGCGCGGTCACGCCTGCGAGGAGACGCCGCGTCATGAGCTACTTCAGGATCGAAGGAGGCGCGGAGCTCTCCGGGACGTTCACCCCGACCGGAAACAAGAACGCCGCGCTCCCCGTGCTCGCGGCCACCGTGCTCACGCGCGAGACGGTGCGGATCGAGAACGTGCCCGACATCCAGGACGTGCGGACCCTGCTGGCGATCCTCGAAGACCTCGGGGTCCGCGTGACGCGGAAGGGGCCCGGCGTCGTCGAGCTGTGCTCGGGTGCGATGAGCGAGCGAGCGCGCCTCGACCCCGGGCTGGCGGGCCGCATTCGCGGCTCGGTCCTCCTCGCGGGCCCCATGCTGTCGCGCTTCGGCACGATCGAGCTCCCGCTCCCCGGCGGAGACTTCATCGGGCGTCGCCGGCTCGATACCCATTTCCTCGCCCTGCGGGCGCTGGGAGCGGTGGTCGAGGTCGGCCCGTCCAGCTTCCTGGTGCGAACGGACGGGTTGAAGGGGGCCGACGTATTCCTCGACGAACCCTCGGTCACCGGCACCGAGAACGCCATCATGGCCGCGGTGACCACCCCGGGGACGACGGTGCTGCGCAACGCGGCCAGCGAACCGCACGTCGTGGATCTGTGCCGCTTCCTCGCCGGTCTCGGCGCGCGGATCGACGGGGTGGGGACGCACCGGCTGGAGATCGAGGGGGTGGAGGAGCTGGGGGGCGGGACGTTCCGGATCGGCCCGGACCACATCGAGGTCGGGAGCGTGATCGGGCTGGCTGCGGCGACCGGCTCGCGGCTCCGGGTCGCCGGTGTCGACCGGACCCACTTCGACCCGCTGCGGGTCGGGTTCGAGCGGCTGGGCCTCGAATTCGAGTGGCGCGACGACACCCTGGTGATACGCGGGGACGGGGATCTCGAGATCCGACCCGACGTGGGTGGACAGATTCCGAAGATCGATGACGGCCCGTGGCCCGCGTTCCCGGCCGACCTGATCAGCATCGCGCTCGTGGCGGCGACGCGCTGCCGGGGGACCGTCCTCATCCACGAAAAGATGTTCGAGTCGCGCATGTTCTTCGTAGACAAGGTGGTCGCCATGGGCGCGCGCATCGTGCTGTGCGATCCGCACCGGGCCGTGGTGGTGGGCCCCACGCGGCTCGTCGGCCGACGGCTCGAGAGTCCCGACATCCGTGCCGGGATGGCGATGCTGATCGCGGCCCTCGCTGCCGAAGGCGAGAGCCGGATCTACAACATCCGCCAGATCGAGCGGGGGTACGAGCGCATCGACGAGCGCCTGCGAGGCCTCGGGGCCGGCATCGAGCGCGTGGCGCGCGACGGGGAGCAAGGGGCGTGACCACGGGCTCTCCGGGCTCTCCGCCTGGGGCGGTGATCGGCGCGGATCGACTCGCCGGCCGGGAGGTCGAGGAGGTCCCGGAGGGACTCTACCTGCGGCTGCGCGACCGCGAGCGGAGCGTTCCGGGGCTGGTGCTCGGGATCACCACGGCGCCGGCCGGCGATTTCGGCGTGTCGGCCAGGGACGACGACATGCTCCGGACGGTGTACGCGGATCTGGCCGGGGGGCTCGGGTTCACCGCGGTAGCCGTGCCCCGGCAGGTGCACGGCACCGACGTGCGGCGCATCCGTGCGCCCCGGCTCCCGGGCCCGGACGGGCGACCGGTGGTCCGGCTCGCCGGACGTGTGGACGGCCTGGTGACGTCGGGATCCGGGATCCTCCTCGTCTCGACGGCCGCGGACTGCGTGCCCGTCTATATGCTCGACGCGGCCCGACGGGTCGTGGGGCTCGCGCATGCGGGGTGGCGAGGCGTGGCGGCCGGAGTCCTGACGCGTGCCCTCGAGTCGATGCGAGCGGCGGGAGCCGATCCGACCGGGATCTCGGTCCACCTCGGACCGGCCATCTGCGGGGCGTGCTACGAGGTGGACGCACCGGTGCTCCGGGCCCTGGGCGCCCCGGGGGAGCGGGAGCGGCTCGACCTGAGGGGGCTTCTCGTCGATCAGGCCCTCGCGGCGGGCGTCGTCGCCGTCACGGTCTCCACGCACTGCACGCGCTGCGGATCCGCGGAGCTCCATTCCCATCGCGGAACCGGCGGGCAAGCGGGCCGCATGGCGGCGTTTATCGGGATCCGGAAGGGGTGAGCCCGGGGCCCCACCGCGGTTGCAGGGAGGGGGCCCGGGGCGTATAATCCGACGTGGTGGTTTACAGATGCTCGCCGCGGGGCGGCGGGCGATCGGAAACTTCTTGACTGGAGTGGGGAAGCTGTATCGACCCCACTTTTTTGTTGTGGTCAGGGCCCGTGGCCCGACCCTTCGGAGGTGGAACGCTGGACGCCGCGCGCATCGAGGAGACCGTCGAAGCGCTGGGGTTCGAAGTGGTGACGCTGGAGCGGAGCGGGGGACGTCGCCGGCCGCTGATCCGCATCCGGATCGACCGCCCGGATTCGACGCCGGGACGGTCCGGCGTGAGCGTCGAGGACTGCGCGCGTGTGTCGCGCTCGGTCCGGGAGGCATTGGAATCGGAGGGAGGAGACGAGCAGGACTGGATCCTCGAGGTCTCGTCGCCGGGCGTCGAGCGCCCTCTGACGAAGGCGAGGGATTTCGTGCGTTTCTCGGGCCAGCGCGTGCGCGTGCGGGGGTACGGCCCGCTGGCGGGGCGCTCCCGCGAGCTCGACGGAACGCTGCTGGGTCTGGTGGAAGGCGACAGTGAGACGATCGCCCTGGAGATCGACGGCGCGCGGGTGGAGATCCCGCTCGAGTCGGTGGCGGGCGCGCGTCTCGTGTATTCCTGGGACACGGGCTCCTAGCGCCCGGTCCTTCGGTGGGCGAGATGAGATGAGCGATCAGATTCCGGTCGTTGAAGCATTCCGTATGATGGCGGCGAACAAGTCGTTGTCCGAAGACGAGTTGCACGACCTCATCCGCGAAGGGATCCACGCGGCGCTCGCGCGCCGGTTCGGAGGCCCCGTCGAGGCGGAGATCGAGTTCGAGGACGACGGCGACATCTCCATCACCGTCCTCAAGGAGGTCGTGGAGGATGTGGAGGACGCCGCCCGTCAGGTGACGCTCGAGCAGGCGCGGTGGGACGATCCGGACTTCGAGGTCGGCGATCTGATGGAGATCCCCGTCTCGTTCCGCGACTTCGGGCGCAGCGCCGTGATGGCCGCCAAGCAGCGGATCATCCAGCGGGTGCGCGAGGGTGAGCGCGAGAAGATCCGCGAGGAGTTCCACGATCGCGTGGGGGACCTGGTGTCGGGCGAGGTCCAGGCGATCGAGCGCGGCAAGATCGTCGTCATGCTGAACCGCGCCCGCGAGGCCGAGGCGATCATCCCGTGGAGGGAGCAGAACCCCCGCGAGCGGTTTCGGCAGGGCGACCCCATCCGCGCCGTGCTCAAGGTCCTCGAGGAGACGCCGCGGGGGCCGAGGCTCATCCTCTCGAGGGGAGATCCTCAGTTCGTGGCCTCTCTGTTCGCGATCGAGGTGCCCGAGATCTACCAGGGTATCGTGGAGATCAAGGAGATCGTGCGGGAGGCGGGCGGGCGGACGAAGATCGCGGTGTCCTCGCGGGACGAGTCCGTCGATCCGGTCGGCGCCTGCGTGGGCCTCAAGGGATCACGGGTGCAGGCCGTCGTGTCGGAGCTCTCCGGGGAGCGCATCGACATCGTGCCGTGGCACCCCGATCCGGAGGTGTTCGCGCGCCGGGCGCTGGCGCCGGCGCGCGTCGCGAAGGTGATCTCGGATGCGACCGCGCACGTGATCACGGCGATCGTGGACGAGGACCAGCTGTCCCTCGCCATCGGCCGGAACGGGCAGAACGTCCGTCTCGCGTCGCAGCTTATCGGCTGGCAGATCGACCTGTACTCCAGCCGTGACTGGCTGGAGCGCGGCGCGCAGTCCGGACTGTTCGGGGGCGGCGACGAGTACGAGATGTCGGACTTTCCGCTCGCCGAGCTCGAGGGCATCGCGCCCGCGACGCTGGCCGCGCTGGAGGCGGCCGGCATCAGCACGTTCTACGGCGTGCTCGACATGGACCGGTCGGATTTCCTCCAGGTCCCGGGGATCGGGGCCGAGGAGGCCGACCGCCTCGAGGCGCTCATCGACGAGCTCACGGTCGTCGAGGAAATCGGCGAGGGGAGCAGCACGGAGGCCGCCGCCGCAGAGTCCGAGGCGGGCGACGGGACGGACGGAGCCGAGGCGGCGGCCGAGCCCCCTGCCGATGGGACTTCGGCGGACGCGGACGAGTCGGATGATGCGGACGAGTCGGGTGCCTCCCCACCCGAGGACGAGGCCGTCACCGCGAAGGTGGGAGCGGACGAGACCGGGCCGGATGCGGTGGGCGACGCGTCTACCGGCGCGGAGGACACGTAGCCGAGGACGCGCCGGACGGCGAGCGCGCGGCGCTCGGACTGATAGGCATCGCCTGTCGTGCCGGACGGGTCGCGGTGGGCGCGGATGCCGTGAGGGCCGCGGACGGAAGAGGCCGTCTGCGCGTCCTCGTGATCGCGCGGGACGCCTCGCCGAACGCCGCGGGCCGGGCCGGCGACGCGGGACGCTCGGCACCGATCGTCCGTGTGGGGACGCGCGAGACACTGGGTCGGGCGATCGGCCGGCCCGTCGCCGCCCTGGTCGGAATCACCGACCGCGACCTGGGCGACCGCATCGCCGCGGTCACCGCGGGCCCGCGGAGCGGCGGGCCGGAGACGAGCGCGCGGAAGAACTCGGGAGGTAGTACTTGACGAAGCTGCGGGTATACGAAGTCGCGGAGGAGCTGGGCGTCGAGACCAGCCAGCTCATCCAGATGCTGCGCGACATGGATGTGCTCGTGCGGAGCCACATGTCCACCGTGGATGCGGGCTCGGTGGCCCGTCTGCACGCGCGACTCGAGCGCGAGCGGCGTGGCGATGCGGCCAAGGCGGCGACCGCCACCCGCTCGCCGAGACGCCGCCGCCGTCGACGGAAGGCACCTGCCCAGATCGACGCCTCCGCCGGGAGCGGGGCTCCGCCCGAGACGGAAGAGGCCGGGGCCGAGGTCGAGGAACCGGCCGACGAGGAGTTCGAGCCGATCGCGGCGGACACCGACATCGGGGCGGCGGAAGTCGAACAGGCCACCACCGTCGAATCGCTCGAGGAGGAGACGCTTCCGGAGGTCGGGACAATCCCCGAGGAGGAGACCGTCGGCGCGGCCGTCGAGGAGGATGTCGGCGAGCCCGAGATGGTCGTCGAGGAAGCGGCGGCCGGGGAGGAAGAGGAGGAGGAGGAAGCGGTCGAGGAGGAGGACTCCGCCGAGGTCGAGGAGGTGGAGGTCGAGGAGGGGCCCCCGTCGAAGCGGAAGAAGCGTCGTCCGAAGCCGGTACGGCGGGACATGCCGTCCGCCTCCGAGCCCACGGCGTCCGCCGCCCCCGGCGGGACGGTGCGGATCTCGGCCGAGGGCTACACGGTCGACGGTCGCCGCAAGGCGCCGAGGGGCGAGCGGCGCAAGCGCCGGCGCGTGGACCGCGACGCCGTCCAGGAGAACGTCAAGAAGACGCTCGCCCAGCTCGGCGGGCCCGGACCGCGCAAACGCCGCCGGGACACGCCGACACGGGATCGCGAGGAGGAACGCGAGAAGGTGGAGCAGGAGCGCGAGGAGGAGCGCAAGACGGTACGTGTCAACGAGTTCCTCACCGTCGCCGAGCTCGCCGATCTCGTCGGCGTGTCCGCCCAGGAGATCATCACGTCCGCGTTCAAGAACCTCGGGCTGATGGTCACCATCAACCAGCGTCTGGACTTCGACCAGATCGAGCTCGTGTGCGAGGAGGCGGGCTTCAACGCCATCCGAGAGGAGGCGTTCGAGGCGGATCTGGCGGAAGAGCCGGACGAGGCCGAGGACGAGGGCAGGCTCAAGCCGCGTCCGCCCGTGGTGACCGTGATGGGGCACGTCGACCATGGGAAGACGTCCCTCCTCGACCACATCCGGAGCGCGAACGTGATCGCCGGCGAGGCCGGCGGCATCACGCAGCACATTGGCGCCTACCACGTCGACCTGCATGGGGGGAAGACGATCACCTTCCTCGACACGCCCGGTCACGAGGCGTTCACGGCGATGCGTGCCCGCGGCGCGGACCTCACCGACATCGTGATCCTCGTGGTGGCGGCGGACGACTCGGTGATGCCGCAAACGATCGAGGCGATCAGCCACGCCAAGAACGCCGGCGTGCCGATCGTGGTGGCGGTCAACAAGATCGATCTGCCGACCGCGGACGTGCAGCGAGTGAAGTCGGAGCTGGCCGGGCACGACGTCGTGCTCGAGGACTTCGGTGGCGAGGTACTGTCTGCCGATGTGTCCGCCAAGACCGGCGAGGGGATCGATGACCTGCTCGAGAAGGTGCTCCTGCAGGCCGAGCTCCTCGAAGTGAAGGCCAATCCGGACCGCGAAGCCCGCGGCACGGTGGTGGAGGCACAGCTCGATCGCGGCATGGGGCCGGTGGCCACGGTCCTCGTCCAGAGTGGCACGCTCGAGGTCGGGGACGACTTCGTCGTCGGCCTGTACGGCGGACGGGTGCGTGCCCTGCTCGACGAGCGCGGGAACGCGGTGGACACGGCCGGCCCCGGGATCCCGGTCAGGGTGCTGGGGCTCGAAGGCGTGCCGCAGGCGGGCGATACGCTCATCGTGCTCGAGCCGGATCGCGTCCGCGAGATCGTCACTCGCCGGCAGCAGCTCGAGCGCGAGAAGGACATGCGTCGGCGCGCCGGAGGCGGGTCGCGCCTCGAGGACGTGTTCGAGGCCGTGCAGGCCGGCGAGCAGGTGCGGCTCAACGTCGTGATGAAGGGCGACATGGATGGCTCCGTTCAGGCGCTCTCCGACTCCGTCGAGCGGCTGAGCACGGACGAGGTCGCCGTGGAGGTCATCCACCGCGGGGTCGGCGGCATCAACGAGTCCGACGTCCTGCTGGCCAGCACGTCCGATGCGCTCATCGTGGGCTTCCACGTGCGTCCCGATGCCGGGGCGACCGCGACCGCCGAGCGCGAGGGCGTCGAGATCCGCATCTACAACGTGATCTACGAGGCCGTCGAGGAGATCCGGCTGGCCCTCGAGGGGCTCCTCGCCCCGGAGGAGCGGGAGGTGACGGTCGGGAGCGCCGAGGTCCGCGAGCTGTTCCGCGTGCCCAAGGTGGGCACCGTGGCGGGCTGCTTCGTGACCAGCGGCACGATGCGGCGCAACCTGCCGGTGCGTCTGCTGCGCGATCACATGCAGATCTACCAGGGCCGGATCGCCAGCCTCAAGCGCTTCAAGGACGACGTGCGCGAGGTGCGGGAAGGGTACGAATGCGGGATCTCGATCGAGGGCTACAACGATATCAAGACGGGCGATGTGATCGAGTGCTTCGAGATCGAGGAGGTCGCCCGCAAGCTCGCGAAGGAGCCCGCCGGCTGATCCCCGGTGTTCGTCATGGCCGTGGTCGGCGTCCATCGGTGGGTGCTGCATTTGCCCGGCTGTCGCTCGCTGAAGGAGAAGCGGTCGGTGGTACGCGGGCTGCGCGATCGGATGATCTCCCGCTTCCGGGTGTCGGCGGCCGAGACGGATCTCCAGGACCGGCACGCGCTGGCGGAGATCACCGCCGCCGTGGCGTCCTCGGACCGGCGTCACGCCGAGTCCGTCCTCTCGAAGCTCGATGCGCTGGTGCGCGCCGATCCTCGGGCCCAGGTCGTCGAATCGGAATCGGCCTACTTCTGAGCGCCGGCTCGCCTCGTCCCGGTGTCGACCGCACGGGGCGCGGATGAGCGCCGGTCATCGCACCGAGCGGCTGAACGAGCTCTTCCGCCGCGAGCTCGCGCGTCTCCTCCTCACCGAGCTCAAGGACCCTCGGCTCACGGACGTGACGATCACCGAGGTGCGGGTGTCCGGCGACCTGTCCTACGCCACCGCGTACATCCGCAACGACCTGGGCGGGTCGCCGGAGGAGGCGCTCGTGGGCCTGGACCACGCGGCCGGCTTTATCCGACGCGAGCTCGGTCGCACGCTCCACCTGCGCAAGATCCCCGAGTTCCGCTTCGAGATCGACGATACCTTCGAGCGGGCGCGCCGTATCGAGGAGCTGCTTCGGGAGACCCGGGAGGATGGCCCTGACGGCGACGCCTGATCCCACGGGAATGCTGCTCGTGGACAAGCCCCCGGGCATGACCTCGCACGAGGCGGTCCTGGAGGCGCGTTCCCGGCTGGGGATCCGCCGCATCGGGCACACGGGGACCCTGGACCCGTTCGCGACCGGGCTCCTCCTCCTGCTCGTTGGACCGTTCACGCGCGCCACCCAGTACTTCCACATCCTGCCGAAACGCTACACGGCCACCATGCGCTTGGGGATCGAGACGGACACCGAGGACCGGACCGGCACCCCGGTGGCCGAGAACGAGGCGTGGCGCGACCTGTCGGAGGGGGAGGTGCGGCGCGCGCTCGCCGTCCGCAGCGGCGAAGGCACCCAACTCCCGCCCCGATACTCGGCCAAGCGGGTCGGTGGCCGCCGCGCGCACGCGGAAGCCCGTCGCGGGGCGCGGCTCGAGCTCGCACCCATCCCCATCACGGTCCACGGGTTGTCACTCGAGCGCTTCGAGCCGCCCCTGGTGGGCTTCACCGCCACGGTGTCGACCGGCACGTACGTGCGCTCGCTGGCGCGCGACATCGGTCGGGACCTCGGGTGCGGAGCGCACCTGAGCGAGCTTCGACGCACACGGATCGGCCCCTTCCCGGTGGCCGGCGCCCTCCCGCCCGAGCGCGTCGGCCCGCCCGGGCCCGCCACGGCCGCGGGCTGGCGCTCGCCCGCCGAGGCGCTCGGGTGGCTCCCGCGCCGGCGTCTCGACCCGCCCGAGGTCGGCGACATCCGCCACGGACGCGCCGTGTCGGCCGGCGCGATCGAGAGTCCTACCGAGGAGGACACGGGGCCACTCGGCCTGGATGGTCCGGCAGCCGTCGCGCTGCTCGCGGATGGGGCCCTGGTGGCCGTAGCCGAGCGCCACGGCGAGGAGCTCCGCCCGCGGAAGGTATTCGCCACGTGAGCCCCGGAAGCGGTCTGCCCCCGACCGTGCAGGGCACGGTGGTCACGGTGGGGACATTCGACGGGGTGCACCTGGGTCACCAGGCCATCCTGCACGAGATCGAGCGACGGGCGCAGGTGCGAGGCCGGCACGCCGTGCTGCTCACGTTCGATCGGCACCCGCTCCGGGTCGTGCGGCCCGACGATGCGCCCCCGCTCCTCACGCTGCCCAACGAGAAGAAGGAGATCCTCGCCCAGTTCGGCCTCGACTACGTGGCGTTCGTCGCCTTCACGCACGTGTTTTCGCGCTACACGCCGGAGGAGTTCGTGCGCGAGGTCCTCGTCCGTCGCCTGCGCGCGAGCGAGCTGGTGATCGGCCACGACCACGGCTTCGGGCGGGGGCGCACCGGCGATGTCGATGTGCTCCGGCGGCTGGGGGACGAGCACGGATTCGACGTCGACGTGGTCGCCGGGATCGAATCGGCGGGACGGGTGATCTCCTCCACGCGGATCCGGGAGGCGCTCCGGGCGGGGGACATGGCGGAGGCCGCCCGGCTGCTCGGGCGCCCGTACTCGTTCGGTGGCACCGTGATGCACGGAATGGGGCGCGGCCGCACGCTGGGCTTCCCGACCGCGAACCTCACGCCGCCTCCGCCCGAGAAGCTCCTCCCGGCCGAGGGGATCTACGCGGTGCGGGCCTGCGTGGCGTCCGAGCTCCTGCACGGCCTCCTCCACCTCGGACCTCGACCCACGTTCGCGGGCTCGCCGCCGACGATCGAGCTCTACCTGCTGGACTTCGAGCGCGACATCTACGGCGAGCGCGTCGTGGTGGAACCGCTCAGGAGGCTGCGCGACGTGCGTCCGTTCCGGGCCGTGTCGGAGCTCATCGCCCAGATGCGGGAGGACCGGGCCGTGGCGATCCGTTTCTTCGCGCGCCTCGGGGAAGGACGGTCTTTACACGACGCGGCGAAAAACCTATAATCTCAAACTTGTACACGAATCGCTTGCATGAGCTCGGCGGTGGTCCACAGGGACCCGCCGGGGATGATCCGGGATCGAAGAAGACGTGGACAAGGTCACGAAACAGGACACGATCGGGAAGTTCTCGCGCAACGAGAACGACCAGGGGTCCGCCTCGGTGCAGATCGCGCTCCTGACGGCGCGCATCGAGGAGCTGACCGACCATTTCCGCGCGCATCCCCGAGACCACCATGGTCGAAGGGGTCTGCTCAAGATGGTCGGCCGTCGGCGCAGGTTGCTCAACTACCTCCGCCGTACGGATCTCGATCGGTACCGCTGGGTCATCGAGGAGCTCGGACTCCGCCATTGAGGCGTCGACCCGCGCCAACGGTCTCCCGCCCCACGGCACCCCCCGCCTCTCGTCGCAGCGCCGCAACCCCGACCGTCTCCACGCCCCGCACGGGCCGCCGCGTCCGCCGAGCATTCGGCGTCGCGGACCCGATGCAGGGCGTTCGGTCCGTCTGCGCGCTGACGGCGGACCCGTCCCCCGGCGCGTGCCGGGGAATGGACGGCGCCGCCATGCAAGCCGGTCGTAGCTGAACGACGGAAACCAGCCAACGGACGCATCAAGAGCCAGAAAGCAGACGACGAACATGATTCACAGGATCGAACGCGAATTCCACGGACGCCCGCTCATCATCGAGACGGGCCGCATGGCACGACAGGCCGATGGGGCCGTGTACGTGCAGTTCGGCGAGACGGGGGTCGTGGTGGCCGCCACGGCCGAGCGCAAGCCGACCCACCTGCCGTTCTTTCCGCTCACGGTCGAATACCGCGAGAAGAGTTACGCGGCCGGGAAATTCCCCGGCGGGTTCATCAAGCGCGAGGGGCGCCCCGGCGACAAGGAAATCGTCTCCGCGCGCCAGATCGACCGGCCGCTCCGGCCGCTGTTCCCCGACGACTACAAGAACGAGACGCAGGTCGCCTGCTTCATCGTATCGGCCGACCAGGAGAACGATGCCGACGTGGTCGGGATGCTGGGTGCCTCCGCTGCACTCAGCCTGTCGCCGATCCCGTGGGCCGGGCCGATCGCCGGGGTGCGGGTGGGACGCAAGGACGGCGGGTGGCTCATCAACCCGACCTTCCAGGATCTCGAGATGTGCGATCTCGAGCTGGTGGTGGCCGGCACCGCCGATTCGATCGTCATGGTCGAAGGGGCCTGTCTGGAGATCTCCGAGGACGAGTTCCTCGAAGGGCTGTCGGTGGGGCAAAAGGCCATCGGCGAGCTGATCGACCTTCAGCGGGAGCTGGTCTCCATGGCGGGTGCTCCCGAGAAGTTCTCCTACGAGCCCGTCGGCCCCGATCAGGCGCTCAGCGAACGGGTCACGGCCGCCGCCACGGCGAGGGTCGGGGAAGCCCTGCGGATCGCCGACAAGACTGCCCGTGGTCAGGCGCTCAGTGATCTCCGGGAGGAGATCACCGGGGATCTCGGTGAAGAGTTCCCGGACGACATCGCGGACGTGGGGAGCGTCCTGCGCTCGGTGGAGAAGAAGGTGATGCGGCAGCGGATCCTCGAGGACGGTGTCCGCATCGACGGGCGTGGGCCGAACGACATTCGCGGCATCATGTGCGAGGCCGGAGTCCTGCCCCGCGCGCACGGGTCGGCCCTGTTCACCCGCGGGCAGACACAGGCGCTCGCGGTGACCACGCTCGGAACCGTGAGCGACGAGCAGCGCATCGACTCCATCGACGTGCGCGAAGAGACCTCGAAGTCTTTCATGCTCCACTACAACTTCCCGGGCTTCGCGACGGGCGAGGTGCGCATGTTCCGCGGCACCAGCCGGCGCGAGACGGGTCACGGGATGCTGGCCGAGAAGGCGCTCCAGGCCCTGCTGCCACCGTACGAGGAGTTCCCGTACACGATCCGCGTGGTATCCGACATCCTCGAGTCGAACGGCTCGAGCTCGATGGCCTCGGTGTGCGGTGGATCGCTGTCGCTGATGGATGCGGGCGTACCCATGCGGGCGGCCTGTGCGGGGATCGCCATGGGACTCATCAAGGAGGGCGATCGGGTGACGATCCTCACCGACATCCTCGGGGTCGAGGACGCGCTCGGCGACATGGACTTCAAGGTGGCCGGCACGGAGCGGGGGATCACGGCCGTGCAGATGGACATCAAGGCCTCGGGGCTGGCCACCGAGACGCTGCGCGAGGCGCTCGAGCGGGCCCGGGAGGCGAGACTCGAAATCCTCGGGGTCATGGCCGGGGCCCTGGACCGGCCGCGGGCCGAGATGTCGCCGCACGCCCCGCGGATCATGACGATCCACATCAACCCCGAGAAGATCGGCGAGGTGATCGGGCCCAAGGGCAAGACCATCCGGATGATCCAGGACGAGAGCGGAGCCCAGATCAACATCGAGGACGACGGCAGCGTGACGATCTCTTCCGTGTCGGGGGAGGGGGGCGACCGGGCCCGCGAGATGATCGAGGCCATCGTCCAGGAACCGGAGGTCGGGCGCATCTACCGGGGCGTGGTGAAGAACACCACCAACTTCGGAGCGTTCGTCGAGATCATCCCCGGCGTCGAGGGCTTGTGCCACATCTCCGAGCTCGAGGAGGGTCGCACCGAGCAGACCGAGGACGTGGTGAAGCCCGGCGACGAGGTCATGGTCAAGCTGCTCGCGGTCGATGAGCGCGGTCGCCTCAAGCTGTCGCGCCGCGCTGCCATGAAGGAAGGCGTCTGATGCGGAGGGGCCCGGTGCGTGCGCCGGCGGGGGTGGCCGTCTGCTGACGGTCGCCTCCGCAGAGCGGCTGGACGAGCACGCGTTCCGGACCGTCCAGGCGGGAGGCCCCACCGTGCTCTCCGAGCGCATGGACTCCGTGCGCTCGGTGGCGCTCGGATTCTGGATCCGGCAGGGCCGCGTGCACGAGCCCGACGAGCTCGGCGGCGTCTCCCACCTGCTCGAACACATGGTGTTCAAGGGCACCGGGCGACGTTCGGCCCGGGAGCTGGCCTGGGAGATCGAGAGGGTCGGCGGGACGCTCGACGCCTACACGACCCACGAGGCGACCGCGTTCCAGGCGAGGGTCCCGGGCGAGCACCTCGAGCTCGCGGTGGACATACTCGCCGATCTCGCCTTCGACCCCCTCCTGCGCGCCACCGATCTCGAGCTCGAGCGCGAGGTCGTGCTCGAGGAGATCGCCGCGCTCGACGACGCGCCGGAGGAGGTGGCCTTCGAGCTCCAGGCCGCCTTCCTATACGGTGGTCATCCATACGGCGAGCCCATCGCGGGCACGGCCGAGACGGTAGGCTCCCTGTCGCTCGAATCGCTCCGCCGGGTGCACGACACGGCCTACCGTCCCGGGCGGCTCGTGGTGTCGGCTGCCGGTGCCGTCGAGCACGAGCGCCTGCTCGAGCTTCTCGCCCGGCACCTGCCGGGCGATCGCCGGGGGGTGGCCCCGCTCGCCTCGCCGGCCCCCGAAGGCCTGACTGGCAGCCGGCGGGTGCGGCGCCCGGGGGGTCGACAGACCCACCTGATCGCGGGCTCCCTGACCGTGCCGTATCGTGACCCCCTGCGCCATGCGGTCGTGGCGACGTCGACGGCGCTGGGTGGCGGGATGAGCTCGCGTCTGTTCCAGCGCATCCGGGAAGAGCTGGGGCTCGCGTACAGCGTGTACAGCTTCCATTGTTTCTTCGCGGCGGCCGGGCACGTGGGGGCGTACGCGGGCACCCGGCCCGAGACGGCGGAGCAGGCCCGCGAGATCCTGATTCAAGAGCTCGCCTCGCTCGCCCACGAGGGGCTCCGTGACGACGAGCTGGCCGACACCCGCGCGCAGCTCAAGGGTCAGATCCTCATGTCGCTCGAGTCGCCGTCCAGCCGCATGCACCGCCTGGCCGGAACGGCCCTCTTCGATCAGCCCTACCGCACCGTCGACGAGGTGGCGATGGACATCGACGCGGTCGATCGGGAGCGGACCGGGACGGCGGCCCGCCTGTTCGATCCGGATCGGGCCGCGATCCTCGAGCTGACCCCGACCTGAGGGGGAGCCGGCGGCGACGCAGGCCTCGCCGCGGCCGCCTTCTCACACCCGAATCGGAGACACAGGAGAAGCCCGATGGTCGTTGGAGTCCCCAGGGAGATCAAGGCGGACGAGAACCGGGTGGCGCTCGTGCCGGCGGGGGCCGAGGCGCTCGTGCGACGCGGCCACCAGGTCCTGATCGAGCGTGCGGCCGGCGATGGCAGCGGGTTCCCGGACGACGCGTACGCCGCCGTCGGGGCCGAGATCGTCGAGTCGGCCGACGACGTCTGGGGTCGATCGGAGATGATCGTCAAGGTGAAGGAACCGATCGAGCGCGAATACGCCTGCATGCGGCCCGATCAGGTGGTATTCACGTACTTCCACTTCGCGGCCGACGAGCGACTCACGCGAGAGGTGCTCGACCGGGGGATCGTGGCGATCGCCTACGAGACCGTGGAGCTCCCGAGCGGCGAGCTGCCGCTCCTCACCCCGATGTCCGAGGTGGCGGGCCGCATGGCGGTCCAGGAGGGGGCGAAGTACCTGGAGCGGAACGCCGGAGGCTACGGCATCCTGCTCGGCGGGGTGCCGGGTGTGCTGCCGGCGGAGGTCGTGATCCTGGGCGGCGGTGTCGTGGGCACGAACGCCGCCACCATCGCGGCCGGGTTCGGCGCGCACGTGACGATCCTCGACGTGAGCCTGCCACGCTTGCGCTATCTGTCCGAGGTCATGCCGGCGAACGTGGACACGCTGTACTCCAACCGTCACACCATCCTCGAGCAGATCCGGAGGGCCGATGTCCTCGTGGGAGCCGTGCTGGTGACGGGCGGCAAGGCCCCGAAGCTGGTCCTCGAGGACGACCTCGTCCACATGAAGGACGGCTCGGTGATCGTGGATGTGGCGGTCGACCAGGGCGGGTGTGTGGAGTCGGCTCGTCCCACCACGCACCAGAACCCCACCTATACGGTGCACGGCGTCATCCACTACTGCGTGGCCAACATGCCCGGCGCCGTGCCGCGCACCTCGACCCTCGCGCTCACCAACGCCACCTTCTCCTACGTGCTCAAGCTCGCCCAACATGGCTGGGAGGCCGCGTGCCGCGTGACCCCCCCGCTCGCGCTCGGAATCAACGCGGTGCGCGGACAGGTGACGTACCGCGCCGTGGCCGAGGCCTTCGAGCTCGACTACACCCCCCTCGCGGAGGTGCTGCCCGGCGCATGAGGAGCGCGCCGGAGCCCGCCCGCGAACCGCTGGCGGGCCGCTGACGGGGCCTCCGGATCCCCCCGCTCGGGAGGGGTCGGAACCTCCTTTCCTGAGTTGTAGACTGCACTTACATTGGGGCGTTCTGCGTTTCGGGGCCGCCGAGATCCGTCCGCCCGACCTCGCTCGGGCCTGCGCGATTCCCGCCCATCCGTCCCGAAGCGTGGCGGGCGGCGCCGCTTTCCGGGTCGAGGCACGGCCGCGGACGCCCGGTGCACGCGTCTTGCGAAGCCGGGTGAGGGAAGAGGAGGGGTGATGAAGAGGGACGGCCGGTCGATCCGGGGCCCGATGCCCCCCAGTGCGTCTGCGACCCTCGAACAACCGAACCAGCGACCAGCGAATGCCTAAGTGGTCCTTGCGCGGCAGCTTCCTGCCGATCAACAAGATCGGGGTCGATCTCGGTACCGCGAACACGCTCGTGTACGTCGAGGGCGAGGGGATCGTCCTCAACGAGCCGTCGGTCGTCGCAGTGGAGAAGGACACCGGGCGCATCAAGGGGATCGGGCTCGAAGCCAAGCGGATGCTGGGTCGCACGCCGAGCGGGATCGAGGCGGTTCGCCCCCTCAAGGATGGCGTGATCGCGGATGTCGACGTCACCGAGATCATGCTGCGCTACTTCCTCAAGACGGTCACCGCCAGCCGCTTCTTCAAGATCCGGCCGTTGATCGTCGTCGGGGTCCCATCGGGGATCACCGAGCTGGAGCGGCGCGCGGTCCGGTCGAGCGCGCACGCGGCCGGCGCCAAGGAGGTGTACATGGTCTCCGAACCGATGGCCGCGGCCATCGGGGTGGGGCTCCCTGTCGAGACCCCCACCGGCAACATGGTCATCGATGTCGGGGGCGGGACGACCGAGATCGCGGTCATCGCGCTGTCCGGCTCCGTCGCCGACACCTCGATCCGGGTGGGGGGCGACGAGCTCGATGCGGCGATCGTGACCTTTCTGCGCAAGAACTACAACCTCCTGATCGGCGAGCCCACCGCCGAGGCCATCAAGATCCAGATCGGCTCCGCGTATCCGATCGATGAAGAGAAGGAGATGATGGTCAAGGGCCGTGACCTGGTGTCCGGAATCCCCAAGACCGTGCGTGTGCACTCGGCCGAGATCCGAGAGTGTCTACAGGAGCCGATCCAGAACATCGTGGGCGCCGTCCGGCGGGCGCTCGAGATCACGCCCCCCGAGCTCGCCTCCGACATCGTTGATCGCGGCATCGTGATGACGGGCGGCGGCGCGCTGGTGCGGGGACTGGACACGCTCTTGCGCGAGGAGACCGGTCTCCCGATCCACGTGGACGACGAGCCGCTCACCTGCGTGGTGCGCGGCTGCGGCAAGATCCTCGACGACATCGAACGTTACCGTGGGGTTCTGGCGACGTAGCTCGACCCCGATCGGCTCCCGCGTCCGGGGGCGCGTCCCCGCCGGTTTCGCGGCGGCGCGTTCGCGATGACCTATCTGGGTGCTCCGCGCCCCGGTCGCAGGCGTGCCGACGTCGCGATGGCGGTGGTGCTGGTGGGTCTCGGGGGCCTGGCTTCGTCGCTCTCCCGTGAGCAGCAGAACCAGGTCGAGGCCTTCGTGCGGGGCACGGCGCTGTTCCCGTTCCTCGAGCTCCACCGGGCGTCGGCCGAACGGACGGCCGTCGGCCGCCGGCTGAGCGCCCTGCAGGGCGAGCGCGACAGCCTGGTGGAGACCTTGATCCGCTACCGGGCGCTGGCCGAGGAGTCGGCGGATCTGCGCGACATCGCGCGACTCGCCGATCCGGAGATCGGGGTCGTGCGGGCCGCCGAGGTGTATCCGGGTCGCCCGAGGGTCGGCGATCCCGACGTGTTCGTGCTGCGAGGAACGGGTCTCTCGGATCTGGTGTTCCCGGTGGGAGTGTTCACCGGGAGCGGTCTCGTCGGGGTGGCACGCGGCCCGCACGGCACCGGCGCGCGAGGCGAGTTCTGGAGCCACCCGGACTTCCGGGTGAGCGTGGTCACCGAGGACGGATCGGTGTCGGGCATCGTGCGGGCCCTGCGCCGCGACGGCGAGGAGCCGATCCTGCTCCTGGACGGCGCGCCCTTCCAGAGCGACATCGCGCCGGGGACGCGACTCCTGACGACCGGCATCGCCGGGGTCTATCCGCCGGGGATCACGGTGGGCTCGGTGCGCCAGCTCGCCGAGGAGGAAGCGGGGTGGATGAAGCGGTACTACGTCGAGCCTGCCGTGCGTCCGGCCGAGACGAGGCTGGTGCTCGTGTGGGTTCGCCCGCGACTCGACAGCCTGGCCGTTCCCGACCAGCTCGGAGGTCGCCCGCTCCCGCTCGACAGCCTCGCGGCGACGCGACCGGCGGCGGCGCCCGGCGAGGAAGCGCCCGCATCGGAGGCGCCGCCGCCCGCCCCGTCCGAGGCGGACGGCGGCCGATGAGGGGAGGTGGCCGGTGGGTGGTGATCGGAACGCTCCTCCTGGTCCACTTCGCGCTCCACCCCGTGTGGACCGCCTGGCGAGCCGGTCCGGACCTCCTGGCCGGCGGGCTTCTGCTCGGCTCGCTCGGGCTGCGGGCCAGCCGGGCGGCGGCTCTGGGGTTCGTGCTGGGGCTGCTGGAGGCGTCGATGGCGCTCGGCCCTCTGGGACCCACGATGCTGATCCTCGCCGCGGCGGGGTGGGGAGGGGCGCGGCTGCGCGACGTGTTCTATTCCGACTCGGCCCGTTTCATGCCCACGTTTCTGGTCGTGGGGGTGTGGGTGATCGAGGTGCTGCAGGGGTTCGTGGGGGGCGGCGGCATGTCCCCGGCGGGGGTACTCGTGTACGCTCCCCTCTCGGCGCTGGCCACGGCCGCCGTGTGCTGGGGCACGGAACGGCTGGTGAGCTTCTTCGTGGCATGACGCGGTGACGGACGGTGGGGGCCCCCGGGTGGGGGGGCCGGAGGGGGACACACCCGGATGATGATGATGATGGACAGCCAGAAGATGTTGCTCCGCCGCCAGCGGGGTCGCATCGCGCTGCTCGCCATGGGGAGCGTGCTGTTCATCCTCGCCGCCGCGTTCTTCCGGCTCCAGATCCTGCGTGGCAGCCAGTACGTCCTGCGCTCCGAAGAGAACCGGCTGCGCGCCGTCTCCGTGCCGGCCCCGCGCGGGACGATCTACGACCGGAACGGGCGCGTGGTGGCCGAGAACGTCCCCGGCTACGTCATCTCGGTCCTCCCGGGACCGAGGGATACGATCGCGGCCACCATCGACCGGCTGGCCGGCCGCCTCGAGATCTCCCCCGAAGAGCGGCTGTCGCTGATCGAGAAGAACCGCGCCCGTCCGAACGAGCCTCTCGTGCTGCGCGACAACGCCGGCTTCGACCAGGTGGCGTTCGTGGAAGAGCGCCGACCCTCCTTCAGCCGGGTCGTGGTCGAGCCCAGACCGCGACGGCTCTACCCGCCCGGTCCGGCCGTGGCCCACCTGATCGGCTATGTGAGCCAGATCAGCGAGCAGGAGCTCGAGGAGCCGCGCTTCGAGGGCTACGAGCCCGGACGCATCGTCGGCAAGGACGGGCTCGAGGCGCAGTACGAAGACCGGTTGGCGGGCACGCCGGGCGTCCGCTACGTGGAGGTGAACGCGCTCGGCTCGATCGTGCGCGAGTTCGACACGGGGAGCGGCACTCCGGCCATCCCGGGTCGGGATCTCGAGCTCGGGATCGACCTCGACCTGCAAGCCATGGCCGACTCGACGTTCCCCGAGGGGATGCGCGGCGCCGTGGTGGCGATCGACCCGGCGAACGGCGAGGTGCTCCTCCTCTACAGCCACCCGACGTACGACCCGAACCGCTTCATCGGCGGGATCCCGTTCGATCTGTGGACGTCGCTCCGCGACGATCCCGACAAGCCGATGCTGAATCGGGTCAGCACCGCGACGTACCCGCCCGGCTCCACCTGGAAGCTCATCATGTCGACCGTCGGCATGAAGACCGGCGCCCTCGACATCCACACCTACATGCCGCACGTGTGCACCGGCGGGCTCAGCTACGGGAACCGGTATTTCCGATGCTGGAACCCGCGCGGTCACGGGGCCCAGGACCTGTCGGGGGCCATCAAGGTCTCGTGCAACGTGTACTTCTACCAGGCGGGTCAGCGGATCGGGCTCGACGCGCTCACCGCGGGGGTGCAGGAGCTGGGTTACGGAGAGCGGACCGGGATCGACCTCCCGTTCGAGATCGCCGGCCTGTTCCCCGAGTCGCGACAGTACTTCGACCGCCGCTACGGGCCGCGCGGGTGGACGGAGTCCGTGGTCTTCAACCTCGCCATCGGGCAGGGAGAGAACCAGCAGAGCCTGCTGCGGCAGGCCGTGTTCTACACCGCGCTGGCCACGGGCGAGTCGCCGATCCGCCCGCACCTGGCGCGCGACGAGAACCTCGCGAACCGTCGGATGGAGTGGTCGCTGGGGCTCCCCGAGATCCAGCGAAAGCAGCTCGTGGACGCGATGATCCGCGTCGCCAACGAGCCCGGCGGGACCGCCTACGCCTACCGGCTGCAGCGCTGGACGATGGCCGGCAAGACGGGCACCGCGCAGAACCCGCACGGGGCGCCCCACTCGTGGTTCGTGGGCTTCGCCCCGGCCGAGCGGCCTCGCATCGTGATCGCGGCCATCGTGGAGCAGGGCCACCCCGATGGAACCGTATCGCTCGCCGTCCCTTACGCATCGCGTCTCGTGGCCCGGTACCTCGAATCGGTCGGCCTGCCGGCGGAGCCGGGCCGGGAGCCGCGGGTGGCGGCGCGATGAGCTGGCTCAAGCGGATCCCCGGCCTCGGCGACCCCATGCTGCTGGGGCTCATGTTCCTGCTCACCGGGCTCGGGATCGCGATGATCTACTCGGCGGGCCAGGTCGAGGTGCCCTCCGTGGCCACGGGGATCTGGGTGCGACAGCTCGCCTGGCTGTGCGTGGCGGTGATCGCGTTCGTGCTCGCCTCACGGGTGCCACCACGGTTCCTCGAATGGTCCGCGCCCTGGCTGTACGGTCTGTCGCTGGCCCTCCTGGTGCTCGTGCTGGCCGTCGGGACCGGTCCGAGCGGCAGCTGGCTCGAGCTCGGGCCCGGGCGGTTGCAGCCCGCCGAGGTGGCCAAGCTGGGCACGATCTTCATGCTCGCCCGCATGCTGGGCGATCGAGACCAGGACTTCGCCGGGCTGTCGCGCCTGTGGAAGCCGGTGGCGATCGTGGGGGTGCCGTTCGCGCTCGTGCTCCTGCAGCCCGACCTGGGAAGCGGGCTCGTGTTCGGGGTGATCCTCATCGCGGCCCTGTTCTGGGCCGGTGTCCCGCTCGTGAAGATCTTCCTGCTGGTGAGCCCCGCGGTGAGCCTCGTGCTCGGGTTCAACTGGGTGGTGTGGGGCGCCTGGTTCGTCATCCTCCTCGTGCTGCTCTACTACCACCGCCCGTTCGTGCTCGAGTCGGTGGGCGTCATCCTGGCAAACTTCGCGGCCGGCGCCCTGACCATGCCGCTGTGGAACAGCCTGATGCCGTACCAGCAGAACCGGTTGCTCGTGTTCCTCGATCCGGAGGTGGATCCGAAGGGCTCGGGCTGGCACCTCATCCAGTCGAAGGTCGCGATCGGGTCGGGGGGGCTGTTCGGGCAGGGGTTCGCCAGCGGGCCGCAGAAGCGGCTGGCGTTCCTCCCCGAGCAGCACACGGACTTCATCTTCTCGGTGGTCGGCGAGGAGCTCGGATTCCTCGGCGTCCTCCTGTTCCTGGGCGTCTTCGCGTGGATCCTGTGGCGCATGCTGAAGATCGCTATCGAGACGAGCGACGACTTCGGCAGCACGGTGACGTTCTGTCTGTTCGCGGTCGTGTTCGCCCATCTGGTGCAGAACCTCGGCATGACCGTGGGTCTGATGCCGATCACCGGTCTGCCTCTCCCGCTGGTGAGCTACGGAGGGAGCTTCCTGCTCCTCCTGTACGCGGGGTTCGGCGTCATCCAGAGGGTCGCCGCGGAGCGCTGAGGAGGCGGCCGTCGAAGCCTCGCGAGCGTGCGGAGACCTCCCCGCGCGACCGCCGACCTCCGTCCGGGGTTCGCCGCGCCCCCCGGATTCCCCGTATATTCGCGTGCCACGCGAGGGAAACCCGGTCGCGACGTCCTCGGGACGCGCGCCATGCGGGAACGCGGAGGATGCGGGTGTCCTGGTTCAAGAAGCCCAAGCAGAAGCTGGTGTCGCAGAAGCGCGAGCTGCCGGGCGACATGTGGGACAAGTGCGAGGGTTGCGGGGAGATCCTGTACAGCGGAC
Source organism: uncultured Gemmatimonadota bacterium (assembly GCA_964499635.1). GTDB lineage: Bacteria > Gemmatimonadota > Gemmatimonadetes > Palauibacterales > Palauibacteraceae > Palauibacter. The sequence goes on along the minus strand of CAZCLY010000001.1, from coordinate 146,000 downwards.
GGCTGGAGGAGAACCTGCACGTGTGCCCCGAGTGCGGCCACCATTTCCGGATCACCGCCGATTCGTACGAATCGCTGCTCCTGGACGAGGGCGAGCCGCTCGAGCTGTACGACCTCGGTCTGCGGTCCACGGACCGCCTCGGGTTCGTAGACTCGAAGTCCTACGAGGACCGGATCGCGCGGGCCGAGAACGCGGGGGGGACCCAGGACGCGATCCGGACGGGGAGGGGTCACATCGACGGCCGCGAGGTCCACCTCGGCACGATGGACTTCAGGTTCATCGGGGGTTCGATGGGATCGGTGGTGGGCGAGAAGATCCGTCGGCTCGTCGAGCGGGCCATCGATGCCGGGAGCCCGCTCATCCTCATCTCGGCCTCGGGGGGCGCACGGATGCAGGAGGGGATCCTGTCCCTCATGCAGATGGCGAAAACGGCCGCCGCGCTCGAAGAGCTGAGCGTGGCTCGGCTGCCCTACATCAGCCTCCTAACGAACCCCACCACCGGCGGCGTGACGGCCTCCTACGCGATGCTGGGGGACGTGATCCTCGCCGAGCCGGGCGCTCTCATCGGATTCGCGGGCCCGCGCGTGATCAAGGAGACCATCCGCCAGGACCTGCCCGATGGGTTCCAGCGCGCCGAGTTTCTCCAGGAGCACGGCATGATCGACCACATCGTGCCGAGACCGGAGCTGCGGGACGCCATCGCGGGCCTGCTCGATCACATGTGCTGATCCGGTCGGACCCGGTCGCCTCTTCCGATGCGCTGAGCCGACTCCTCGCGAGCCGCCCCGTGACGGCGGCCCGCTGGGGGCTGGAGCGCATCGAGGCGCTGCTCGAGGCCCTCGGCCACCCGGAGCGTCGGTTCGCGGCGCTCCACATCGCGGGCACCAACGGGAAGGGCTCCACCGCCGCGTTCGCGGACGCGGTCCTGCGCTCGCATGACCGCTCGGTGGGGCTGTACACGTCCCCGCATCTGGTCGACGTGCGCGAGCGGATCGTGGTGGATGCGCGTACCGCGGACGAGGGCTCGCTCCAGCGGCTCGCGGCCCGCATCGAGGCGTTCCCCGAGGCGGGCCAGGCCACCTATTTCGAGGTCACGACGGCCCTGGCGTTCGCCGTGTTCGCCGAGGCGGGCGTGGAATGGGCCGTGGTCGAGGCCGGCCTCGGGGGGAGGCTCGATGCCACCAACGCGCTCACCCCCAGGTCCACCTGCGTGACGTCGATCGGCCGCGATCACTCCGATCTCCTCGGCGACACCCTAGAGGAGATCGCGCGCGAGAAGGCCGGTATCTTCAAGCCCGGCATCCCTGCCGTGATCGGGGAACGCGATCCGGCGATCGCGGCCGTCCTCCTCGCGCATGCCCGGCACATCGGAGCGCCCCCGCTCCGTCCGGGCATCGATTCCGAGCTGTCCGAGGTCACCGTCTCTCCCGCGGGCACGGCCTTCGTGCTGCGTTCGCGATCGTGGCCCGACGGACTCTCGCTTCGGACCCCCATGATCGGGGCGCATCAGGCGCGGAACGCCGAACTCGCCATCCTGTCGCTGGACGCCGCCGGCGTCCCCCTGGATCGCGGAGCGGTCGCCGCGGGGCTCCGGCGAACGCGCGTCGCCGGCCGGTTCGAGATCAGATCCGAGCGTCGCCCGACCCGCATCCTCGACATCGCGCACAACCGGGAGGCGATGGCCGCCTTCCTGGCGACGGCGCGCGCGGTACGCCCCGCGAGACCCTGGGTCGCGGTCGTATCGATCCTCCGGGACAAGCCGTGGCCGGCCATGCTGGACATGCTTCGCGCGGAGATGGACGCTATCATTGTCACGCGGGCGCCGTCGGCTGCGGAGTCCCGGCGCTGGGATTTGGGCGAGGTCGCCAGACGTTACGCGGCCGATCCGCGCCTGCACATCGAGGTGGATCTGGATCGGGCCCTGACGGCGGCGGACGAACTCTGCGGGGCCGGGACGGTATTCATCACCGGGTCCGCGCACACCGTGGGGGACGTGCGGGGCAGAATGGGAGACCACGAGGAGGCATGATGCTATACGACCCGACGCTGGTTCAGCCGATGAGGGACGACCTGACTCGTCTGGGCGTGCGCGAGCTGCGAACCGCCGAAGAGGTGGACGAGGTGCTTGCCTCGGGTGAAGGCACCACGATGGTGGTCGTGAACTCCGTGTGCGGCTGCGCCGCCCGCAACGCCCGACCCGCCGTCGCGCTGGCGCTCGAGCACTCGGTGCGGCCCGAACAGGTCGTGACCGTGTTCGCCGGCCAGGACATCGAGGCGACCGCGAGGGCGCGCAGCTACTTCGCGGGCTACCGGCCCTCGTCCCCCTCGATCGCGCTCCTGCGGGATGGCGACATCCTGTTCATGCTCGAACGGCACCAGATCGAGGGTCGCGACGCGCAGTCGATCGCGGACGACATCCAGGAGGCGTTCGACCGCTTCTGCGTGCACGCCTGAGCCCCCCGGCGGGACGAGCGTCCGAGGCCTCCCGGGTGTCCGCCGGGGGGCCTCTTTTTTCTTGCCGCCGTTCGAGGCGCACGGGTACATTGCGCGCCCAATGAACCCCGACGTGCAGAGTCTTCCCGGCTTCCGCGAGTTCTATCCGGACGAGCTCGCGCTCCGGCGCCACATCTTCTCCGGCTGGCGGCGCGTCGCTGCCCGCTACGGCTTCGCGGAGTACGACGGCCCCCCGCTGGAGCCGCTCGAGCTCTACACCCGCAAGTCGGGGGAGGAGATCGTGGGCCAGCTGTACCGGTTCGTGGATCGGGGGGGGAGGGAGGTCGCGCTGCGCCCCGAGATGACGCCCACCTTCGCGCGCATGATCGCGACGCGTGCGCCGGCGCTCCCCAAGCCGATCCGCTGGTTCTCGATCCCGCAGCTGTTCCGCTACGAGCGTCCGCAGCGCGGCCGCCTGCGCGAGCACTTCCAGCTCAACATGGACATCGTGGGCGAGCCGGGACCGCTGGCCGACGCGGAGATCATCGCGGCGGCGCTCGACTGCCTGCGCGAGCTGGGGCTGGGAGCCGAGCACATCGTGGCGCGGATCTCCGATCGCCGGCTGATCACGGCCATCCTGGCCGCGGACGGAGTGCAGGAGGCGGCCGTCCCGGCGGTGTTCTCGATGCTCGACAAGGCCGACCGGGAGAGCTCCGAGTGGCTCCGCGAGCACCTGGGTGCGGCGGGAATCCCGGACGCCGGCGTGGAGCGGATGCTGGCCCTCCCGGAGCTCGCCCTCGGAGAGATCGACGAGGCGTACGCCGAGTTCCCGGCAGTCATGGAGGCGGCGGGCCGACTCACGCGCGTCCTCGAGTACCTCGCCGACGCGGGGCTTGGCGGTTTCGTCCGCTTCGACGCCGGTCTGGTGCGCGGGCTGGCCTACTACACCGGGACCGTGTTCGAGGTCTGGGAACGGAGCGGCGAGCTGAGAGCGATCTGCGGCGGTGGACGATACGACGACCTCCTCGCCTCGCTGGGGGGCGTGGACCTGCCGGCCCTCGGGTTCGGCATGGGCGACGTGGTCCTGGCCGCGCTGCTCGAGGACCTGGGGCTCGTCCCGGAGACCCGCGTCCAGGTCGACGACTTCATCGTGTGCGTGACCGAGAACGAGCGCCCGGCCGCGCTCGAGCTGGCGGGGGCCCTGCGCGGGCGGGGACGCCGTGTGGTGTACGACCTGCGGGAGCGCGGCGTGGGTCGGCAGTTCAAGGCGGCCGATCAGGCGGGGGCCGCCCGGGTCCTGGTCGTAGGACCGGAGGAGCTGGCGCGGGGCGTCGTAGCGGCGCGCGAGATGTCGACGGGCGAGGAATCGGAGATGCCGTTCGCCACGCTGCTCGGAGCCGAGGCGGAGGACCCGTGAGCCGGAAGGGGCTGACGTCACAGGCCGACGACTTCTCGGCATGGTACAACGAGATCGTCCACGCGGCCGAGCTGGCCGGGCATTCCCCGGTGCGCGGCTGCATGGTGATCCGCCCGTACGGGTACCGGATCTGGGAGCTCATCCAGGCGGGGCTCGATCGGATGTTCAAGGACACCGGTCACGAGAACGCGTACTTCCCGCTCTTCCTGCCGCAGTCGTCGCTCGATCGCGAGGCGGAGCACGTCGAGGGCTTCGCGCCGCAGACGGCCGTGGTCACCCGCGCCGGGGGCAAGGAGCTCGACGAGCCGCTCGTCATCCGTCCGACCTCCGAAGCGATCATCTGGCCCATCCTGGCCGATTGGATCCAATCGTACCGCGACCTGCCGGTGCTCCTCAACCAATGGGCCAACGTGGTTCGCTGGGAGCTCCGCACGCGGCCCTTCCTGCGCACGACCGAGTTCCTGTGGCAGGAGGGTCACACCGCGCACGCCACCTCCGAGGAGGCGGAGGAGGAGGCGCGCCGCATGCTCGGCGTGTATCGCGAGTTCATGGACGACCACATGGCACTCGCGGTCATCACGGGGGAGAAGACCCCCGAGGAGCGCTTCGCGGGGGCGCTTCGCACGTACGCCACGGAGGCCCTCATGCGGGACGGAAAGGCGCTCCAGGCGGGGACGAGCCACCACCTGGGCCAGAACTTCGCCCGCGCCTTCGGGGTCCAGTTCCAGACCGAGGAGGGGGAGCACGAGCACGTGTGGAGCACCTCGTGGGGGGTATCCACGCGGCTCATCGGCGGTCTGATCATGACGCACGGAGACGACGACGGCCTCGTGCTCCCTCCGCGCCTCGCCCCCTATCAGGCGATCCTCGTGCCGATCTGGAAGAGCGACGAGCAGCGCGCCTCGGTGCTCGCCGAGGCGGAGCGCCTCGTGCGAGAGCTGGAGGAGGCGGGGGTGCGGATCCGGCTCGACGCCCGCGACACCGTGAATCCGGGCGCCAAGTTCTACGAGTGGGAGCGCAAGGGCGTCCCGGTGCGTCTGGAGCTGGGTCCGAGGGACCTCGAGGCCGGCCACGTGATGCGGGTGCGCCGCTGGGTTCCGCAGGGGGTGGAGCGGAAGCGGGCGATCCATTTCGATCACCTCCCCTCCGAGCTGATCGGGGAGCTCGACGGGATACAGGGGCAGATGCTCGAGGAGGCGAGGCGCCGGCGGGAGGCGGGCTCGAAGCGCGGGTTCCAATCGTACGAGGAGTTCCGCGCCTGGATGGAGGACAGTCCGGGATTCGGCTACGCCGGGTGGTGCGGAGCGGCCGCGTGCACGGCTCGTGCGCAGGAGGACGCGAAGACCACCATCCGGGTCATACCGGACGAGGAGTTCCGCACCGAGCCCGCGCCGCGGCGCTGCGTGGTGTGCGGCGAAGCGAGCCGCACGGAGGTCGTGTGGGCGCGGGCGTACTGAGCGGGCGATGCGCGCTCGAGCGCCACGCCGCGGAGGGGACGTGAGCCGCGTACTCGTGCTCGATTTCGGCTCTCAGTTCACGCAGCTGATCGCACGCCGCATCCGCGAGGAGCGCGTGTATTGCGAGGTCCACCCTCCGACCCGCGACGCCGACTGGGTGCGCTCCTTCGATCCCTCGGCGATCGTGCTTTCGGGCGGTCCGTCGAGCGTGTACGACGAGGGCGTGCCCACGATGGATGCGCGGATCCTGTCGCTCGGGGTGCCCATCCTCGGGATCTGCTACGGGATGCAGCTCATCGCGCAGCTCGTGGGGGGCGAGGTGTCGCGCGCCGATCGACGCGAGTACGGACGCGCCCGGCTGCAGGTCGCGAGCGGCGCCGGGCTGTTCAGCGGCTTCGAAGCCGGGGAGGCCACCCAGGTGTGGATGAGCCACGGCGACGCCCTGCCCGGGCCGCCCCCCGGCTTCGAGGTGATCGGCACCACCGACAGCTCGATCGCCGCCATCGGGTCGCCCGAGCGCGGCATCTGGGGCGTGCAGTTCCACCCCGAGGTGGCGCACACGACCCGCGGGGACGAGATCCTGCGCAACTTCCTGTTCGACATCGCCGGGTGCGAGGGCGATTGGACGCCGTCGAGCATCATCGCCCACCATGTGGCGGATGTGCGCGCGCGGGTGGAGGGCAACCACGTCATCTGCGGACTCTCCGGCGGCGTCGACAGCGCGGTCGCCGCGGCCCTCGTCCACCGCGCGGTGGGCGACCGGCTCACCTGCATCTTCGTGGACACGGGGCTGCTCCGGAAAGGCGAGCGGCACTCGGTGGAACAGGTGTTCGGGGAGCACATGGGGATGCGGCTCGAGGTGATCGACGCCGGCGAGCGCTTCCTGTCGCGGCTCGCGGGCGTGGACGACCCCGAGCAGAAGCGCATCCGGATCGGGCACGCGTTCATCGACGTGTTCGAGGAGGCCGCCGGGAGGCACGGCGACGCCCGGTTCCTCGTTCAGGGTACCCTGTACCCGGACGTGATCGAGTCCGTGTCGGTGTCGGGCCCCTCGGTGACGATCAAGTCGCACCACAACGTGGGGGGGCTGAGGCCCGACCACCCGTTCGAGCTCATCGAGCCGCTGCGTGATCTGTTCAAGGACGAGGTGCGCGCCGTGGGCCAGGAGCTCGGGCTCCCGCGGGAGATCGTGGGTCGCCACCCGTTCCCCGGTCCGGGGCTCGCCATCCGCATCATCGGCGACGTGACGTCCGACAAGCTCGACACCCTGCGCGAGGTGGACGCGATCTTTCTGGAGGAGATCCGCACGGCGGGGCTGTACGATCGGATCTGGCAGGCCTTCGCCGTGCTGCTTCCCGTGCGCTCGGTGGGGGTGATGGGGGACGCGCGCACGTACGAGAACGTCGTGGCGCTCAGGGCGGTCACCAGCCGCGACGGGATGACGGCCGACTGGTATCCGTTCCCGCACGAGGTGCTCGCCGATGTGTCGAACCGCATCATCAACGAGGTGCGCGGCGTGAACCGCGTCGTGTACGACGTGTCCTCCAAGCCGCCGGCCACCATCGAGTGGGAGTGAGACCGGTCGTGGGAGCCGCGCGTGCCGGCTGATCCGCGCGAGGTCATCGCATGGCTCGACGAGCGCCTGCGGATCGGGGAGATCGACGACTACCCGGGCGCACTCAACGGGCTCCAGGTGGAGGGCACCCGACCGGTGGCGCGCATCGGAGCCGCGGTCGACGCCAGCCGCCGCACGGTGGAGCTGGCGGTCGACGACGCGTGCGACCTACTCCTCGTGCACCACGGCCTCCTGTGGGGTGGACCATTCGCCATCGTGGGGGCCGCCTACGAGCGCATCGCCCCGCTGATACGGGCCGGGACCGGCCTCTACTCGGCGCACCTGCCGCTCGATGTCCACCCGGAGATCGGGAACAACGTCCTCCTGGCGCGCGCGCTCGGGCTCGAGGTGACGGGGCGCTTCGGATCCTACGCGGGGGTGGAGGGGCTGGGGGTGCTCGTCGAGGCGGGAGTGGAGCGCGAGGCGCTGCGGGCGCGGGTGGCGGAGGCGGTGGGGCGCGAGGTGATGGTGATCCCGGGCGGGACGGGGTACGTGTCGCGTCTGGCGATCGCGACCGGGGGCGCCGGCTCGATGATCTCGGACGCCGTCGACGCGGGGGCCGACGCGCTCCTCACGGGCGAGGGCAGCCACCACACATACCACGAGGCGCTCGAAGCGGGGATCGATCTCCTGTACGCGGGCCACTACGCGACCGAGACGTTCGGGGTGCGGGCCCTGGCGGAGGAGGCCGGGGAGCGCTTCTCGGCGCAGCACGTGTTCTACGACGTCCCCACCGGGCTTTGATCGGCCCGAGGACCTCTGCCGACGGGTCGCGCCTCAGAACACCGAGATCTTGATGCCCTTCAGGTAGCGGTCCGGGCGCTCCCGGAAGTCCTGCGTGAGCAGCGCGATCTGCTCGCTCGCCGCCTGGAGGTTGGCGAGCGTCTCGGTGAGTCCGTCGTACAGGGCGTCGTCGGTCATCATCTTCCCGAGCGAGCCGCGCCCCTCGGCGAGGCGGGAGGTGATACTCGCCAGCGCGTGGCTGGTCGAGTCGAAGCTCGCGCTGGCGGTCGCCAGCCGGCCGGAGAGCGTGTCCAGGTTGGCCAGCGAGCGCTCCAGCTCGGGTGACGCGGTCAGCTCGGCCAGCTGCCGGGATGCCTCGTCGAGGTTGCCCAGCAGGGCGTGGATCGAAGAGCGCTCGGTACGCATGAGCGACTCGAGCTCGCGCATCGCCGAAGAGAACGCCTGCGAGCTCTCCTGCAGATCGGACACCATCTGCTCGGAGAGGACGGCCTGTACGCGGTCGAGCAGGACGCCGGTCTCATCCCCGAGATCCGAGGCCATCGACAGGAGGTCGGAGGTACGCCCGAGCGCGATCGTGTCGCCCTCCGTCAGCAGCGCGCTCGCCGAGCCGGGCTCGAGCTCGATCATCTGCGTCCCGAGGAAGCCGGCCGCCCTGATCACGCCCCGCGTGTCGGCGGGCAGATCCACGGTCGTGAAGAAGGTGAGCGGCAGCACCACGCGGTCGGCCTCGAGCCTGACCTCGTCGACGGCGCCCACCTCGACCCCGCGCAGGAACACCCGCGAGTCGGGCGTGATCTGCCCCGCATCCGAGGCGACCCCCACGACGCGAAACGCGGTCCCGCCGAAACGCATGTCCGAGATCCAGAACACCCCGACGACGAGCGCCACGGCCGCGAGCAGGACCAGCGCCCCGACCTGCACCTCCGCGCCATGGTCTCGAAGACCCGGATCTCTCACGCCACCTCCATTTCGGGGCTCGCATCGAGGAACTCGCGCACGACCGGGTTGTCGGTCCTGCGCAGCTCTTCGGGGGTCCCCTCGGCCTGCACGATCCCCAGCGACAGGAGGACGATGCGGTCGGCGAGGAAGAAGGCCGACGCCACGTCGTGCGTCACGATGACGCTCGTGGCGTCGATGTCGCGGTTCACGCGCGCGATGAGCTCGTTGATGCGGGTGGCGTTCACCGGATCGAGCCCCGTGGTGGGCTCATCGAACAGGATGTAGCGCCGCTCGCCGATGATCGCCCGGGCGATCCCCACCCGGCGCAGCATGCCCCCCGACAGCTTGGCGGGCAGGAGATCGAGGATGTCGTCGCCCAGGTTGACGAGCGCCAACGCACGGCGGGCGCGCGCCTCGCAATCGGTGCCCGGACGCTCGCACGCGCCCTCCGGGAGCCCCATGAAGAGGTTCCCCCGGATCGTCAGCGAGTCGAACAGGGCGGAGTTCTGGAACACGTACGCGATGCGGGAGCGGATGTCCTGGATCTGCCGCCGATCGGCGCGCGGAACCGAGATGCCGTCCACCCGCACGTCCCCCGAATCGGGATCCATGAGCCCCACGATGTGCTTGAGCAGCACGCTCTTCCCGGTCCCGGACGGCCCCATGATGACCAGCGACTCGCCCTCGGCGATCACCAGGTCGACCCCGGCGAGGACCGCCTTGCCGGAGAGCGTCTTGTGCAGGTTCTCGATCTCGATCACGACACCGCCTTGTACACCGGCGCGAGCACCACGTCGAGCACCATGATGGCCACGATGATCGACACGACCGCGGAGGTCGCCGTCCGCCCCACCCCGGCCGCGCCCCCACCGGCGCGCAACCCGACGTAGCTGGCCGTGAACGTGATCGTGAACCCGAAGGCGACCGCCTTGACGAGCGTATACACCAGCGCCGCCGTGTGGTAGTACCCGCGCGCGCCCGCCGCGTACTGGGCAGGGGTGAGATCGAGGAGCGCCATCGAGGTCAGGTAGCCCGAGAGGATGCCGGTGACGTTCGCGAGGATCACGAGCGGCACGAGGATCAGCGTGCCCGCCACGACGCGCGGTACCACCAGCTCGACCACCGGGTCGCGACCGAGGGTGAGGAGCGCGTCGATCTGGTTCGTCACCTTCATCGTGCCGAGCTCGGCGCCGATGCCGGCCCCCATGCGCCCGGCCAGCACGATCGCCGTTAGCACCGGCCCCAGCTCGGTGAGCATGCCGCCCACCACGCTCCCGGCGACGATCTCGAGCGGCAGGCCGGTGGACAGCTGATAGCCCGTCTGCTGCGCGAGCACCGACCCGGCGAGCGCCCCCATGAGGAGGACGAGCGCCAGCCCGTCCACGCCGATTCGCTTGGCCTGGGCGATCGTCTCCGCCAGGTAGCGATGGGGCCGGCCCAGGGCGAGCACAGTGGCGCCCAGCAGCGATCCGGCCCGTCCGGCGTGGCGGGTGAACTCGAGCCCGGAGCGCCCGATGCGGGCCAGGACGGAGCGTGGGCTCAACGGGCGCCTCGCGTGCCGTCCGAGTCGGCCGGGGCGACCCGGGGGGTCGCACGCGCGCCGCCGGCGTCCACGGTGTCCCCCGCGGCGGCTGTCGCTTCGAGCGAGTCCACGCGGTCGCGAATGCGCCCCCACACGGCCTGCATGCGGGCGATGTCATCCCCGTTGCGGTCCGCGAACGCCACCAGCTCGGCGGCCGTGACCCCGAGGTCGGACAGGATCGCGGCGCGCGCGGAGTCGACCCTCGCCCGCTCGAACAGGACGATGTCGGCATAGCTGAGCCGGGCCATCGCTTCCACGTACACGTCGGGATCGAGCCCCGCCGGCTCTCGGCGGCATGCCGCCGCGAGGGCGAGGGTGGCGAACGCCGCCGCCGGGCCGAGGCGCCCCGGCCTCACCCCTCGACGCGCGAGGCGGCGACGCGGTACAGCCACAGCGTGAACCCGATCGCGCCCGCCATCCCGATCCACAGCGCCACGGAAGCGAACTCCTGAGGCACGACCCGGAGGACATCCGTGCTCTGGGCCGCCGCGAAGGGGATCGCGAGGAGGATGCCGACCAGGGCCTCACCCGTGATGAAGCCCGAGGCCGCGAGGAGTCCCCGGTGGGCGCCGCGGGTCACCGCTTCCCGCTGTGCACCGGCGCGGCGGAGCGAGCGCTCCGCGGCCCACGCCACCAGCCCCCCCACGAAGATCGGGACCGTGAGCTCGAGCGGCAGGTAGATGCCCACGGCCACCGCGAGCACCGGCATCCGGAACCCGGCGCCGCGGGCCTCGAGGACTCGATCGGCGATGATGATCGCGATCGCGATGAGCGCGCCGATGAAGATCATGTTCCACGGCAGGTTCCGCCGGAACACGCCGTCGGCCACCGAGGCCATGAGCGTCGCCTGTGGCGCGTTCAGCATCTCGGCCGGATCCATCCCCTCACGCGGGAACACGCCCCCGAGCCCGTAGGCCCGGAAGAGGAGTCCGAGGATCGGGGCGATCACGATCGCGCCCGCCAGCACGCCGACCATCTGCATGATCTGCTGCTTGACCGGGGTGGCGCCCACCAGGCGGCCGGCCTTGAGGTCCTGCAGGTTGTCGCCAGCGATGGCGGCCGCGCACGCGACCACGGCCCCCACCAGGATGGCGGTGGCGGCCGCGGCGGATGCCTGGGCGCCGCTGATCGTGAAGTCGATCTCGGACCCGAGGGTCAGGTAGAGGACGAGCGACACGGTGAGGATCGTCGCGATCGTCACCCCCGAGATCGGGTTGTTCGACGATCCGACCAGCCCCGCCATGTATCCGGCCACCGACGAGAACAGAAAGCCCGCCACGAGCGCGAACAGCACGCCGATGAGAACCGTCATCATGTACAGACCGCCGGTGATGCCGAGCGCGTCCCGGTCGATCACGCCCATGAACACGATGAAGATCGGCAGCGCGAGGGCGATCGACCCGATCCCCACCACGTGGATCGGCGTGTCCCGTTCGGTGCGCGGCACCGAGGCCGCCCTCCCGCCGCGCGCGTCGCGCACGGCGGCAAGCGAGGAGGAGATCCCGTCGCGGATGGGCTTGATGAGGGAGATCAGCGCCCACAGCCCCCCCACCGCCATCGCGCCCACCCCCATGTAGCGGATCTCCGCGTTCCACACCGCCTGCGCCCCCGCGTACCCCGTCGCGCCGCCGGTGATGGTGGCCACCGTGGAGGGCGGCGCGAGAGCCGTGAACAGGGGGATCCCGAACAACCACGAGATCAGCCCGCCGCCGAACACGAGGATCGCGATGTTGAGCCCGACGATGTAGCCCACGCCGAGAAGCGCCGGCGACAGATCGGCCCCCACGCCGAAGATCGAACGCCCGAAGGTCAGCGAGCCCGTGGCTGCCCCCCCGGCCACCTTGAGCCCGGTCTGGCAGAGCTTGAGACCCGCCGCGCCCAGCCCCCCGATGGCGATCAGACGCGCCCCCGTCCCGCCTTCCGTCCCCGCCTTGAGCACCTCCGCCGTGGCGACGCCCTCGGGGAACTTGAGGCCGGCCTCGACGATGAGCGCGCGGCGCAGCGGGATCGTGAACAGCACGCCCAGGATGCCGCCGGAGAGGGCGATTCCCATCGTGGGGAGGAAGGGGAAGCCCGCCCACTGCCGGAGGAGGATCATGGCGGGGAGCGTGAAGATCACCCCCGCCGCCAACGACTCCCCAGCGGAGGCTGCCGTCTGGACGATATTGTTCTCGAGGATGTTGTGCTCCCGGAACATGCGGAGCACCGCCATCGAGATCACCGCGGCCGGGATCGATGCGGACACGGTCAGCCCCACCTTGAGACCGAGGTAGGCGTTGGCGCCGGCGAGCAGGGCGGAGAGGAGGAACCCCAGCACCACGGCCTTGACGGTGATCTCGGGGAGCGTCTGGGAGGCCGGGACGTACGGTGCCTCCTCCCGCGGTCCCGTCACGCTGGTGGGGTCGTCCGCCATGGGCTCGCTCCGAGTCGCTGGGAGTCGCGGACGCCCGCGACCGGATGACATCAGGAACAGGTGGCTTGAGGCTAGTCCGCCCCGCAGCGGGGGTCAAGCGATTCCGACCGCCGCGCGGCCAGCCCCCGGGGCGTCGCATGTCGATATGGCAGCCGTGCCGGCGCCCCCCCGTCCGGCGCCGCCGCATCGGCGGGAACGGTCCGCCGTTTCGCCCGTACGGAGCGGCGAAACCGGCTCCACGGGGGGCACGTGACTTGCCCGACGTCGGGTTGGCAGCATGCGGGCGTGGAACGCATATCGAGGAGGCCAGATGACCAACGACACGGAACGAGACACCTCGTCGGGCGGGAACGCGGCCGGCGAGATGGAAGACGGGGCCACGGACGGGGACCGCGGGCCCGAAGCGGCGACGGATGAATCATCGAGCACGGGCCGGGAGCGAGCCCGCGTCGGCTGGGGCCCGCTGGGCGACATCCAGGAGGCCGTCAGCGACCTGGTGGATTCGGCCATTCGGGGGGTGTCGCCCGCCGGCGGGCGCCACCCGCGATACGACATCGTGGACATGGGCGACGACGGGTATCGACTATCCTTCGATCTGCCCGGGCTCGAGAAGAGCGACGTCGAGGTCTCCGCGACGGACGGCGAGCTCACGATCGAGGGCACCCGCTCGCGGCCGTCCCTGCCGGAGGGCACCGAGGTGCTCCGCAGCGAGCGTCCCTACGGTCGCTTCCGCCGATCCGTCCGGGTACCTGCCGACGTGGACGTCGGCCGCATCTCCGCGCACATGACGAACGGCGTGCTCGAGGTCTCGCTCCCGCGCAAGGAAGCGCGCGACGCGCACCGCGTAGTGGTGGAGTGAGGCGATGATCCCGCTCGACCGCTTGACCGTGAAGGCCGCCGAGGCGCTCCGGGATGCCTCGCTGGCCGCCGGGAAGGCCGGAAACCCCGCAATCGAGGACGTGCACCTGCTCGGCGCGCTCCTCGCGCAGGAGGGGGGCGTGGTGGTGCCCGTCCTCCAGAAGGTCGGGATCGACCTGATCGAGCTCGAGGCGCGCCTGGACGAGGCGCTCCGCCGGCTGCCGACGCAGAGCGGTGGCACTCCGACGCCGAGCCGCGAGCTCGACCGCATCCTCGAGCAGTCCGATTCGGTGGCCCGCGACATGGGGGACGCGTACGTATCCACCGAGCACCTGCTGCTCGCGCTCGCGGCGAAGGCGGCCTCGACGACGCGCCCCCTGCTCGAGGGGCTCGGTGCGGATCGGGACGCGATCCGGGCCGCGATCGAGGAGGTTCGCGGACCGCACCGGGTCACCGATCAGGACCCGGAGGGCAAGTACCGCGCCCTCGAGCGCTACAGTGTGGACCTGACCGCGGAGGCCCGGGCGGGGAAGCTGGACCCGGTCATCGGACGCGACACGGAGATCCGACGCGTCATGCAGGTGCTGTCGCGCCGCACGAAGAACAACCCGGTGCTCATCGGCGAGCCCGGGGTGGGCAAGACGGCGATCGCCGAAGGGCTCGCCCAACGGATCGTGGCGGGAGATGTGCCGGAGTCGCTCCGCAACAAGCAGCTCGTGCAGCTCGATATCGCGGCCATGCTGGCGGGGGCGAAGTACCGCGGCGAGTTCGAGGAGCGGCTGAAGGCGACCCTCAAGGAGATCACCGAGTCCGGCGGACGCTACGTGGTGTTCCTCGATGAGCTCCACACCCTGGTGGGGGCGGGAGCGGCGGAGGGGGCCGTGGACGCCGGTAACATGCTCAAGCCGGCGCTGGCGCGCGGCCAGCTGCGGCTGGTGGGCGCCACCACGCTGGACGAGTATCGGACGCACATCGAGAAGGACCCGGCGCTGGAGCGGCGCTTCCAGCCGATCATGGTGAGGGAGCCGTCGGTCGAGGAGACCGTTGCCATCCTGCGCGGCCTCAAGGAACGCTACGAGGTCCACCACGGGGTCCGGATCACGGATCCCGCCCTCATCGCGGCCGCGCGGCTGTCGGAGCGCTACATCGGCGACCGCTTCCTCCCCGACAAGGCGATCGACCTCATCGACGAGGCCGCCTCGCGGCTGCGGATCGAGATCGACTCCATGCCGGAGGAAATCGACGAGGTGGACCGCCGGGTGACGCAGCTCGAGATCGAGCGCGAGGCCCTCAAGGGAGAGAAAGATCCCAAGAGCCGCGCCCGCCTCGCCGATCTGGAGCAGGAGCTGTCCGCCTTGCGCGAGCGGCTCGCCGGCCTCAAGGCCCGGTGGCTCAACGAGAAGGAGGCCATCGAGGAGGTCCGTCGGCTCAAGCGCGAGATCGAGGAGCTGGGGATCGAGGCCGAGCAGGCCACGCGGGCGGGGAGCCTCCAGCGGGCGGCGGAGATCACCTACGGCGAGATCCCCCGGCACCGCGCGGGTCTGGTCGACGCCGAGTCCCGCCTGGCCGAGCTCCAGGCCCGCGGCTCCTTCCTCAAGGAGGAGGTGGGCCCCGAGGACGTGGCCGAGGTGGTCGCGAACTGGACCGGGATCCCCGTGTCGAGGATGCTCGAAGACGAGAAGGAGCGGCTCACGCACCTCGAGGACCACCTGCACCGGCGGGTCGTCGACCAGGAGCATGCCATCCGCGCCGTCGCCAACGCGGTGCGGCGCAGTCGGGCGGGCCTGCAGGATCCGAATCGGCCCATCGGGAGCTTCATCTTCCTCGGACCGACCGGCGTGGGGAAGACGGAGACCGCCCGGGCTCTGGCCGAGTTCCTGTTCGACGACGAGGGGGCCATGGTCCGCATCGACATGTCCGAGTACATGGAGCGGCACGCCGTGTCACGGCTCATCGGCGCCCCACCCGGCTACGTCGGCTACGAGGAGGGTGGGCAGCTCACCGAGGCCGTCCGGCGACGCCCGTACTGCGTGGTGCTGTTCGACGAGATCGAGAAAGCGCACCCGGAGGTGTTCAACGTCCTCCTCCAGATCCTCGATGACGGGAGGTTGACGGATGGGCAGGGCCGCACGGTGGACTTCCGGAACGCGGTGCTCATCATGACGTCGAACATCGGCAGCTCCCGGATCCTCGATCGCTCGGAGGCGGGCGCCGTCTGGGAGGATGTGGAGCGCGAGGTCCGCGCGGCGCTCCGGGGGGAGTTCAAGCCCGAGTTCTTGAACCGGATCGACGACATCCTCGTCTTCCGGCCGCTGGAGCGTGAGCACCTCGCCGAGATCGTGTCGCTCCAGCTCGACCGGGTGGCGCGCTGGCTGGCCGAGCGCGAGATCCGGCTCGAGGTGAGCCCGGAGGCCACGGACCTGATCGCCGAGGTGGGGTACGAGCCGGCGTTCGGGGCACGACCGCTCAAGCGGGCCATCCAGCGGCTGCTCACCGACCCGCTGGCCATGGCGTTCCTCGAGGGCCGGTTCTCCGACGGGGACGCGATCCACGTCGGTGTCGACGAGGGTGGCCACGGGCTCCGCTTCTCGGAGCGGGGGGCGCCCGAAGAGGTAGGAGCCGCCTGACGCCGTGGTCCCGGACGGGGGCCCGCGGTAGATTCGAATCCAGGGTTCGAACCGACAGGGGGATCGGATCCGATCAACGGGAGGTGAGGAGGTGAGGATGCGAGCGCAGAGCGGATTCCGGCTCGCGTGGGGGATGGCGCTGGTCATCGCCGGCGCGGCGGGGTGTGCGTCAGGTGGCGGAGGCGGGGCCACCCCCACGATCGACCAGGCGTACGGCGCCTCGTCCGCCGAGTCCGCCGTGGCGGAGTTCCTCGACGCCGCCAGGCGGAACGACTACGGGCTCATGGCCCGGCTGTTCGGGACCACGGACGGTCCGGCCGTCGAGAGCCTGGGGCGCCCCGAGGTCGAGCAACGCATGTTCATCCTCGCCTCGCTCCTCCGCCACCAGAGCTACTCCCTCCGGCCGATGTCGATCGCCGAGGCCGAGGGCAAGCAGCGCGTCATCGCGGAGATGGTGGGTACGCGCAACGGCGATGCCACGGTTCCGTTCATCGCGGCCTCCAATCGTGGCCGCTGGTTCGTCGAGCGGGTGCTGACCGACAACCTCACGTCGTCGGGCGGTTGATCCCCGACCGTCCGGATCCGCGGCTCCCGTAGCGGCGCGCGAGCCGCGACGGATCGGTCCCGAACGCGTGCCACAGCCGCAGGGCCCAGTGCGCGAGCACGGTCCGCAGGAAGCCGCCCTCGACCCAGCGCCTCGATGATGTGGCGGCGATCGTGTCGATGGGTTCGAATCGCACCACCCGCCGGAGGGCCCGGACCAGCCGGACGTCCTCGAACAACGGATGCGGACCGAAGCCGCCCGCGGCCCGATACGCGTCCCGGGTCGCGAACAGCGCCTGATCGCCCGTGGCGGTGCGGAACGCCCTGGTGCGCCAGTTGACGCCCCGCTCCAGCAGGCGGTACCGCCAGCCGGACGTGCGCACCGCGAACCGACCGCAGCCCGCCCCGGCGCCACCGGCCACCGCGCCGCGGATGGCGTCCGCCGCCCCGGGCTCGAGCCACGTGTCCGCATGCAGGAATACGAGGATGTCTCCGCGTGCCGCCTCGGCTCCGCGGTCGAGCTGGAGCCCGCGACAGGGCTCGCTGTCGAGCACCCGGGCGTGACGGGCCGCCACGGCGGGCGTGCCGTCGCGGCTGCCGCCGTCGACCACGAGAAGCTCGGCGTCGGGGCCCAGGGCCCTGCGGGCACGGATCAGCGTCTCCTCGATCTCCTCGCGCTCGTCGAGCGCCGGAACGATCGCCGAGATGGTGCCGTCCATGCGCCCCGATCAGCCCCGGTCGACCGATTGGCGCAGCTCGAGCAGGAC
Organism: uncultured Gemmatimonadota bacterium; assembly: GCA_964499635.1. Taxonomy (GTDB): domain Bacteria; phylum Gemmatimonadota; class Gemmatimonadetes; order Palauibacterales; family Palauibacteraceae; genus Palauibacter. The sequence continues at coordinate 128,605 of CAZCLY010000001.1, read as the reverse complement.
GCCACCCGTCGTCCCCGGGTGCAGGAACGCCACGCGCGCCCCCTCCGCCCCGGTCCGGATCGCGGGCGGCACCGGGCTCCAGCCCGCCGCCTCCACGCACTGCAGGCTGGATTCCAGGTCGGGGACCTCGAAGCACAGGTGGTGCACCCCGGGGCCGCGTCGCTCGAGGTGACGGGCGATGGGCGACTCGCCGTCGAGCGGCTCGAGGAGCTCGATTCGACCGGGACCCGCTCCGAAGAACGCAACACGGACCCCTTCCGACGCCACGCGTTCCTCACCCGCCGGCGGGCCGCCCAGAAGGGCCGTCCAGCCCGGAAGGGCCGCCTCGATCGAGTTGACCGCGATTCCGACGTGGTCGATTATGGGCACCGATCGGGCGGTCTCGTTGTTGTTCATTCACGAACAGGTGTGCGCGGGCCGGAGGGGACGCCGGAATGGCGCCGCGAGGGCCATCGTGCGCAAACGTATACGAGCGACATGCCGTCAGCCAGCGGAACGACGGGCCGGGGCGGCGTTGGGAAGGGGAGAGCCACGTGAGCGACGAAACGAGAGGCGGACCGATGGAGATCACCGATGCGAACTTCGAACGGGAGATCGAGGGGAGCAGCGGGCTCGCCATGGTCGATTTCTGGGCCGAGTGGTGTGGGCCCTGCCGTCTGGTGGGTCCGATCGTGGACGAGCTGGCCACGGAATACGCCGGTCGCGTGAAGGTGGGAAAGCTCGACGTGGACGCGAACCCCGACGTTCCGTTCCGATTCAACGTCCGCGGGATCCCGAGCATCCTGTTCTTCAAGGACGGTGAGCTGGTGGACACGGTGGTCGGCGCGCTCCCGAAGGCCGCGCTCGAGAAGAAGATCGAGCAGCACGTCTGAGACGAGCGCCAGGCGACCCGCCGGACGGGCCGCGCCCGGGCCGGATCGACACTGGTGGCGGCGCCTCTCGGCCCACGGGGTCCGGGGGGCGTTCGCGTTCCTCCCGTAGCGTGGGGAGCGGTAGCGAGGTGAGCGTGGGGACGCTGTACATCGTCGGCACGCCGATCGGCAATCTCGACGATCTGACGCCCCGGGCGGTCGAGACGCTGAAGTCCGTCGACGCGTGCTACGCGGAGGACACGCGCCGCACCGGACGGCTGCTGGTGCGGATCGGCGGTCGGGTTCCGCTGCGCTCGCTACACGAGCACAACGAGCGCCGCCGGGTGGAGGAGGTGCTCGCGCGGCTCGGGGCCGGTGAGAACGTGGCGATCGCGTCGGATGCCGGCACGCCGACCCTGTCCGATCCCGGTCGCAGGGTGGTCGCCGAGGCGGCCCGCGGGGGGCACCGCGTGGTCCCGATTCCGGGGCCCTCGGCCGTGCCTACCGCGCTATCGGTGTCTGGCTTCCCCGCGGATCGCTTCTGGTTCGCCGGCTTCCCCCCGCGCCGGGGACGGGCGCGCCGCGAGTGGCTGGACCGGGTGGCGGGGATGGAGGATACGGTGGTGGCGTTCGACGCGCCGCGGCGGCTGAGCTCGCTCCTGGAGGAGCTCGAGACGCTCGGACTGGGGGAGCGTGCCGCCGTGGTGTGTCGCGAGCTCACGAAGCTCCACGAGTCCATCCGCCGCGGAACGATCCGCGAGCTGGCAACGGTGTACGACGGTGAGACCGTCAAAGGCGAGGTGACGCTCGTGATCGCGGGGGCGGCCTCCTCGGAGACCGACCGGGGACCGGACGAGGACCGTGTCCGCCGGGCGGTCGAGGAATGGGTGGACCAGGGGCTGTCGCGGCGGGCGATCGCCGCGCGGCTCGAGGAACGTTTCGATTTGACGCGCAACGAAGCGTACGAATGGAGCCTCGTGGACGGGCCGGGCGATGCGTGAGTCGAGAGGCCTCGAGCGCCTCGCGCGGGCCTGCGCCTCGGTCCGCTTGCGGGTCGCGGTCGCAACCGTCGCCGTGGTGGTGGCGGGCGCCGCGATCGCCGTCCTCATCCTCTCGGTGCTGCCCGCCTCGATCCGCGAGGGAAGGGGATCCCCCGCGCCCCTCCTGATCGCCCTCGTCTGGGCGCTCGCGGCGGTCGCGGTCCTCGTCGTCTCGCGACGCACCGGGCGCGCCCTCGACCCGATGGGGCTCGCCCATGAGACGGACGGTGCGGCGGGGCTGGGCGCGGGGGACGTGCGGGCGGCCCTCGAGATCCACCGGGCGCGGGGCTCGGCGGATCTCGCGGGGCTGCACCGCGAGCGCGTGAGCCGCCACCTGGAGGGTCTGGACGCCGATCGACTGCTGCCGCGCACCGCGCCACGCTGGAGGCGCCGCGCCACCGGGGCGGCTGCGGCAGGCGGAGTCACGCTGACCGCGCTCGGACTCTCGGCGCTCATCCGTCCGCAGCCCACCTGGTCCGCGGTCCACGCCCTCGGTGCTCCGTGGCGCACAGCCTTCCCGGCGGCCCTCCCGCCCCTGACGTTGGAGCGCCAGGGGACCGTGAGGCGCGCGGAGCCGCTCGCCGTGCGGATTTCGGCGATCGGGCGCGCGCGTGTCACCCTGGCGTGGCGGACCGCGGGGGAGGCGGTGGCGCGCCGCGAGTTCGTCGTGGCCGGAGATGGATCGGCCGCCGGGTCGACCGGCCCGATCACCGGCGTGACGCGCGTGTGGGCCGAGGACGTGGAGGGCGCCAGCCGTGACACGCTCACCGTGCGTCCGGTCGAGCCCCTGCTCGTACAGGACCTGCGCGTGCGGGTCGAATACCCCGCCTACCTGGGACGCGGCCACGAGGAGCACCGGGGCCAGATCCCGCCGCTCGTGGCGCCGGAGGGGACGCGGCTGGTGATCAGCGGCGAGACGAACCTGCCGCTGCGCGGGGGGACCCTGACCTGGGCGCCGCCGGACGGTACGGCGGACCCGGGGGCGGGGCCCTCGACGCGGGAGCTCGACATCGACGACACGAGGTTCGGTACGACCCTCGTCCCCGGGCGGAGCGGCGAGTGGGGATGGGCATTCGAGGCCGACGAATCGCTGGGTGATCCGATCCTCCCGGATCCCCTCCGAGTTCTCGTCGTCCCCGACCTGCCGCCCGAGATCCACCTCCTGTTCCCCGGGCCGGACACCCTGCTGGGAGCGGATCGGATCATGCCGCTGGTGGTGGACGTGGGGGATGACATCGGTCTTCGGGACGTGGTGCTCAGGTCGTGGCGGTCCGGACGTGGCGAGGACCGGGGGGAGCGGCGCGAGGTCCTCGCTCCACGTCCGGACGGGTCGCGAAGGGCCGTGTTCCGGCACCTGCTCGACCGGAGCGGCACGGAGCTTCTGCCGGGCGACACCGTGTTCTACCGCTTCGAGGCCTTCGACGGACACCCGACCCGCGGCCCGGCCCTGTCGGACATCTTCCTCCTCCGGGTCCCCACCTTCACGGAGATCCGTCGAGAGCGTGCCGAACAGACGGACGACCTGTCCGATTCGGCGCGGGACCTCGACGCGAGCGTGGATGCCCTCGCGGAAGCGGCCGAGGCGGCGGCACGCCACGCGGCCGACCCGGAGACGTCGGAGGGCGGCTTCGAGACCACCGAGGAGGCGCGCTCGGTCCTCGAAGACGCCGAGCGAGCGAAGACCGAGCTCGAGGATCTGGGCGAGGAGCTCGAGGGACTGCGCGACGAGCTCGACCGCTCGGTGCTCGACGACGAGCAGCTCGCGGCGCAGCTCGAGAAGCTCGCCGAGCGGTACGCCGAGCTCGAGGACGCAGGTCTCCTCGACCGTATCGAGGAGCTGGCCGCGGCGCTCCGGGACCTCGATCCGGAGGCGGTTCGCGAGGCGCTCGAGCGCCTGTCGGAGGATTCCGCCTGGCTGCGCGATCAGCTCGAGCAGACTCTCGGGCTCCTCGAGCAGGCGGCGCTCGATCAGGCGATGAAGTCGGCCCAGGCGGACGCGTCGGAGCTGGCGGATCTCCAGAAGGAGCTCGCCGAGACCCCGGCGCCCGAGGGCTCGGAGTGGGCCTCCGACCAGGAGCGCCTGGCCGATCGGGCCGAGGCGCTGTCGGACGCGCTCCAGGAGTTGGAGAGCCGACTCGAGGAGGCGGGCCGGGAGACGGCCGCCGACTCGGCGGGGGCGGCCGTCCAGCGCACCGAGGAGGCCGCGGGTCGCATGCAGGAGGCGGCCGAAGACACGCGCCGGGCATCGGAGCCGGGCGGCGAGCCGCAGGCGCCCACCGAGTCCAGCCGGGCGGCGGCGCGCGAGGCCGCCGCGGCCATGGAGCAGGCCGCCGAAGCGCTCGGCTCGGCACAACAGGGCATGGCGCAGGAGCAACGTGGGGCCGCGTCCGAGGTGCTGGGACGGGCGCGGGCCGAGGCCCTGTCGCTGGCCGGCGAAGAGGGCCTGCTGGCCGACGCGACGAGCGGCCGGGAGGCCCAGGATCCCGAGACGTGGCGCGCACGCCAGGGAGCCCTCCGGCAGGGGCTGGACAACCTCCTCGAGCGGCTGTCCGAATCGGGCACCGAGGCGGCGATGCTGGACCAGCGGACGGGGGCCGTGGCGGGTGATGCGGCGCGCCGCATGGACGAGCTGCTCGAGCGACTCGCCGAGGACGGTGCGCGCCGCCTCCCCGCCCGCGCAGAGGCCGAGAGCATCCAGGAGTCTCTCAACGAGCTCGCGGTCCGCTTGCTGGCCGCCGAGCAGGCGGCCAGCTCCGGGCAGGAGCAGGCACAGGGCCAGCAGGCCGGCGAGCAGATGCAATCTCTCGCGCAACAACAGCAGGGCGTCACGCAGGAGACGAGCTCGCTCCTCACCCCCGGACCGCGCCCCGTCGGCCGCGAGCGGCGCTCGGAGGAGGTGGCGAGGCGTCAGGAGGAGATCGCGGATCGACTCGACGACCTCGAGGACCCCGGGGGTGAGCTCGTGGGTCGTCCCGAAGAGATGGCCTCGGAGGCCCGGGAGCTGGCGCGCCAGCTGGGCGCCGACGGACCTACCCAGGAGACCCTGGAACGCCAGCGCAGGCTGTTCCAGCGCATGCTGGACGCCGGGCGCTCGCTGGAGGACGAGGACCTCGACCCCAACCGCCGCGAGTCTCGAACCGGACGTACCGTGCCGCACGAGGTCCCGCAGATCGATCCCGAGTTGTTGCGCGGGCGTCGATTCCCGCTCCCTCCCGAGGCGCTGCTTCGCGAGCTGCCGGTGTTCTACCGACCGTTGATCTTCCAGTACTTCGACCGACTCAATCGTGCGGCCCCCGGGGGTCGAGGAGGGTCCGGATCCGGCGGATCCGGGGGCGACGGCGGCCGGTGATCCGAGCCGTCATCCTCGCGCTCCTGGTCGCCTCCCTGCCGGGTCGCGCGGCGGCCCAGGGGACGCCCGCCGCCGAGCGCAGGGTCGTGGACCGGGCGGCGCGGCTCGACGAGACCGGACAGACCGACGAGGCGGTGGGTGTGCTCCAGGAGTTCCTCGCCACCCACCCGGCGGCGCCGGAGGCCCTCGAGCTGCTCCACCGCCTGTTCGTCGACCGCGGAGACGTGCTCGGGTTCCTGCCGACCATCGAGCGGGCCGCGGAGCGTGACCCGGATGCCCCCGGGATCCGTGGTCTGAGGATCCAGACCCTGGTCGAGGCCGGCCGAACGGACGTGGCGCTCGAGCTCGCCACGCGGTGGGCGTCCGATCGCCCCGATGAGCCGCTCGCGGCGCTCGCGCTGGCCTCGGCACGGGTGGCGAGCGGCGACTCGGCCGGCGCGGTGCGGGCCCTCGAGGGCGCCGAGACGCGCGTGGACGATCCGGGACCCCTGCGCGCGCGCCGCGCCGACCTGGCCGTGGCTCTCGGAGATGACGCGGGTGCCATCGAGGCGTGGATCGGACTCCTGTCGACCGACCCGCCGGATGTCGACGGGGTGGCAGGGGACCTGGCGGCCGCGGGGGAGCGCCGCGAGGGGCTGCTCGCCGGGCTCGTGTCGGAGCTCGTGCGTTCCGGGGTCCCTACGGCCCGCGGGGGCGCCCTGGTGGCGCTGCGTCTGGGGGCGGCCCGCGAGGCGCACGCCCTGGCGCAGGGTGCGCTGGGGGACGAGCCGACCGCGTTCCTGCGCGACTACGTGCGCGAAGCCGACCAGACCGGGCTGGCCGGCGAGGTTTCGTGGGCGGCGGGTCTGCTCGTGCAGCTCAGCCCGCGTCCCATCGATCGCCTGCGCTGGCGGGCCATGGCGGCGGACCGGGCGCTGGTCGCGGGGGACAGCGGCGTGGCCCGCGAAGCGTTCGCCGAGCTGGCCGCCGAGACCTCCCCCGGTGACGCGCCGCACGAGGCGGCGAGCCGCCGTCTGTTCGGTCTGCTGGCGGCCGATCCCGCGGAGCTCGACGAGGCCGAGCAGCTTCTCGAGCGCTATGCGGAGCAATACCCCGACTCGGTTCGGGCCAGGGCCGAGATGGTTGGCCGGCTCGTTCTCGGATACGCGCGCGGCGGCGATGTGGCGCGTTCCGAGGCGCGTCTGCGCGAGGGACGCCGCCAGCTCGGCGAGCGGGGGCTGGAACCGCTGGAGGCGGCGGGCGCGCAGGTCGCGTGGTACGGGGGGCGGCGGGACAGCGCGCTAGCCCGTCTGGGGCGCTCGCTCGGCGACCCCGGTCTGACGCCGGCCGAACGGACGTCGCGGCTCCGGACGGCGACCGTCCTCGAGGCCGCCGATTCGACCGAAGTGGCCCTTTCGGGACGCATGGCCCTCGGGCTGTGGCGCGATGCGGCCGGCTTCGATCCGGGCCCGGCGCTCGGGGAGCTCGCCGGAAGCCCCGCATCGCCCGGACGTCCGGGGGTGCTCGTCTGCCTGGCCACCCTCGCCGAGGAGGCGGGGCGCTCGGAGGTGGCGGCGGGTCTCCGGCGCCGCGTGGTGGACGGGTTCCCGACCAGCCCGGAGGCACCGGTGGCCCTGCTCGCCCTGGCGCGCGCCGCGCCCCGCGCGGATCGCCGGGATTGGCTCGTGCGCCTCATCGTGGGGTACCCGGAGAGCGCGCTCGCGCCGGTGGCGCGACGGTTGCTCGCCGAGCTGGATGGAGGAGCAGAGAGTGGGTGATCGGCGTTCGTGGTGCGCGGTCGTTCTGCTTGTCTTCGGGGCGCGGGTCGCACCGGCGCGCGCGCAGCTGCTCGTTCCCATGGATCGGGCCCAGGAGAACCACCTGAAGGCGTACGGCTTCACCTTCGGAGCGCTCACGCGTGGCGAGGCCGCGGAGTGGCTGCTCAACTACCGGGCCGGCTCCTTCCTCGTGCCCGACACGGAGGACAACCGCCGCGGCGCCGCCCTCATGGGGGTCACGGTGGAGCCGGTGTCGGGCGGTCAGATGGCTCGCATACGCCGCGAGATCGAGTCGAGCAACATGGAGTCGGTCCCGCTCGAGAAGGCGCCGCGCATCGCCGTGTACACGCCTCCGAACAGCTCGCCGTGGGATGACGCGGTCACGATGGTGCTCGACTACGCCGAGATCCCGTACGACCGGGTATGGGATCGGGAGGTGTTGACCGGGGCGCTCGACAACTACGACTGGCTCCACCTGCACCACGAGGATTTCACGGGCCAGTACTCCAAGTTCTATCTGACCTACGCCTCCTCGGCGTGGCTCCAGGAGGAGGTGGCCCGCAACGAGGACATGGCCCGCGAGCTCGGCTACGAGTCGGTGCCCGCGCTCAAGAAGGCGGTGGCCGAGCGCCTCAGGGAGTACATCGAGGGCGGCGGCTTTCTGTTCGCGATGTGCACGGCGACCGAGACCCTCGAGCTGGCCCTCGCGGCGCACGACACCGACATCGCGGCCTCGTTCGCCGACGGCACGCCGCCCGACCCGGAGGCGACCCGGCGCATGGACTGGGAGCGGGCCATGGCGTTCGAGGGAGCGACGCTGGTGACGGATCCCACGCTGAGCGCGTTCAGCGACATCGATGGCCATCAGGTGAACACGCCATGGCGGGTGGATCTCGGCAGCTACACGCTGTTCGACTTCTCGGCCAAGTTCGATCCGGTGCCGGCCATGCTGACGCAGGACCACGAGCGCGTCCTGCCCGACTTCTACGGCCTGACCACCAGCTTCCGGAAGGAACGGCTAAAGCCGGGCGTGACCGTGCTCGCCCAAGAGGAGGGCCGTGGCCGTGTGAAGTACCTGCACGGGACCCTGGGCGAGGGCACGTACACCTACCTCGGGGGCCACGATCCTGAGGACCCTCGCCACCTGATCGGCGATGCGCCCACGGACCTCGATCTGCACCGGCACTCGCCGGGGTATCGACTCATCCTCAACAACGTGCTCTTCCCGGCGGCCAAGAAGAAGAAGCTGAAGACGTGACCTGCCGCGCATCGACGACCCGGCCGTCCGTCCTCGACCCCGGTGCCGCACGGCGTCTCGCCTCGCTGCCGCCGTACCCCCTGGCGGGGATTCCAGAGGCCAGGGAGCGACTCCGGGCCGCGGGGCGGGATGTCCTCGATCTGGGAGCGGGCGACCCCGGGCTCCCCATCCCCGACGCGGCAGTCGAAGCGCTGCGGGAAGCGGTGGGCAGACCGGAGCTCCAGGGATACGGCTTCCAGAGGGGGCTGCCCGCGTACCGTCGCGCGATCGCCTCGTTCATGGAGCGGCGGTACGGCCGCGCGCTCGATCCGGACCGCGAGCTCCTGCCGCTCATCGGCTCCAAGGAGGGGCTGGCGCTCACGGCGTTCGCGGCGCTCGATCCCGGGGACACGGTGCTGGCGCCCGATCCGGGGTACGCCCCGTACTTCGGCGGCCCCCACCTCGCCGGCGCCCGCCTCGAGCGCGTGCGTCTGGTTCCGGAGACGGACTTCACCGTCCCGCCCGCCAGGATCCTGGACGCTCCCGGCGACCTGCGGCTCGTGTATCTCAACTACCCCAACAACCCCACCGGCGCCACCGTCGAGCACCCATACGTGTCCGAATGTCTGGATGCGTGCGAGCACCGCGGGGCGCTCCTGGCGTTCGACAACGCGTACGCCGAGATCGGCTTCGGGGGATACCGACCGCCCGGTCTGCTCGAGCTGGAGGGCGGCGTCGAGCGCGGGCTCGAGTTCCACTCGCTCTCCAAGAGCTTCAACATGACGGGGTGGCGTCTGGGGTGGGTGTGCGGATCGGCTGAGTGGATCGCCCGCCTGGCCAGGGTGAAGAGCTTCGTCGACACGGGCCCCTATCTGGCCCTGCAGCATGCGGGGGCCGCCGTGCTGGATGCCGCCGAGCCCTATCTCGAACGGAACGTCGCGCATCTCGAGGCGCGGCGTGATGCGGCGGTGGCCGCGTTCCGCGCCGTCGGGTTCGATCTCCGTCCGCCGCGGGCGGCCCTGTACCTGTGGCTCCGGATCCCGACCGGGGAGGCGGCCCGGGAGTTCGCGCTGCGCGTGCTCGAGGAGCAAGCGGTCGTGCTGCTCCCCGGCTCGGCCCTCGGTGAGGGGGGCGAAGGGTACGTGCGGGCCGCGCTCACCCTTCCGGCGGACCGTTACGAGGAGGCAGCCTCCCGCGTCGCTCGGGCGCTGTAGCCTCGATCCATGTCCGGTCCCCGGCGGCGCGAGTCGGCTCGGCGAGAGCACGACAGGAGCTACCGTGACGCGGTGCGGGTCGGGGTGCTCATCTCGCTCGCCCTCCACGTACTCGTCCTGTGGGGGACGCGCGCGGTCCACGTGCCGTCCTCCCCGTTCGTCACGCCTCCGGTGCAGACGGTCCCCGCGCCCGAGGGCCTCGTGGTCGTGGACGTGAGCGTGATGGAGGTGGAGCCCGAGACCGAGGCGGAGCCCCGGCCGGAGCCCCGCGAGCCGCAGCCCGAACCGCGCCCGCGGGAGATCGAGGTCGTCGAGGTGGCCCCCGGCGAGCCGCGGGAGGCGATTCCCGGGGCCCCGGGGGTGGCGCGGCCGGGCGCGCCGGAGGAGCCGCGCGCGGGCGAGGGCCTCTCGAACGCGGAGCGCCTGACCCCGCGCTTCTCCGACCCGCGGATCTGGTTCGACCCCCGGCACCCACTCCTGTTCGGCGACCGGCTGGCCCGCTTCGCGCGCGCGGACAGCGCGGTGCGCGCGATCCTGAGGGACTGGCTCGACAGCCTCGCCTTGTCGGACGAGCAGATGCGGCGCGCGCTGGACTGGACGTACGAAAAGGACGGGAAGCGGTGGGGCATCTCGCCCGAGGGCCTCCACCTGGGGGACATCACGATCCCCATCCCGTTCCAGCTCATGCCGTCGGGGCCGCAGCGCCGCGAGCTGGAGCAGGCGCTCCGGGACCTCGAGGAGATTCAGCTCCAGAACCTGCGCGACGACGTGGAGCGCATCGGCGAGGAGCGCCGCCGGGCGATGCAGGAGCGCTCGGCCGAGGAGGCGCGCAAGCGTCGCGGCGATACGACGAGGGTGCGCTCGCCGCCCGACCGTCCGGGCGGAGGATCGCCCCCCCGCGCGCGTTTCGCGCCCCGGGCGCTCCCGTTAAACTGACGGCTCCGCCGGGGTGGCGCGGGTCGGTACACGGACCCTCGTACGCCGGCGTGTTCGTCTCGCTCGGCGAACGTTCGAAGGGTCCGCAGAGAGGAGGACCACCCGTGGGCGCCTCGCCCCCACAACCCGAGCCGTTGGAGCTGCCGCCGCGTTACGACCCCTCGGGGCTCGAGCGCCGCCTGTACGACGAGTGGGTCGAAGCGGGCCGCTTCCACGTGTCGGCGGCCGCGGCCGATGACCCGTACGTGATCGTCATCCCGCCTCCGAACGTGACCGCGGCCCTCCACATGGGGCACGGCCTCAACAATACGATCCAGGATGTCCTCGTCCGCCACATGCGCATGCGCGGCTACGACGCGTTGTGGGTGCCGGGCACGGATCACGCCGGGATCGCCACGCAGAACGTCGTCGAGCGACAGCTGGCGGAAGAGGGGAAGACCCGCTTCGACCTCGGCCGAGAGGCGTTCGTCGAGCGCGTGTGGGAGTGGGTGCACCAGTACGGGGATCGCATCATCGAGCAGCTCCGGGTGATCGGCTGCTCGTGCGACTGGGAGCGCACCCGCTTCACGCTGGACGAGGGGCTGTCCCGCGCCGTGCGCGAGGTGTTCGTGCGGTTGTACGAGCGCGATCTCGTCTATCGGGGCCGCTACATCATCAACTGGTGTCCGCGGTGCGGCACGGCCCTGTCAAACGAGGAGGCCGAGCACCGGGATCTCGTGGGCAGGCTGTACAGGATCCGATACCCGCTCGCAGGGGACCCGGAGGGTTGGGTCGAGGTCGCCACCACGCGGCCCGAAACGATGCTGGGCGACACGGCCCTCGCCGTGCACCCCGACGACGAGCGCTTCGGCGACCTGGTGGGGCGCGAGGCTGTCCTGCCCCTCGCGGGACGCACTCTGCCGATCGTCGCCGATGACTACGTGGATCCCGGGTTCGGCTCCGGTGTGGTCAAGGTCACCCCCGCGCACGATCCCAACGACTTCGAGATCGGACGCCGTCACCACCTGGCGATCCTCGACGTGATGACCGACGAAGCCCGCATGAACGACGAGGTGCCGGCGGCGTACCGCGGCCTCGACCGGTTCGAGGCTCGCGAGCGCGTGGTGGAGGATCTCGCGGAGCAGGGGTTTCTGCTCGGGGTGGAGGACCACGCCCATTCGGTGGGCCGGTGCTACCGGTGCGACACGATCGTCGAGCCCCGGCTCAGCCTGCAGTGGTTCGTGCGCATGCGTCCGCTCGCCGAGCCCGCGCTCGAGGCGTATCTCGAGGGAGATCTCCGATTCCACCCGGCGCGCTACGGAAAGGTGTACCAGAACTGGATGGAGAACATCCGGGACTGGGTCATCAGCCGACAGCTGTGGTGGGGGCACCGAATCCCCGTCTGGTACTGTCTCGCGCCGGGCTGCGAAGAGGTGGTCGTGGCTCGGGAGGACCCCACCGAGTGCCCCGCGTGTGGCGGCGAGCTGGAGCAGGACCGGGACGTCCTCGACACGTGGTTCTCGTCGTGGCTGTGGCCGTTCAGCACGCTCGGATGGCCGGAGGACACCGAGGACCTCCGCGCGTTCTATCCGACGGACACGTTGGTGACGGCGCCCGAGATCCTGTTCTTCTGGGTGGCCCGCATGGTGATGGCCGGCATCGAGTTCATGGGCGAGATCCCCTTCACGGATGTCCTCCTCAACGGGACCGTGCGGGACCATCTCGGGCGGCGGATGTCGAAGTCGCTCGGCAACGGCATCGACCCACTCGAAGTCGTTGACATGTATGGCGCAGATGCCATGCGCTTCACGTTGATTCGAGGCGCGCCGCTGGGTACGGATCTGCAGCTCAACGACGAGGATCTGGAGGAGGCCTTCCGGCCGGGCCGCAACTTCGCCAACAAGATCTGGAACGCGGCGCGCTTCGCGCTACCGCACATCCGCGCCCGGGACCTGACCGAGGGCGCCGACTCCACCGAGCTCGCCGACCGCTGGATTCGAAGTCGGCTCGCCCGGGTCAGCCGCGAGATCACGGGCGCGTTCGAAGGCTTCCGGCTTCACGAGGCCGCCGAGACGTCGCACGCGTTCGTGTGGGGAGACTTCTGCGACTGGTATCTGGAGATCGCAAAGCGCCGGCTGGAGAACGACGACGAGGCGGCGCGTCGCGATGCCGGCCGTACGCTGGGCCAGGTCATGCTCGGATGGCTGTCGCTCCTCCACCCGGTGATGCCGTTCATCACCGAAGAGATCGCGCACCGGCTCCCGAACAGGGGCCCCGGGACCTCGCTCGTGCCCGGACCGTGGCCGGAGCCACCCGTCGAGTGGGTGGACGAGGACGCCGAGGCGGCGATCGATGCGCTTCGCGATCTGGTGGGCGCCGTGCGCACCCTGAGGGCGGAGTACCGCGTCGACCCGGGGACCCGGCTCGTCGTGCGTCTGGGGAGGCCCCCGGAGCCGCTCCGCGTGGCGCTCGAGGCGGAGCGCGGCAGCGTCCTGAGGCTCGCCGGTCTGAGCGCGCTCGAGCCGTTGCGCGAACCGACCGGCGAGCCGGGCGCGAGCGCGATCCTGGAGCGCGGTGGGGAGGTATTCATCCCGCTGAGCGGCGTGATCGACCTCGATCGCGAGCGCGAGCGGATCGCGGAGGAGACCCGGCGCGCGTCGGGGCTCCTCGAGCGGACTCGCGGCAAGCTCCGCAATCCGGGTTTCACGGAGAAGGCGCCGCCGGGCATCGTCGAGCGCGAGAGGGAGAAGCTCGCTTCGCTCGGCGTGCAGCTGGAGCGCCTGCAGGAGAAGCTGGAGTCGCTGGGGGCCGCGTCCTGACCGGCGCGGTTGGGGAGTAGTGCCGCACGGCTCGGATCGGAAGGACATCGGCCGGACAGGGGGGCTCGGGGCCGCATGCCTCGCGCTGCTGGGGTGCGCCAACGAGATGCCGCCCCCCGGGGCGTTGCCGGACGAAGAGCCGCCGGTGGTGCGCAGCATCGAGCCCGCGCCCGACTCGGTCGTCCCGGGCTTCGACGGCAGCGTCCGGGTCCGCTTCAGCGAGCCCGTCAACATCCCATCGGACCTCGGCCGCCGGCTCGTCGCATCGCCCATGGAGGTGTACGACGTGGAGACGGGGTTCTCGGACCTCCGCATCCGGCCCAGAGGGGGATGGCGCGACAGCGTGGTGTACTGCTTCGCGATCCCCGAGGGGATCTCCGATCTGCTCCGCAATCGGACGCCCTCCGGGATCGAGTTCTGCTTCTCCACGGGCGTTCCACTGTCGAACATCCGGGTCACCGGAACCGTGCTCGACGCCGTCAGCGGGCAGCCGCGGAGCGAGGCCAGCGTCCAGTTCATAGCCCCCCCGGACTCGACGCCGTACGGGGCCGTGACCGACACCGATGGCCGCTTCTCGCTCCGGGCCCTCCCCCCCGGACGGTACACGGCGTTCGGCTTCGTCGACCGAAATCGGAACTACCGGCTCGATCGGGACCTCGAGCCGCACGACTCGGCGACGGTCGAGCCGTTCGAAGGGGGGGTGCCGGATCTGGAGTTCCGGATCGTCGAGCCCGACTCGACCCCGCCGCTCCTGCTGCGGGTCGAGGCGTTCGACAGCCTCACCCTCCGGCTCGAGTTCGATGACCCGCTTCTCCGTCCCCAGCCGGGCACCCCGCTCGTGACCGTGCGGGATTCCATCGAGGGGGCGCCGGTGGACGTCGTGGCAGTGCGCGTCGGCGAGCCCGCCGAGGTCGGCTTCGCTCCGGACTCGATGCCCGCGGCACCCGACAGCTCCGGGGTCGGACCGGACTCGGCGAGGGCGGCTCCCGGGGGGGCCGTCCCCGCCGGGGACACGGCCGCGGCGCCAGCCGACTCCACGGCCGCACCACCCGGTGCCGCCCCCCCGACGCTGCCTTCCCGCTACGTGAGCGTCCGTGTCGGCCGTGCCCTGCGGGCCCGGCTGTATCGCGTGCACGCCGAGGGGTTCGTCAACCTGCGCCGGCTCAGCGGGGGGGGCGACACCGTGTTCGTCGCCGCGCCGGTGGAGAGCCCCGCCGATTCGCTGCAGACGGGCGCCGCGCGGGACACGACGGTGGTCCAGGACACGGCGGCGGCGCGCGACACCACGATCGCGCGCGACACCCTGCGCCAGGGGGGCGAGCAGTGAGCGATCGCGATCCGCGACGCGCGCTGCCGTCCGTCGACGCCCTGCTCGCGCTCCCCGAAACACGGGCCTGGGCGGAGCGACACGGCCACGAGCCGGTCAAGAGCGCGCTCCGGCGGGCGCTCGAGGAGGCGCGTGCGAACGGCGGAGCCGGCGTCGAGGGCGATCCCACCGCGAGTCTGCTCGAGCGCGCGGCCCGGGAGCTCGGGAGCCTCACGCGCCCCTCGCTCCGGGGGGTTCTGAACGGCACCGGCGTTGTGCTGCACACCAACCTGGGCCGGGCCCCGCTGGCCGAAGAGGCGGTCCGGGCGGCCAGCGGCGCGGCCGGGTACGCGAACGTGGAGCTGTCGCTCGACACCGGTGGGCGCGGGTCCCGCTACGATCACTGCGTGTCGCTCCTCCGGCGAGTCACGGGCGCCGAGGGCGCGCTCGTCGCCAACAACAACGCCGCGGCGGTGTCGCTGGTCGTGAACGAGCTGGCGGGAGAGCGCGAGGTCCTCGTGTCGCGCGGCGAGCTGGTGGAGATCGGAGGCTCCTTCCGCATCCCCGACGTGGTCACGCGGAGCGGTGCCCGGCTGCGCGAGGTGGGGACCACGAACCGGACGCGGATCGCCGACTACGCCGCTGCGGCGGGCGAGGACACGGGGCTCGTGCTCCGCGTGCACCCTTCGAACTACCGGGTGGAAGGCTTCGCGGCCCGCCCCGAGCTCGACGCGCTCGTGGAGCTCGCCGGGCGTCTCGGTCTTCCCCTGGCCCACGACGTGGGCTCGGGGCTGCTGACGCGCGACCTGCTGCCGGGCTTCCCCCCGGAGCCCACCGTCATGGACTCGATCGGGGCGGGCGCGGATCTGGTGACGTTCAGCGGCGACAAGCTACTCGGCGGACCGCAGGCCGGGCTCATCGTGGGACGCGGGGCGCTCATCGACCGGCTGCGGAAGAACCCGCTGCTGCGCGCCTTTCGCGTGGACAAGACGACGCTCGCTGCGCTCGAGGCCACCCTACGGCTCCACCTCGATCCGGAACTGGCGGCGGCGCGGATCCCGACGCTCCGCATGCTCCGGGAGCCCGTCGGGTCGGTGGAGGCGCGGGCCCGCGCCGCACTCGAAGCGATCGGCGGATGGGAGGCGACCTGGACGGTCGGGACCACGCGTGCCCTCGTGGGCGGCGGGTCGTTTCCGGGTCTGGAGATCGATTCGGCGGGGTGGATCGTGCGGGGCTGCGACCCCGACCAGGTGGCGGCGGCGGCCCGACGCGCCGACCCGCCGCTCATCGGACGGGTCCAGGAGCAGGCCTTCATCGTCGACGTGCGTACGCTCGCGCCGGGGGAGGAGGACCGGGCCGCCTCGATTCTCGCCGGCGTCCTCCGGGCGGTCGCGTCCCCGTGACGCCCTTCTCCGCGCTGTTCGTCGATCGGGATGGCACGATCATCGAGGAGGTCGGCTACCCGTCCGCCGCCGCCGACGTGCGTCTGCTTCCGGGCGCGGCGGCGGCTCTCCGGCGGCTCCGCACGCTCGACATCCCGGTGGTGGTGGTGACCAATCAGTCCGGGCTCGGGCGGGGGCGCTTCGACCGCGCCGCGTTCGAAGCGGTGCAACGGGAGGTCCGGGCGCGGCTCCGCGAAGCGGGGGCCGATGTGGATGCGGTGTACGTGTGCCCGCACGCCCCCGAGGCCGCGTGCGGCTGCCGCAAGCCGGCCGGCGGGCTGTTCGAGCGCGCGGCCCGTGAGCTCGGGCTCGACCTGGCGCGCGGTCTGTACGTGGGGGATCGGCTCCGGGACCTGACCTTCGGGGTCGAGCGGGGAGGGACGGCGGTGATCGTGGCCACGGGGGCACCGCTCCCCGACGAGCTTCCGGCGGGCATCCTGCGCGCCATCGATCTGTCCGATGCGGTGGAACGGGCGTTCGCCGCCACCGGATCCGCGCCCGGAGGCCGGCCGTGCGGGTGATCGTGTTCGCCTCGGGCGGCGGCAGCAACTTCCAGGCGCTCCTCGATCGGTTCGCCGACGGGCAGGACGGCGTGCAGGTGGCCGGTCTGGTGGCCAGCCGGGAGACCGCCGGGGCCATCCGACGGGCGGAGCGGGCGGGCGTTCCGTGGGTCGTGGCCTCGACGGCCGAGGTCTCCGGAGCCGAGAGGGAGGGAGCGGCACGCGAGGGGGCGTTCCTGCTCCACGCGCTCGAGCGCCTCGAAGCCGACCTCATCGTGCTGGCAGGGTACCTCCGCCTCATCCCATCCGAGGTGGTGCGGGGGTGGTGGGGGCACATCATCAACATCCACCCCGCGCTCCTGCCCGCGTTCGGGGGCCGGGGCATGTACGGGTCCCGGGTGCACGAAGCCGTGGTGGATGCCGGGGTGCGGGTCACCGGGGTCACTGTGCATTTCGTGGACGAGGCGTATGATCGAGGCCCGATCATCGCCCAGTGGCCGGTCCCGGTGCTCGACGGCGACACGGCCGCCGACGTCGCCGCGCGCGTCCTCGAGATCGAGCACGAGCTCCTGCCGCGGGTGGTTGGGGCGCTCGCGCGGGGGATCGTGACGCTGGGGGAGGACGGCCGGGTGCGCTGGAGCCGGCCGTGGATCGATGGCGACAGATTCCGCGTTCGGAGGGCGTCCGACCGGGCGGAGCTCGGCTCACCGCCCCGAGCGGGCAATCATCACACGACGGGAGGATAGGACCCGATGCCGATCGCGCTGGTCAGCGTCTCGGACAAGACGAACGTGGAGGAGCTGTGTCGCGGGCTCGTGGAGCGGGGGTGGTCGATCGTCTCGACCGGCGGCACTCGCCACGCCCTTGCCGAAGCCGGCATCGAGGCACGTGGAATCGACGAGCTCACCGGCTTCCCGGAGATGCTCGCCGGGCGGGTCAAGACCCTCCACCCCAACGTGCACGCCGGGATCCTCGCGCGCCGCAGCCTGCCGGGCGACATGGAGCAGCTCCAGCGCCAGCAGATCGAGCCCATCGACCTGGTGGCCGTCAACCTGTACCCATTCCTGAAGACGATCTCGCGTGATTCCGTGACCCTCGCCGAGGCACTCGAGCAGATCGACATCGGAGGCCCGACGCTCCTCCGGGCCGCCGCCAAGAATCACCCGTTCGTGTGGGCAGTGTGCGATCCGCGAGACTACGCCCGGGTGCTCTCCGCGCTCGACGGCTCCGCGCGGGAAGGGGATCATGCGGAGCTGCGCAAAACGTTGGCCGGCAAGGTGTTCCGTCACACCGCCACCTACGACGCGGCGATCGCCGGATACCTGTCGGCGGCGATCCCGTTCGCGGAGACGACGGACGAGGGCCCCGAGCCGCTGCTGGTGTCGCTCACGCCCGTCCAGACCCTCCGCTACGGGGAGAACCCCGATCAGAGGGCGGCCTTCTTCCGCGCGGGGTCGCGGGCCGCGTGGGGCATCCCGGGGCTCCTCCAGCTACACGGCAAGGAGCTGTCGTTCAACAACATTCTCGATATCGACGGGGCACTGACGGCGGTCGCGCCCTTCGTGCCCGGTGAGCGGCCCGCGTGTGCGATCATCAAGCACACCACCCCGTGCGGACTGGCGGTCGGGCGCTCCCCCCTCGAGGCGTATCGGAAGGCCCTCGCGTGCGACCCCATGTCGGCGTTCGGCTCCGTGGTCGCCTTCACACAACCGGTCACCGAGGCGGTGGCGGACGCCATCGCCGAGAACTTCGTCGAGTGCCTGATCGCCCCGGGCTACGCGGATCCCGCGCTGCTCACCCTGCAGAAGAAGAAGAGCCTGCGCATCCTGCGGCCCGAGCGCCCCGAGGCGTTGAACGAGACCTCCGGCCACCTGTGGCCGGAGGTCGAGACGAGGGGCGTTCGGGGCGGCCTGCTGCTGCAGACGGCGCCGCGCCCCGCGACGCCCGCCGACGGAACGGCGGGTTTCGAGGTGGTCAGCCAGCGGTCCCCGACCGGGGCCGAGCGCGAGGATCTCGAATTCGCGTGGGCCGCTGTGCAGAGCGTCAAGTCGAACGCGATTCTCCTGGCACGGGATGGCGCATCGATCGGCATTGGCGCGGGTCAGATGAGCCGCGTGGACTCGGTGGAGATCGCCATCCGGAAGGCGCGGGCACAGGAGCTCCCGCTCGACGGAGCGGTCCTCGCTTCCGACGCCTTCTTCCCGTTCCGCGACTCGATCGACGCGGCCGCGGCGGCGGGCATCCGGGCGGTGATCCAACCCGGGGGATCGATTCGTGACGAGGAGGTCGTGCGGGCGGCCGACGAGCAGGGCGTGGCGATGGTCCTCACCGGCCGCCGCCTGTTCCGGCACTGATGGGGCGCCCGAACGCACTCCTGGCGGGACCGGTCGGCAGGGTTGACGCCCGGGAAGGCCGAACCTACCGTGGCGCCCCCGGGCGTGGTCCCGGTGGCGCCAACGCACGAATCCGTAACGTCTCGATAGAGCTCTTGAATCGTCGCTTTCTCGTGGCGGCGACCCTGGTGACCGGGCTCGCCGTCCTTCAGGGCTGTGGGGGAGCGTACCCGCAGTCCGCCCTGCATCCGGCCTCCGACTTCGCCGACCGGCTCGACGGTCTGTTCATGCAGATCTTCTGGTGGGCGATGGGCGTGTTCGTGGTGGTCATGGGGGCGCTCGCCTACACGATCATCCGGTGGCGTGAGCGGCCCGGCGCGACCCGCCCCCGGGAGATGCACGGCCACGCCCTGCTCGAGGTGGGCTGGACGCTGGCGCCTGCGCTCATCCTCGTGGCGATCGCCATCCCGACCATTCGGACGATCTTCGTGGTGGACCGCCCTCCGGACGAGCCCGCCTCGCTCACGCTCGAGGTGGTCGGTCGCCAGTGGTGGTGGGAGTTCCGCTACCCCGAGCTCGGGATCACGACGGCAAACGAAGCGCACCTGCCGGTGGGCCGGAGGGTCGACGTGCGGCTGCACTCGGCCGATGTGGTGCACTCGTTCTGGGTGCCGCGTCTGGGTGGGAAACGCGACGTCGTGCCGGGCAGGGAGAACCAGATCTGGTTCACCCCCGATTCGGTGGGCGTGTTCTGGGGACAGTGCGCCGAGTACTGCGGCACGGCGCACGCGCTGATGGGCTTCCGCGTCGTGGTCGACGACTCGACGACGTT
This sequence comes from uncultured Gemmatimonadota bacterium, assembly GCA_964499635.1. GTDB lineage: Bacteria > Gemmatimonadota > Gemmatimonadetes > Palauibacterales > Palauibacteraceae > Palauibacter. Next base: position 109,010 of record CAZCLY010000001.1, on the reverse strand, counting down.
CGACGAGTGGGTCGCGGCCCAGCAGGCCCCCGCGACCCCCCCCCGCGAGGCACAGGCGCGCGCGGGGCAGGGCGTGTTCATGTCGAACGCCTGCGTGAGCTGTCACGCGATCGAGGGCACCGTGGCCCGGGGGGTGTTCGGTCCGAACCTCACCCACTTCGGGAGCCGCCTCACGCTCGGAGCCGGACTGCTGGACAACACGCCCGAGAACCTCGTGCGCTGGATCGACTCGACCCAGACCGTGAAGCCCGGCAACCACATGCCCGAAGTCGCACTAACGGAACAGCAGGTCCAGCAGCTGGTCACCTACCTGCTGAGCCTGAGGTAGCGAGATGGCCACCGCGGAGGCACGCGTGCCGGGGACGCCGGGCCTGGAGCATACGGGAGGGACCTACTCCGGGGGGGTGTGGAGCTGGCTGACGACCGTCGATCACAAACGGATCGCGATCATGTACTTCGTCACCGGCTTCGTCTTCCTGCTCGTCGCGGGTCTGGAGGCGCAGGCGATCCGCGTCCAGCTGGCGCACAGCGACCTCAGGATCCTGAACCCGGACCTGTACAACCAGCTGTTCACGATGCACGGCACCACGATGGTCTTCTTCGCCGGCATGCCGCTCATCGTGGCGTTCTTCAACTTCGTGGTCCCGCTCCAGATCGGCGCCCGCGACGTCGCCTTCCCGCGGCTGAACGCCTTCTCGTACTGGACGCTCCTGTTCGCGGGCCTGTTCCTGTACGTCGGCTTCGGCCTGTCGCTCGCGGGCGTCTGCAACTGTGCCCCGGACGGGGGCTGGTTCGCGTACCAGCCACTCACCGGGCCGGAGTACTCGCCCGGGCCGGGGCTCGACTTCTACATCCTGTCGCTGCTCCTCGCGGGGGTGGGCTCGATCGCCGGCGGCGTCAACTTCTTCGTCACCATCGTCAACATGCGGGCGCCGGGCCTCAAGTTCATGCGTCTCCCGCTGTTCACGTGGATGACGTTGATCGTCTCGATCCTCATCCTCCTGGCCTTCCCGCCGTTCACGGTCGGGCTCGTGTTCATGCTGTTCGACCGCACGTTCGGAACGCACTTCTACGGTGCCGCGGCCGGTGCGGACCCCGTGCTGTGGCAGCACCTGTTCTGGGTGTTCGGCCACCCCGAGGTGTACATCCTCATCCTGCCCGCCTTCGGCGTGGTGTCGGACGTGATCCCCACGTTCTCCAAGAAGTCGCTGTTCGGCTACCCGGTCGTCGTGTTCTCGGGCGGGCTGATCGGGTTCCTCGGGTTCGGCGTGTGGGTGCACCACATGTTCGCCGTCGGACTCGGCCCGATCGTGAACGCCGTGTTCGGCGGGGCCACGATGCTCATCGCCATCCCCACCGGCATCAAGATCTTCAACTGGATCGCCACCATGTGGGGCGGGCAGATCCGCTTCAGGACCCCGATGCTGTTCGCCGTCGGGCTCCTGGCCACGTTCACGATCGGTGGACTCTCCGGCGTGATGCACTCCTCGCCGCCATCGGACCTGCAGCAGACCGACACGTATTTCGTGGTGGCCCACTTCCACTACGTGCTCGTCGGCGGCACCGTGATGGGGCTGTTCGCCGGCATGTACTACTGGTTCCCGAAGGCCACGGGCCGGCTGCTGAGCGAGCGGCTCGGGCGGTGGCACTTCTGGCTCACCATGGTCGCGCTCAACACGACCTTCTTCCCGATGCACTTCTCGGGACTCCTCGGCATGCCGCGGCGCACGTTCACCTACTCCGCGGGCCTGGGGCTCGACGTGTTCAACCTGATCTCGACGCTCGGGGCGCTGCTGTTCACCGTGTCGCTCCTGCCGCTGTTCGCCAACCTGTGGCGCGCCTGGCGCCGCGGAGAGCCCGCCGGGCCGAATCCGTGGGACGCCCCCACCCTCGAGTGGACGACCTCGTCCCCGCCTCCGCACTACAACTTCGCGGTGACCCCCAGGGTGGCTCGGCGCGATCCCCTGTGGCACCCGCACGTGGAGCCCGGTCTCGCCTGGGCGGGGGAGTTGGAGCCCGGCGGGGTGTCACCGCGCCTGCAGCCCGAGGTGCCACCCGACCCCGTGCACATGCCGGACCCGTCCTATTGGCCCCTCGTCATGGCGATCGGCATGCTCGTCGCCACGGTGGGGGCGCTCGGCTCGCTGCCGGTGGTGCTCGGCGGAGCGGCGCTCACGCTGTTCGGTCTGTTCGGCTGGGCCTTCGAGCCGCCCGAGCGGGGAGGGCACTGATGGACGCCTCCGCCACGGGCATCCCGAATCGGAAGCTCGGCATGTGGACCTTCATCGGGTCCGAATGCATGCTGTTCGGGACGCTGATCGCAACCTACCTGATCTACCGCGGCCGCAACCTCGTCGGTCCCTATCCGGACGAGCTGCTCAACATCCCGTTCATCACGGTGACCACCTTCGTGCTGCTCATGAGCAGCCTCATGATGGTCCTCGCCCTGTCGGCGGTGGAGCGTGGCGACCGCGCGAAGTCGATGGTGTTCCTGTCCCTCACGGCGCTCTTCGGCCTGATCTTCCTCGGGGGTCAGTTTTTCGAGTTCAGCCACTTCGTGCGCGAGGGCCTGCCCCTGTCCCGCAACCTGTTCTCGTCCACCTTCTTCGTCCTCACGGGCACGCACGGGGGGCACGTGGCGGTGGGCGTCGTGTGGCTGGGGACCCTGCTCGTGCGCGCCGCGGGAGGCAAGCTCGACCGGAGCCACGCCGAGACGGTGGAGATCGCCGGTCTGTACTGGCACTTCGTCGACGTCGTGTGGATCGTCCTGTTCACGCTCATCTACCTCCTGCAGTAGGGGGATCATGTCGACACACGAGACCGGCGAGCCGCACGCGAGCACCCGCCTCTACGTCGTCATCGCCCTCATCCTGGCGGTGCTGACGGCGATGGAGGTGATGGTGTTCTACGTCGAGGCGCTGCACCCGGTGATCGTCCCCGTGCTGCTCGTGATGATGACCGCCAAGTTCTCGCTCGTGGTCATGTTCTTCATGCACCTCAAGTTCGACAGCCGTGTCCTGACCGGAGTGTTCACCTGGGGGCTGTTCATCGCGGTGTCGATCATCCTCGCCCTGATGGCGATCTTCGGGAAGTTCACCAGCTGAGCGGGACGGGAGGCGGCCGGTCGTGACGAGTCTGATTCTGACGGCGCCGCTTCACACCCCGGTTCGTGGGCGGTGCAGGCGGGGCGGTGGACGCTTCCTCCACAGGCGTGGGTGCCCATCGCCGGCCTCGCCCCACGCGTTCGGGCCCGACAGATGCGCGGCCCGGATCCGGCGCGCGTCCCGTGGGACCGGGTGGCGCGCGATGGGTCGGGCGCTCGAAGACGCTCAGCGCTCCGAGGTGGACGACAAGGCGTAGAGAAACAGGTTGATGCCCATGCGGATCGCCTGCTCGCGGATCTCCGGCGGGTCCCCGTGCACGGCCGCGTCCTCCCACCCATCGCCCAGATCCGACTGGTAGCTGTAGAACACCGCCAGGCGGCCGTCGAGGAAGATCCCGAATCCCTGCGCCGGCTTTCCGTCGTGCTCGTGGATCTTGGGCAGCCCGCCCGGAAAGTCGTACAGCAGATGATACACGGGGTGGTCGAGGGGCACCTCGGTGAGGGGCGTGTCGGGGAACACGCGGGCGATCTCGCGCCGGAACGACTCGTCGAGACCGTAGTTGTCGTCCACGTGCAGGAACCCACCCGCCCGCAGGAACGCCCGCAGCCGCTCCATCTCGAGCGGCGAGAACGAGATGTTCCCATGTCCGGTCACGTACAGGAACGGGTGGTCGGCCAGATCCGGATCGGTCAGCCCCACCTCGGCCGGCTGCGGGGCGACCGGGATGCCCGTGCGCTCCTGGATGGCTCGCAGGAGGTTCGGCAGGCTGGAGGGATTGGCGTACCAGTCGCCGCCCCCGTCGTAGCGCAGCCGCGCAACGCCCGGGGCCTCGAGGTAGGGAGACGTCCCGAGCCCCGCGCGCCACACGGCGGCCACAGGGTCGCCGTGGAGGCGAGGAGCGGGGTTCGCGCCCGCCGACGGGCAGGCGTCGGCGACCACCGCGGCGCTCACCGCCGCGGCGATCAGGCTCAAGACCGTCTGGGGAACGCGATCTCCCCGGCGCTGCTTCGCGCGGCAGTGCGGACACTGTCGGGCAGCATCCGGGATGACGCAGTCGCACGTGGGACACGGTTTCACGGTCACCTCCCGGTACATCGACAATCTAGCGGGTCGGGACGCCGCCGGGGACCGTCGGGACGGGCGGACGGGTCCGCGCCGGTCGGGGCGCGCGAGGTTCCGTCCGCCCGTCCGATCCCGTAGGATGACGGACGCGTGGCCGGAGATCCGGCCACCCGATCGTTCCGGAGCCCGTGGCACGATGCGACGATACGCGGCATACGACCCCCCGGAGTACGTCTCCTGGCAGCCAGACCCCGGGCTCCTCGAGGAGTACCGGCGGCTGGCCAGCTCGGATCCCGAGCGGCGACGCGAGATCGAGGCCCTCGACGCCGGCCGGGTCCTCGACCTGTATCGGGGTCTCCTCCGGTTCCGGCTGCACGACATCGCGCTCGCGCGCTGGGTCAAGCGGGGGGTGATCTCCAAGGCCTGGCTCGGCACCGGTGAGGAAGCGGTCACCATCGGGGCGGTGCACGCCCTCGACCGCCGCGGCGCCCGTGGCGATGTGGTCGGACCCATGATCCGGAACGCGGGCGCGTGTCACGAGATGGGGATGCCGGTGGCCGACATGCTGCGGGCGTACCTGGCCACCGAGGACTCGCCCACCGGGGGGCGGGACCTGCATGTCGGGAATCTCGCGCTGGGGGTCTGCCCGCCGATCAGCATGGTCGCGTCGCTCGCGACCGTGATCAACGGCATCGCGCTCGCGTTCAGGCGCGGAGGGGAGCGACGCGTCGCGCTCACATGGATCGGGGACGGCGCCACCAAGCACGGCGAGGCGCACGAGGCGCTCAACTTCGCCGCCGTGCTCCGTCTGCCGGTGGTGTTCGTGCTCCAGAACAACCAGGTGGCGCTCGGCACGCGTCTGCAACAGCACCACGCGGCGGCCGATTTCCGCGACTGGGGAGTGGCCTACGGTGTGCCGCTCCTGTCGGCCGATGGGAACCACGTGCTCGACATGTATGCCGCCACGCGCCTGGCGGCCGCGCGCTGCAGGGCGGGGGAGGGACCCGTATTCATCGAGGCCACGACCTTCCGGATGGGCGGCCACGCCACGCACGATGTGCGCGAGGCGCGCGCGACGTTCCCGCAGGGGCTGTTCGACCGGTGGGGACGGCGCGATCCCATCGGGATGTACGAGGAGTACCTGGCCACCGGACCGTGGGACCTCGCGCCGGGTGAGGGGGATCGCGAGACGCGGAACCGCGATGTCCTCGCCGCCGCGGAGCGCGATGTGACCCGCGAGATCGAATCCGCCCAGGAGGCGGCGCTCGAGAGCCGCGCGACACGGATGCCATCGGGCCCGAGCGCCGCACGCGGCGTGTACGCCGAGCCGGCCGACGGCGCAAAGCGGGGCGCGCCTGGCCGCGAAGCCATCCGATGAGCGAGCGTCCACGGGTGGAAGGGCACATCGACGGCACCGTGTGGACCCTGTTCGACGCGGGGCGGTCGACGGGCGGGCTGGGGCTCGGATACTTCGTGAGTACCGAGGACGGGCCGCCCGACCGGCGTGCGGCGCTCCCGCCCGACACGATCGTCACGGAGCTCGACGCGGACGGATTTCGCGAGCTGTGGGAGAAGGGCGCGCCCCTCACCGGCACCGAACGACGCTTCGAGGGGCCGGACGGCGAGCCGTGGCTCGCGCAGGCCTGCGGCCCCGTGTGGTACGAGGGGGAGACGTCCCGGGAGGTGATCGGCGTCCGGCTGCGTTGCCTCGGGGCCGACCATCCGGTGGTGGTGCTCCCGGGGGCGTCGCTGGCGGACACGTCGGACGCGGAGCTCGTCGCCGCCATCGCTCACACGGACCAGTAGCCCCCGTCCGCGCCCCGCTGCAGCGTGCCGCCCACCGGCTGGGTCAGCTTCCCGCGGGCGATCTCGAGCAACGACCACACCGTCTCGCCGTGCGCCGGGTAGCCGGCCATCCCGAGACGGCCCTCGCGGCTCCACGCCCCCGCGCCCTCGAGCTGCTCGACGAGACGCTCGGCGACGGCGCGTGCTTCCCGCGGAGCCGTCTCCGGTAGCGCGACGAGGAGGGCGCGCTCACCGTCCCGACCCGCGACATCGGAGCCGCGGAGCCCGCGCCGCACGACCTCGGCCGATCGGACCAGGGTCTCTTCGTCGGCCTGCTCGGGCTGCAGGAGGAGGATCGAGAAGACGCGTCCGTGACGGGCGCAGCGCTTCAGCTCGCCGCTCGCGACCCACTCGAATCCCTCACGGCTGAGGAGACCGGTGGCCTGGTCTCGGAAGGGCGGGAATCGGGGCGCGCGCTCGCCGGCGGAAGGCAGGGCCCCTCCAGCGGACGGCCCCGGCCCGACCGCGCCGTCGGACGACTCCGAGTGGCCGGCGGATCCGGCGGCCGGAGCTTCGCCGACCGGGCCGCGCTCGGGTGCGGATGCGGCCGACACCGGCTCGCTCGCGGCTCCCGGGTCCGGGCCGGCGACGGGCCCGGTGCCGCTCGCCGCTCGGGCGCCGGGGGCCCCCGGCGGGCGCTCCGGCGGTGGGGACACCTCGATGTCGAGGCCGGCCCCGCGCAGGAGGTCGAGCGCGTCCAGGTGGTGCCCGAGGGCGTCGACGGCCTCGCGCAGGGCCTGCATCGAACGAGCCTCGCCGGTCGACCCGCGATCCCGCACGCGGAGGGCACGATCGGTCACGAGATGGACGAGAGAGGAGAGGATGCCGGAGTCGCGTGTCGAGCCGGAGCGCTCGACACCGTCTTCGGATCGTCGGATCGGGGGCGGGTCGTACCCGTCGAAAGCTGGAGGCGCCACGGGATTCGATGTAGGGGACGCCGCGGGCCCGGTCAACGGTACGGCTCGTACGGGTAGTGGGTCGACCCACTACCGCTCGTACGCGCGGCGGTTGACGGGCCGGTGGGCCGGCGTAGCTTCGCCCGGACCTCTACCGGACAACCGCCCACGGGCGTGGCCGGCACGGCTCAGCAGGCCTCGAAGGAGCGCATCCATCCTCCGCCTCACCTTTCTCGGAACCGCGTCGTCGCGCCCCACCGTCGCCAGGAACGTGTCCTCGATCGCCGTCCAGCGCGACGGTCGGTTGTTCCTGTTCGACTGCGGCGAGGGCACGCAGCGGCAGATGATGCGATTCGGGGTGGGCTTCGCCGTGAGCGACATCTTCGTCTCCCACCTGCACGCCGATCACTATCTCGGTCTGACCGGGCTGCTGCGCACGTTCGGGCTCCAGGGGCGCGTCGAACCCCTCACGATCTGGGGTCCGGCGGGCGCCGCGGATACGCTCCGCATCCTCATCGACCTCGGTGGCGAGCCGTTGTCGTACGACGTCCGCCTCGGCGCCGTGGAGCCCGGCCCCGTCCTCGAGGAGGACGGCTTCCGGATCGAGGCCTTCCCGACCCGGCACACCCGGGAGTCCATGGGTCTCGCCCTCATCGAGGACGACCGCCCCGGCCGCTTCGACGTCGATCGCGCCCGGGCCCTCGGCGTTCCCGAGGGTCCCCTGTTCGGGGCCCTCCACCGGGGCGAATCGGTCGAGCTCGTGGACGGGCGAGTGGTCGACCCCGGGAGCCTCGTCGGCCCGCCGCGGCGGGGCCGGCGCGTCGTCTATACTTCCGACACGCGACCCTGCCCGGCCACGGTCGCCATCGCCCGCCAGGCGGATCTCCTCGTGCACGAGGCCACCTTCGACGAGGCCGAAGCGGCCCGGGCGCGCGAGACCGGTCACTCCACCGCCTCGGAGGCCGCGCGGGTGGCCAGCGAAGCCGGGGTCCGGAGGCTCGTCCTCACGCATCTGAGCGCGCGCTACGCGGACCGGGGGGGAGGACTCCTGGAAGAAGCCCGCGCGGTGTTTCCGAGGACCGAGATCGCCCGCGACGGGCTCGTGATCGAGATCCCGCTCCCGCCCGACGAGGACCGGCCGGTCGAACCGGCTCACCCGGTGACGGACGCCACGTGATCTCGCTCCGCGTGCCGGGTGACAAATCGGTGTCCCACCGGGCCCTGTTGTTCGCGCCGCTCGCCGACGGCGTATCGCGGATCAGGGGCCTGGGAGACGGGGCCGACATCCTGAGCACGCTGGCGGTGGTGCGGGCGCTCGGAGCCGAGGTCGACACGCGCCCGGCCGAGCGCGGCGGGCTGGACGCCACCGTGCGGGGAGGCCCGCTGAGCTCCCCGGCCGGCGCGCTCGAGTGCGGAAACTCGGGCACCACGGCCCGGCTGGTAGCCGGGATCCTCGCCGGCTCCGGTGTGGGAGGCACCCTCGACGGAGACCCGTCGCTGCGTGCCAGGCCGATGCGACGCGTCATCTACCCCCTCCAGGCCATGGGCCTGCGGGCCGAGTACCTCGGCGCCGCCGGCTGCCTCCCGGTCCGCCTCCGACCCCGGCGGAGCGGTTCCCTGCGGACGCTCAGGCACCGGGCCCGCGTGGCCAGCGCGCAGGTGAAGTCGGCCCTTCTGCTGGCGGGCGTCACGGCACGCGTGCCGGTGTCGGTGGTCGAGCCGGCCCGATCCCGTGATCACACGGAGCGGATGCTGCGCGCCATGGGCGCCCCGCTAGAAACGCGTCCGGTCCAGGGCGGGTACGAGGCGGCACTCGACCCGACCGGGTGGGACGGCCGCCTGGCGCCCCTCGACCTGACCGTGCCCGGTGATCCTTCGTCGGCCGCCTTTCTCGTGGGAGCGGCGCTGTTGGCCGGTCGCGCCTGCCGCATCGAGCGGGTGTCCGTGAATCCGACGCGGGTCGCCTTCCTGGATGTGCTGTCGAGCATGGGGGTGCGTGTCGAGGCGGGCGCGGACTCCGAGACGGGCGGAGAGCCGCTCGGCGAGTGGCGGGTCCACCCCACGGAGCGTCTGGAACCGTTCGAGGTCGGGGGGAGCGACATCCCCACGCTGATCGACGAGCTCCCGCTGCTCGCGGTCCTCGCTGCGCGCGCCGCGGGACGATCGGTGATCCGGGACGCCGGCGAGCTGCGCGTGAAGGAGAGCGACCGCCTCGGCCTCCTGGCGCGGAATCTCGGAGAGCTGGGCGTCAAGGTCGAGCAGCTCGCCGATGGGCTCGCCGTGCAGGGCACGCGAGATCCTCTGGCCGGACGGGTCCGCACCGACGGAGACCACCGCATCGCCATGGCCTTCGGGACGCTGGGCGTCGACCCGGGGGCGGCGGTCGAGATCGACGACCCGGAGTGCGTCAGCGTCTCGTTCCCCGGCTTCTGGACGTCCCTCGGCGAGGTGGAGCGTGGCTGAGGGACGGCCGGCGGGCGGCCGGTATCGGGTGGTCGCCATCGACGGCCCCGCGGGCTCCGGGAAGAGCACCACGGCACGGGCGGTGGCGCGGCGTCTGGGGTTCGTCCACCTGAACTCCGGACTGCTGTATCGCGCGATCACCTGGAGGGCGTTGCGGGAGGGACTCGAGACCGGAGAGCCCGCGTTCGAGGAACGGGTGCGGGGGACCGACATCGCGCTGACCGTGTCGGACGGGGAGGTGCACGTGCAGGTGGACGGGGAGGACCCCGGGTCCGAGCTCTCCGGCCGGGCCGTGTCCGAGCGCGTGTCGGCCGTGTCGGCCCGACCCATCGTGCGCGCCGTCGTGCTCGCACGGCTTCGCGAGGCCGGCGAGCGCTTCGACCTCGTGTGCGATGGCCGCGACATCGGGACGACCGTGTTCCCCCGGGCGGACGTGAAGGTGTTCCTGGTGGCCGCCGCGAGGGAGCGGGCCCGACGGCGTCTGCTCGATGTGGGAGTGGTGCCCGACGACGAGGCGATCGAGAGGGAGGCGGCGCGGCTCGAGGCCCGTGACCGCGCCGACTCGACCCGCCGGCTGTCACCGCTCAGACGGGCACCGGATGCGGTCGAGATCGACACCACTAGCCGCGATCCCGAGGAAGTCGTGGAGGGTATCGTGGCGCTCGCGCGTGCCCGCGGTCTGATCGGCCCGTGAGGCGCCGACCGGGAGCGTCATCGGCCCCGTTCGGGCGCCGCGTCGCCGGGTCCCGGCCGACGGTCGAAACGCCGTGTCCAGCCGCCCCCACGCCGGTTGACGCAACCCCCGGCCAGGTCTAGTTTTTCGGATTGTTCGCCGGATGGCGACGGGGGAACGTGGCGCCCCGTCGTCGTTCCCGTGCGACCCGGAGAGGATCGGCCGGCGGCTGGGCGGAGGAGCGTGGACGCTCGGCTTGGCCGATCTTTTTTTGCCACAGCCCGCGTCTCCCGGAGACGCGAATCGAAGGATGCGACCCCGCGATGGTAGATGAGACCCAGGAAGTGACAGACGCCGAGGTGACGACCGCCGAGGCCGCCGAGCCGGAGATCGAGGCGGCCCCCGACATGGAAGCGGAGACATCCCCGCCCCATGAGGCGTCCGAGTCCCACGGCTCCACCACCACCGCGAACTCCTTCGAGCCCGGGCGACTCGACCTCGCGCTCGACGCAGACCCCAGGGACGACACCCAGTACGGCGAGGAGGAGTACGAAGCGCTCCTCTCGATGTACGAGGAGACGCTCAGCGAGATCGCCGAGGGCGAGATCGTCACCGCGCACGTGATCTCCAAGACCGAGACCAACGTCATCCTCGACGTCGGGTTCAAATCCGAGGGCGCCGTTCCGCTCGACGAGTTCCGCAATCCGGACGAGGTCCAGGCGGGGGACACGGTGGATGTGTTCCTGGAGAGCCTCGAGGACGAGGACGGGGTGGTCGTCCTCTCCAAGAAGAAGGCCGATTTCCTCCGCGTGTGGGAGAAGATCAAGGACGCGTTCGACAACGATCGCCCCGTGAAGGGCTCGATCAAGCGCAAGATCAAGGGTGGCGTGACGGTCGACCTCATGGGCGTCGACGCGTTCCTCCCGGGATCCCAGATCGCCCTGCGTCGCGTGCCGAACGTCGAGGACCTCATCGGCGACGAGTACGACTTCAAGATCCTCAAGCTCAACAAGCGGCGCCGCAACATCGTGGTCAGCCGGCGGGTGCTCCTCGAGGAAGAGCGGGCCGAGAAGCGGGAGGTCCTCAAGAAGGAGCTCGAAGTCGGCGACCTCCGCAGGGGTGTGGTCAAGAACATCACCGACTTCGGCGCCTTCATCGACCTCGGAGGCATGGACGGACTCCTCCACATCACGGACATGTCCTGGGGCCGAATCGGACATCCGTCGGAGGTGTGCCAGATCGGCGAGGAGCTCGAGGTCAAGATCCTCGACATCGATTGGGACCGCGAGCGCATCTCGCTCGGTCTCAAGCAGCTCCAGGCGTATCCCTGGAAGAACGTGGCCGAGAAGTACCCGGTGGGCATCCGGGTCCACGGCCGCGTGGTGTCGATCACCAACTACGGGGCGTTCGTCGAGCTCGAGAAGGGGATCGAGGGGCTCGTCCACATCTCGGAGATGTCGTGGACCCGCAACGTCAGGCACCCATCGCAGCTCGTGGCGATCAACGACGAGGTCGAATGCGTGGTGCTGCGCGTCGACGAGGAAGCTCAGAAGATCTCGCTCGGCATGAAGCAGGTCGAGGAGGATCCGTGGCTCGCGCTCCCCGCGCAATATCCTCCCGGCACGAAGATCAAGGGTGTCGTCCGCAACCTCACGTCGTTCGGTGCCTTCGTCGAGGTCGAGCCCGGCATAGACGGGCTCGTCCACATCTCCGACATGAGCTGGACGCGCCGCGTGCAGCATCCCTCGGAGGTGCTCCGGAAAGGCGAAGAGGTGGAGGTCATCGTCCTGTCGATCGATCCCGAGCAGAAGCGGATCTCGCTGGGGCTCAAGCAGGTGGACGAGGATCCCTGGTACGAGCTCGCCCAGGAGTACCAGCCGGGCAAGGAGGTCGAGGGTAAGATCACGCGGCTGCTCGAGAAGGGCGTCGTCGTCGACCTCGGTGACAACCTCGAGGGATTCGTGCCCATCTCGCAGCTCGGTGTCGAGGAGCACCTGGACGAGCCGGCAGACCGCTTCTCGGAGGGGGATCCGCTCGAGCTGCGGGTGCTCGAGACCGATCCGATCAACCGGCGCATCGTCCTCGCCGTCGTGGGCGCGCCGGACGTCCCGTACGACAAGGACGACATCGACATGGACGGCGAGAGCCGATCCAAGTCGAAGGGAGAGGACGGCGAGACCGAACCTGCGGCCCCCTCCGGCGACGCCGAGGTGCCCGCCGACGCCGGGGACGACGAGCCGACCGAGCCCGGGGATGCGGCGGACGAGGCGGAACCGGCAGACAGCGACGAGCAGCGGAAGCCCGAGCCCGTGGCCAAGGCCGAGGAGGCGGCGGATGAGGAGGAAGGCCCCGAGGACGAGGTCGAGGAAGAGGACGACTGACCCCCGCGGCGACCTCGACCCGCGATCGCGACGCAGGGCCCGGCTTCTTGGGCGGGACCTCTCGCGCGCCGGGTCCACGAACGAGGGTCCGGTCGTGAGCCAGCCACGCGCGTCGACCACCCCCGGGCCCCGTCCACGTCGCGAGAGTCGCATCCCGGCCCTCGCGCTCTGCCTGCTCGCCGGCGCCTGCGCGACCACGCGTCGCGCCCCCGAGACCGCGGACCGACCGCCGTCGAGGGACGATGTCGATGCGGCGGTCGCCGCCCTCCAGGCCGCGGAAGCCGAGTACGACGCGGGCCGTTACGAGACCGCCGCCTTTCGCGCCGATTCACTGTTCGAGGCCTGGCGCCGCGAGCCGTCGCTCGGCACGCTGGCGAATCGGGCGCTCATGCTGGTCGGCCGGGCACGCGAGGACGCCGGTCTGGTGGGACAGGCCGGGGATGCGTTCGACCAGATCCTCGACCGAGTGGCCGAGGGGCCCCTCCACGACGAGGCGACCGAGCGCTACGCCTCCATCCTGGCCCGCACGGGGCGAAGCGGGGAGGCCGTCGACCTGGTGCTCGCCAACCCCGGCGTCCTCGATTCGGAGGGTCTCGAGGATCTCCGCCAGTGGGTCGCTGCGCTCTCGGTCAGCCAACTTCGGTCGGCCGCGGAGCGCTATGAGCCCGGGAGTGTGGAAGCCCAGATCGTCCACGTCCAGCTCGCGCAACTCCTCGCGGCGGGGGGCGAGGCCGCCGCGGCGCGCCGCGTGGCGGCTCGCGTCCTGGAGGAGGGACCCGCGGAGCCCGAACGCTCCACCGCCGAGCTGCTGGCGTCGGGCGAGGCCGAGCGGGGCGCTATGACGGCCCGCATCGGCGCCATCCTGCCCCTGTCCGGTGAGCTGGCGGGCATCGGACAGCTGCTGCGCGAGGGCCTCGAGCTCGAGCTCGACGCCTACCGGAGCGAGCGACCCGACCGAATCCCGGTCGAGCTGCTGCTCAAGGATGACGGCTCGGATCCCGAGCGCGCCGCCGCCCTCGTCGAGGAGCTCGAGCGAGAAGGAGCGGTGGCGATCATCGGTCCGCTGCGCTCCGAGTCGTTCGCCGCCGCGGCCCGGGCGCGGACGAATCGCCGCCTCCCGATCGTGAGCCCCACGGCGACCGAGGTCCTCGGCACGATGGAGCACGCATATTCGCTGTACGACCTGGGACGCCGGGAGCGCGACATGGCGCACGACCTCGCCGTATGGGCCGTGTCGGAGCTCGGGCTCCGCCGGGCGGGGATCCTGATCCCGATGGGCGCCGGCGGCGGACGGGCGGCGGAGGCGTTCCGGTCGGCGTACGAGGAGGCCGGCGGGACGATCGTGGCCAGCGCCCGCTACGATCCCGATTCGACCACCTTCCAGCAACCCATCACGACCGTCGCCGCCGCGAACCCGGACGTGGTGTTCGCGCCGGTGGACGCCCCGCAGACGGTGCTGACCCTCGCGCCTCAGCTCGTGTACTACGGGCTCGATCGCTCGATCGTCATGGGGGGCGAGGGGTGGACGGATCCCACCGTGCTGCGCCGCCTCGAGCCCTTCGCCGCCAACCACCGCGTTGTGGGGCTGTGGGTGGACCGCGTGTCGGCCGCCACCCCGTGGCAGACGTTTGTCACGGAGTACGAGCGCAAGTATCGCAAGTCACTGCGTAACAACATGTTGCCGGCACTGTCACACGACGCGATGAAGCTGGTCCTCGCGGCGCTCGACGCGGCAGGGCTGCCGATTCCGGCCGCGCTGGCCGCGGCGCTCGAGCGCGGGATCCAGGTCGAGGGAGTCACGGGCGTCCTGGAGCCGGACCCCGGGACCTCCACCGTCCGCCGAACGACGTCGATCCGCATGCTCATCGACGGCGCGCTCGAGCGGCCCGATCGCTCGGAGCTGCTCAACTGGCTCGCCGAGCAACGGGCCCGCCCACGGGACCCCGACGGGGGGGACCGGCGGTGAGCGTGCGTGACAGGCTCCGGGAGCTCGAGCGGCGCTCGCGCGCGGCCGAGGAGGGAGGGGGCGCCGAGCGGCTGGCGCGGCAGCACGCGCGCGGAAAGCTGTCCGCCCGCGAGCGCATCGATCTGCTTCTCGACCCCGGGAGCTTCACGGAGCTCGATCGGTTCGTCGAACACCGCTGCCGGGACTTCGACCTCGATGGCCAGCGGATCCCCGGCGACGGTGTGGTCACCGGCTTCGGACGCATCGACGGGCGGCCGGTGTACGCCTTCAGCCAGGATTTCACCGTGTTCGGCGGCTCGCTCTCGGAGGCGCACGCGGAGAAGATCGTCAAGCTCCTCGACCTGGCGATCGCGAACGGGGCCCCCCTGATCGGTCTCAACGACTCGGGCGGCGCGCGCATCCAGGAAGGGGTCGCGTCGCTCGGCGGCTACGCGGACATCTTCCTGCGAAACACGCTCGCCTCGGGCGTCGTGCCACAGATCAGCGCCGTCCTCGGTCCGTGCGCGGGGGGGGCCGTCTACTCCCCGGCGATCACCGACTTCGTGTTCATGGTGGATGGGATCAGCCACATGTTCGTCACCGGCCCCAACGTCGTGAAGACCGTGACGCACGAGGACGTGAGCTTCGAGGACCTCGGCGGGGCGCGCATCCACGCCAGTCGGTCGGGCGTGGCCAGCTTCCGGTGCCCGACCGAGGCCGAGGCCCTGGCACAGATTCGTCGCCTGCTCGGCTTCCTGCCGCTCAACAACCAGGAGCTGCCGCCTACGCGCCCCACCGACGATCCGCCCGATCGCCGAGAGGAGGCGCTTCTGGACGTCGTCCCCGACGAGCCCAAGGTGCCGTACGACATGCACGAGGTGATCTCCCGCGTGGTGGACGAAGGGGAGTTCATGGAGGTGCACCGGGATTTCGCGAGCAACATCCTCGTCGGGTTCGCGCGCCTCGGCGGCCGGCCCGTAGGGCTGGTCGCGAACCAGCCGGCGGTCCTCGCGGGCGTCCTCGACATCGATGCGAGCGTGAAGGCCGGACGCTTCGTGCGCTTCTGCGACGCGTTCAACCTCCCGCTGGTCACGTTCGAGGACGTTCCCGGCTTCATGCCCGGCGTGGCCCAGGAGCACGGCGGGATCATCCGGCACGGGGCGAAGCTCCTGTACGCCTACTGCGAGGCGACCGTCCCCAAGCTCACCGTGATCACGCGAAAGGCGTACGGCGGCGCGTACGACGTCATGTCGTCCAAGCACATCCGGGGGGATCTGAACCTCGCTTGGCCGACCGCCGAGATCGCCGTGATGGGGCCGGAGGGCGCCGTGAAGATCCTCTACCGCCGCGACATCGCGGCCGCAGAGGATCCCGAGGCGCGCACCGCGGAGCTGGAGGCGGAGTTCCGCGACAAGTTCGCGCACCCGTACCTGGCGGCCGCGCGGGGATACGTCGACGACGTGATCGACCCCCGCGACACACGCCGTCGGCTCATCGACGGGCTCCGGATGCTCGTCAACAAGCGCGACCGCAATCCGCCCAAGAAGCACGGAAACATCCCCCTCTGACGCGGATCCGGATGTTCGACAAGGTCCTCATCGCGAACCGCGGCGAGATCGCTGTCCGGGTGATCCGGGCGTGCCGCGAGGAAGGCCTCGCGACCGTCGCCGTGTACTCCGAGCCGGACCGCGAGTCGCCGCACGTGCTCGCCGCCGATGAGTGTGTGGCCATCGGACCGGCGGCCGCGTCCGAGAGCTACCTGGACATCGCCCGTCTGCTCGATGCGGCGCGCGCCACCGGGGCGGGGGCCGTCCACCCGGGGTACGGGTTCCTCGCCGAGAGTGCCCGGTTCGCTCGGGCCGTGGAGGACGCGGGCCTCGTGTTCGTCGGGCCTCCCGCCGAGGCGATCGACGCCATGGGGGACAAGACGAGGGCGCGGGCCCGCATGCGCGAGGCCGGCGTGCCGATCATTCCCGGAAGCCCGCCGCTCCCGACCCTCGGGGCCGCCGTCGCGGCGGCCGGCGAGATCGGGTACCCCGTCATGCTGAAGGCGGCGGCCGGGGGCGGCGGGAAAGGCATGCGGGTCGCGGGGAGCGCCACCGAGCTCGAAGCGGGGTACGAGCGCGCGGTGCGCGAGGCGACGCGGGCCTTCGGGGACGGACGGGTGTACCTCGAGCGCTTCCTTCAACGGCCGCGGCACATCGAGATCCAGGTGCTCGCGGATGCCGAGACGGTCCTCCATCTGGGCGAGCGCGAGTGCTCGATCCAGCGACGGCACCAGAAGCTGATCGAAGAGTCGCCGTCCACGGCGATCGATGCCGATTTGCGCGCCCGCATGGGTGCCGTAGCCGTGCGGGCCGCGGAGGCGGTGGGGTATCGAGGGGCCGGGACCGTCGAGTTCCTGTTCGAGGAGGGCGAGTTCTACTTCCTCGAGATGAACACCCGAATCCAGGTCGAGCACCCGGTGACCGAGCTGGTCACGGGCGTGGACCTGGTGCGCGAGCAGCTGCGGGTGGCGCGCGGCGAGCGGGCGCTCGAGGGCGGGGAGCCTCCGGCGCCACGCGGGCACGCGATCGAGTGTCGCATCGGCGCCGAGGATCCGACACGCGGCTTCCTCCCCTCCAGCGGCCGCATCGAGGCCCTCGACGTGCCGGCCGGCCCCGGCATCCGCTGGGACGGGGGCGTACGAGCCGGGGTCACGGTGGGTCTCCATTACGATCCGCTGCTCGGCAAGCTCATCGTGCACGCGGAGACGCGCGGGCGGGCGATCGAGCGTATGCGGACCGCGCTGGCCGCGCTCCGGATCGAGGGCGTGGCGACGACCATCCCGTTTCACCTCGCGGTCATGGAGGAGCCCGACTTCCGGAGCGGCGACCTGTCGATCCGCTACGTGGAGGAGCACACCGATGCGGAGCCCGCGGTGGACGAGGGACTGCGGGATGTGGCGCTCGCCGTGGCGCTCTCCTTCGCCACCGCGAGCGGGGAGGGGGCGGCTCGTGTGCCTTCCCCGTCCGACCTGCCGTCCGCGCGACGAGACCCGCACGAGCTGTCCGCCTGGATCCGGGCGCTGCGCGACTCGTGAGCGAACGGGCGGTGGAGCTGACCGTGGACACCATCGCGGCGGGGGGCAGCGGCGTGGGTCGGACCGCCGAGGGCCAGGTCGTGTTCGTGCCACGCACGGCGCCCGGCGACCGGGTGGTGGCCGAGCTCGTGGAGCACCACCGACGCTGGGCGCGGGGCCGCGTGCTCGAGTGGCTGCAGGCCGGCCCGGGACGAGTGGACGCTCCCTGCCCGATCTTCGGTCCGTGCGGGGGGTGCCGTCTCCAGCACCTCGACGCGACCCGTCAGGCGGCGGCGCTCGAAGGCGTGGTGGCCGACACGCTGGCGCGGATCGGGGGCCGGACCGTGCGTGTGGAGCCGATCGAGTCGGCGCCGCCGCGATACGGATACCGGAACCGCGTCAGCTTCACGCTGCGCCGCGAGGGGGGACGCGTGCGAGCCGGCTACCACGCCGAGTCTGGGCCCGAGCTGATCGACGTGGAGCGCTGCCTGCTGGCCGAGCCGCCCATCTCCCGCGCGTGGAGCGGGCTGTCGGCCGTCTGGGGGCCGGAAGCCCGCCGGCTCCCCGCGGGGCGCGAGCTGCGCCTGACCCTCAGGGCGACGGCCGCCGGGGACGTGGGGCTGTGGGTCGAGGGGGGACGTGCGTCCGAGCCCCCCGCCGCGACGGCCACCGAGGCCCTGCTGCGCGGTGCGCCCGACGTGACGAGCTACTGGTGGGCCCCTGCGCGGGGCCCGCGACGCCACCTGGGCGGGGTCGAGCTTCTCAGCGAGACTGGCGACGGGCTGGAGCTCCGGCTCCGACCTCGCGCTTTCTTGCAGGTGAACCGGTATGTCGCCGCGCGCCTCGAACGTCACCTCGACGAGGAGCTCGGGGCCGTGGCTGGCCGGACGGTGCTCGACCTGTACGCCGGGGTGGGTCTGCGCGCGATCCGCTGGGCCAGAGCCGGGGCGAGCACCGTGGCCGTGGAGCGCGAGCCGGACGCGGTGGCCACCGGCGAGGAGGCGGCGCGCCGGGTCGGGGCGACCCCGCGCTTCGTGCGCGCCCGGGTCGAGAAGGCGCTCGCCGGACTCGCGGGGGCGGACGCGGTCGTCGTCAACCCGCCGCGATCCGGGCTCACGGAGGAGGCAGCCGACCGGTTGGCGGCCTTTCCGGCCACCCGGCTGGGGTACGTGTCGTGCGACCCGGCCACGCTGGCGCGCGACATGAAGCGCCTGTCCGCCGGGTGGAAACCGCGGTTCGCCCGGCCGTTCGATGCCTTTCCCCACACGGGTCACGTCGAGACCGTGTTGTGGCTGGATCCCGCGCGCGGCCCGGAACGGGCCGCGTGAGGTACTACGCGACCCTCGACGGTCGGACGTACGAACTCGAGCCCGGAGAGGGGTACGTCACCCTCGATGGCCGGAGGCTCCCGTTCGAACTCGAGTCGCTCGGACCCGGCGAAGCGCACGCGCGCGTGGGGACCCGCAGTTTCCACGTATTCGCGCGGCCGATCGCGGGCGGGTGGCGGGTGCGCGTCGGCGGGCGCGTGCTCGACATCGAGGTCGAGGACGAGCGCGCGCGGCACATACGAGAGCTCACCGGGGCCGTGGTCGAAGAGAGACGCGGGGATCTGCGCGCCCCGATGCCGGGTCTCGTCGTCAAGGTACTGGTCGAGCCGGGACAGTCGGTGGCGCCCGGAGACGGGCTGGTGGTGGTGGAGGCCATGAAGATGGAGAACGAGCTCAGGGCCGAGGGGGCCGGAACCGTGGCGAGCGTGGAGGTGTCGGCCGGACAGGCCGTGGACCGCGATGAGGTCCTCGTCCGCTTCGAGGCCGGTCGATGAACGAGCACGAGCGGTGGCGTGAGGAGACGCTCCAGCCGGCGGTGGAGGCATCTGGAGAGCGAAAGCCGCGCTTCGAGACCACGAGCGGAATCGAGGTGGCGCCGCTGTATCCGCCCGACGACGAGCCCCTGGATCCGGTCGAGCTTGGGTTCCCGGGCGAGTTCCCGTTCACGCGCGGGGTCTACCCGACCATGTATCGCGGCCGCCTGTGGACGATGCGCCAGTACGCCGGCTTCGGGACGGCCGAGGAGACCAACGCCCGCTTCCACTACCTGCTCGACTCGGGGCAGACGGGACTCTCGGTGGCGTTCGACCTCCCGACGCAGATGGGCTACGACTCAGACGATCAGATGGCGGCGGGCGAGGTGGGCCGCGTGGGAGTCGCGATCGACTCGATCGAGGACATGCACCGCCTGCTCGATGGCATCCCGCTCGACCGCGTGTCGACCTCGATGACCATCAACTCGACGGCCCCCATCCTCCTCGCCCTGTACGTCGGCGTCGCGGAGGAGCGGGGCATCCCCGGCGCCTCGCTGCGGGGCACGGTGCAGAACGACATCCTCAAGGAGTTCATCGCGCGCGGCACGTACATCTACCCGGTCGAGCCGAGCCTGCGGCTGGTCACCGACGTGTTCGACCATTGCGCCCGCGAGCTGCCGAGCTGGAACTCGATCTCGATCTCCGGCTACCACGTGCGCGAGGCCGGCGCGACCGCCGCGCAGGAGCTCGCGTTCACGATCGGAAACGGGCTCGAATACGTCCGACGGGCCCTGGCCCGCGGGCTCGCGCTCGAGAACTTCGCCCCGCGGCTGAGCTTCTTCTTCTCGGCCGACAGTCTGTTCTTCGAGGAGATCGCCAAGTACCGTGCCGCCCGCCGCATGTGGGCGCGACTCATGCGCGAGCGCTTCGGCGCTTCGGATCGGGCCGCACGCCTTCGGTTCCATACACAGACCGCGGGCTCGTCGCTCACCGCGCAGCAGCCGATGAACAACGTGGTGCGCGTGGCCTTGCAGGCCCTGGCCGCAGTGCTCGGGGGCACGCAGTCGCTGCACGCCAACGGCTACGACGAGGCGTTGTCGCTGCCCGGCGAGGAGGCGGCACGGCTCGCGATCCGCACACAGCAGATCCTGGCCGCCGAGACGGGCGTGACGGACACCGTCGACCCGCTGGGGGGGTCCTTCTTCGTGGAGGACCTCACGGCTCGCCTCGAGACCCGGGCGGGCGAATATCTGCGCGAGATCGAGGACATGGGTGGACCGTCCGCCGCGATCGAGTACATGCGGGAGGAGATCCACCACGCGGCCTACCGGCGCCAGCGTGAGATCGAGAGCGGCGAAGCCGAGGTCGTGGGGGTCAACGTGTACGCGGACGACACCTCGCCCCTGCCGCCCCCGCGGCCCGACTTCGAGCGCATGGCGGTCGAGCAGCGGACGCGGCTCGATACCCTGCGTGCGGAGCGGGACGCATCGGCGGTGCGGGCGCGGCTGGACGAGATCCGCCGCCGTGCCCGCACCGACGAGAACCTCGTGCCCGCCATGGTGGATGCGGTGAAGGCTCGGATCACGCTGGGGGAGATCAGCCACGCCCTGCGCGAGGTGTGGGGGGTGTACCATCCGCGCGGCTGACGGCAGAATAGTCCCGCGGCGCGACGCCGGACCCCGCACACGGGACGCGCCGGGTGCGGCGCGGCCCCACGCCGGCCGGCTGCCCGGTCCTCCCGGCAAACGAAACGAGTCGAGACAGATCATGCCAACGTACGAATACCGCTGCTCCGCATGCGGCCACGAGTTCGAGCGCTTCCAGAAGATGTCCGACCCGCCGGTACGGACCTGCCCGGCGTGCAAGAAGCGCAAGGCGGAACGCCGTATCTCGTCGGGCGGGGGGCTCCTGTTCAAGGGCCCCGGGTTCTACGCCACCGACTACCGAAAGGACGGCCCTCCGAAGTCGAAGGACTCCGGCGAGTCCGGGGGCGCTGGAAAGGAGGACGCCGGCCGCGACTCCGGCACCACGTCCGGATCCGGGGGCTCGGACACGAAGGCCGGGGACCCTTGAGCGTCGACGGAGGAGCCGCCGATCTGCTGAGGGCGGTCACCATCGCCGTCCGGAGCACCGGCGCACCCGAGGACTTCGAGCCCCGGCTCGAGCGCCCGCGGGATCCTTCGCACGGCGACTGGTCCACCAACGCCGCCCTCGTCCTCTCCGGCCGACTCGGACGACCGCCACGCGAGATCGCCGAGGAGATCGTCCGTCACCTGGACCAGGAAGCCGCCGGGGTGGAGAGCACCGAGGTGGCGGGTCCCGGCTTCCTCAACTTCCGCCTGGCCGACCGAACCCTGTGGCCGCGGCTGGCCGCGCTGATCGCCGCGGACGACGCCTGGGGACGCAGCGAGGCGTCGCCCCCGATGAACATCAACGTCGAGTTCGTGTCGGCGAACCCGACGGGGCCCCTGCACGTCGCGCACGGCCGCGGGGCCGCGATCGGCGACGCGGTCGCTTCGCTCCTCGAATGGACCGGCCACGAGGTGACGCGGGAGTTCTACGTCAACGACGCCGGCCGGCAGATCCGGCTGCTCGCCGAATCGGTGGAAGCGCGCTTCCGGGAGCTCCGCGGCGGCTCCGGCACGATCCCCGAAGGGGGCTATCAGGGCGAATACGTGGTCGAGCTGGCGCGCGACATCGCCGCGCGTGTGGGGGCCACGGGGCTCGACGCGCTGTCGTCCGCCGAGCGTCTCGCTCGGCTGGAGCGGGAGGCCGTGGAATCGCTCAAGTCCGGGCAGGCGCGCGATCTCGAGGAGTTCGGCGTACGGATGGACCGCTTCTTCTCCGAGACATCGCTGTACGACGGCGGCGCCGTCGACTCGCTGCTCGCCACCCTCCGCGAGGCCGATCTCGTATACGAGTCGGAGGGCGCCACCTGGATGCGGACGTCCAGCTTCGGGGACGAGAAGGACCGCGTGCTCATCAAGAGCGACGGCACCTACACCTACTTCCTCCCCGACCTCGCCTACCATCTCGACAAGGCGGGGCGCGGGTTCGAGCGCACGATCGACGTGTGGGGGGCCGACCACCAGGGACACGAGAAGCGGATGCTGGCGGCCCTCGCCGCGCTGGGTCTGCCGGACCTCCTCGAGGTGCTCATCATCCAACTCGTGACGGTGATGCGGGGCGGGGAGGAGGCGCGCATGAGCAAGCGGGCGGGACACTTCGTCACCCTCCGGGACCTGTTCGACGAGACGGGGGTCGACGTCACCCGCTACTTCTTCCTCATGCGGCGCGCCGAGGTCCATCTCAACTTCGACCTCGACCTGGCCCTCGACACGTCGGAGGCCAACCCCGTCTACAAGGTCCAGTACGCCCACGCCCGCATGTGCAGCGTATTCGCGAAGGGCGGGATCGATCCCGCGTCCATCCCAGCTTCCACGGACGGCATGGAGCGCCTCGAGCAGGAAGCCGAGCGGGACGTGGCGCTCGCGCTCCTGCGTCTCCCTGAGGTCGTTCGGGCCGCCGCCGAGGCACGGGCTCCGCACGGGTTGTGCACCTATCTGGAGGAGACGGCTGGACTCGTGAACGCCTGGTACCACCAGGGGAACCTCGACCCGGAGCTCCGGGTGCTCGCCGATGGTCCGGCCCGAGAGGGCCGCTTGAAGCTGGCGCGGGCCGTGCAGATCACGCTTCGAAACGGGCTGACGGTGCTCGGGCTGTCGGCCCCCGCGTCCCTGAGCCGCGAGTAGACATGGCGTCCGCGCCGGAGTCCATCCTCGTCGTCGGTAGCGTGGCGCTGGACGAGATCGCCACGCCGTTCGACAGCGTGCACGAGATGATCGGCGGGGCCGCGGTCCACTTCGGCGCCGCCGCCTCGCTGTTCGCGCCCGTGCAGCTGGTCGGGGTGATCGGTGAAGACTATCCGACCGAGCGGCTCCAGTTCCTCGAGCGCCGCGGGGTGGACCTCGGGGGGCTCGAGCGTCGCGCGGGAGAGAGCTTCCGCTGGGGCGGGCGGTACCACTACGACATGAATACGCGCGACACGACGCACACCGAGCTGGGCGTGTTCGCCGACTTCCGGCCGCGGATCCCCGAGGCGTTTCGCGCGGCGCGCTGGGTGTTCCTCGGAAACATCGATCCGGCCCTGCAGCTGTCGGTCCTCGACCAGATCGAGGCGCCGCATCTCGTGGCGTGCGATACGATGAACTACTGGATCTCGGGCGCACGGGGCCCGCTGCTCGAGGTGATCTCGCGTATCGACATGATCACGCTCAACGACGAGGAGGCGAGACAGCTGTCGGGACAGCCGAACCTGGCGCGCGCCGGACGTTGGATCCAGGAGCAGGGACCGCGTCACGTGGTGATCAAGAAGGGAGAGCACGGCGCCATGTTGTTCTCGGACGCCGACATCTTCTTCGCCCCGGGGTACCCGCTCGAGAACGTGGTGGATCCGACCGGGGCCGGGGATGCGTTCGCCGGTGGCATCCTGGGGCACCTGGCGCGCTCCGGCCGGGATGGTGCTCGGGACCTGAGGCAGGCCATCGTGTACGGATGCGCGCTGGGCTCGTTCGCCTGCGAGGCGTTCGGTCCCGAGCGACTGCGGGAGCTCACCGCCTCCGAGGTCGAAAGACGGGTGAGGTTGTTCCGCGAGCTGACGCATTTCGAGCAGCCCGTGCACGTGGAGGTCCCATGACCGATGCGCTGACGTATCGCGAGGCCGGCGTCGATCTCGAGGCCGCGCGACGGGCCAAGGCCCGGATCGCGGAGCTCGTCGAGTGCACGCGGACGGGTGCCGTGGCGTCGCGGTTCGGCTCCTTCGGCGGGCGCTTTCGGGCCGCGGACGGCCGCGATCTGGTGGCCAGCGTGGACGGCGTGGGCACGAAGCTCAAGGTCGCCTTCCTCGCCGGCCGGCACGACACGGTCGGGATCGACCTCGTCAACCACTGCGTCAACGACATCCTGGCCGAGGGGGCCCGCCCGCTCGTGTTCATGGACTATGTGGCCTGCGGGACGCTCGATCCGGACATCGTGACCGCCGTGGTAGCGGGTCTGGCGCGGGCCTGCCGCGACAACGGCTGCGCGCTCATCGGGGGCGAGACAGCCGAGATGCCCGATTTCTACGGGGTGGGGGAGTACGACCTGGCCGGCTTCGTGGTGGGCGAGATCGCGTACCCGGCGGTGGGGGAGCGCCGCGTGGAGGAAGGCGACGTGCTGCTCGGGCTGGCGTCGAGCGGTCTCCACACCAACGGCTACAGCTTCGTCCGCAGGCTCCTGTTCGACCGCCTGGGCCTCGAGGTCACGGATCGCTTCCCCGACACCGATCGGACGGTGGCCGAGGTCCTGCTGACCCCGCACCGCTCCTACCTCGCCCCCCTGGAGTCGAGCCTGTCGGCGGGGCGCGTCCGGGCCCTGGCGCACATCACGGGCGGCGGCATCCCCGGCAACCTCGATCGCGTGCTCCCGGCCGACCTCGACGCGGTCGTGAGGACGGCCGCCTGGACCCCCCCCGTCGAGTTCCGCGTGCTGGGGCGCGAGAGCGGGGCTCCCGGCGACGAGCTGTTCCGGGTGTTCAACATGGGCATCGGGATGATCGCGGTGGTCCCGCCGGGCGAGGTCGAGCGGGTGGCATCCGAAGTCTCCGCCGCCGGCTGCGAGACGTTCGTGCTCGGCGAGCTGGTCCCCGGGTCCGGCGGCGTCCGACTGGAGTGAGCAACCCGACCGGCCCCATCGAGGGGGCCCCGCCCAGCAGGACCGAAGATCCGGCGCACATGCGCGAGGCCCTCGAGCTCGCGATCCGCGGGTGGGGACGTGTGTCGCCCAACCCGCTGGTGGGCGCCGTGGTGGCCCGGGGGGCCGAGGTGCTGGGCCGCGGGTGGCACGCGGAATACGGCGCGGATCACGCCGAGGTCGTGGCGCTACGCGAGGCGGGTGAGCGAGCGGCCGGCGCGACGCTGTACGTGACGCTCGAGCCTTGCCGGCACGGGGGAAAGACGCCGGCCTGCACGGATGCGATCCGGCGGGCCGGGATCCGGCGCGTGGTCATCGCCTGCCGCGATCCGCACGCACAGGCCGGCGGCGGGGCGCAGGAGCTGCGGGCGGCCGGTCTCGACGTCGAGATCGGGCTGGAGGGTCGATCGGCGCGTCGGCTGAACGCGCCGTTTCTCTGGTTCCACGCAACCGGAACGCCCTTCGCCTCGCTCAAGCTGGCGCTGTCGCTGGACGCCAGGCTGGGAGCCCCGGGGGTGCGCACGGCGGTCACGGGGCCGCAGGCCTGGGAGGACGTTCACCGCTTGCGGGCTTCGCACGACTCGATCCTCATCGGTCGGGGGACCGTGGACGTGGACGACCCGCTGCTCACCGCCCGTGGCGAGACCGCGCCGCGCCGCCCCCCGGCGCGCATCGTGCTGGACAGCGAGCTGCAGCTGTCGCTCGACTCCCAGCTCGTGCGCACCGTGGACCAGGCACCGGTGTGGGTGATCGGCGATCCGGATTTCGAGGGGTTCGACGAGCGTGCCGAACGGCTCCGGGGGGCGGGGGTGGAGGTGATCCCGGTGACCCGGGAGATGGACCATACGCTCAAGGTGGAGAATATCTGGGAACAGCTCGCCCACCGCGGTATCGGATCCATCCTCGTCGAGGGGGGCGGGCGGGTCGCTTCGGCCCTCCTCCGCAGCCGGCGGATCCAGCGCCTGCACGCCTTCCTCGCCCCCATGTTCCTCGGCAAGGACGGCGTCCCGGGATTCCCGGAGCTCGACCCCAGCGAGCCCGGCGAGTGGCGGACCGTGGACCGGGCAGCCGTCGGGCCGGACACGAGCATCGTGATCGAGCACCGCGCGCTCGCCGAGACCCTGGCGCATCTGTAGGCGATGTTCACCGGGATCGTGGAGGCGGTCGGCAGGATCGCCGCGACCCAGCGGGTCGAGGGCGGGGCCCGCATGGGGATCGAGGCCCCGGGCCTTGCCGGGGGATTGCGCGCGGGCGACTCGGTGGCGATGGCGGGCGTGTGCGTGACGGTCAGCGCGCTCGACGACGCGTCGTTCACGGTGGATGCGGTGTCCACCACCCTCGCGCGGACGACGCTCGGGGAGCGGGGGCCCGGCGATCGGGTGAACCTGGAGCGTGCCGTCCGGGCGGGGGATCCGCTCGGAGGACATCTCGTCCAGGGCCACGTGGACGAGGTGGGCGAGGTGGTCGCGGTCCAGCATGCCGGGGCCACGGTGATGCTCGGGGTACGCATCGGGCCGGAGGTAGCCTCGGTGACCGTGGAGCGCGGCTCCCTGGCCGTGGACGGGGTCAGCCTGACCGTGGCCGAGATGGCCGCCGACGTCGCGGAATTCGCGATCATACCGTATACATGGAGCCACACCACGCTCTGCGAACTCGCGGTCGGTTCCCGCGTAAACGTCGAGGCGGATCTGATCGGCAAGTACGTGCGCCGGTTGCTGTCCCCCTACCGGGAGCCCCGGGAGCGGGCTTCGACGTGAGACTCGCAATTCGACACGGACTGTTCCGATGACCGATTCGTTCAAGGACCACGTCGAGCTGGCGATCGACAGCATCCGCCAGGGCGGCCTCGTGATCGTGGCGGACGACGAGGATCGTGAGAACGAAGGCGACCTCGTGTGCGCGGCCGAGCGCATCACACCGGACACCATCAACTTCATGTGCACGCACGGCCGGGGGCTCATCTGCCTGACGCTGGCGGAGGAGATCGCCGACCGTCTCGACCTGCCGCTCATGACGAACGGCAAGCTCTCCGATCCCAACGAGACCGCATTCACGGTCTCCATCGACGCGCGGAACGAGTTCGGGGTGTCCACCGGAATCAGCGCGCCCGATCGCGCCCGGACGATCCAGGTCGCGGTCGATCCCAAGACTCGGCCCAACGACCTGTTGCGTCCGGGTCACGTATTCCCCCTGCGGGCCAAGCCGGGGGGCGTCCTGCAGCGGGTGGGACAGACGGAGGCGTCGGTGGATCTGGCCAGGCTGGCGGGGCTTCGTCCGGCGGGCGTGATCTGCGAGATCCTCAACGAGGACGGTACGATGGCGCGTCGTCCGGACCTCGAGGCGTTCTCCGGTCGGCACGACATCCCGTTCATCACGGTGGCGCAGATCGTCTCGTATCGGCTGCGGACCGAGAGCCTGGTGCATCGGATCGCCGAGGCCAGTCTGCCGACCCCGTGGGGAGACTTCCGGATCATCGGGTACCGGAACGACGTCGACAACCGAGAACATGTGGCGCTCGTGCGCGGCGAGGTCGAGGGAGAGGACGGAGTGCTTGTGCGCGTGCATTCCAAATGCCTCACCGGGGACGTGTTCCATTCGCGGCGCTGCGACTGCGGGGCGCAGCTCGATGCGGCTATGCGGAAGGTGGTGGAAGCCGGAGCGGGCGTGATCGTCTATCTGGACCAGGAGGGGCGCGGGATCGGGCTGCTCAACAAGCTGCGCGCATACGAGCTCCAGGATCAGGGCCACGACACCGTCGAGGCGAACGAGGCGCTCGGATTCCCGCCCGACCTGCGCAACTACGGGATCGGGGCCCAGATCCTCCTCGACCTCGGACTCCACTCGATCCGTATCATGACGAACAACCCCAAGAAGCTGGCGGGTCTGGAGGGATTCGGTCTGGAGATCGCCGACCGCATCCCCCTCGAGCCGTCCACGGACGAGCGCTTGCGCCCCTATCTGGAGACCAAGCGCGACAAGCTGGGCCACTTGATCCAGTCCACCTGAGTCGGGCACGACGCCGGGGGGCACCGGGTTTCGGCATGACGGAGTTCGAGGGCACGTCCGCGGGGCGAGGGCGGCGCGTGTGCATCGTCGCCAGCCGGTTCAATCTCATGGTCACCGAGCGGCTGCTGGAGGGGGCTCTGGCCACGCTCGAGCGGCGCGGCGTGCGCGCCGACGAGGTCGACATCGTGCGGGTCCCCGGAGCCTGGGAGCTCCCGCTGGCGGCTCAAGCCGTCGCCACGCGGGGCTACGATGCGATCGTCGCGCTCGGCTGCGTGATCCGGGGCGGAACCCCGCATTTCGAGTTCGTGAGCAGGGCCGCGCTCGATGGGCTGCGGGCCGTCCAGCTCGCGACCGGCGTGCCCATCGGGCTCGGCGTCCTCACGACCGACGATCTCGCACAGGCGCTCGCCCGCTCCGGCGGGGAGGTCGGCCACGCGGGGGCGCAGGCGGTCGACGCGGCCCTCGAGATGGCGGACCTGGTGGCCGCGCTTCGGACCGGGGAGTGAGCGGACGCCGCACACCGGGGCGACCCGCGCGCTCACGGGCGAGGAGCTGGGCGCTGCAGCTCCTGTACGGCTGGGAGCTGGCCGGCGAGGGAAGCCCCTCGGAGCACGCCGCGACCGCCCTGGCCCATCGCCTGATCTCGGACCGCTACCGCCCCTACGCCGAACGACTGGTGGGCATCGTGGAGGCACACCTGCCCGAGATCGACGCCGACATCGAGCGCTACGCCGACAACTGGCGTCTCGAGCGCCTCGGGGTCATCGAGCGCAACGTCCTCCGGCTGGGCATCGCCGAACTCCGCTGGGGGGACGACGTCCCGCCCCCGGTGGCCATTCAGGAGTCCGTCCGGCTGGCGGCCCGCTACGGCGGCGCCGACAGCCCGGGCTTCGTGAACGGGGTTCTCGATGCCGTGTATCGGGGAGGCGGCGGGGGTCCGTGAGCGGGTCGCCCGACGACGGCGGGGACCTGCGGATCCTGGTCCTCAACTGGCAGGACCGGCTGAACCCGCAGGCCGGAGGCGCCGAGATCCACCTGCACGAGATCTTCGGCCGGCTTGCCGCCGCCGGCCACCGTGTGAGGGCAGTGGTCGGCGGGTGGCGCGGGGCGCCCGGGCGTGTGGAGCTGGACGGCATCGACGTCCGCCGGGTCGGCGGACGACACTCGTTTCCGTTCCTCGCCCCTCACGCGGTGCGGGACGAGCTGGCGCGCGAGGCGGCCGACGTGGTCGTGGAGGACATCAACAAGATCCCCCTGTACGCGCCCCTCTGGCTCGCCCGTCCACTCATCGCCCTCGTCCCGCACCTGTTCGGGACCACGGCGTTCCGGGAGGTGGCTTGGCCGCTCGCGGCGGCCGTGTGGCTCGCGGAGCGTGGCGTCCCCCGCTCGTACGGGGAGGTTCCCTTCGAGGCCATCTCGGAGGGGACCGCGGACGACCTGGTCCGGCGGGGTGTGGCTCGGGAGCGGATCGCGGTCATCACGCCCGGCATCGACCACGAGATGTTCGTCCCCGGACCGCCGGACGGCAGGACCGGGACACCGACGCTCCTGTACGTGGGCCGGCTCAAGCGGTACAAGGGGATCGACGTGTTGTTCGGAGCGCTCCGCCGCCTCCTGTCACGCGGGGTGTCCGCGCGTCTGCTGCTCGCCGGTCGGGGCGACGATCGCGACCGCCTGGAACGTCTGGTTCGCACCCTCGACCTGTCCGCACACGTGCGGTTCCTGGGGTTCGTCGACGAGGCGGACAAGGTCCGGCGTTTGCAGAGCGCCTGGGTGGCGGTGTATCCCTCGCCGAAGGAAGGTTGGGGGATCGCGAACGTCGAGGCGGCGGCGTGCGGAACGCCGGTGGTGGCGAGCGATTCGCCGGGGCTTCGCGAGTCCGTGCGACACGGCGAGTCCGGGTTCCTCGTCCCGCACCGGGACGTCGAGGCGTGGGCGGCGGCGCTCGAGGCCCTCCTCGGAGACGCGGAACTCCGCACACGGCTGGGGCGTGGAGCCATCCGCCACGCCGCCGGGTTCTCGTGGGACCGCGCGGCGGAGGCGACGGAGCGCCACATTCGGGAGGTCGTCGGGGTCCGGACGGCCGTGCCGACCCCGCGCCCGTAAACCAACGTAAGGAGCGAAACGGAGATGCGATGCACCTGATACTGACCGCGCGACACTTCAAGCTCCCCGATGACCTCAGGGGGCTCGTCGAGGAACGCCTCGACCGGCTGGAGCGTTTCGAGCCCCGGGCGTCGCGAGCGGAGGTCACGCTGACGCAGGAGAAGAACGGATTCGAGGCGGAGGCGGTGGTCAGCATCGACCGCGCGGATCGGGTTCACGCCCGCGCCGACGGCGAGGATGTGCGCAGCGCCGTCGATCGTCTCATGGAGAAGCTGGCGGTCCAGCTGCGCAGGGGGCACGACCGGCATCACCGTCACCAGGCCCCTCCGCTGGACGAGATCGTCTCCGCCGAGCTCGCCGGACCACCCCCGGAACCCGGAACGGACGAGGAGTGAGCCTCAAGGTTTCGGAGCTGCTCGAGCGCAAGCGGAAGACCCTGTCGCTCGAGGTCGTCGCGGGCCGCTCGGGGCTCGAGCGCCAGATCTCCACCCCGGAGGTCTCCTCCCCGGGGCTGGCCCTGAGCGGATACACCGATCGTTTCGTCGCGACCCGCGTCCAGGTTCTCGGGCAGACAGAGCTCTCCTACCTCGCGAGCCTTCCCCCGGCCGATCGCGCCGCCGCGCTGGCCTACGTGTTCGGCTCGGGCATCCCCTGCGTGTTCATCACCAAGGGCATGGAGGCGCCGCCCGGGCTCACGGAGGCCGCCGACGCGGCGGGCGTGGCCGTGTTGAGGACCTCGCTCAAGACGGGGGACTTCTACCGCCGGCTGCAACCCTACCTGGAGGAGGCGTTCGCACCCCGCACCTCGCTTCACGGGTCGCTCGCCGACGTGTACGGCGTGGGGCTCCTGTTCATGGGACCGTCGGGGATCGGGAAGAGCGAGTGCGTCCTCGACCTCGTCGAGCGCGGGCACCGGCTCGTCGCGGATGACGTCGTGCTCGCGCATCGGCGCGGGAGCGATGTGCTCATCGGTCGTGGACATGACGCGCAGCGGCACCACATGGAGATCCGCGGGATCGGGATCATCGACGTCCGGGCCCTGTTCGGCATCCGGGCCGTCCGCCAGCAGAAGCGGATCGAAGTGGTCGTCCAGCTCGAGGAGTGGAGCGAGGACGGCGCGTACGATCGCACGGGGCTCGCGAAGGACTCGACGGACATCCTCGGCGTGGCGGTGCCCCAGGTCATGGTGCCGCTCAACCCGGGCAAGAACATCACCGTGATCGCCGAGGTCGTCGCCATGAACCATCTCCTCCACTACTCGGGCGTCGACACGGCCGCCGCGTTCCAGCGCGACCTTCTCGAGCGGATGCGGCCCATCCGCGACTACCTGGAAGAAGACGATGAGTGAGGTGCGCGGGATCGTGGTGGCGCACGGAGATCTGGCCGCGGCGCTCGTCCGCACCGTGGAGCGCATCTCCGGGCTGAGCGGCGGTCTGCGACCCGTGAGCAACGAGGGGCTGGGTCCGGAGCGACTCCGGGATGTCCTCCGGGGTGAGATCGGGAAGGAGCCCGCGGTCCTGTTCGTGGACCTCGCCTCCGGGAGCTGCGCGACCGCGGGTCTGGGGCTGTCGCACGAACAGGCCGAGCTCGCGGTGCTCACCGGGGTGAACGTCCCCATGCTGCTCGACTTCGTCTTCCACCGCGATCTCCCGCTCGACGAGCTGACCGCCCGCCTGCGCGACAAGTCACGGGCCGGGATCCGGGCGTACGGGTGCGCGCCGGATCCCTCCGAGACTGCCTGAGACCATGCCGCTCGAGCTCTTTCGGGTCGACGAGCGGCTCCTGCACGGTCAGGTGCTCGTGGGGTGGGGCGCCAGGCTCGGCATCCGCGACTACATCGTCGTGGACGACACCCTCGCCTCGAGCGCATGGGAGCAGGAGCTGTACGAGAGCGCCCTGCCGGACGGCGCGGCGGCCGATTTCCTCACCCTCGCGGAGGCCGTGGAGCGGTTCCCCGAGCTCGACGCCCGGCCGCGCCCCGCCGCGCTCATCACGCGTGGCACCGACACGATGCGTCGACTCGCCGAGAGCGGAGCGCTCGACGGCCGCCGCGTGAACCTCGGCGGGCTGCACGACGCGCCGGGCCGTCACAAGGTCCTCGACTACGTGTATCTGGGGGACGCCGAGCGACGCGACCTGCTCGAGATCACGCGCCACGGGGCCCGGGTCACCGCCCGCGATCTGCCCACCGCCTCCGAGGTGGGACTCGATGCGCTGGTAGGCGGATGACCGGCGTCGACCTGAGCTTCGGATCCTGGCTCCTCGTGACCGCGCTCGGCACCGTCCTCGGACTCGACGCGATCGGCTGGCCGCAGGCCATGGTCTCACGGCCCATCGTCGCCGGTACGCTGGGAGGCGTCCTGTTCGGGGCGCCCGGCAGCGGACTCCTGGCCGGAGCCTGGCTGGAGCTGATGGCCGCGCGCCACCCGCCGTATGGCGCCGCCCGGTATCCGGAGACCGGACCCGCGGCCCTCATTGCGGGCGCCGCGTACGCCCTCTCGGACACCGGCGCCATGCTGCCGCTGGTCGCCTCAGTGCTCGTCGGCTGGACGATCGGGTGGGTGGGCATGCACGCGATCGCTGCCCTGCGCGCCTACAACACCCGCCTGATCGGGGATCCGCGGGAGCTCGCCGGGAGCGGCCAGGAGGTCGTGCGGCGTCACCGCCTCGCGCTGCGGCTCGACGCGATGAGGGCCGCGCTGCTCACCGGCTCGCTCTTCGTCCCCGCCGTTCTCGCGGTCCGTTGGCTCGAGAGCTGGCCCGCGGACACGGCCGGTGTCACCCTTTCGGCCCGTCTGGCGGCGCTCGCCCTCGCCGCGCTGGGGGGCGTGGCCGCGCGGGTCCTGGGAGGCCGGCGCCACGCGTGGCCCGCGTTCGTGGCGGGCGGTCTCGCCGGGCTGTTTCTGCTCTGGGTGGGCGCGTGACCCCGCGCGCGTCGGATTTCACGGCTGCCTTCCTGAGGAGCTTTGCCGTACAGGGATCGTGGAATTACCGTACGATGATCGGCGGCGGGATCGCGTACGCTCTCCTGCCGCTCCTCCAGAGGATCCACGCGGGCGATCCGGTGGCCCTTCGGGAGGCGATCGAGCGGCACGCGGGGGCCTTCAACGCGCACCCGTACCTGGCCACGCTGGCCATGGGAGCGCTGGCGCGGCTCGAGTACGACGGGTGCGACCCGGCGACGATCGCCCGCTTTCGCGACGCGCTTCGAGGTCCCCTCGGCGCCGTCGGGGACCAGGCCGTGTGGGCCGGCTGGCGGCCGTTCTGTACCATCGGGGCCATTGTTGCGTACTGTTTGGGGCTCGACGCCCGCATCGCCGCGCTCGCGTTCGTCCTCGTGTACAACGCCGCGCACCTGGCGCTCCGCGTGTGGGGGCTCCGCGTGGGGTGGACCCACGGACTCGACGTCGGGAGGGTGCTCAAGCAGTCGCCCCTCAAGGGGGTAGGGGCGCGCCTCGTTCCCCTCAACGTGGCACTCATCGGGAGCGCGATGGTGCTGCTGATCGCGAGGGCGCCGGGTCTGATCGACGGGCCCCTCGTGGCCGGCGCGGTCGCCGCGGCGGCGATGGGAGCCTTCTTCCTCCCGAGCCGGGCGAGCGCGCTCGCGATCCTGTTGCTGTTCGCGAGCGGCGCCGCGTGGCTGCTCGCATGACGGGCGACGGCCGGACGACCGAGTACGCGCGGCCGGCGACGATCCGGAATCGGCTCGGGCTGCACGCCCGTCCCGCCGCGGAATTCGTCAAGCTGGCTGGCTCGTTCGCGGCAGAGATATGGGTGGACAAGGATGGGCTCGAGGTCAACGGCAAAAGCATAATGGGGGTGATGATGCTGGCGGCGGAGGCGGGATCGAGCATTCGAATCCGGGCGGTCGGTTCCGATGCAGAGCGGGCCGTGGACCGCCTGGTGGAGCTCGTGCACGCCGGCTTCGGAGAGGAGATCGACGAGCGCATCGGTCCTGCCGGAGGCGATTGGTGAACGCCGACGACGCCACGATCCACGTCCTCGGCCTCGCCGCCGCCCCCGGCCGCAGCCTGGGAACGGTCCGGCGGGTGAGCTGGGACGTCCCCACCCCGCCACACCGCACGATCGGTCCCGCCGAGATCGAGGGCGAGATCGAGCGTTTCGAGACGGCCCGCCGGGCGGCGATCTCGGATATCCGCGCCCTCCGCGACCGCACCGCCGGCACGCTGGGCGAGGTCGAGGCCAAGATCTTCGATCCCCAGATCCTCATGCTCGAGGATCCGGAGCTCGTCGAAGGGACGCGGAGCTACGTCCGCGAGAACTTCCTGGCCGCCGATCGGGCCTTCGACTGGCGCATGACGGAGCTGCGCACGCGCATGCTGGACACGCAGCACCTCATGGTGGCGGACCGGCTGGCGGACCTGATGGACATTCGGATGCGGGTGCTGTCCAAGCTGGCCGGTCGTGGCCCCGATGCGCTCCGCCTGCCCGATGAGGAGGCCATCCTCGTGTTCCAGGATCTTGCCCCGAGCGTCGCCGTGCGCCTCGATCCCTCCCGAGTCCTCGGCCTCATCATCGGGGCCGGTTCGAGGACCGCGCACAGCGCCATCCTCGCCCGCTCGATGGGCGTGCCCGCCGTGGTCGGGGTCGGGACGGGGCTGTCGCGGATCCCGGACGGGGCCACCGTCCTCATGGACGGCGCGACCGGGAGGATCGTCGTGAACCCGGAGGAGTCCGAGATCCGTTCGTACCACGACCTCGAGCAGCGCCTCACCGAGTGGCGCAGCCGCTTCTGGGAGCGGCCTCCGGGCCCGGTCAGGACCGCGGACGGACAGGCCATTCACCTGCGGGCCAACCTCGACCAGCCACACGACGTGCGGGCGGCGCAGCGGGTGGGCGCCGAGGGGATCGGTCTGTTCCGCACCGAGTTCCTCGTCATCGGGCAGCGCGTGATCCCCAGCGAGACCGAGCAGCTCGAGGCGTATCGCGAGGTGATCGACGGCGTCCCGGGACAGCCCGTCACGCTGCGCACGTTCGACATCGGTGGCGACAAGTTCCCCCTGTTCCTCGACATGCCCCCGGAAGAGAACCCCTACCTGGGGTGGCGTGCGATCCGGGTGTGTCTCGACCTGCCGGACCTGTTCCGGAACCAGCTGCGGGCGGCGCTGCGGGCCGACGGCGATTCGGGCCAGATGCGGATCCTGCTGCCCTTCGTCACTTCGCTCGACGAGGTCCTCAGGACCCGGGACATCCTCGACGAGGTGGCGACGGGGATCGGCCGCGAGCGGCACGGCGTGCCGCTCGGAGTGATGGTCGAGACCCCGGCACTGGTCGAGACGCTGGATCTGCTGGCCCCGCACATCGAGTTCATCAGTCTGGGGACCAACGACCTGGCGCAGTATTCGCTCGCCGTCGATCGGGGCAATGCCCGCCTGGCCCACCTCTCCGACCCGTTGCACCCGGCGCTCGTCCGCCTGTACGCCCGGATCCGTCGCACCGCGGCCGACACAGGGCTCGAGACCGGCGTGTGCGGCGACCTTGCCTCCAACCCCGTGGGGCTCGCGCTTCTGCTGGGACTGGGGTATCGCGACTTCAGCCTCGCCCCGACCTCGATCCCCGAGATCCGCGAGCTGCTGGGCACGCTGTCTGCAGCAGAGCTCGAGGAGACCTGCCGGGACCTCGACGATCCCGAGCGGGTGTCGAGCGTGGCGCGGCGACTGGCGGAATACCTGACGGACACGGTGCCGTTCGAGACCAGCCGTTTTCCGCACTGAGCCGCGACGGCTCGTTGCCACACGTCGCCGGGTCCGACAGCTTTCGGCCGCCGGGGGGCGCCGCGCCCGCCGGATCGATTCACGCCTGACGCGGGAGACGGGGTCTTGGTCCAGGGAACGCACCGGTTCTCCTCGGAGTCCGTGACCGAGGGTCACCCCGACAAGATCGCGGACCAGGTGTCCGATGCGGTCCTCGACGCGATCCTCGAACGCGACCCCGCGGGGCGGGTCGCGTGCGAAACGCTGGTCACGACCGGGCTGGTCCTGATGGCGGGCGAGATCACGACCGACACCTACGTGGACCTCCCGTGCATCGCGCGCGGAGTCCTCAGGGACATCGGGTACACGAAGGCCGCGTACGGCATCGAGTGGGACAACTGCGCCGTGCTGACGACGGTCGATCGCCAGTCGGCCGACATCGCCATGGGGGTGGACCGGGGCGGGGCGGGCGACCAGGGCATGATGTTCGGGTACGCCACCGATGAGACGCGGACCCTCATGCCCCTCCCGATCACGTTGGCCCACGGGCTCACGCGCCGGCTCGCCGACGCCCGGAAGAGCGGGGAAGTGGGCTGGCTGCGGCCGGACGGGAAGGCGCAGGTGACGGTCGAGTATCGCGACGGCAAGCCCGCGGGCATCCCGACCGTCGTGGTGTCCGCCCAGCACGACCCTGACGTCGGGCCGGAGCGCATGCGCGAGGAGATCATCGAGCGCGTGATCGAACCCGTGCTCCCCGCCGACCTGTACGACCCGGACCGGATCACGTACCACATCAACCCGACGGGACGCTTCGTTACCGGGGGCCCACAGGGCGATGCCGGGGTCACCGGGCGCAAGATCATCGTCGACACCTACGGCGGCGTCGGCAGCCACGGTGGCGGGGCCTTCTCGGGCAAGGACCCCTCGAAGGTGGATCGCTCCGCATCGTACGCGGCGCGCTGGATCGCGAAGAACGTCGTGGCCGCGGGGCTCGCGAATCGCCTCGAGGTCCAGATCGCATACGCCATCGGGGTTCCCGAGCCGGTCTCGGTGATGGCGGACTCGTTCGGCACGGGCACGATCGG
Organism: uncultured Gemmatimonadota bacterium; assembly: GCA_964499635.1. Lineage (GTDB taxonomy): Bacteria > Gemmatimonadota > Gemmatimonadetes > Palauibacterales > Palauibacteraceae > Palauibacter. The sequence goes on along the minus strand of CAZCLY010000001.1, from coordinate 72,138 downwards.
AGATGAGGCGCTGGCGCAACGCGTCACGGACGTGTTCGACCTGCGGCCGGCCGCCATCATCGAGCGTCTCGACCTTCGACGCCCGATCTATCGGCGGACGGCGGCCTATGGGCACTTCGGGCGCGAGCCCGAGGACGGCGGCTTCACGTGGGAACGCACGGATCGAGTGGACGAACTGGCGGGATGAGGGCATGAGCGGGCGTGCCGGCGGGACCGCGCGAGTCCGTGGCAACGAATCTGCATCGTTTCAGGAAGGGGGGTGACGAACGGACCTCCGGGTCCGACCGGTACGATGGAGACCGACATGCTGGAGGTGACGGTGGCGAGCCTGGGGCTGGACAAGGCATCCAGCACCCCGGTGGTCATCCTCAAGGAGAAGGCTGGCGAGCGCCTCCTGCCGATCTGGATCGGGCCGGGAGAAGCGAGCGCCATCGCCATGGAGCTCGCCGGGGTCCACTTCGCCCGCCCCCTGACGCACGACCTGTTCACCGCCGTGGTGCGCGGCTTGGGGAGCGCGCTGGTGCGGGTGCTCATCACCAAGGTCGTGGAGAACACCTACTATGCGTCCCTCGTCTTCCAGCGCGACGGCGAGTTCATATCCATCGACTCGCGGCCCAGTGACTCGATCGCCATCGCCCTGCGCGCCGACGCCCCGATCTACGCGGATGAGAGCCTCCTCGAGCTCTCGTCGCTCGACGTGGAGGACGCCACGTTCGACGCCGACGAGGCGCCGGAGGGTTTCGGCGGGCCGGCGGCCGAAGAGCCCGATCTGTCCGAGCTCGACCACCTGGCCGAGCCGCTACGGGACTATCTGAAACGGCTCGACCCGGAGGATTTCGGCCGTTTCGAGCCGCCCTGAGCTCGTCCGTCCCGACCCGCCCGCGGACGGCCGGGACCCGCGCGGCCCTGCGGCCTCCTTGCGCCCCCGGCCTCGCAGCCTTCAAGTTTTGCCGCGTTTCTCGACATGGATCGGGCCACGGAAGTCGGTGAGAAACCGACGCGGCCCCGCCACTGTGAGAGGCCGAGGGGCATTCGCCCCGCTGTCCGCGCGGTCGCCACGGGAATCCCGGAAGGCGCGTGGCCAGAGCCTCGAGCCAGGAGACGTCCCGGCCCATGCCCCGTTTCGAGCTCTTCGCGGGAAGAGCGGGGCGGCGTCTCTCCGAGCCCGATGAGTCGGTCGACTCTCCGTCCCCCTTCCCGGGGATGGACCCATGCGCCCTCATGCCTGGCGGACTCCCGGTATCGTCGCGGCCCTCGTGGCGCTCGGCGCGGCGACCCTCGCGATCCTCCGCGGACCCGGGCCGCGTGAGGGGAGGCGCCCGGGCGGCCAGGACGCGGTGGGACCCGCCACACGGGTCGTTTCGCTCATCCCCGCGGCGACCGAGATCCTGTTCGCGATCGGGGCAGGCGACCGGCTCGTGGGTCGCACGCACTGGGGCGTACACCCGGCGGCGGCGCGCGCGGTGCCCGATGTGGGGGACGGCATCCGACCCGCGCTCGAGGCCATCATGGCGCGCGAGCCCGACCTCGTGGTGGTGGTCGCCGGGAGCGACAATCGCGGGGTCGCGCGCCGGCTCGAATCGCTGGGCGTGCGGACGCTCCCGCTGACGCACAACACGCTCGGGGATCTAGAGCGGAACATCCTCGCCCTCGGCGATGCGGTCGGGTGCGGCGGGAGCGCCCGATCCCTCGTACGGCGCATCCACGACGGGCTGGCCGACGTCGAGAGAGAGAGAGAGCCCCCCCCCGTCCGCGTGTACTACGACGTGTGGCCGGATCCCCCGATGACGATCGGCGCCGGCAGCTATCTCGACTCGTTGCTCACCCTCGCCGGTGCGCGCAACGTGTTCGGCGATCTGCCGGCTCCGTCACCCCAGGTGAGCCTCGAAGCGATCGTACGGCGGGACCCGGAGCTCGTGCTGTACTGGACGGAGGGAGGGGGGGCCGCCCCCGACGAGCGACCGGGGTGGGACAACATCCCCGCGATCGCCGCGGGACGGGTGGCACGCATCGATGGTGAGCTCGTGACCCGCCTCGGGCCCCGGGTGGCCGACGCGGCCCGGGAGCTGGCCCGCGCGGTCCACCGCGGGAGCGCACCGGCCGACGAGCCGTCGCCGGGATCGATCCGACCACCGGAGGAGGCCGTGTGCGTGCCGTGAGGAGACCACTGGTGGGAGGCATCCTGCTCTCGGCGGCACTCGTCGCCGCGCTGGCGGGCGGTGTGGCGTTGGGGTCGGTGCCCCTCCCCCCGGGCGCCGTGTGGTCGGCGCTGGCCGGAAGCGGTCGCGACCCGACGGCGCTCACCATCGTGCGCTCCATTCGCTTGCCACGCGTGCTCGCCGGTGCCCTCACGGGCGGGGCCCTGGCCATGTCCGGGGCCCTGTTTCAGGCGCTCCTCCGAAACCCCCTCGCCGAGCCGTACCTGCTCGGCGTCTCCTCCGGCGCGGCATTCGGCGCCGTCGCGGCGCTCACGGTGATCGGCCCCGCGCTCGGGACGCTCACCACCGGAGGGTTCGCCTTCGCCGGGGGGCTGCTCGCCATCGCCATCGTGTTTCGCGTCGCGTGGACCGTCGGACGGGTGGACACCCGGGTGCTCATCCTGGCCGGGGTGGTCGTATCCGCCTTCTTCGGGGCGGGCGTGATGCTGCTCCTGTCGCTGGCGCGCGGCGACGTCTTCCGCTCCGCGGTGCTGTGGACGATGGGGAGCCTCGATGGCACGTCGTGGAACGGCGTCGGGCTCCTGGGCCTGGGCGCCCTGGCGACCGCGGTGGCCGGGCTGATGCTCTCCCGGCACCTGAACGCCCTCGCGCTCGGCGAGGAGGCCGCCGCGCACCTCGGGACTCCCGTGGAGCGCGTCAAGCGCATCGCCTACGTGGCGGCCTCGCTGGCGGCCGCCATCACCGTCTCGGTCGCCGGCGTGATCGGGTTCGTGGGGCTCGTCGTCCCGCACGCCGTGCGCATGGCGTGGGGCTCGGACCATCGTACGCTGATCCCGCTCTCGCTGCTCGGGGGCGCCGTGACCCTGGTGGTCGCCGACACCGTCGCCCAGACGGTGGCGCGTCCACTCGTCCTGCCGATCGGGGTGGTGACCGCCGTGCTCGGGGTGCCGCTGTTTCTCGTGCTCCTCCGGCGAGCCGGTGCCTGAGCCCGCCGCGTTCGAGCTGCTCGGGGCGGGGGTCCGCTACCGGGACGGCGAGCCCGAGGCCCTGCGGGACGTGGATCTCCGCGTCGACGCCGGGGGGCTCACCGCCGTCCTGGGGCCAAACGGGGCGGGGAAGACCACGCTGGTCCGACTACTCACAGGAGTCCTGGAACCCACGCGGGGCGAGGCTCGTTTTCTCGACCGTCCGCTGGCGAAGTGGCCACGGCGGGAGCTGGCCCGACGCCTCGCGGTCGTCACACAGGAGCCGCCGCCGGCCGTGCCGCTCACCGTCCGGGAGTACGTGGCCCTCGGACGCACCCCGTACATGAGTCCGTGGTCCGCTCCCGGTCCCGCCGAGCGAGCTCTCGTCGCCCGGACGCTCGAGCGGACCGGCCTCGGCCCGCTGGAGCGGCGCCCCGTGTCCGATCTGTCCGGCGGGGAGCGGCAGCGAGCCAAGCTCGCCAGGGCACTCGCGCAGGAACCGGAGGTACTCGTGCTCGACGAGCCGACCGCGCACCTCGACCTCGGTCACGCCCTGTGGGTATTCGATGCGATGCGGGAACTGGTCATGCAGCAGGGGATTACGGTCTTGTGTATCACGCATGACATGAATCTCGCCAGTCGCCGCGCGGAGCGACTGGTGCTCATCGGCCGCGGCCGCGTGCTGGCCGACGGGGCCCCGCGGGACGTCCTCGTCCCCCCGGTGCTCGAGGCGGCGTACGGCGGCTCGGTGGAAGTCCACGACCTGGGTGCATCGGGTCTGGCTGTCCTTCCCACTTCGTTCGCCGGCCCGGGGGCGCGGGGCGGGCCGGCCGTGTGAGCTCCGTCGCCACGGCGCCGTCGGGTTTGCCGGCCCCCGGACGTTTTATTCGGGAGTCGAGCCACACCGAGCTCCCGTGGTCGAGACGTCCCGGGCCACCCGCAGCGCGCCCGCCTGCTTGCCGGCCAGCGCCCCGCGCGGGAGCTTCACCCGCGTGGACGCGAGCCGGAGCCGAGCCGGGCGGATACGGTGCGGGCCTCTCGTAGACGTCGTGGGTCGCCGGGGGATCCCATCCAAGGAGACGGAGAATGAGGAGACGTAGCTGGCTGGCGCCGATCTCGACGCTGATCGCGCTGTTCGCGACGGCCTGTATCTCGGACTCGAGCGGTCCGGGCGGACCGCCGCCGCCACCCGGTGGGGCCGATGTCGTGGTCCTCAGCCGCCTCTCGCCCAGCGTGCAGGAGTTCCACACCGACGGGCAGACGGTGGCGTCGACCGGCGTGAGCGTGTCTCTGCCCTCCGGGTTCGACGGCGTCGCGCTCGACCTGTCCCTCGATCTGTTCGTGACCACCAGCACCGGGGACGGGGTGGGGCGGGTGATATGGGGCTCGCTCGACACCGGCGAGATGATCACGACGGGCTTTCCGGGGGCATCGGTCGCGGATCCGGGCCGACCGACGCTCGTCATCGACCTGGGTGGGAACGTGGCCGCCCTCGTCCCGGCCCGGGCCAGGAACTCCATCTACGTCTCGTTCCCGGGCGTGCAGCAGGCAACGCTGCTGGCCGCCGACGCCGGAGAGTACGTGCAGCGCGTCGTCCCGTTCGGCAACCTGCTCATCTCGATCGACGCGAATCTCGACGATGTGGGGGGGTCGCTCGAACCGCTGGGAGCCACCCGCATCCAGTACTCCGAATTCCTCTCGGGAGTGTTCTTCGACGCGTTCGACATCCAGGGCGCCGTCGGAGCTACCGATGTCGTGATCCTGGGGGAGCAGCTCCTGGTGCTCACCGAGGGGAGTCTCGACAATGGCGGCCTTCCGGAAGGCAACGGGAATCTGGCTCTCATCAACGCCCTCGGGCGGGGCGTCGTGAGCGTGCTCCCGCTCGAGGGCAACGGGGTCGCGATCAAGGGTGGCGGCGACGGGCTCGCGTACGTGACACGGACCCGGGGCGCGGGAACATTCGCCTCGGACGTGTTGAGCTTCAGCCTGGTCAATAACATGTGGGTCCACGGACCCAGCAACCCCATCCGGCCCAAGAACGCGGACGGGTCGGATCTGGACACGTGTCGTGCCACCTCCGCCCTAGTCAGCGGCCGCCTGCTGTGCACGACCTTCGACGTCGACGCCCCGAGCTCGCCGGGGCGCCTCGTGCTCATGCAGGCGGATGGGACGTTCATCGACGATGTGGCCACCGGTGCGGGCGCGATCGATATCGCGATCCGCTGAGCGGGCGTCCGTCGCGGTGCGGCGCTGGACGCAAGCGCCGTGGCTCTGACCACCACGCGGGCCGTCATCCTGCAGACGTACCGCTACAGCGACACCAGCAAGATCCTGCGATTCATGACGCTCGAGCACGGCCCGTGCTCGGCGATCGCCAAGGGCGCGCTGCGTCCCCGTAGCCGCTTCGGCGGCATGCTCGACCCGTTCGTCGAGGGGGACGCCACGCTGTACACGAAGGAGGGCCGCGACCTCCATACGCTGTCGGGGTTCGAGCTCGTGCGGGAGCGTCGCGACCTCGGACGGTCGCTTCGCGCCTACACGATCGCTTCGGTGCTGTGCGAGCTGGTGATGCGTCTCGCACCGGAGCACCGCGACGACCGACTGTACGGGAGCCTCGTGGCCGGGCTCGACGCGCTCCTCGATGCCTCGAGCCGCAACGGGGGCGTCGGCGGGCTCGAGCACGTGTGGGGGTTGGTCTCGACGCTCGGCTTCCACCCCGAGCTGGAGCGCTGCCTGCACTGTGGCCGGCAGATAGGGAAGGAGCGCGCGCGCTTCGACTACGCGGCCGGCGGGGTGGTATGCGCGGAGTGCGCGACCCCGGGGCTGGAGGCGGAGGAGCTCCATGCGCTCCGCAGGCTGGCGCGGGGGGAGGCTGCGCCCGATCCGGACGGGCGCCAGGGCCGATGGCTGGCCGATTTCATCCGGTATCACCTCGCCGAGGGCGCCAACCTGCGCTCGCTGCCCTTCCTGCGATCGCTGCCGTGAGCGACGGGGAGCGGCGGGGGATCGTGATCGGCACGGCGGGCCACGTCGATCACGGAAAGACCTCGCTGGTGCGGGCCCTGACCGGAACCGAGACGGATCGGTGGCGGGAGGAACGGGAGCGGGGCCTCACGATCGACATCGGGTTCGCGTCACTCGATCTCGATCGCGGGATCGAGACCGGCGTCGTGGACGTCCCCGGACACGAGGACTTCCTCCGGAACATGCTCGCGGGCGCCACCGGCATCGATCTCCTCCTCCTCGTGGTGGCGGCGGATGAGGGTCCGATGCCGCAGACGCGCGAGCACCTGTCCATCGCGCGGCTGCTGGGCATCCGGCGTGGCGTGGTCGCCCTCACCAAGCGCGACCGCGTCGACCCCGAATGGCTCGAGCTGGCCGCGGAGGCCACGCGTGATCTGCTGCGCGACACCCCCGGCTACGAGTCGTGGCCCATCTACCCCCTATCCTCGGTCACCGGAGAGGGCACCGGGGAGCTCGTGCGCGGGCTCCTGGAGGCCGCTGTCGGGCTCGAGAGCCGGCGGGCGACCGACCTGTTCCGCATGCCGATCGACCGGGCCTTCACGATCCGGGGCACCGGGACCGTCGTCACGGGCACCGTGTGGAGCGGGGCCGTGGAGACCGGCGGCACCCTCCGGCTGCTCCCTGCCGATCGGGAAGTCCGCGTCCGCGCTCTCCAGGTACATGGTGATCCCCGCCGCCGAGTGAGCGCCGGGCGGCGTTGCGCGATCGCGCTGGTCGGCATCGATGCCGGGGAAGCCGGCCGCGGGTCGACGCTGGTGGGAGGGGCGGGGTGGCGAGCGGCGAGGCGGCTCGCCGTGCGCGTCGAAACGCTCCGTGGACCCGGACGTGTCCTCGAGGAGGGACAGCGCATCCGCGTCTATCTCGGCACGCGCGAGGTGATGGCCCGCGTGTATCCCGCCGAGGCCTCGAGCGTGCCACCCGGAGGAGTGGCCTGGGCGGTGCTGGCGCTGGAGGAGGGCCTGGTGGCCCGCGTGCGTGATCGTGCCATCCTGCGCTTCTACTCCCCGATCACGACCGTCGGAGGTGCCCGGGTCGCCGAGCTGGATCCGCCCCGTCGGTGGCTGGACCGCATCCCGGTCTGGCACCGGATCCTGGAGGGGGCGGAGCTCGACGCCTTCGAGGGTCTGGTGGGACTGCGCGGGATGAAGGGCCTGGGGGAGGAGGAGGCGCCTCTCGCCCTCGGCATCCCGCCCGGCGAGGTGCGCGACATCGCCGCCGACTCGGAGGCCATCCGCCTCGGCGAACGGTGGTTCGCGCCGCGGGCGCTCGACCGGGCACGGTCCACCTGCCTCGACATTGTCCGCCGGCTGCACGCCACCCACCGACGCGCCGCGACGGTATCGCGCGAGGCCGCGCGCTCGAGGCTGCTCGCGCGGTGTGAGCCGGCGCTGGCCGATGAGGCGCTCGTCGGGCTCGTCGCGGACGGATCGTTGCGCGCGGCGGGTCCGACGCTGGCGCTACCCGATCACGAGCCCGCCCTGTCGCCCGACGAGCGGGCCGCGCTCGAGGCGCTGCGGGAGGCCATCCGACAGGGAGGGCTCCAGCCTCCGACCGTGGACGAGCTGAGCCGTTCGCTCCGCCTCGACCGAGACCTGCTCGACGACCTGCTGCGGCTCCTGGCCCAGTCCGGCGAGGTGCAGGCGATCACGCCCGAGATCCACATGTGGGTGCCGGCGATCGACGACATGGTCGGGCGTGTCCGCACGCTCTTCGCCGGGGACGCGCCACAGCCCCCGACGACGTTCAAGGAGGCGTTCGGGCTCACCCGGAAGTACCTCATCCCGCTGCTCGAATACCTCGACCGGGTCGGGGTCACGAGGCGCACCGGCGAAGGGAGGGTCCTCGCGGACCCGTGACGCTTCGGGAGGGCGGGTTCAGTCGAGGTGGTAGAGGAACCGCCCGCAGTGCTCGCACGACTCGACCCGCGCGTTGCGGTCGTGGACCGAGGCCTTCGCCGTCGCGACCGCCATGAAGCACCCGTAGCAGATGCCGTTCAACACCGGCACCACGACGCGCATCCCTTTGGCGGTCATCATCCGGTAGCGCTGTCGAACGTCGTCGTGGAGTCGGCTCTCCAGTTCCGCCACCTTCTCATCCAGCGCCTCGATCGCATCCTCGATGCTGACCGCGAACACATCGGACTCGACATCGGTCAGCGTGCCATCGGCGAGTCCGCCACGCTGCGTCCGGAGGTCCTGGATCTCGAGCAGCAGTTCCAGCTGGGGGTGCACCGGTGGTCCTCCTCGGGGCGCGTTCAGATGCCTTTGGACTCGAGCAGCGCCATGAAGTCATCGGGGGTCTCGAGTCCCGCCAGCGCGTCCGGAACGTCGGCCTCCTTGCCGAATTGCGCGATCTTTCCGAGCACGGGCAGGTACTGGTTGGACACCTCGAGGGGCGGGGCGACGATGAGGAAGATGTACCGCACCGGCTTTTCGTCGATCGCCTTGAAGTCGAGCCCCGACGCCTTGCGGCCGAACGCGACGCGCAGCCGGTTGACGACCAGGGAGCGGCAGTGGGGAATCGCGATGCCCCGGCCGATCCCGGTCGAGCCGAGGTTCTCGCGGCGTTTGAGCATCTTGAACAGGATGCCCTCCGACTTCTCGTCCAGACCGAACACCGAGACGAGCTCCTTGAGAGCGTCGTCCTTCGTCTCGGCCTCCAGGTCGAGCCTGACGGTGTCCGGCGAGAAGAACTCGCGTAGCAACATGTATGTCTCCTCCCCGCCACGGCGGGGTAGTGATCGAATTCGAGAAACACGGCGCGGCCCCGGCAGGCGGGCCGGGCGGCTCGCTGCGCGGGGCGCAGGTCGAGTATACCGGGGCGCGACGAAGCGTGTCAAAACGTCCCGGCTCGGACTCCTCCACGCCCGGTGGCCGGGAACTTGCGCGGAACCGTGCCGACGACGACCGTGTAGGAACGGTCGGCGCGATCACGCATTCGCGCCGCCGGTTTTTTGACAATTGGGGGCGACCTGGCTTCGACGTGTTCACCGGAAGCCGTGGGTGCGTGCCGAGGTGCTCGGGTCCTCGTAAAACACCGGGAAAACTCCAAGTGCCAACAACGAATTGGCTCTGGCTGCGTAATCTGACGTAGCCCGTCCACCGGAGACCCGGGCCCGAGGGGCTCCGGATGGACGTCGACAAATCGGGCTGGTCACCGAAGCCCGCCACCGGCGGACGTGACGAGATCGCGGCGGTAGCCGCATGGTGGCTGCTTCGTCCGGGGCCGTTCGCGGGCCCCGGTCGGAGGAGAAAACGACCGCGAACTACGCACGTAGAATCCGTGGTGGATGGGCTCGCGGACGCGGGTTCGATTCCCGCCGCCTCCATTTCGTCCGGGGCGTCCCCTCCCGGGGGGCACGCCTCGGCTTTTTTTATGTCCCGCCGAGCCAACGCGGGAGGACAGATGCTGGATGAGCTGAGACAGAAGCTGGCCGACGAGGCAGAGACGTTGCTGCACGAGCTGAACGTCATCCTGCCGCGGGAGATCGAGAAGGCCGTCGCCCAGGGAGACCTGCGCGAGAACTCCGAGTACTCCGCCGCCCTGGAGCGCCAGGGGTTCGTCCGGGCCCGACTCGACTACCTCGCCCGGCGCATGTCGACCCTGGGCGACATCGACATCGACCACGTCCCCGAGAACCGCGTCGGATTTGGATCACGCGTCACGGTCAGGGACATGGCCGATGGCGAGCTCGAGGAGTTCCTCGTCACGCTGGGCGACGACCTGAATTTCGACGGCGGCGAGATCTCGATGGAGTCGCCCATCGGGAAGGCCCTGCTGGGTCGGCAGCCCGGCGACGTGGTTACGGTGCGCCTTCCGGCCGGAGCACGGGAGTTCGAGGTCATGGCGCTCAAGACCCTCCACGATCTCGTCGACGGCGCGTCCTGACGCGGGAAACGCGGGACATCACGACACGCGCCGATGCCGCCGCCCCGTCCCGGTCGCTCAGAACACCTTCACGGGCGGGATGAACCGCTTCGGATTCTCGCGCACGTCCTGCAGGAACGCGTTGAGATCCACCACGGTCTTCAGCAGCGCCTCGTACAACCGCTCGTCCGTGACCATCTGGCCGACGGAGCCCTCGCCGCGCTCGATCAGGGCCAGTAGGGAATCGGCCCGGGAGGCGGACGAGGCGAGCGCCGCGTAGAGGGAGTCCGACCGCATCAGGCGTCCGAGCGTCCCCTGGCCGTCCACCACGATCGCCGTCACCGAATCGAGCCGTGACGTCGCATCCACCAGCCGGTCGTACAGCTCGGGATCCGTGAGGAGCTGCCCGAGGGCGCCGCGGCCCTCGGCCAACGGACCGATAACCCGGTTCATGTTCTCGTTGAGCGACACGAGGCTACCGTACAGCGCGTCGTCCACGAGGAGCTGTCCGAGGCTTCCCTCGCCGGCCGCCACCCGGCCCAGGGTGCCCGTCAGGTCGTTCGACAGGGTGATGAGGCTCTGCACCGCGTCGGCCGCCTGCGCGAGCAGCTCCTCGTAGCTCAGCGCGGGGGCGGCGGCCAGCGTATCGCCATCGGCGAGCACCGGGCTGTCCGGCGACCCGGGCTCGATGTCGATCAGCCGGTCGCCGAGGAGGCCCTGCGTGCGGACGCGCGCCCGCGAGTCGGCCCGGATCTGGTCCCGGATGCCCACGTTCACACCGAGCCACACAGCCACCGCCTCCCCCGACTCGGGACGCTCCTCGGGCTGGATGAACTCGACCCGGTCGACCTGACCCACGTTCTGCCCGGCCACCTGAACCGGGGCACCCCGCACCAGTCCCGCCGCGGACTCCATCAGGGTCACGAGACGATATCTGCTCCCGAACACGTCGCCGATGTTGCCGATGAAGAAGATCCCCAACCCGAGGATGGCCAGGGCCAGCATGAGCACGAGCCCCACGCGGACCTGATCCCACGTGATGGGAGCCGACCTACGCATGGGGTCTCGCGCGCGGTATCCAGACCATGTCTCTCCCGTCTCCCGGCGGGCCGTCGAAGCCCGGTGAACCGCGGTTCATCGCTGCCCGTCAGCCGAGAAACGACTGCACGTAGGGCTCCTCCACCGCGAACATGTCCTCCGGGGTCCCCTTGAAGATAATGCCTCCGTCCCTGAGGAGCGCCGCCTCGGTGGCAATGCGCGACGCGGACTTGATGTCATGGGTCACCACGACGGCGCACACGGCGAGCTCCCGGCGGAGCTTCTGGATCAAACCGTCGATCGTGCGCGTGGTGATCGGATCGAGACCGCTGGTGGGCTCATCGAACAGCAGGATGGGCGGCTCGTGCACGATGGCACGCGCGATGGCGACGCGCTTTCGCATGCCGCCCGACAGCTCGGCCGGGAGGAGATCGAGCACCTCGTCGGGATCCAGATCGACGAAGCTCAACACCTCGCACACCCGGTCGAGGACCTCGTCCTCGCTCTTCGCGGTGTGCTCGTACAGCGGGAACGCGACGTTGTCGAACACCGTGAGCGAATCGAACAGGGCAGAGCCCTGGAACACCATCCCCATGCGCTCGCGCAGCTCCAGCACGTCGTCCCGCGACACGGACGCAATGTCGCGTCCCTCGATGAGGACCTCGCCCCGCGACGGGGTCAGCAGACGGAGGATGAGCCGCAGGATGGTCGACTTCCCCACCCCCGACCCGCCGAGGATGCACAGCGTCTCGCCGCGGCGCACGTCGAAGCTGATCCCGCGAAGCACCTCGTGATCGCCGAACGAGAGCCACACGTCACGCAGCTCGACGGTCGCGGCCCCCTCCTCGCGAGCCGGGAGGGCGTGGCTTTCCAGCTCCCGGCGGGCCTCCTCGCGAACCTCGGCGCGCAACGCCTCCTGCCGCTCGGTGCCTCCCCCGATCCCATCCCTGTCATCCACGTCGACGGGCTTTCCCGGAATCATTCGATCAACAGCACGATGAGGACCTGCGTAAGGAAGTAGTCGGTGGCCAGGACGAGGATCGAGGTCGTCACCACCGCCTGCGTCGTGGCCCGGCCGACCCCCTCCGTACCGCCGGACGCCCGGAGACCGTAGAAGCAGCTCGTGAGCGCCATGAGCGCGCCGAAGGCGATCGGCTTCGCGAGGCCCTGGATGAGGTCCACGGGGAGGTAGCGCAGGACGAAGCCGTTGTCGGCCAGGGTGGTGTATACGGAGCGCATGTACAGATCGGCACTGAGGTGGAGCTTGAGGAGCGCGATCAGGAGGCCCCCGAGGATCGCGATCAGATCGGCGAGCACGGTGAGGATCGGGAGCATCAACACCGCCGCGACGAAGCGCGGCACGACCAGCTTGCGGATCGGATCGACGCCCATCGTCCTGAGCGCGTCGACCTGCTCGGTGACCTTCATGGCGCCGAGCGCGGCGGCCATCCCCGAGCCGGCGCGACCGGTGACCATGAGGGCGGTGAGAACGGGCCCCAGCTCGCGGATCGTGGAGGCGCCGACCAGCCGCCCGATGTAGATCGTCGCGCCGAACTGCTTCATCTCCACGGCGGACTGCAGCGCCAGCACCATTCCCGTGAACAGACCCGTGAGCACCACGATGAACAGCGAGGCCACCCCGACCGTGTCCATCTGCTGAACGACGTCGCGCCGGTAGAAGGGGCGCGTGACACACCCGCGCAGCAGCCGCCCGAGGAGGGCGAAGTACTCCTGCACCGAGAGCGCGGCGCCGAGCAGGGCGTCGCGTGTCAGCCGGGCGGCGGATCGGCTGGCGGAGGCCTGGGCCATGCGTTCTTCTTTGGCGCTCTGAAGGGGTTCGTCATATCTTCGCGCCCGGCCGCTCCCTTCGGGTTCGACCGCGGGGACAGCCTCCCCGTCAGGGCCCGACCGCGGAGGTTACCGGCGCCCCCCGACCCGATGCAAGGAGCGGATGTCCCCGCTATCTAGCGATCACGCCGCGCTCGCGGAGCGCTGTCTGACGGCCGCGACCCGGGTCCGCCTGCTGGTGGTCGGCGACCTCATGCTGGATCGGTACGTCTCGGGATCCGTGGATCGAATCTCGCCCGAAGCGCCGGTCCCCGTCGTGCACGAGAGGCGCCGACGCGCGGCGCCGGGAGGGGCAGCCAACGTGGCCGCCGGGATCCGCGCCCTCGGGGCGGCGGTGCGTCTCGTGGGCGCGGTCGGCGCCGACCGGGCGGGGTCGGCCCTCATCGCGGCCCTCGAGCGTCGAGGCATCCCGACCGGCGATATCGTTCGCGTCTCCGGGCGACCGACCACCACCAAGGTCCGCATCCTGGCGCGGCATCAGCAGGTGCTCCGCATCGACCGCGAGGACTCGTCGCCCTTCGACGCGGGGGTGGCCCGAGAGCTCGCCGCGCGCGCGGTCGACCGCCTCGAGGAAGCGGACGCGGTCGTGCTGCAGGACTACGACAAGGGGGTCTTGAGCCCCGCGGTCGCCGAGCCGGTGATCGTCGCCGCCCGTGGGGCCGGCACCCCGGTGGTCGTCGACCCCAAGCTGCGGCGATTCTTCGGGTATCGGGGGGCCACGGTGTTCAAGCCGAACCGGGCCGAGGCCGCGAAGGCGCTGGGGGTCGAGGATCTCCCGATGGACGGTCCCACGCTGCGCGCGCTCGCGGATCGGTTGGAGTGCGACCACCTGGTGATCACGCTGGGGGCCGGCGGCATGTGCCTCCTCGAGCATGGCTCGACGGTGCCGACCTTCGTACCATCGCGCGCCCGGGAGGTGTACGATGTGTCGGGCGCCGGGGACACGGTCACCGCCGTGCTCGCGACGGCCCTCGCCTGCGGGATCGGAACGGGCCCCGCGGCACGCCTGGCCAACCTCGCGGCAGGGATCGCGGTCGCGCGGCTCGGCGCGCGACCGGTGGGCCGGCGATCGCTGCTCGCCGCGGCGCGGACACGGCCGGGAGGCGTGCAGCAGGACCCACAGCGTAAGGAGCGGGAGTGACGAGAACCGGAGTCGTACACACCGAGCGCGCGCCGGCGGCAATCGGGCCCTACTCGCAGGGCTCGTGGGCCGGGGAGCTCTTCTTCTCGGCAGGGCAGATCGGACTCGACCCGACCACCGGGCAGCTCGTCGGCGGCGACGTGGAGACACAGGCGCGTCAGGTGATGGAGAATCTGGCGGCCGTGCTCGCGGCCGCCGGCCTGACGTTCGCGGACGTGGTCAAGACGACGATCTTCCTGGCGGACATGGGCGAGTTCGCGCGCGTCAACGAGATCTACGCCGCCCCGCTCGACCCGCCCTATCCGGCGCGCTCCACGGTCGCGGCGCGCGAGCTGCCGAAAGGGGCGCGGGTGGAGATCGAGGTGATCGCGCGCGCGGGCGGGGCGACGGGCGGCTGACGTCTCGGACGGGACCGAGACGCGAACGGGGGAGCGGATGGTGACTGGTGTCGCCTGCGGTCTTCAAAACCGTTACGGGGCGCTCGTGCGTCCCGGGTGGGTTCGATTCCCACACGTTCCCGCCATCCACCGCCGGGCCGCCCGCCCCCTCCGCGCGGCGCTCGCCGTGGCCGTCCTGGCCCTCGCCCCCTGTCCGGCGGCAGGGCAGGGGCGCCCGGCGACGACGCCCGACACCGCCCGAGCGCCGGCCGACAGCGCGCGGACGGAGCCGCAGGCGGTACGCCCGGACACGGTTCCCCCCATCAGCCCGTTGGGCGCGCTCGTCCGTTCGCTCGTCCTCCCGGGCTGGGGGCAGGTAGAGGTCGGGCGTCCTTCGCGGGGCGCGATCTACTTCGCGGGCGAGGCGGCCAGCCTGTTCATGGTGTTCAAGAGCCAGGCGCGGCTGGCGGCCGCAAACCGGGCCGATCCGCCGGACGGGGACCTCGTCGATGCCCGCACGCGCGAGCGCGAGAACTGGATCGTGCTGTCCGTGTTCATCGCGTTCGTGAGCGGTGTGGACGCCTGGGTGTCGACCCATTTCTGGGACTTCGAGCCCCGCATCCAGGCCCCCGCGGACGGCTCGGTCGGTCTCGCGGTCGCGTTCTCGGTGGAGCTCCCGTGACACCCGCGGGGACGCGGGGGCCGGGTCCGCCGAGCGACCCGCGCGACGCGCCCATCGGCGTATTCGATTCCGGCGTGGGCGGACTCACCGTATTGCGGGCGATCCACGCGCAACTTCCGGGCGAGTCGACCATCTACCTGGGGGATACCGCCCGGGTACCGTACGGACCCAAGTCACCGGACACGGTCCGCCGGTACGCCCGCGAGGCGGCGGGCTTCCTCACGGAGCGCGGGATCAAGATGCTCGTCATCGCGTGCAACACGGCGACGGCGCACGCCTTCGGGACACTGTCGCAGGGCCTGGACATCCCCGTGCTCGGCGTGGTCGAGCCGGGCGCCCGCGAGGCCGCCGCGGCCAGCCGCAGTGGCGTCATCGGCGTGATCGGTACCCGGGGGACCGTCGAGAGCGGAAGCTACGAGCGGGCCATCCTGGCGGCGCGCGCCGATGCGACCGTGCGCTCCGCCGCCTGCCCCCTGTTCGTGGCCCTGGCCGAGGAGGGCTGGGTGAGCGGCGAGGTGCCGGAGCTGGCCGCGCACCGCTACCTCGACCCCCTCTTCGCAGCGGAGATCGACACGCTCGTCCTGGGCTGCACGCACTATCCGCTCCTCAAGCCCATGCTCGCCGACGTGGCCGGGAGCGGCGTTCGGCTGGTGGACTCCGCCGAGGCGACGGCCCGTGAGACGGCCCGTCTGCTGAGCGCTCGGAGCCTCACCTCGAGCGGCTCCGCGCCCATCGCGCACCACTACGTGACCGATGACACGCACCTGTTTCGGGAGCTCGCCGGGCTGTTCCTGGGCGCCCCCGTGGAGCGGGTCGAGTCGGTCGCGCTCGGGCAGGGGCCCTCCTAGCCCACGCGGCCGCCCC
The DNA here is from genome assembly GCA_964499635.1 of uncultured Gemmatimonadota bacterium. Lineage (GTDB taxonomy): Bacteria > Gemmatimonadota > Gemmatimonadetes > Palauibacterales > Palauibacteraceae > Palauibacter. The sequence continues at coordinate 56,173 of CAZCLY010000001.1, read as the reverse complement.
ACCGGGGCCGAACCCGCCGTGGCGGGCGAGCACGGCCGTCAGCCGTCCGTCGATGACGCGGCCGCCGGCTCGAGACGGATGTTCCCGGGCGACACGACCGCGTAGCTCCGGTGGTGGATCCAGTCGCCTGCGTTCAGGTAGTATCGTCCCGGGCGAACCTCTTCCAGCTGGGGGCGGTGCGTGTGACCGAAGATCACCAGGTCGATGTCCTCGCGCGACGCCAGGAGCTCCCGCGCGTGGCTCGCCAGGCGATCCGCGCGCGCCACCTCGGGCCCGGGCCCTCCGACCCGTCTGATCTCGGTCGCGCTCGCGCGACGGGCCGCAGGCACGCCGAGGTCGGGATGGATGGCCCCGAACAGGGCGCGCCCGAGCCGGCTGCGGCTGGCTCGCTTGAGGGCGCGGTAGCCCCAATCCCCCACGCCCAGACCGTCGCCGTGCGCCACATACGCCCGTCGTCCTCCGACATCGAGCACCGCGGGACCCTCCACGAGCCGGATCCCGACCTCCCGTTCGAGGAACCCCCCGCCCCAGGCATCGTGGTTTCCTCCCAGGAACCGCACCGGCAGCCCCCCCTCGACCAGACCGCGCAGCGCCGCGAGCACCGCGAAATGACCCCGCGGCACCACCTCGCGGTACTCGAACCAGAAGTCGAACAGGTCGCCGTTGATGAGCAGCTCATCGCCGAGGTCGGGCACGCCCTCCAGAAACGCCAGGAAGGCGCGCTCCCCGGCCGGCGGGATGGCGCCGAGGTGTATGTCGGAGACCACGACCGTGCGGGAGTTCACCCGCGCAAGCTCGGCGGACGGTCCCGGGGCGTCAAACATTGCGTCGCCGCCGCGCGCGGGGGGCGATGCGCGATCGATTGACGGGCTCGGGCCGCCATCGTACGCTCGCGGCCCGACCGACCCCGTGCCTCCCGATCGGAACCGGCGCAACGCGAGGAGGGACCGCGTGACAGGCACGACCGACATCCGGGTGCGCTACGCCGAGACGGACCAGATGGGCCGCGCGCACCATCGCCACTATCTCGTGTGGTGCGAGCTCGGGCGCACGGCGCTCATGCGCGACAGCGGGCTGTCGTACGCCGCCCTCGAGCGGGATGGGGTGCTTCTCCCCGTGGCCCGGGTCGAGATCGAGTATCGAGCCCCGGTGTTCTACGACGAGGTGGTTCGGATCCACACACGGGTCGAGCGGGTACGGAGTCGGAGCGTCGAGTTCGGCTACCGACTGACGCGCGACGAGGACCGGACGACCGTCGCGCTCGCCCGGATCACGCTGGCCAGCGCCGACACCGACGGCCGTCCGCGGCGCCTTCCGCCCCCCGTGCGGGATGCGCTCGCACGGCTGGCCCCACCCGAACGACCCTCCGGGGAAGAGAGTCGATGAGGCCACGTTTTCTTGACCCGGTTTCTCGGCGTCCCCTACCTTGCACTGCCGTGAGGGCGTCGAGCTTCCGCCATGCGCGGTGGCCGATCGTGGCGCTCTGTCTCGGGTGCGCGGGGGGGTTCGAGACGGGCGAGCCGCTGTCCGACCCGGCGGGCGTCGCCGCGCGAGCCGCGGAGGCGACCGGCGCGGCCCGGCCGGTTCGGGTCATCTTCCGCTGGGAGTACGCCGATGAGCGCGGGAACCTGCGGGGCGACGGCGTGGGCCGCGTGAACCCACCGGATCGCTTCAGGCTCGATCTGTTCAGCACCGGGGAGGGCTCGATGCGGGCCGTCCTGGTGGATGACCAGTTGCGGACCGGCGGCGACCTGCAGGACGTCGAGCTTCCGCCTCCGGCGTTTCTGTACGCGATGACGGGGGTGTTCCGCCCCGGCTCCCGGACGCCCAGCGAAGGGTTCTCGAGTGGGCCGTACGAGGTGGTGGGATACGCCGTTTCCGACCGCGCGGTGCGCCGGTTCTACCTGCTCGATGGACGGCTGGCGCGGGTCGAGGAGCGCCGCGATGGCCGGCTCGAACGGCGGATCGAGCTCGAGTGGGGCGAGGATCCCGTGTGGCCTCGGGAGGCGCGCTACCGCGACGACGTGGCACCACGGAGCCGCGTACGTTGGGAGCTGGTGCGTGCGGTTCCGCAGACCCAACCGTTCGACGACGGGATCTACGATGTGGATCCGGCGCCTTAGCCTCGCGCTGCCCCTGGTGGCGGCGGGCTGCTACAGCTTCTCCGGAGGGGGAGGGTTGCCCGGTCACATCCGAACGGCGTATGTGGAGCCCGTGGACAACCAGAGTACGCGATTCGGGATCGCGGAGACCCTCACGGAGCGGCTGCTGGAGGCCGCACGACAACGACTCGGTCTGCAGCTCGCCTCCGAGGACCAGGCGGACGCCATCATCCGGGCGACGATCCGGCAATACACCGACGATGCGGTGAGCTTCGACGCCGTGGAGGGGCAGGGGGCCGACGTGTTCCAGCGGCGGGTCACGATCACCGCGACGGTGGAGATCTACGACCGCGCCCAGGACGTCGCGATCTGGAGCTCACAGGCGCTCAGCGGGGCGGGGGAGTACGAGCCCGGATCGGAGACGGAGGAGCAGGGAACCGAGATCGCGATCGAGAACCTCGTACAGAAGATCGTCGATGGCGCGCAATCGCAGTGGTGACATGAGCGGCCAGTCCGGGGCGAGCCGCGTCGGGTGTCTCCTGGCCATCCTGATCCTCGTGCTGGTGGGCTACGGCGCCGTCCAGTTCGTGGGTAAGGAGATCGACTACCAGACGCTCAGGAGCGAGGCGCAGGACCTGGCCCGTCAGGCGCTGGACACCCCGGACCAGACCATCCGCGAGGGAATCCAGAACGAGGCCTCGCGTCTCGAGCTGCCCGTGTCCGCCGGCCATCCAACCATCCGCCGCACGCCGCCGAACCACATCCAGATCACGATCCAGTATCCGGACAGCCTGACCCTGTTCCACCGCTGGTATTGGGTTCGGCAACGCCGGATCGAAGTCGACCTGACCTACTGAGGCCAGACTCCATGTCCAACCCCTTCGCCCTCTCGTGCGGGTCGGGCGCGCGCCGACTCCGCCGGCTGCTCGCGCTCGCGGCGGGTGCGTGGATCCTGTTCGCCGATCCGTTCGGCTCGCCCGCCGCGGCCCACCCCCCGACCGATCCCGCCCCGATCGCCGTCGTCTCGACGGCCGACGCCCACCGCGTGGCCGGCTCGCAGGAAGCCGCCGCGGGCGGCGAACAGGCCCTCGGGGAGGAGGCTGCCGACGCCGGGGAGCACGGGATCGAGATCTCGCACATGTTCCTCGTCCTCATCGCCATCCTGTTCACCGGGAAGCTGTTCGGCGAGGGGGCGGAACGCCTCGGACAGCCCGCGGTGCTCGGCGAGCTGCTGGCGGGCGTCGTGCTCGGCGCCAGCGTGCTGGGGGTGATTCCCGCCGAAGGAACGCCGATGCGGGAGGTGGTGCACGTGTTCGCCGAGATCGGCGTCTCGATCCTCCTGTTCGAGATCGGTCTGGAGACGGACCTCAAGGAGATGTTCCGCGTGGGTCCGGCGGCGTTCGCGGTCGCGACCGTGGGCGTCCTGTTCCCGTTCGGCCTCGGCTTCCTCTACTGGTACCTCGTCAATCCGAGCATCGGGGTCCACCCGCCGGGGATCGACTTCGTGATGATCGCGATCTTCGTGGGCGCGACGCTCACGGCGACGTCCGTCGGGATCACGGCGAGAGTGCTGTCGGATCTCGACAAGATGCACACCGCCGAGGCCCGCATCATCATCGGCGCGGCCGTGATCGACGACGTGATGGGGATCGTCATCCTCGCGGTCGTCGTCGGGCTGGCGAGCGGGGCGGCGGTGGGCGTGCTGGCGATCGGCAAGATCCTCCTGTTCGCGGTCGGGTTCCTCGTGCTCGCGGTGCTGATCGGCAACCGCGCCGCCCCGACCCTGTTCAATCTGGTCGACCGGATGCGAGTCCGCGGGGTGCTTCTCGTGGCGGCGTTCTGCTTCGCGCTGCTACTCGCCGCCCTCGCCGATCTCTCGGGCTCGGCCATGATCATCGGAGCGTTCGCCGCCGGGATCGTGCTCTCCTCGACGAACCAGTTCGACGCGGTGGAGGACAGGATCAAGCCGGTCGCCGACATCTTCACGCCGATCTTCTTCGTGGCGGTGGGCGCCCCGGTCAACGTCGCCCTGTTCATCCCGGGCTCGGAGGACTTCAGCGTTCCCGTGCTCATCGTGGGCGGGATCCTGACCGTGATCGCGATCGTCGGGAAGCTGATGGCCGGTCTCGCCCCGCGCGGGCGGGAGCTCAACCGCCTGGCGATCGGCGTCGGGATGATACCCCGCGGCGAGGTGGGGCTCATCTTCGCCTCCTTCGGGCTCCGCGAGGGGATCCTGTCCGGCGAGGTGTACAGCGCCATCCTGATCATGGTGATCATCTCGACCTTCATGGTCCCGCCCTTGCTCAAGCCCCTGCTCGAGCGGCGGTCGACCGACACGCCCGCCGGTCCGCCGATCCACGAGCACGCCTGACGGAGAGGCGCGTCGGAGGGAGGGGATGACGGAGTCCGACCGGCGGCTGGTGGCCGGCGCGCGCGGCTCGGCCCTCGCGGTGCGTCAGGCGGAGTGGGTGGGAGAGCGGCTCCGGGAGGCCTGCCCCGGGCTGCACGTCGAGATCCGGACCTTCGTCACGCGCGGCGATCGCAGTGGAGACCGGCCCCTCCCCGAGATCGGAGGAAAGGGCCTGTTCACCGCCGACCTCGAGGCGGCGCTCCGGAACCGCGACATCGACATCGCCGTCCACTCGCTCAAGGACCTGCCGACGACGGCCGAATCGGCCGAGGACGAGACGGGTCTCCGGGTGCTCGCCATCCCCCGCCGCGAAGACCCTCGCGATGTCCTGGTGACGCGTCGACCCGTGCCGGGTGTGCGCGGGCTCGAGCCGGGCGCGCGCGTAGGGACCTCCTCCGCCCGCCGGGCCGGTCAGATCCTCCACCTGCGGCCCGATGTGCGCGTGGTCTCCGTTCGCGGAAACGTCGAGACCCGGATCGCCCGGCTCGAGGAGGGCGCCGCCGACGCCCTCCTCCTGGCGGCCGCGGGCCTCCGGCGCCTGGGGCTCGTGCGCGACAACGTCTTCCCGCTCGACGAAGCGGAGTGGCTCCCCGCCCCCGGCCAGGGCGCGCTCGCGGTGCAGGGCCGCACGGACGATCCAGCGATCCGGGCGATCGTGGAGCGGATCGACGACGTGCGAGCACGCTCCGAGACGGGTGCGGAGCGCGCCCTGCTCGCCACCCTCGAAGGGGGCTGCCACGCGCCCGTCGCGGCGCTCGCGCGGTCACGTGGGGAGGCGCTCGAGCTGCGGGCCGTGGTGTACGACCCGCGTGGCGAGCGCACCCCGATCGCGGGACGCGCCGTCGGGCGGGCCACACGTCCCGGCGAGCTCGGGCGCGAGCTGGCCACCCGGCTGCTGGCCGACGGAGCCGCGGAGCTCGTGTCGGCCACGCGGCGGCGGGAGGGCGCCGGGTGAGGCGCGACATGGAGCCCTCGTCCGGGACGCGCGGCCCGATCTCGCGCGCGCGATCGATCGAGGCGTTCGGTCCCGGTCGGGCGTTCGAGCTCGTGTTCACGAACGGGTGCTTCGATGTCCTGCACGAGGGACACGTGGCGCTCCTGCGGCACGCGGCGGAGCTGGGCGATCGCCTGCTCGTGGGTCTCAACTCGGACGGCTCGGTGCGCCGCCTGAAGGGCCCGGGGCGACCGGTGCGCGGCGCGGCCCGGCGGGCGCGCGCACTCCTCGCGCTCGGGCTCGTCGACGCCGTCACGGTGTTCGACGAGGACACGCCCCGCGCGCTCATCGAGGCCCTCCGACCCGACGTTCTCGTCAAGGGGGCCGACTACGCGCTGGCGGACATCGTCGGACGCGAGGTCGTGGAGGGGAGCGGCGGGCGCGTGGTCCGGGTCCCGCTCGTTCCGGGCGTGTCGACCTCGGCGCTGCTCGACGACGGACAGGCGTAGGCGACCGTGTTCGTCCCCCTACGGCAGGAACGAGCGGCTGCCATCTCCCTGGTAGGCGTACTCGAAGGTCATGCAGCCCGGGGTCGCCCCGGGGCAGTAGTAGCTCAGGATGCGGAGCTTCGCGTAGCGGCCGTCCGCCGTGCGAAGCGCGTACACCTCGGGTCTGGGCGCGAGCGTGTGCGCGAAGAAGCTGTACCGGTACCAGTGCTCGAGTGCCGGGTTCGACGGCGCGTCACGCGGACCGCCACGGGTCTCCACGTAGCCCGACGCGGGCGCCTCGCGGACATCCCGCCACGCGGTGGGGAGCGAGAGCGCGCCCCCGACACCCTCGAACGCCTCGCCCCCGTTCACGATGAGATGGTAGCGCTGCACCGCGATGTCCCACGTGGTGCCACCCGGACCGTCCACCGCGTTGCCTCGCTCGAAATCGAAAAACACCCAGCGATCGGCATCCCGCGCGTCGAGCGTCACCGTGTCCACGACCAGCCCGGCGCCCGCCGACCGGTCCGTGAGCTCGCTCGGGGCGTAGCTCGGCATGTGGGGGCGCACCAGTGATGACACGAGGACCAGCGCGATCAGGATCACGAATACGCCCGCCGCCACCAGCAGCCAGACCGGCGTGACCGTACCGGCCTGCGCGGCGACATCGTCGGCACGATCGGGACGCCGCGCCGCGGCGGCGGGGCGCTTCAGGCTCAGCCCGCGTGACCCCGGTCGAGGAATCGGCGCAGGTTGATCAGATAGTAGACGAGCGCCAGGGCGAGCACGCTGAAGGTGACCCCGAGCGTCAGCTCGAGCGTGCCGCCTCCGCGCGAGAAGCGCACGAACTCCCACCCGGCGAACAGCGCGCAGAAGGCGATCGCCGTGCTGATCAGAAAACGGTGGAAGGTGATGATCGACATCCGTGCTCCGGGACGTGCGCGCCGGCGGGGTCGCTCGCGTGTTCCAATGGTAACCGCACGTGGCGACGCCCGAAATACGCTTGACCGACCCCGCGGCGGGTGGGAGGTTCCACGCGGAGCCGGCAGGCGTCGGTGGGTGGCCCACCGAGCCGTCCTCCCGGCCGCGAGCTGAACCCGTTCGATCCCCGTCCCCGACGGGCCGGAACCGGTGATTCCCGTGACGCTGAACATACGCACGTACCACGAGATCGAGAATGCGGGGTCGGATCTGGGGGACCAGGTCGCGGCACAACAGACGCGCGTGGAGGCGCGTCTCGCTCTCGTGCACGACGTGGTCGGGATCATGAGCGGGAAGGGAGGCGTCGGGAAGAGCCTGCTGACGGCCGCGCTCGCCACGCTGGCGGCGCGGCGGGGGCGGCGGGTCGGGGTGCTCGACGCCGACCTCAACGGGCCGAGCATGGGACGCATGCTCGGCTGTCCACGGGGACCGCTCGCCGAGCGCCCGGATGGGATCGATCCGGCGAGCACGCCGTGCGGCGCGCTCGTCATGTCGATGGACCTCCTGCTGGATGCCGACATGGCGCTTCACTGGAAGGAGCCCGACGGGGCGGCCTTCGTGTGGCGCGGTGTCCAGGAGCGGGGCGCGGTGCGCGAGTTCCTCGCCGACGTGGGCTGGGGCGAGCTGGATCTGCTGCTCGTCGATCTCCCCCCCGGCGTCGGCCGCCTCGCCGAGCTCCACGAGCTGGTTCCCGAGCTGAGCGGCGTGCTGGCGGTCACGATCCCCTCGGCAGCCTCGAGGGACGCCGTGGCGCGGTCGCTCGAGCTCGCCGCCCGGCGCCGGATCCCACTGCTCGGTCTGGTCGAGAACCTGCGCGGCTATCGGTGTGACGGGTGTGGGGACGTCGGCGCCCTGTTCGGGGGCGACGCGGCCGAACGACTCGCCCGGCGATTCGACGTCCCGGTGCTGGGGGGCCTCCCGTTCGACCCGACCCTCGACCGGGCGGCGGCGTATGGGGAGCTCGATGCGTGGCTGAGCGCCGGGGGGCCGACGGCGATCGAGCTCGGTCGGATCGGCGAGGCCCTCGACGCCGCCCTGGGGGCCGGGCGGTCCGCCGGGGAGGTGGCGAGCCGATGAAGTTCCTGTGCGTGGAGTGCGACGAGCAGATGCACTTCGAGGAGCGTCGGATTCCCGGCGACGGGACGCTGGCGGCGGTTTTCCGCTGTCCGGCGTGCGGTCGCATGACCGCGATGCTGACCAACCCGATGGAGACCCAGCTCGTCACCTCGCTCGGCGTGAAGGTCGGCGGGCGGACCGTGCCGGGGGCACCGTTCGAGGGAATCCGGACCGGGGTCGCGTCCGGCCGCGAGGACGCCTTCGCAGCTCCGAAGGAGCCCGCGTCACCTCCGGCCCCCGTCAGGTGGAGCGTCGACGCCGTCGAGCGGCTCGGGCACGTCCCCTCCTTCGTGCGCGGCATGGTCAAGAAGATCTACATCGAGTACGCGAGGGACCACGGCATCGGCGAGATCACCCCCGCGGTGATGGACCGCGCCCGCACGGACCTCGGTCTCGAGGGGATGTGACCGACGACGAGCCGCGCGAGGTCGTGCGGGAGGTACACGGCGTCCGTGTCGTGATCGACCGCGACCTGTGCGTCGGCTTCGCGGATTGCATCGCCGAGGCGCCCGACGCGTTCGACATCGACGACGAGGGCATCGCCATCCTCACGAACCCGGAGAAGGCGGGTCGCGGCCGGCTTCTCGACGCCTGCGCCGCGTGCCCCGTCGATGCGATCACGGTGTTCGAGGACGGCGTGGCCATCATCCCCTGATCCGATGCGGCCCGCTTCCCCCGCCGGCGACCCCGTCCTGCGCGCCCGCGCCGTGGGGTTCACGTATCCCGACGGGAGCGTCGCGCTCCGGGACGTGGGGCTGGATGTGGCGGTCGGCGAAGCGGTGGGACTCCTGGGACCCAACGGGAGCGGCAAGTCGACGCTCCTCCGGCTGCTGGCCGGCGCCGCCGGACGGCACGCGGGCTCTATCGAACGACCCGGGGCCGCGCGGCCGGCCGATGTCGCCCTCGCGCTCGACCGGCCCGTGTTCCGCGAATGGCTGAGCGGCGCCGACAACGCCACGGCGCTCCTCCGCCTGCGCGGGCACCCCGTGGACGGCGCGAGGGCCGGCGTCCGGGAGTGGATCCGACGCTTCGATCTCGAGGGGGCCGCCGACCGACCGGTCGGCACCTACTCGCGGGGCATGAGGACCCGCCTGGCACTCGCGATCGGGTTCGCGTCGGATGCGGCGCTGCTGCTACTCGACGAGCCGCTCGCCTCGCTCGACCCCGGCGGGCACGGGCGGCTCGCGACGGCACTCGCCGACGCGCGGCGCGGCGGCCTCGGCATCGTCCTCTCCACGCACGACCCCTCGTTCGCGGCGGCGAATTGCGATCGCGTCGGGTTTCTGTGCGAGGGGCGGCTGGTCGCGATCGACACGCCCCCCGCCCTCCTGGCGGCGCTCGGCGATGCGACGCGGATCGAGATCCGTGTGGAGCCGGGCGCCGTGGCCGCCGATGCCCGCGACCTGGCCGCATCCCCCGGCGTCCGTGCGGCGCGCACGACGGAGGACCGTGTGCTGCTCGAGGTGGACGACGCGGCCGTCGCGCTCCCGGCGGCGCTCGAGCGCCTGTTCGCGACGGGGGCTCGCGTGCGGGGGGTCGAGGTACGCCCGCCGGACCTCCGGGAGGCGTACTTCGCGCTCACGGGCGCTCGACTCGAGCGGCACAACGGCACGTGACCATCTGGTGGCTGGCCTGGCGATCGGCCGCGGCGCGGCGCCGGCTGTTCGCCTGGAACGTGTCCGTGCCCGTGGCGCTCCTCGCCCCCGTCGCGTTCAGCGCTGCCGCCGCGCCGCACCGGGTCGCGGTGTTCGGCGTCTTCTTCGTGTTCTTCGCCACCTTCGGATCCGCCATCCCGACGGTGCGGGACGCCGGGGATGGCTGGCTCGACACGGTGTTCCAGACCGGCGTGTCGCGCTCGTCGTGGCTCGCCCAGACCGCCCTGGCGGCGACCGCGCTCGATCTCGTCCAGCTCCTCCCGGTGACCGGACTCCTCCTGGCGAGCGCTCCGGACGCCTCTCCGGTGTCGGACCTGATTCTCGCCGGTGCGATGACGGTCGCGTTCCTGTTCGCCAACTTCCTGGGAGTGCTGCTCGCCGCCCTCGTCCGCTCGCTGGCCGAGGCGGCGCTGGCGAGCGCGGCCGTGTCGCTCCTCCTCCTCCATTTCGCCGGCTTCTTTCGGACGCCGGTCACGGCCTGGACGAGGGTCGCGGCGTCGCTGGATCCGTACACGCCCCTCCGGGTGGCGCTCGCCCGCGTGCATGCGGCGGGCGCGGGGGGGCCGCCGACCCTGCTGCCAACCCTCGTGGCGCTCGGGACGGTCCTCGCGATCGCGCTCACGGCACGTCTGTGGACACGACGTTTCGAGTGGCCCGCGATGCGTTGACCGGGTCCCGAATCGTCCCCGCGGTCCCGATCCGAGGCGCGCCACGATGACGCGAAAAGCCGCGGTTTTTCAAGGAAAACCGGGTGTCGGGGCCTGGTTTGACTTTCCCCCGGGGCCCCCGCAACTTCCTGTCGCGCTCGATGGAGCGCGCGGAGCTGGGACGGTTACATCGCGATTGCAAGCGAGCTTCGACCGGGCTCGTTCTGGCTCATAGATCCAGCGGAACATCAGGGCTCGGGGGTGAGCCCGACGCTGTCTGCGCGAGCGGCGTGTGTCGGTCTCCGGGAGGTCCGGCGCGTGCGCGCGCTCGGTCGGTCGCCCCGGCTGGATCCGGACACGCGTACACCGGGAGCGCCATGTACCGAGAGGTGTTGGTCCCCGTCGACAACTCGCGGGAATCGGATTGGGCCGTCGATCGGGCCATCGAGCTTTGCCTGCGCTCGGGAGGCCGAATCACCGGCTCCCACGTATACGCCGCCCGACTGCACGACATCCGCTTCCGCCAGCTCGAGATCGGGCTCCCCGCCCAGTTCCAGGAACCGGAGGAGATCCGGCGGCAGCGCAAGATCCACGACAAGCTGATCGAGAAGGGGCTGCAGCTCATCTCCGACAGCTTTCTCGACCGGCTCCACGGCCGGTGCGCCGACGCCGGCGTGGAGATGACGCGCCAGCTCCTCGAAGGGATCAACTACGAGGAGATCGTCAACGAGGCGAATCGCGGGGAAGGGCGGCTCCCCAGCCTCATCGGCTTCGATCCGAACATCGCCCACAACTACGACGGCAACGAGAAGCAGCGGTCGGACGTGCGCCTGGGCGAAAACGGCCGGATCGTGGCCGAGGAGGAGGACCGGGACGAGAAGCTGGCCGGAACGTCCGGCCGCTCCTACGACCTCGCGTGTCTCGGGGCGCACGGTCTCGGCCGGCAGGAGAAGAGCCAGCTCGGAGGGGTGGTGGCGCGTGCGCTGCGCGGCATCCACAAGGACGTGCTGGTGGTCCGGGACGAGCGCCCGCTGGAGGGGGGACGCTGGCTGGTGGGCATCGACGGATCCGCTTACGCCTACAAGGGGCTCCGGGTGGCACTCGAGCTCGCGCGCGAGTACGGGGCGAAGCTCTACATCGCGAGCTCGTTCGACGTCCAGTATCACCACGTCGTGTTCCACAACATCAAGGACGTGCTGTCCGCCCAGGCGTCGAAGGTGTTCAAGTTCGAGGAGCAGGAGGAGCTCCACAACAACATCATCGACAAGGGGCTCCTGCGGCTGTGTCAGGCCAACCTGAAGCGCGTCCGCGTGATGGCGAGCGGGTTCCCCGAGGTGGAGATCGAGACGCAGGTTCTGATCGGGAAGCCGTTCCAGTCCCTCCTCCAGTGGGCCGAGGAGATCGATCCCACCCTGCTGGTGATCGCGCGGCACGGATCCCACAGGATCGAAGGCACCGATCTCGGGTCACAGGCCGAGAATCTCGTCCGCCTGGCCGACACCAACGTGCTGCTCATCGGGACGACCGACGTGCGGCCCGAGGAGGTCCCGTGGATCGAGGAAGACGGCGAGCAGGGGCTCGAGTGGGCCCCGGAGGCCGAGGTCCGAATCCTCCGCGTGCCGCCCTTCGCGCTGGGCATCGCCCGCAAGGCCGTCGAGGAGTTCGTACTCGAGCACTACGGCCCCGGAAGCCGGTACGCGGCGGCGTTCGTGGACGAGTGGTCGGCCGGCAGGACCACGCATGGAAACCGGTCGAGCGGCGCGGGCGACAACGGCAGCCCGGCCAACGGCGCCGGCGGAACCGGGCCCTGGACGAAGGACGCCCTCCCCGTGGTGACCAACGATCGCCTGGATGAAGCGATCAAGAAGCTCCTCCCCACCCACATGCAGCTCATCATGGGGATCGGCGATGCCGAGGAGCTGGCCCTGGCCGAGGTGAAGGCCGAGGAGGCCATGAAGCGGACGGTCGTGGAGACCCGCGATGCGGACGTCCTCGAGACTCCGCTCCCCGTCCGATCCCGGTGTCCCGTGACCGGCCAGGAGCGCGTTCGCGAGCGTCACGCCGGCGACCCGGTCGTGTGGACGCACGAGGCCTTCGACCGCCTGGGTCGGGTGCCGCTCATCGCCCGCCCCCTCGCCCGCAACACCGTGGAGCGCTTCGCGCGAGGCGCCGGGATGTGGCGTGTCACGACGCGCGTGATGGACGAGAACAAGGACGCCATGATCGCGGCGGACGAGTTCGACCTCGACACCATGCTCGTGATGTTCAACGAGCTCAAGGCGAAGCAGGCCCGTGCCGAGGCCGCGGGCGTGGACGGCCTGAGCGAGGAGATGCGCCGCTTCATCGAAGAGGCGAAGGCGTCGGGCGTGACGAGGTGTCCCATCCGGGACATCGAGCGGCAGGCCTCCGAGTGTCCCGTCGACTTCAAGCTCGCCACCCCCGAGGAGGCACGCGCCGCCGTCGAGAAGCTCGCGCGGGACGCGCTCGCGGCGGGTCGAGGCGCGTCCGACGACGGGAGCGAGGAAGCGTGAGCGGAGCCGGTGCGGCGGGCTGACGAGTGACGATGCCCGCCCCTGCCCCATCCCGGCTCGTGCCCTCCTGGGAGACGAACGGCCTCGCGGATGAGGCGCGGCCGGCACGCCCGATCCCGCATGTCGTGGCGTGGAACCTGACGCGACGCTGCAACCTCGCCTGTGCCCACTGCTACATCTCGGCCGGCTCGTGGCACGGCACGGACGGGGAGCTCGACACGGGCGTGTGCCACGGCATCGTGGACCAGATCCTCGAGGTGAATCCGGCCCCCCTGCTCATCCTGAGCGGCGGAGAGCCCCTGGTCCGCACGGACCTCGAGGACATCGCCGCGCACGCGTCCGCGGGCGGAGCGACCGTGGTGGTCGGCACGAACGGAACGGGGTTGACGAGCGCGCGCATTCGGTCGCTCGTCGGCGCGGGCGTCCAGGGCGTCGCGCTCAGCATCGACTCGCTCGACCCCCGCTATCACGATCGCTTCCGACACGGGAAGGGGGCCCTGTCCGACACGCTGGCCTCCGTCGAGCGGCTCGGCGACGAGCGACTCGACTTCCTCGTCCAGTTCACCGTGACGCGGGGCAATCGAGACGAGCTCGATGCGCTGGTGGCGTGGGCGGAGCGGTCCGGCGCCGTGTGCGTCAACGTGTACTTCCTCGTCGAGACGGGGCGGGGGGAGGGCATGCGGGGGCTGTCGCCGGCCGAGAACGACGCGGTCCTCGTGCGGCTCGTCGAGCTCCAGCACGAGTACCGGGGCCGCCTGATGATCCGCTCCAAATGCCAGCCGCAGCTCATGCGGCACGTGTACGAGCGCGACCCGGAGTCGCCGATCCTCCACTACGGGACCCGGTGTCCGTGCGGCGTCCAGTACTGTCGCATCACGCCGGAGGGGAAGGTGACCCCGTGCCCCTACCTCCCGGAGGTGGCGGGAGACCTCGGAGAGCGCCCGTTCCGGGAGATCTGGGAGGAGGCGACGCTGTTCCGGCTCCTGCGCTCGGGCGAGCCGGGCGGCAAATGCGGGCGGTGCGAGTACCGCGTGCTGTGCGGCGGCTGCCGCGCGCGGGCGTACGCGGTGGACGGCGACTTCCTCGGGCCGGACCCGTCGTGCGCGTACGAGCCCGTGGGACACCGCGAGCCGGTGCGCCCCGCTCGTGATATCACGTACGGGGCGCCCACCAGCCTCGGGCTGCGCTGGACACCGGAGGCCGAGCGGCGTCTGGAGCGCATCCCGTCCTTCGTGCGCGGCGTGGTGGCGCATCGCGTCGAGGCGTTCGCGCGCGAGCGGGGCGAGGATCGCATCACGCTCGACCTGATGCACGAGGTGCGGCGCTCGATGCCGGTAGACTTCTCGAAGCGTCTCCCGTTTTTCGCCGGTCGTCGGGGAGGCGAGGGATGAACCCGTGTCGTCGCGCGACGATGCGACGGACCGGAGAGGCGATGGTGGCACAGGCTGGGGATCGTCCGCACCGGAGGCTCCTCTCGTGGGCAGGGCGCGCCACGCTGGTCGCGGCGCTCGCGGCGCTCATCGCCCTGCCCCTGCTCGGTCAGGCGGCCGGCCCCGAGTACGGGAACTTCTCCGCCTTCGGTCTCGATCGCCGCGGCGCGGTGTGGATCGCGGCCCAGCTCCATCTGATGTTCGCGGCCTTCGTGCTGGGCGTCCCCATGTTCGCCGTCGCCATCGAAGCGATCGGGATCGTCAACAAGCAGGAGCGCTACGACAAGCTCGCCAAGGAGTTCACGCGCCTCCTGCTGGTGGCGTACAGCGCCACGGCGATCTGGGGCGCGATCCTCGTATTCCTGCTCTCGACGCTGTACCCGCGCTTCTGGACGTATCTGACCGCGATCTTCGCCCCCTCGATGTGGGTGTACGTGGGTCTGTTCTTCCTCGAGTCGTTCACCCTCTACCTGTACTACTACGGATGGGAGGTCTGGAAAACGGGGCTCTCGAAGAGGGTGCACCTGTGCTTCGGCATCCTGCTCAACGTGTGGGGCACGACCGTCATGTTCATCGCCAACGGCTGGCTGACGTTCATGATGAGCCCGCCCGCGGAGGTGACCGCCGACACCGCGCCCCAGAACGTGCGCCTGTGGAGCGCCCTCGCCAACGCGACCTGGATGCCGATCAACATCCACCGGCTGATCGCCAACGTCGTGTTCGGAGGCGCCATCGTGGGGGCCTATGCCGCCTACCGCTTCCTCGCCGCGCGCGACGACGAGGAGCGGGCGCACTACGACTGGATGGGCTACACGGGCAACTTCATCGCGATCGGCGCCCTCATCGTCCTCCCGTTCGCAGGCTATTGGCTCGGGCGCGAGATCTACGAGTACAACCAGCAGATGGGCATCACGATGATGGGCGGCTTCATGAGCTGGCTGTGGATCATCCAGGCCTTCCTCATCGGCGTCCTGTTCCTCGCCGGGAACTATTACCTGTGGATCGGGATGGGTCGCATCCCGGGGGCCGAGCGCTTCCAGCCCTACATCAAGTGGATGCTGCTCGTGCTCGTCGGGGGGGTCCTCGTGTGGGCCACGCCGCACACGATGATCGCGGACCGGGACGAGATCGCGGCAATGGGGGGGACCCACCACCCCTTCCTCGGCGTGCTCGGGGTCATGAGCGCCAAGAACACGGCGGTCAACCTCATGATCCTCACGACGTTCCTCTCGTTCCTCCTGTACCGTCGGGCGAACAAGAACCCGGTCGTCACCTGGGCGAGAGCGGGGACGATCCTCCAGGGCATCGCGTTCGCGATCGCCGCCGCGGTGGTCATCTTCTACGGAGTGTACGGGTACTTCGTGACCGCGATCGTGCGCATCGGCTTCTCCGTCTACCAGGTGGGCGCGGTGCTGCTCACGATCGTGTTCGTGATCGGTCTCGACATCGCGATGATGCGCGGGGCCGAGTCGCGCGGCGAGATCCGCTGGGGCCAGATGCCGGCGCGCTCGCAGTACGCCCTGCTCATCCTGGCCGTGACGTTCACGTGGCTCATGGGGCTGATGGGGTTCGCGCGCAGCGGCATCCGGCAGTACTGGCACGTGTACGAGGTGGTGCGCGACACGAGCGAGCAGGCGTTCACGCCCGCGCTGGGGCCCGCGGCGACCATGATCTCGATCTGCGTGCTGCTGTTCTTCAGCCTCGTAGGGCTCATCTTCTGGCTCGGAGGACTCGCCGAGAGGTCCGTGTACCGGAGTCCGATGCCGGCTCCGGCGGAGCCGGCGAGCGCCGGCGGACGCTGACCACCCGCTATCAGGGAGACGACCCGCACATGTGGAAGACGAACTTGAAGATCCTGCTGACCGTGGTGGGGACGCTCTCGGTCTACACGCTGGTGGCGAACGCCATTCCGCAGGTTCAGTCGGCCGTCCCCGAGGAGCTGACGATCGGCGCGGACGTGACGCCGGACGAGCTCGCCGCGATGGGCGGGGAGATCTTCAACGGGGTCGGCGGCTGCACGGCCTGTCACGGGCTCGGGACACGGGCGCCCGATCTGCTGGGTGAGATCGGAACGCGGTGCGCCACCCGCGAGCCCGAGCTCTCCTGCAAGGAGTATCTGTACGAGTCGCTCACGAACCCGACGGCGTACGTCGTGGAGGGGTTCCAGCCGATCATGGTCGACCAGAGCCGCACGCTGTCCGAGCCCCAGCTGTGGGCCGTGGTGGCATTTCTCGAGAGCCAGGGTGGAACCATCGATGTGACCGCCGACGACATCGGCGATCTGAGCGCGACCGCCCCGGCGACCGGCCAGCAGGAAGCCCGGGATGCGCAGGAGGTCGATCCCAAGGCCCTCATCACCACGTACGGCTGTGTGGCGTGTCACTCGCTCGAGGGGCAGGGCGGCCAGGTCGGGCCCCCGTTCGAGAGCCTGCGCGGCAAGGAGCTCGAGTACATCCGGCGCTCCATCGTCGACCCCAACGCCGACACCGCGAAGGGCTACGAGGCGTTCGCGGGAACGATGCCGCCCACGTTCGGCACGGTGATGTCGGAGGCCGAGATCGATGCGCTCGCCAAGTTCCTCAGGGGAGACGGCAGCGGCGAGGGTGGCGATGACGGCGACGGCGGCGACGGAGCGTAGGGAGCGACCCGACGAATGAAACGGTTCTTGACGCACCCCTTCTGGCAGGCGGTCGCCGTCCTCGCGCTCGCGTACCTGGTGTTCGTGTACGGGATCGGGTATGTGCTGCCGCTGATCGGCGTGGCGAGCGCCCCCGTGCCGAACTCCGTCGTGCTTCAATACATGCTCACGGCGCTCGTGGGCGTGCTGCTCTACATGAGCGCGGAGGAGGAGCGCTGGGCGGAGTTCAGGGCCCCCATCCGCCGCACGATGGTGGACCCGGAGAGGAAGGCGCTGCGCGGCACCCTGCTGATCGCCATCCCCCTCCTGACGGGCTGGGTGGCCTACCGGAGCGTCAAGCCGAGCTTCGGGGCGCCGCCCACGCTGCGCTCGGTCCACCCCGCGCCGCCGAACCAGATCACCTTTCGGGGCGAGACGATGCAGCTCACCGGTCTCGAGAATCCGCTGCGCACCTCGGGGTCGCTCGAGGAGCATGTGGCGCACGGCCGCGAGGTCTACGCGCGCAACTGCGTTCCGTGTCACGGCGACCGGCTCGATGGGCAGGGGCACTACGCCCACGCGTTCAACCCCGTGCCTGCCGATTTCTCCAGCAGTGGTACGATCGCGCAGCTCACCGAGAGCTACGTGTTCTGGCGCATCGCGAAGGGCGGACCGGGGCTGCCGCAGGAGGGCACGCCGTGGAGCTCCGCCATGCCCGTGTGGGAGCCGGTGCTCGATGCGAACGACATCTGGTCGGTGATCCTCTACCTGTACCAGCAGACAGGGAACACCCCGCGAACCTGGGAGTCAGAGGGCCCCGCGGGGGAGGAAGGGGGGTCGGAATGAGCCGCTCTTCTTCGCGGGGCGCGAGCCTCGCGGTGCTGGCGACCGTGGCGCTCGCCGCGGGCCTCGGGGCGCAGGACGCCGAGGCCGGGCGTGCGATCTACGAGCGCTGGTGCGCGGAGTGCCACGGCACCGATGGCACGGGGGACGGACCCGCCGCCGCCTCGATGCTCCCGCGTCCGCGGGACTTTACGCAGGCCCGCTACCAGGTGCGGACCACCGGCAGCGGACAGCTCCCCACGGACGAGGACATGCTCCGCGTGCTCCAGAACGGGCTGCACGGCACGACGATGCCCGCGTGGCCCAATCTGTCGCAGCAGGACCGCCATAACGCCATCGCCTACCTGAAGTCGTTCTCGCGCTTCTTCGGGCAGGGACCGGCGCCCGAGCCGCTCGACTTCGGTTCCGATCCAGGGGGGGGCGACGAGGCCCTCGAAGCCGGACGGCAGGCGTTCGTCACGCTGGAGTGCGAACGCTGTCACGGCCCGGCGGGACGCGGCGATGGCACCTCCACACCCACGCTCGAGGACTGGCGTGGCTTCCCGATCCGGGCCGCAGACCTCACCCAGGCGTGGAACCTGAACGGCGGCAGCAGCGTCGAGGACATCCACACGCGGATACTCACGGGTCTCGATGGGACGCCCATGCCGGCGGCCATCGATGCGATGAACTCGGGCGTCGTGTCGCCGGACGAGGTGTGGCAGCTGGCACATTACGTGGCCAGCCTCGGACCGCGTGAGGCTCCCAGGGTGCGGGATGTGGTCCGGGTGGGACGGGTGGAGGGAGATCTGCCCCCCGACGGCTCGGAGGCGGCCTGGGCGGCGGCGGAGGCGTTCTACTTCCCGCTGGCCGGACAGGTCATCGAGGCGCCGCGCAACTTCTCTCCCACGGTGGGCGGGGTCTGGGTACAGGGCCTCCACAACGGGTCGGAGCTGGCGCTCCGATTGCAGTGGGACGACCCCTCGCGCAGCCCCGATCCCGACTGGGACGAGTGGCAGGAGAAGATCCTCTCCACGCTGGATCTCGACGGGGCCGCCCCCCCCGAGGGCCGGCCGCCCGACGCGTTCCGCGTGCAGTTCCCGTTCGACATCCCGGAGGGATCGGAGCGCCCCTACTTCCTGATGGGGTCCTCCCGGC
Source organism: uncultured Gemmatimonadota bacterium (assembly GCA_964499635.1). Taxonomy (GTDB): domain Bacteria; phylum Gemmatimonadota; class Gemmatimonadetes; order Palauibacterales; family Palauibacteraceae; genus Palauibacter. The sequence continues at coordinate 37,282 of CAZCLY010000001.1, read as the reverse complement.
GACCGGTGTACCTGTGGACGTGGGACAGCGAGGGCGGGATCGGCGAGGCGCGAGCGCGCGGGCTCGGGTCGCTCGAAACGCTCTCCGGGGACGTGACGGGGGAGGCCACATGGGCCGATGGACGCTGGACGCTCGTGCTTCGGCGTTCCATCGCGACCGACGGGGATGGCCTCTCCTTCGTGGAGGGAACCGCGATCCCGGTGGCGTTCTCGGCGTGGGACGGCTCGAGCGGCGAGGTCGGCAAGCGTGGCTCCGTGTCGACGTGGTATTACGTGCTCCTCGAACAGCCCGCTTCGAGCGCCGTGGTGGTGGCGCCGATCCTCGCCATCCTCTTGACGGCGGGGTTCGGCGTCGTTCTCGTGCGCCGGGCTCAGAGCCGGGAATCCGCAGGAACTTCGGAGTGAAGCGGCGGCACATGTCAGAACCCGCATGCATGTAGGGAGGAACGCTATGCGCAGCGATCTATGGAAGGGCTCGACGTTCTTGCTCGCGGCGGTGGTGATCGCCGGGTGCGGTGGTGGCGGTGGAGAGGCCGGCGACACGGGTGGAGAGGCCACCGGGGGGGGCGAGCCAGCCGCGACCCAGATCGATCCGACCACGGTCGGGACGATCTCCGGCGTCGTGAACTTCACCGGCACGCCACCGGCCCTCACGTCGATCGACATGTCCGAGGAGCCCCCCTGCGCGTCGGCGTACCCCGACGGGGCCATGTCCCAGGAGGTGCTGGCCCGGAACGGTCACCTCGCCAACGTGTTCGTCCGCCTGACCGCTGGGGTCAGCGGCGCCCCGGCGCCCAGCGGCAACGTGACGCTCGATCAGCACAACTGTCGCTATCATCCGCACGTGCTGGGGATCCAGGCGAACCAGCCGCTCGTGATCACGAACAGCGACAACCTCCTGCACAACATCAACGTCAGCCCCACCGACAACCGGGGCTTCAACATCAGCCAGCCCCGGGCCGGGATCGAGAGCACGCAGCGGTTCCTGGTCCCGGAGGTGATGATCCCGGTGCGTTGCGACGTGCACGGCTGGATGCACGCGTACATCGGCGTCGTGGACAACCCCTACTTCGCGGTGTCGGGCCCCGACGGCGCGTTCACGATCCCGAACGTGCCCGCCGGTGACTACACCATGGAGGCGTGGCACGAGGAGTACGGTACTCTGACGGCACAGGTGACCGTCACGGCGCAAGGCACCGCCAACGTGTCGTTCGACTACAGCTCCGACATGGCGGGGGCCGACGTCCCGCTGGGCGAGCCGCTGGTCATCCGCCACGGCGCGAACGGCATCGAGGTCGAGCGGGGGGCGGGGAACGCCGCGGCGGGCCGCTGAGGCCCCCGCACCGCCTGCCGTCGTTCTTCGCCCGGCTCCGAGGAGGATAGCTCGTGGATTGGTCGCTTCCACCGAATCTCTCGACCCAGGGAGTCCACATCGACGCCCTGTTCTGGATCATACTGGTCCTGACCGGGATCGCGTTCCTGCTGGTCGAGAGTGGCATCGCGTGGTTCGTTTTCAAGTACCGGAACCGTGAGGGGGGCAAGGCCCACTACACGCACGGCTCCACGCGCATGGAGATCATCTGGACGACGATCCCGGCCCTGGTGCTCGCCACGCTGGGCATCTACTCGGGGTCGGTGTGGGAGAGCATCAAGAGCGCACACTCGTTTCCCGAAGACGCGCTGAGATTGCGCGTCACGGCGAAGCAGTTCGAGTGGAACGTGACGTATCCGGGGGCGGACGGCGCGCTCGACACGTCGGACGACTTCACGCTCCGCAACCAGCTTCACCTGCCGGCCCACGAGCCGGTGATCGTCGAGCTCCGCTCGGAGGACGTGATCCACTCGTTCTTCATCCCGGTGCTGCGCGTGAAGCAGGACGCGGTACCGGGGATGACCATCCCCATCTGGTTCGAGGCCACCGGCACGGGCGACTTCGAGATCGCGTGCGCCGAGCTGTGCGGGCTGGGCCACTACCGGATGCGTGCCAGCGTGACGATCCACGAGGCCGCCGACTTCGAGTCCTGGCAGGCGAGCCAGACCACGGGATCATGAGGCTCATGCGTAACGGGGAACTCGCGGGGGAAAACGAGGTGACATGGCCACGATCGTAGCGGAGGCGACCGGGCAGGCGATCCTGCACGAGGAGCACGAGCAGTCGTTTCTGAGGAAGTACGTGTTCGCGACGGACCACAAGGTCATCGCGATCCAGTTCCTGTTCACGACCTTGTTCTTCCTCATGATCGGCGGCCTGCTCGCCGTGCTGATGCGGTATCAGATCGCGTGGCCCGCCAAGACGCTGCCGGGCGGCGGCATCCTGCCCGAGACCATGGTCGCGAGCGGCTACATCCTGCCCGAGTTCTACAACTCGCTCGTCACCATGCACGGATCGATCATGGTGTTCTTCGCGATCATGCCGATGCTGGTCGGGGTGTTCGCCAACTACCTCATCCCGCTCCAGATCGGCGCCCGGGACATGGCCTTCCCGCGGCTCAACATGCTGTCCTTCTGGCTCATGGTCCCGGCCGGGATCCTCACGCTCGCCAGCTTCTTCGTGATCGGGGGCGCGGCCGCCGCCGGCTGGACCCTGTACGCCCCGCTCAGCGCCCGCCCCGATCTGAGCGGCGTGCACCTCGGCCAGCAGATCTGGTTGGTGAGTCTGGTGCTCATCGGGCTCTCCTCGATCCTCGGCTCCGTCAACTACATCACGACGACGATCAACATGCGGGCGCCGGGGATGACCTGGTTCCGGCTGCCGCTCACCGTGTGGGCCCTGTTCATCACGGCGATCCTCGGTCTGCTCGCCATGCCGGTCCTGTCCGCCGCCGGGATCATGCTGCTGTTCGACCAAACGATCGGGACCACCTTCTTCCTGCCCGCCGGCGGCGGCCAGCCGCTGTTGTGGCAGCATCTGTTCTGGTTCTTCGGGCACCCCGAGGTCTACATCCTGATCCTCCCGGCGATGGGGTTCACGTCGGAGATCATCGCTTCCGGCTCGCGCAAGCCGATCTTCGGCTACAAGGCGATGGTGTGGGCGATCGTGGCGATCGCGTTCCTCGGGTTCATCGTCTGGGGTCACCACATGTTCCAGAGCGGCATGAACCCCACCCTGGGCCTGTCGTTCACGATCTCGACGCTGCTGATCGCCGTCCCCTCGGCCATCAAGACGTTCAACTGGATGGGGACGATGTGGCGGGGGAATCTCCGTCTGCACACACCGATGCTGTTCGCGATCGGGTTCGTCGCCATGTTCGCGATCGGTGGACTGTCGGGGATCTTCATGGCCTCGACTCCGGTCGACATCTACATCCACGACACGTACTTCATCGTCGCCCACATTCACTACGTGCTGTTCGGCGGCAGCCTGTTCGCCCTGTTCGGCGCGATCTACTACTGGTATCCGAAGATGTTCGGGCGGATGATGAACGAGACGCTGGGGAAGATCCACTTCGTCCTCACGCTCGTGTTCTTCAATCTCGTGTTCTTCCCCATGCACGGGCTCGGGATGAAGGGGATGATGCGGCGCATCTACGACCCCACCGGCTACCAGCACCTGCAGGGGATCCAGGACACCAACCAGCTGATCAGCATCTCCGCGTTCTGTCTGTACGCGTCCGGTTTCCTGTTCGCGTTCAACTTCTTCTGGAGCCTGCGGAAGGGCCGCAAGGCCGAAGCGAACCCGTGGGACGCCACCACGCTCGAGTGGCAGACGCCGTCGCCGCCGAAGCACGGCAACTGGAAGGAGATCCCGGTCGTGTATCACGGCCCGCACGAGTTCAGCCACCCCGATGTGGCGGACAAGGACTGGCTGGCGCAGAACGAGCGGCCGGACGTGACGTCGCCGGCCGGCGCGCACTAGCGCTTCTTCGACCGCCTCCGAGACCCAAGGGAAGGGAACGAGCGACATGGCGCAGGCCGCAACGGCGACCGCGGGTCGGGCCCCCGAGCGGGGTCTCGACGTCTACAACCAGAAGGTCGGGATGTGGGTGTTTCTGTGCTCCGAGGTGATGTTCTTCGCGGGACTCATCGGGTCGTACGTGGTGTTGCGGTTCGGCGCCTCAGACTCGTGGGCGCAGCCGGGCGAGGTACTCAACGTCCCGATCACCGCGGTCAACACGTTCGTCCTGATCTGCAGCTCGGTCACGATGGTCAAGGCGTTCGCCGCCGCCGAGGCGGGCGACCAGAAAGGCATCAAGCTGTATCTGGTCCTTACGTTCCTGCTCGGAGCGACCTTCCTCGGGGTCCAGGTGTTCGAGTACACGCACCTCATCCAGCACGGCGAGTGGCAGGGGAGCCACGGCTTCACGCCGCGCGCCGGTCTGTATGGCTCTACCTTCTTCACCATGACGGGCTTTCACGGCTTTCACGTCCTGCTCGGCGTGATCTGTCTCGGCTGGGCGTCCCTCCAGGCCTTCCGGGGCCGCTGGGGGAGCGACCACTACCACGGGATCGAGGTCCTGGGGCTGTACTGGCACTTCGTGGACCTCGTGTGGATCATCCTGTTCACGATCGTCTACCTGATTTGATGAGGCCTTGCGGAGCTCCGCGACCCGGCCAGGGGAGCGCGCGCGGGGGCGACGGCGGGACCCAACGGGGAGTGAACGAATGAGCGACCACGCGGCGGCGAGCGAGGAGCACGGGCACGAGGCGCCCAACTACCTGCTCATCTGGCTGTACCTGTTCATCCTCACGGTGGCGGAGGTGGCCGTCGCGTTCGTGTCGCACTTCCCGAAGTGGGTGGTCGTGATCGCGCTGCTCACGATGGCTATGTGGAAGGCGCTGCTCGTGGCCCTGTACTACATGCACCTGAAGTTCGAACCCAAGCGGCTGCGTCTGGTGGCGTTGGCACCGCTGCCCGCCGTCGCCATCATGATCATCGCGATCATGATGGAATACGTGTAGGACGGAATCGGCTTGGACACGAACGCAACGCTGAGCGCCGGCCCCCCGGGCGTACCCGTCGGATCGGCGTCGCCGCTCCGGGCGAGGCCCGCGATGCGGCTGACGGACTTCCTCGAGCTGACGAAGCCGCGCATCACTGCCCTCGTCCTCGTGACGGCCGCCGCGGGGTTCTACGTGGGCTCTCCGGACCGCGTGGCCTTCGGTGTGCTGCTGCACACTCTGCTCGGTGTGGCGCTGGTGGCGGGCGGGACCAGCGCGATGAACCAGGTGCTCGAGCGCGACGTCGACGCGCTCATGAAGAGGACGCGGAGCCGCCCGCTCCCGGCCGGTCGCCTGTCGACCGGGCCGGCCGCCCTGTTCTCGGGGGTGCTCGCCGCGGGCGGGATCGCCTACCTCGCCCTCACGGTCAACCTGCTCACCGCCGGGCTCGCCGCGACTTCGTTCGCCCTGTATGACTTCCTGTACACGCCGCTCAAGCGCGTGCATTCGTTCTCGACCGTCATCGGGGCCGTCCCCGGCGCGCTGCCGATCCTGGGCGGCTGGACGGCGGCCGGTGGCCGCCTGGACGGGGGCGGATGGGCGCTGTTCGGGATCCTCTTCCTGTGGCAGCTGCCACACTTCCTGGCCCTCGCCTGGCTTCTGAGGGAAGACTACGGTGCTGCCGGCCTCCGCATGCTCTCGGTGGGCGACGGGGGCGCGTTCCAGACGCGCCACCAGACGCTGGTGTACACGCTCGCGCTGCTGCCGATGACGCTCCTGCCGGCCGTGCTGGGGCTCGCCGGTGGCGTGTATTTCGGAGCCGCGCTGACGCTCGGGTGCGGGTTCCTGTGGGTGGCGGCGAGCTTCTGCCGGGACGCGGCCGGGAGAGGCGCCAGACGGGTGTTCCGGTACTCCGTGCTCTATCTGCCACTGCTCCTCCTCGTGCTCGTGCTCGACAAGGCGTGAGGGCGGCCGCTCGATGACGAGGCATCTCCCCCTCCTCGCGCTGGCCGGGGTCGCCCCGGCGCCGCTGTCGGCCCTCCAGATGAGCGCCCACACGACGCACGGCTACGTGTGGATGTTCCTGCTCATGGCTTCGATGCCCTACATCCTGCTGGCCGTCATCGGTGGGGGCATCTACCGCGCGAAGAGGCGCGAGCGCGAGCGGGAGGTCGAGCGGATGCTGGCCGATCAGCGGCTCTGGGAGGCCAACCGCGATGGGTGAGCGCGACGCGGCGCGCCGGCGCGTGGCGCCCGAGGGCCGCGGAGCCGCGCCGTGAGCTTGCCGGCCCGCACCGTACGCGATGGACTGATCGCGGGTCTGCTGGCCGGCTTCGTGCTCGCCGTCCTGTTCTACTTCTACGACCTCGGCCAGGGGGCGCCGCTCCGTACCCCCGCGTTCCTGTGGGGCGCGATCGTCAACCGCGCCGAGATCCAGCCCACGGTGGGGGTTGTGGTCGGATACTCGATCATCCACTTCGTGGCCTGGGCGGGGCTCGGGATCCTCGCGGCCGCGCTGATCACCTGGGCCGGGCTCCCGCGCAACGTCCTGATCGGCGCGGCGTACGGACTGTTCGCCTGCTCGTTCGTGTTCTACTTCGGCCTCATCCGGGCGCCGGACGCGCTCGTCCTCTCCGCCCCCGGGTGGCCCGCCGTGTTCTTCGGGAACGCGCTCGCCGGGATCGTGATGTTCACGCACCTGCACTGGGTGAGCACCGAGCCGGGCGTGGTCGGCGTGATGAGCTTTCTCCACGCACACCCGGTGACGCGGCAGGGGATCGTGGCCGGTCTCCTCGGCGCCGTCGTGGTCGCGCTCTGGTTCCTGCTCATCGACTCGCTCCTGCGCGAGCCCCTGTACACGCCGGCCGCGCTCGCCAGCGTGCTGTTTCACGGCGGGGGCGCCCCGGAGGCCGTCGAGATCTCCGCCGCCCCCGTGCTCGGGTACACGCTCGTCCATTTCGCATTCTTCATCCTGTTCGGCGTGCTCCTGTCGGGGCTCGTGATGCAGGTGGAGAAGTTCCCCCCGCTCGCGTTCGGGCTCGTCATCCTGTTCGTCGTGTTCGAGGTGTTCTTCATCGCGATGGTGGCCATGCTCGGCCGCTGGATCCTCCAGGAGCTGGCCTGGTGGTCGATCCTCATCGGGAACATCCTCGCGGCGGCAGCGATGAGCGCCTACCTGTGGAGGGCGCACCCCGGGCTGGCCGCTCGGCTGACCACCGATGCGTTGTGGGCCGACTGAGCGCACGTCCCCTCCTGATCGCGACCCGAAGCGCCCACAAGCTGGCCGAGATCCGCCAGCTGCTCGCGGACATGCCGATCGAGGTCCTCGGCCTCGTCGAGGCTGGCGTGGAGGAGCTCGAGGAGGAGCGGTCCCTCGAGCCGTTCCACACCTTCGGCGAGAACGCGCTCTCCAAGGCGCGCTATTTCCGCCGGCGCACCCGCCTCCCGACACTGGCGGATGACTCCGGGCTGTGCGTGGACGCCCTCGACGGCGACCCCGGCGTGCGGACCAGGCGGTTCGCGCCGGACGGGTGGGTCGCGCGCTGGGGTCGGGACGAGGCGAACAACCGTTGGCTGCTCGCGTGTCTCGACGACACGCCGACGGCCGAGCGCGGTGCCCACTACGTATGTGCCCTCGCGGCGGTCGACGAGCGGGGCGAGTCCGTGTTCGAGGGTCGGGTGGACGGCTCGATCGCCGAGCGGCCGCGGGGAACCGGGGGATTCGGGTACGATCCGCTGTTCGTGCCGCAGGCGGAGACACTCACATACGCCGAGCTCCCTCCCGAGGTGAAGCGGGCCACCAGCCACCGTTCCCGCGCCGTGCGGGCCGCCCGGGCCTGGATCGCAGAGCTCCCAACGCCGTAGTCGCGACCATCCCTCACCGCGCGCGATGCCCACGCCTGCCATATAACGCGAACGCAACAGTGTAACACACATATCCACAGTGACTTACGAATGATGTGGCGGGGATGCTGCAAACGCCCGCATGTCCGGGCACACGAGTTGCTTCTTCCGGGCCGCGTCAGACCCGGGGGGCAGGGGAGCCGGCAAGGAGAGGCAAGAATGACAACCCGCCGCTTCGAAATCAGGGGCATCCGGTCCTGGCGCAACGCGAGAGGCGAGCGCAACGGGGATCGCCACAACGGCACCAACGGGGCGACCCGGGGAACGATGGACCGCGATCTCACGGCCGTTCTGGATCGCTGGGACCGCCTCCTGTCGCGCGAGCAGGAATCGCAGCGCTCGGCCGCGGATCAGAAGGAACGCTTCCGAGAGGATGCGCGCCAGCGGTTGCGGGTGGTGATCGCTCCGGCCCTCGAGCGGATCGGTCGCGAGGTGGCCGATCGGGGGCACGGCTGGACCGTCGAGGAGCGGATCGACATCCAGGCCCAGCCCGCGATCGCGTGCTCTTTCCGGCCCGCCTCCGCGAACGGGAAGACCCGGGCTGCCAGCGAGCTGTGCTTTCGGATCCAGTTCCCGGACCGGCTGGCCGTGACCGGCGCGGTCGCCACGCCTTCGGGTCTCGACGATCTCCCGGCCCGGTCCTACGCGGTGACCGGGCTCGACGACGGGCTCGTCAGGACGGAAGTCACCCGGCTCATCACCGCGGCGCTGGAGGCCGGCTGACGCCGCGCAGGCCATCGAAGATGTGCTTCCACCGCCGACCGCTCATCTCGTAGCTGTGCGCCATCATCGACCCGTCGTCCGGGATCGTGTACGTCTGCCGCTAGTACCCGAGCGATCCGTCGCCGTGCTAGCCCGGGTATTGCCTTTCCATCTCCATCGGCGAGGCGAAGCGATCCCAGCCGTCGAACAGGAGGTCGTCCGGCTTCATGTGCCCCCCGTGGTCTCCGCCCGCCATTCGCCCCGGAAGCGCGCGAACCCCGACCCGGGTCGCGCTCGCCCGCGGAGCGAGGCGATGACGGGGCCAGATTGGAGCCGCCATCCGCCGGACACCAGCTTCGTGGTATGAGGCCGATTTAGGCGCGGGCGAGGCAGCCGTTCAGGGACCTCCGCCAACGCGATAGATCGGCTCGAGAACCACGTGGATGACGAACTCGTCATCGAAGACGTTGGACGCCATGTCAGCCGATACGTACGTCGGATACCCGACCGTCGCCTCGTACACGGCGTCGAACCTCGCGGGCTTCCGCGCCAGCCATCGCCCGATACGATCAAACAGGTCGTCGATCGTCGGGAGCTCCTCGATATCGGAGGCCGTGGCCGGGGGGCCGTCGTCATGGAACATGGCGTCGACGACCCTGTCGTCTCGCACGTAGACGGTCACGTTGCGACCTGCCGGCGACCCGCAGTAGCAGGACAGGTGATAGTCGAACCGGTAGGTCGATAACTCGGCCGCCTCCCACAGGGCGCGCGCCCGGCCGTACGCGTCGAGTTCCGGTCCCAGGGAGTCGGAGCACGAGATTCCGAAGCTCGATGCGCCGAGCGCCACGATGGCGATCGCGATCGTACCGGTCCGGCGTGAACGTGAGCAGTGTGGTCGATTCATGGGTCCGGCTCCACCGCCGTGACGGGTTCCATCCAGACGCCGGCCGGTCCACCGGGACTGCCCCGGGCGCAGGCGCTCCCACGCTGCAGAACGATGCGCGCCGGGGGGTTGTGACGAGGCCCGGCAACCCGTGGGCCGCCCCGCGCGCGCCGCCTCTCCCGATCGGTGATTGTCGCGCCCCTCGCATCGTGCACAGGCCCGGCGGCGAGGCCCTGCGACGCCTGGAGCCCCCATCCTACGAGTCTCCCCTCCGTGAGGGTCAGGACATAGGGCTCCGACGGGTGCTCGAAGTAGAAAAGCTGCGTCTGGGCCATGGGAAGCCATCCCAAGGCGCTGTCACCGGACGTCAACACCGCCACCACATGGAGATTCGGCCAGCCGTCCTTCATGACGGCACCCGTGGTGGTGAATGTCCCGCTCACGTCGGTCTTGCCGGTCAACCGGGGTGTTGAATCGACCCGCCCGAGCGGGGCGACAACCGGATGCACACCAATGATCGCCCCCGGAGCCGGCACCCCGCGTCGATCGAAGACCCTGATTACAAGCTGGTCAGGAAACTGGTCCGCACCGGGCGTTCCTCCTTCTCCAGGACTGTCCGCATTCATGTTGATGATCCAGCGTGAATGCGGCTCCCATCCCCCCATGAGATCCGTCATGATACCGTGCGGGGGGAAAAACGTCCGCCCGCTCACTGGATTGAGCTCCGGAAGTTCGACTTTCTGACGGTAGAGGTCGACTGCCCCCCTTGCATGCCCGAGCTCGTGAGCAAGGGTGATCGTTCCGGTCGGGCCGAGCACTCCTCCCGTCGATGGCGAAGTGATGACGGCGGTCAAGTCGGGGGTACTCCAGGCAGAAGGACCCTCTCCCCGGGGATCGTAGAGGACGCGGAATTCACCTTCGGGACGATCCGAAGTCCGCCCGACAGGGAAGACGCCGATCAGGTCCCACAAGACGTAACCGTCAAAGTCTCCCTCCCGGTAGATGGCGTTTGCCTGGTCGAACTGGCGGTGCACGCGCGGGACGATGCTGTCCGCGGGCGACGTCGAGCGATCGGTCCCCGGAAGAAACTCCGCGGCGATCGGGAGGCGCCAGATTGGACGTTCAGGATTGAGTCCGGCCTCGATCGAATCGGCCGTCCCTGACGCGGAAGCAACCACCCAGGTCGTCCCTCCGAATCCGGCCGTGGTGCCGACGAGCGCCATCTGCAGCGGGCGAGCGAGGTTCTTCATGGATACCCGGACCCATTGGGCGGCGAACCGCCAACACGACCCCGTGGCCGGTATTCCTGGGAACAATGAGCCACGGCGACGACCCGCAGGGTGCTCGGGGAACCGGTGGGACGCCACCTTCGCGACATGAACGCCATCTCAACGGGCGGTGAGTCCCAGGGGCAGCGGTAGGCACGAGCGGACGTGGTCAAGCTCGGGTACGAGATCGAGAAGAGGATGTGGAGCAGCTCGCCGGCCGGTCGGGACGCGCGGGAAGGTGTGCACGTCGGCTCGCGAGAGGCGTTCTTCAGTTGCAGACGATGGTCAACCGGGGATGCGCGGCTCCCTCCCCGGCGTTCGGGACCGGAGCCGAGGGACAGACGAGAGACGTGGGACCGGATATGACACGGGAACGAGGGATTCCGTGGGCCGCGCTGGCGATCCTGCCGATGATCGCCGCGTTCGGGTGCGGTGGCGGCGCGACGAAGGCGCTTTCGACCGACCTCGGGTCGGGGTCGCCCGCCATCGTCGAGCTCGGCGTCGGACAGCGGGCTGTGGTGGACGGGGTGGAGATCCACTTCGTCGGCGTCACGGAGGATTCGCGCTGCGCGGTCGACGTCGTTTGTGTGTGGGCGGGGAACGGGGCGGTACTTCTCCACCTCTCGAGCGACGGGGAGCCCGTGGAGGCGGCCACAGTGAACACGATCCTCGAACCTCGATCGGTCGAATGGCATGGGCTCGCACTCAAGATCGCCGCGCTCGAACCTGAGCCCCTGTCCACGGTCACGATCGATCCCGGGCGGTACCGAGTCGAGCTGGAGGTGTCCCGCACGGTAGCCCGGTAGCGCGGGTCTGGGAGCGGCGCCGACCTCACAGATTGAGGACAGCGCTTCGAGCCCGGCGGCACCGGCTGGAGATTCACGAGCTCGCCGACGCGCGCGACCACTACGCGACGGCGCCGTTCACCGTTGAGGGGATGGTTCGGTGAGCCACGAGAGCTCCGACACCGGAACGACCCGTAGCCCGGGCCACGTCTGCCCCGACCTTCCATCGCACCAGGCTGAGGTTCGCCGGAGTCTCAGAAAGTCGATCGTTGGCGTCGGGCGCCCTCAACGACGGGGGAGGAGCGCTCTGGACGCCACCCGAATTCCCGAACCGGCAATCGGGGCGGCCGGATTCGAACCGGCGACCCCCTGCTCCCAAAGCAGGTGCGCTACCGGACTGCGCCACGCCCCGATGGCATCAGTCTACGTGCTCCGGAGCCGATTAGGTAGACGGCACGCGCGTTCTCGCGACCCGTCGGCCGCCCGACCCCCCGCCCGAGCGTAGTCCGACTCCCGCCCCACCCCCCCGAAGGGTGTCCGTTCGCGGTCCCGGCCGACGTGGCTCGAGAGGGCTCCCGCCGCCGCGTTCCTGACGCGCTCGCGCAGTTTCTTGTCGGTCGCGCGCCACAGATCGAGCTAACCTCTTGTGAATTCTAGGCTTGGCGGAATCATGAATTTATTGCATGCTAAGTCCATGAAAAATATGAAGTTGTGAAAGTCTTTCACACAAATCGTCTAGCCACGGATGTTCCTGCTGGTACGCCAGTTGCCAGCAACGGGCCCCCACCCCGGCGACGCCAGCGCCCCGTGGCGGGCTCGTAAGCGCCACCGCAGGCGTTGGTTATGGAGCCGGGCCATTGACGAGCGTTGGCTCGTTTCAATGGGTGGCGGGGGCTGGGAGGTCGGGCTGAAACGGCCAGCGCGCTTCCGGTGGGGGACGCGCAACACTCATGCGACCGACCAGACGACGCCGCAGGGCCCTGGGCCGATCCGGGCAGAGCGCCATCGAGTTCCTGATGGCCCTCCCCCTGGTGCTCATGCTCCTCGCCGGGATCTTCGAGTTCGGACGTCACTTCTACACCCGCCTGACACTGCGCCACGCGGTCGCCGAAGCCGCGCGCTTCGCGGTGACCGGCAACGTGCTGATCGACCCGCAGACGGGCCAGCCGATGACCCGGGCGACATCGATCGTGCAGGTCCTCGTGGATCGGGCCCGTGATCTCCAGGTCGATGTGAGCCGCATTCGCCTCACGCCTCCGGACGGCGGCCAGCCCGGCCAGATCGTCCAGATCACCGCTACGTATCGATATCACTTCGTCATGGCACCCATCGCCCGCTTCTTCGGTCCGGGATTCGTCGATTTCACCGTGTCGACGGCCATGATGAACGAGCCATCGTTCTAGGGGGCGCGGATGCACCGTTCCGGTCGGACCCGGTGGAGGCGAGCGACGAGAGCCGCATGGGAGCGCGTCGCGGGCGAGCGCGCGCAGGGCCTCGTGGAGCTCGTGCTCGTGCTTCCGGTCCTGCTGACGGTCGCCTTCGGGGTCCTCGAGCTGGGCATGCTGCTCGACATGGATCATTCGATCGCGGGGCTGTCGCGCGAGGGCGCCAATCTGGCGGCCCGGGGTGCGTCGCTCGACTCGGTCCTGTACGTGACCGTGCTCAACCGGCAGCTCATCGGCCTCGACGACGACGGCGGCGTGATCGCGAGCCGCGTCGACGTGCAGGGTGGCGTCCCCATGGTCACTGCCCAGCTGGCCAGCTACGGCTACGTGGGTCTCAGCCGGCTGGGTGGCCTGGGCAGCCCGGCGAGCGATCTCGTGGGACAGGGGCTGACGAACGGCAAGCCGTACTTCGTCGTCGAGGTGTTCGCTCCGTATCACCCCTTCACGCCGCTCGCCGGGCTGGTCCACTCGATCGTTCCGGACACGCTGTATGACCGATCGTTGTTCTAGGAGCCGATGATGCACGCGCCAGAGTCGCAGCCGACAGAGGTCGGGCGGGGGAGCGGGGTCGACGCCTTGCGGCGTGGAAAGGGCCTGCTTCGGCGAAACCTGCGCGACGAATGCGGCGGGATCCTCGCAATGGTCGCCGTGGCACTCGTCATGGTGCTCGCGTCGACCGGCCTCGCCGTCGACCTGGGGCGCGGGTACATCGAGCGCCTGCGGCTGGGTCGCGCCGTGGATGCCGGCTCGCTGGCCGCGGCGCGTGCGCTTCGGCTCGGTCAGGCGACAGCCCGAGACGAGGGACTCGCGGTCGCCCGGGCCAACGGGGTGCCCACCTCGAGCACCTCGATTCAGTTCGGAGTCAATGCACGAGGCGAGAACACCGTCACGATGGCGGCTGCCCGCACGGTCCCCACGACGTTCATGCGGATCCTCGGGCACCAGCAGATGCAGGTGGGCGCGCGCGCCACGGCCGCGGTCCCCCCAATCGATCTCGTTCTGGTCCTCGACCAGTCCGGCTCGCTGGCGTACAACGGCGTGTGGACCGACCTCCAGGACGCCGCCCGCGGCTTCGTGGGCTACTTCGACGACACGATCGATCAGCTGGGCCTGGTCTCGTTCCAGCTCGCGGCCGCGGACCGGTTCATGATCGGCCACGGCTTCACCTCGCCGATCACACAGGCGATCAACTCGATGCAGTCGGTGGGCGACACGAACATGGGAGAGGCCCTGCGTCTGGCGCTCCTGCAGCTGCAGCGCTCCAACATCCGCACGACCTCGGGCAAGGTGGTCGTGTTCTTCACCGATGGACGGGCCACGGCCGTGCGCGCCGCGATCGGGCCTCCCAACGCCGGGCAGGACCGGATGATCGCGGCGTACCAGACTCAATGGGGGTTCATCCGGGGCTATTTCGACAACCCCGCGCGGCTCCCCATGGACCAGCTCGCCAGCCCGTCCGGTTGCCAGGACGCGCCCACGTGCTTCGGCTGGGACGAGGACCTCGTCCGCCAGCAGGGTCGCCAGGCCGGTCTGGGCATGGCCAACGCGATCCGCGCGCAGGGAGCCGTGATCTACGCGATCGGGCTCGGGAACCCGAACGACCCGGATCCCCTTCTCCAGCCCGACCTGTCCTATCTCCGACAGATCGCCAACGAGGGCGGCGTGGTGGACGCGACACAGCCCCAGGGCCGCATGTTCTTCGCCCCCACGGCCGCGGACCTGCGGACCGTGTTCGATCTGGTGGCGCAGGATCTCATGGTCCGACTGGCGAGCTAGGGACCACGTACACGAAGGGGCGGCTACCTCCCAGCCGCCACCCCGGTCGCACGCTCACATCCCGTGACGTGCGGCCGGGCCCCCCCTTCTCCCTCGACACGTCGTGCGTACCGCACCCCCGGGAACCCGCTACTCCGAGGCGACGCGGACCCATACATTGCGACGTTCCCCAACCCGGAGGTGTCGCCATACGGAATCGGCTCGTCGGCCCGACCGTCCTGCTGCCGTGATCTCCGGCCTCCCCGTACGGTGACCCCGTGAACGACACGGCCTCCACCCGGTCGCGTTTCTCCGCGCTCGCGGCGCTCCGGCGGAGCCGCGGGCTCGGCAAGCTGCTGGCCATGATGGCCCTCAGCTTCCTCGTCATCTTCGTGGTGGGCGTGCTGCGCCCCATCCGCGATGCGATCGCGCTCGACGGGCTGGGGGCGGGGGACTTCTACCAGGTGTACTTCGTCAGCGCGATCGTCGTCCTGTTCGTGCCCCCGTACAACCGACTGGCCGATCGGATCGCGTGGAAGAACCTCATCCCCGGGGTGGCGCTGTTCTTCGCCGCCAGCATGGTCCTGTTCCGATTCCTGTACCGCCCGCACGACACCGTCTTCGGCATGGTGTTCTACGGCTGGTACGACGTGATGGTCGCGGCGTTGGTCACCCAGTTCTTCATGGCCACGCAGGTGTTCTACAACGCCCGGGACGCCAAGCGGGCCTATCCGCTCGTCATCGCCGCCGGATCGCTCGGCGCGGCGATCGGCGGCGGCATCACGGCGTTCTTCGCGCAGCGCCTCGGGACGCCGAACCTGCTCCTCGTCGCGGCCGCCGTCATCGTCGTGTTCGCCATCGGGATCGGGATCGTGTGGGCCCGCGAGGATCCCGAAGAGGGAAGGCCGCGCGACTCGATCATCGACCGCGACCTGTCGGCCGGCGAGCTCAAGCGCATCTTCTCGCACCCCCAGGTCCGGCTGATCGCGACCACCGTGCTGCTCACGGTCCTGGTGAAGCAGTTCGTCGACTACGAGTACAAGACGCTCACCGCCGAGGTGTACCGGGACGTGGACGCGATGAGCGGTTTCCTGGGGCTGGTCGACGCAGCCACGCAGTGGCTGCCCATCCTCGTGCTGCTGTCGCTGCGCCCGATCCTCAGGCGCTGGGGGGCGGGCGTCGCGGTGATGATCTTCCCGGTGGCGATGATGCTCGCCACGGGGGCGCTGGCCGCCGCCATGACGCTGCCGGTAGCCGTGGTGGCGCGCACCAGCGAGCGCATGTTCCGGTATTCGGCCGAGCGCACGGGCCGCGAGATCCTCTACGTCCCCGTGCCGGGGAACATCAAGCTGAAGGCGAAGGCCTACATCGACGTGGCGGTGGAGAAGGGTCTCGGCAAGGTGCTGGCGGGCGTCATCATACTCGTCCTGTCGCTGGCCATGGGCGGCATGCCCGTGCGCCAGCGCCTCGTGGTCGTCGCCATCGTCGGCGTCGTGGTGGCCGCGTTCCTCCTCGTCGCGTTCCTGCGTGCTCGCCGCGAGTACGTCACGACCCTGGCCCGCTCGTTCGAGGGGCGGTTCGCGAACCTCAAGGCCACGTTCGTTTCGTTGACCGGCACGGGCTCCGCGGAGCTCGTGCGCGCCGCGCTCACGTCGCCGAGCCCCCCGAGGACGGCCTTCGCGCTCGATCTCGTGGAGCAGGGCGACGAGGAGGACGTCGCGCGGTTCTCGGGCGAGCTGCGCGGGCTCCTGTCGCACCCGAAGCCCGATATCCGGCGCCGCGCCGTGGAGCTGCTCTCCCGAGCCCCCGGGGCCATCGACCTCGAGGTGTTGCGCGAGCGACTACGGGACCCGGATGCGGGGGTGCGCGAGATGACCGTGCGCGTGCTCGCGGCGAGCACGGATCGCGACCCCGTGACCTTCATGTCCGAGCTCCTCGAGAGCCCGGACCCGCACGTACGGTCGGCCACCCTGGCCAGCCTCGCCCATGACGCGTCGCCCGAGATCGCCGAGCGGATCGTGCGCCCGTTCTTCGAGGCCCGGCGCGACGCGGCGAGCTCCGACGATGACGCCGGCCGCCTCGAGCTGGCCACGGCGATCGGCCTCGTCCCCGGTGCCGAGGGCGTCGTCGACCTCGTGCGTGCCCTCATGGACCACCCCGACGACGAGGTCGCGTGCGCCGCGGTTAGGAGCGCCGGCGAGCTCCGACGCGAGGAGCTCGTTCCCGACCTGCTCCGGGCCCTGGGCGCGCCGCGCACGCGGGCCGCAGCCCGCGCCGCCCTCACGGCCCGCGGCGAGCCGCTGTTCCACACGCTGCTCGACGCGCTCAACGACCCCGGAACCGATCCCCCGATCCGACGAAACCTGCCCGGCGTGCTCGCCGACATCGCCTCCGACGACACGATCGCGGCACTCATCGATTCGTACTCTCGGCCGGAGACCGAGCAGGGCCTCGACAACCGGATCCTCGCCGCGCTGTCGCGTCTGAGATCCGCCCACCCCGAGCTCGGCTTTCCATCCGAGCGGGTGCAGCCCATCATCGACCGCGAGGTCCGGGCGGCGCTCCGTTACGGCCGTGCCCGGCGGGTGGCCGAGACGCTCGAGGGCAACCGGTACGCCGGTCTCCTCGCCCGCACCCTGCGGGAGGCCGAGTCGGAGCGCCGGGAAAGTCTGTTCCGCTGGCTGGGGCTCCTCCATCCGCAGGCGGGGATGTACCGCGGCTACCTGGCCATCGAGAGCGGGGACGATCGGGCCGGGGCCAACGCGATCGAGTGGCTCGAGTCGACGATCGGGCATGCGGCGTACACGCGTCTCAGCCCCGTCCTCGTGCCGAACCCCCCCCCGCCGACGACCGGCACGGCGACCGGGGACGGTGTCCTGCGCGAGCTGTGGGACGACGAGGATGCGTGGCTCGCGCGCTGCGCGCTGTGGACGTCGCTCGTGGCGAAGCGTTCCGGCATGCTCGAAGCGCTCGAAGGGTATGACCCCATCGACCCGGGGCTCCGTCGGGCCGTGCGTCACGTGCGCGCCCGGGCGGACGGATCGGCCCCCACGATGACCGAGGAGGGGAACGGATCCATGGACCTGATCGAGAAAGTCTTCATGCTCCAGAACGTCGACCTCCTGAGCGGGGCGCGCAGCCAGCAGCTCGCGCTACTCGCCTCGATCGCCCGCGAGGTCGAGGCGGACGAGGATCGGGTCCTGATCCGGAAGGGGGAGGCCACCGACGCGCTGTATGTGGTGCTCGACGGTGAGGTCGAGCTCGCCGGCGTGGGCGATCAGACCGTCCGCGTGGCGGACGAAGCGCCCTTCGGCACATGGGCCCTCATCGACCGCGAGCCGAGCCTCGTGGAGGCTCGCACGACCCGACCGACCCGTCTGCTGCGGATCGCGCGCTCGGACTTCCGGGACCTGCTGGTGGACCATCCGGAGCTGGGGCTCGATCTACTCGAGGGATTGGCGCGTCGGGTGCGGACGCTTGTACCGTCCTGACCCGGCGGATGGCCGTTCACCGGCGCCCGCGCGCGGTCGTCGGTGCCCGCTCCCGCGGACGACCAACGTGAAACCGATCGGATGACATGAGCGACAACTCGTCCCCCACGGTGATCATCGTCGACGACGAGGAGATGGTCGTCGGCGCGATCCAGAGCTTCCTGGAGCTCGAGACGTCCTTCGACGTACTCCCCTTCACATCCCCTCGCGCCGCGCTCGAGACGCTCGAGACCCGCACCACCCACGTGGTGCTCGCCGACTTCATGATGCCCGAGATGGACGGGGTCTCGTTTCTGACGCGGGCGCGCGAGATCCGGCCCGCGGCGACCCGCATCCTCCTCACCGGATACGCCGACAAGCAGAATGCGATTCGTGCGATCAACGAGGCCGGCCTGTACCACTATCTCGAGAAGCCGTGGGATAACGAGGCTCTCAAGCTGATCATCCGCAACGCGGCCGAGCGCGCCCGCCTGTTCGAGGAGCTGGACCGCCGCGTGGGCGAGCTCGAGCGGGCGAACGAGGAGCTCACGGGATTCCGCGAGCGACTCATCCAGGCGTTTCTGTGAGTCACGATCCCCGCGTGGCTACCGCGACGTCGGGTCCGTCGGACCACCCCCAGGAGCTCATCAACCAGGCGCATCTCGCCACCCTGGGGACGCTGGTCGCCGGCGTGGCCCATGAGCTCAACACGCCGCTCGGTGCCATCCACTCCAACCACGACGTCATCGAGCGCGCGCTCAGGAAGCTCCAGGACATCCTGGCCGACGAAGTCGTGACTCCGGACGAGCTCCAGGAGGTGCGGAAGATCGTCCGGGCGATGGACGGGGTGCTGACCACGAACGGCATCGCGGTCGAGCGCATGCTGAAGATCGTCGATGGCCTCGGGACGTTCGGTCGGCCGGACCGGGCCGAGGTCGACCGGGTGGACCTCCGCGAGGGGCTCGAGGGGACGCTCACGGTGCTGGCTCACGAGCTCGTCGGGATCCGCCTCGTGCGGGAGCTGGAGAACGTCCCCCGCGTGGAGTGCTATCCGAACCGCATGAATCAGGTGTTCATGAACCTGATCCACAACGCGGTGCAGGCGATGGACGGGGACGGAGCGCTCACCGTCCGCACGCGGGTGGAGGACGGGGGCGCCACGGTGCGCATCGAGATCGAGGACACCGGAAGGGGGATCGCGCCCCACCTCATCCCGCGCATCTTCGAGCCTGGATTCACGACCAAGGGCGGTCGGGTGGGAATGGGCCTGGGGCTCGCCATCACACGTCAGATCGTCGATCATCACGGAGGGGACATCTCCGTCGAGAGCGCGGTGGGGAAGGGGTCGGTGTTCCGCATTCGGCTTCCGGTGCGACTCCCCCGGCCGGAGGCGAAGGAAGGAGGCTCGGGTGAGACCGGTTGAGCTGTTGATCGCCGGGGCCGTGACCCTCACGGTGCCGGCAGCGTCTCTGGGCCAGGACACGAACATCCTGCTTCCGGTCCCGGAGATCGAGCGCATGTTCCGCGAATCGTCCTTCGACATCATCTCGATGATCCCATCCCGCGGGCTGCCGACCGAGCGCACGTACCAGGCGACGGCCCGCTTCGAGGACGGCGAGATGATCAAGATGAAGTACGCCCCGGCGTCGAAGGGGGCCGAGGAGTTCAACAACGAACCGCGGTACGAGCTGGCGGCGTACGAGATCCAGAAGCTGTTCCTGGATCCGGGTGACTACGTGGTGCCGCCGACGGTCGGGCGCTGCCTCCCGCTCGACGATGTCCAGGCCGCCGTCGCCAAGGCCCCGTCCGCGGACCTCATCGTGCCTCCGGCACCCACGTTCGGCGAATGGAACATGGGCTACGTGGTCCTCCAGTACTGGCTGTGGAACGTGGAGGTCCCCGATCCCCGCAAGCTCAACGATGGCCACCGGTTGCGCGACGACGACGCCTACGCCCGCCACATGAGCCACTTCAACCTGCTCACCTACCTCATTCGTCACAGCGACTCCAACGAGGGCAACTTCCTCCTGTCGAGCGACCCGGACAACCCTCGCGTGTTCAGCGTGGACAACGGGGTCGCGTTTCGCAGCGAAGAGAGCGATCGCGGCCACTACTGGCGCGAGCTGCGCCTCAAGCGCTACCCACGGGAGGCCATCGAACGCTTGCGGGCGTACAGCCTGGAGGACCTCTACGACCGTCTGGGGGTCGTAGCGCAGTACGAGTTGAGCGGCGCGCGGTTCGTGCAGACCGAGCCGACCGAGAACCTGGATCCCGACAAGGGGGTTCGCCGGAACGCCACCACGATCCAGTTCGGTCTGACCGCGTCGGAGATCCGGAGCGTGCACGATCGTCTGACGGATCTCCTCGAGGATGTGGACCGGGGCAAGTACGAGGTGTTCTGAACCCATGCGCCCGACACGAATGCCGGCGATGCGGCGGGTCGTGGTCCTCCTGGCGACCGGCTGCGGCCTCACGGCGGTGGCCGCGCGGGGCGGCACGCCCCTCCCCCAACCGTTCGAGTTCGAAGGGGAGTACGGGCTGTCGGTGGGGGTGACCCCGGAGGGCCTCGACGTCCGGTGGCTCACCGACGATCTCCGGGAGGGCACGCTCACGGCCTACGTGGACGGCGAAGTCGTCGCCCGCAGCCGCACGGAGGCGGCCCAGGCGCACCGCGCCTCCGTGGAGACCGCGGCACCGGTCGTGACGCTCGAGTACGGGGCGGTCGGCGGCGACGTGTACACGACGACGATCGAGCGCGGGCCCCCGGCTCCGGCCGCGCTGGACGTGACCGGTGTCGACTCGGTGTACGTGTTCGGGGACGTGCACGGTCAGTTCGAGCGCGTCGCGCGGCTGCTCCACAACGCGGGCCTCATCGATCCCGACTTCCGGTGGACGGGAGGCGATCGGCACGTCGTGTTCCTCGGGGACCTGTTCGACCGCGGCGACGACGTCACCCGCGTCCTGTGGTTCATCTACGGTCTCGAGCGGCAGGCGAGGGCGGCCGGAGGGGGCGTCCACGTGGTGCTCGGAAACCACGAGCTCATGGTGATGTCCGGGGATCTCCGCTACGTGAGCGGCAAGGAGAGCATGATCGCGTATCGTCACTCCATGGCCTACGCGGATCTGTTCGACCCGCACGACACCGTGCTCGGCCGCTGGCTGGCGAGCAAGCCGGGGCTCATGAGGGTGGATGACCTGCTGCTCGCCCACGGGGGCATGAGCCCCGCGTACGTCACCTACGACAGGGGAGAGTTCGAGGACTCGCTCACGGCCTTCCTCGGCGAGGACCTCTTCCTGCTGTGGAACGACCCCACGCATCTGGCGGAGTGGGGCGAGACCACCGAGCTCGACTCGGCCGCCGTGGTGCGCCGGTACGACTTCTTCTTCGGCCCCGAGAGCGTGTTCTGGTATCGGGACTGGGTACGCTCCGACACGCTGGGCGCCTTCCTCGACCGAGTGCTCGAGCGGTACGACGCGCACGTGCACATCATCGGACACACGCCGAGCGAGACCATCCAGGAGCGCTACGATGGGCGCCTGATCGCGACCGATCTGCTCGATGCCGCGAGCGAGATGCTGTTCCTGGCCCGGCGGGAGGACGGGGGCTGGGAGCGCTACATGGTGCCGCTGTTCGGCGAGCCGGTGCAGCTCGGTCAGCCGACCACCATGTCGGACGGGAGCCCCCCGACCGCCCTGGGACCCGCGCGCCGCCCCTTGGCAGGCCGCTAGGCGGTCCGAAGGCGCTCTTGGCCGCGCCGCGCCTGCCCGCCCGCCACGACCCCGACGCAGGCGTCGGGACGGTGATGGTACAGCCACTGCTCAACATCGGGCGCGTCGATCACCGCGAAGTCGGCCACCTTCCCGGGCTCGAGGGCCCCCCATGCGTCCTCCCTCCCGATCGCCCGTGCGGCATAGCGAGTCGCCCCTTTTAGGGCCTCGGCCGGTGTCATCCGCTGGCGCGTGCAGGCCAGCAGGAGCGCGAGCGGCAGGTCGTAGGAGGGGGCCGTACCGGGGTTGAAGTCGGTCGCCACGGCCACGGCCACCCCGGCCTCGATCATGTGGCGGACGGGGGGCGGCTGCTGGTTCAGGTACAGGGTAGCCAGCGGCAGCGTGACGGCCACCACCCCCGCGCGGGCCATGGCGTCGATCCCCGCGGCGGAGGCGTGCTCGAGGTGATCGGCGGACACGGCGCCGACCTCGGCCGCGAGCGCGGCGCCGCCGCCATCGGCGAGCTGGTCCGCGTGCAGCTTGATTCCGAGACCCAGCTCGCGGGCCGCGGCCGCGATTCGCCGCGCCTCGTCGGGCGTGAAGGCGGACTCCTCCACGAACACGTCGCAGAACTCGGCCAGTCCCCCGGCTGCCACGGCGGGCAGCATCTCGTTCAGCAGGAGGGCGAGGTACCCGGCCCGATCCTCCCGGTACTCGGGCGGGACCACGTGCGCGCCGAGGAAGGTGGGAACGATGCGTGCCGTCCCCTCGCCCGCCAGCCGGCGATAGGCTCGCAGGAGGCGGAGCTCCGTGTCGAGCTCGAGGCCGTAGCCGCTCTTGCACTCGATGGCCGTGATCCCGAGGGCCACCATGTCGGCCGCGAATCCGGCGGCGCGGGCCGCGAGAGCCGACTCGTCGAGCCCGCGCGTGGCCCGAACGGTGCTCGCGATGCCGCCGCCACGCCGCGCGATGTCCACATACCGCGCGCCGCGGATCCGCTGCACGAACTCGTCCGCCCGCCAGCCGCCGAACGCCAGGTGCGTGTGACAATCGATGAGCCCCGGGATCACCAGGCGGCCGCCGGCATCCCAGCGCTCCTCCGCGGCCAGGCCGGGTGGGAGCCGATCCGCCGAGCCCGCCCACTCGATGATTCCGTCGCTCCACGCGATCGCCGCATCGCGGATCTCGCCGATGTCGCTCTGCCCGGCGGCGCGGGCGCATGTGGCCAGACAGCCGATGTTCGTCAGGATCGGCATGGGTCCGTCAGCCCCGCATCGGCAGGTCCACCCCGCGCTCGGCGGCCGTTCGGATCGCTTCCTCGTACCCCGCGTCCGCGTGGCGCGCGATCCCCGTGCCGGGGTCGGCGGTGAGCACCCGCTCGAGACGACGCGCGGCCGACTCGGTGCCGTCGGCCACGCAGACCATGCCGGCGTGGAGCGAGTAGCCGATTCCAACCCCTCCCCCGTGGTGGATCGACACCCAGCTCGCGCCGCACGCCGTGTTGAGCAACGCGTTGAGGAGCGGCCAGTCGGCGATCGCGTCCGACCCGTCCTTCATGCCCTCCGTCTCCCGGTTGGGGGAGGCCACGGACCCCGTATCGAGGTGATCGCGGCCGATCACGATCGGGGCACCCACCCGACCCGTCTTCACCAGCCAGTTGAAGCGCTCCCCCATCTCGGCCCGCTCGCCGTACTCGAGCCAGCAGATGCGCGAGGGGAGCCCCTGGAAGCGGACCTTCTCGCGGGCCGCACGAATCCAGCGCGCGAGGCTCTCCTTGTGCGGGAAGGTCTCGAGCACGGCGTCATCCGTGACCGCGATGTCGGCCGGATCGCCGCTCAGGGCGGCCCAGCGGAATGGACCGGCCCCGCGGCAGAAGAGGGGGCGGATGAATGCCGGCACGAACCCCGGGATGTCGAACGCCTCGTCCATGTCGCGCAGGTCCGCCACCTGACCCCGCAGGTTGTTGCCGTAATCGAAGACGATCGCACCCGCCCGCTGGAGGTCGAGCATCGCGCGCACGTGGACGACCATCGAGTCGAGCACCCGCGCCTCGTAGGCCTCGGGGTCGGACTCGCTCATGGCTTCGGCCTCAGCGACCGTCATCCCCGCCGGGATGTAGCCCACGCGTAGGTCGTGGGCCGCCGTCTGATCGGTGAGGACGTCCGGCACGACATCGCGGCGCGCCAGCTCGGGAAGCACCTCGGCGATGTTCCCCCGCAGCCCCACGGAGAGTGCCTGCCCGCGCTCCCTCGCCCGCTCGACGAGGTCGAGCGCCTCGTCCAGATCGGTCGACAGGCGATCCAGGTAGCCGGTGTCCAGGCGCCGGCGGATGTGCTCCTCGCGCACCTCGACGCCGAGGAACGCGGCTCCGTTCATGGTGGCCGCGAGGGGCTGTGCGCCCCCCATGCCGCCCAGCCCCGCGGTCACGACGAGACGGCCGCCCAGCGAGCCGCCGTAGTGCTGGCGCGCGAGCTCGGCGAACGTCTCGAACGTGCCTTGCAGGATGCCCTGCGTACCGATGTAGATCCACGAGCCGGCCGTCATCTGGCCGTACATGGTGAGGCCGAGCGCCTCCAGCCGGCGGAACTCGTCCCACGTCGCCCAGCGCGGCACCAGGTTCGCGTTCGCGATCAGCACACGTGGCGCCTCCTCGTGGGTCCGGAATACGCCCACCGGCTTCCCGCTCTGGACGAGCAGGGTTTCGTCGTTCTCCAGCCGCCTCAGCGTGTCCACGATGCTCGCGTAGCATTCCCAGTCGCGGGCCGCCTTCCCCGTCCCTCCGTATACGATCAGCTCGTCGGGGCGCTCGGCGACCTCCGGATCGAGGTTGTTCATCAGCATCCGGAGCGCCGCCTCCTGGTGCCACCCCCTGCACGAGAGCTCGGGGCCCCGCGGCGCCCGGATCGGTCCGCTCGGCTTCATGTGTCGTCTCCCAGCTCCAGGATCTGGTCCGCCTCCAGCCTGGCCACGATGTCGCGGTCGAGCCCCACGAGCGCCCAGCTCGGCACGGGACCGATGAGCTCGGTACCCGCGATCTCGAGCCCCCGCTCGGTCGCCTCCTCGAACACGCGGGCGTAGACGTCGCCGATCGAGGTGGCGCGCGGATCGGTCAGGTTCATCGACACCTGCGTGAGCGCCCTCCGACGGAGGGAAAAGGCCAGGGCACGCACCCCGGGGAGCCCGCCCCCCGCCTCCCGGATGCGCTCGGCGATCTCGGTCGCGTGGGCGAGCTGGTCCGTCGCCAGGTTGATGTTGAAGCGTACCAGCGGCCCGCGCACACCGGTGATCAGCGCGCCGGCGCTCGGGTGCGGGCGGGCCGGGCCCTCGTCCGGCGTCCAGGCGGGGTCCGTCATCCGTGCCGCGAGCGTCTCGAACCCGCGACCCCGCAGGTGCGGCAGCGAGCGGCGCTCGGGGCGGCTCGCCGCCTGCTCGTAGTAGAACACGGGCACGCCCTGGGTGGCGGCCCAGGCCCCGAAGCTCCGACAGGCCGACAGGGCCGCATCGGAGGACAGGCCGGTCAGCGCCACGAACGGCACCACGTCGAGGGCCCCCCCGCGTGGGTGCTCGCCGGAGTGCACGCGCAGATCGATCTCCTCGAAGGCGCGGGTGGCGAGTCGTCGCGTGGCCTCGACGACGGGCGCCGGGGCCCCCACGTACGCGAGCACCATGCGGTGGTGGTCCGGGTCCGCCGAGCGGTGGATGAGCCGCACGCCTTCGGTCGACTCCACCGCGGCGGCCAGCCTGTCCATGCGCCCCGCATCCCGCCCCTCGCTGAGGTTGGGCTCGCACAGGAGCGTCTCGTTCACCCTCGAAGCCTCTCCCCGCGCGTCGAGCGCCCGGCTGTCACGACCCGGGGACCCGTCCCCCGCCGGCCGTTGCGAGCAACCCGCCCGAGTCGATCAGCTCCTCGAGGACGGCGAGATCGGGGGCCAGGGGACGGTCGATCAGCACGGGGTCGATCCGCTCCCGGATCGCCGCGTATACGCCGCGCGTGCCACGGCCCAGACGGGCGGGCCCGTCCGGGCGCAGGTACACGGCCTGGCTCGCGGCCAGCAGCTCGATCGCGATCACCTGCTTGACGTTGGCCACGATCTCCCACGCGTGCCGGGCGGCGTTCGCGCCCATGCTGACGTGGTCCTCCTGGTTGGCGCTCGTGGGGATCGAGTCGACCGAATCGGGGTGCGCCAGCGTCTTGTTGTCCGACACGAGCGCCGCCCCCGTGTACTGCGTGGTCATGAGCCCGCCGTTGAGCCCCGGCTCGCTCACCAGCATGGCAGGCAGCCCGCCGGACAGCTCGGGGGTCAGCAGACGGAACACGCGGCGGTCCGACAGGTTGGCCGCCTCCGCGATCGCGATCCCCAGCACGTCGAGCCATAGCGCGGGCCCCGCGCCGTGGAAGTTCCCGCCCGACAGCGCCTTGTGGCTCGACCCGTCGGCCCGCCCCACGAACACCAGCGGGTTGTCGGAGGCCGCGTCGAGCGCCGCGCCCACGCGCTCGGACAGGAAGTCGAGCACGTCCCGGATCGGGCCCAGGATCTGCGGCGTGCACCGCAGGCTGTATGCGTCCTGGACCTTGTCGGGGTCGGTGTCGACGAGTCGGCTGTCGGCCAGCAGCTCGCGCAGGCGGGCGGCACAGCGGATCTGGCCCGGCTGGTTATTGGCCTCGTGGAGAAGAGGATGCAGGGCTTCCGTGAGGCCACGCAGGGCCTCGAAGCTCAGGGCCGCCGCGAGCTCGGCGTGCGCCAGCACGCGGAGCGCATCGTGCAGAGCGAGGGCGGCGCCCGCCACCATCATCGTGGTGCCGTTGGTGAGCGCCAGACCTTCCTTCGCCTCGACGCGCGGGCGCGGGATGCCGGCTCTCTCCATCGCCTCCGCGCCGGTCAGCAGCCGGCCGTCGAACCAGGCGTCGCCGCTGTGATCCTGTGGCATGTCCTCCGGTCCGCGCGTGGCCACGAGCGCGATGTGAGCCAGGGGAGCGAGATCGCCGCTCGCACCCAGCGAGCCTTTGGCTGGCACCCGGGGCAGGACGTCGCGGTTCAACATGTCGATGAACGTCTGCACGATCTCCGGCCGCACGCCGGACACCCCCCGTGCGAGCGAATGCGCCCGCACGGCCATCATCGCCCGGACCCAGTCGCGCGGCAGCGGATCACCGGTTCCCACGGCGCACTTGAGGATGACGTTGCGCGACAGGAGGCGTGTCTGGGCCGGCGCGATGCGCGTGCCCGCCAGCGATCCAAATCCCGTATTGACACCGTAGATGACTTCCTCCCCCCCCTCGACCGCCTCGCGCACCCATTCGCGGCTGGGTGCGAGGCGCTCCATGTCGGCATGTCCGAGGTCTTCGACCCGGGCTCCGGCGCGGGCGATCGCCACCACATCCGCGATGTCGAGATCGGTGCCCAGCGAGACCACGTCCCCGGACCTGGATGCCAGATCCCGCGACGCGTCGCGGCCGGGCGCCTGGAGGGAGCTCACGGCCGCGCGTCCGGAAGTAGCGTCGCGAGCCGATCGGCGGGGAGGCGCTTGCCCACGAAGAACGGCCCGAAGTCCGCATACTCCGCGCTGGCCTCGTCGTAGCGCATCTCCGTAATGATGCTCTTGAAGCACAGCGGATCACCCGACCACAGGGTCACCGCCCATTCCCAGTCGGCGAGACCCACGGAGCCCGAGATCACCTGCTGGATGCGACCGGCGTACCGCCGCCCCACGGTGCCGTGCGCGTGCATCAGCTCGGCACGCCGGTCGAGGCTCAACCTGTACCAGTTCTGCCCCGGTGCCCGCCGTTTGTCCATCGGATAGTAGCACACATAGGGCATGTCCTCGGGCTGCGTCGGGAACAGGCGGCGCTTGACGAACTCCCGACCGCGCTGCGCCTCCAGTGCGGCCTCCAGCGCAGCGCGGAAGGTCTCCTCGTCGGTCGGATCCACCTCCCGGGCCACCTGCATCGTGAGGCCGTACATGCCGAGCTCGACGACGGATACGTACTCGTGCTCGAGATCCAGGGCGTCGCCGAGATCGGACCACACGATCGCCCGACCTGCCGCCGTGAGGCTCTCCAGGTCCTGCCGGAAGTGGATGAGCAGGAGATCCGCGCGCGCGCCGACCAGTGCGTAGGCTCCGCTCCAGCCCCGATCTCCGGCGGCGGTCCACTCGTCGAGCCAAACTCCGAACTCCTCGAACAGCCGCAGGGCACGCGGCTTCTCGAGCGCCTTGATGGACGGCCAATCGGCCCGCAGGAGCTGGTGCAGCACGTACCAGCCTTCCAGGGTTGCCGGTGCGAGCGCGGGCGCCGGAGCGGGGGCCGACTCCGTGTCCGGAGGGCGGGTGGATTCCATGAGTCGCCAAGCTGTCCCGGCCCTCCACGGGCCGCAAGCACGCCCCTCCCACGACGCGAGCCCGGACCCGACGCACGAGGTGGCAGACTCGCAATTCGCGAGTCGGCCCGTCGTGCCCTCTCCTGCGCGTTCAGATCAGTTCGCCACCGCAAGTGCTTGATGGACAACAGGTTCAGGGTACACCAGCGCGGCCGAGGAGCCATGCGGCACAGGGGTTGCCCGACCACGACGCCGGGAGCGCATGCAGTCACGCGTCGCTCAGGGAGGGGGCAGTGGGCGGATCGAGGCGACCGGGACGACCCCGTCGGGGACTCCACCGGGGAGAGCGGGGACAGGGCGCGGTCGAGTTCCTGCTCGCCCTCCCCATGGTCCTTTTCCTCCTGTCCGGCGTGTTCGAGTTCGGGCGTCACTACTACACGCGTCTGACGCTCCGACACGCGGTGTCGGACGCCGCCCGGTTCGCCGTTACGGGGAACGTGTTGACCGATTCCGCCACGGGTCAGCCGCTGACGCGCGTCCAGTCGATCGTCCACACCCTTCTCGACCGCGCGGCCGATCTCAACATCGACGTGAGCCAGCTCACGATCACGCCATCCGACGGGGGCGGACCGGGCGAGGTCGTGACGATCGCGGTCACATACAGATACCGCTTCGTCCTCGCGCCCATCGCGCGTCTGTTCGGCCCCGGATACCTCGACTTCACGGTTGCGACCAGCGTCATGAACGAGCCACGGTGGTGACCGTGCCCACGGTTCGATGCCCGAGACGCGGGCTCCGCGAGGGCCGTCCCGGCAACGTGTGGCGCGCACTGCGCGACGACATGCGAGGCCAGGATCTGGTGGAGCTCGTCCTCACGCTCCCCATCCTGCTCGTGGTCGCCTTCGGCATCCTCGAGCTCGGATCGCTCCTCGACATCCAGCACTCCCTGTCGGGACTCACGCGCGAAGGCGCGAACATCGCCTCCCGGGGGGCATCGCTCGACTCGGTGGTCCAGGTGACCGTCCAGAACGGGAACAGCTGGAAGCTGGCGGCGGGCGGTTCGGTGATCGCCAGCCGGGTCGACATCCAGGGCGGCGTGCCACGCGTGACCGCCCAGAGAGCCGGCGGCTCGCTCGGGGCGCAGAGCCGGCTCGGGCAGAACGGCCAGATCGCCGCCCCGCTCGTCGGACAGGGGCTGGCGAACGGGACGAGTTACTACGTCGTGGAGGTGTTCCTTCCCTATCGAGCCTTTACCCCGCTGCGGAACTTCGTGAGCTCCGTCGTGCCCGACACGCTCTATGATCGAACGCTGTTCTAGTCCGGCGAGCGGCCTGCGGCCACGGAGAAGGGCGAAGGGCTGGCCCCGCCTTGCCCGTCCGCTCCACGCCGTGCGTGCCCGGCTGACCGGCTGCGCCCGCGATGAGGGGGGGGCCATCGTCGTGCTGATCGCCGTATCGCTCGTGATGGTCCTCGCCGCCGCCGGCCTGGCGATCGACCTCGGGCGGGGGTACGTGGAACAGATTCGCCTTGCCCGTGCCGTCGACGCCAGCGCTCTGGCCGCCGCGCGGGCCATGCGCCAGGGCCAGGCCCTGGCACAGTCGCAGGCCGATGCGGTACAGCGCGCGAACGGCATCCGGAACGGCGCCGGGGGCGTGTCGACGTCGATCGCCTTCGGCACGAGCGCGAATGGCGAGACCACCGTGATCGTGCGCGCCAGCCGTCCGGTTCCGACCACGTTCATGCGCATCCTCGGGCATCAGTCGATGGACGTG
Source organism: uncultured Gemmatimonadota bacterium (assembly GCA_964499635.1). GTDB lineage: Bacteria > Gemmatimonadota > Gemmatimonadetes > Palauibacterales > Palauibacteraceae > Palauibacter. The sequence goes on along the minus strand of CAZCLY010000001.1, from coordinate 7,396 downwards.
GGCGCGGCGGCTACCGCCGCGGTGCCGCCCGTGGACCTGGTGCTGGTCCTCGATCAGTCGGGATCGCTGGGCAGCGCGGGCGCGTGGGACGACCTGCAGGACGCGGCGCGGACCTTCGTCGCGTACTTCAGCGACGACATCGACCAGGTGGGGCTCGTCTCGTTCCAGGTGCGGGTCACCGACCGCTTCGATCTCGCGCACGACTTCACCGCCCCGATCCGACAGGCCATCTCGCTCATGCGATCCGACGGCTACACGAACACCGGCGAGGGGTTGCGGCTGGGAGAGGCCCAGTTCGCGAGCCCGACGCAGCGCCCGCAGGCGGCGAAAGTGCTCGTGTTCTTCACCGATGGCAGACCTACGGCGTTCCGGGGCATGCTCGGTCCACCCGGCAATCCACGCGATCGCGTGATGGTGGTGTCCACCACACAAACCGGTCGGGTGGCCGGGTACTACGACGACCCGGATCGACTCCCGTCCGACGGGCTGACCACCCCCGATGGGTGTCGAAACATCCCCACCTGCTTCGGGATGAACGAGAACGCCGTCCGGAGCCAGGCCCGGCAAGCGGGACTCCAGAAGGCACAGGACATCCGCCAGGCCGGCGTGCTCATCTACGCGATCGGCCTCGGGAACCCGAACTACTCCGATCCGCTCCTCATCCCCGACCTCGATTATCTCGAACAGATCGCCAACGTGAGGGGACGGGCAAACCCCGGCGAGCCGCAGGGGAAGGTGTTCTTCGCGCCGAGCGCCGTGGAGCTGCAGGACGTGTTCGACGAAGTGGCGCGCGACCTGATCGTGCGGCTGGCGCAGTAGTCGAACGACACTCGGGGCGGCGCCGGACCGCTCGCAGGCGCCTCCGACTCGCCCCGGAGACCGGCGGCGGCGCCGGACTAGTTGAACGGCCCGGTCAGCTCCGGGAAGCGGTACACGACCACACCGCTGTTGGGGGCGTTGTCCACGTCCACGTACCCCTTGGCGACCATCTCGCGGAGGACCTCCTCCACCTGCTCGAAGGTCAGTCCGGTGGCCACCACCCCCTGCGTTACGGTGAGCGCCCCGCCGTTGGCCTGTGCGGCCCTCAGCATGACCTGCTGGGTATTCTGCCGGGGGGGGAGCTGCGCGGGGTGCTGCTGGCTCTGCGATCCCAGTCGACCCGCGAGCCGCGGGTGCGGGAGGTACCCCTCGCGGATGTTCGCATCCCGAACGAGCCCCTTCATGCGGAACAGGTCGACGAACTGACCGATGCCGAACAGCCCCCAGGTGAGCAAGTACAGGATGCCGCTCCCGTACTTCCCGAGGTAGATGCGGTGCACCCCGCCCAAGCCGAACAGGAAGAGGCACCACAGGCCGTAGCCAATGCTCTCCCTGTACATCCCGTCCGTGTCCACCGGCTCCGGAGGGGCGGGGTAGGAGACCGGCGCGACCGGTGCGTAAGGGGCGTTGGGCGGACCGTGCATGGCGCCGTGCTGTGACTCCACGTATCCCTGGGGCGTGTGGCCCGGCGACGGCGGCGAAGAGCCGTGCCCGGCGCCGTCGTAGCCTCGGTCGTTCGGTTGCTCCGTCATCGCTTGAATCCTACGCGCGAGCCCCGTCGATGGTTTCCCATCGCGTCACCCCCCGTCCACGCGACCCCGCACCGCCCAGCCCGTGACTCGCGTCAGGCTCGTCGTCAGGTCCACCGGCCACCGGGGCGACCGTCGCCTCCGAACGGGCACGTGCCGATACGATCATCGTCTCCGGGTGCCGTTCCTGCAACCGCTGCACGACCCGGGCCGCCATGCCGCCGGCCGCGCGCCCTCGCAGCGCCCGGGCTTTCCTTCTAGATTGTGGCGCCGCAAACCCCGAGGTGCTCGGGAGCGGAGGCGTGGTGGGCGTAGCTCAGTCGGTTAGAGCGCCAGGTTGTGGCCCTGGAGGTCGCGGGTTCGAATCCCGTCGCTCACCCTCCCTCACCCATCGCGCGCAGCGCGCCGCGCACCGCACTCGCGACCCGTCCGAGCTCTCCCTCGTCCAGCCCGTGGTGGACCGGCAGGCCCACCAGCCCCTCCCGGAGATCTCGAGCCTCGGGGAAGGCCGAGACATCGAGCGCAGGGTGGGGACGGGCGCCGAACACGTACGCGTCGACGCCTGCCCGGTCGAGCGCTCCGAGGAATCCGCGTCGATCGCGCACCTGCAGGACGAACACCAGCGGCGAGGCTCCCTCGGGAAGCTCCCGGGGCAGGGGATCGAAGCCCGGGACGTCGGCGAGCGCCTGGTTCAGCCGGCTCCAGTTCGCGCGTCGGCCATCGCGGATGTGAGGCGGCGACAGCGCCCCGGCCCGCCGGAGCGAGAACGGCGCGATCCGACGGCGAGCCCACGACCCCGAGTGCGAGGGGGACGTCGCGTCATCGGGCGGATCCCAGGCGGCGGGCGTGCGGGCCCCGAGCTTCCTCGCCACCCAGGCGAGCTCCGGGCCCCGGAGAGGGGGGGCCCGCAGCTCCATCTCCGGCGCGAGCCCAACAAGACCCGGATCGACGGCCAGCCATCCCCCTCCCGGCGTGCCGAGCACTTTGCGGAGGCTGGCCCCCGCGGCCACCCCGAACGTCCCCACCGGTCTCCCGAGCTGCCGGGCGAACAGGGCGTGGCTCAGATCCTCGATGAGCGGGACCCCCGCTTCGTCGCAGGCGCTCGCCACATCGGCCACTCCCGGGTCCGGGAGCCCGAAGAAGTGCGTGAGCAGCACGGGGCCGGGATCGACCCGGAGCCCGTCACGGAGGTGCCCGACGTCCGCCCCGGGCGCGCCCGCTTCGCGCCCGGGATGCCGCCCGCCCGGCGCTCCCGTGGCGCCCACGGCCGCGGGAACGATCCGGTAGAAACGGGGCCTGTAGCCGGCGTCGATCCCCGCCTGTACCTCGACCCCGCAATGGAACGCCGGGAACCACGCGGTGCCCGGGGCCGATCGCCGATCGGTCCCGGGAAGCGACAGGAACGCCTCGTGGATGGCCGCGCGCCCCAGCGCGAGCCACGTGCGAGCCGCGTGACCCGGCCACGAGGAGAGATCGGCCGCGCGACCCCCCCCGAGGAGCGGGACGCGCGGCGTGACGCCGATGCGTCGATCCCCGGGGGCCGGCGGGATCACGGGACGCGTTCCCCGACACCCCGGGCCGGGGAGCCGCGGCTCGATCGGCGGACCCGCCCCGCCCGTTGAGCGAATACGACGCGCTCCTCGCCGAGCTGGACGAGATCCGCGCGGCGGCCCGCGCCCTGACGAAGCCGTCTGGCGAGCGGCCGGGCGACTCGGAAGACGCGAGCGAGGGGGGCGACGCGGCTCCGGAGATCACGGTCGCCATGCCCGCGTACAACGCGGCTCCTTTCATCGCCGAGGCGGTGGCGAGCGTGCTGCGCCAGACCGGCGTGCGCCTCGAGCTCGTGGTGGTGGACGACGGCTCCACGGATGCCACCGCCGAGGTCGTGGCGAGCCTCCGAGATCCCCGCATCGTCCTCATCCGGAGCGACCGCAGGCGCGGCATCGCCCACGGTCACAACCGCGCCCTGGAGGCCGCACGGTCCCCGTTCATCGCGCACGTGGACGCGGACGACCTCATCCTGGGTGGCGCGCTCCGCGCGATGCTGGATGCATTCCATGCGGAACCCGGGGCCGGTCAGGCGTACTGCAATCATTACCTCCTCTATCGGGATGCGCGCATCCGGGAGGACGACTTCCGGCGCCAGCGCGCCTTTCTCGAGGCGCAGCGCCGCGACCACCCGGACTACCGGCGATCCCTCCTGCGTCACGGAATGGTCACCAACACCCTCCGCACCTACCGCCGCGACGTCCTCGAGCTCGAGGGTCCGTTCGACGAAGCGCTCGAGTTCGCCGTCGACTACCAGATGGCCCTCAGGATCGCCGACCGCCACCCCATGATCCTCGTCCCCCGGTTCCTGTACGCCCAGCGCGTGCACGGCGCCAACACGCAGCAGACCATGCGGCTCCGGGCGCTGCGCTCGTGGCGACAGAGAGCGCGGATCTGCGAGCGACTCGTGCGGGCGCGCGGCGGCCTGCTCGGGTACGGGCCCCTCGGGGCCCGGCTCCTCGTGCTCGCCGGGCTGCCCGACGCGCTCGGGATCGGTGGGCTGAAGGGACGGATGCGCCGCCCCGGCGGGGGCTGATCGAACGGGGAGTGAGCGCGAGGCTCAGCCCGTGCGATATGCCCGACCCTCGCGGTAGCTCCGGACCCGGTCCTCGATCGCGCGGGTGAGCGGGGCGGCCCGGGCGCCCGCCGCACGGGCCGCCCGGAGCGCCTCGGTGCCCACCCGGACGGCATCCTCGAAGTGACCCGCCTCGGCGTACGCGGCGGCGAGCACATCGAGGATGCGCGGATCGGAGCCGCCGGGGCCGTCGGCGGCCAGCTCCGCCCAGCGTACGGCCTCGTCCCCATCGCGCACGGCGTCGTCGGGGCTCGTGGCCCGGGTCCAGGCGACCAGCGCGAGGTTGAGCCGCGCCGCTCCGTAGTCCGGGGAGAGCTCGAGGGCCCGCGAGAGCTCCTCGCCGGCGCGCGTCAGCTCACCACGCTGGCGCAGCGCGTTCCCGAGGTTGTTGTGCCCCTCCGGAAACGAGGGGTCGGCGGCCGTGGCGGACCGGAAGTGCCCGATGGCCTCGTCGAGATGCCCCCCCGTGGCGGCGATCAGACCCAGGTTGTTGTGGGCCGGGGCATAGGTGGAGTCGTCCCGCAGAACGCGCTCGTACGCGCTCACCGCGCCGTCCACGTCCCCGCTCGCCTCGAGGGCCAGCCCCAGGTTGTAGCGCGCTGTGACGTAGTCCGGCTGCTCGGCGAGCGCGGCCCGGAAGTGCGCGATCGCCTCGGCGGTGCGCCCTCGCGCCTGGGCGACGGTCCCCAGCCCGACGTGCGCCACCGGCTCGTCGCCCCGGGTGGCCAGCGTGTGACGCCAGCCGGCGATCTTGGCGGCCATGTCTTGCCGACCGAAATCGGTGCGCAGGTCATCCAGGTCCTCGCCGCGGACGGGCACGACCTGGATCCAGATCTCGCCCATCTCGTCCTCGGAGCGGGGGCCGTACAGCACGCGGCGGGGCGGGTGGCTCGGATTCAGCGGGTTGGCGGCCGAGTTGTCGTACACGAAGCGTCCCTCGAGCCGCGTCCCGGCCGGCAGCCGGGCGGGGCGCTCGAGCCGGTAGGCGTCCTGCCAGTTGAAGTTCCACCCGGGAATCTCGAGCAGCCGCAGACGCCCGGAGTCGGGCAGCGCCGCCTCGAGCGAGATCTCCTTCCCGAGGTAGTGTGCGTGCGGGTAGATCCCCAGCACCTCGACCGGCACGGGGAGGGTGTACGTGTCGATCTCGGTGTAGACCGAATCGCCCGGCGGGATGTCGATCTCCTCGAGCCCCAGTCGAATGGTGAACGGCGTCCGCTCGGGCGCCCCGTCGCCGGTGTAGATGCCGATCTCGGCGGACAGCCGCACCGGCTCGTCACGGGGGCGGATGTGGAGCTGGAGCACGATGTCGGTGCCGGGGTCGAGCGGGAAAGCGAGCCCCTCCGGCGACAGGGTCGGCTCGCGACCCGGCGTCCACCCGAGCAGGAAGCCCGAGGGCCCGAGCGCCTCCGTGCTCGCAAACATGCCGTCGAACCCGGGCTCCGGGTCCCGCGCATCCATGCGTCGGGACGAGCTCGTGGCATCGAAGGTGATCATGGCGTGGTGGACCACCGAGGGGTCGTTGAAGTGGAGCTCGAGCCCGCGGACCCACACGCGTTCGGACACCGGCGCGGGGATCACGAGGTTCCGGAAGCGCTCGCCCCCCCCGGCCGGCACGGGGTACGGCGTCTCCGTACGCGCCACGTGGTCGGGCCGGCCGAGCTGCCACCCACCCGGGAACTCCGGGGGGGTGACGGTGGACAGATCCCCCGGCGCATGATCGGAACGCGCCCACGACACGAGCGTCCGCCGCTCCTCGGCGGTCAACGACCGATCGCCCGCGTACTCGACATCGGCCTGGGCCGGGAGCCACGGCGGCATGCGTCCCGCTTCGACCGCAGCCGCCATCGGCCCCGCGGCGGCCACCGCGTCGTCGTACGTCAGCAGATCCATCGGTCCGGGCCCTCCGGGCCGGTGGCACCCGGCACAGCGCCGGTGGAGGATCGGCGCCACATCCCGAGCATAGGTGAGGGGCGGGTCGCCCGCCTCGCCGCGGGCGCGCGCGCAGCCCGCGACCGCACCGGCGCACAGGGCCGCCACGACCGCCACGCACGCGGTCGAGCCACGCAGCGGGTCCCGCCTTCCGGATCGACCCGGTCTCCCGATCATGTCCCGAATCTAGGGGGCCGGCTCGTCGCACGCCGTCGCCGCGCCGGAGGCGTTGCCGACGGCCGGATGTCGAGCATATCCTGGATGTGGCGCCGGGACGATCGTCCCGGTCGGTCTTCCCCCCGACCGCGAGGTGTCCCATGAAGAGGTGGAGCTCCGGATTCATCGCATCGCTGGCTCTCGCCGCCCTGGCCTCGACGACCGCGGCCCAGGATGCCGCCGCACCATCCGACGCGCAGCTCGTCCAGTCCGCCCTCGCCGCGGCGCCCGCGCACGTCGCGGACCACGCGACCGTCATGTCGTGGGATCAGCGTACGCTCCGGCCCGGCACCAACGGCTGGACCTGCCTCCCCGACGTGCCCGAAACCCCGGGCAACGACCCCATGTGCCTCGACGAGGCGTGGATGCAGTGGGCCGCCGCCTGGCAGACACATGGTCCGGTGTCGATCGATCGAGTCGGGCTCGCGTATATGCTCCAGGGCGGCACGGACGCGAGCAACACGGACCCCTGGGCCACCGAGCCCGCGGCCGGGGAGGCGTGGGTGCACAGCGGCCCCCACGTGATGGTGATCGTCCCGAACGCGGCCGATCTGGACGGCCTGTCCACGGATCCGGACAACGGCGGACCCTGGGTGATGTGGAAGGGTACGCCGTACGCGCACATCATGATGCCGATCGCCCCCTGAGGGGGATTCCGGGCGCGCCCATCCACGTTGACAGATGGTGCTCCCCGTAGTAGACTTCGGGCTCCCGTGCGGTGGCGTCCTTGCGGACGCGTCGCGCGGTGGCCGCGCCCCCGGGCGCGGGACGGTCGCGCCTTCGATGCGTCGAGGAAGGCGCGCTACCGGCGCGACCCGCTATTTGACAAGCAAGCGTGAGTGACGTGTGGGCCCGATCGAGGGTCGTGGGCATCACTTCCCGCGGCCCGATGGGAAATCAAAGTGTAATCTCCGAACGCGACCGGGACGCGAGTCCCGGATCAAAGGCGTTCACCAGGTTTGCGTACGGCACCGTTCGACGGACCGTACCACCAAACTACTTCATATGGAGAGTTTGATCCTGGCTCAGGACGAACGCTGGCGGCGTGCCTAACACATGC